>CAZCFO010000001.1:0-4378 GCA_964497975.1 uncultured Candidatus Peribacteria bacterium
TCTCCCCTCTCCCGCTTGCGGGAGAGGGGCCGGGGGTGAGGGCAGAAAAGAAGCCCTCCCGTTCCGACGGGTCACTTCTCAGAAGAGCCGTAAAATATCGTTGAACGTCACGAGGACCATCAGCAGGATGAGGATCAGGAAGCCGACGGTATTGGTGACCAGTTCAAACCGCCGCGGCGCGGGGCGCTGCGCGACGGCCTCGATGATCACGAACAGGAGGCGGCCGCCGTCGAGCGACGGAAAGGGCAGGATGTTGAAGATCGCGAGGCTCAGGCTCAGCACAGCCATCAGGCGGAGGTACGAGAGGAAGCCCGACTGCACCGACGTGTGCGTGAGCTGCACGATGCCGACGATGCCCGTGATGCCCTCGGGAACGCTGCCGCTCCACGCGAGGGACTTGAAGAGATGCGCGATGCCGACGATCGTCTGGACTGTCGTAACTTTGGCTTCGCGAAGCGACAAGAGGACGGCATGCGGGAGTGAACGGGTGGGGGCGGTGATGTCGGGAGACTGGATCTCGACGCCCGTGCGGCCTTCGACCACCGGCACCGTGACGGTCACGGTTTTGCCCGGCTCGGCGTCCGGCTGGATCGTGTAGACGACGGACGACTTGTCCTTCTGCGCGTCCACGACGTCGGTGGGGAACGTGATGTTCACGTCATCGACCTTGAGGATCGTGCCGGGGACCGGCACTTTCGCCTTCGCCGCGGTGCCCTCGGGCTGGAGCGACACCAGACGCACGCCTCCGTTGAGGATGATCTCCCCGCGTCCGATGGCCTGCTTCGTCTCCTCGGCCGTGACATACGTGGGGATCCAGTGCCAGACGGAGAAGCCGATCGTGAAGATGAGAATCGCGAACAGGAAGTTCATGAACACGCCCGCGACGAGAATGATGACGCGCGCAGTGATGCTCGCGTGCGCGAAGCTTCCCGCGGCGCGCCGCTCGCGCTCCGAGACGGCGTTCTCGCCCTTGAGGCGCACGAACCCGCCGAAGGGAATCCAGTTGAGCGAGAAGCGCGTCCCGCCGCTGACAAAGAGCGTCTTGGCGCGGGGAGGCAGACCGAAGCCGAACTCCTCCACGATCACCTTGGCGCTCCGGGCCGCAAAGAAGTGCCCGCATTCGTGGATGAACACGAGAAAACTGAGCAACACGAGAAACGCCAGTGCGGACACGATCACTGTCATGGGAGGGGGCGATGCTAACCCTCCTGTGGAAAACAGAAAAGTTTTCCACACCACTTCGAGTTGCCTTCTGTATGAGAAAAGTGCCGGGTGAGAGGACGTACAAAAGTGTTCACAGCGCTCCCTAAAAAAGTGAAGCAACTCCCCTCTCCCACGCCCCGAGCCGCGCGAGGGGCTTGTGGGAGAGGGGCCGGGGGTGAGGGGAAAGAATGCGTGCGGTAAAAGTGCGACTAACCCAATGCGAGAACCAACCCTTCCACCCTCGTCACCCCCGCCCGCTTGAGTTCCTTCGCGCACGCCTCCAGCGTCGCCCCTGTCGTGGAGAGATCATCGACGAGAATCACATGCGACGGGAGATTCTTGCCTGTGACGGTGAACGCGTTCGCCACGCCCGTGAGCCGCTCGTGGCGCTTTCTGCCGACCTGCGAACCGGTAAACCGGGTGCGCCGCAGCAGATTCCTGATCTCCCATCCCCGTGCCTGCGCGACGACGCGCGCGAGGACTTCGGACTGATTGAACCCCCGTTCAAACTGCCGCCGCCAATGGAGAGGAACCGCACATAAAACGGGTGAGCAACTCCCCTCTCCCGCTTGCGGGAGAGGGGCCGGGGGTGAGGGCAGAAAATGAAGACTGCTCACATCAACAAGCAATCTTCCGAGAACCTCCCCCATCCCCCGCACTTTCTTGTACTTCATCGCGTGGACCGCCCGGTGCAGCAGCGGCACCTGATCGTAATCCGCCGCGGCGACGACGCGGTCGAGCGCGCGGAGACCCTGCTTCTCGAGCGTCCCCCGATCCAGAATCACCGGTCGTGCCCGGAGCAACCGGAGTTCCTCCGGCGTCACCCAGTCGCCTTCCCCGCCCGTGAGCGAGCGGCGCGGGAAGAAGACGTCGAGAAAAGCATTGATGAGAGAATGCATGAAACGATTCTGAGACGTGAAACCAGACTGCAGGGGCTCTCCACTCCGGATTCTTTTCGGGACAAGGAGTTTTGGTCTTCTCTTTGAGACAAACGATGTTCCATGCCTCCATGGAACCCCCGGTCCATCGAAATAAAGCCCAATCACACAAGGTGACGGGGCTTTAAGTTATGCAATTCTTTTTAGGGAACTGCACGGGGACCATCTTATTGATTATTGAGTTTTTGTCAAGTATCGCGAAAGAAGCGGTACAGTGGCTGTTTTACGTTATTTAAAAATAGTGTATAATATAACTCATACACACAAACCCTCATCCCCCTCAGCAGCGCTCCGAGGCCGACATCCTCTCGTCCGTGCTTCGCGAAGCCAAACGGAATCTGGAGCGCGATACGACGCGCCAGGAGACCAAAGACGCGGAAGAAGCCCTGAGCAAAATCGAGAACCTTCCGTAAACATTCGCACACACACAAGCCTATGCCTCCAGACACCCCTTCGCCGGAACATCAGAGTGTCACGGATCTCGTCCGAGGCGACCGCGAGTCCCGAAGCATTCAAAATACCGTGGATGCCCGACTTGCGCGTGACCGCGTGGACGAGGTTGCCCAGAACATCCGCTCATTCGCAGGTCCGAGGCCCGGAGAAGACTCCGAAGCGCATCAGGCGCGACAGAAGGCGCTCATGGCGGCAATTGAAACGATTGCAGCCCGGGAGGGGGTATCCGCCGATGGGATCATCGGTCTGATATGGCCGATAGGAGACGGTGCGGAATGGTTCCGCGCCAACCTTCGCGAACGCGACCCGCAGATGGTGGAACAGACGCACCGAGACCTGACGGACATCGAAACCGCGTGGAACGGCCTGCAATCGTTGCCGCCGAGCGACCGCCAGAATCGGCCGGAATACAAAACGATGGGGGAAAAAATCTTCCAGATGTCCGCACGACTTGACCGCTGTTCGGTGTCGGAACTGCAGGAACTCATGACTACGCATCAGTTTTTCCGCCGTCTTTCCTCGCTGCATCGGAATGTGTACGGACACGCTCAGGACATCCACGCACGGGAACTGATGCGGTCGATTCGCACCCTGGCGGTGCGAATGCCGACGCTGTCGGCGCGCGAAGCCGTCGCCCACAACTTCATTCAACAGAACGCAACGATCCTGCAGGGCGCGCTTGGCCGGCGAACGCTCTTTTTCGCGATGGCCAGAAACGGACCGCGGATCGGGAATCAAACGTACATGAACCACACGTCCTACAATTCCATGGCGAATGACCTGGCAAACGGAACAGTCCGGATTCCGGAAGGCACGAACTACCGAAGGAATGATCCGGTCGCGGGAGGAGAGGAGCTCATGTATCTGTACAACGGCGGCGGCTTCCAGATTGCGGAGATACTGTCTTCTCTCGTGCGGCAGAATAACCCCCAGCTCACGGAGCAGATCCGCAAATCGCAAATACTGGTCCGTTTGTTTGAACTTGCGACGTATCCTTCGCCATACGACGGACACGTCACGCTGAGCGCTCAGGCGATCATCCTCCTGGCGGATATTGCCGACGTCAACCCGGGCCTGCTCAATGATTTCATCGATACGCGGGATCCGGTACTGGGCCAGACTCCCCGGCAGTTCTTCGCCGCCAACGCGCTCGACAGCGGACCGATCCCCTTCGATGAACTCACGGCTGATAAGAGAAGCACGACCTATCGGTATGCCTGCCAAAAACTCATCGGCGCCCTTGGCATCGAGCGCGGCGCGCCGGGCTACCGCCGGGCCTATGAGCAATACGGCACACGGGTACGGAATGGCACAGCGTCGCCGGAAGAGCGGCAGATACTCTTCAAAACACTCCGGGGCTCCTGGGCGATGATGAATGCGACGGATGCCTCATTCTTCCGCAGGTTTCTGCTCCACCATGATCCGCACGGGCCGGAGGCGGCGACGGACGTGACCAGCTATCAGAGCGCCTACGAAGTGTACGGCAGCCGCGTGCAGAGCGGCGAGGCGACGCCGCAGGAGCGGCAGGTCCTCTTTAAGCGGCTGAGAGACGACTTTCCCCGCATGGCATCCGGGGAACGCCAATTCTACGAGAAATTTATCGCCGATCACGATCGTTGAGTCGGATATCGGTCGTCGAATGGTGGGCAGGCTTGAACCAGGTGATGGCCTGCCATGAACCTGAGTGACGCGAATGGATGGCTTGCCATGAACCTGAGCGAAGCGAATGGATGGCCTGCCATGAACCTGAGTGACGCGAATGGATGGCTTGCCATGAACCTGAG
>CAZCFO010000001.1:4478-469721 GCA_964497975.1 uncultured Candidatus Peribacteria bacterium
TGAACCTGAGTGACGCGAATGGATGGCTTGCCATGAACCTGAGCGAAGCGAATGGTTCATGGTGGGCAATACTGGACCCCGGTACCAGTCGCTCACTGCGTTCGCTCCGGTACGGGGCAAGCTTGAACCAGGTGATGGCCTGCCATGAACCTGAGTGACGCGAATGGATGGCTTGCCATGAACCTGAGCGAAGCGAATGGTTCATGGTGGGCAATACTGGACTTGAACCAGTGACCTCCACAATGTCAATGTGGCGCTCTAGCCAGCTGAGCTAATTGCCCAATGGTGTTAATGAATGGGCTCTAACCATCAGCCTAAGGCTGATAATTGCCCAAAGGTGTGAATGAGGGGCTCTAACCATCAGTCAGCCTTGGCTGACGGATAATTGCCCGAAAAATCGCCCGCGGAGCGTAGCAATACTTGGCTCCAAACACAAAAAGATCGCAGCCCGGGGAGGGGCTGCGATCGGCGCTCTTTCGTGCGCACAGGAGAGGAATTTACGAAAAGCAATACCAGAGGGTGATCCACACGACGTGGACCACCCCGGACCAGTACCACCGCCAGGCGGTACCGGCCCAGCCGCCGGGGGTCACTCCGAATTTCTTGGCAATCGCGAAGTTCGGGAGATTGGCGGGAATCAGAAGGAAGCCTCCGAAGAGGGCTCCCAGGATCACCGCCATGGCGAACAGGTCGCCATGACCCATCACGGCCGTCAGGGAGACGGCGACCGTGATGTACACCCGGCTTGCGAGTGCATTGTCGGCGACGTGCGATGTGACTGCGGAGAGCAGCCACAACGCGAGGACAACGAGCAGCGGTGGCGCGGATACCGGAATGGCCGACGCCATCCACTGCAGCAACGGTTCGGCTTCCGTGCCGACCACCTCGAGCCCCATGAGGAGGAGCGCTAGAGTGACCGGCTGCCACCGGCCGCTGCTTTCGCCATGCGGCTGCTCATGCGCTTCGGCCGGAAGCGCATGCTCGTCCGCTGCCGTGTCGGGATTGTCCCCGTACGAGAGGACAAGCGCCGTCACGGCGATGATGATGTCGACCCCCCATGTAAAAATCTTGAGCTGATGGAACTCGAACGTCATGTTCAGTCCCACCACTCCTGCGAGGAGCGGCAGCGACCACCAGCCGCGAAGCGGGTGGTCGCCGGCCGGCTGCGGCTGCTGAGGCAGAGGCTGGTAGGCGGCGATATCGTGGCGCATGCGCCACGCGACGACGGCCACGTGCAGAACGCACGCGCCGCCGACGTAGAGCAGCAGTTGGCCCAGTCCCCAGCCGAATTCTCGGCCGAGGATCGCCCACACGATCAGGACGGGTGGCGCGGAGAAGGGCAGAAGCCCTCCGCCGCTGCCGATGGTGGCGCCGAGGCCGGTCGCCACGCGGTTTTTTTTATCAGCGGGTGTCCGCCCCCGGAAGTACTCCGAGAGGAACACCGCCGCGGACGGCTCGCCGGTGAACGACGAGAGCAGGGAGCCGATGACGAGGGCTCCCCACTTGCCGGACAGTTTTTCAACTGCCGACATTATGGGCATCATGCGGTGAACGGCGATGTTCGCTGCAGACATAATGCCGAGAAGCGTGAACGCCTCGGCGAACGCGAAGTGCGGGTGCGCCTGCCGCAGAAGCTGGCACACGAGGACGACGCCAGCGCAAAAAATGCCGGCTAACTCACCCTCGTTGTGAACATGATGCAACCAGCGCGCAAACGGGTGGCTGCGGAACCACGCTGGTGAGCGCGAGGTCAGCCAGAGCTCCGTCCTTGCGAGCCCGTTCATCGCGAGCAAAATCGCGGCGAGCGAGAGCCCGCCGGCCCAGAGCGGATCCGGCAGGCTCTGCGTGATGTTGAGTGCTACATAGGCACACAATAATCCCCACGCTAGCCACGACTGGGCAATCGCTTCGGCTACGAGTCCGAAACCGTTCTGATTCTTCTTCATGACATTCCCTTTCGTGAAAGTGAGACAACAAAGCTTTGAGCCGCAGAGAGACGCTCTCTGCAGTGAAATTCCTGCCTGCGCTGCAAAAGAACACCATCCCTCCTCCCGAAGGAAGAAGGACGATCATTTATGTATATTTCTTTAGAAAGTCAATGCTCGATTGATGTTTTGTTGAAGCGAAAAACGCAGCAAAAATCATCAGCTACTATTTCCTACGGAACACAACTGCTCAGGCATGTCCGGAACGGGACTTTTCCGCTATAATTAAACGATTTGGACACACAAACACCCACCACTCCCCCGGCCCCGTCCGTGAACCCGGTTGCGACGTCCGAGCACACGCCGCCCGCGCGTCCGATCATGTCGTGGACCGCCCCCAGCCATCACAACCATGAACGCTCCGCGCGGTGGTACTTGATCGGCGGCGGGCTGATTCTCGCCATCTGCGTGTACGCTATTCTCACGGGCGCCTGGACGGTGGCGTTCGTCAGCCTGCTTGTGGGCGGAACCTACTTCCTGACCCGCCGCGAGGAGACGCCGCTCAAGAGCATCCGTCTCGACAAAGACGGCGTGACCTTCCAGGACAACTTCACCCCGTGGGACAAGTGCAAGGAATTCTGGATCGTGCAGACCCCGCTCTACAACGAACTGCACATCATCCGCGACGCAAAGGCGAACCGCGAGATCCGCATCCAGACCGCCAACATCGACGTCACCATTCTTCGCTCTGCCCTGAGCCAATTTCTCACCATGCGGGTGGATCAGCGCGAGCGCCTGCTGGACGTCATTATCCGCCTCTGTAAACTCTGATGCAGTTGGACCGGTTCCTCGCCGGCCACCTTGCTTCCCTTCACTCTCCCACCCGGGAGCGGGGGGAGCTCTATTTTGCATCGGACGATACCAAAAAGCCGGTGCCGTCGTCGCAGTCGTCGGATCCCGTGCAGCCCGGCCGGGAATCGCAGGATCAGGCGGAGAACGCCGAATTCCGGCCCGGCACATCGCCGGAGATTCTGGAAGCGGTGAGCGGCGGATCGCGCGACACGCATGACCGCATCACCGCGCTGACGGCCAGCAACGTGGAACAGATTCCGGAGGAGACCTTCCGCTCCGAGACGGTGTACCGCGCGGTCCTGGGCGTGGAAATCACGCCGCAGGAAGCGCGGGAGAAACCCGCCGTGTTCGGGGAGGCGCAGAAGATCATCGAGTCGTGGCGCACGGATGAGGAGCCCTCGGTCGATCAGCGCGCGCCGGAAATCGAGAAACTGCTGAAATCCCCGGACATCCTCGCGCGCGCCATCCGCCAGCTCGACGAACGCATCGAACGCGACCACCAGGTGCGGCAGCGGCTCGCGCTCGTGGACTCCGTGGATCCGGAACTGGTGAAGGACGCCGAGCAGCTGCTCAACGCCGAGCAGTTCGATCCCCCGTCGGCCGCCGCCATCCGCGACCGGCTGCGCAAGCGCTCCAAGAAGGCCGTCTTCGCGTACAACGCGAAGCTCAACGGCAAAATCGACCGTCAGCGCGAGGCATTGCTCGCCAAGAAAGTCTCGAAGCGCGACCTGCCCGCGTCCTACCCCATCGCCGACGCGGTCTCGGAGGAGGCGTTCCTGCAGAACCTCGTGCAGTGGATCCACGACAAGCGGATCCTCAGCGGTTATGCCCAGCGCGAGATTCTCGCCGCCGATCCCGGCATCGGCGAGGACAAGGCCGAGGACCTGGCCATCCGGCAGATGCGCGAGCAGTCGAAGCAGCTGCGCCGCGCTCTCGACTCGGCGATCCGCCAGCGGGCGACCGAAGCGGAACGCGAGAACCTGCAACACATCGCCGTGATCGCGCAGGTGAAGCCCGAGATGATGCGCGAATTCGCGCGGATCGTCGACCTGCAGGCCAAAGCCGCCTACGGCAATGAAACCGAAGCAAAACAGGCCCTCGCGGAACTGCGGGCCGTACCCGAAGACACCTGGGCGGCCCTCGACAAATGCGACCGGCTGCTCGTGCCGCAGGGCATCAGCATTCATGCGCTCTGCATCCGTCAGCTGGACACGCAGAAAGAACTCGAAACGTACAAGAAAGATCATTCTGGCAGCGCTGAATTCGCGCAGTACGCGCCGTACGCCATCGGCAAACTCCGCGAGCTCGACGGTCAGACGCCGGCCTCGATCGCCCGCGAACACATCCGCGAGCAGGAAGCCGTCGAAGAATGGGCGGCGAAGACCGAAAAGCGCCTGGAGGACCTGAAGGTCACGACGGACCCGCGGCTTGTCCGGTTGCACGACGACATCCATCGGTATCGCGACGCGTCCGCCGCGGAACGAAAAGACCTGCGTACCCATGCCGAGGCTCCCGGGATCAATCCGCTCCGGTATCCGGCGCAACTCCGCGCCAAGATCGACCTCCAGCTCGACGCCATGGAGCACCCGCGCGTGCGCGCCATCCGCGAGGACGAGGAGGGCGAAGTGAACAAAGTCATGAGCACGCTCGATCGCACTCCCGCGGCCATCCGCAACATCTGCCAGCTCACGCGGCGCCGTCTCGACCAGGTCATTCCGATCCTCGAGATGTCCACGAAGCACGATGTCACCCGCCTGCTGGGGCTCCCCGCAATGCTCACGAAAGAGAAACAGGAAACGCTGCGCAGCATGGAGAAGGCCCAGTCGCTCTCCGGGAGCGACCCCGATAAGGCGCTCTGGGAAGCCGCGCGCGCTCAGATGGTGACCGAACGCATGGAGCGGGCCCAGCGGGCGCTGCGCGATCTCCCCACGGAGGAGCACAAGCTCCGCAACGTCAATTTCGCGCCTCTGCCTCCCGGGCAGACCGGACTCTTTGAAGTGAAAAACGGCATCGGAAAGATCACCGTCAGCGACAAACGCCGGCGGGCGGACCGCGCCTCCACCGAAGCCGCCGCGTGGCCGGCCATCGACCATGAACGGGGCCACGCCATCATGCAGATTCTCACGCGCACCAAGAGCACCCGCGTGTTCCCCTTCCGCCTCTGGGCGGAATTCGAGCGAAGGAAGGATGAGCCCGTGGGCGCCGACCGCACGCCGTTCGGCACGAAGCTGGAAGCCCTCGCGACCGTGGAAGTGAACGTGAACGGCACCGTGACCCGGCCGTACGCCGCAGCGGAGCAATTCCGCAGGAAGCCGGAGGACTTCCACGAGGAACTCTTCGAGGAATTGATCATGCGCTGGTCGGACTGGAAGAAGATCGAGAACGACCCCGCCGCGCAGGAAGCCCGCTTCCATCCCCTGGAACGCGATCTCTTTGCGTCTCTGGAGCGCGATCCCGAGAGCACTCCTGCATCATGGACCATGACCCGGCCCGAGGCGGAGAAGCTCGCTCCGGTTTCCCTCTCCGGCAGCCTGGATGAGCGTGAGTACGTCGCCCGTGCCCAGCATGGCGATGAGACCGAGGAAGAAGCGGCTGCCAACAACACGGCGGCCTCGGGCGGCTTCAACGCCCGCGAGGAACTCAACACCATCGCCGATTTCATCCGGAAGGCGGAGCGTTTCCATGAGGCGTACTACAAGGAAAACCGGCATGCGGAATTCGCCGAAGCCGTCCTGGAGCAGGCCCATGACGTGAAGCGTGAATATAAAATTCTCAACAAGATTTTTGTCGAAAAGGACGAGCGGGCCCGCTTCCCGAACGGCCGGCCCGAGGACGACCGTCAGTTCCAACAGGAAGTGCGCAGGGTCTCCACGCATTGCGGCAACGTGCTCGACAACTACATCCGCAAGGTGGACGTGAAGGAACTCGATACGACCAACGAAGTCCCCCACGCCCGCAAGCTCTCCGAAATCATCCGCTTCTGGAGCATCAATGACATCATCAAATTCAGCAAAGACACGTGGGAAGATATCCAGAGCATTTACAAACGCGGCCAGGACCGCCGCATCAAGGAAGTGGGAGAAGTCATCACCCAGTCGCTGAAAGGCATCACGACGGGTATCGGCAGCTTCGACCGCTACGCGAAGGGCCTCAACGCCTACCACAAGCGACGGTACTCCGGCACCGAAGTGGAGGCCGCCAACAAGTGGAAGGAAGGCATGGAGAACGAAGACAGCCACACGCTCCTGCATTTCCTGCACGAAACCACGAACAAAGACGCCGTCCGCGGCATTATCAGCCTTCTCACGCACCGCGGTGAAATGGACTGGGACGACTACCACGTGTGGGAGACGCTCAACAAACTCAGCCGGTACAAAATGCCCATCGGACCCTGCCGCCGCGACGATATCCTCCGCGACACCTGGCTGCGCAAGGTCATCACCGAAATCTACGACGACCGCGAACTCTATTACCACTGGCGCACCGAGAACGACAGCAAGATCAAGAGCGGCAAGGGGGCGTTCACCGATACCGCCGACCAGCTCAGTAACGTGGGCGGGGGTATGCGCGCCGAGCTCGAAAAGCAGCTCCGCCTCAAGGACATTTCCGACAGAACCCATTCGCTTCCTCCGGAGGACGTGAAGCCGCACCTGTACGAGGAGGTGCTGGAATACGCCATCCGCAACGGAAAAATGTCGATGGAGGACAAGTTCTACTACCTCATCAACGGCGTGGCGAAGGGCATCCTGGGCATCGAGCGTCTGCGCTCCCTCGCGGGGGAAAAAGGCGAAATCCTGATGAAATTCCCCTTCATCGACTTCTTCTACCAGAAGAACAACTCGATTGAGGAACTGAGGCGCTTCGCCCAGGAAATCCAGGAAGCGGGCGAAGACAAAAAATACAAGCCGGGCCTCAAAACAACCCTGTTCCTGTACTACAAGGTGACCCGCAACGAAGGCGTCCGCGCCCGTATCAGTAAGGCCACCTCCCGCATCGCCGAAGGCATCGACCACGAGGACGTGCCCTTCATGATCACGCAGCTCGACTGGGGTACCGTCCGTAACCTCGCCGACGTCATCAGCGGCTCCCGCCAGAAGATCACATTCGAAGGCTGGAAGAACGCCTACATCGGATTCAACACGCACATGAAGGTCTTCGGCGAGCTGGCGAACCTCGACGACAAGGGCATGGACCGGCTGACCAAGCACGACGGCCGCAGTCTCGCGCAGACCATCACGAGCTACATCTTCATGGACAACATCCTCACCAGCAACGGCGGCGACGGCAAGCCCCGCCCGACGCTGACGGAAGACCAGCTCGACACACGTTGCCCGTCCGGTGACCCCACGAAGATGACCCGGGAATACCGCGTACAGATGAACAAATTCCTGCGCGAGCTGTTCTCCGAGCAATATCTCGGGCCGTACATCAACGCCAACACCACGCTCAGGACATACAAGGACAAGAACAACAATTCGCACAACCTCACGCTCGCGGACTTCGCCCCCATCCTGAATCCGGAAGCGTACGAGCGGGTGACGTCATCCGAGAAGCGTGCAGCGGTGTTCGCCGCGACGCCCGATTTCGGCAAAATGCTCGCTGCACTCCTGCAGCGCGACGATGCTTTCGATGCCTTCAAACGCTTCCTGCGTTCGAAGAACCAAATGCTCATCAACGAGGGATCGCAGTTCACGCGCCAGGAAGTGGAGACGATCGTTACGGCCCAGCGGGCAACCGGCACCGATGCGCCGATCGCCGCTCCTCACGCGCATTGATCCTCCAGGGAATCACGGGCATCCTCCGTGCATGCAGGTTCACATCCAGCGCATCGACGCATCTCTCCCCCTCCCCAAATACGAATCGGCCGGGGCGGTCGGCTTTGACCTGGTCACGCGCGAAACGACGGTCATTGAGCCCGGGAAGATCGCCCTGGTGCCCGGGAACGTCATCGTGAAGGTTCCGGACGGGTACGCGCTGCTGATCCTCCCCCGCTCCTCGCTGCCGCGGAAGAAGGCCCTCGTGTGCCCGCATTCCCTGGGTGTGATTGATCAGGATTACCACGGGGAGAAGGACGAGTTGCTGGTGCAGGTGCAGAACATCTCCGACAGTCCCGTGACGGTGGAGCGCGGCGAGCGCATCGCGCAGGGGTTATTCGTGAAAGTGGACCGGGCGGAGTGGGTCGAAGTCGATTCCCATGGGAGGGAGTCGAGGGGAGGGTTTGGGTCAACGGGGACACACCAGAACGCGTGAGTTTGTCATCCCGAGCGTACGAGGGATGGGAGCACGGGGACGCATGCGTAAGAGTTCCTCGTACGCCTGCGCCTCCAGCGCAGGCTACTCGGAATGACAAACGTTTTTTACAAGCAACGCCTCGATACGTTCAGCGCTCCGCGCTGAACTACTCGGCGACCGCCTTTTCCTATTGTCATTCCGAGTAGTTCGCGGCGGCGCCGCGAACGTACGAGGAACAAAAACCGGGAGGTCCCCACCCCCCGGTTCGTCGAGTGCGACTGATGACCGCAGGCACGGAGGCCTGCGCTATTTCATTTAGATAGCGGCTTGCGCATGAATGCAGGCACTTCCAGCTCCTCCAGGTTCAGATCCATGGCAGTGGACTTTACCGGCGTCTCCCCGGCCATCTCGCGGCGCTGCTCGGCTCCCGCGGACGGGGCGGGCGCGGGCGCGATGGTGCGGCCGAAGTTGCTCTTGAGGATGCGCTGCGCGGGCGTGCCCATCTGGGCCGGATTGACGGCCTGGTCGTCGAAGCCCGTGGCCACGACGGTGATTTTGACCTGTCCCGTGTACTGCTCGTCGATGACCGCGCCGAAGATGATGTTGGCCTCGGGCGCAGCGGCTTCGGTGATAATGCGGGCCGCCTCGTCCACTTCGAACATGCTGAGGTCGTTGCCGCCCGTGATGTTGAAGAGGATTCCCTGGGCGCCGTGGATGCTCATTTCGAGGAGCGGGCTGTCCACCGCGGCGCGGGCGGCCTCGGAGGCGCGGCTGTCGCCGGTGCCGTAGCCGATGCCCATGAGCGCCGTGCCGGCGTCCTGCATGATGGTTTTGACGTCGGCGAAGTCGACGTTCACGAGACCGTGGACGGTGATGAGGCTGGAGATGCCCTCGATGGCGTGCTTGAGCACCTCGTCGACGACCTGGAAGGCCTCCGTGAGGGGCGTGGTTTTGTCGATCAGGGAGAGGATCTTGTCGTTCGGGATCGTGATGAGCGTATCGACCTTGCCGCGGAGCGACTCGAGCGCCTCGTCGGCCTGCTTCTTGCGTTTGAAGCCCTCGAAGCTGAACGGACGGGTGACGACTGCGACGGTGAGGATACCCATGCCGCGGGCCGCCTCGACGATGGGGAGGATGCTGCCCGTGCCCGTGCCTCCGCCGAGACCGGCCGTGACGAAGAGCATGTCCGTGCCCTCGAGTTCCTTCTTGATCTCCTCCAGGCTTTCCTCAGCCGAACGCTTGCCGATGTCGGGGTTGGATCCCGCGCCGAGTCCGCGCGTCGTGCCGCGGCCGATGGTGATCTTGCGGCCGGCCGGGTTGTGGTAGAGCGCCTGGGCGTCCGTGTTCACGGCGATGAATTCCACGCCGGGGAGCTTGGCCTGCACCATGCGTGCGACCGCGTTGCTGCCGCCGCCGCCCGTGCCGAGCACGCGGATCGTCGCGCCGGGCACCATGTCGGGCCGGACCTCGCGGGTCGACGCGGTGTCGTCCTGCTGGGAGGATCCGCTGCCGCTGGAGGCGGAGGAACCCGACGAGCGGGAGAAGATAGAACGGAAGGTGTTATCGGCCATAAGAAGGAGGGGAAAACGCGATGGGAGAGAAAAGAATGAGAATGCAGGGGCGTTGCATGCAACGCCCGTACGGAAGATTTACGGGAAGAGGCTCCTGATCCACGAGGTGGCGCTCTGCAGGGCCCGCTTCACCTGGAAGTTGCCGCGGATGCCGCCCTGTTCGTCTTCATGGACGCCCCAGACGAGGGTGCCGAGCGCCGTGGCGTAGGCCGGGTCGTCGACCTTCTCGATGACGCCGCCGATCTCCACGGGGAAGCCCATCTGGACGGGCAGTCCGAGGATGTCGCGGGCGAGATCGAGGACGCCGGGTGCTTTGACCGCGCCGCCCGTGAGAATGGCGCCGGCGGGGAGCATTCCGCTGCGGCCGATGCGCTGCAGCTCCGCCTTAATAAGGGAGAAGATCTCGAAGTAGCGCGCCTGCATGATCTCGGCCATGTATTTCTTGCTGACGGTCTGGGTGTCGACTTTGCTCACCGAGGACAGATCGATCATCTCGCGCTCCGTCATCTCCCCGGGGAGGACCGATCCGTACTCGATCTTGATCTTCTCGGCGGTATCAATGGAGGTGCGCAGACCGATGGCGACGTCGCTCGTGACGCTCTCGCCGGCGATGGGCAGGCAGACGGAGTGCAGGATGGTCCCCTCCTCGAACACGGCGATGCTCGTGCAGCCCGCGCCGATGTCGATGACGACGACGCCCAGTTCCTTCTGGCGCTTGGTGAGGGTGGCCTCGGCGGCGGCGATGGTCGCCGGGACGAGCGCGTCGATGTCGACGCCGGCCTGGTCGATGCACTTCTCGATGTTCTTCACGTGCTGGATCTGGCCCGTGATGATGTGCGCCTCCACTTCCAGACGGATGCCCGTCATGCCGAGGGGGTTCTTGATCCCCTTCTGCTCGTCGACAGCGTACGCCTTCGGTTCGATATGCAGGATGCGGCGGTTCTGGGGGATGCTCACGGCCTGGGCGGCATCCAGGACGCGGCCGATGTCTTCCACCGTGATTTCGGATCCCGAGATGGCGATGACGCCGCGGCTGTCGAACGCCTCGATGTGCGACCCGCTCATGCCGACGAACACATGGTTCACCGGGACGCCGGCCATGCGCTCGGCATCCTCCAGGGACGAGATGATGTTATGGATGAGTTCCTCGACGTCGATCACATGACCCTTGCGCATCCCGAGGGAGGGCGAGAGTCCGACCCCGATGACGTTGGGAGTCCTGCGGTCAGCATCCCCGCCCTCGACGACGGCGATGACGGTGCGGATCTTCGCACTTCCGATATCGAGACTCGCAACGACACGTTCCTTCGGCATACAAGCTGGGGAAAAGCAGATGAGGGATATCCCGCATCCAAAAGGGAAAACCTTCCGGAGCGGTGTCGACCGGGACGGTAGAACGGCGATCAGTCTAAAGCGCGGGAAAGACCGAGAGCAAGCCCGAAACGACTACCTTTGGTATACAAGAATGCAAAGAAAGAATACAGGAAATGTTCAGATATTTTCGCTTCCCTCAGCGTAGTTACTAAAAATGTGTTCATTCATTTTCTGCTGCAAAATGGGTGTACACAGTTTGTGCTCGCATTTAGCGCGCAGAATTGAAAAATTATGAGTGTTTTTGAGGGGCTAAAATAATAAAAAAATGATCATGGTTCGAGGCGGCACGGCGCCCCTCACCAAGACACGAGGAAGAATGTTTTTTGTGTCATGGTGAGGTGCGGGTCCGCCGATGCGGACGAGCCTCGAACCATGGCACTAAAACAACGCCATCTGGTCCTCCGCCTTCACCGGTTTTTTGACGGTCGCGGCACCCTCCCACACGAAGTGCGCGCGGCCGTACGGCGACTCGCACAGGGACTGCAAACGCTTCCCCAGGGTGTTGAATTCCAGTGCCCGGAAAAACTCCGCGGCCCTCGCGGTATGGATCCCCTCGAGCCTGAGTTCGTCGAGGGTGATGGTCTGGGGGAAGTCGCAGATAAGGGTCGCCATGCGTTCGCAGAAGAACGCCTGGTCGCGGTCCCGCTCCAGCTTCTCGCGCATCGATCCTTTTATCTCGTGGAGGTGCTCGTAGACCCCCGTGAGCGTGCCGTACTTCTGGAGGAGCATCGCCGCCCCCTTTGGGCCGATGCCTTTGACGCCCGGAAGGTTGTCCGACGAGTCGCCGCTGATTCCCTTATAGGAGGCCACCTGGTCCGGGCGGACGCCGAATTTGGCGAGGACTTCGGCGGGTCCCAGATACTCCGGAGCGGTATACCCCTTGTGGGGGATGGCGACGCGGACATTCTCCGTGACCAGCTGAAAGGCATCGCGGTCGCCCGTGACGATCGTCACCTTCATGCCCGCTTTCTCCCCTTGTTTCGCGAAAGCACAGAGGAGATCGTCGGCCTCGAAACCGGCGTCCGACACGCGCCGGATGGGAAAGCTGTCGAGGAGCTCCATGATGCGCGGAATCTGCGTGTAGAACTCGTCGGGCGTCTCGGCCCGGCCCTCTTTGTAGGTGGCGTTCTCCTTGTGACGGAAGGTGTCCTCCCCTTCGTCAAAGCAGAACAGGAGGCTGTCGGGCTGCTCGGCCTTGAGCAGTGAAATCAGCATCGATGCCACGCCGTAGACCGCGTTCGTCTGCTCGCCGTTGGAGGTTTTGAGGGTCGCGGGGATCGCGTAAAAAGCGCGATACATAAGGTGATGCCCATCAACGAGAACGAGATGTTTCATAACAGACAGCGACAGAGTATCAGATCAGGAATTATGAATTACGAATAACGAATTCTTGCTAAATATGTATTCGTAATTCGTTATTCGTTATTCGATCGGAAAGATTCATACATGCCGCTAAAATGCACAGAATAGTCAACAGTATCCCCCTCCCAAAAACACGCGTTTTCCGCTATAATAACTGGATTACACCCACCTCATGCATTCATCGCCTATGATGAGCCAAAAGCGTCCAGCGGGAGTCCTCGAACTGAAGCAGGAAGCGAAGGCAGAGCTTCAGGAAAGTCTCGGCTGGCCGGCCGAACCCAAGCGCCCGATGATCTGCCTTCCGGCGGGCATGTCGGAGAAGCTCGGCGGCAAAGTGTTTGAGGATCTGCTCCCCGGACTGCTCACGCTCCCGGTGGAACTGCTCGTGGTCGGAAAAGGTTCGGCGACGTACGGATCGCTCTTCACCAAACTCGCCAAGGAGCACCGCCACCGCGTCCACATTGTGCCGGACAAAGACGATACCCTGCGCGGCATGTACTCGGCGTCCGACATGGCGCTCTTCCTGAGCGACCCGAGCCACTGCAAAGAGCTGCCCCTGTGTCTGGCCGCCGGCATCATCCCCGTCTCGCTCCCCTGCGATCTGCTGGAGGACTACGACCCGGTGCAGGAAGCAGGCAACGCGTTCCTGTTTGAGACGCCTAACGCCTGGCAGTGCTTCGCCTCCCTGGTCCGCGCGATCGAAACCTACAAGCTGCCGTTCGACTGGAAGACGATCCAAAGGCACGGAATGGAATCGATGCGGAACGGCAATTGAGAAGAAGCGTGTCACCAAGAGTCACCCCCGGCCGAAGCCAGGGGTGGTTGATCCTTCAACCATGACTCTCGTTCCTTTTAGAGGAACAGGAAGTACCTCCAATGGGTTTCGGGACTGCTGACCTCGATGCAGTGTCGGTCGCGACGATCGATACGACCCTGGTAGACGGACACAAACGCTTCTTTGGTTAGGACTTGAACTTCTACGGTGTCCCCTTCCCAGCTGATCAGCACGGCCGGTTGGTGTGTGACATCAATGGAATTCGGGGACTGGATGAGCTTCCACTCCCAGAGACAACGCAGTGTCTGCAGCGACTGCTCAGCTGCTGACAGGCTGCTTCGCAGAGGGGCATGGACCTCGACCCGCTGAACACGGATGTAGTTCTGGCTTCCACTCATCGGAAAAACCTCCTGAAAGTACTGAGGGATGTATAGAGCAGAAGCTCCGGTCTCCCTCGCCATGGTGTAAAAGACACGTTAATCTAAAATGTTATTTATGAATCGTCAAATACCCGGAAGGTTCGTCGTGATCGAGGAATGGTGAACCGTGGCCCGGCTTCGCACATGCGCTTCGCTTGGCAAGGTTTGAATCAATCACGGCGTAGTCTCGCGAACACAGTGAGCAGACGAAGCCGCCTGCCTGTCGACAGGCAGGGATGGTGGGTCGGGTGGGATTTGAACCCACGGCCAATTGCTTAAGAGGCAACTGCTCTACCGGACTGAGCTACCGACCCAGGAGCCGCAATACCCTAGCAACATTACGGTCCAAGCTCAACGGCCAGTCATCTGTGCCGTCTGTCCCCTCTGTGCCCTTTGCGCCTTTTTTAGAAGACCCTCCTCGCATGCGCCGTCCCGTCGGTCGCAGGTTCGAGAATCGCAACGGGGAGATCCTGGTGCCAGCCGATGGTATCGGGCGCGACGGCGGCCTCGATGTTGCGGCCAAAGCGCAGCTCTTCGAAATCACTCTCGGTGAGCTCGTGCGCGGGGAAACCCTTGAGCACCTCCTTTAGAGGAAGCACATCGGTCCATTTGACGGCGTGCGGCGCCTTGCCGTCGGCAACGGACCACTCCCCTACTTTGGTCCGGCGAAGACCGGCGAGGTAACCGCCGCAGCGCAGCACCTGACCCAGATCGTGCGCGAGGGAGCGGATGTAGGTTCCCGAGCCGCAGGTGACGCGCAGCTTGAGACGCGGGTACGTATAGAGGAGGACCTCGATCTTTTTGATCTCGACTTCGCGTGCGGGGATCTCGATCGCGATGCCCTCGCGCGCCTTCTTGTACGCGCGAACGCCGTCGATGCTGATGGCGGAATACGCGGGCGGCACTTGCGAGATGCGTCCGACGAAGCGGTCCTGGATTACGCGCTGGAGCTCGCCCTGCTCGGGCGGGTTCCAGCCCATGCCGATGTCGAAGTACTCGAGCGTTCCCTCGCGGTCGTAGGTGGAACTGACGCGCCCCAGCTGGACGTCGGCTTCGTATTCCTTGGTGAGCTCGCCGAAGAGCTGCACGACCTTGAGCGCCTTCTTGCCGACGGCCAGGACCAGAAGTCCGGTCGCCGCGGGATCGAGCGTGCCCAGGTGGCCGATGGACCGTTCGGGCAGCGTCTTGCGCACCACCGCCACCGCGTCGTGGGAGGTGAAGCCGTCGGGCTTGTCGATGAGGAGGAAACCGTGGCGCATGCGTCCAGAGTAACCGAGGAAACCGAAGCAACCAATAAAACCGAGGCCCTCGGTTTCTTCGGTTTCGTCGGTTGCGTCGGTTGCCCTATACTGACCTCCATGAACCTTACATTGAGCTGGGATCTGTTCATCGTCGTCTTCTTCGCCCTCGTCATCACGTACAGCTTCATCATCGGCAAGAAGGAGGCGATGAAGATCATCCTCTCCAGCTACATCGCGATCGTCGCCGTGCAGGGCATCGGCAACTTCACGCAGCGGCTGCTCGGCTTCGGCGAAACCCAGTCGATGCTCGGGAGCCTGGGCATCCCCTTTGATGCCACCATGACGTCGATCCTCAAGCTCGTGCTCTTTATCGTCGTCATCGTCTTCCTGGCCGTGAAGGCGGGCCTCCACGTGCAGTACGGCAACAGCGGCAGCACCGTGACGAACATCGCGTTCACCGCGCTGAGCGGGTTCGCCACCGCGGGACTGCTGCTTGCCACGCTGCTCACGTTCATCGTGGGCGCACCGCTCATGGGCATGCAGGTGACGGCGACGCCCGGGCTCGACGCGATCCTCCAGCAGAGCATGCTCATGCAGATCATGATCCAGAATCTGGATCTGTGGTTTGTTCTGCCGGCGGCGGTGCTCATCGGCGCGGGAGTCGCGAGTAACCAGTAAAAGGAAAGAGAATGTGTCATGTCACGAACTCTCCCTGACAAAGCGTCAAGTTCATTCGATGTTCGCAGGGCTCCTTGCCTTGCTTAGAAGCGGCAGCCGGGGTAAGAATTCCTCAATTCCCCACTATTCTTC
Source organism: uncultured Candidatus Peribacteria bacterium (assembly GCA_964497975.1). Lineage (GTDB taxonomy): Bacteria > Patescibacteriota > Gracilibacteria > Peribacterales > Peribacteraceae > JABFSS01. Next base: position 20,040 of record CAZCFO010000001.1, read on the forward strand.
TATGTCCACATTCCAGAGATTCTCGTGTCGCACCTGGCTGCTCCTCACGGGAGCGCTCGCCCCGATGTCCGCACTGGCCGGCTTCGGCGGAAACATCCCCGCCATTCCGGGCACTCCCTCTGCGGTCGATAAGCAGGGTATCCGCGATGTCGTTCTGCGCATGCTGCAGTTCGTCCTCGACTTCCTCGCGCTCGCCGCGGTGGTCTTCATCGTGATCGCCGGCATCCGCCTCATCGTTTCCCAGGGAGGAGACGAGCAGAAGGACAAGGCCAAGAAGACGATCCTGTTCGTCATCATCGGTCTCCTCGTCATCCTGTTCGCCCGCGTGATCGTCGGATTCTTCACCGACACCATCCCGAACGAGATCTAAATCGTTCAGTGCACGAATCTCAAGCAAGAGCCCCCGCAGCGATGTGGGGGTTTTTGTTTATGCCCTCTCCCGGCCGTGCGACGCGGCCACCCTCTCCCGCTGCGCAGGAGAGGGAAGAATTCTGTCGAGGATGCCCCCTCACGCCGCCTCCGGCAGCGCCGGGATGATCGCCAGCGCATCATCGGCTTTCTCCTCGGCCGCGGGGACCACGCTGTCACGCACGACGATCGCATCGCGGCGCACCTCCAGGATCTGCGACGCGGGCAGAGCCACGCCCCGGCGCCAGAAGCGGCGCGGGAAGATCCACTGCAGCCGGAAGTCTTTGGTGGTGAACTGCACATCCTCGCACCGCCCCAGCGGACGGCCGCTCTCCGTGACGATGCGCTGTCCCAGCATCGGGCGGCCGCTCTCGAGCAGGGCGCGCAGGCGCACAAGATCGTCGATGGATGAGAGCGAATCGCGGTCGCGCACGGTGACGCGGATGCCCCAGTGCAGAATGTCGGCGGTCAGGAGGAACGGTGAGCCCGGCGAAAAAAAGCCGGAACCCCGCACGAAGAAGCCCTCCACCGCGCCGGTATCGGGATTGAGGAGGGCGCCGGCGATGGAACCCAGCGCTTCGCCCGTATCCTCCTCGATCACGGGAAGGCCGATAGACCTCGTATAACGGACCTGCATCTGCTAGAATATAGCCTAGACATGCATCTGTTCGCAGGATCTTCCCACCCGGCGCTGGCTGCCGCTCTCAGCAAGGAGCTCGGCGTCCCGCTGGGCAGTCTGACGACGAAGAAGTTCTCGTCCGGGGAGCGGTACATCCGTTTCGGCGAATCCATCCGCGGCAAGGACGTCTACATCCTCCAGACGGCCGGCAAGTACCCCAACGAAGACCTCATGGAACTGTTCCTGCTCTGCCAGGCCGCGAAGCTCAGTTTCGCCCGGAACGTCCACGTGATCCTGCCGCATATGCCGTACGCCCGCCAGGACCGCGTTTCGGAGCCCCGGGAGCCCATCTCGGCGCGCCTGATCGCGCGGCTGCTCGAAGTCTCCGGCGCGGACCACGTCCTGGTGCTGGAACTCCACTCGGACCAGATCCAGGGCTTCTTCTCGATCCCCGCCGACGCGCTTTCGTCGCGCATGATCTTCGCCGATTACTTCCGGAAGAAGAATCTCCCCGACCCCGTGGTGGTCGCCCCCGACGTGGGCGGCGCCAAACGCGCCAAGAAGTTCGCCGATTCCTTCGGCGCTCCGCTCGCCATCCTCCACAAGAACCGCCCGGATCATCACGAGGCCGAAGTGCTGGAAGTGGTCGGCGACGTGAAGGGAAAGACCTGCATCCTCTACGACGATCTTATCGACACGGCGGGCACGCTGCTCTCCGCCAAGCAGGCGCTCATCGACCGCGGCGCGCGGCCGGAGGTGTACGCCGCTGCCACGCATGCGGTCCTCTCGGGCCCCGCCAACGAACGGCTGACCAAAGCCGGTTTCGCCGAAGTGGTCATCAGCGACAGCCTTCCGCAGGACCCCGACGCGTTCCCCTCGCTGACAATTCTCCCCATTGCACCGTTGCTTGCCAACGTCATCCGCCATATCGAGCGCGGCGAGAGCGTGACGGAGTTGTATCGGAGATGATGTGTCATGGTGAGGTGCGAAGCATCAGCAGATGCTGAGCCTCGAACCATGACGGTCATCTTTCTGGCGAATGGATGTTTTGTCACTGGCTCGAGGCCCGGCTGCGATTTCCGGGCACCTCGCCATGACACATCAGAATTCATTTTTTCCTAGTTGGCAATTTCTCTTCTCCCGGCGAATTTGTAGGCTTTCTTGGTCTTTTTACTTTCTTTGTCCCATTTCGTATGAAGAAATTTCTGTCCCTGCTTGCGGCAGGCTCTCTGGCAATGACCGCAGTCAGCGGCGCTGTCGCCCAGTCGTCCTCGTCGTCCTCCTCTGAGGCGTCATCGATGAGCTCCTCCTCGACGGTTTCGTCGTCGGTCGCCTCGTCGTCATCCTCTTCCCGCCCCGCCTGGAGCTTTGTCGCCCCCAAGGGCAGCGTCACCAAATGCGAGGATATGCGCGGCATGTCCCGCGTCCGCTGCCGTGGCGGCGTGATGAAGAACGCCCTCAAGTCGATCCAGGAGAAGCACATGGACAACCCCACGCTGGGCATGAAGATGAAGGCCAAGAACACGATGATGCGCATGGAGCGCAAGGCGGAGAAGGCCGAGGTCAAAATGAAGAAGCCGACCCCGGTCACCGCTCCGCAGTTCTCCAAGCGCTCGATCAAGAACATGGAGCGCATGCGCCAGCAGATGGGCAAGATGAACTTCATCCAGAAGATCCAGGTGAAGTCCCTCGGCGAAGGCGATGTCCTCCCGCCGTGGCACATGGGCACGTCGAGCTCCAAGACCTCCTCGTCCTCCAGCTCGTCGACCTCTTCCACCTCGAGCAGCGCGATGAGCTCGTCCTCGGCGATGTCGTCCTCGTCCTCGAACTAAGCAGGATTACCGAAAAGCGGGGAGCCCCGGCTCTCCGCTTTTTTTGTGCATCTTATTCTTGATGAGCGGTGTTTTGCCGGAGTGTAGAATAGTCATGAATCAGCTGCATTCTCTCGGATGCGCTCATTTGCACGTCGATCCTTTGATCGCTGAAATGTGCAATTCTTTCGGAGAGGGTCCGCTGAATACTCTCTCTTACGATTGTTATGCCTTCTTCGCTTCTTCGTTCCTCGGCCGCCTGATGCGTTCCGGCCCCGTACGCGGCAACGAGTGCTCCAATGACACCCAACGCTTTTCCCGCGGTCTTGAAAGGAAACGCTGCTGTGTTTTCGCGAGGAGATTCTGCCATAGGAGATAATGTACTTTGTTGAGAGAAGATATCAAGAAAGACAGCAGTCCCACGTATTCATGGGACAGTAGACGAAGATGGAGTCCGCCTTTCTTCGCAATTCGTGGCTTGCCATGAGAAGGCCGCAGGCCGACGAATGGTGGGCGATGATGGATTTGAACCATCGACCTCGACATTATCAGTGTCGCGCTCTAACCCCTGAGCTAATCGCCCGATGATGTGAAAATGAATGAAACCGTTGATGGGAAAATCGGCTGTCGAACAGCCCGAAAGAGGGTACGTACCTCCGGGAAACCGGTCAAGAAGCCGTTATTCCCCTTTGAGCCACTTCCGGAAGGCCTCCAGCGACATCGGGTACGGGAACAGCTGCCCGTCGCGGTGGATGCCCGAGAGGGTTTTGGCGTCGACATGGAAGGTGAAGCTGAACTGTTTCGCGCCGTCCGGGGTCATGAATTGCAGGTTCTGGACGCGCACGATCCCGGGGCTCTCGGCCGTGATGCCGGTCCTGAGCGTGGTGGTGCCGCCCGCGATGATGAGGGCCTTCTTGGCGCGGGCTTCGACGTCGGCGGGGAAGAACCGGACGATGGCGGGTGCGGACGACGCGATGGAGGATGAGGAGGACGCCGTGCGGACTTCGAGCGCGATCGCGGGTGCCGGAGGGGGCTCGCTGTACGGCGCGATGGCACCCACCGCGTCCCACCGGGCATAGATCCGGCGCAGGTCATCGGGGAGGGCCTTCGCATACGGACCCGCAATCACGCGCACGGCCACGGCATAGCGCTCCAGGCGCTCCGGAAGGTCGTTGCCCTCCGCGAAGAGGCGGAAGTCCTCCATGGACCGCAGGAGCGTTCCCAGGAAGGCCTGTGGGTCCGGCAGAGAGGCCGTATAGGCGGCCACTTCGCTCCCCCACTGCGCCACCGCGCGGCCGGGAACGGCCTCGGCCCTGTCGGTCTGCGGCAGCTGCAGCCAGCGTGCGAGTTGTACGTGTGGCGGCATGACGGGATGGGATTCCGTCCAGGCGGCGATGCGGTAATCATCGTGGAACGACACGAGCATCCAGAGATCGGGGTCGCGGATGAATTCCATCAGCAACGCGGCGACGCTGGGGAAGGCCCGGGCGTTGGCAAGCAGGATGGGCATCACCGCGGGAGGAAGGTCCTCGGACGCCAGGTAGCCGCGCAGGATGCCGTCCTGGACCAGGCTGCGCGCCGCGGGATCATCGTTGAGCAGCTGCTGCTGGAGGGTCGCCAGCCGCGCGCGGGCGGTCTGCTGCGTCAGGCGCGCATCGGATTCCGGGAACGTGAGGGCGTCGAGGACCGCCGGCAATTCCGGCACGCGGTCAAACACCGGCAGCGCGGGGGCGGTCTGCTTGCGGAGGAGATCGGTGGCGTCGCGCATTGATGCCGCATCCTGGGCCTGGATATGGGCGCGCTGGGACACCAGGTTATCGGGCGAGAAGAGCACGGGGATCTGGGCGGCGGACGTCCACGACGCCTCCCTGCCGGCGGGCAGCACCAGACGGAATTCCCCGCGCCCCAGGAGCATCGAGGCCCGCAGCGGCTGCACCGTGAAGGACGATCCCTTGAGCGTCACATGTCCCGCTCCGGCGAACCCCGAGAGGGTGACGTCGGAGATCCGCAGCGTGAAGAGCCCCTGCGACGCGATGACGACGGAGCCGTTTTCGAGCGACAGTCCCGCCTGGTCGCGGCGCAGAATGCCGCCCTTGAGCAGCACGCCGTAGGTTCCGTCTTTGAGGGCGAAGGGCGTATCGACGCCTGCGGCGACGATTTTCCCGTCGATGTGATCGGCCTGCAGCACCGTGGCAGGGAGCCCTTGCGACCCTGCAAACAGCGTGGCCGCCAGGAAGAACGCGAACACGGGAGCCGCGAGGAAGTGCCGATGGCGCAGGTAGGGACTGATGTGCATTTTTCTGTATATCATAGCAGAAATCCGGGGTTTTTTCCAGACGGATGAGAAGCCCGAACCCTAGCCCCAACCCCGACCCCAACCCTATTCTTTTTGCATGCGGATCATCGGTATCGACCCCGGGCTTGCCACCGTCGGCATCGGCATCGTGGAAGCGGAATCGGTGCACGCCATCCGCGTGGTCGAATGGATGACCATCGAAACGCCGGCCGGCATGCCCTCGGCGGACCGCCTGAAGGAAATCCATGACGATCTGGACGAACTGCTGCGGGAGACCGGAGCGGATCTTGCGGTGGTCGAGCGTCTGTTCTTCCAGACAAACGTGACCACGGCCATGGACGTCGCGCAGGCGCGCGGCGTGATTCTGCTGACGCTCGCGGAGCATGGCATTCCCGTTATCGAGCCCTCCCCGCTGCAGCTCAAATCAGCCATCACGGGAGACGGCAAGGCCGACAAGCGGCAGGTGCAGGACATGCTCAAGAGGATGCTGAGCCTGACGGCGATCCCCAAGCCGGATGATGCGGCGGATGCGCTGGCATTAGCAGTGTATGGAGCCATTAGCCCTCCTGTGGAAATTCAAATTCCGAAACTCGAAACAATCTGATAATCACCAAATCCAAAAATCTTCCAAATACATTTTTTGCGACTTGAATTTCTTCTATTCCCGCATTGTTTCGGGTTTCGAGTTTTGTGCTTCGGAAGGATCGCGTTTGCCTCGGGGTTTCGCCACGAACGGCTTCAGATTTTGCAGTTCATTCCGGCGGACCGCGCTGTCGACTTTGTCGAAGAAGTGCTTGAGATCCTCGGCGTACGTGAGCGACGGGAACTGCGCCTCGAACTTGGCATCCGCGGTGCCATACCGGATGCGCAGCGGGCGCGCGAGGAAGAACAGATCGAGGAGCATCCGGTGTCCCACTTCGCATTCCTGGAACTGCGACCATTTGATCGTCTTCATGGGCGCGTGGAAGAAGCTGCGGGGGTCCTCGACCAGAATGCGCTCCGTGGTCACGCGCAGGGTGGCATGCCTCCACCTGCGGACGCGCCAGGCGACGATGCCGGCGACGGCGAGCGCCCCGAGGATCGCCCAGGGCAGCATTGCCGCCTCCAGGGAGCCAGTGAGCGGCACCAGGACCGCTCCCAGCACCATGGCGAACAGAAGACCCTCCAGGAGGCCGCGCAGGGCCATGGCAATGAGGAGCGCGGGGGACGACCGCCGGTTGACCAGCAGGCGCTCGCTTTCGTGGAGGTAACGGTCGGACATGGGAACAGTATAGCTCAGCTGATCAGCTTGTTAGCTTGTTTGCTCGTTAGCTTTTTAGCTTCCGAGCAAAGAGGCCACATACCAAACGAAAAGCTAAGAAGCTAACCAGCTAAGAAGCTATCGAGATTTTTCCCTCAGCCACCTCCCGAACTATTCCGGGAAATTGCTCCCGCCCGGGCATGTCCGTCGCCGTGAGGAACACCTGGTGTCCCGAAAACGCGGTGAGCACCCTCTCGCGATGCGCGGCGTCGAGCTCGGAGAAGATATCGTCGAGAAGGATCAGCGGCTTCTCCCCCCGACGGACCTCGAGGTACGAGGCTTCCAGGAAGAGCAGGGCGAGGACCGCCACGCGCTGCTGTCCGCGCGAGGCGAAGGTGATGAGCGGGCGGCCGTCCACGAGCACCGTCCAGTCGTCGCGATGCGGTCCGGACGTCGTCGACTGCACGAGCAGATCCCGGGCGCGGTTGCGGACCAGCGTGTCATGCAACTCCTCCCGGATGGACGCGGGCTCCCGCGCGGCGGTGCCCGTCTCGTAGTGGATCTTCACGTCGGTCCACTGCTCGCCCAGCGCGCGGACTTCGTCGCCGATGGTCAGGTTGAATGTCTCGGAGAGTTCGCGACGCATGGTGATGAGCACGCTCCCCTGCTCCGCCAGCTGTTCGTCCCACGGCGCCAGGGCGTCAGCGTCCCCGGGACGGTCCCCCAGCTCGCGCAGGAGGGCGTTGCGCTGCTTGAGGACGCGCTGGTAGGTGGAAAGGGCCCGGAAGTAGCCGGAGGAGACCTGGCAGAGCAACTGGTCGATGTACCGGCGGCGCTCGGACGGGGCGCCGGTGAAAAGCGACAGGTCCTGCGGCAAAAACGTGACCGCGGGCAGCAGGCCGACCATCTCCGAGAGCGGGATGCGCACGCCGTTGCGCAGGCAGCCTTTGAGCTTGCGCGGCGTGAGCTGGCTGACGACTTCGAGCTCCTGCTCCTCGCCCGCATCGGACCGGACCCTTCCCGTCACGCGGTAGAACTCCGTCCCCCACTGGCGCAGGTCCTGCTCGTCGAGACCGAGGAACGACTTGGTGAGCGACAGGAGCGAGATCGCCTCCAGGATGTTCGTCTTGCCGCTGCCGTTGGGCCCCACGAAGAGGTGAAGATCCTCGGAGGGGAACTCCAGCGTGAGTTTTCCGTAGTTGCGGTACTGCTCGAGGGAGAGGGAGAGAAGGCGCACGTGGGTAGTGGAAAATTGAAAGTGGAAAGTGGAAAATTATGAGAGATAAAGAGTCTGCCGGAGGCCGTCCTGCACTTCCATCACTTTCCATTTTCCACTTTCCACTTTCCACTCAACGCCCGCAGGGCTTCCTCATACAATCCCCGCACAATCTCCAGATATTCCTTCCTCCGGACGTACTTCGTCAGCTGTTCGATGGGAATCCACACGTACGCATCCACTTCCTTGCCGTCGACCGTCACCACGGGATCCTGGGGCGCCGTGGCGAACACGTACTCGATGCGCTGGCCGCAGACGTCATCGGGGCGGAAGCGGCGGAAAGAGGACGGGAATTCGTACTGGTACACGCGCTCGCTCGTGCCGATGACCGTGCAGCCCTCCAGGGATGCCTCTTCCTTCAGCTCGCGCACGGCCGCCTGCGTCACGTCCTCCCCTTCTTCGATGCCGCCCTGCGGCAGCTGCCACGCATCCTTCTTGCGCGGCTTATGCAGGAGCAGGAGCTGGTAGACCGTGGTGCAGCCGGCACCGGGCGAACAGACCTCCGTGGGACGGAGGACGAGGATGGAGGCCGCACGGCGGTAGTGATCGGACACTCTGTGAGTATAGGCAAACGAAGGAAACGAAGGAAACGATGCAAACGAGGATCCTCGTTTACTTCGTTTGCGTCGATTGCCTCGTTTGCTTATTTAGAGTGTCTCTCCTCCTTCTGCTTGGTGGGCTGGCGCTTGCGGCAATCCGCCGTCGGGCAGTACTTCTCGACTTTGAAATCCTTCCACGTCTTCCCTTCCTTCTGGCGGTGCAGACGGACGGTACCGATCCGCGCATTGCAGACGGTACACAACATGGCGAAGACGGTGCGCTTTCCTCGAGGCATAGCCCGGAGATGTTACTGAGGGAGGGCCAAAAGAGCAAGTCCCGCGAAAACGACCGAGAAGCTGACTATTTTGACCCGCAGCGACTGGCCCGTGAGAAGTTCCCGTGCCGCTTTCCGGGGCAAAAGACGATAAAGCACGTACGCAAGGAACAGAATGACGAACGGCTGCACATTGGTCACGATGGCCGACAGCGACAGGGGTCCGATCGCATACGCGGCCGTATTCAGGGCGACGCCCGAAAAGAACATCACAATGACAACGGCATTGATCAGGAAGTAATGCCAGCTCATGCCGGGGAAGAGCGAGAGGACCTGCCGGCGCCATCGCGGCACCAGGAGCGGGATGATCAGGGAGAATCCTTCGCGGCCCAGCACCGCCCAGAGGAACGTCTGCATCACCGAGACGCCGTCCGCGAGGGCCGCCTTCTGCACGAGATAGAACGGGACATTGAGCGCTGCGAGGACGAACAGAATGGCAAGATCGGAACCCTTCAGCGTCTTGCCCCACACCGTGAGCAGCAGCACGCCGCCGAGCAGCAACGCGACGCCGAGGAACTGCAGCGAGGACCACACTTCGCCGAAGAGCAGCCAGCCCCCCAGGCTGAGCATCACGGCCATCATGGCCCAGGCGACGTTCGTGAGGGATACGTCGACGCGATCGAGCGACGCGAAGAACACCCAGTCCCCGAACAGCGAGACGATGCCGACCCCCAGCAATGCCCAGCTCCACGGCGTCCATACGCCGTAGAGGGAGAAGAGGATGACGAGCAGCAGCGCGCTCCAGTAGCTCTGGTGCCACTGCAGCGCATACGGTTTCTTGTGATAGTGCTCGACCAAAACGGAATCGAGAAGATTCACGATCGCCCAGCAGCAGACCGACAGCATTTGCAGCGGAAACCACATGCTCCCAGCCTACAGCATCAACCGGCCATGTACCCCTCCAATCCCGTGGTGCTGAGGTAATTGAAGACGCTGTTGGCGGCGATGGACCCTTCGCCCGCGGCCGTGGCGAACTGCGCGAAGTAATTGGAGCCGGAGGTGACGTCGCCCGCGCCGAAGAAACCGGGAACGCTGGATGCCATGTCCGGACCGACCTTCAGGTAGCCCTTGGCGTCGATCTCCGCGCCCACCTGCTTGGCCAGCTCCGTGGAGGGAATGGATCCGACTTCGATGAACACCCCGTCGACCGTGAGGGAATCCGACCCATTGAACGGCTTCGCAAGCTTGAGGGACCGCACCTTGGTATCGCCGACGACTTCCGTCGCCTGGTTCTCCAGCACCATCACGATGTTCTTCCGTTCTTTGACCTTCTCGACCCAGTAGGGCTCAGCACGGAAGTCCCTGCGGCGGTGCACGAGATAGACGGACCTGGCGACCTGCGCGGCGATGGCGGCGCCCTCCACGGCGCTGTCCCCTCCTCCGATGACGGCGACATCCTTGTTCTTGTAGAAGAACGCGTCGCACGTGGCGCAGTACGTGACGCCCCGGCCCGAGAACGCCTCCTCGCCCTTGATACCCAGGTGCCGCTTCGCCGATCCCGTCGCGAGAATCACGGCGCGGGCCTCCGCGGTCTCGCCGTTCTGATACGTGATGCGGAATCCGCCGCTTGCAGGTCGAAGACCTGCGCTGATTTTTTCCAACTTCGCGATGTAGGCGACCTTGTGCGTGACTTCACTGAAGCTCACGGCGTGCTTCTTGAACTTCTCCATCAGATCGGGGCCTTTGATGTCGATCTCCCCGGGCCAGTTGCCGACGTCCGCGGCGGTGATGCCCATGCCGCCCTCCACCCCGCCCACGAGCAGCGTCTTGAGCTTGTAGCGGGCCGTGTAGATGGCTGCGGTGTATCCCGCACAACCCAAACCGATAATTGCGACATCAAACATGGAAGAATCGTAGAACAGACCCGGGCGAAAAGGAACACAAGGGGACAAGGAACACGAGGAACACAAAGAGAGCAAGGAACAGGACGAGCCTCCTCGCGTTCTTTGTGTTCTTTGTGTTCCTATCGAATCACGACACCCACCCCCGCACCCGCATCGCCTCCACCATCCTGCTGACCCCCACGATGAACGCCGCCTGGCGGTAGCTCACTTTGCGGCGGTGCACCTCGCGGCGGACGTCCTTGTAGGCCTGCAGGATCACGCGCTTGAGATCGGCGTCGACCTGCCCGTCGGTCCACTGCTCGCCGCTGCGCCCCTGCGTCCATTCGAAGTAGCTCACCGTGACGCCGCCGGCATTGGCCAACACGTCGGGGATCACGCGGACTTTCCGCTTTTCGAGGATCTCGTCGGCTTCGGGCGTCGTGGGGCCGTTGGCCAGTTCCAGGATGTACCGCGCCTTGATGTTCTTCGCATTCTTCCCGGTGATGACGTTGTCGAGCGCGGCGGGAATCAGGATGTCGCACGGCAGCTCGAGCAATTCTTCGTTCGTGACCCGCCGGACGTTGTCCATCTTCATCTTGTCCAGATCGCAGACGGACCCCGTGCAGTATTCTCCGGTCACGGAGCCGGTCTTGTTCTTGTACTTCTCGATGCGCACGGGGTCGAGGCCGTCGGGAGAGCTGATGCCGCCCTGGGAATCGGAAATGCCGACGATCGTGTACCCGGCGTCGTGCAGGAAGCGCGCCATGGTGGCGCCCGCGTTGCCGAAGCCCTGGACGACCACGCGCAGGTCGCGGGGATCCAGCGCCTCCCCCTCCACCAGTTCCTGCAGGATGTAGAAGCCGCCGCGCGCGGTGGCCATGTCGCGGCCGCGGGAACCGTCGTAGCTGAGCGGCTTGCCGGTGATCATGCCAGGCGAGTACGTGCGGGTGAGCTTTTCATACTCATCGCGCATCCAGGCCATGACCGCGGGCGTGGTGTTCACGTCCGGCGCGGGCACGTCGATGTCGGGCCCGATGTGGTCGAGGAACGCGCGGACGTACGCGCGGGAGAGCTCCTGCAGCTCGCGCTTGCTGAGCGTCTTGGGATCGCACTGGATGCCGCCCTTGGCGCCGCCGAACGGCACGCCGACGACTGCGGTCTTTACCGCCATCAACGCCGCCAGCGCGCTCACCTCGTCTTCGTCCGCCAGCGGGTGGTAGCGGATGCCGCCCTTGTACGGGCCGCGCGCGTTGTTGTACTGGACGCGGAAGGCCGGGAACGACTCCTTTTTGCCGGCTCGCCCTGAGCCTGGCGAAGGGTCGCGGGTGATCGTCAGCTGCTTTTTATGGGCATGCTGGGGCTCCAGCAGAAACTTTTTCTCCGCGGGAGAGAGCTCGAGGAGCTCCATGGTCTCCTTCAGATTTTTAACAAACCGCTGATAGGGTGTGCGTGCAGTAGTCATAGTCAAACAAGACTACGCAGCCACCGGAAGCGGTGCAATCAACAAGTCATCGAAATGCCGCACGCGTCGCAGACGGCATCCAGGACCTGATTTTGCGCGGTGAGCGAAGTGGCGGCCGACGCATTGGCGGCTTTGGCGTTCACGTCGAACGCGCGCCAGACTTCGAGGTGCTTCTCTTCCTTGAGGTGCTCGTCGAAGTAGATCTGCGCGTCCTCGGAAACGAGTCCGTAGAAATCGCAGAGACCCTGCTTCTTCGTCTGGGCGATGGCGGGAAGTTCGGCCTCGAGCGCGTACATGGCGGTGATGCCCTCGTCCTGGCCCTGCTCGGCGAGCTTCTCCAGCGTGTCGACGGCCTTCTGCACCTTCTCGGACGGCTGGTGCGAGAGCAGTTCCTGTTCCGACAGCCCCAGGCTCCATGCGAAGCGCTTCCAGAGGTCGACGTGCTCCTGTTCCTCGCGCATGTTCTCGGCGATCTGGCCCTGGAGATGACGGTCCGAGACGCGCTCGCCCACGCGGGCGACGATGCCCGGGATGCGCTGCACCAGGTGGAAGTACTCCTTGGCGTACACGCGCAGATCCCCGAGCGTCAGCTCGCCCTTGGACCAGGCGACATAGAAGGGATGCTTGAGGAGGCTTTTGTCGGCAATGAGGGGGTCGAGAGCGGAGAGTTTCATGGGTGCGGGGGGGGAACGGGGTGCATCGTATCACGTATTCCGTATTATGCAGTATGCAGTCTGAAGCGTAATACATGATACGGAATACAAAATACATCAACGAAGGGCGCGACCCATCAGTGCCCCTACGACAATTGCTCGAACAACCACCCATAGATCCGCTGCGCCCCTTCCACCAGCCGCGGACCAGGCCTGTTGAGCAATGAATCGTCGATCACCCGGACCTGGCCGGACGCCACCGCGCGCAGGCCCCCCCACCCCTCCCGCTCCTGCAGGATCTTTTTGTCGGCGAGAGAACCCGCGCCGCACCAGCTGATGACGATCAAATCCGGATCGAATGCCTGCACCTCCGCGAACGTGACCTCGCGGCTGAGTTCCCCGTCCTGAATCGGGAACGGCGTTCCCCCGGCGATGCGGATGATCTCGGGCACCCAGTTACCGGACGCCATCGGCGGCAGGTGCCACTCTTCCACGTACACTCTGGGGCGGCGGGAGAGCAGGCGCGCACGCTGTTTGACCGCATTGAATCCCTGCTGCATCGCAAGCACGAGGCGCTCCCCTTCCGGGACTTTTTCGAGAATCACCGCAAGCTGGCGGATGGATTCATAGACCGCGTTGATGCTCCGCGGATCCTGATGGACGACGCCCAATTCCGCCGCCTGCAGTTCGGCGGCGAGTTTTTGCTGAATGACCGTTCCCGTGATGACGATCTCCGGCGCGAATTTCTTCACCTCTTCCACGGCGATTTCCTGATGCCCCCGCAGCCGCGGTAGCTTTTTTGCGCTGTCGGGAAAATTGCTGAACTGGTCCACGCAGACGATGTCGTTCTGGAGCCCGAGCCCGAAGAGGATCTCGGTTGCGGCGGGAGAGAGTGACGCGATGCGCATGCGGAAAGCCTATCAAATAACGTGTGCTGCAGCCGCAAAAATGCGGGATGAAAGAATTTCCTTGAGAGGAAAAAGCAGTTGTGAAATAGTCCCGCTCCTATGATCAATCAGCCGCGCCAGAATGTCGTTCTTCTTACCAGCGGCGGCATCGCGCCGGGGCACAACGCCGGACTTGCGGAAGCGATCTTTCAGCTGAAGCAGCGGGGCCACCGCATTCTCGGTTCACTGGACGGCTGGGACGGACTGCTCGATGAGGGAAAAATGCGTGACCTCACCGACACGCCCGATGACCAACTGAGGGCAATGCGTCTTGCGCCTTCAACCGTCCTGGGAAGCTCGCGCACCAAAATCAAAGAAGAAAGCTATGACCGGGTCCGGCGCGTCATCGAAAAGTGCAAAATCGACGGCGGCGTCATCCTGGGCGGCGATGACACGATTTTTCAGGCAAATGCGCTGCATGAGGCGGGGGTGCTGCGCTCCAACGCGCTGCCCAAAACGGTCGACAATGACGTTCACGGCACGGACCTGACGTACGGCTTCCGGACAGCCGCGAACGTCACCTCGGAGCAGATCGCCCGGATGCGGGACGATGCCAGGGCGATGCACGGCGTCGCGGTGGTGCAATGCATGGGCAGGCGCGCGGGATGGATCGCATTGCACGGAGGGACCGCGGGCGGGGCGGATATGATCCTCATTCCCGAGTTTCCGATTCCGGAAGATCGCCTCCTCGCCCGGATTCTGGAATTGCAGGAACGTTCTTCGCGGGAGGGACGGAAAGGCCACGTCGTCATCGCCATCGCCGAGGGATACTACGGCGAGGACAAAACTCACACGGACGGCTTCGGCAACGGAGAACTGATTCCTGCGGCGGACACGCTTGGCAAGCTGGTCAAAGGGAAGCTCCGCCTCAAGGTCATGCCGCAGACGGTGGGATACGGCTCGCGCAACGGGCCTCCCACCGAATTCGACGCGCATCTCGCGGGCCGCATGGGGGCAGTCGCGGGAGGGCTCGCCGCCGAAGGGCACTACGGATACATGGCATCCCTCCAGGGCAACAACGTGGTGGCCGTGCCGCTCTCGGAGGGCAAAGGCGGAAGACATGTGCCGGAAGACCTGTACGATCCGGAAACCATGTCGATGCGCCTTGTTCCCAAAAACATTCTCGACGTGATTGCGGACAAGCGGGTCCAAGTCAACGGAGTGCTGCAAAAATAAGAACTACTTCCCGCCCCACCTCCACCGCGGCTTCTCGCCTTTCAGATAGCAGACGCCGGTGAGCAGGATGACGACCAGGAACGTGAAGACGCCCGAGCCGGTGATCGTCTCGCCGGTCGACTGCGACATCCGCTCCATGAGCACCCCGTTGAGCACGATCGCGCCGATCGCGACGGCCAGCACCAGCCAGCCCTGCCAGGTCGCGGGATACCATCCCCAGCCGTAGCGCTTCGCCTTGAACCAGACTTTTTGCATGACCCCAGTCTACTCCCCTATCCCAGCAGCGCCGTGGCGACGGCGAAGTAAATCAGCAGACTCAGAATATCCTGCACGATCGTGGCGATCGGCCCGCTTGCATTGGCCGGATCGGAACGGAAGCAGGTGAACACGTACGGGATGAGAAGTCCGGTGAAAATGGACGAGAGCACTGTGGCAAACATCGCGACGGCGACGGCGACGCTCACGCCGGAATGCGGATAGAACACCAGAGTCGCTCCATACAGGAAGACCGCGCAAATGAGCCCCACGGTGGACACCACGATGATCTGCCGGAGCAGATAGCGCGCGAACCGCAGGTGCCGGTCGACGGCCATGTCGCGGATGATGAACGCCTCCATCTGCGTCCCGACGGCGTCTCCCATGTACACGACCAGCGGCATGAAGGCGGCCAGGACCAGGTTGTGCGCGATGGTCTGCTCGAAGATGCCCACCACTTTGGCTGCCAGGATGCCCCCCAGAAGACCGATGAGGAGCCATGGAAGGCGATGGAGAACCGAGCGCCAGAGCGGCATCGTCAGGACGTTGTCAAACAGCGGATGCATGCCGTCGACGCCCGCGCCCTGCAGCATGGCATCGTGCGTCTGCTTGTAGAGGAGATGCAGCAGCGCGTCGCCCGTGATGACGCCCAAAAACGTCCGGTCATGATCGACCACCGGCACCTCCTTGATGCCGTTGCGCATGGCCACATGCGCGGCCTCGCTCTGGTGGCGGCCGGGATGCACCCAAAACAGCCCCGTCCGCGTGCAGACGTCTCCGACCGCGGCGGAGGGCTTCGCTCGGAAGAGTTCGTGCAGCGAAATGACGCCCGTCAGTTTGCGGCTGTCGTCGAGCACGTAGACGTACTGCAGCGAATCAAACGTATCCGCGTGCCGTTCCAGCGTCTGCCAGATATCCGCGACGGTCACGTCCGGCATCGCCGTGGGCACTTTCGACGTCATGCCGTGATGCGGGGTGTTTCCGCGGGCGGTACGGGAGGGGTGATGCATTCCCTACAGTATAGCCCATTTTGAAGCGCGGCGCATGGCGTTATCGCTGCGGCACCGGAGCCCGCGCCGTCCGCTGTTCGGCGTAGCCTTTGCGCTCGTGCTCGTGCATCTGCTGGTTGTTCTGCCGAGCGATCTCCTGCTTCGATTTTTCCTGCTGGATTCTCTTCTGCCCCTCCATCTGTTCATGGCGCTTGTCGAGTTCCTGGGTGTGCATAGAAAAAAGAGGGAAAGGACACAAGGAAGACGTGCGTGCAGGGGGCGCCTTACGGTGCTTTACCCCAACCGGGCGTTTTCCGGACGTCCGCGCCGGGGTATGCTCTCCGCAGTGCCGAAGTGGCGGAATTGGTAGACGCGCACGACTCAAAATCGTGTTCCGCAAGGAATGTGGGTTCGATTCCCACCTTCGGCACCATTGCTACACTCCCCGCCATGCCCAATCCCGTCCTCATCATCGTCAACGAATCGCACGAAGGCCCGGGGCTTCTCGGCCACATCCTGACCGAGAACGGCATCCCGTCCGAAGTGATCGATCTGAACGCCGGCGACGTGATCCCCGACGTGCGGGACTATTCGGCGCTGATCATCATGGGCGGCACCGACAGCGCCAATGACGAGACGGCGAAGATGAAGAACGAACTGGAAAAAGTGCAGGAAGCGATGGACGCCCGGCTCCCCTGCTTCGGCGTGTGCCTGGGTCTCCAGGTGCTCGTGAAAGCCGCGGGCGGGACCGTGGTGAAGAACGACGTGCGCGAAGTCGGCTTCCGCGACCCGTCCGGGGAACCGTTCTGCGTGGACGTGACGGAGGAAGGCAAAAAGGACCCGCTGATGGCCGGCCTGCCCGACGTCCTCCCGATGTTCCACCTGCACGGGGAGACGGTGGAGCTCACCAAGAAGATGGCGCTGCTCGCGTCGGGAGAGTGGTGCGTGAACCAGATCGTGCGCATCGCCCCCACCGTGTACGGCATGCAGGGGCACCTGGAGCTGACCGACGAGATGTTCCGCGTCTGGTGCGAGGAGAACGCCTGGCTCAAAGAGTGTCATAAGGCCCTTTTGGAGGACCATTGGGCCGAGCGGAAAGAGGAAATGGAGAGTACAATCCGTACTCTCTTCGGCAACTTCCTCGGAATTGCCGGCCTCCTCTGATCCATGAAGCAATACTCGACGTTCATCTTCGACTCCTACGCGTGGAATCCGGAAAAAAGCGCGGTGGAGCTGCGCTACTGCCTCGATGACGGGGTGACATTCACCGAGACGCTGACGTTCCCCTACGCGCCGCCGCTGTCGCTCGAAAAGTCCGGGGAATTCGACCGGGCGATGTTCGCGTTGCACCTCATCGGCGGCATCAGCTACTACAAAACCTGCCTGCCCAAAACCATCGAGATCCGCTCGGGATCGCTGACGGGGACCCAGGCGGAATTCTGGAACTCCGTGTACGAGAACGGCCTGGGGGAATTCTTTTTCAAGAATGATATTGATTTCAGCGGGCTCATCCGATTTCCCAGTGAACAAGTGGAAAGTGAAAAGTTGAAAGTGGAAAGTACCGCCGAAAATACTTCCCATTTACCGCTTTCCACTTTCAACTCACGTCTGCTCGTCCCGCTGGGCGGCGGCAAGGATTCCATCGTCACCGCGGAGCTCCTGCGCGGCAAAGCGGACATCACCCTCTTCCGCATGGGCGGCCATCCGCTGATCGAGGAACTCGCGCACGTGAGCGGCCTGCCGCTCATCACCATCAAGCGCGCGCTGTCGCCGGAACTCTTCAACCTGAACGCGCAGGGCGCCCTCAACGGGCACGTGCCGATCACCGCGTACCTCTCGTTCGTGACGATCCTCGTGGCGCTGCTGCATGAATTCGACGGCGTGGTGCTGAGCAACGAGCGCAGCGCGAACGTGGGGAACGTGCAATTCCGCGGCAAGGAAATCAACCACCAGTGGAGCAAGTCGCTGGAGTTCGAGCGCGCGTTCCAGGACTACGTCCGGACCTTCATCACCGGAGATGTGGGCTACTTCAGCCTCCTGCGGCCCCTGAGCGAGCTGAAGATCGCCGAGATCTTCACCGCGCATCCGCAGTACTTCCCCTGCACCACGAGCTGCAACACCAACTGGAAGATCCTCGGAAAGAAAGACAAGAATGCAGAGGAGGAACCGGGCGCTGTACGGAACCGGAGCGCAGCGAGTGATTCTGGCGCCGCCATGAACCGGAGCGCAGCGACTGGTTCATGGTGTGCGAAATGCCCCAAGTGCGCCTTCGTCTTCGCTCTCTACGCCGCCTTCCTGCCAAAGGCGCAGCTGCTGGAGATCTTCGGGAGGAATCTGTTCAACGACGACTGGCTGACCGGGCTTTACCAGGAACTGCTGGGCGAGCACGGCCACAAGCCCTTTGAATGCGTGGGCACCCCGGAGGAGACGAAAGCCGCGTTTCTGCTCGCGCACAGGAAAGGCGAGCTGGAGGACAGCGTCATCATGAAGATGTTTGTGAATAGCGTCCTGCCGACGATCAAAAAACCCGATGCGCTCATCACAGAAGCACTGACGCCAGTGAAGGACCACGCCATTCCGAAGGAATTCCAGGATCTTGTTCTCTGATTCCGCAATCGGACCATGCTGCGCATTCAGGATCTCAACGGCAAGAAGATCTGCATCCTCGGCTTCGGCAAAGAGGGTCGGGCGATGCTCGACGTTCTTGAAAAGAATTGTTCGGGTACGGAGATCACGATTGCCGACAAGAATACTGAATTACGAATTACGAATTATGAATCCCAGTCAGGAGACGCGTATCTGAATGATCTTTCCCGCTTCGACATAATCATTAAATCCCCGGGAATTCCTCCACAGCCCCAATTCGCGGCGGTGAAGGACAAGATGACGTCGTCCACGCAGATCTTCCTGGACACCGTGCAGGACACAGGGGTCACGGTGATCGGCGTGACGGGCTCCAAGGGCAAGAGCACGACGTCGACGCTCATCTATGAGCTTCTGAAGGCTGCCGGAAAGGACGTCCTCCTGGTCGGAAACATCGGCGAGCCGGCGATCGCGCATCTGGACGACGCGGTGCCCGGAAAGATCTTCGTGCTGGAAATGAGCAGCTACCAGCTGATGGACCTGCGGACGAGCCCCCACATCGCGGTCGTCACGAGCTTCTTCCCCGAGCATCTGGATTATCATGGATCACTCGAGGCGTACCACGATGCCAAGAAGAACATCGCGAAATTCCAGGCCCCCCACGATGCCGTGTTTTTCAACGACCGGTCCGATGGCGCGCGGGCGATCGCCATGGAGAGCAAGGGGACGCGGACGCCCTTCACAGCCGATGACTGCCCGGTGCGGCCGGAGGAGATGAAGCTGCTCGGCGAGCACAATCGCGGCAACGTCGCCGGAGCCTTCAAAGTCGGCCTCCATTGCGGACTGGCGCCCCGGCAGATGCTGCCCGTTCTCCGGACGTTCCAGGGACTCCCCCACCGCCTGCAGTCGCTGGGAGTGCAGGACGGCATTGAATGGATCGACGATGCCATCTCCACGACGCCCGAATCGACGATCGCGGCGCTCGATGCGCTG
This sequence comes from uncultured Candidatus Peribacteria bacterium, assembly GCA_964497975.1. Lineage (GTDB taxonomy): Bacteria > Patescibacteriota > Gracilibacteria > Peribacterales > Peribacteraceae > JABFSS01. The sequence goes on from CAZCFO010000001.1 coordinate 39,445, forward strand.
GGCGACCGCGTCGCGACGGTCATTCTGGGGGGCCAGGACCGAGGGAATGATTTCACCGGACTCGCGGAGAGGATCAGAACCTCATCCGTGAAGACCGTGATCCTCTTCCCTGGCAGCGGACCGAGGATCCGGACTGCCATCGGCGACGCGCGAGCCGACGTCTGCTTCCACGAAGCCGATTCGATGGAAAAAGCCGTCGATCTCGCGAAGAAGAACACGATGGAGGGGAAGATCGTCCTGCTCTCCACGGCCTCGCCCAGCTACAACATGTTCAAGAATTTCGAAGAGAAAGGCGCTTCTTTTGCTCGCTGTGTAGCCAAAAAAATGGTATACTAGAGGGGAAATGACACAAACAATCGCCCGGTATCCGCGCCTGCTGCTGCTGAGCTGCTCGTTCGCGTCGGCATACGTTCTGTACCACTTGGGCTACTTCGATATGTTCCGGGAGCCGCTGAGCGACCACCGGTATGCATCGGCGTTCCTGGGGGGGCTCCTCTTCAGCTTTGGCTTCACGGCTCCGTTCGGGCTGGCGATCTTCGCGGAGATCGGGCCGTCCATCAATCCGGTCCTCGGCGCACTGCTCGGGGGCTTCGGCGCGCTGCTCACCGACATGTGCATCTTCGAACTCGCCCGCTTCTCCATCTTCGTCGACGAACTGCACCGCCTGCGCGAAAGCACGCTGCTGCGGCGGCTGCACGCGCTGTTGCATCACAAAAACGTGTCCGAGCGGTTCCGTCATTATCTCCTGTGGTCCGTCGCGGGGCTCGCCATCGCGTCGCCGTTCCCGGACGAAATCGGCGTGACGCTCCTGAGCGGCGTCGCGGACATCGACGGCCGGAAATTCGGCGTCTTCTGCTGGGCACTCAATACGCTGGGCGTCCTGGCCGTTCTCCTGCTGGCCAGCTGAGGACTACTGCGCGGATCCTCCTCCCACGATCACCTTCGCCGCGCGGAGTATTTTCCCGTTGAGTTCGTAGCCGTCATCGATCACATCGATGATCTCGCCTTCTTTCCCCTTCCCGATGGTGACGACGTCATGCCGGGCGGTATCCACCTGTCGCCCCTTCGCTTCCATTTTCTTCAGCCCCATCTCGCCCATCGTGCGCACCAGGTTCTGCTCGATCGCCAGCACCCCTTTGACCCATTCATGATCTTTCAGATCGGCCGGCAGATGCTGAAAGGCGCGCTGGAAGTTATCGATGAGGGGCAACAGCCTGATGATGACGGACTCCGCGGCGAATTTGCGGAGATCGTCGCTGTCCTTCTGCATGCGGATTTTGGCGTTCTGCAGGTCCGCCTGCGCGCGGCCGGCCAGGTCGGTCATCTGCTGGAGCTTCGCCGTGAGTTCCTTCACCTGCGTCTCGAGGGCGAGAAGCCGCGTGTCATCGGCGGGACCGGACGGCTTCCCGTGACCCGTGCCCGGGGCGCCCGAGGCCGGTGGCGGCTGAGGAGGGTTGGATGGCATCGTCATGATGATAGCAAAACTCACAACGTTCAGTGCACAACTCACAAAAAAATTGTGAATTCGACCCTTGTGGGTTGTGAATTTCACCCGAGGCTCCTCCTGATTTTCCCCGCCTCGACGATGTTCGCCCGCAGCCGGTCGTCCTCCGCATCTCCGCCGCTTTTGAGCAGCAGCAGGATCGTCGACGTGAGATTGCGATGGATGGTGTGGTGCGGCTTCTCCGGGCCCAGCGACAGACCCAGAATCCGCTCGATGGCCTCCACGTCACGCCGGATCCCCGCGAACGCAGCGTCACCCGAGGCAAGGATCGAGAGATTCTCGCGATTGAAGTACTTGCCCGCGTGCTGCAGGTCCGCGCGCAGGGCGGGATAGTACGCATCGAGCAGCGGAAGCAAACCGTGCTCCTCGGCCGCGATGAGGCCACGGCCGGTGGTAATGAGTTCCGGCGGGATACCCAGGGAATAGAGGGCGCAGGTGAAACCGATGGCCCGCGGCAGACGCACCTCCCCCACCCCGCGGCTGTAGCCGAACAGCCCGATGTGCTGCATGCGCTCCCGGCGCGGCGGCACGTGCCGCGCGACGGCATTGATCAGTCCGGCGATCGGCTCGATAGCGGGTTTCCAGTACTGCGAGAAGAGTCCCGCCAGCTCCCGCAGGCGCGGCAGGTCCGCATCCGGAACGTGAACCACCGGGCGGCGCGGCACCTCGCGCCGGATCGTTTCCAGCGCGCCGCGCACGACGTCGAGCGGATAGTCGTACCGGAAGGCCGACTGGATGGAATACGTGGCGACGCCGGCGTACTGGGCGAGGAACGTCTCGAGGTACGTGGGATTCACACTGCCGCGGAACGGCAGGCTCCCCGTGCCGATGACGGGATGGACGGGAAACCCGAGGGATTCGCCGGTGCGGTGGGCGATGCTCAGCGCGGCTTTGATGGCGAGGACCGCGGGAACCAGGCCGGCGTTCATGGCGGGATCGGAGCGTGCCAGGAAGACGCGCTGCCCGCGCGGAAGCGTCTTGCGCTCGCGAAGCAGCGACTCCCAGTACGGCCGGATGATGGCCTCGATGCCGAAGATGGAATCGACGTCCTCGATGAGCGGCGTGACTTCCAGGAGGCCGCGCATGGGATCCGACGCGTCTCCGTCGTGGAATACCTGCCGGTGATAGCCGGCGACCTTCGAGAAGGCCTGCCGGACCTGCACCAGTTGATCGGCCGACGTGGTGAGCGGCAGGAAGAGCTCCGTGACCGGAGGGCGGCGCAACCTGAGGTCAACGCCGAGATCGGCCATCGAGAGCACGTTCATGAAGGCCCGCGCCATCCGCCGCATGCTCGTGCCGTCGAAGGCGGGAATGCGGTACGTGAAGTGCAGATCCTCCCCCAGCGGGCGCGCCGCGAAGAAGTCCCCCGCGCGGCCGTAGAGTTTTTCGCCCACGGATTCATCGACGAATTTCCCCTCCCAGTCCCACATGTACTCGTCGATGGGAAGCTCGCGGAAGAGGAGCAGCAGTTCATCGATCTCGTCCTGCGTGGGCACGAACGCCCGATCCGGTCCCGGTCCCGAGCCCGAGCCCAACCCCGATCCCGACACACGCCACCACGGAACGGATGCGTTGTCCGGGTGCTGCGTCGCCATCGTGATCGGCGGCCACGACATGTCCCGACAGTACAGGAATGTGCCATCGGGGAAAATGAACCGGCGGAATCCCGGCAAGCCGCCTCTCCGGATGATCCGCCTGCGTCGGAAACGGCGCAATCCGGTCGATCCGAAAGCGCGGATGTGGTACAATGACGGGGCAATGGATCATCCGAAAACGTCCGTCGGGTGCGACTGTTCCGGGAAAACGGAAAGCGCCGCGGTATCGTGGCTGCGCGCGGGCGGGATGCTCCTCTTTGTGATCGTGGCCTATCTGCTGCTCCGGCGGACCGGTCTCTTTTCGCTGACGTCGACCGTGGAAGGCGCCGCCGGCCTCGGCACGATCTTCGTGCTCGGCCTCATCGCGGCAACGAGCAGCTGTCTTGCCGTGGTGGGAGGATTGCTCCTGTCCGTGTCGGCCAAGTGGACCGAGACGTTCCAGCCCTCCACCCGCTGGGAGAAATTCCGCCCGCTGTTCCTCTTCAACATCGGCCGTCTGGGCGGGTACTTTCTGCTCGGAGGCCTCGCGGGCGTTCTGGGCCGGTCGCTCACGCTCTCGCCGTATTCCACGGGACTGCTCACGGTCGTGATTTCCATCGTGATGCTGACGCTCGGCCTCAACATCCTGCACATCGTCCCCAAAAAGTTCTGCCGCATCCCGCTGCCGGCGACGATGACGCAGCGCATCCGCAACCTGTCGCAATCCGAAAGCGTCGGCGCGCCCATTCTCCTGGGGGCGGTGACGTTCTTTCTCCCCTGCGGCTTCACGCAGTCCATGCAGCTCCTGGCGCTCGGCTCCGGCGGATTCCTCGCGGGAGGGCTGATCATGTTCGTCTTCGCGCTCGGCACGCTCCCCTCGCTCCTCGGCATCAGCATCGTCAGCTCGCTCGTCGAGGGCCGCGGTGCACGGTGGTTCCTGAGTTTCTCGGGAGCCGTGGTCGTTCTGCTCGGGTTCTTCAACGTCCAGAGCGGACTGCTGCTCATGGGATATGACACGGCGAAGTTCCTGCCCTGGACGCAGAGCGACACCGCTCTCGCCAGCGAGGATCCGTTCGTGACCATCGACGAACAGGGACGCCAGATCATGAGCATGTACGTGACCGACACGGGCTACAAGCCCGACAACTTCACCATCCGTCCCGGGCTCGAGACGTGGATCTATGCGATCGCGGAGAACGGCGTGAGCGGCTGCGCGACCTTCCTGGTCGACGCCACGCACAGCCTGCAGACCCCGATCAAAAAGGGCGCCAACTGGCTCGGCCCGTCCCGGCCCGACCGCGACTTCGTGGTCACGTGCTCCATGGGCATGCTCCGCGCAAACGTCCATGTGAAGCAAGGTTAGCCGAGCCTGCCCTGAGCGAGTCCGCCGCAGCGGACGAGCCGAAGGGTGCATGTGAAACAGAGCTGACCGCAGGAGTGGCAGGAATCTGCGACCGGACCCTGAACCTGCGGAGAGTTCACCCATGCAGACAGCCGCTCGCGGCATTTCGGCATGACATATTTTTCCCGTAGGGGAATTCATAAAAGAAGATAACGGTGACTTCGTCATCAATTGGACATGAGGGCAAAGACCGTCCGGATAATGCTTCTCCGTCATTTTTTCCGCTGCCTTCCCCTCCCCTGTATGCCCAGCAAACGCACCGAAGAGATCCTCTCCCGCGATCCGGAACACCCGCTCGACCGGCACGGCGAGGCACTGCCCGTCAACCGCAGAGAGAAAAATCCGGTCCTCATGAAGATCGGAACCACCACCAGGGCAACCAACGAAGAAGTAAAGGCCCGGTTCGAAATGATGGCGCGCGAAGGCCGTGACAGCGACGACTGATTCTTCACTTCCTTTCCCATGCATCCCATGAAACTCTGCACTGAACAATTGGACGCTCCAACCGATAGCGAGCACGAGACGGCGATTCCGCCTTCCGCTCTCGCCCCTGATCATCCGGATTACGTCCATCCTGAAACGGCTCAGCGTCTCGAGGAAGTTCTCAAGAAGTTGTGTGTGGACTCGGGATTCGTCCGCCTCCAGCTTAAACGCATGGGCGCTCTCAAGAGAGACACGTCGACGTCGACGCTCGCAGAATTGATCAATACGGAGATGACGCAGTACAAGCCGCACTTCGAACCCCTGAAAGACGACTGATCAGAGCCTGCACGGCACCTCTGGATCGGCGATGCAGCCCTCCGTGGGCGGCGCACCTTTCCAGGGGCAGGTCTTGGAATACTTGCAGGCCTCGCCGGTGAGCGCGTTCAGCTTGGCGGGAATGGCGGCCGGATCGGTATCGAACGTGAGGAGGATGGCGTCTTCGTCGGTAAAGACGTACGCGGGGTCCGGAGGCAGTTCGTTGCCGTTCACGAACATCCGGAACGTGCCGTCGACTCCCCCGTCGCAGGATTGCATGTCCGGCCCCGTGCGGAAGCATGTCGCCGTGAATTCCATGCCGACGGACGCGAAGAATTCCGCCAGGGTCAATCCGGGCTTGTGCCGGTGAATGACGTTGCCGTTGCCGTCATGCAGATGCAGATACTTCCGCAACCCCTCGGTCGGATGAGTGGATTCGTCCGTCGAGACACCCGACATGAATTCCGGCCGGGCGAAGTTCACGCGCTGATCCTGGATCCACACGGCGAAGTCGGCGTGCGTGTGGTTGGGATCGGGATTGTAGGCGGGAGCGGGCGGCCACACGAAAGCGATGCCGTACGCGACCAGGACCGAGAAGGCTGCGGTGACGGCGGACTGCAGGAGGGCATGCATGGTCAGATGGTAACTCACAACTTCCAGTGCACAATTCACAATACGACGATTGTGAGTTGGAAATTGTGTGTTGTGAATTATTCCATAATAGTGATTGTGCCCTTCATATCACGGTGTTCCGGACCGCAGGAAACGGAGCAGAAGAAGTCGAATGTGCCGGCGGCGTCCGTGGGCAGCTCGATATCGACGGTCTTGCCTTCGGGAATGACGGTACTGATGCCGAGACCGGGAATCGCCAGGCCGTGGCTGCCTTCGGCGCCCGTGAGGCGCAGGGTGACCTTCTCCCCCTTCCGCACGACGACCGCGGCGGGCGTGAAGGCGAAGTTGCCGGCGGTGATCGCCACCACGCGGGATGCCGCGGCTGCCGCCGAACTCACGTGCTCGCCGGAGGATGCTTCCATGGCGGCCAGAGAGGAACTCGAGGCGGTCATTCCGTCCGCCGACGAATCGCCGCCGGAAGGATTGTGCGGGACCGCCGGCGCGCAGGCGGTGAGGATAAGGGTCGCAGCAAGAGCGGAGAGAGCGGCAGATGTACGTGCGGTCATGGAATGCGGGGAAAGAAATGGAGGCCCGTGGAAGCGAATGCTAAGGTGGCACCCTATGGAACGCAAACGCCTGCCCGAGTATCTCCTGACGGCCGGAATGGTGATCGTCTTCGCGTGGTTCGGTATCGACAAGTTCCGCAACGCCTACCTGTGGACCGGATTTATGCCCGCGTGGATGGACGGCTTCCTGGGATATTCGACAAAGGACGTCTGGATCGGCGTCGTAGGGGCTCTGGAGATCATTTTTGCAGCCATGCTTCTGGTTCCCATCCGTCGGATCCGCCAGGCGGGCGCCGTGCTGATCGCACTCCATCTGGCGGCGGTGCTGATGCAGGTCGGCTGGAATGACGTCGGCGTACGCGATCTCGGACTGCTGCTCGCAAGCGTGGCACTGTTCTTCCTCCTCTGACCGAGCGCAGGACCAGGAGTCCCGTTTCGGCGAACCACACGACGGTCTGGATGATCATCATAGGAAAGACGCACGGCGGCCCCTCCTCTTTCCGCGATTGAATCCGCGGAACAAAAAGCGTATTTTTTGCACTTAAATGCCAATTTTAAGGCATTTTCGTAAGAATAACATTTCTCCAGCGTCTGCAGTAGCAGTGATCACTCACTCGATTCTGTACTTTCTTCCCCTCTCCCGTATGAAGAAGTTTCTTGCAACCACGGCAATCGCCTTGAGCGCCCTCACGGCTGCTCCGGCATTCGCCCAGAGCTCATCGTCCTCGTCGTCCTCCACCACGTCGTCGAGTTCCAGCTCGGTCAGCAGCGGTACGGCCTCCAGCGCCGATCTCGCCTGTATGTCCACGGCAGTGGACACCCGTGAAAGTGCGGTGATCAGCGCACGCGCGAGTTATGAGGCAAGCATCACCTCCGCTCTGAATGCCCGCCGGACCAGCCTCCGCGCCGCATTCACGATCGCGAACAACAACGACCGTAATGTCGCTGTTGCCACCGCGTGGGATGCCTTCATCCGCGCCACGGCCCAGGCCCGCGCGCAGTACAAGACGCGCATCGAAGCCGCCTGGTCGGCCTTCGTGAGCGCGGCTGCGAACTGCAACATCGATACCGATCGCGGCCCGCTGCGCAACCGCATCAAGGACATCATCAAGGACAAGGATCGCGATGATGATCATCGCGGCAACCGCGGCATGCACCTGGGATGGTTCAAGCAGATCCTCAAGCGCAGCAGCTCCAGCGCGGGCGCCAGCGTGAGCGCCAACTCGAACCTGAGAATCGACGAGAAGCTCAAGGCCAACGTGAAGGCCGGCGCCAAGTTCGATCTCCAGTTCTAACCGCCGCCCATTCTATGGGAACGTGGCCGTGCGAACGAGCCGGCCACGTTTTTTGGTATATGGCGGACCTGCAAAAAAGCGAGAAGCGGAATGCCTCTCGCTGCTGTCTGACCGGCAAGGGTCAGACGTGTCTGCTATTATCCGAACCACTCCATCAGAAGATCGAGTGGATATCCAGGGTATCGCCCCTGGTTACCCAGGCACCACAGGTGCCCGCCGATCATCATCAGGAGGACCGCAAATGCGGGGAGAATAACCTGCACGTACCCTGGTACGTACTTCTCGATCCGGTGACTGCTGCTCACAAGAAGCAGCAGCCATCCCGCGAACCCGATCCAAAAACCAGCGACTTCCATGGAAGTGTCTCCAAAGGGCGAGGGTGTTGTGAAATAACAGACAACAGCATTATCGGGATTGTTATATGTTAAACAATACTTTAAGGGTCTTGTAAAATTTGTGAAGGTTTGTATAATGGGTTGTTTGCTTCATCCGTCATTACACGGTGAATATCACGCCCAGTGAGTCCCCGATTTCCGTGGAATCGAATGCCAATTTTCGATGGCGAATCCGCATTGACCGGCGGCTTCACGTTGCCGCGCGAACGAGTCGGCCGCGTTTTTTGGTGAGGTGGTTCCGGGGGGTACAGTTTTTATATCTTAATGCTCGTTGCTCATAAAGAGGGCGGCTGCCGGAGAGTATTCATGTGCAGACCTGTCTTCTTCCATTGGTTAAGTCGCGTAGCTTCTACGAGTTCATGTACAGCCAATCCCAGCTGCACCCGATGTCTGATACAACCCAACGATGACTTTACTAATAGGTCTTCTGGACCAAAATTCAACTCATCCACCCTTTCAACAAATCTCCTCAGCAAATCTTTTTCGGCACATACAGCATCATAGGTCAGGGCTGCATCGAATTCTTCGATCGCAAGCATGGCTTGCTCTGGTTCCGTTGCTCTCTCTATCCGTTGCCAAGCCTGGTCCAATGCTGAACCTGTCATATACTGAAGAAAAACAATGGTGCCACGGGCCGGGCTTGAACCGGCGACCCCAGGCTTATGAGTCCTGTGCTCTACCAGCTGAGCTACCGTGGCAGGGGGACCTGAAGAGTAGCAGATGTTCTGGTAGAGTCTCAAAGCATGATGAAACGTCTTTTTCTGCGCGTATCGCTGGTTCTGTGCCTCGTCGCCTGCTCCCCCGCCCCGGTGACGCCGGAGCCTGGAGCATCGTCCGAAGCATCCGTGTCTTCCGCGATGTCGTCCTCCAGCTTAGTCAACGATCTTCCGCCGGTGCCCGTCATCGAAGCGAAGGGACACCTGTGGGAACACGCCGTGTTCCTCTCGGATACCGACACCCAGCGCCAGCTGATGCCGCTCAAGAAGAGCTGCGGGGACCTGAGCCTCGAATGGGTGCGCAGCAAAGACTGGCCCACGGAGATCGCCGACGTGATTCTCCTCCCGCGCCGCAGTCATTTGAACGGACTCGGGCGCGTGGTGGACGCGGCGTTCCTTCCCGGCTGCGAGGAGATCATCGCCATCATCGAGAACTCGCCCGAGAACACACGCGATGTGTACCGCTACCTGATTGCCGACAACCGGTGGGAAACCGCCACGAGCGGCCTCTCACCCCGCTGGGATTCCATCGAGAACGCGAAGCCGTCGATCTACTTCCTCTACCCCATCGATGCCACGCACATCCTGCTCTCCGCGCACAACCCCACCACGGGCGGCGACGCGTACACGAACCAGACCTCGCAGGGCATCCTGACGCTGGGCGACCGGAATGTGCCGTGGTTTACGCAGGAGATCAGTCTTACACCAGTGGTCTATGATTTTGCGGCCCAGCGCATGTCCTATTTCGATTATTCATCAAACGAAGGATCCGCGCCTTTTGTCGTCACTCGCCGCGACATCACCCTTCCGGAGCTCACGGAAACACGCACGGAACTCTTCACCACCCACAGCGATCAGGAGGTCCTCGACCGGCTGTACAGCACGGGATCGTCCTGCAATTCCGCGAATTTTGGGTACGAACCGGGCGGATACGAACAATGCATGGATGCCTTTTGGGCGCGTGTGTTTCCCGCGGGAAAGTGACCATTCCTCGTGGGCTATACTGTGACCGATGAAAACCGTTTTACTCTGTCTGCACGGCTGGGGCGGCTCAAAAGAGTCGTTCACGGAGCTGCGCGAGGCGCTCAAGGGCATGCCCATCGAGATTCTGACGCCCGATCTGCCCGGGTTCGGCGACGAGCCGGAGCCGCAGCGCCCATGGAGCGTGGATGACTACGCGGACTGGGTAGTCACTTGGCTGCGCCAAGAGTTAAAAGTGAAAAGTGAAAAATGGCCCACCGATCGTCAAATTTTTTTGTTGGGGCATTCCCACGGCGGCCGCATCGCCATCAAGCTCGCACACCGTCTGCATGCCAACGCGTCCAATTCTCTTCCCATCGACCGCCTCTTCCTCTTTGCAGCCGCGGGCATCCGACACCCCCGGCATTTCAAGCGCATCATCGGCCTGACGCTCGCCAAAACGGGAAAGTTCCTGCTCTCGATCCCCGGGCTCAAGTACCTCCAGCCGCTCGGCAAAAAATTCCTCTACAAGCTCGTCCGGGTGCATGACTACGAGAAAGCCAGTCCGGTGATGCGCGAGACGATGATCCGGGTCTCCGCCGAAGATCTCACCCCCCTGCTCGGAAAGATCACCGTTCCCACGGATATCTTCTGGGGGACGGATGACGGCATGACGCCGGTGTCAGATGCGACTGTACTTGCCCTGGGGATCCCGGGAGCGCATGGCCGCAAGCATCTGTTCCCGGGTGTACGGCACGCTGTGCATAGAGACCGGGACGCCCTGCGAGAGCTTTCTCTCCGAATCGGGGGGAGCGACGCTCTTTGACTGGGGGGACTTAATATTTTTGGGCTGGAGAGGACTGAGTTTTTTCGGGATGGATTTCAGCCAACTTGTGGCGTTGCTGATGTAGACCTGATGCTGGTCATCGGGAATATTGCCCTTGATCGCGTCACCCGCTTTCAGCGAGGTGATGGGGTCGTCCATGAGAGACTTATGGTAGCTATCGAAGCCCGCACGACGGGGGTGGGCGGCATTATTGGCCATGGCACTGTAGGACTCGAACTGCACCCCTCCCGTGACATCCGGAACGGCCCACCCCATGCGTGTTTCCAGAATCGGGGACCGCGAGAATTCCTCATGCCGGGAATCGTCCGTGTAGTACAGGAACATCATGCGGACATTTGAACTCTTCAGTTTCTGCACCTTGGTCTTGGGAGACATGCGTCCCATAAACGTGGTGAATTCCGGATTATCCTCCGAATCGAACATGGGGACGCCGATAAGGACAATTCTCCCCTTGCTGTTATAAAACGTGATCAGGCTCTCCATGCCCTTCGAGAGAATCTCCTCTTTCGATCTCGTATCGGCGATCTGCAATCCCGACTCGGTGTCGAAGACCATTCCGAATTGAGCGCGCTTGGCATCGCACCCCTCTTTTGCCGACCCTGCGAGGGCAGTGTCTCCTGTTGTGCTTTTTGCATGCAGAACCGGGGGAGGATCTGCCGTCTTGGCCACGCCCTTGGGGTATTCCTCATTTTTGCCCGTGTGAGCATTCTTCAGCGGACCGGGACCGGGATTGTCTTCCGGCGTCGGCTTTCCGGCACCTGCCACGACCAGCCATATCGTCAGGGCAATGCCGGAGGCGAGAGTGACAACCGCGGCGGGGATTCCCAGTTTTTTCGCCAGGGACCTGTGCTCGGGACCCGCGGACACCTCCGCGATGACCGGCGTCTGGCTGGAAACGGCTGCCGGCTGCTCCCCGGAATCCCCCTTCGGCCGTGCTCCATTGAGCTCGAATTTCCGGACGCTGACCAGCGGTCCGTACTTCGCGGTGATCTGCTTGAGCATTTTCGGCACCGCGTCTTCCGCCGTCGTGCCGAATCCGGAGATCTGCAGGGCATCGTCAGGGATTTCCTCGGCCGCCAATTCGATCGTTGTGTCTTTACCTACAAGCTCCCCCAGAACCTCTTCCATCTCTCCTGCATCCGGACGGCGATTGGGATCATCCGAGAGCAACGCCTTGAGCAACAGAATGAATTTGGGAGGATAATGCTGCGCCAGCACTTCCGTTCTCTCCAGGAGTTGATCCTGCAGCTTCTTCAACTCCGGAAGAATTTTGGCCGCGTCATCGAGCCGGCTCTCGCTCACGGCATCATTGAAGCTTTCCCATTTCCGAAGACGGTCCGCCTCTTCCTTGGACGTGAGGATGTCCCTGCCGGTTGCCAGACGGAACAGCATGCGCCCCATGGAGTACATGTCGGATTTGGTCGAGACCTGCTTGGGGGAGCCGATGATTTCGGGCGACAGACAATGCACTGTCCCCTTGGATTCCCCGGTACGGGTATGCGCAATCGGATTCTGATCGTCGATTTTCTTGGCCTCTCCCCAGTCGATAGGGAGCGGCTGACCATCATCCCCCAGGATCGTATTGTGCTCTTTCACATCGCGATGAACGATCCCCTTCCGATGCGCGATCTTCATCTTGCGGCAGAATTCCTTGGCGAAGATCTGCACGAACTGCGGGGGCAGACCCTGCTTGTTGGTTCCTTCGAGGAGCTTTCCCATCTGGACCCCCGGCTTGAGCTTCATGAAAATTCTGCGGATGCCGTTGTCGTCCATGTCCGCTTCCACGCCGGGAGCCCCCTCTTCCCCCACGATCCTCATCAGATAGGCCTCCTGCTGAAATCGCTGGAAAATCTCGTCATCCAATTTCTGCATGCTTTTGCTCAAATACCGCTCCGATGATCCGTTGATGCGCGCAAAAGCCACGCTTCCGTTGGCCCCTTTGCCCTCGCTGCCGGAAAATGCATGAAACAAGTATGCGCGCCGGCCGTCCGGAAGGCGCACCGTGAGTTTGGGTGGATGCGTCTCGAGGGCCATGCGGGCGATGCGCTTTGCGGTCCAGCCCTGAATGCTCTGCAAGACGCCCATGATCTCCGCATGCGCCTCCAATCGCTCCTGAAGGGCCTGTTCAGGGTCGGCCGCATCCTCGATTCCATCTCCCAAAAAATCCAGGCCTGATTCAATAAGCCTCCGTCGCACTTCCGTTTTTTCCAGCTTATGGGTGGGCGCGGTCCTCGAAATGTCGGTTTGCGTGTCCTTTCCTGGAGTGTCGGCCACAGGCACGTAAACACCGGTCATGTCTAAGGCAGGCATTGTGTGGCCTTGGTCCATAGACACCGTATTCTATAGGGATTTTCCCCTTTGTAAAGACTTCTTTACATATTAAGAAATCAGGTCCTGATAGTAAAACAAACTGAACATTGCAAAAAAAACGGGGCTCGCGCGAGCCCCGTTTTCTATCTTCGCATTTAGAAAGTCTGGGGTGTTGCGGGGACGGCGATGCCAGTCTTGGAGGAGCTGGCGGTCCCGGATGACCACGAGAATCCAGACGCTGACCAGTTGACGCCGGAGTCTCCGCCCGCGGACCAGTTGAAGCCTTCATCCTCGTCCTCATCATCCGTATTGTCATCGGACCAGTTGAAGCCTTCATCTTCATTGTCATCGTCGGTGCTGCCGTCGGACCAGTTGAAATCTTCGCCGTCATTTTCATTGGGATCATCGCCTGCGGCATTGAACGTGGTGCCGTCCTCGGACCAGTTAAAGCCGTCATCAGCGCCCTCGGAAAAATCCGAACCGAAGTCGCCGGCGGGCTCGCTCATGGACGTGTCCTCGGTCCCGCTGATCGTGCCCGTCTCGGGAGTCCAGACCGGAGACGCGGAGACCGGCGCGCCGTTGAACATGTTCGCCACGTCATCGGCGGTCAGCGCCGACGGGAACATGCTGACGCTCTGGAAGGCGTCACCGGTGACCGTCAGGGCGCTCTCCTCCGAAACGGACGAGATCGAGGCCAGGAGGCTCGCAAAGAAATTCTGGAAGAAGCCGGGGGTATTGCCCATCTGGCGGCCGGCCGTCGTGTGGCGGATGCCGTCGATGTACAGGCTGACTGCTCCGCCGTCGAACGTCGCGACGACCTGGTGCTGCGTGCCTTCGTTATCGAGCGATGCGGTAAGGGGAACGAACTTCTCCGGATGCGTTTTGCTGAACGAAAGAACGGAATCCTCCATGCTCAACGAGAACAGCTCCGCGGATCCGCGGGTATACGAGATCGAGCCCTCAGCGCCGGCGCGGACCGTGGCGGCAAGACTGAACTCATTGACGTCCGGAACGCCGGAATACGTGGAGGCGGCCGGTTCCTGGCTGCTACTTTCGGAGGAACTCTGCCCCTCATCGCCGGTCACATCGCCACCCTCTCCGCCGCCCGTGAGATACTGCGTGTAGAACCACTTCATAAAATCCTCCTCGGGCGTGGAATCGTCGGAGGAAGAGCTGCCGCCATCCGTCGGGAGGACTTCGTAGTCATCCGGATTGTATTCGACGAATCCGTCCGGAACGCTTCCGTCGATGAAGGGCATGACGATGTTCTCGTCGGTGCAGGGAATCAGCGAATCGCCGCAGGGGGTGCCTGCCTCGGAACCGCTGACGCCCGTGAGCTCCGCGCTCAGCCGGAGGTCAATGGCAAGAATCTCCGCGAGCGTGGGAGGAACGAGGGTCGGAGGCAGCAGCGCCGCGAGCGCGCTCGTAACGGGGCTGCTGGAGACAACGACGGGAGCGGGGACCGGCACGGGCAGCGGTTGCTGCAATTGGCGCAGGAGGAGCTCATACGCCGCCGTGGTATCCACGACGGGCTGGGGCCTCGGGGCGGGAGCGGCCGTCTCGGACGGCGCGGCTGCCTGCTCGGACGAGGCGGCCGGTGCCGCGGCCGGAATCAGATCCGGCGGAACGACGACTGTCCTGGGGCAGAGGAAGGGAAGGATATTGCAGAGCACGCCCGTGCTTTCGGAGGATGCCTGGGCGGTCTGCGTGAGAACGGTGTTGCGGCGCATCGCGCGCGGGCGCGCCTGGGCCGACCGGCTGGCGGTCGACGCGGAAGCGGACCGCACAGAAGACGAGCTTGTACTCGTGCTCGTGCTGGTTTCCGTGGTGACGCCGTTCGGACGAAGCCACGGCAGGGTCTGGTCGGTGGCGACGGCGCCCGTCATCATCGAGAGCCCCGCGTTGCCGAGCAGCACGCCCGCCATGACGGCAAGCGCGAAGACCGCGGTGGCGGGCCGGGAGGACCGTGATACGGCCAAGGCCTTCTTCTTTTTCTTCTGAACCATAGAGATGTGTGGAATGTGGATGTTCTTTGACATTATACAATTTTTTTGGTTTTTAATCAATAACCCCCTGACCCCGGCACAGTGGGAACGAAGCCGGATCCCCCAGCCCGCAAGTCTGCTAGTCTGGAAGGGTGCTTTTGCTCTTCCTGCTGACCATCCTGGGCGCCCTGTCGCCGCTCCTCACCTTCGCGTGGCTGTGGCAGCTGAAGGAATGGCGGTCAGACCGGCTGCTGGAACATCTGCGGCGCGAGGGCTGGGTGGGACAATTGTGGGGAAAGCTCCGTCCCCTCCTGGTGGCGCTGTACGTCTGTGCCGTGCTGGTACCCGGCGTGTGGATGACATTTTTCGTCGTCCTCGTCGTCACGGGCACCCAGATGATCCTCGCCACTCTCACGGTGGCGCAATTCGTGATGGGCCGGCAGCGCAGACCCGTGATGACCCGGAAGGCGATGACGGTCACCGGGACCGCTCTGCTGATGACGGCGGGAATGGCCGCGGCGTCGTGGGCATACTTCCCGCTCGCCCTTCCGGTGATCGTGTTGCTGCAGCCGCTCTCGGTGACGCTCGCCTGGCTCGTCTGGAAACCCATCGACGGACTGCTGAAACGGAAGATCATCGCGCGTGCACGCACGACGAGGGAAGCCCATCCCGACAGCGTCGTGATCGGGGTCACCGGCAGCGTGGGCAAGACGACGACCAAGGAACTCCTGGCATGCGTGCTCAAGGACCTGCAGCCGCTCGTGACGCCGGCGCACGTCAACTCGGAGATCGGGGTGGCGCAATGGCTGACCGATCGGTTACGAGTTTCGGGTTCCGAGACACGTGATGGTCACTCGCAACCCGTGACCCGTGACTCGAAACTGCTCATCGTGGAGATGGGTGCGTATAAGAAAGGAGAGATCGCCCTGATGGCCTCGTACGCGAAGCCGACCATGGGGGTCGTCACGCACGTGGGCACGCAGCACATCGCGCTGTTCGGGTCGCAGGAGGCGCTTTTTGCGGCAAAGTCCGAACTCGTGCAGTCGCTGCCCGCAGACGGCCGGGCGTTCCTCAACGGCGACAACGGACTCGCCCGGAGGATGGTGGAGAGGAGCCCGTGTCCGGTGACCATCGTCGGCACTGGCGGCCGCTGCGACCTGGAAGCCTTCGATATCGAAGAGACGTCGACGGGCATCCGGTTCCGTGCGGGGGACACCGTCTTCGATCTTCCGCTCCACGGGACGCACAACGTCACCAATGCGCTGCTCGCGATCGCCGTGGGCGAATCGCTGGGCGTGACTCTGCCGCGCATGCGTGAACTCCTGCGGACGTTCGTTCCCCTGTCGGGCACGTTCTCGGTCCGCGAGGAGGCGGGCGTGCAGATCCTCGACGATACGCACAACAGCAGCGTGGCGAGCCTCAAGGCCGCCATCGCCTGGGCACGCACCCGGCCGGAGGAGCGGAAAGTGCTCCTGGCGACGGGGCTGATCGAAATGGGCGAAATGCAGGCGCCGGCGGAACGGGAGCTGGGTGCGCTCGCCGCTGCGGTCTTCGAACGGACGGTGGTGATCGACCCCCAGAGCGCGCGCAACTTCGCGGCGGGGGGCAGGAACGTCGAAACCCTCTCCGGAACCACCGCGCGCGCCGCTCCCGGTTCGCTGCTGGTCTGCGCGGGAAGGATGTCCGCCGGAACCGTCCGCCGCCTGCTCCCGGTCAATCATTCATAATTCACGATTCATGATTCACGCGCATCCCATCCACCACACCTTCGCGCCGGCGGCCGACGCCCGCTTCTGCCGCCGCGCCTTGGCCCTGCTGCTCCAGCCATGGACGTGGCGCGGGGAGACGTACGTGCGGGAACTGCGGACGGCGCTGCGGAAAGCATTCCGCCGCGATGTCTTCCTGTTCTCCTCCGGACGCGAAGCGCTGCTGGCCCTCCTGCGCGCGCTGCGGATCGGCGCCGGGGACGAGGTGATCGTGCAGGCCTACACCTGCGTGGTGGTCCCGAACGCCATCGTCGCCGCCGGGGCGACGCCGGTGTTCGCGGAGATCGACAAAGAGACCCTGAGTCTCGATCCAATCCTCCTCGAAAAACTGATTACTCCCAAAACGAAAGCCGTGATCTGCCAGCACACGTTCGGCATTCCCGCCCCGCTGGAGGAACTTCGGGCGACCTGTGACAGGAAGGGCATTCTGTTGATCGAGGACTGCGCGCACGTGCTGCCCGATGACGGCGGACCTGAGGGGATCGTCACGACGGGCGACGCCGCGCTCCTCAGCTTCGGGCGCGACAAGGCGATCTCGGGCGTGACCGGCGGCGCGATCGTGAGCGGACGTGCGGACGTCTCTACGCGCCTGGCGGCAATGGAAGCGAGCGCGGGCAATCTATCGCTCCTGATGATCAAGCGGCTGCTCCTCTATCCCCTGCTCTACGCCCTTGCACGGCCCGCCTACGGCGTCGGGATCGGGAAAGCGTTCCTCAAGCTCTGTGGCATCGTGAAGCTGCTCCCGGCCATCGTGACGGGGGAGGAGAAGTCGGGGCGTCCGCCTGCGGCGCTCCACCGACTGCCCAACGCCTGCGCCGCGCTGGCTCTGGAACAATGGCGCCGCCTGAAGGAGATCAATGACCACCGGCGCGCGCTCACGAGGTTCTACCTGGAACGGTGCGCGGAGCACGGCTGGCCGGTGCTGCGCGGCATCCGTCCCGAGCTGCCGCTCCAGAAGTTCCCGATGTTCCTGCCCGGCGCCGAAAAGCTCCGCCAGTCGCTCAAAAAGAAGAACATCCACCTGCACGACGGCTGGACCGGCTGCGTGATCTGTCCTCCTGCGGTGGATGCGGCCGCTCTCGGCTACCATGATGGCGACGATCCCAAGGCAGAGGAGGTCTGCGAGCAGATCTTCTGCCTGCCAACCCATGGCACGATGACGCATACCCAGGCAATTACTCTGACGAATGCCCTGAATCATGAAGTACGAATCATGCATTCAACCTCTTCGGGCATTCATAATTCATGATTCATGATTCATACTCCGCCCGTGACGATCACTCCCGCCACCGACCGGCGCGAATGGGATGCCTTCCTGCTCTCCCAGCCCTACAGGCCCTTTCTCCAGAGCTGGGCGATGGGAGAGGTGTACCGGCGCATCGGACAGGAACCCGTGCGACTGATCATGAAGGAAGGAGAGACTGTCCGCGGCATCTGCTTCGCGCATGTCGTCCCCGCGCGAAGAGGGCGGCATTTGAGCGTGCCATATGGACCTGTGCTCCACAGGGAAAGCGGAAAGTGGAAAGTGGAAAATATTCTTGAGAGTCTGGTGCAGGAACTAAAAAGAGCCGCTGCGGTTCACTCGTGCTCATTCATCCGTATGAGCCCTTTTTGGCCAAAAACAGCAGAGACTTCTTCGCTTCTGCAATCACTCAAGGCAAAGATGTCTCCCCTGCATCTGCTGGCGGAGCACCTGTGGTACCTCCCCCTGAAAGAGGCAGACGACGCATCTTCACTTTCCACTTTTCACTTTTCACTTTCCACTCCAGCACGAACGGAGGAAGACCTGATGAAGAACATGCGATCGACGACCAGGAACCTCATCCGCCGCGCGGAGAAAGAAGGTGTCACCGTGACCGCGTCCGACGATCCCGTGCGCGACCTGCAGCACTTCCTGGCGCTGCATGACGAAACCCGCAGGCGCCACGGCTTCACGCCGTACACGAACGGCTTCTTCCGCGCCCAGGTGGAGGAATTCGCGAAGGCGGGCAACGTGATCCTGTACCTCGCGCGGCATCAGGGCCAGGTGCTGGCATCGTCCATCCACATGACCTTCGGCGGCGAGACCAGCTACCACCACGGCGCGAGCGTCATCAGCAAGATTCCCGCCAGCTACCTGCTGCAATGGACGGCGATCCGCGACGCGCTGAGGCGCGGAGACCACGTGTACAACTTCTGGGGCATCGCGCCGGGGGGGATGGAAGAGGACAAGTGGAAAATCGGGAACCCGAAGCATCCCTTCGCGGGAGTCACGCTCTTCAAAATGGGCTTCGGGGGGTCGCTCCTGGAACTCGAGCATTGCGTCGACATTCCGCTCAACGCGACGTACTACCTCACGCGGGGGTTTGAATCGATACGGAAGTGGAGGCGCGGCTTCTAATTCATCGCGCCCGGTCGATATTCTGCAGTCCCATCTGCACGACTCCGCTCGTGATCATGAACGCGCCGATCGCATCGCGCACTGCCTGACTCCGCTGCGGATCCTTTGCCTGCGTTTCCATGCTTCTGCGGAAGGAGCCGATGCGTATATCCAATGCGGCTGCTTCCTTCACGATTTCCGCCATTTCCGCCGTGAGAATGGAAAGCCTGGCCACGTTCGGATCTTCACGTTTTTTGTTGGCTTCCTGTTCTACTGCGTACTCTTTCTTCCGCGCCTGCATGCCATCACGCAAATTCGACAGCCTTTCGTTCAAACGGGTGGTAAGAAGCTCCAAACGATCGACAAACTGCTTGTTGTCCGTCGCAAAATTGAATTCCAAACCGGAAAACGGATCGTCCGGCGTCCGGAATTCACGTTCTGCGGGGGTATCGGGAAGGGGCATGGGCGAAGGAGAGAATTCCCAGCATTATACTCCCGAAAGGCAAATTCGTAAACGCCGGGCTGTGGTATCGTTCGCGTATGCCCGCACCCACCGCACCCAACGAGGACAGGCTCCTCGCCCGCCTGGACGAGATCGCCATCCATCTGGAACACCTGGACCGGCGCGACAAGGTCCGCATGACCTGGAGCACGGTCCGCGGAGTTTTCCATGCCGCCGTCGCGCTCTTCTTTATCGGCAGCTCGTTCTACCTGTTCAGCCACATGACGGAGATCATCCAGACGATCGCGCAGGAGTCAGCCAAGCAGGCGATGGAATACAGCAAGGCGGGCTCGGATAACTTTCTGAAGCAGTTGCAGGATTATCTGCCCAAGAAGTAAGCAAACGAGGGAATCGAAGAAAACGAGGATCATCGTTTGCCTCGTTTGCTTCGTTTGCGTCGATTTCTTTCAGCTCTACTTCACCAGCTTCGCCACATCCTCCCCGGTCATTCCGGACGTGATCGTGTAGCTGGGCAGGCGCAGGAACTGGTCGCGGGTGAAGGTCTTGTCGGGCGAGCTGCCCATGCCGAAGAGGTACCCGGCGTCCGCGGCCTGCTCCAGGACGCGGTCGTTGGCGCCGCCCTGGGGGTAGGCCACCGCGAAGACCGTCTTGTGCGTCATCTCCTCAAGAAGCTTGCGGCTCTGGACCAGCTCCAGCTGCGTCTGCGGCGAGGTGAGGGTGCGGAGATCGTCGCCCGTGTGGCCCGCCGACTGGATGTCGAACCCGTTGGCCAGCAGCGTGACGATCATCTTCTCGCTGATGCCCGAGATGCCGACCTGATCAGTCTGGAGGAACAGCGTGGCCCGCACGCCGGCGGTGGCGAGCGCATCGGAGACGCGCTTCACGTTCTGCGTGGTGATGCCGGAAACGGCCACGATCGCGCTCTGGGGCGGCAGCCGCACGTCGCGGACTTCCTGCGTGCGGACGGTGTCGAAGAGCTCGCTGAACGTGAGGATCTTCACGCCGGCCTGCTTGAGGAGGCTGAAATGCTGCGGCATCGCCTCCAGCACCCCCGCCTGGCCCACGTCGTAATGGAGGATGGGCAGCTGATAGCTCTCCTGGCGCACGAGGAAGTTGGGCAGGAACGGCGACAGGAACTGCGTCGATACATACCCCTCCTTGCCGTCGAGCGCGACGCGCGCCCAGTCTTTTTCGATGCTGAGCGGCCGCACGAACGCCTGTCCGGGAATCTCGCCGATCTTGTCGCTCCCCGTGTCGGGGCGGGCGCGGACGTTGACGAACGCGAAGTTGACGAAGTACGTGCCCTCGAACGCTTTCTGTTCGTCCTTGAGCTTGTCCTCCGAGGTCAGCTTGGCGATGTACCGCACGGCCACGTACCCCGTCTGCCCTCCCGGCACCTGCACCTTCGCCCAGTTGCCGTTGACGAATTCCACGAGGCTCACGAGGTCCCCCTGGTCCAGGCGGACGACGAATGCCGACGTGACGTTGGGTTCGCTGCGGACGTTGAGGAACGTGTTGGTCACCCGGTACATGTTGGCCCCCTTCCCCGAGGTTCCGCGCATGGCGTCATACTGCTTGCGGAGGGCGGGATCCGCGGCGGGAGCCGTCCCCGTCGAGCCGCTCGCGGTCAGCGCGACCGGAGCGAGAGACGAGGATTCCGAGGAGAGCGACGCGCCGGTTCCGGACTGGGACGACATGCCGTCGTCCTCGCTCAGTTGCCGGAAACGCGCGACGTCCTCCTGCGTGAAGGTGTCGTCTTCCATGGTCTCCGTGCCGGCCGAGCTGCTGCAGCCGGTGACGAAGAGAAGCCCGAAGCAGGCGATGAGAAGGAAGGCGACGATCGGAGCGGCGGGGGCGTTGTTCTGCGACGGCCTCCGGAAGGAGCGATAGCGGTTCATGGGACTGGACGGGAAGTGGGGATGGAATGCGGCCGGACCCGGCCGCGGGGTTGAAGAAGGGGATTACATCCGCTCGGGCATCTGCAGCGTGAGGATCTGCGCGCCCGTACGGAGGACGTTTGCGGAAAATGCCGTCAGCGCGATGCGGAGTTCCCGCGTGGCGCCCTCGGCGTTGAGGATGGGTTCGCTGTTGTAGAAGGCGTTGTAATCCTGCGCGAGGCCGAACAGGAACGTGGCGATCTTGTGCGGCATGTGGTTCTCCCGCGCGTCGAGCAGGACGGCCGGAAACTGCAGCAGCGTGCGGATGAGCACGCGCTCCGTATCGGTGAGGGCCGCGATGACCGCGGGAAAGGACGGCGCCTGCCTGTCGGCGCCCGCCTTGCGCAGGACCGACCGGGAGCGCGCGTAGGTGTACTGGAGGTACGGCGCGCTGTTGCCTTCGAAGCTGAGCATCTTGTCCCAGTCGAAGACCATGTTCATCTTCCGGTTCTGGCTGAGCACGCCGTAGACGACGGATCCGATGCCCATCATCTCCGCGAGCTCCCCGGGATTGTCGGTCTGGATGGTCTCGCCGCGCTCCTTGATGATGGCCTCCGCGCGGGCGACCGCCTCGTCCAGCACTTCTTCCAGCTTGAGGATGTTGCCCTTGCGGGTGCTCATCTTGCGGTCCTTGAAGCTCATGCGCCCGAACTGGACGTGCTCCATGTGCGGCAGCGTCCAGCCGAGCATCCGCAGCGTCTCGAAGAGCTGGCGGAAGTAGTACTCCTGGGCGACGTCGACGACGTAGAGGAGGGACTGCGGATGGAACGTGTCGATGCGGTAGCGGGCCGTGGCCAGATCGCGGGTCAGGTAGATCGTCGCGTCGTCCCCTTTGACCACCACCGCGGGCGTGAGATTGGTCGACTCGGCGAATTCCACGATGAGCGCCCCCTCTTTTCCGGCGATGAAGACGTTTTTCTTCTTCCCCTCCTCGAGGATGGGCTGCATTTTGTCCTGATAAAAGCTCTCGCCGTGCACGTGGTCGAACGAGACGTGGAGGCGGGCATACATCTTCTCCAGTTCGCGCATGGTGATGCCCACGACCTCCTCCCAGAACGCGCGGAGGGCCGGATCGCCCTGCTCGATCTTCCGGAACGCCTCGCGCCCCTCGTTCTCGAGCTCCGGGTTCTTTTCCGCTTCGTCATGGAATTTGACGTACAGCGCGAGAAGATCGTCCAGCGTGCTGTCTTTGAGTTCCTTGGTCCCCCACTTCTGCAGGGCGACTGCGAGCTTGCCGAACTGCGTCCCCCAGTCGCCGAGATGGTTGATGCCGACGACCGGATAGCCCAGATGGCGATAGAGATTCACGATCGACTGGCCGATGACCGTCGAGAGGATGTGATGGATGCCGAGCGGCTTGGCGATGTTGGGTGCGGAGTAATCGACGACCACGGGCTTCTCCCCTTTTTTGGGGGTCGCCGCGGTCTGCGCGCTCTCCGTGTCGGTGAGCTCGTCGATCAGCGCCTTCGTCGTCAGCCAGACGTTCACGTACCCCGCGCCGGCGACTTCGGCCTTCTCCACCTCGGGGATTTTTGCGAGCGCCTCGCAGAGGAGCGCGGCCACCTCGCGCGGATTTTTCTTTTCGCGGGAGGCAATCTGCAATGCGACGCTCGTCGAGGCGTCTCCATGGCTTGCATCGCGGGGAACCATCCACGTGCACACCATGTCTTTGACAGAGAATTCCTTTTGCAGGACTGCATTTGCCTTCTTTGTCAGGACCGAAAACATAAGTTGAAAATTACGCCCCTCGAACAAAACTGCTACTCGAAGGAATGCGCTGAATGTAGCACTCAACCGTACCCTCGCTATCTGAAATAATAATTTGATCTTGCATACAGAAATTCCTCATGTTTTGAACACAAATTGTGTGCACGGTCGTCCACCCAACACGGGGCGGGCATGCATCCACCATGTGTTCATCGGGAAGAAAAGACGCACGGTGAATGTCGTTTTTTCCGCTGTGGTAAACAAAAAAGATGGTAGAAATTTTTTATCATTTCTGCTAGAATGGAGAAGAACATCCATGAACATCCGACGCTCACTCGCTGCCGTGCTTCTGACGCTTCCGTTGCTGCTCTCCGCATGCGGAAAATCCGCGCAGAAGGAGATCGTGATCCCCCCCGGGACAACGGTGATGGGAGCGCGTTCCGCCGTGCTGGAAAGCCTCGTCTTCCTGGGCCTCTCGCCCGTGACGGTGCGTCCCGGCGCGCTGCTCAGCGTGTATGCCAGCATCTACCTTTCCGACGGCGTGGTCGTGCAGGTGCGGGCCGCGATGACCGGCGTGGATGCGCAGCTGAAACTGCAGGCGCTCCCCACCGAGGAGCACATCGATGATCTCTATGCGCTGCTCGAGGAATTCGGAGCCGTGCTGCACGTGGACGTGATCGACCTTCTCAACCGCAGCGACGACCGCGCCAAGACGCTCGACGCATATTCGATCGGGCTGCAGAACATCACCGAACGCAGCCGCCGCCGCGCCGATGACGTGAAGCAGCAGATCGCGATCGTCAAAACGGAACAGCAGGAAAGCCGCAAGGCCGTCTCGGCTCTCGATCGCGAAGTGAAGGCCGCCGTGAAGGCGAAGGATTTCGCGAGCGCGCAGGAGAAGCAGCAGGAACTGCTCGAAGCGCAGACGGCGCTCACGAAGGTCCAGTTCCAGCAGCAGGAGCTCACCGCGGTGCAGGAGACATTCACGGAGCTTCTGGACATCGCGGACAAGCGCCTGGCGGCGCTCAATGGCAACCGTGAAGTGCTCATCGCGGGCCTGCGCGTCGTGGACGTTCCCGGCGTGGACGACCTGGGAGTGATCCAGGGGCGGAGCACGGGCGGGAGCCGGAGCCGCAGAGGCGGAATCACGCCGTTTGGAGGACTGTAAAAAATGAATCGTGAATGATGAATCATGAGGTTTTTTTAAAAAATGCTCATCATTCGTTATTCATGATTCGAACGGGGAATAAACGTCTCCCGGATGCCCTTTTCTCACCTTCCTCAAATCCCGAATTTTTGCTATAATTAAAGGATTTCTCATACCTCACGCCTGTGGCGGATCTCACACCCACACCCACCTCTCCGGCGCCCGCACCGAACTCCGCTCCGAGTCCGGCCGCTGCCGCGCCGATGGCGGCCGCCGGCAATCCCCTGCTCTACGCGATCGACGATCTGCTGGGCCTGCATAAGAACGTCGAACTGATCATCAACACCGAGACGGGGCAGTCCGAAAAGCTCACGACCGAGGAGAAGCAGTCCATCAAGCTCTACGAGGAAGGCCTGCAGAAAATCTTGGACCTCATCGCGCCGTCGGCCATGGAAGTGAAGCGCAATGAGCTCGTGATCGGCGACGTCCACGCGCGCACGCTCTACGTCTACAACTGGCCCAACTACATCTTCCCCAACTGGATGTCGCAGCTGGTGAGCTACGACGCGTCCATGGAGGTCTCGCATTTCATCTACCCCGCGAACAACGCCGCGATCATGAAGATGCTCCGCAAGAAGGTCGCGGAACTCCGTTCCAGCATCCGCATGCTCGAGCAGCGCGGCATCGTCCGCGACCCGTCGCTCGAAGCCGCCCTCCAGGACGCCGAAGAGCTCCGGGACCTGCTCGCCCGCGGCCGGGAGAAACTCTTCCAGTTCGGCATGTACGTGACGCTCTACGCGGACGACGAGGACAAGCTCAAGAAGCTGCAGACCGACATCGAGTCGCTCCTGGGCGGCCGCCTGGTGCTCACGAAGCCCGCGATGTTCCAGATGGAGCACGCGTGGACGAGCACGCTGCCGCTGTGCCTGGACGAGCTGGAGATCAGCCGCAACATGAACACGTCGCCGCTCGCCACCAGCTTCCCCTTCTCCAGCAGCGACCTCACCGATGACCACGGCATCCTGTACGGCATCAACCGCCACAACGACAGCCTGGTGATCTTCGACCGGTTCGATCTCCCGAATGCGAACGCGAACGTGTTCGCCACCTCCGGCGCCGGTAAATCGTTCGGCGTGAAGCTCGAGATCCTGCGCTCGATGATGCTCGGCACCGACGTGCTCGTCATCGACCCCGAAAACGAATACGTCGAGCTCTGCAGGACCATCGGCGGCTCCTTCGTCCCGCTGTCGCTCCAGAGCAGTTTGCACATCAACCCGTTCGATCTTCCCCGCGCCATCCGCGGCGACGAGGCCGAAACCGGCGAGGTGCTCCGCTCCGCGGCCATCAACCTGCACGGTTTGTTCCGCCTGATGCTCGGAACGCTCACACCGGCCGAGGACGGCATCCTCGACAAGGCCATTCTCGACACCTACGCGCTCAAAGGAATCACCCTGCAGACGGCTGACCCCACGGGCATCGAACCCCCGACCATGCACGACCTCGTGGACGTACTCATGACGACGCAGGGCGGCGAGAACATGGCCAAGATCCTGCAGAAGTATACCGAGGGAAGCTACGCGGGGATCTTCGACCAGCAGACGAACGTGCAGCTCGATAACCAGATGATCGTCTTCCAGATCCGGGACCTGGAGGAGCAGCTGCGCCCCATCGCCATCTACATCGTCCTCAACCATCTCTGGAACATCGTCCGCGCCGAGATGAAGAAGCGTTACCTGGTCATCGACGAAGCGTGGAACCTGATGCAGTTCGAGGACTCCGCGAAGTTCCTGTACGGCATCGTCAAGCGCGCCCGCAAGTACTTCCTGGGCATCACCACCATCACGCAGGACGTGGATGACTTCGTGAACTCCCCGTACGGCAAGCCGATCATCACCAACTCCAGCCTCCAGATCCTGCTCAAGCAGTCGGCCTCGGCCGTGGATAACCTGCAGAAGCTCTTCTACCTGACGGACGGCGAGAAGGAAGTCCTGCTCAACTCCGGCGTCGGTCAGGGCATCTTCTTCGCCGGCAACAAGCACGTCGCCATCCAGATCATCGCGAGCCCGGAGGAGGCGGAGATCATCACGACAAAGCCCGAGGAGGTGCTCCTCCGCCAGCAGAGCGTCGCCGCGACGGCCAAGCGCGAGGAGGATATCGCGAATGCCAAGCTTCAGGGCCTCAAGAAGATCGAGAAAGAGCCGCTCGTCACTGGAAAGGCCGTGACGACGGAAACCAACGATGTACCCGCAGCAGCGACTCCGATGACCGTGGCTGCGGCGCCCGTTGTAGAAGCTGCGCAGGCGGTCGCTGCCGCTCCTGATGCGCCCGTGACGACGTCACCGGTGGTCCCGGCAGCCGCCCCTGTCATTGAGCAACCCGTGGCACCCCCCGCTGCTCCCGTTGCACCCGTGGCGATTGCCGTAGCGCCTCCCATTCCCACGGCCCCGGTGGCACCCGTCGCAACGACGCCCGTGATTCCCGCTGCTCCCGCCCCCGAAATTGCCGCCGCTCCGGATCCCGCGACTGTGACGCCGCCCCCTGCTCCGGTACAGAATCCAACGATTGAACCTGACGCCAAAAATTCCGCCGGAGCATGACCACGCCCCGGAACACACCCGACGAAGGCGCATCGGACCTTCCCTCGCCGGGCCAGATTCCCGAGGACGTTCTTCGGCATGTCGAGCGCGGTGAACGGGCGTTAGTGAAAGATGTGATGCAATCCGGGAGTCCCGACACAGCGGATCGGGCACGCTGGAAAACGGGTGCTCTCACCTTCTCCGCGTGCCGGGAGGCGATGCTGGAGGGCCACGAGGCGACCACCCTTCGTCCGCAGAGCTTGGCGGCGCTGCAGGCGATGTCTCTGGGCGAAAAGCCCGCCATCGCGGACGCGGTAGATCTCCTGCGGCAGGCGGATATCCTCGCCCGCTTCGGGATTCGCCGGGAAGGTTCATATCTCTACAGATCCGACGTCGTCGGGCAGGTCATCGGCGCGCATCCGGAACATTTCGCCGCCGCGGATGGCTCATCGCCCGAAGCGGTGATGGCGTGGCTGGCGCGACAGAATCCCGAACAGGCAGCCGTTCCACGGGGCCTTGTCCTTGGCCTGCCGCTCAAGGCCGTCCTCGACTACCGCCGGATGGTCCCCGCCGTCACGGTCTGGAAGCGCCTGATCGGAACGAAGGACCAGCCAGGCATTCTGCCGGTGGAGAGTGTTGAGTATGCCGAATGCCGCCGGATGCTGGTGAGCGCCGGATCCCGCCGGGGATCCCGCGAAGAAGCTCGCGACTTTATCGTGCGCCAATGCGCGGCACATGGCGCTCTCCTGGGAGTGACTCCGGAGGAACTCCCTTCCGTCCTCGAAAGCGTGGACACCTATATGCAATGCATCGACGTGGAGGCGCCCGGCATCAACTGGTTGGAACTGCCGCCGGTATCGGACGAGAGCCGAAAAAAACAGAACCGACTGGAAGCTGCCTTCTCCTTATCCCAAATTTCCGCTATCGAAAGCCCCTCTTCCGGACTACCCCGTAAAAAAGAGGCGACGCGCCCCCATCCGGATCTAGACTCCGCCGCTCCTCCGGCAGTTCCGCCGGTTGCATAATTTCTTCTGATTATGGCACCCGAGCACGAAAAAATCCGCTGCGAAATCGTCGATGCCGAGAGCAACGACAAGACGAAAGGCCGACGGTATTTCCTGACATTCCCGGGGCTGACCCAGCATCCGGATATTCTGGGGGATGCATGGGACATGTTTCGCGCAGACCGCAACCTGACGAACAATGACGGTCCTCTTACAAGCAGCCGCGTGGAATCCGTAAACGGCGTGCTGGGCATCCGCTTGTCGACGAGGGAAAAAGTCCAGGCAGAGAGTATCTGCGAAGAAATGCGGCAGGCCGTGAACCGCACTGGCGATCGCATCCGGTGGCTGATGAACCTCAAGAAGAAGAAAAACTCCTGAGCATCACGCGGCATCCTCCACCACTTTCCAGCGGACCTCAGGTTTGAGCTTGCCGGGCAACGCGAAGCCCGCGGCTTTCTTGTGCCCGCCGCCGCTGAATTTGCCGGCCATCGCCGAGACATCCACGTCGTCGCGGAGCGTCCGCAGCGATCCCTTCACTTTGCCGTCGCGTTCGCTGAGGATGAGTGAGAACCGCATGCCGGGGACGGCGTTGACGTAGTCGATGGCGCCCGTGAGCTCGCTGTAATCGGCGCCCGTGGCGCGGAAGTCGCCCTCGGTGACGGCGGAGATGGCTCCGCCCTCGTCCGTCAGGTTGATCTTCTCGAGCACCCTGCCCCACAGCCGGAGGGTGGAGAGCTTGCCCGTCCGGAAGACCGCATTGACCACTTCCATGCGCCGCCCCCCGCAGCGCTGCAGGTACGCGACGATGCGGTAGACGTCGGCCGTGGTGTTGCTGTGCAGGAGGCCTCCGGTATCGGTGTAGACGCCGGTGAGCAGGCACGTGGCGACGTCGCTGTCCGTCCCCCATTCCGCCTGCCGGGCGAACTGCGCGACGATCTGGCATGCCGAGCACGCGTCGGGGTACAGCAGGTTGACCGTGCCATAGCGCGGATTGCTGTAGTGATGGTCGATCATCAGGGATGTGTATGTGCCGTCGAAAAGCTGCGGGTGGCTTTCGTGGAGCTCCGTGAGCTTGGGCTCCGCGGAATCGACGAAGACGAAGACCGTGCCGTCGGGCTCGGGAACGGGCTCAGGGAGGGTCGTGACGCGGAAGGCGCCCGGCAGGAAGTGGAACATGGACGGCACCGGATCGACGCAGTGCATGCTCACGGGCTTCTCCGGGAATGCCTGCTCCAGCAGCAACCCCATCCCCAGCAGCGACCCGATGGCGTCGCCGTCGGGATTGCGGTGGCAGACGCACAGGAACCGCTTCGCACTCCGCAGAAGATCCAGAGCCTGTGTGATGTCCTGCTGGGCGAGCTGCATACGGATAAAGGACGGAGTGTAGTCACGCCTTCGTAGACGTTTCAACGACGTGCTGTTGCGAAGTTCTTGAAGTGGATTGTGAAGTATTTCCGTACAGCAAGATTGTCATCCCGAGTAGCTCGCTGCGGAGCGGCGAGCGTATCGGGGGATCACTGGAGCAGCTTGTCGATGCGGCTCCCCTCCTCCGCGGTGCGGTCGATGCGGAAGCGCAGCCGGGGCGTCTTGTGGGTGCCCAGCGCGCCGATTTTCCGCTGGATCTCGTGCTGGCGCTCATTGAGGAACTCCAGCGCGAGCTCGGGCTTCGTGAGCGCGCTGATGAGGACCGTGACGTACGACAGGTCCGACGAGACCTGCACGTCGGTGATCGTGACGATGCCGCACTGGGGAGGGCATTCGCGCAGAATCGGGGAAACGACTTTGCGGAACGACGTGGCCAGCAGGAGGGGGCGGTTGGACATAGGAAGGCAGAAGGGCAGAACGGCAGGATGGCAGAAACACGTGTTGCCTTGCTGCCTTCTCTGCCCTGCTCGCTTCCGAAGTGTACACTTCCCCGCATGTCACCCGCGCAAAAAACCTCCGTTTGGTTCCTCGGCACGTCCGCATTCGCCGTCCCGTCGCTGGAGGCGCTGGTGAAGGATCCCGCCTTCTCGGTGGATCTGATCATCACCCAGCCCGACCGGCCCGTGGGACGGAAGCAGGAACTCACGCCCCCGCCCGTGAAGGTCGCGGCGCTCAAACATGGATTGACGATCCTCCAACCGGAGGACATCAACTCACAGCTCACAGAACCCAACTCACAATTTGTGAATTGGAAGCTGGACACTGAAAATTCGGGCCGGCCCGATTTTCTCGTGGTGGTCGCCTTCGGCCAGATCCTCTCCCAGCAGATTCTGGATATCCCCGTGATCGCGCCGGTGAACGTCCACGGATCGCTCCTGCCGCGATGGCGGGGGGCTTCGCCGATCCAGCACACGATCCTGGCGGGAGACACCGAGAGCGGCGTCACGGTGCAGAAGATCGTCAAAGCGCTGGATGCGGGTCCCATCCTCGCGCAGGAACGCGTGCCGGTTGGCGCGCGGGAGACCTTCACGACGCTGCATGACCGGCTCGCTCCCATCGGCGCGGCGCTGCTGATGCGGACGCTGCGGGCGCCTCTGAAGCCCGTGGAGCAGGATGCTGCGGCGGTGACGGTGTGTCGCACGCTCAAGCGCAGCGACGGCAAGCTGGAGCATTCGACGATGACCGCCGCCGAGATCGACCGGAAAGTGCGGGGGCTGACCCCGTGGCCGGGCGTGACGCTCATCGTGAACGGCGGATTGCTCAAGCTGCTCGAAACATCGCTGGAGCCGACCATGGATTCCGCGGCACTCCCCTGCGCTCAGGGCACGCTGCTGCATCTGGTGAGCGTACAGCGGGCGGGAGGGACGGCGATGACGGGGGCGGCGTGGGCAAGGGGCAATCCGAAGAAGTAAAGGAACACGAAGAACACAACGAACACGAGGACTGCTCCTCGTGTTCTTTGCGTTCCTTGTGTTCTTCGTTTTTCAGGCCAATTTCGTCTTCATCTCCTGCAGCGCGGCGATGATCTGGTCGAGGTCTTCGACGTCGAACATGATCGTCGTCTTCTGGCCGCCGCGGGACTTCTCGGAGATCTTGAAGAACTTGCCGTTGGCGGACTCCTTCAGGTCGACGTAGAAGGTCCGCTGGCGGGCGTGGATGGTCACGGAGTGAAGGTCCTGCGCGAACCGTCCGCCGCCGTCCCCGCGGCCTCCGCCGCCGTGCTGCCGGCGCGGGGGCGGGGGTGCGCCGCCGGTATCGCCCATTCCGAAGCCGTCTCCGCTGGGCCGGCCGGTGAGTTCTGACATGGGATCGAACATAAAAAGAAAGGAAGGATGTAAACGCTCCCCTCGCCGCTGCTCCTGGCATCTGCCGGACTCGGTATGTGAGAGCGGACGCAGTGTATCAGACTTCGACCGGCGCGAACAAAATTGCCGGCGTTCCCGCCTTCGTCCAGTCCGTCTGGCTTCCCCACGTTTTGAGCTCGTCGGTGAGAACGAAGTCCTTCTCCAGCATCCGGCCGGCGTACCCCACCCCCAGCTGCGTGCTGATCTTCTGGGCCGTCTCGGGAATGAACGGCAGCAGAAGGAGCGCGGCGTGCCGAAGGGACTCCGCGAAGCGGCTGAGCATCGCGAGCCGCTCCTCTCCTTTGAGTTTCCACGGTGCAGCCTGATCAAATCCTGTGTTCAATGCGGAGATCAGCGCGAAGCCCTGTTGAATGCCCCCATGCAGGTCGAAAGCGTTCATTTTTTCGGCGAACTCCTTCCATCCGTCCGCGGCGCGGGACGCATCGGTGGCGCTGGCGGGAACGGCGATGGTTCCGCCCTCCTTGTGCAGAAGCACGAGCGTGCGATTGAGGAGGTTCCCGAGCTGGTTGCGGAGCTTGGCGTCGTACAGCTCGCCGAAACGCTTCCAGGAGAAGTCGCCATCGTTGCCGACGGGAATCTCGTGACTGAGGAAGAAACGCAGCGGATCGATGCCGTATTTGGCGATGACGTCCTGGGGAACGACCACGTTGCCGGTGCTCTTGCTCATCTTCTCCCCTTCGCTCGTGAGGAATCCGTGGATGAGAAGGCGGTCGGGGCGGCGGATATCCGCATGCTTGAGCATCGCCGGCCAGATGAGCGCGTGGAACCGGGCGATGTCCTTGCCGATGACGTGCGTGACCTCGGCGTCGTCCCACCATTTTTTGTCGGCATGATCGGTAAGGAGTCCGATGCCCGAGATGTAATTGGTCAGCGCGTCGCACCACACGTACATCGTCTGCTCCTCATGCCCGGGGACCGGGACGCCCCAGCTGAGCGAGCTTTTTGGACGCGAGAACGAGACGTCTTCCAGTCCCCCGTCGAGCAGGTTGGCGGTTTCCTTGCCGCGGAATTCGGGCACGATCCGGTACTCTTTTTTGAGCAGCTTCTGCAGCCACGCCTGCTCTTTGCTCAGCAGAAAAAACCAGTTCTCCTCCTTCACCTCCTGGGGCGGAATCTTGTGGTCGGGACAGACGCCCTCCACGAGTTCCTTCCTGGTGATGAACCGCTCGCACCCCGAACAGTAGAGCCCCGTGTACGTGCGCTTCTCCAGGACGCCCGCCGCCTCCAGCCTCTTCCAGAGTTCGATGACCGTGGGCCAGTGCACCTTCTGGTCCGATGTACGGATGAAGATGTCGAACGAGATGTTCAGGCGCGTGTAGAGATCCTGGAACAGAGGCACGTTTCGGTCGACGAGCGCGCGCGGCGTCATCTTTTCCCTGTCGGCCGTCTGCTGGATCTTGATGCCGTGCTCGTCGGTGCCGATCTGGAACCGGACCTCGTCGCCGCGCAGGCGAAACCACCGGGCGCAGACGTCCGCGAGGACCTTCTCCAGCACATGCCCCATGTGAGGGGCGGCGTTGGGGTAATCAATTGCCGTTGTGATGTACTGGCGGAGCATGCGGTTATGGTAGCGGAAAATCGTATTGTGTATGACGTATTACGTAGTAGGCGGATGCGCATAATACGTTATACCTAATACGGAATACTGCGCGTTACCCGCCGGTGGCGAGTCTCACTACATTCATCACGTACAGCACGATGGCGTCGGCAGCGATGGTCAGCACGAGGCCGATGCAGGCGTACATGATGATCTTCTTCGACTCGGCCTGAGCGTTCTCGTCGGCGACGGTCATCATCATGCGGATGCCGCCGTAGACGATGATCAGCACCGCGATGCCGCCGATGAACCGCAGGATGATATTGGCGATCATCAGCGTGACGAAGGTGAGGCCGCCGGACCCCATGTCGGTGTGCGGAAACAGCTGCTTCAGATTGCCCCACATTTCGTCGATGCCCGGCGATCCCGAGCCCAGCTGCTCGATGGCGGACGCCGACGCGCCGGGAATGAGGGAGCCGATGAGGGCGATGAGGGAGGTCACAGGTTGAGGGCGAGGAAGGCGTGGACGAGCACGCGGGCGAGGTTGACGATGATGCCGCCGATGATGGCCCACTTGATCACGTTGCCGGCCTTCTTGAACTCCTCGACGTTGCCGCCGCCGGTGATCATGCGGATGCCGGCCACGATCACCATGATGGCGAACGCGACGTTGAACAGGACCATGATGATGCGGATGGCGGACGCCAGCACGCCGTTGGGGGCGAACAGCAGCTCGCCCTGGCCGGCGCTCTGCCCGTAATCCTCCGTGCTGACGAAGGAGACGATGGGGCCGGCCGCCAGGGCGATGCCGAGGCCCGCAAGAGCGAAGAGAATGCCCTTCCGGGCGCTGGTCACTTTTCCTTCGTCGCCGGCGCTCAGCACCATCTGCACGCCCGCGACCACGATGGCGATCACGGCGCCGCCGCCCGCGAGCTGGATGAGGATGCCGCCGGCGGTGGGGAGCGCGTTATTGAGAATCACGTTGTCGGGAGCCGCCCCGCAGCCGAAGAGGTTGGTACACAGGATCGGCGGGTACGCATCGACGGCAAACGCCGCGACCGGAAAGAGCACGAGGGAGACGAAGAGCGCCTGCAGAAGGATGGTGATGTTTTTCATGATGCAAGCCGCGCCCCTCCGCGGGCGCGCAAGAAGGTCAACGGAAGAAGAACGGGTTGAGCGTGTTGAGGATCGTCGACGAGAGCAGCACGATGAGCAGGCCGCCCAGCGAGAGCAGCAGGCGGTTCTTGCCGGCGCTGACCTTGGCCTGGTCGCTGCCTGCCTGGATGATCTGGATGCCGCCGACCACCGCCATCAGGACGGCGACGCCGGCGCCGAGACCGACCAGCCACGGATAGATGAGGCCGAAGTACGCGCTGAACGCGCCGAGTCCCCCCCCATCCACCGGAATCTGGTTCTGCCCCGCGATCGGCTCCATCAGGAAGATGCCGTTGTTCTGGGCGAGAGCCGTCGCCGGCGCAAAAATTCCCGCCAGAAGGGCAAAAAAGCGTGTGAGGAATGTGGGTGTGGACATATCGAGACAGTATAGCAGATTTTGGACCTGTTTGCGATGCTGTTTTGGGCTTCGCCCAAAGAGAATCCAGGCAATCGTCGCTAGAGTGTTGCAATATTTAAAAATAGTTTTACCGTATATCAATGAAACGATGGCCTCCTGCCTATCCAAAAAACGAACTGGCCGTGGCGGCGCTGGAACGGGTGATCGAGAATGCCCAGCTTCTACTTGCCGACGAAGACCTCAGTCCCGAGGAACGAAAGATCCTCAAGACGATGCGGCCTGGCAACACGACGGTGGGTCTCTCCATCGAGAAAAGTGACAAGCTATCGGTCCTTCTCGAAACGTTCCGGAAGATCCGGTTCCGTACGCACAGAGTGCTCATTTCCCCTCCGGTGGACCACTATTTTTCCCTGCCGGTCCCGCTCGCGCATGCGGCGGTGAACGCGCTGCCCAAAGATCACGCGCGGGTGCTCAGCAATCTCCTGGCGCATGACTTCGTGGATTTTTCGCAGGAGCAGTATGAATTTGCCCGGAGCACCGGAGCGTCGCGTCGCGAACTGAACAAGATCGATCCTCAGAGATACAACGGTTCCCTTCGTGAAATCCACCGACTGATCCGGGAGAGGGCGCTGCCGTTGGAACCCGTATAATGCACCGCGCGCGCACTCCGAAGAAGTTTACTTGCGCCAGATTCCCGACCTTGTAGGATCTTCTGGCTCCAAGCGCATGTAGCTCAGTTGGCTAGAGCGTCGCCTTGCCAAGGCGAAGGTCGCGAGTTCGAGTCTCGTCATGCGCTCCAGTATTTGCTTCGCAAATACTGTCGCGTGCTCCCCGGGCGCGCGAGTCCTTTTTCAGCGAGAGGGAAACCTGTCCTTCGGCAAGCTCAGGACAAGCTCATTCGCCTCTCGCGCTCTCCCTTCCCTTGCCGCTATCCTTCGCACACGCGGGATTAGTACAGTGGTAGTACGCGAGCTTCCCAAGCTTGAGACGCGGGTTCGATTCCCGTATCCCGCTCCATCCGGCTGCGCTCGATCGGGAGCTGCGCCGCGATTTCGCTTGCACGGATGCGGTTCGGCAAGTCTCGGCGACGCTCGAACAACGTGCGCCAGACACTCCGTATGCCAGTGCAAAGTCGACCAATGGGGTAACAAAAGCGATGCATATCCGTCTCTTCACCGTCCCCACCGGAGGTCTCTGGCATGCCATGCCCCGGTTTTTCATTTCTTTCCCCCCAAAGCGTATGAAACGTTCCTCCTCCGCTATGAGGGTCCTCTCGGTTCTGCTGGGCGTCCAGCTCGTGGTGCCGGCGATGGGCCTTTTCTTTTTCACCGAAGCCAGCGCCGTGGGCGCCGCCGCGACGGACATCGCCATCACCAAAGCGGGCCCGCCGCAGATCCACCGCGGCGACACGATCCGCTACGAGGTCGCCATCGAAAACATGAGCAACGCAACCGCGACGGGGGCAACGATCATGGATCCCGTTCCTGCGAACACGGCCTTCAATCCGGCGCTCACCGACGCGCCCTGCGCGCTGCAGGGGAACAATGTCGTCTGTCCCAATATCATGCTCGCGCCGCATGATCGCAAGATCGTCATGATTGCCTTCACCGTCTCGCCGACGGCCGCCTGCCAGGGCGTCATGATCCAGAACCAGGCGACGGTGTCGGAACCGTATGACGCGAACTCCTCCAACAACCAGAGCGGCTGGGTGAACACGGCCGTGACCTGTCCCGACGGGGCCTCCTCGAGCTCCTCGTCTTCGTCGAGTTCCTCGAGTTCTTCAAGTTCTAGCTCGTCGAGTTCCTCATCCTCCTCAAGTTCTTCGAGTTCCTCGTCATCCAGCACCCCCTCCCCCAGCGATGTGACCGTCCATAAGTCCGGTCCGCCGCAAATCCACCGCGGCGACACCATCCGGTACATGGTGACGGCGCACAACGTGGGTTCGACGCATGCCACCGCGACGATCACGGACATGGTGCCCACCAACACGACCTTCAATCCCGCGCAAACGGACGCGCCCTGCACGCTGAGCGGCAACACGGTCAGCTGCCCGGGCATTCCGCTCGCGCCTGGCGACATGAAGGCGTACATGATCGCCTTCACCGTCTCGCCGACGCTGGCCTGCCAGGGCGTGACGATCACGAACCAGGCGATGATCTCGGCGTCCGGGGACACGAACACGTCCAATGACCAGAGCGGCATGACCAGCACGCTCGTCACCTGCCCGCCCGGCGCCTCGTCGAGTTCCTCGAGTTCTTCGAGTTCCTCCAGTTCGTCATCCTCCAGTAGCTCCTCGTCGAGCTCCAGTTCGTCGAGTTCCTCGTCCTCCTCGAGTTCTTCGAGTTCATCCGCCATGACCGACGTCATGATCTCCAAGTCCGCACCGCCGCAGATCCACCGCGGCGACACGATCCGGTACATGGTCTCCATCCACAACGCCGGCTCCACGCAGATCAATAGCGCGACGATCACGGACGCCGTGCCCGCCAACACCACGTACAACTCCGCGCTGACGGACGGCCCCTGCACGATGAGCGCCGGCACCGTCACCTGCACGGGTATCTCGCTCGCGCCGAATGACACGAAGATCTACATGATCGCCTTCACGGTCTCGCCGACCGTCGCCTGCCAGGGCGTGACGATCCACAACCAGGCCTCCGCATCCGCTCCGGGCGACGGAAACGCCTCCAACAACCAGAGCGCCGTGACCAGCACGACGGTGACCTGCCCGTAATGATGATCACCCAGCGGCTCCCGTCGAAAGGCGGGAGCCGTTTTTGACTATCCCCATTGTTCGAGGGGAAATTTATATATCTTCAATTTCGTTGCCATCAAACATTTTTTTGAATCGCATTCGCATATCTTCCTGACAGGCAAAGCACGTTGGATTAACGAAGGTTCCGATGGAAAGAGAATTCTTGAGGTATGTGGCGGTCTCGGGATAACGACGACGGAAATCCTCAAAATCCAAGTCTTCACCCTGCACCCGCAGCGTGATTTTTGTAATTTTGAATGTGTGCGTGAGTTTCCCACGGGTGCCGTTACACTCCTCGCAGATCCTGTCGGTGACCGCATACGCTGTTTCAACATCTATAACTTCTAGTCCTTCGGGGAAATCCGAGGGCAATGCTTGCTTCGAAGCCGGAAACTTGCCTTCTTCCTTCATAATAGTATAATATATACTGTTCCCGTCATTTGCATGAGTCAATTGTCATTCGAACAAATAGAACAGCAACTCCGCACCGTCACCACCGAAAAAGAGCAGAGACTGCTCGATGCTCTGTCGGATCGGGACTGGGAAAAGTACCGGGATGCAGTGACGGAACTCTACATGCAGAAGTTTTTCCATTCCAAAATCGAGAGGGTGATCCGTTCCGCGGGAGGGCATGGAAAAAAGAAACCCGGATCACACGGAGAGGACAAGCATAAATAATCGGAGACATCGATCCCCGTCAGCGGTCAATCGGGTTCACAGCGCCCCCAGGTCCAGCTCCTGATGCACTTCGACCTGTTTGACGAACTCCTGGTCGTGGCTGACGAGGATCATGCCGCCCTCGTACTTGTTGAGTGCCTCGGCGATGACGGGCAGATGGCGAAAATTGATGTGATTGGTCGGCTCATCGAGGATGAGGAGCGTGGGCTGCTGGAGCATAAACCGCGCGAAGCAGAGCAGGCCCTTCTGGCCTTCGGAGAGAGACGCCGCCTTCGCCTGCAGCTTGTCGCCGGGGAGCAGGAACCGCGCGGCGGTGGCGTACACCTGCTGTTTGTCCTCCTTCTCCATGTCGCCGGCCAGAATCTCGTACACGGTCTTGTCCATCGGCAGGCCCGAAAAATCCTGCCGGTAATACCCCACCAGCACGCCCGGCGTGATGATCGCGCCCTTCTCGGTGCCGTTTGCCATCGCTTCCAGCAGCGACGTCTTGCCGATGCCGTTGGGCCCCGTGATGAGCAGGCGGTGCCGGTTGTGGATGGTGACCTCGACCTTCTTCTTCACCGGCTTGTGGTTCTTCATCACCGTCACCGAGCGGAGCTGCACGAGAGGCTTGGGGAACGTCTGGGAACCGATGGTGAACGGCGGAATGGTTTTGTCCTCGCGGCGCACCTCGACTTTGTTCTCCTCAGCCTCCTCCACGGCATCGCGCATTTTGCTCGCCAGCTTGCGCATTTTCCCGCCTTTGTGGGAGAAGAAGTTGATCTTGTCCTTCTGGTCCTGGATGTCCTTTTCCATCCGCGCGTTGAGCCGCTGCTCGCGCTCGATCTGCGCCTCGATTTCGGTGAGCACGTCGAAGTAGTCTCCCACGTACTGCTGGACGGCATGGGTGTGGGCGTCCAGATGCAGAACGCCGTGCGTGAAGCTGTTGAGGAACGCCGCGTCGTGGGAGATGACGATGCAGGTCTTCTCGTACATGACCAGGAAGCCCGTCAGATGGTCGATGCCGTCCTTGTCCAGGTTGTTGGTCGGCTCGTCGAGCAGCAGGATGTCGGGCTCCTGGATGAGGGCAAACGCGAGAAGAAGGCGCGCTTTCTGGCCGCCGGAGAACGCGCTGAGTTTTTTGTCGAGCGGCGCCGTGAGGTTGACCACCTCCAGCACTTTCGCGATGTGCCGCTCCAGATCGTACTTCTTTTCCGCGAACGCCCCCGCGAAGAATTCCCCCACGGTCTTCTGCAGGTCCGCCGGCGGGATCACCTGCTTGGCGATGCCGATCGTCGCGCCCTTCTTGATGTGGATGCTGCCTTCGTTGGGCTTCAGATCCCCCGTGATGAGCTTGAAGATCGTGCTCTTGCCCGCGCCGTTCTGTCCCATGATGGTGAGTTTCGCGTTCTCGCGGACCGAAAAATTGGCCGCGGCGAGAATCGGCTTGTTGTGTTCGTAGTGGAACACCACGTCCTGGAACCGGAGGATGACACTGCCGTGGTCGGTCATGGGAGCACGAAAGAAAAAGAAAGATGCGCCGGAGTGTAGCACCACCGAACGTTCCGTAGAGCATGAAATAAGCGACAAAAGGCACAAACGTGTACAAATCCATTGATCCGCTATGCTCTCTGCCGTGAAGAATCTCGCGCGGATCCTCATCGTGCTCCTCCTGGCGCCCCCGCTCGCGACCGCCGCGCCCCAGGAAGCCTGGTACACCAAAACGGCGTTCTCGTTCCGCGACGCGGGGTACATCGACGCCAAAACGTTCTCCGCGGGGCACGTGGCCAGCCGCGCGCAGTTCGTGGAGCTCACGCTCAAGCTGATGGGAGGGAAAGTCCGCGTGCCGTTCGGCGATCCCGTGTTCGACGACATCGATCTCGAGAGCCCGTTCTTCCCGGTCTTCCAGGAAGGCGCCCGCGGGCGCTGGGTCCGGGGTGTGAACAGTTGCGCGGGCGAGCACCCCTGCCAGGCCGCCCCCCGGCGCGCGGTGAACCGGGCGGAGGCGGCTGCGCTCCTCGTACGCGCGTTCGCGCTGACCGAAGCCCCGGGCGCCCCCGCGTTCCGGGATAACCTTCCCGGAACCTGGTATGCCGACTACATCTACACGGCCGCCAGCCGCTGCATCCTGCAGGGCGATGCCGTGCTGAAGAACGGCGAGCGGACGGTGCGCCCCGGCGACAACATGAACGAGGCGGAAATGCTCGCGATGCTCGAGCGCACGATGGCGAAGCTCACGTACCCCGACTGCACCGTGCCCGCCGAGATGACCCTCCCCCTGGCGCCCAGGACGCTCTCGCTCCAGGAAGGCCCGCTCGTTCCCCTGCCGCAAAAGACATCAACGGGAGCTATGGTGACGTCCTCGGCGGCGCCAGGCTCATCGAGTTCAACGAGCTCTTCTTCCAGTTCCTCATCGAGTTCCTCAAGTTCTTCGCTCTCTTCGAGTTCCCCGTCCTCCTCGAGTTCTTCGAGTTCTTCAAACTCTTCCCGTTCCGGCTCCAGCTCCCTTCCCTTCGATTTCCCGCTGATCACGTCCTCGAGTTCGTCATCGGGACAGGCGAATTCCTCGCAGGACCCCGGCTACCCCGATCTCCTCCTGCGCTTCCAGCGGTATGTGACGCAGTTCCTGGAAATCATCGCGCGGGCCCGCGCGGCGGAGGGCATCTCGGCGCTTCCGCTTCTCACGGTCATGCGTACCCAGATTGATCTCCTCAACGAACTGTATCCGTACGTGGTGTTCTCCAAGAGCCGGGTTCTGACGGTCACCGAATGGACCGAGGTGAATTCGCTGCAGATACGGATTGAGAGCAGTTTTTCGCAGGCACGCTGAACGAACTGCCCTTCATAATTCATGATTCATAATACATACTTCTGAACGGAATGCGCTCGTAGCTCAACTGGATAGAGCGTCGGCCTCCGAAGCCGAAGGTTGTGGGTTCAAATCCCGCCGAGCGCACCATTCTAAAGGTACATTCACGGAAATTGACTGAAAGACAAAATCGTGTTTTAATAATTTCATGAGCATTTTCACGCCCTCGGAGGCGGAAGTGGAGTCTTTTGTTCAGGGAATGCGAAATGTGTACGACTACGCTCGTTCCGTCTCGCCTGACGTCATGGTCTTCCCTCTGCGGGGGGCTTATCCCTTCCAGCTCTCGTATCAGCAGCTCGCAGACACTGCGCGCGAAGAAGCTCCGGACATGCTCCTCCTGCCGCTCGGCACATGCCATGATGCCGGCACCGGAATGGAGCACGGACTGACGATGCCCAAAAAAAGGGAAATCGTCGAAAGCGAGCTGGGAGGCTATCTGCACAACAATGAACATGCGGCCAAAATTCTGCTCGTGGATGAAGTGATGAACGGTGGCACAATTCTGGACCACGCACAGCTCATCCGCCGCTTACTCATGGAAAAATTCGGGAGCCGGGAGGCCTCGCTGCACGTCTGCGCCGTGGAGGGCAAACAGAACGGGAGGCGCAGTCAGCGGTACAGAGGTGCCTCCATGAGGCACCAGTTTCATCGGGTGGAAGTGGAAAAATTATTCACCATGGACAGGCAACAGTTCCTCCCGAAAGTGGAGCAGCATAACGGGGACTTCCGCATGATCGACGGTATCGCAACCGAGACATATGCCATAATCCTCAGAAGATTGCGCGGAGAACAGGAGAGCGTGCGGTCATTCGTATGCGACACCGTTACGGGAGGCGGAAGAATGTCGTAGTATTCTCCGTCGTCACCCGGTCCAGCTCCGGAAGAGTCACTTCCTTGATCTCCGCGACCTTCTTCGCGACCTCCATCACGAACGCCGGTTCGTTGCGTTTTCCGCGATACGGAACGGGCGCCAGGAACGGCGCATCGGTCTCCACCATCAGCTGCTCCAGCGGACACTGTCTGACGGTATCGCGCATCACGTCGGACTTCGGATACGTGACGATGCCGGTGAACGACAGCAGGTACCCCCGATCGACGAACCGCTTCACGTCCTGCCACCTTTCGCTGCAGCAGTGCATCACGAGCTTCTCCGGTTTCACATCATCGACGATCGCCCAGACGTCGTCCACAGCCTCACGGCAATGCACGACTACCGGAAGAGACAGATCACGGGCAATCAACAATTGCTGCCGGAATACATCTCGCTGAACATCGCGCGGCGAGAAGTCATAGTGATAATCCAATCCGATCTCTCCTATCGCGACAACCTTTTTCGAAGTCGTGGCCCATTCTCGGAGCAACTTTCCATTTTCCATTTTCCACTTTCCACTCTCATGAGGATGCACACCGACCGTACAAAATATGTGATCATGTTTCTTCGCTATCTCCAGTCCCCTTTCGCTTTCATCGATCGTATCGCCAATACAGACGATCTGCCGCACTCCCGCCGTGGCCGCCCGGGCAAGAACGGCCTGCAGATCGTCTGCAAACTGTGGCGCGGCAAGATGGCAGTGGCTATCGATCACGCTCCAATAGTACAGACGTGCCTGTCGACAAACATCCGAAAGGGATTGATACTCTCCCCTCTCCCATGCGCGAACCGCATTTCCTGCAACGGGACTCCTCCTCCCGGGCGGACACCATTCCGCCCGAGGATGCCGCGGCGGAATTCTTCCGATCGACTCTGCGGACCTCGCTGGGGCGCGGCGGAGTGGGAGAAGTCTTTGCGCTGGGAAAACAGCGGGCGATAAAAATCGTTTTTCCCCAGACAGAGGTCGAGAAGAACATCACGCCGCCAGAGGAGCAGCAGAGACTCGCGGGCCTGCTGCCGTCCTCCGCACCGATCCACGCGACGGGGCGCGGCCCCCGGAACGAAATGTATCTGGTGATGGAACGCCTGCGCGGATGCTCGATCGCGGAGATCAGCAAGACGCTCCGTCAGCTGAAGCCCGAAATGCTGAACCGGATTGCCGCGTCCATGGCCGGCATCACCCAGGAGCTCGGGGAAAAACGCATCAACCACGGGGACCTGAAACCGGGCAATTGCCTGCAGACCGAAAGACTCCTTCGCGTTGTGGATTTCGACAGCACACGGCAGTTTCTGCTCGACAGCGATTCGATCGCCTCCACCAACGTCTTCACATTCCCCTATTGCGCGCCTGAAGTGCTCAAGGACGGCGTCTACACGACGCGCAGCGACGTCTACTCCATGGGGGCGTCGCTGTTCAACATCGCCGCGGACATGACGGCAAGCGTCAGCCTGGGTATTCACGACAAAGATGCCGCAGCGGATTTTTACCGGCAGCCGGCCGAAAAGGCTCAGACGGAAATCGACCGCGTGATCGGGCAACACGTCACGGATACGCGACTCCGGACGATGGTGCTTGATGCCATGAGGATCGAGCCGGACAAACGGACACCCCCGGCCGATCTGCGAAGCCAGATCGAACCCCATGCCGCGGATCCGGATGATCTGGCGAAGGCTCTGGCATTGGCCCTTCCGAGGTTCGCGGAAAACACCCGTCGCACGGCATGAAAATGTGCCACAATGCTCCGGTGCATGCATCGATGTTCAACAGGCGGCAGTGGCTCTGGCTTGCGGCGCTCGTGCTGTTCGTTGCCGGATTCGTGCTCTACGGCCGGACGTTGTCGTACGGGTTCGTGGAACTGGATGACCCCCTGCTGATTTTCGAAAACCCCGCGGTGCAGTCGTTCACGTGGGCGAACCTGAAAACAATCTTCAGCACCTATGACCCCGAGCTCTACATTCCCCTGACGCTCCTCAGTTTCATGATCGATGGCGCGCTCGGCGGCATGCATCCGTTCCTGTTCCACCTGCACAATGTCCTGCAGCACATCCTCAATGCCTGGCTTTTCTTTTTGATCGCTCGGCGGCTCAGCAGGAACGACGCGATCGGCATCATCGCCTCGGCGCTCTTTCTCGTGCATCCCGTGAACGCGGAAGCGGTGATTTGGGCGAGCGGCCGCAAGGACCTGCTCTCGACGACGTTCTTCCTGCTCTCGCTCTGTCTGTACCTCCATGCGAGCCGCATCCGCCGCGACTGGCTGCCGGCGTACGCGGCAAGTCTTTTGAGTTTTCTGCTGGGCCTGCTCTCCAAGGTCACGGTGGTGTCCCTCGCGCCGATCCTGTTCCTGATCGATTGGATGGAGGGCAGAAAGATGACCCGCCGGACGCTGGCCGAGAAGATCCCGTACTTTGCTCTCGCGGTGATCTTCGCCGTCATCGCCCTGTTCGGGAAAACGGGCGCCCAGCCGCTCCCGGTTCTCACGCGCATCCTGACGTCGGCCCATGCGCTGATGTTCTCGCTGGAGAAGATCGTCCTGCCGTTCGGACTCTCTCCCATGTACGCATACGCGGGGCCGATCGGCATCCGCTCCATCGCCTTCGCGGTTCCCGTGCTGCTGACAACCGGGCTGATGGTCATCGCGATTGCGCAGCGCAGCGCGTGGAAGCCTTTCTCCGCCGCCGTGGCATTCATCCTGCTTGCGTACGCGCCGTCGTTCGGGAATCTCGTGAAGAACGGCGAATATTACGTCACGTCCGACCGCTACTCGTACATCCCCCTCCTCGCGCTCTGCCTGCTGGCGGCTGCGGGACTGGAGCGGCTGCGTGCATTCCTCACGCCGCAGCTGTCCGCACGGGGCGCATCCCTCGCGTCCGGGAGTATCGCCGCCGCGATCATCGTCGCGCTCTCGGCAATCACCGCCCTGCATTCGCCCGTCTGGGCCAACACGCTGACGCTCAGTACGCACGTGGTGCAGGTGTCGCCGGACGCGCGGCTGGGATATCTGTGGCACGGTAACGCGCTGCGCGACAGCGGGGCTCCGGAGGAAGCGCTGCCGGAATATGATCTGGCGCTCTCCATGAAGGAAGACCCGCAGGTGCTCTACAACCGTGCGCTCGCCTACGACATGCTCGACCGGGGCGGGGAAGCGCTTGCCGGGTACCGCCGCGCTCTGGAACTGGAGCCGCACTACGCGCTCGCGCACATCAATCTGGGCCAGCTCCTGTACGCATCGGGCAAGAAAAACGAGGCCCGGAAGGAGTTCGAAGCGGCAATGACCGACGCGCCCCACCTGGCGATTTCGTACTACAACCTCGGAGTCCTGG
Organism: uncultured Candidatus Peribacteria bacterium; assembly: GCA_964497975.1. Lineage (GTDB taxonomy): Bacteria > Patescibacteriota > Gracilibacteria > Peribacterales > Peribacteraceae > JABFSS01. The sequence goes on from CAZCFO010000001.1 coordinate 84,121, forward strand.
AGGGTGAGGAGAAGAATTTCGGGAAGGCGGCGGAGCTGTATCTGCGGGCGCTGGAGCGCGATCCCGACCTGCACGACGCGCGCGCGAATCTGGCCATCGCCTACCTCGCTCTCGACCGGGCGGCGGACGCCGTGGAACAGCTGAAAGAGACCCTGCGGCGCGATCCGGAGAACCCGACGGCCCTCGCGACGCTTCAGAGACTGATGGAAGCGGGAATCGTCAGGGCCGATTATTAAGTGGAGCTGAAAGGCAAAAAATGTTACAGTTTTCCGCTGTCTCTTGCTCTTTAGAAAGGAGGTGCTTCATGCAAAAGAAGCACGTTACACTCCTTCGGTGGATATTCGTCGTGTGCGGAGTGGGAAGCGCTATCACTGGACTATTTGTCCCAGCGCATAGCAACGAGGCCAACTTCGTTTGTTGGTTCTTTATTTTCCTTCTCTGCATTCCCATCGAAGGGCAATGACGGGAGCCGCTGCACTATGTGTGTGGCGGCATTTTTTGGTGGGTCGGGAGGGACTCGAACCCTCGGCCAATGCCTTAAAAGGGCACTGCTCTACCAACTGAGCTACCGACCCATGCGAATGAGTGCCTACGTACTATACCGGAAAAAGCGCGTGCGTCTGCAATGTATAACATCCACTGCATGTGCATTTTATCGCTCATCTGATTTACCCTAAAAAAGCCCGCTGCTAGCCTTGGCGATATGCTCAAAAAACTCCTCACCATCGGCTCCCTCCTCGTCCTCACCGCCTGCCAGGCGTCCGTCACGGATACGGGCATGCAGAGTTCCAGCCATGCTGAGCACAGTGACGGCAATTCGCAGGGTCTGTCGTCCGACCGGCTGAGTGACTCGCCCCGGCACCAGGAATGGGTGGAGGTGAAGCGCGGCGATAAGACCATCTACACCTGGGTGGTCTATCCGCAGACGTCGGAGAAGGTCCCCACGGTGATTCTCATCCACGAGAACAAGGGGCTGAACGACTGGGCGCGCGGCCTCGCCGATCAGGTTGCGGAAGCCGGCTACATCGCCGTGGCTCCGGACCTCCTCTCGGGATTCAGCGGGACGCAAAAGCGCACGAGCGATTTCGCGACGCCGGATGACGCCACCAAGGCCATCGGACAGCTGAAGCCGGAGGATGTGTCCGCGGACCTCCAGGCCGTCGCCGACTGGGCGAAGACGATCCCTTCGGGCAACGGCAAGCTGGCATCCGCGGGATTCTGCTGGGGCGGCGGGCAATCATTCAATCTCGCGGCGAAGAGCGATGATCTCGATCTCGCGATGGTCTTCTACGGCTCTGCTCCCGCGGACGATGCGGCCTACTCGGCAATCTCCGCCCCGGTGATGGGCTTCTACGGCGGCGCGGACCAGCGCATCAATGCCGGCATTCCCGACGCCGAAGCCAAGATGAAAGCCGCGGGCAAGACGTACGACTACGTCATCTACGACGGCGCCGGGCATGCGTTCATGCGGCTGGGAGAGGATCCTTCGGGGGACCCCGCCAACGTCCAAGCGCGCAACGAAGCCTGGGCCCGGATGACGGACGCACTCTCCAGGCTCTGATCACGCGGTGACCGACTTCACCTTGTCGCAAAACTCCGCCACGCGCGCGAGCGGGATGCCCGCGATGTTCACGCGGCCGTCCGGCAGGAGGAAGACCTTGTGCTGATCCCGCAGCCGGACGATCTGCTCCGCCGTCAGCGGAAGCTGCGCGAAGAGCCCGGAGCCGTCGAGAGCGGCCTGGAACCGCTCGGGAAGCTGCTGCTGAAGCAGCGAGCGCTTGCTGTCGATCCGGCCGCGGACCTCGGTAAGATCCTGCCGCCACGGCGTGGAGAGGTGCTGCTGGACATGGGCAACGATCCGCTGGCCTTCGCCGGGGCTCGATGAGTGCGTCCCCCGCATCATCAAATCGTAATAGCTCTCGACAGCCCGCTGCTCATCGGAGGAGGACGTCGCCACGCTCGCGTGCCCGGTGCGGGTGTTGTAGATCGTATGACTCTTGGATGCCGACCATGCGGCGAGCGTCGTGACGTTCCGCATCACCAGTGAACGGAGAGGTTTGGCATCCTGATCGGGAGATCCGGAGATACCCTGATAGGCGACATCGAAGACGGTCGCGGCGTCGTGCTTTTTCAGCTCATCTCCCAACTCCTCCCATTGATCGACGGAGAGATCGAGTCCCGAGGGATTGTGGCCGCCGCCCTGGAGAAGAACCGAGCCGGCGCCCTCGCGGAGCTTCGCGACGATATGCTCGATCGTCGGCTTCCCCTCCCGGAGGTACGGAACGGTCTCGAACGGGATCCCGACGTTTTTCGCCATCGGCACGTGGCTCGCCCAGGCCGGCGTCGGAATGATGAGCTGCTTTTCGGGACGCAGGAGCTTGGCCAGATGCAGCTGCACCCAGATGGCTTCGGAGCCGCCGACCGTCCCCGTACTCGCGACATTGCTCTGCTTTCCGTATAGCAGCCTGTTCACGGCATCCCGGTACTCCGGAATCCCGCGGTTGCCGTCGTACGAAAAAACCCGATGCCGTGCCAGATCCTCCATTGCGCGCTTCACCGACGGCAGAAGGTGCAGTGTTCCGTCGTCATCGAGAATGCTGCCCACGGTCGCATTGATCGCTGCCGGTCCCGCGGCTTTCGCCATTGCGTTGAGCGTGAGAATCGGATCCGGATCGGCCTGCGGCAGGACGTCGAACTGCGACATAAAGGACATACTGTGCAGCAGCGGATTGCGCAGTGCAACACCCCGCAATAAAAATCCCGGGAGGCGGCCCGCCCGGGATTTAAAAGCGCAGGAACGATCAGCGCAGCTTGCAGCGTCCGGTGCACACCTGGATGCAGTTCACGTCGTTGCGGTTGCAGGAGGAGCGGCACTCGCCGGTCTCCGTGGTGCACATGCCGAGCGGCGGGCTGCACTGGTCGCTCGAGGTGCAAACGGCGCCCGTGGGCACGTTGCGGATGCGCTGATTCAGCTGGTCGGTGCAGAAGCGGTCATCGTTCCGGAAGTCATTCTGGATGTTGCGGAGGTCGTCCTTGTATCCGCGGTCGATGTCGCGGAGCTGGTTACGGGCATCGGTGTCGATGCTGCGCAACACGTTGGAACGGTCGCGGTCGTTGAGGATCCCCCACGCGTCGAACAGACGCTGACGGCGGGCCTCGATGACATTGCGCCAGTTCGTGTGATAGAAGAGCGTCGCGTCACGCAGGCGGTTTTCGCGGTTATTCATGACGGTCTGCGCGCAGAACCGGTATTCCGGATCCGAATTGCGCGCGGAGGCGACGGCCGGCACCAGAACTAGCGTCAGCACGAGGAGAGCGATGGGGCGGCGGGTCATACGGGTCGTGGGAAGAAAACGACGACGATATTAGTACTAAAATCCAACTTTGTCAAATTTTGTCAAGAAGCCTGTCACAGGCGGGAATCGGCTATCCTGTGCGGGATGAAGATCGCTTTGGTTCACGAACTCCTGACAATGAAAGGCGGCGCCGAGCGGGTGCTGCGGATTGCCGCGGACCTCTTTCCCCAGGCGCCCATCTACACGCTGCTGTATGACGAGCGAAAGATGAGTGATTGGTTCCCCCGGGAAAGAGTGCAGACAAGCACCCTCCAACGCCGGGCAAATGCATTGAATCACTTTCCCCTTTCCCCTTTCCATTTTCCCTTCAACCATCATCTCTATCTGAAGCATTTTCCGGCGGCCGTGGAGCAGTGGGACTTTTCGGGATTCGATCTGGTCCTGAGCTTCTCCTCCGCGTTCGCGCACGGCATCATCACCAATTCCGCGCCGCGGCACCTCTGCTACGTCCACTCCCCCGCCCGGTACCTGTGGGACCGCACCCACGACGTGCTGGAGCGCGCGGGGAGAGGCATGCTGGGACCGCTGCGGAAGAGCCACCTCTCGCGCACGTTCCACCCGCTGCGCATCTGGGACAGCGAAGCCGCCGACCGGCCCGACGCGCTGATCGCGGCATCCCGGGAAGTGCAGCGCCGCATCGAGCTCTACTGGCGACGGGAAAGTGAAGTGATCTATCCGCCCATTGATGACGGCTGGCTCAACTCACAACTCACAACAACCAACTCACAAAACCCGATTGTGAATTGTGAGTTGAAAACTGGGAGTTACTACCTCGTGGTTTCCCAACTCGCCTCCTACAAACGCCTCGACCTCGCCATCCGCGCCTGCAACCAGCGGAAAGCGAAGCTGATTATTGCGGGCGACGGCCCCGCGAAGCGCGCACTCGCATCGATCGCCGGACCCACGATTGAGTTCGCGGGGTATCAGACCGATGACGAACTGAAGACGCTGTACGCGAACGCCCGCGCGGTCCTCTTCCCCGGCGAAGAGGATTTCGGGCTCGTGCCGCTCGAATCGCTCGCGTGCGGGACACCGGTGATCGCCTTCCGGGGAGGCGGCGCGCTGGAGACGCTGAATGACGGGACCGCGGAATTTTTTGACGATCCCACGCCGGAGTCGCTCGTATCCGCGATGGACCGGGCGGAGAAGAAGACGTGGAATGCCGACGCATGCAGGGCGCGGGCGCGGGAATTTTCGCGGGGGAATTTTGAAAAAAAACTGAAGGCCGCCGTCGAGAGGATGCTGGAGACACAGCCTGTACAAACTGCAACCACGGTATCAAATAGAATTTGATCCGCGGAAAAAACGTTTACGATGTGTGGTAATCCTCCCCCCCCTTGGATTTTTATGAAGAAGTTGCTGCTCGTCATCGCTGGAATGAGCCTTGGATTGGCTATCGTTTTTGCTTTTTCCCTGCAGCAACAGCATGTGCAGGCAACGGCGGTACCGTTGGTACCGGGGACAGTCGCGGGTCAGGGTGCCTTGAGAATTAATGCTGCAGTTTCCTGTAGTTGTATGTGCCGGCGAGGAAACGACAATATTGTTCTCACGCCGGTCCCCAATATGCCTGTGAATACCCCATTGAGATCATATGTCGTTGCCGTGCCCGCAACAGCATCATGCGACAGTCTGAATGGCATTGATTGTGCAGGCTTTACGGCCCCTGAACCGTATGAATGGAGCGTGGGAGGCCGTCTTCAGGATTGTAGCTTCAAAAAAGTGCACCCCTTTTAAGGCTCTGCGTCCGCCGGAGGAAGGAAGACATGCCGGCGTATCAGCGGGCCGACTCCGGAGTCCCTCGCATCCGCGGTGAACCGGGCGGAAAGGAAGACGTGGAGTGCCGATGCGTGCTGGGCTTCAACGACCTTGCCGATATCTACAAGTTGAGTACAGCCGTGAAGGATCACCACTCCACATTCGCTTGCCCGCGTCTTGACGGACGGTATCCTCACATGGTGCTGCGTCAACCCATCCTCTCCGCGATTCTCCTGCTCGGAATCCTCATCCCCGGAGCCGCTTCCGCGCGGCTTCCGGGCGATCTGGGCATCGGGCGGGAACACGCCCGCCGCAGCGCGCGGACGATCCGCGCGGAGGTCCATGAATCCGACACGTTCCGCAATCCGTTCCAGCCCACCGTCCGCGGCGTGGCGCTCGACCGGACGTTTACGAGCCGGCAGTACGGCCTGAAGATGCAGTACCCGTCGGCGTGGGAGCGCCAGGACCTGATGCAGTCGACCCCTCCGCTCACGCTCGTGGTGATGTTCCTCGCGCGCGAGGAACGGGAAAACGTCCGCCAGAACGTGAATCTGGTCGCCGAAGAACTGGCGTCGACCATGTCGCTGGCCGAGTACACCGAGCTGGGCATCGCCATGGAGCGCGAGTTTTTCGACCGCTACGCGCTGCTGCGGTCGGAGGATATGCGCATCGCCGGAGTCTATCCGGGGCACCGCGTGGTCTTTACGGCGTCGCTCAACGGCGGAGACATGACGTTCGAGCAGGTGTGGGTGCTGCGGGGGCGCACGGCCCTCGTGTGGACGTTCGCCGATGCGGCGGACACGTTCGAGGAGAATGTGAAGACGTTTGAGAGAATGCTGGACACGCTGACGTTGCAATAGCTTGTGATGCGTTGTGTGGAATTTTTTACGTACATCTGAAAAGCAAACGAAGGAAACGACGGAAACGAGGATCCTCGTTTCCTTCGTTTGCCTCGTTTGCGTTTAAAATAACGTCACCTGCGCTCCTTCCGGCACCTGCCTCCCCAGGATCTCGTAGGTCTTCTTGGTGGCCATGCGGCCCTTGGGCGTGCGCTGCAGGAGTCCCTGCTGCATCAGATACGGCTCGTACACGTCTTCGATGGTCTCCTCCTCTTCAGCGAGTACCGCCGCGATGGTGGAGAGCCCCACGGGTCCTCCGCCAAACGACGTGACGATGGTATCGAGGATCGCGCGGTCGACGGCATCAAGCCCCCGCTCGTCGATGTCGAGCGCGGTCAGGGTGCGTTCGACGCAGGCGCGGTCGACGTTGCCGCCCTGCACGTGCGCGTAATCCCGGACGGCGCGAAGCAGGCGGTTGCTGATGCGCGGCGTCGCCCGGCTGCAGCGCGCGATGCGGTGCGCGGCGTCGCTTTCCAGATCGACGCGCAGGAGCTGGGCCGAGCGCTCCACGATCTGCTGCATCTCTGGCAGCTCATAGAAGGAAAGCTTGAAGTGGTGCAGAAAGCGGTCGCGCAGCGGGGCACTCATCGCTCCTGCCTTCGTGGTGGCGCCGATCAGCGTGAACGGCTGCAGGTTGAGGCGCATGGAACGCGCCGTCGGTCCTTTGCCGATGACGAGATCGAGCGCGTAATCCTCCATCGCGGCATAGAGCATTTCCTCGACGATGGGCCGCAGCCGGTGGATCTCGTCGATGAAGAGGCTGTCGCCCGCCTGCAGGTTCGTGAGGATCGACGCGAGATCGCCGGGCTTCTCCAGCGCCGGACCGGAGGTGATGCGGATCTGCGCGCCCATTTCGCGCGCCAGGATGTGGGCGAGCGTCGTCTTGCCGAGTCCCGGCGGGCCGTGAAGGAGCGTGTGGCCCAAAGGCTCCTTGCGCGACTTCGCCGCCTGGATGTGCATCAACAGATGTCCTTTGATCTTCGCCTGCCCCACGTACTCCGCCAGCGTCTTGGGCCGCAGCGACTGTTCCAGGGCGGCCTGCTCGGGTGCCGCCTCGGGACGGACGGGAGAGGCGGGGGGCGGCTGCTGGGAACGCTTGATGGCCATGCGGTGGGAATCATAGCAGGTGAGAAGCGAAGCAAACGAAGCAAACGAGGAAAACGAGGATAAGAGAAAAATACACAAGCGGTAGTCCTCGTTTCCCTCGTTTGCTTCGTTTGCCTATACTCACCGCATGTCCCGTGCCCGTTCCGCTCTCCTCGCCCTCGCCTTCGTCGTCATATTGGTGATCCTCGGGGCAACCGACGCACTCCTCACCCGTTCCTCCTGGCGCATGCCCGGGAGCTTCGAGGACGGCGTCGCCAAGAAGGGCGAGCCCGATGTGACCGCCATCGTCCAGCGGCAGGGATTTGCCATCGCCGAAACCTCGGAGCCGCAACTCCTGCGGAATCTTCCGGTTCCGCTGCGGCTCCAGACGCGCGTGCTGCTCAAGGACAACGACCGCGTGGCGACGCTCGCCTGGGCCGAGACGCCGGACGTGAAGGACGTCTTCACGCTGCTGCGCAAGCACCTTCGCCAAGCCTTCTCGCCCCAGATGCAGGATCTGATCGACGAAACCCAGACCGAGCCGGGCAAGCCCCCGCGCGACATGCTGTCGTTCTTTGATCTCGCTCTCCACACGGACCGCATCGTCTTCGTCCGTGTCCGGCAGCGTCTGTACGAGCTCCATGTAACCGCGGGAAAGGAGCCGCTGGTGGATGGGGTGGTGAATGCGCTTTCGGAGTAGAAACCGAAGAAAACGAGGCAAACGATGCAAACGAGGATCCTTGTTTATCGTCGTTTCCTTCGTTTGCCTCGTTTGCTTCGAGCGGTCCGGGAATAACTCCCATTGACCCCGATTCCTTCCATACCTACACTGCCCCGGCTATGGCCAAGGTCGTAAAGAAAGTCATCAAAGTGCAGGTCAAAGGCGGGCAGGCGAACCCCGCGCCTCCGCTGGGACCCGCGCTCGGCCAGGCCGGCGTGGATATCAGCGGCTTCTGCACGAAGTTCAACGACCAGACGAAGAAGGACAAGATGGGCAAGCTGCTCCCGGTCGAGATCACGGTCTACGAGGACCGCAGTTTCACGTTCAAAGTGAAGCAGCCGGCCGCTGCGACGATGATCAAGGAAGCCGCGGGCATCGAAGCGGGCAGCGGCGAACCGAACAAGAACAAGGTCGGCAAGATCACGAAGGCGCAGCTTCGCAAGATCGCGGAGACGAAGATGCCGGACCTCAACTGCGCCGACATCGAGGCCGCCGAGGCGATCATCGCCGGCACGGCGCGCAGCATGGGAGTGACCATTGAGTAGAGGGCGCAAAGGGCACAGACGACGCAGAGGACTTTCTTCTGCCGCCTCTGTTTCTTCTGTACCGTCTGTTGCCTGTCAGATCATGTCTGTGGATGCATGCAACGCATTTCGCGTGCGTTACAGAAGGAGAAAGGCATACCATAGCCTCCACTCACCTCCTTCACCGCACCCATGATCCTCTCCGCCCTGAGTATTTCGACGCTGTTCACGTTCGTCCTGCTGCCGCTCGGCGTGCTGCTGACGATGGCGATCGCCCTGATTCCCTGCCTGTTCTCGCAGGGCGCGAAGGTCGGAGCGGTGATCAAGGCGCTCTACTGTTACCTGATGCAGAGCGTCGGCGCGGCCCTCATGACCGCGGGCGCGCTTCCGGCGGTGTACGGCGTACTGGAGAAGTTCAGCATCGGGGTGGAGCGCTTCAGCGCCGAGATGTACCTGGCCCTCCTCATCGTCTTCAGCTGCGGCGGCATCCTCTTCCTCTGGCACGAACAGATCGCGGAGCGGATCGATGACGCCTCCCGCCGCGTGCCGGCCCTCCTCTTCTGGTACACCTTCAAGGCGCTGGGCATGGTGCTCTTCCTGGTCGGTCTCCTCTCCACCGTGGTGACGATGCTCCTCACCCGCCCGCTGGCCGGAACCTGGTGGCTGAGCCCGGTCGTCATCCTGCTCTACGGAGCCCTCCTCTCGTGGTGCACGCGCTGGCCCCGCGGCGGCTCGTCGAGCTTCCAGTCCATGCCCATCGGGATGAAGATGGCGCATGCGACGAAGGGAAAGAAGAAGTGACCCTGCGATCGAATCATGAATATCGAATTATGAATGGTTTTTTAGCAAGGATTCGTGATTCATGATTCGTAATTCGCCTTGCAGAGTTTCCCCGTTCGAGGCAAACTTTGCCCCTCGTGGCAGCTCTCCCAAGAGCGTTATAGACCACGTTCCCATCATTTTTTATGGCCTCCAAGCGCAGTCCGCTCGCGCGGAAGAAAGGAAAGAAGTACGCCGAATGCTCGGCGCTCGTTACCAAGTCCGTCTATCCGATCGCGGAGGCGATGGAACTCCTGCCGAAGTTGAGCATCAGCAAGTTCGACGGTGCCGCCGAGGTGCACATCCGCATCAACGCCGACACCACCCAGGCCGACCAGCTGGTCCGCACCACCGTTCCCCTCCCCCACGGGACGGGCAAGGACGTGCGCATCGCAGCATTCGTGCCCGATGACATGATCGACGACGCGAAGAAGGCGGGCGCCGCCATCGCGGGCAACGAAGACCTCATCAAGCAGATCACCGACGGCAAGATCGACTTCGACATCGCCGTCGCGTCGCCCAAGATGATGAAAGACCTGGGTAAGGTCGCCAAGACGCTCGGCCAGAAGGGCCTGATGCCGTCGCCCAAGGCCGGAACCGTCACCGAGAACGTCGTGAAGGTGATCGGCGAGCTCAAGAAGGGCCGCATCGAGATCAAGATGGACAAGCAGGGCATCATCCACACCGTCTTCGGCAAGATCTCGTTCGGATCCAAGAAGCTCCAGGAGAACTTCGAGGCGCTCATCGGCGCGGTGAAGGAGGCCCAGCCCTCCGGCATCAAGGGCGAGTACATCCTGACCGTCAACGTCGCCCCGACGATGGGACCGGGACTGAAAGTCCAGCTCTAAGCAAACGACGCAATCGAAGCAAACGAGGAAAACGACGATCCTCGTTTTCTTCGTTTCCCTCGTTTGCTTCGTGTTCCTATCGACGAAGAATCTGCTTCACCTCCTCCAGCTTTTCCACGCGGATCAACCTCTCCCTCATCTCTTTGGCGCCATCGAAGCCTTTGACGTAGGACGAGAGATGCCGGCGCATTTCGAGCATGCCCCGGCGCTCGCCTTTGTACTTCACCGCCAGCGCGCAGTGCTCGAGAATCCATGGAATCTTTTCCTCAAAAGTGGCCGGCCGCAATGGTTCATTTTTCACTTTTAATTTTTCACTCGTCGCCCCCAGCGCGTCGCAGATTTCCTTCATCATCCAGGGATTCCCGAACGTCCCCCGCCCCACCATGACGCCGTCGAGGTTCTTGATTTTTGCGACCGCATCGGCTGCGTTCGCGATGTCGCCGTTGCCGATCACGGGCACGCTGATGGCTTCCTTGAGCGCGTAAATCGGCTCCCAGTCGGCTTTGCCCGTGAACTTGTCGCAGAAGCGCCGGCCGTGGATGGAGAGCGCCGTGGCGCCCGCGTCCACGAGGCGTTTGCAGAACGGGATGAGCGTCGTCTTCGAGTCCCAACCCAGGCGCGTCTTCACGCTCACGGGGATCCTGACCGCTTTGACCGTCGCCTCGACCAGGCGCGCCGCGAGATCGGGCTCGCGGATGAGAGCGGACCCGTGGCAGGAGGAGACCACGCGCGCCGCGGGGCAGCCCATGTTGATGTCGATGCCGTCCGCGCCCAGTTCCTCGATAACTTTGGCGGCGCTGAGGAAGTGATCCGGATCGTGTCCGAACACCTGGACAATGAACGGCCGCTCGATCGCCGGGTCGAAGTTGAGCATCTCCAGGGTCTTCTTGGCGCCATAGTGGATGGCATCGGTCGAGAGGAATTCCGTGAACACGACGACCTCCGGCGCGATCCGCTTGATGAGCTGCCGGTACGACGCATCTGTCACCCCCGCCATGGGGGCAAGCGCGACGAGCGGACGGGGGGCCGATGACCAGGAAAATGCTGTCATGAATTTGCGGAAGTGGCTTGCCCTGAACCGCCAATAGCGGCGAAGGGTACGATGCGTCATTCCGGGTTTCTTCGCAAGAAGACGCGAAACATGCTATAATTGGTCACAATGAAACATTGCAACAAGCACACAATGCCAACGGAACGGACCATGACGGCACAATGGGCCGTGATGCTCACTCTGCTTCTGTCCGCCTGCGCGCTGGCGCTCATCGTCCCGGGACGCCTCGCGGCTCAGGGCGTAGGGCCGCAGCTGATCCCCGATACGGGAACCATCGGCAACTGCAGCTTCATCACCGGAGACTTCAGCTTCGATTGCATTCCGCTCTACGTGGCTTATCTCATCCGCCTCGCCTTCGGTCTGGCCGGAGGATTCGCGGTGTTCGAAATCATCAAAGGGGGCTATGAGTACGCACTCTCGGGTCTGCCGACGCCGATCGTCGACAAGGAGTCCGCTAAAAAGCGCATCAGCAACGCCATCCTCGGCCTCGTCGTCGTCGTATTCGCTTACCTCATCATCGACCTGATCGTCGGTGCCCTCTTCGGTCTATGAGCCCCAAAAAGAACAACAACGGTTCCGACGAGACGGCGAAGGCCCGCGGTTTCACGTCGCTGCGCATCATCGGCGAAAAAGCGCAGAAACTTCTCGCCAAAGCGCGGTCGATGCAGCAGCGCCAGACGATGACAGGTGAACCGGAGGAGGTGCTTCCCGAGGAGGACGTACCCGAAGTGACGGTGCATCTCTCCATCAGCAGCATCGCGAAGGCCACGTTCACCATCCTCGCCATCGGGACCGGGGTCATGCTGATCTGGCTTCTGCAGGACAAAATCGTGCTTCTGCTGCTCGCCGTCTTCGTGGCGGTGATCATCGACCCGGGCGTGCAGTTCCTGCGCCGGCTGGGCATTCCGCGGGGGCTCGGCGTGCTGCTCCACTATTTTATCGCGCTGTTCCTGCTCTTCTTCCTGCTGATCTCGCTGGTGCCGCTCATCGCCACGCAGCTGATTGATCTTGCCGGGCTCATCAACCTCGAAGTGAACCAGTTCCTGCAGCATCCGCAGATCTCCATCCCCTTCCTGTCCGGAACCGCGAATGCGGAGCTCACCCGCCTGGTCGAATCGGCGCTGCAAAACCTCTCCATCACCCGGTTCGCCGACGCGCTCAACCAGTTCGGCCAGAACCTCGCCTCGGCCACGCAGAGCTCGCTCCTCATCGCCGCGCAGCTCGCGGGTTCGGTCGTGAACTTCTTCGTAAACCTCATCGTGATCCTGGTGATGGCGTTCTTCATCCAGCTCGAGAAGGAGAAGATCATCGCGTGGATCAAGGGCTTCCTCCCCTGGCATTACCGCCCGTACATCGACAACAAGTCGGAGGCGATCCAGACGAAGATGGCGCAGTGGGCGCGCGGCCAGCTGGTGCTGTGCCTCTCGATCGGCCTGATGGTTTTCCTGGCCCTGACGATCCTCCAGATGCCGTACGCCCTGACGCTCGGCATCCTCGCCGGCTTCACGGAGTTCATCCCCGTCATCGGGCCGCTGCTGGCAGCGATCCCCGCGGTGCTGATCGCCGGCACCCAGCAGGGCTTCTTCCAGGCCCTGATCGTCGCCGCCATCTACTACGCCATCCAGTGGTGCGAGAACAACCTGCTCGTTCCCCTGATCATGAAGCGCGCCGTCGGCCTGTCGCCGCTGGCCATCATGTTCGCCATGCTCGTGGGCGTGAGCTTCCCCACCGTCATCCACCCGGTTCTGGGCGTCATCCTGAGCATCCCGACGACCACGATCATCGCGCTGTTCCTGGAGGACTGGCGGATGCATCACCGGAAGCGGGAGAAGGCGGCGTAATCCGAATTACGAATGACGAATAACGAATTACGAATGCTCTATAAACGTGCCTTCGTAATTCGTCATTCGTTATTCGATGCGGAACCCTATGTCTACCATTTTTAACATATACCCACCGCGCAACGTTTCTCCGCTGCCAAACAATGCCTTCTCCCGCCCACTTGCGGTAAAATATCAGGAAATTCCTGGACAATTGGCACTCAGATAAAGAGACTGCCAACTGCACGGAATTATCGTCCTCTTCTCCTCCTCGTATGCACCCGTTCGACCGTTTCACCCCCAATGCCAAGCTCGCGCTCCAGATCGCCGAGCAGGAGGCGAAGAACATGAAGAGCCCGTACATCGGGACCGAGCACCTGCTGCTGGGTCTCCTGAGCATTCCCAAGTCCCTCGGGTTTTCGATCTTCACCGGAGCAGGCGTGACGCAGGAGAACGTCCGCATCCTCCTGAAGGCGATGAAGTCGGGCAACATCGAAGGCCAGCACGTGAAGCACGGCCTCTCGACGTTCCTCCACACCGTCATCGAGCAGAGCGTGATCACCGCGCACAAGTTCCGCCACGCCAACGTCGGCACGGAACACCTCCTGCACTCCCTGGTCTCCGGCGGCAAGAACGCCGCCACGGTGCTGCTCGAGAACATGCAGGTGGACCCGGAGGATCTCAAGGCGCGCGTCGAGGAGATGTTCGGGCAGATCAACACGTTCAAGCAGCAGAACCGCAACCTGGAGCAGTCGCTCGAGGCGTTCTTCCACGGCCTCCAGGGCGCCATCGTGGGCATGCAGCCGGGCATGGCCTCCGCCGGAGGGGAGAGCGAAGGCATGAAGCGCAAGAAGGCCGACGGCAAGAGCAAAACCCCGGTCCTCGATTACTTCACCGATGACCTCGTCGCGAAAGTGAAGGAGAAGAAGATCGACCCGATCATCGGCCGCTCCGAGGAGATCGAGCGCCTCATCCGCATCCTCAACCGCAAGACGAAGAACAACCCGGTCCTCATCGGCGAGCCGGGCGTGGGCAAGACGGCCATCGTCGAAGGCCTCGCGCAGCGCATCGCGGACGGCACCGTCCCCTCCTCGCTGCAGGGCAAGCGCCTGCTGATCCTGAACATGGGATCGCTCGTCGCCGGCACCAAATACCGCGGCGAATTCGAGCAGCGCTTCGACGACATCATCAAGGAGGCCGCCAAGAGCGACAACTCGATCATCCTCTTCATCGACGAGATCCACACGGTCGTGGGCGCCGGCGCGGCGGAGGGATCGCTCGACGCCGCCAACATCCTCAAGCCCGCGCTCAGCCGCGGCGCCCTCCGGGTGATCGGCGCGACGACGCTCGACGAATTCCGCACGATCGAGAAGGACCGCGCGCTTGAGCGCCGCTTCCAGTCGATCATGGTCAACGAACCTGTGGTTCCCGATGCCATCCAGATCCTGATGGGCCTCAAGGAAAGCTTCGAGCAGTTCCACCACCTCTCGATCACCGACGCGGCGATCGAAGCGGCCGTGACACTCAGCAAGCGCTACATCACGGAACGCTACCTGCCCGACAAGGCCATCGACGTGCTCGATGAAGCCGCGGCCGGCAAGAGCCTGCAGCACGTCGGTCAGGCGCCGGAGATCCGCAAGATGGAGGAGAAGCTCGAGACGCTCGTCGCCAAGCAGCAGCTCGCGGTGAAGGAGCAGAAGTACCACGTCGCGCTGAAGATGAAGCAGGAGCAGCAGGAACTCAAAGAGAAGCTCGACCAGCTCAAGAACTCCGCCGACGGCGACCGCCGCACCCCGATCCAGATCACGGAGGACGACATCGCGCAGGTCGTGGGCCGCATGACGGGCATTCCCGTGACGAAGCTGCTCAAGACCGAAGCCAAGCGCCTCACGAACCTGGAGCAGGTGTTCCGCAAGTCGATCATCGGCCAGGACGACGCGATCAAGAAGGTCGCCCGCGCCATCCGCCGCTCCCGCGTCGGCATCTCGGACAGCCGGCGCCCCATCGGTTCCTTCCTGTTCCTGGGCCCCACGGGCGTCGGCAAGACCGAACTCGTGCGCACCATCGCGAAGGAGGTGTTCAACCGCGAGGACGCGCTCATCAAGATCGACATGTCCGAGTTCATGGAACGCCACAACGTCTCGCGTCTGACGGGCACAACCGCCGGCTACGTGGGCTACGAGGAAGGCGGCCAGCTGACCGAAGCGGTCCGCCGCAAGCCGTACTCCGTCGTGCTGTTCGACGAAGTGGAAAAGGCGCACCCCGAGTTCTTCAACATCCTGCTCCAGATCCTGGAGGATGGCTCGCTCACGGACGGCCAGGGCAAGCAGGTCGACTTCACCAACACGATCATCATCATGACCAGCAACATCGGCGCCGAGAAGCTCACGAAGCAGGCGGCCCGCATCGGCTTCAAGCTGGAGGACGAGGCCCGCGCCGAGGAGCAGGAGTACGAAGCGAAGTGCAAGGAAGTCATCGACGAGCTCAAGGACAACCTGCGGCCCGAGTTCCTCAACCGCATCGACCACATCATCGTCTTCAACGCCCTCAACCAGCAGCATATCCGCAAGATCGTCCGCAACCACGTGGACCATCTCGCCGACCGCCTGAAGGAGCAGGGCTACATCCTCGACGTGGAGCCGAAAGCCGTGAACCTGCTGGGCGAGGAAGGATTCGATCCGGAGTACGGCGCGCGCCCCGTGCGCCGCGTGATCCAGGAGCGCCTGGAATCCGAGATCGCGGAGCACATCCTCAAGGAAATCTTCCACCAGGGCGACGTTATCCGGGTCGTCCGCAAGGGCGAGAAGGAGCTCGAATTCCTCCATGGAGACGCGAAGAAGCTCTCCAAGCCGGTGGAGGTGGAGGAGGAGGTCACGGCGTAGGCAAACGAAGCAAACGACGAAACCGAAGAAAACGAGGATCCTCGATTGCCTCGTTTTCTTCGTTTGCCTCGGTTCCTTTCGTTCCAAGCCAAATTCTGCTATACTAATGAGATTTCCCGAACCCACACCCACATGCCCATTGAAGCCGTCAAAATTCCGCAGAACGTCCAGATCGAGGACAAAGTCGTGGGGCCGCTGAGCCTCCGGCAGATCATCATCATCGCCTGCGGAGGCGGGTTCAGTTACATGATCTACGCCAGCGTGCAGCGGTCCATCGGGCACGTGAGCATTCCGCTGACGATCGCCATCTGGACGCCCGCGCTCATCTGTGCCGCGTTCGCGCTCGTGAACATCAACGACCTCAGCCTGATGCGCATCTGCTTTTTGATGCTCGAACGCATGCAGAAGCCGACCAGGCGCATCTGGGGACCGCGCCCCGGGATTTCGATCAACCTGCATTTCTCCTCCGTCAAAGTCGAGGATGACCCGGTCAAAAAGAAGGTCATCGAGCGCCAGCGTTCGGCGGAGCAGCAGATCGCCGAGCTGAGCTCGATCGCCGACCGCCCACAGATGCCGGGCGCGGCGGACATGATCGCCGATGATCCGCTTCCCGCGGCGTTCGCGCAGCCCGCGACGATCGCCGAACCCGCCCCGCTTCCCAAGCCTCCCGTGAACCCCGCGCAGATCCGCGTCGATACTCCCCCGCCCGCGGCGCAGCCCGGCACCGACCTGGCGGTCTTCCGCGATATCTTCCCGCCCAACACCCCATGGCAAGCGTGAATCCCCTCAAAAGCACCGTCCGGGCACGCAAAAAGACGCCGCTGATCTCCACGCAGCGGTTCCTGCCCATCGCGGAAATCCGCAACGACACCGTGCTGCTCAAGAACGGCGGCCTCCGCGCCGTGTTGATGGTCGAAGCGCTGAACTTCAACCTGAAGAGCGAGACGGAACAGCAGGGCATCATCGCCGGCTACGAGGGCCTGGTGAACACCATCAGCTTCCCGCTGCAGGTGGTCATGCGCTCGGCCAAGATGAACATCGACCCGTACCTGGAGCACCTGCGCGGCCTCGCCACCCTGCAGAAGAACCAGCTGCTCCGCGTGCAGACGCTCGCCTACGCGAACTTCGTGGAACGTCTCATCGACGTCGCCGACATCATGCAGAAGAAATTCTTCGTGGTGGTGCCGCTCGACCAGAGCGTCCGCCGCCGCACGATCCTGGAGCAGTTCTTCAGCTGGATCAGCCCTGATGATTCCACCCTCAAGGCGGCGCAGCGCTCCCGCGACTTCGCGGCGGGCAGCCGCGGCCTCAAGGACCGCGTGAACCTGGTCCAGGCCGGTCTGGAGAACATCGGCCTCCTGAGCCGCCGCCTGACCACGCATGAACTGATCGAGCTCTACTACCAGATCTACAATCCCAAAACGAGCCAGGAGCAGAAGCTGCCGGGGGATGACGAGGTGCTGAAGACGGATAAGACCACCCTGTAAACAGAGGGGGCAAAGGGGACAGAAGGGACAGACGTTTGTGCCCTGTGTGCCTTCTGTGCCCTCTTTGACAGTGGCACAGATACGCGTAGAATGCCCCCGTCCTGCTGCTCGTGCGAGAGCAGGTGCCTTATCTCTCCCCCTCGCACCCCATCTTTTTATGTCACCGCAAAAACTCGCGAAAAGAAACGACCTCATGGACCAGCTGCTCAAGGATTCCCCCATGCCGCTCCGCGCGCAGCCGGGCGAATTGATCGACGGCACCGTCGTGTACCGCGGCAAGAACAAGCTGCTCCTGGATATCGGCGGCGTCGCCACCGGCATCGTCTCGGGACGCGAACTCCGCGACTCGTTCAACACGTTCCGCGAGCTGAAGGTCGGCGACCCGGTCGCGGCGCTGGTTCTGGAAGAGGAGAACGACGAAGGCATGATCGTGCTGAGCCTCCGCATGGCGAGCCAGCAGAAGGCCTGGGACCGCTTCCACCGCCTGGTGGAGACCGACGCGACGATGGAATTCGTGGCGCAGGAAGCCAACAAAGGCGGACTCCTGGCCAATATCGACGGGATCCGCACCTTCCTCCCCGTCTCCCAGCTCGCGCCCGTCAACTACCCGCGCGTCAACAATGCCGATGCGAGCGAGATCATCTCCCGTCTCCAGAAATTCGTCGGCCACAAGTTCATCGTCAAAATCATCACGATGGACGAGGAAGCCGGCAAGATCGTCGTGTCGGAGCGCGAGGCGCTCTCCGAGCAGCGTGCCAAGGCGCTTGAGCACCTGCGTATCGGCGACCAGAAGGACGGCCTCGTGAGCGGCATCGTGAAGTTCGGGTTGTTCGTCGCGTTCGACGGGCTGGAAGGCCTCGTCCACATCTCCGAGATCGCCTGGGGCCATGTGAAGAACCCGGCCGAGTTCGCGCAGATCGGCGACAAGGTCTCGGTGAAGGTGATCGGCGTCGACGGCGAGAAGCTCAGTCTCTCCATCAAACAGCTGACCAAGGACCCGTGGGAGGAGATCGCGGAACGCTACCCGGTGGGCAAGCGCGTGACGGGCACCGTCGTCCGCTTCGCCGACTATGGCGCGTTCCTCAAGCTCGAGAAGGACATCAACGGACTCGTCCACCTGAGCGAGCTCGCGCACCACAAAGTGACCGATCCGGGCGAGGTGCTCACCATCGGCCAGAAGATCGACGCGCAGGTCATCAACATCGACGTCGACGAGCGCCGCATCGGCCTCTCCGTGAAGGCTCTCAAGCCGATCGACAAGGAGACGATGGAGCGCATCAAGCGCGAGCGCGAGGAAGAGGAGGCCAAGGCCACCCAGACGCAGCCCTCCGAGGCTGCGGACACAGAGGCGCCCGCTTCCGGTTTCGTCGCCTCCAAGACCGGCAAGAAGTACTACCCCGCCGATTCCGCCGCCGCCCAGAAGATCGCCGAAGAGAACCGCGTGACCTTCGCATCCGAGAAGGACGCGGAGGAGGCAGGCTACTCGGCGTAAGACTTTTCCCGACGATAAAGCCGAAGAGGGCCGCGAGCGGTCCTCTTTTGGTATCCGGGTTCAGTCGATGCTCTTCTGGCTCAAAAAGTGCAGGTGCAGGTACGGCACTTCCTGGCCGCCTCCTTTTCCGACATGGAACGTCAGCTTGTAGCCGTCGATCCCCTTCTCCTTCGCGAACGCCTGCGCCTTGAGGATCAGCATGCCCGGCAGGTGCGCCGTCTGCGGCGTCACGTCCGCGATGGACGCGACGAAGTGCTTGGGGATGAAGAGCAGGTGCGTGGGCGCCTTCGGCTGGATGTCTTTGAAGGCGAGAACCTCGTCGTCTTCGTACACGACGGTTGCGGGGAGTTCTTTATCGAGAATCCGGTGAAAAACTGTTCGTTCAGTCATAGCAGGCTATAAAAGAAACGCGACTTGCGCCGAGCGACTTCGAGCGAAGCGAGAAGGAGTCGAGGAGTGGAAAACTGTGCGCGTTTCCATGCGCGCAGAATAGCGGCCCGGGACCCCCGGCGCACGCCCCCAGCGCAGGACCTCTAGGACCTGTTTAACGGCCACCAATTGACATTTTGACCAAAAAGAGCGACAATAGAGGGGATGGCTGCAGGAATGACTTCATCGGCGGAAAAAGCCCCCTCGGCGCTCAAGTCGGTCGAAACGACGCGCCTCATCGTCAAGCAGCCGGCGAAGCTCAAGGAACTGACGAACCTGCTGGAGACGTTCGAAAATTTCAGCGCGCGCGTGAGCGAGCGCACGGGCGAGGACACCTCCCGCGATCTGGGCGGAGCCGGGGGCGGGGCGGGCGGCCAGCAGGGCGGCGCGCAGGGCGCATCGGCGCGCGATCTGGCGATCAAGAAGCTCCCCATGCCCGAAATCATGCAGCAGCAGCTGGCACGGCATATCCGCAAGGAGACGCGGAAACTGGAGAAGCTCGCGAGCCGGGTGGCACGCTCCTCCGCTCCGGGATCCGCGCATAAGCTCAATGAGCTCTACGCGAAAATCCGCCGCATGAACGCGATGGTCTACGACCTCCTGCAGGCGTCGGTCGACGTGCTGAAGCGCCTGTTCATCAGGGTGTTCATCGACAACCAGCCAATTCTTTGATGTCATCCCGAGTAGCCGCTGCGAAGCGGCGGCGTATCGAGGGACGGGTGTTCATCGACAACCAGCCCATCCTCTAGTCATGGTTCGAGGCTCCGGTTTCGATTGCCGGAGCACCTCACCATGACACTGCAAGAGTGGTGGCGTACTTGTCATGGTGGAGCGAAGTTCGCCGGCCGATGCGGGCGACGAGCCTGGAACCATGACCGTGAATCACCGCGGTTGCACCATCTCCACCTGCGTGACCACCTTGCTGACGAAGTCGCCGATCACGGGAACCCATTCCACTTTGCGCATGCCCCAAAGAATCACGGGAATGACGACCACCACGGCCGTGAGAGCGCCCAGGCCATAGACGATGCCCCGCAAATACGTGAGCCACAGGTGCTTGCCGGGATGGAGCACGTACTCGAACTCCTTAGGCAGCTGCTCCACGTCATGTTCGAGCGATGTGAGCGCGAAAATGAGCGCGCGCTTTTTGGGGGCTGTGCGCGAACGGGCCGGCAGTCGTGATTTTTTGGGCATGTCAGAGTTCCTCGACCTCAAAGGTCTTCTGCTCCTTCTCCTTGGCCTTGTGCTTCTTCTTGTGCTTCGCGTTTTGCATGTGGTTCATCACCCAGCCGAAAGCCTCGTCGATGATCGCGAGCGGCTTGAGGATCATCGCCTCCACCTGTTCGGTCGTTTCCTCGAACCGGCGCATGACCTTGCGGAGATCCACCACGATGAAGAGGAGATGGTAGAGCACGATGATGATCATGATCGCCACCGCCGCGTAGAGGGCGGAGAGCAGGCCTTCCATGGTCAGGGGGATGTCCGCGAAGTTCGACATATCGCGCCTGAGCCTACGCGCTGAGGAAAAGAGGAGCAATTCTCTCCCCGGGATTTAATGGTGCGGTAGAATGCGGCTTCCATGAAGTTTTTGCCGACCCTGTGCTGGCATCTCCCCCGCAATCTCCTCATCGGGATGGTCACGCTATACCAGCACACCCTCTCCCCCGATCACGGCCCCCTGCGGCATCTGTATCCGTACGGTTATTGTCCGCATGAGCCGACGTGTTCGGTGTACGGAAAGCAGGCGCTTCGCGAACGCGGTGCGGTGATCGGCATGCTTCTGATTCTCCGGCGTCTCCTCTCGTGCCATCCCTGGACGCCGCCCTCAGATCTGCGAATGCGACGCCTCCTCGACCGGTGATGGAAGGAGGACCTGCAAAATCTTGACGGGCACAGCGGCCATGGTTAACATTCAACCAAATGGTTGAATTATCTCTCAGCCCCTTGGACGCCGTCTTCGGCTCCCTCGCCCACCCCGTCCGCCGGGAGATCCTGCGGCACGTCGCGAAGAAACAGGAGCTCTCCGTCAGCGACATCGCGAAGCCGTACGCCATGACGCTCGCCGCGGTTTCCAAGCATCTCAAGATCCTCGAGAAGGCACGGCTCATCGTCAAGCGGCGCCGGGGCAAGGAGCAGATCGTGCGGCTCTCCCCCGTCGCGTTCAAAGACGCCGCCGACTACCTCCGCTTCTACGAGAAGATGTGGAACGACCGTCTGGACTCGCTCGAGCAGTATCTCGCCACCTTCCCCAAAGACCAATGACGGCACAGAACGCGGAAGTATCGGCCCGGGAAATCGTCAGCACGCGCATGATCGATGCGCCGCGGGAACTGGTCTTCGCCGCGTGGACGGATCCGGCGCACCTCGCCAAGTGGTGGGGGCCCAAGGGGTTCACGAACACGTTCGAGATGTTCGACTGCAGGCCCGGAGGACGATGGACGTTCGTGATGCACGGGCCCGACGGCGTCGACTATCCCAATGCGTGCGAATTCGTCGAGATCGTGGAGCCGGAGCGCATCGTCTTCCGGCATCTGGAGCCCATGCACCACTTCCGCGTCACGGCCACATTCGAGGATCAGGATGGCAGGACGAAACTGACGTTCCGGATGCTCTTCGATGATGCCACCGAACGCGATCGCATCCACGACGTGGTAATGGAGGCCAATGAACAGAACTTCGACCGTCTGGAAGCGGAACTTGCCGCCATGACGGCGGAAATCCCGTGAAAAAGCGAACGATTCTCTTCCGCTATCCGTCTTCTCTCCGTCTCCTCTCTCCCGTCTCTTATCTCCTCCTTCCCTTCTCCCATGGCCAACGCCAAAACCACCGACATCGTCATCACCCGCATCTTCGACGCACCGCGCGAACTCGTCTGGAAAGCGTGGACGCAGCCGGAGATGATCAAGAAGTGGTGGGGGCCCAAGGACTTCACCTCTCCCGAGGTGCAGATCGACCTCCGCACAGGCGGAAAGTACCTGTACTGCATGCGCGGGCCCAAGGGCTCGGAATGGGACAAGGACATGTGGAGCGGCGGCGAGTTTCTGGAAGTGATCCCCATGGAGAAGATCGTCGCGACGGATCACTTTACCGATGAGAAGGGCAACTACGTGAATCCCAAGGACGTCGGCATGCCCGGCGAATGGCCGGAGCAGATGGTGGTGACCTTCACGTTCGAAGATGCCGGCCCGGGCAAGACGAAGGTGACGCTCGTGCACAAAGGGCACCCGAGCGAAATGGCCGACATGGCAACAATGGGCTGGAGCCAGTCGCTCGACAAGTTTGCTGCTGCCCTGGTCTAATTCCCCCGATCTCCACTCTCGTATTTCTTTCCCCTCCTCCTATGGCCTACATCGACGGATTCGTGATCCCGCTCCCGAAGAAAAACCTGAAGGCCTACCGCCGCATGGCGCAGTGGGGCAAGAAAACATGGATGAAGTACGGCGCGCTCGATTACAAAGAATGCGTCGGGGACGATCTCAAGAATTCCATGGGCGCATCGTTCGCCAAGACGCTCCGGCTGAAGCCCGGTGAGACCGTGGTCTTCGCATTCATCGTCTTCAAATCGAAAAAGCATCGCGACAGCGTCAACAAGAAGGTCATGGGCGATCCGGACATGAATGATCCCGAGATGATGAAGAGCATGCCGTTCGACCCCAAGCGCATGCTCTACGGGGGGTTCACGGGCATTGTCGAAGCATAAACCTCCCGGCGTTTTTATGCGGTGATCGTGACGATGCACCGTCTTTCCGCTCCTCTCGAGAATATCGGTGATGGAGCGGGTTACCGGAATTGAACCAGGTATCTCTGACGTGGAACGTCAGTGTCCTAACGTTGGACGAAACCCGCGGGGGGGCCACCATGCCTTGTCGGGATGGAGCGGGTAACGGGACTCGAACCCGTATGTCCAGCTTGGAAGGCTGGCGCACTAGCCTTTGTGCTATACCCGCGGCCTCAAAAAAGCGTAGAGGCAGAATACTCGCTTGCCCCCGTCTGGAAAAGATCCTGAACACGGTTCTTTCGTCCCTTCCGAGACCTTTGACGGTTCTGCGATACCTGACCCGTCACACCGTCGTCCTGGTTTCTTACATTGACAAATTTTCATTTACATTTATTTTATAATTATAGACATCCGCCCCGCCGAAGACCGGGATTGCGAAGGAATCGCCGAGTTGCGCCGTGAGACGATCTTGGCGGTCAACGCGAAGGATTACCCCGCAGACGTCATCAGGCAGTGGGCCATGCGCGTCGATGCAGAACGCATCCGCAAGACCGCGGCGGACGTGAAACGATGGGTGGCGGTGAAGAGAAGGGAGATCGAGGAGCTGCTCGTCGGTTTCTGCGATCACGCGCTGCGCGACAACGAATTGAGCAGGCTCTACGTGCACAAAGACCATCAGGGACAGGGCATCGGCGCCCGCCTGCTGGAGACCGCGGAGGCGTCGCTGAAGGAACTCGGGCATGAGGAGATGTATTTGTACTCCACGATCACAGCGAAGGAGTTTTACCTGAACCAGGGATATCGAATCGTCGAAAAAACCGTCGATGCGCATAACCCGAAGATCATCGTCTTCAAAATGTCTAAAAAGCTGGAAAAGCCCGTGCATCCGCAGGCATAGATGGATCGGATTTTCTGCCTGCTTTGCTTGTCGCCCTCAACGACTGGGAAGATACTGTCCGCATGATTTTCCTTCCTCTTGCGGCGTTCCTCGTGATCCTTCTCCTGGCCTGCATCCGGCAGGTCAACCAGTACGAGCGGGGCATTCTGTTTACCATGGGCAAATACAGCCGCATGTGGGAGCCCGGCTGGCATATTCTGATTCCCGTGTTTCAGTCGCTGCGGAAGGTGGACGTGCGCGTGAAAGCGGTCGACGTTCCCGACCAGGAGGCGATCACCAAAGACAACATTCCCATCCGCATCAACGCCGTCATCTACTTCCGCGTGAACGACGCCGCCAAGGCCATCATCGCGGTGGAGGACTTCTTTTATGCCGTCTCCCAGCTCGCCCAGACGACGATGCGCAACGCCGTGGGCGAGGTGAAGATGGACGAACTGCTCTCCAACAAGAAACAGGTGAGCGAAAACATCAAGCTCGTCGTCGACCGGGTGAGCGACGCGTGGGGCATCGACGTGCAGTCGGTCGAGCTGAAGGACATCATCCTGCCCGACAGCCTCAAGCGGACGATCGCGAAGGTGGCGGAGGCCGAGCGCGAAAAACAGGCGGTGATCATCAACTCCGAAGGCGAAGTGGGAGCCGCGGCGAACATGGCAAAGGCGGCCGACATGCTCGGGAAGGTGCCGGGGGCCCTGCATCTGCGCACCCTGCAGAGCATCAACGATATCAGCTCCGACCAGTCCAATACGACCGTCTGGATGGTCCCCGTGGAAGTCCTGAAAGCATTGGAAGGCCTCATCAAGAAGTAATATCCGGGGATGTCCTCTTCCCTCCCCTCCCATGCCCAACGCCGCTTCCATCACCGTCGTCACGACCGTCAACGCGCCCGTCAAAAACGTCTGGGCGTATTGGACGCAGCCCGAGCACATCATGCGGTGGAACGCCGCTTCGGACGACTGGCATACCCCGTCCGCGACGAACGACTTGCGCGAGGGCGGCACGTTCACGTGCCGGATGGAAGCCAAGGACGGCAGCATGGGATTCGATTTCGGCGGCACGTACACCACAGTCGAGGATCAGAAGCGGATCGACTACGTGATGAGTGACGGCAGAAAAGTGAGCGTCACGTTCGACGAGCGCGACGGGAGCACGCACATCACTGAGACGTTTGATCCGGAATCCGAGAATCCCGCGGAAATACAGCGGGCGGGCTGGCAGTCGATTCTCGACAACTTCAAAAAGTACGCGGAGTCGCAGGCGGAGCGATAAGGACTTTTTGATGTCTCCGTCCTGACTCTATGACGTATCCCGTACGCCACATCAGCATCGCCACCCGACGGCCGGACATGTCGGAGGAGGAATACGGAACCGACGCCAAAACGACCCCGGGCGACCTGCAGAAGCTCACAACTCTTCTCGACCTGTAGCGGACGCCATCAGCCCCTCCACCGCACGCGCGCGTCCGGCCACTGCCGCGCGATGTAGCCGAGCAATACGTGGATGAAGAGGATGGCGCCCGCCATTTCGAGGGACTCTTCGACGGTCGCGATCGCGGCGAACCCCGGCGTCTTCATGCCGTACAACACGACGAACTTCCCGCCGACAAGCTCCATGCCGATCGCTCCGCCCAGATAGAGCGCTCCCGCCGCCATCATCCCCCGCCGCACGCGAAAGGGCAGATGCAGGAGAAACGTGAGAAAGAACAGAGCAGCGGCGGCCGCGACGGCGATGCCCGGCACCACCCATCCGAAGAAGAAGATGCCGCGTGCGCTCATGCCCAGGTACGTCCGCATGGGCTCCATCAGCAACTCATGCAGGCCAACCACTTCGTCGACCGACATCAGCAGGAATCCTGCAGAAAGCATCGCCCAGCGCGATGCAAAGGACGCATGTTCCACCCGCTTCCTCACGGCAATGAAGGCCAGCAGCAACGCGGCCGAAAGCAGGAGCAATCCCGAAAAATAACTGGGAAAGTTCGCCTCAAGATCCAGATGGAATAACCGGACAAAAGGGGTCGCCGGCGGATAACCGGCGGAAAAACGCGTGACCTCTGCGATGATGCCGGCAATCACGAGAAAAACGGCGACGGCTGCCAGCATCCCGGTGACGGCGCGTGGATTCACGGTGATGGTCTTCATCGTCATACGACACCGGCAGTGTAGAGAGTCGCCGTCCGGAATCCTGTGAGTGCATTGGACAAAATCATACTTTCATCTCTTTTGCCTTTTTCATGCCCCATCGTCCCCGCACACGTTATCGTTGTACTCTTCTCCCCATGACACCCCTCCGAACATCGTTGCGACTGCTCTGGCTGACAATCGTCGACCGCCGAACGCCATGGATGGCGAAGGTCCTCGTGACAGCGGCGCTCGTGTACGGCGCCTCCCCACTCGATCTGATACCGGATGCAATCCCCCTGCTCGGACAGGCGGACGATGCAGCAGTACTCTTGGGAGTCCTGCTTCTTTTCCTGAAGATGACGACATCCGTGCGCGCAGAGATCAGGAAACAGAACACGATCGACATGCGCCCGCAATAACAGCTCCATGCCTGCAAAAAAACCGGCTGCAGCCCCGTGAGGGAACCCGCAGCCGGCACTTTGAGTGGGATGATTGTTTACCGGCGCAGCTGGCCCCGGACCTCGCCCGAGACGTTGCGGGGGCTGGTGACGAGGAAGTACACGCGGCCGTTGAGGATCGCGTTGCGCTGCTCGGTCGTCAGGTTGGTCCAGACACCCGTGGCACGGTTGCCGGTGAAGGTGACCGTGCCGCCCGTGGGTCCGACCGCGCCCGCGTCGCCGATGTGGAACTCGCCGACGAGGGAGCCGGTCATGTTCTTCACGGCGATGTCATACTGGAGTCCGTTGGCCGTGAGCACGAACGTGCCCGAGCCGGCGGCCGTCGTCACGATGGGCGGGACCATGTCCCCTCCGCCGAGAGTCACGAAGAGCGAGACGGAACCGCTGCCGTTGACGATGGTGCGGCTGTCCGTGAAGTTGACGGCAGCGCTGGTCAGGAGGTTCATCGCATTAACGACGTACGAACGCTGGGAATCCATCGCTTCCGCGAGCTCCAGGGTGACGTTGCGCGCGCTTGTCAGGTCCGCCGTGCGGATCTGGAGAGAGCGTCCGTCCGCGGTCACGCTGTAGCGGTTCGTCTGCTCGGCGCGGGCGCGGTCGAGATCGGCATCGAACGTCAGGTTGATTCTGGTGGAGGACTGCGCGGTGGCGTCCGTCATGTGGCCGCCCTGGGCCGGCATCGACGTGAAGGCCTGGCTGCCCGTGAAGTACGTGCCGCCGGTGGTGCGCAGATTATGCGCGGTCAGACGGTACAACGTGCTGGCGGTCAGACTGTTGCTGAGATCGATGAGAACCGTCCGTGCATCCACGCGGCTCACGGTGCCGATGGCGATCGCCGTACTACCGGTGCTTCCAACGGGAATCACGGAGTACTGGCGTGTGCCGGTGGCGAGGCCCGCGTCGACGTCGGCATCAAACACCACGCGCAGGCGCGTGGGCGAGAGTGCGGTGACGCTGGTCACGTGACCCGCGGCGGCACTCTCCTGGACGGTGAAGGGTGCGACGTCGGAGAAGATCGTGCCCTCAAGGGACGTCATGTTGCGGATGTCCACGCTGTACTGCGTGTTGGTGGACACGGCCTCGGAAAGGGTCAATTCGACGGTCCGGCGGTCGCGCATCACGGCCGAATCGATATCGATCGTGGCGGAGGCGTTCGTGGCCGGGAAGACGGTGTAGCGGGATTCATCGGTCGCGCGGTCGGTGTTCACGTCGGCCGTGAACCGGACCTGGACGACGGTCGTGGACACGGGCGTCACCGTGGAGATGCGCGGAAGCGGAACGCCGCAGTCCTCGCCGTATTGCAGGTGCTGCGTGGCGCGGTGGAACATCACGACCATTTCGGCGCGGTTCATGAGCGCACCGGGGCGGACGAGCCCCGTGTTGTCGTCGCCCTGCAGGATGCAGTGGTCGGCGGCGGTCTGGATGGCCTGGAAGTACCACGCGTCACGCGGGTTGTCGGTGAACTGCATCGAGGTGCCGGTGCGCGCGAGCGCGAAGGCGCGGACGAGAAGCGTCGCGGCTTCGGCGCGGTTCACGCCCTCGCCCGGGCGGGCTGTGCAGGGACGCGTGTCGTTCGTATGGCAGTTGTTGTCGCCGTGAATCCAGCCCACGCTGGCGGCGGCTTCGAAGTACGGGAAGTACCACGCCGAGCGCGCGACGTCGTTGAAGCTTCCCTGGGAGGGATGCAGCAGCGGCTCGTCGTTGAGATGGACGAGGAGCTTCACCAGTTCCGCACGCGTGGCCCGGTCGGAGGGGCGCAGGCGGCTTTCGCTGCTGTCCAGCGCGCCGAGCTCAATGAGCGCGGAGGCGGACTCCTCGTAATACGCGCCCGCGGGCACGTCGGTGTAATGCGTCTGCTGCGCCGCAGCGGTGAGGCTTCCGCTGAGGAACAGGAGGATGCCCGTGAGAGCCGCGGGAATCCGGTGGCGCCGGCTGAGCGGCGAGAGTCGGTGTGTCATAGAAGAATGGGGAAAAGGAAGTTCCCTTGCTGCCGGTAAGACGCTCCTGCGCGGATGCCATTACCACAGAAGCGGATAAAATGACCCGCTGCAGGATTCTGGCAACAGGAGTACCATTCCGCTCTCATGGCCGGTCGTCTCATCCTCGTCAACGAATCCAATACGCCCCGCGGCACCGCCACGTGGGAGGAGGCGCATGCCTCGCCCGGACTCCTCCACCGCGCGTTTTCGGCCTACGTGTTCAGGAAGAACGGGTCCGAGATACTGATCCAGCGGCGCAGCGGAAAAAAACCTCTGTGGGCGCTCATCTGGGCGAATACCTGTTGCAGCCATCCGCGCGAAGGAGAGGAGATCGCGGGCGTGGCGCCCCGGCGCCTGCAGGAGGAGTTCGGATTCACCTGCCCGCTGACGCCCGTGGCGGAATTCGTGTACCACGCCGAAGATCCGGGCGGGAACGGCGCCGAGCACGAGCACGTGACGGTCCTGCGCGGCGACGTGGAGGATGCGGCCCCTGCCCCGAATCCGGACGAAGTCGGCGAATGGAAATGGATCGCCGTGGCGGAGCTTCTGGAGGACATGAAGATCAATCCGGATTTTTACGCGCCCTGGTTCCACATTGGACTACGAAAGGTTGTCAGCTGATTGGCTTTTTCGCTTCATGGCGTGAAAGAAACAGCTACAAGCTAACAGACTAAAAATTTGAGAAGCTACACTGCCTCTATGTCATCTGTCTCACCGTTGCACCTGGCCCTGATCCCCGACGGCAACCGCCGCTGGGCAAAGTCGCGCCTGCTGCATCCGTGGAAGGGCCACGAGCAGGCCATCGAGAACTTCCGGTCGCTCACCGAGTGGTGCCGCAACGACCCGCGGGTGAGCGCGCTCACGGTCTGGTGCTTTTCGACCGAGAACTGGAAGCGGGACCCGGAGGAAGTCTCGAAGCTGATGCGCATGCTGGAGGACTACCTGCGGAAGGAACGCGATGGCTTCCACGACAAGAAAACACGCTTCCTCCATTCGGGCCGGCTTGACCGGATCCCCTCCTCCCTGGGGGCGCTGATCCGCGACGTGGAGGAGGACACGAAGGACGAGACGGAATTCACCCTGCACCTCGCCGTGGATTACGGCGGCAAGGATGAGCTGGTGCGCGCAATGCGGAAGGTGGCGGACCCGAAGAGTCTCACGGAGGAATCGTTCCGACAGTTGCTGGACCATCCGGAGTTGCCGGACATCGACCTGATCATCCGCACGTCGGGAGAACAGCGGACGAGCAACTTCTTCCTGTGGGAGAGCGCGTACGCCGAGTGGGTGTTCCTGCAAAAGCATTTTCCGGATCTGACGGAGAAGGATCTCGCCGAGGCAGTGGAGGATTTCGGTAAGCGAACGCGGCGGTTTGGGGGATAACCAGGTGTAGACTGGACGCTTGATGGCGACGATCACCGCTTTCGCACCGGGAAAGATGATCCTCAGCGGCGAATACGCCGTCGTGTTCGGCGAGCAGGGCATCGCCGTGCCGACGGCGACCGGCGTGGAGGCGACATGGACAGACGGTCCGGAAAGCCCGATGAGGATCGTCCTGGAAGGACAGGCGGGAGAAGAAGCCTATGCGCGCGGGATCGTCGAGCGGTGTATCGGGAAAGGCGGGCATGCGACGGGCACGCTGACGATTCACAATGACATCCCCGTCGGCCGCGGGATGGGATCCTCCACGGGCCTGGTGATCGCGATCTGCAAATGCCTCCTTGGCGAAAAGAACAAGCCGGAGGCGATATTGGTCGAAGACATCGTGAACCCCGGCAACAGCGGGCTCGATTTCGCGGTGATCTGGGCAAAGCAGCCGATGATATTCCGGCGCGGCACGACGCCCGAACCGATGCGGCTGCCGGAGGGATTACTGAAAAACAGCATCCTGATCGATACCGGAAAACCCGGCGAGATCACGGCGGAGCTTGTCGCATGGATGACCCTTCGACAGGCTCAGGGTGACAAGGCGGTCCTCTCGGCCTTCAAGACGATTGGCGCGTGCACCGAACGGATTCTGAAGGGCGAAAATCTGCAGTCGGTCATGCGCGACCATCACCGGGCGCAGATCGCCCTCGGGGTCGTCCCACCGCAGGTGCAGGAGCTCATCGCGGGGATCGAAGCGGCAGGCGGGTCGGCGAAAGTGCTGGGAGCGGGATCGCGGACCGGCGGGGGCGGGATGGTGCTGGCGCTGCATGAACATCCCGGCGCCGTGCAGGACATCGCGTCAAAAGCGGGACTGCCCGTCCGCTGATTATGCCTGCTTCTTCAGCTCGTCGGTCAGCTCGCCGATGTGGGCGAATTGATGATCAAACCGGTGAGGATTCGCGGCGACCATCCGCGGGTTGGTGACGCCGCTGCGGACCAGGAGCCGCGTCAGTCCCAACCGTTCCGCGACCGTCATGTCGGTTTCCAGACTGTCGCCCAGCATTGCGGCATGTTCGGGAGAAATACCCATACGAAGCAGGCAGGCCTGTACGATGTCCGGGGAAGGCTTTCCGGAGAGCTGCGGATAGGCGTCTTCAAATCCTTCGGATGTTTTGAGCAGCGTCTGGATGGCAGCGACCAACGT
Source organism: uncultured Candidatus Peribacteria bacterium (assembly GCA_964497975.1). Taxonomy (GTDB): domain Bacteria; phylum Patescibacteriota; class Gracilibacteria; order Peribacterales; family Peribacteraceae; genus JABFSS01. The sequence continues at coordinate 115,029 of CAZCFO010000001.1, forward strand.
TCCTGTGCCGGCGCGGAGATCCCCGGGCATTTCCGTGGTCACGGCATGGTCACCGCCCGTCGCCAGCCATTCCCCTCCCCGGCGGATTGCCGCTGCAGCCGCTTCGACCGTCCCTTGATTGTAATTGTGCCGTGCCGTCACGACATGCGTGGGGGTGCGGTCGCTGATCCATTTGTAGGCCTTCGGATCCCAGACCTCTTCCTGTGACATCATGTCCTCGAGACCGAACTCAGCGCACTCTTCGCGAAGTTCCTGCGGTCCGAGAAAGAGCACGCGCATATCGTTTTTCTTCTGAAGCTTCAGAGCCTGAAGCCGCAATGCCATCTGCCGTCCCGCAGTCATCACGTCCTGCTCCGCGATGTCGATACCCGCCTTCCGGAATTTCTGCACGACCGCAGCGGGCCCACCGGCTCCATTGGAGGCGAAGGTGATTTTTCCCTTGCGATGGTTCCGGACAGTATCGACAAATTCTGCCGATCCGTCCTGGACACGCGTGCCATGGAAAAACACTCCGTCGAGGTCGGAGACGATGTAAGTGGAGAGGGGTTTCATGTGTGAATTTTACGGAAGTCCCGGAAAAAGACAATCCGCTATACTTTGTCCATGCCCGCAACCGCCCGCTCAACGCCCAATATTGCCCTCATCAAATACTGGGGCAACCGGAACAATGAAAAGCGTCTGCCCGCGGCGGATTCGCTGTCGATGACGCTCGATATGCCCTACGTCGAGATCACCGTCGACCACGCGCGCGAGCTCAGCGTCCGGTCGTACGCGGAAGACGGCTCCGAGATCGCGCTGAAAGAGAAGGACATCGCCCGGTTCGGAAAACATCTGTCGCTCACGAAGCAATTCCTCGCCGGTCTGGGACGGGCGGAATCCCTGCCCGACGCCGCGGCCATCACCGTGCGGTCGAGAATCCCTCCCGCGATCGGTCTCGCCTCCTCCGCGGCCGTGTTCAGCTGCCTCGCGAAAGCGTACGCCGGACTGATGGCCAATTCGGTGGCGCTGACCGACGAGCAGGTGAGCGTGATCGCGCGGTTCGGTTCCGGCTCCGCCGCGCGCAGCATTTTCGGCGGCTATTCGGCGCTGCTCGCTGGAGCCGGCGAGGAGCCGGGGTCGTCATTCGCCGTTTCCGTCGCCGACGGGAACCACTGGCTGCTCCATGACATCGTCATCGTGCCGAGCCGGGAGGAGAAGAAAGTCGGATCGACGGAGGGGCATGAGCTCGCCTGGAGCAGCCCCAACTACAAGGCGCGCCTGGAAGCGATGCCGCGGCGCAACAAAGAGTGCTGGGATGCGATCCTGCAGAAAGATTTCGAAAAACTCCGCCGCGTCGCCGAGGAGGATGCCCTCGACATGCACCACGTGATGGAAACGAGCGTGCCGCCGATCCGGTACCTGTCGGAGGACACGCACCGGATTCTGAAGGACATCGAAGCCCTGCGGGAGAGCGAGAACCTGCCGGTCCTGTACACCATGGACGCCGGACCAACGGTGCATCTGCTCTGCCCCGATGACGCCGTGGCGACGGTGCGGGAGTTCGCGCACGCGCAGACCGGATGCTCGGTGTTCGAGACGAAGACCGGTCGCGGATCGGTGGTTTTGACCTGAGAGGAGCCGAAAGAACGGATTCGTGTACACTGTGCGCATGGACCTTCGGGACGGCATCACCGGCGCGACGCCCGAGGAACGCTGCGCACAACGCCGCTCGCGCGTGGAGAAGAACCTGAACCGTGATCTGTCGGCGCTGATCCCCGCGCCCGGCTCCGTCGGCCATGCCGACGAGAAGAACTGCGAGCAGATGCTCGGCCATATTCCCCTCCCCGTCGGGTATGCCGGTCCGCTGGGCGTGACGTTCAGTTCGGGGGAGAAAACGGAGATCCACCTGCCGCTTGCGACAACCGAAGGCGCGCTGGTCGCGAGCGTGAACCGCGGCTGCAAGGCGATCTCGCGGAGCGGAGGCGCACTGACGCAATCGATGCAGCACGGCATCAGCCGGTCGATGGCCTTCCGGTGCGGGAACATCCGCTTCGTCCGCAACTCCATCGACAGCCGCAAAGATGAATGGTTCGACCTGGCCCAGTCGACGAGCAATCATTTGAAGATTCTGAAATATGAAGTCGATGAGCGGGATGCCTACCTGTTCCTGACGATCTTCTGCGACACCGACGAGGCCATGGGCATGAACATGGTGACGATTGCGGGACAGGCCGTGGGTGACTGGATCGTGAAGAATATTCCGGATGTCACGTTCGTCACGGTCGCGGCCAACGTCGACAGCGACAAGAAGCCGAGCAGCCGCACCCACGAACGCGGCCGCGGATACGAGGTGACGGCGGAAATGATTCTGACGCCGGACGTCATCCGCGATGTTCTGAAAATGACGCCGGAAGGCATGCTCGCGGTGAGTGAAGCCAAATTGACATACGGATCCGACATTGCCGGCGCCGTCGGGAAGAATCTGCATGCCGCCAACATCGTCGCCGCGTTGTACCTCGCTACGGGCCAGGATGCGGCGCATGTGGTGGAAGGGTCGCTGACCGACACGACCGTCACGCCCGTGACGGAAGGATTGAAGGTGATTGTCCGCTGTCCCGCCATTCTCGTGGGCGTGCGCGGCGGCGGGACCACGCTGCCCGCACAGATGCAGTGCCTGAACATGCTTCTGCAGCCCAAGACGTCGCTGCATCGGAAGGACCAGCTGGCGCAATCCATCGCGGCAGCCGTGCTGGCAGGGGAGATTTCTCTCTTGGCGGCCCAGGCAGGACATATGCTCGCAAGTGCGCACGGAAAGCTGGGTCGGTGATATTGACGTGGATAGAGAAAAGATCGACATTATCAATGATGTCTGAACGTCTGTACTTCACCGACGAGTATGTGCAGCAGCTTGCGATTGAAGCTGCGGTCATGAAGAAACAGGGTCATAGAGTTGATATGGGACATCTCCTCGCCCAACTTCCTTCGGAACAACGCACTGCTCTCAAATCGGCACTTTTCTCGTTACAACCGTCAAACGCAGGTGAGGCCGGTACGGCATCTGTCGATAACCCGCGCTCGATGAAAATGAGCTGAATTTGGGGGGAAAACAGGCATTTTCCCGTGCTACACTTCCCCGGATGTCACATTCAGCCATCGTCGGCTTCGGCAGGTATTTGCCGCGCTACCGGGTGAAAACCGCCGAGATCGCGCAGCAGTGGGGACAGGATGCCAAAGGCGTCCAGAGCGGGCTCGGCATCAGCGAGAAAACCGTGCCCGGCCGGGGCGAGGACAGTTACACCATGGCGTTCGAAGCCGCCCGGCAGGCGCGGGATGTCGCGGGGATTGAATCCTCGGAAATTTCGGCGATCTTCGTTGGCTCCGAGAGTCATCCGTACGCGGTGAAACCGACCAGCTCCATGCTCGCCGCGAGCCTGGACCTGCATCCGTTCTGCCACTGCGCCGATCTGGAATTCGCCTGCAAGGCCGGCACCGCCGGCATGCAGATCGTCGACTCCATGGTCCGCGCGGGCCAGGTGCCCTACGGCATGGCCATCGGGACCGATACCGCCCAGGCGAAGCCGGGCGATGCGCTGGAGTACACGGCGGCGGCGGGCGCGGCGGCGGTGATCATCGGGCCGGAGAAGGCGAAGAACGCGCTCTGCCGCATCGAACACACGCTCTCCTTCACAACGGACACGCCTGACTTTTGGCGTCCCAATGGCGAAAAGTACCCGCATCATGCGGGACGGTTCACGGGAGAGCCCGCCTACTTCCGGCACGTGCAGGAAGTGACGAAAGGCATTCTGGCGATTGCAAAACTGCAACCCGCGGACGTCGACCACGTCATCTTTCATATGCCCAATGCGAAATTCCCCAAGGCCGCGGCGAAGAAACTCGGATTTTCCGATGAGCAGATGTCGGCCGGATTCATCGTCCCCTCCGTCGGCAACACCTACAGCGCCTGCTCCCCTCTCGGCCTGACGTTCGTGCTGGAGCACGCGAAGAAGGGCGAACGGGTCCTGCTGGTGTCGTACGGATCGGGATCCGGATCGGACGCATTCCTGATGACGATGCTGCGTGATGGAGTGGAGTTGCCACACGATGACCGGACACCCGAATACCTGACCTACAGCCAATATCTGGACCACTCGCACGCACTTGCCTGATTCATAATTCGTAATTCGTTATTCGATCGCATGAATTCCGACATCCGCCTCATCGGCTCCGGCCAGACCCGCTTCGGAGAGTGGTGGTCCAAAGGGATCCGGGAACTGATGGAAGAAGCCGTCGATGCCGCGATTTCCTCATCACCCTGCACCGCGCTCGATATCGACATGATCATCGTGGCGAACATGCTCGCCGAAGTGACCAACGGACAGGCACATTTGAGCGCGATCGCCTCGGCGCTGCTCCCCCACCATCCCCCCGCGCTCCGGGTTGAGTCCGCGTGCGGATCGGGCGCCTTCGCGCTGCACACCGCGTGCGCGATGCTCGAGAGCGGACGCGCGAAGAACGTGCTCGTGATCGGCGTGGAGAAGATGACGGACGTCTCGACCGATGCCGTTGCCTCCGCGTTGATGGGGGCATCGGACAGCGAAGAGGAACGCCCCGCGGGACTGACGTTCCCGGGCATTTTCGGGCTGGTCGCGCGCCGGTACATGCACGAGTACGGACTCAGCCGCGAGGATTTGAGTTTGGTCAGCGCAGTCCACCACCGCAATGCCTGCGCGAATCCGTTCGCCCAGTTCCGCGGCGAGATCACGCCGGAAGCGGTGACGAAGAGCGCGATGGTCAGCGATCCGCTCCGCCTCCTCGACTGCTCGCCGATTTCGGACGGCGCCGCCGCGTGCATCCTCTCCACCGAGCACATGAGTCCCGTGCGGCTGGCCGCGTCGCAGATCGCCACGGACTCCGTGAGCCTGATCCACCGTCCGACGCTGACGTCCTTCTCCGCGACGAAGGACGCTGCTGAACGGGCTCTTGCCGAAGCCGAAATCAAGCTGCAGGCCGTCAAGGCGCTGGAAATCCATGACTGCTTTTCGATCGCCGCGCTCATCAACCTCGAAGACCTCGGCTTCTGCGATCCGGGCGAGGGCATCGGCCTGTACCGCGCGATGTTCCGGAACGCCCCCGATGCGATGACGGTGAACCGCAGCGGCGGACTGAAAGGCTGCGGACACCCGGTGGCGGCCACCGGCATCAAGCAACTCATCGACGTCTCCAAGACCCTGCAGGCGACCGGCGAACGGTACGGCCTGGCGCATAATTTTGGTGGGGCTTGCGCCACATGCGGAATTCATATTTTGGAATGCACCCAATAACCGATGTACGGGCGTAGCACTGCTACGCCCCTACCGCCCCACGATGACCACCTCCCCCATCATCCACCGCGCCCAGAAGAACCTCCGCAAAAAGCTGCAGGACGGCACCGTGCTCTCGTGGACGACGATGAGCCATCCGCTCGAGGGCTTCGGCAACCGCCCGCGGACGGTGGCGCTCATCGAGCTGAAGGACGGCAGCAGGACGCTTGGGCAGCTCATCGGCGAGCCGTCCATCGGCGCGAACGTCTGTGCCCGCATGCGGCTCTCATCCGTCAATGAAGACGGACTGCGGCGGTATGACGTCGCCTACGAGATTTCGGCTCCCGTTACTGTAAAACCCTACGAAATGGAGGCGGATTTCCCGGGCTACATCCTCGCGCTCACGGGCCCCTCCGGCGTGGGAAAGACCACCGTCAGCCGTCTGCTGGTCTCCATGTTTGCCGACTACATCGAGTGCGTGCCGATCATGACCACTCGCGAGCGGCGGCGCGGCGACGACGGGGAATACCGGTACGTCGCGAAGGAGAAATTCACCGAGCTTCTCGATCAGGGCGAAATCATCTCCTACGTGCAGCTCCCCTCCTCCACGGAGGAGCGCTGGTACGGCTATCGCAGGAGCGACATCGAAAAAATCTGGAAGAAAGGAAAACTTCCGGTCGTCATCACCGAGATGCACCTGCTGCGCGGCCTGGCGGAGCACTTCACCCGCCGCGCGATCCTCAGCTTCGGACTGCTCCCGCCGGGCAAGAGCCGCCGCGCGATGCTCTCGGCCCTGCTGCACCGCCTGCGCGAGCGCGGACGCGACGCGGAGGAGCATTTGAAGGACCGCATGAAGAACGCGGCGAAGGATCTGGAATTCTTCCGCGAGCGCGCGGACCTGTTCGACAAGATCCTGGTGAATGATGACCTGAAAACCGTGGTGGAAACGATGCGAAAGCACGTCTCGGGGCTGAAGGATGCACAATGAGATTTTCCCCTGCGCACAGCTGAAATTCCACGACGGTACTCACAGACGTTGACCCGCATCCTCAAGACGTCTTTGCTGTGCACGTGCATTCTCCGGACTTCGCCCCCCGCCCGCCCCTCGACCTTGATCCCCCGATGGATACCGCTATTCGGCGCGGGCTGCCGCCGGTGAGGGCATCGCTTCGATCAACATTGGCGGATGGCATTCTGGAAAATGAAATCGAAGAAATCGTGCGCAGAAAGCTAGAGGAAGAAAAAGTTTCGAACCCCGAGCCGGTGAACGTTGAGCCGACGCACGTCGAGAGACTCATCAGTTCCGTGATCGGGGCAACGGCCATTCTGATCCTGCTCGTGGCAGCCGACCTTCATGACCTCAAACGGCAGCTGGATGCCGGAATGAACCTCGCGGAGTTGCGGGAGCGGGACAAGAGGATGGGCCGATAAATCAGTATCCGGGGCACTTCCCCTCGAGCGTTTCACGCATCTGGCCTTTGCACGTCTTGTGGAAGTGCGCGGCGAATTCTTCCGCAAGCGCTTTGGCCTGCGCATCATAGGCATCGGGATCCTTCCAGGTGGACCGGGGATCCAGAAGCATGGGATCGACGCCCGGACACTCGCGCGGAATGAGGAGATGGAACAACGGATCCTCACGGTACTGGACGTCCCTGAGCCGTCCGCGAAGGGCCGCGTCCACGAGCGACCGCGTGAGGGAGATGTCCATGCGTTTTCCTGTTCCATAGGGACCGCCGGTCCAGCCGGTATTGACCAGATACACATCCGCTCGATGCCGCGACACCAGCGACTGGAAGAGCGAGAGATAGTCGTCCGAGGAACGCGTCATAAACACGCCCCCGAAGAACCGCGAGAAGGTGGACTGCGGTTCTTTGACGCCCGTCTCGGTGCCGGCGAGCTTGCTCGTGTAGCCCATGAGGAACCAGAGCATGGCTTGTCGCAGCGGAAGTTTGGCCACCGGAGGAAGCACGCCCCGGGCATCGGCCGTGAGGAACAGGATCGTGGAGGGATGGCCCCCGCGCGCATCGGGCTTTACGGAAGCCAGGCGGCTGAGCGGATATGCGGCGCGGGAATTTTCGGTCAATCGCCCGTCGTCGACGTCGACGGTCCCGTCGGGATACGTCATCGCGTTCTCGATGATCGGGCAGTGCTCGTCGTTGGCGACGTCGCCCATCACCGCATCGTAAATGTGCAGCTCTTTCTCGCGGGACAGGTTGATGAGCTTGGCGTAGCAGCCGTACTCCATGTTCGCGATGCCGGCAGAGCTCCACAGATGCTCGTCATCGCCGATCATCGTGAGCCCCGGCCCGGACGAGAGCGTCGTTTTTCCGGTTCCCGAGAGTCCCAGGAACAGATGCGTCGCGCCCCGCCGGTCCTCGACGGCCGCGCAGTGCAGCGGCAGCACGCCGTGTTCGGGAAGCAGATGATTCATGACGGTGAAGAGATGCTTTTTGACCGCGCCCAGGTACGACGTGCCGATGACGATTCCCGCACGGCGCTCGAAGTCCATCAGAATCGCGTGGTCGACGATCTTTCCGCCCGCCTCGCGAAGCACGCCCCTGTACTTCTCGGTCTCCACCCGGTCATGCGGCAGGACGAGCAGCGTGAAGCCACGGTCGGCGAATACGCTGGAAGAGATATCCCGCGGCACGGGACGGAACATCGTGGAGGCGAACAGCTGGACGACGGGCGAATCGCTGAACGTGCGGACCGGCAGCGCATAGCGCGACTCGGCCCCCACGGTGCGGTCCGTGACATACACGTGATCCTTTTCGCGCAGGAGTTCGAGCGCGTCCTGGAACAGGGAATCAAACACCTCGGGTCGGACGGGATGATTGGTCGGCTGCGACCAGTCTACCGCGCTCTGCGGATGCCGGACCGTGTAGGTGTCCTGCGGGATGCGTCCCGTCGCGTGGGCGGGTCCCCACGTGGAGATCGCGCCGTTCGTCGTCATCACCGCCTCGCCGCGTTTGACGGCATCGGTGATCAGGCTGCCGCGGGACGGATCGACCGTCGCGGAGCGGGAACGCAGACCGAGTTTTCCCTGGAGCAGATCGGCAAACGGGCTCATGGGCGCATGAGGGGGAGAAAGGAGAAAAGCCGGGAGTGACGGCACAGTACGTGACCCCGCTTCCCCGGTACCGGGTGAGGAGACGCGAAACTGCGGGTGTCCTTTCGGAACTCGACGGCAACGGAAAAAAGCCGTGGCTGCGAAGTGGCCGCATTCGGAGAACGCATGATGGATACGATGAACGAGATCTGCGTTTGCTTTTTTTATGAACCAGTGTGAAATCATTCACTCGAATGTCGCGTTTTCGGCTTTCCTCTGCTATAATCAAGAGATTTCGCTGCGCCTTCGCGCGGCGGGACAAACAGACACAAATATCTCATGTCGCTGCGCACGCTCATGTTCGGCTGGGAATACCCTCCGCACCACTCCGGAGGCCTAGGCGTCGCATGCCAGGGACTCGTCCGCGGCCTGCTGAAAAACAACGTCGCCGTGACGCTGGTGCTCCCCTCGCCCACCCGACCCGAGGAGGACAACCTCGACATCCTGCATCCGGAAGACGATCTGTTTTCGATGGTCGGCGTGCGGAGCGATCTGCAGCCCTACGATTCGTTCGGCTCCTTCGCGGTGCGGACGGCGCAGGCCGGAACCCCCGCGGAGCTGTACGGGCCCGACCTCGGCGCCGCGGTGGACCGCTACACCGCGCTGAGCGTGGACATGACCAAAGATGTGAACGCGAATGTCATCCACTGCCATGACTGGATGACGTTCGAAGCGGGCATCCGGGCGTCGAAGCACCACGATAAGCCGCTGGTTGCCCACGTGCACGCGACCGAACTCGACCGGACGCACTTCCGTCCCGACGAGCGGATCTCCGCGCGCGAGCGCCGGGGCCTGATGAAGGCGACCCGGATCGTGGCGGTGAGCAATTACACGAAGAATCTCCTCACCGATCACTACGGCATCCCCGCGGACCGCATCGCGGTGGTGCACAACGGGCATGATCCCGAGCCTGCGCATGATCTGCCCCGCATTCTGACGAATTCCGGGAAGAAGGCGCCCCTGGTGCTGTTCCTCGGCCGCCTCACGGTGCAAAAGAACCCGCTGCAGTTCCTGGACGTGGCCAAACGCGTCCGTGATTTCCGCGGAGACGCGCAGTTCGTGATGGCCGGGGACGGGGCGATGATGCCCGAGCTGCTCGACCGCGCCTGCGCGCTGGGGCTGCAGGATTCCATCGTGTTCGCGGGAAAGGTGAACAGCCGTGAGGCGCGTTCGCTCTACGCCTCCGCCGACTGCTTCGTGATGCCTTCCGTCAGCGAACCGTTCGGGCTCGTGGCGCTGGAGGCCATCGCGCACGGAACGCCCGTGATCATCAGCCGCCAATCCGGCGTCTCGGAAGTCCTCGACCACGCCTTCAAGGTGGACTTCTGGGACACCGACAAGATGGCCGATTGCATCCTGACGATCCTCCGCGAGCAGCCGCTGGCGCAGCAGCTGCGCGCCGAAGCCCCGCGCCTCCTGCAGAAGCTCAGCTGGGAAAACCAGGCACAGAAGATCCATTCGATCTACAGGCATCTCATTCACACCTGATCCGTATGAACCGCCCTCCTCACATTTGCTTTTACTTCCAGGTCCATCAGCCCTACCGGCTGAAGGATCTGCGCATCACCGACATCGGCCACGGCGACGGCGATTACTTCGATGCAGAGAAGAACCGGGCGATCTTCCGCAAAGTCGCGGAGAAGTGTTACCTGCCGGCCAATGCGCTCATGCTGGAACTGCTGACGGCCGAGCCGGATTTCGCCGTGGCGTATTCGATCTCCGGGAGCTTCCTCGACCAGTGCGAAGAGTACGGCCCCGACGTGCTGGAGTCGTTCCGCGCGCTGGCGGGGACCGGCAAAGTGGAATTCCTCGCGGAGACCTACAACCATTCTCTCAGCGGGCTCAACTCCCTGCCCGAATTCTGCGAGCAGGTGTCGATGCACACGAACGCCATCAGGCGGCTCTTCGGCCAGACGCCGACGGTCTTCCGCAATACCGAACTGATTTACACCAACGAGCTCGCGCAGATCGTCCGGATGCTGGGCTTCCGCGGCATGCTGGCCGAAGGAGCCGATCATATCCTGCGGGGCAGGAGCCCCAATGCGCCCTTCGTGCCGCCGGCGTTCCGCCTGCCCGCCGAAAAGGAAGCCGTGATCCGGACATTCCGCGGAAACACGAAGGCGAAGACTCCCGACGATATCAGGATTCTCCTCAAGAACTACAAGCTCAGCGACGACGTGGCTTTCCGCTTCAGCGACCGCTCCTGGATCGGGTATCCGCTCCATGCCGACACCTTCACCAACTGGCTGACGGGTTCGGGCGGCCACAGCGTGAATCTGTTCATGGACTACGAAACGTTCGGCGAGCACCAGTGGGCCGACACGGGGATTTTCGAATTCCTGCGGGCGCTGCCCGCGCTCTGGCGGCAACGCGGCATCAAGGCTCTCACGCCGTCGCAGGTCCTCGATGCGTGGGAAGCGCAGCCGTGCGACACGTTCGACGCGCACGCGCCGGTCTCCTGGGCCGACATCGAGCGCGACCTCTCCGCCTGGCAGGGCAACCGGATCCAGAACGCCGCATTGGCATCGGTGTACCAGCTCGAAGACGCCGTGAAGGAATCCGGCGATCCGGACCTGCTGCGCGCCTGGCGTCGGCTCCAGACCTCCGACCACTTCTACTACATGTCGACCAAATACTGGAGCGACGGCGACGTGCACAAGTACTTCAGCCCTTATGATTCACCCTATGAGGCGTATAGACGCTATAGCCATGCCATCTGTGATCTGAGATTCAGACTCGGAGCACGAACGAATACCGAATTGCGAATAACGAATCCTGAACAAGATTCGTAATTCGTAATTCATAATTCCCTTTCTCTCATGCCCCGCTCCCTCGTCCTCGGCAACGGCACACTCCTGGCCACCTTCGATGCCCGGCTCCAGATGCGTGATCTGTACTACCCGCACGTGGGGATGGAGGACCAGACCACGTACCAGCACGTGCACCGCGTGGGCGTGTTCGTGGACGGGAAGGGATTCGCCTGGTGGGACGACCCGTCGTGGACCATCGAACCGATGTACGAGCGCGAGACGCTCGTGGGGCAGTCGAAACTCCGCAACGAGAAGCTGGGGCTCTCGGTGATCGTGGAGGATTTCGTGCATCCTGTGCAGAACGTCCTCGTCCGCAAACTGCGCGTCCGCAGCCTCAGTGAGCAGACCCGCACGGCGCGGTTCTTCTTCCATCACGACTTTCACATCTACGGCGACAAGCAGAAGGACACCGCGTTCTACGAGCCGTACACCAACAGCGTCATACACTTCCGTCAGAACCGGTACTTTCTGGTCGGCGGGGAGACGTCGCAGGCCGTGGAATGCCGCTCGGGTATCCGCGGCGACAAGTACGCGTCCATCCTTCGCAGCATGGAACAGCTCAAAACCTGCGGCATCACGTCCTTCGCCGTCGGAAAAGCCGATTACCGCGGCCTGGAAGGCACCTGGAGGGACGCGGAAGACGGAGAACTGAGCGGCAACGCCATCGAGCAGGGATCCGTGGATTCGACCGTCGGGATTTCGTGCGCCGTGGGCACGGGTGCGGATACCGAAGTGAACCTGTGGCTGTGCGCGGGCAAGACGCTGGATGAAGTGCTGCTCCTGCAGCAGACCGTTCTGCGCGAAACGCCCGAGCGCCTGCACCGCAACTGCCGCAACTTCTGGAAGAGCTGGGCGAACAAGGTTCCACGGGACTTCGGCAAGCTGCCGGCGGAACTGGTGGAGCTCTACAAGCGGAGCCTGCTCGTCATCCGCACGCACGTGGACCATGGAGGCGGCATCGTCGCGGCCGCGGACAACGACATCATGGCCTTCAACCGCGACACCTACACGTACGTCTGGCCGCGGGACGGGGCATTCGTGTCGCTTGCGCTCGATCGCGCCGGCTATGGCGAAGTGACCCGCAATTTCTTCCGCTTCTGCGAAAAGCTCCAGATGCCCGACGGCTACCTGTTGCACAAATACAATCCGGACGGCTCGCCGGGTTCCTCGTGGCACCCGTGGTTCCGCGACGGCCAGCCGCAGCTGCCGATCCAGGAAGACGAGACCGCGCTCGTGCTGCACGCCGCCTGGAAGCACTTCCAGGTGAACCACGACTTCGAGTTCCTGCAGGAGTTCCACGAAGGCTTCGCCAAGAAAGCCGCACAGTTCCTCGTCGACTTCCGCGAGGAGGAAACGGGATTGCCGCTAGCCAGTTATGACCTGTGGGAGGAGCACCGGGGCATCTTCACCTACACCACCGCGTGCACGATCGCCGGGCTCCGCGCCGCCGCGGAAATCGCGCACATCCTGGGACACCACCGGCATTCCGAGCAGTACCAGACCGCCGCCGACGGCATGCTGCAGGCGATGCTGTTCCATCTGTTCGACGAAAAGACCCAGCGGTTCATGAAGAAGATCAAGCGCGCGGGCGGTAAAACGACGGAACGGGACACGACTCCGGACGCGAGTCTTAGTGCTGTATGGCTTCTTGATATACTTCCTGCCGATGATCACCGCATGGTATCGACCATGGAGCAATTGGGAAGAATCCTGAAGGTCCAATCGCCCATCGGAGGGCTGTGCCGCTATCCGATCGATTACTATCACGCGTCTTCGGAGCTCAACGCCGAAATTCCGGGCAACCCCTGGATCATCACCACGCTCTGGTTCGCGCAGTGGCAGATCGCGCGCGCAAAAACGACGCAGGATCTTGCGGCGCCGCTCGCTGCGCTGAAATGGGCGCATTCCTTCGCCACGCCCTCCGGCCTGCTCCCCGAGCAGCTGCATCCCCTCTCCGGGGCGCCGCTGTCGGTCTCTCCGCTGACCTGGAGCCATGCGACGTACGTCGACACCGTGCTCAAATACATCGAAAAAGACGCGGCACTCCGAAAAGAATGAAGAAACCGGTGAGCTCTCGAGGAGTCCGGCTGCCTGCGGTATACTTGGGACCATGATCCGCCCCGTCGCCGCTGCCATCGCCTTCGTCACTCTTCTCCCGTTGGCTGCGCTCGCGCAGCAATCGTCCTCCTCTCCCGCATCGGGAACGGGCACGACGGTCCAGGAGCCGTTGATCGTCGTGGAAGACCGCGAGTTCCGCCTGCGCGGATTCGCGGCGGCCGTCCCGGCATCCAGGACGGCGGAAGCGCAGTTCGCTGAGCGACGCACGACGTTCTTCCGCAAACGCGCGCAGGCCCGCGCCGTCTGCCGCGATGATATCCGCCGCGCGAACAAGACGACCCTCCTCAAGACATTGCTGCGCTGTTATATGGCGGAATTGACGCTCACGCGGGAATATCTCGCGCGGCAGAAGGAGCTCCTGACGGCGTTGGCCGGTCTCTCGTCCCCCGTCCGGTCCTCCGCCATCGACCGGGTGGATCTGTCGCTCGATGCCGTCGACACTCTCGTATTCGCCATCAATAGCGGCGTGTATGAAACCCGGGAAGATCTTCTGGAGGCGAAGACGAACTTCCACGCCAAATACGAAGTGCCGCTTGCAGAGGCCTGGCTGACGGTACGCGCGGATCGCGCGCTCACATGGACCGCACAGCTCATCGCGGAAATTGACGCATTGCAAACGCAGGAACGTGCCGCCGGTCTAGACCGTAGGGAATTGACCGCGGGACGCGCCTGCCTGGCGCATCAGGAATCCTTCCTGCGGTCTCTGCTGCTGGCCGGCGCCAAGGACCGGTCTATGACGCTCCTGGCGACGCTGGGCGCCCTTCGCGAATGCCTGAAGAGCCTGCAGAGCATTCCCCGCGCGCTGACCGGCTCCGGGACGGTGATTTCGCCGCAATAAGTCCGTATTCTGATCGTCCGATACTCCGTTATTCCGCATGCCTCTCCCCTACCGCATCGAACGGACACGCAACCGCACTTCCCGCGCGGTGCTCCGGAATGACGTCGTCGTCATCCGTCTCGCGCGGAATCTGTCGCTCACGGAAGAGCAGCGGCATATCGACAGCCTCTACGGACGCATGCAGAAAATGGTCCTCCGCCACCGGAACCGTCCGACGGCGGATCCCTTCTTCGAACCGACGCGGGAGCAACTGCGGCATGTTGCGGATCTGGTGGAGTACATCAACGCGCAAACGCTCCGCGTCCGGATCGGGCGCATCCGGATCAAACCGATGACCAGCCAGTGGGGCAGTTGCTCCTCGCAGGGGCACATCACGCTGAATACCGCCTTATTGAGGCTCCCGGAGCATTTCCTGGAGTACGTCATCATCCACGAACTCGCCCACCGGCTCGTGCGAAATCATTCCAGGAAGTTCTGGGAGCTGGTCGAGCATCATTGTCCCGACGCCCGGGAGGCGAGACGCGAATTGAGGAAGTACCACCTTCGACGGAAGTAAGTGGAAAGTTGAAAATTGAAACTGGAAAGTAACGTTTTTCACTTTCCACTTTCCACTTTCCATTTTCAACTTTTCACTTATCACTCCCTGCCCCAGAGAGACAGGCCTGCTTTTTCCAGCAGGCTTCCTAGGAGAAAGATTGGCAGCCCCACCACCCCCGTCCAATCCCCCTCGATCCGCTCGATCATCAGCTGTCCGGGGCCGTCGATCTGGAACCCGCCGGAGCGGTCTTTCCAGTTGCCCGACGCGATCCACCAATCCTCCTCGGCTTTCGATAATTTTTTGAAGGTGACGGCGGACGAGGAGAGGCCGGTGAATTCCTGGCCTTCCTCGTTGATGACGGTGACGCCCGAATGCACGAGCGACGTCGCCCCCGATTGCAGCCGGAGCATGCGCCGGGCCTCTCCGGGATCAGACGGCTTCTCCAGCAGATCCCCGGCGGAGCTCACCACCAGCGTGTCGCATCCGATGATGACGGACTGCGCGTGCTTTTGGGCGACATCCCGAGCCTTGAGGGCCGATAAGAGCTCCGCGCGCCGCGCGGGATCCTTCTCGGAACAGGCGGACTCGTCCACGCTGCTCGGAACGACCGTAAAGGAGAGGCCCAGCCCCTCCAGGAGGGTCTTGCGCTGTGGGCTTGCCGAAGCCAGAACCATTGTCGTCACTCCGGCATGATACCAGTATCACCGCGTCTTCCGGCGTCCAATGGCGGACGAGCTGCTGGACGAGCGGTAATCGTAGCCCTTGATCGTGGTGAAGCCTTTGCTGCTGCTCACAGATGAGCTGCTGAGCGATGCGCGACCCGACTGCCGCGTCTGGATGAGGTCGTTTTCGAAGCCCGAGGTATCGACGGGCGTCTTGCCCTTGATCATCTGGAGGCACAGTTCGTAGAAGCCTTCCGAAAACTGGGGGTAGTGCCAGCATTTACCGACCTTCTCGGAGCGCTGGAGCGCGATCCGCTCCTCGCGGGAGAGCGCGGTGGTATCGACGAAATCCGTCGGCGGCGGAACGTAATCCTTGATGGAGACCGGGTTGTCCGGAGCGCCCGTGTTCTTGCGCGTCGAGATGACGGGAACCCGCAGATAAATCTCGATGGTCTTGCGGTCGTTGATATCGGGCATGACGAGGTTGGGCTTCCCCTGCTGCCTGTACGAGTTGTACACGGCCATCGCCTTGTTGAAATCGAGGCGGTCTTTGGCGGTGATCACGCGGCGGACGCGGACCTGCGTGCCGTCGGAAGTGGTATAGGAAGCGCCTTCATGCAGGTACGACGCGGTCAAGGACGACGCAAGGGCGACCGGCATAATGGTACCGACAGCGGCGGAAGCCACGAAGACGGCGACGGAGCGTGTGGAGAAGGTCATAACAAAATGTGGGTATACAAGTATATTATACAATACTTTGTTGATTAACGCAATCCCGTGGCTTTTCGCACCTTCTGCATCGTTTCCGCAGCAATCGTAGACGCCTTTCGCGCGCCGTCGAGCATTATCTCCACGATCTCGCCGCTCTTCTCCAGCTCCGCGCGGCGCTTCCGCATGGGCGCGAAGTAGTCCATACAGGTTTGCAGGAGCTTCTTTTTCGCCTCGCCGTACGGCAGGCCATTCTTGTATTCCGCCGCGAGCGCCTTCCGCTCGGCGTCGTTGAGGAAGAGTTTGTGGATCTGGTAGACCACGCAGGTATCGGGATCCTTGGGATCGGTGGGACCTTTGGAATCGGTGACGATGCCCATGATCGCCTTTTTGACCGCCGCATCGGTGCCGAAAATCGGAATGGTGTTGCCGTAGCTCTTGCTCATCTTCTGCCCGTCGGTTCCCGGCACGATCGCCACCTCGTCGCGGATCATCGCATCGGGAAGGACGAACATCTCGCCGTAGGTATTATTGAATTTGATCGCAATGTCGCGCGCCATCTCCAGATGCTGTTTCTGGTCCTTTCCGACGGGAACCGTGTCCGCCTGATACAGGAGAATGTCCGCGGTCTGGAGCACCGGATACGCGAAAAGCCCCACGGACGCGGCAATCCCCTTTTCGACCTTCTCTTTATAACTGACGGCGCGTTCCAGCAGACCCATGGGTGACACCGTGGACAGGAGCCACATCAGCTCCGTGTGTTCGTGGACGTAAGACTGGAAGAAGAGCGTTCCCTTCACCGGATCAAATCCGCAGGCGAGAAGATCCAGAGAGACCTGCTGCCGGTTCTGACGCATGACCTCGGGATCCTGAACGGTGGTGAGCGCATGCAGGTCGGCAATCATCAGCATCACGTCCGCCGTCGCCTGCAGATCGACATTCGGTTTGATGTATCCGAAGTAATTGCCGATGTGCGGGATTCCGGACGGCTGTATTCCGGAGAGAATGCGCATGTCGCGAGGATAGCAGACTCAGCGCGGGTCTTCGACCCGCGGTTTGCGGTCGTACAACCGCACGCCGAAGGCATGCGGCTATTTTGATAATTCCCGCAGCTTCTCGAGCACCTCCTCGAAGGGCCGCGGGAGTTCCGCCTCCACCATCAATTCTTTGCCGGTGACCGGATGCGGCAGGACGACCTTGGCAGCATGCAGGAAGAACCGCTTGTAGCGGAATTCGCGGGTGAACGTCTTATTGAACTTCTCGTTGCCGTACACCTCATCGAGAACCAGAGGATGCTTGATCATCTGGAAGTGCCTGCGGATCTGGTGGTGCCGGCCGGTCTCGATCTCGGCCTCCACGAAGGTGGAGTTCGCGAAGCGCTCGAGCACGGTGTATCGCGTCAGCGCGTGGATGTTCCCCTCCCCCTTGGCGCGCGCGGGCAGCGGAATGGAGATCTCGCCTTTCGGCGGGCCGATCCTCCCCATGACGAGCGTCTTGTAGCTCTTCTTCCAGCCGCTGAATTTTTTGGCGAGCGACTCGGCGAGGACTCTCTTGGTCCGCGCGAACAGCACGATGCCCGATGTCTCGAAGTCCAACCGGTTGAGGGGATGGATGCCGGGATACTCCTTCTTGAGAAAATCGAGGAGCGGCAGCTTCTGCTGCTGTCCCGAGCCTTTCACCACCAGTTCGCCGGCGAGCTTGTTCACGACCAGGAGCGCATCGTCGCAGTACAGGATCCGGTCGGGGTTGATGGGCATGGGAAGAGCTTACTCTTGTTCCTGGGCAGTGCGCTCGCCTTCATGACGGGCCTCCCTTTCCAGTTCATCGGCAAGAACCTGCTCGGGAATGGCATTCTCTATGGACGTTCGAATGTGTGCCCCTCCGCGAACGATAGTTCGCGCAACCCGGTTCACCACGACCCAGATGCCAATATCACTGATATCCTCCCGCATTCCCTTCGCCTTCTTGAATAACTCTTTGCGCACGCACTGGCGGGTGGGGCTTCCCGCCTCGGTGTGGAAAGCGACGATTTCATTCGACCGATTCAAAGAGGACATAGGAAGAAAGAAAAGACGCCGCATTCTAGGACGCCCCCGTCCATTGTCAATTGGTCCCGGAAGGCGATCTTCTTGCTTTGCGAAGCCACAAAGGCAGAATGCGCGGCATGGGTCTGTCCGAAGCTTTTGCCCCCGGTCTTCCTGCGGTCCCCAGGCAGACATATCGAAGTGCCCCGGTGGAGAGAAGCACGCAGATCTGCACCCCCGAAACGGCCACGAAACTTCAGACAGACCGCGAAAAGGCCCTGCAGTCGCTCGATCACCTGTGCTCCACGACCTTGCAACTCTGCACGCGCGTGCTGCAGGCGGCCACTCACGTGCCGAATGCATGGGAAAAAATACTGGGATCGGGCGTGCTGTTGACGCCGTATGACCGCATGAACATACGATCCCAAATTTATGAGATCCGGAGCCATGTGGAAGAAATTTTTGAGGTTGCGGAGGGGCATATTGATGCCGGCCATCATCCCTTCGTCGTGATTTTCGATGCATGGTGCGGAATCATCAAGATGCAGGAATGGATCGAAAGCATCGTCAGCGGAAACAGCCTTCCGGAATCGGTTCTGCAACACAGAGCCTGACAAGAAAATGACCCGTCTCGCGACGGGCCATTCTCTGACGGATTCCTATGGAAGGAGTGTTCTGACCTATTGAACAGAGCTCGTGGCCGCAGCGGCGCTCATGGCGGCATCGGAACTCACGGTGCCGGCGGATGACGCCTCGTCGTATTCGGCTTCCATCATGCCCTCGTCCCATTCCAGATCGTCCCACCTCGGCATGGCCGGGTAATCCTCCTCCCATCTCTGCATCATCGGGCTGTGCCACTTCTTGACGGTCAATCCCTCGTGTTCCGCGAGCTCGTTCATCGCTACCAGCATCACCATGCCGACGAAACCGGCGGTGAAGAGCCACGTGGCCAGGTGCAGGAGCTTCTGCGCAGGCAGATGTTTTACCGCCCAAATCACGAAGAGCAGTACTCCCAGTGCGACCAGCACGCAGAAGATGCTGTGCAGCAGCAGGAAGATCATAAAGTGCGACGGCATGCCTCCGTGCATGACCATCATTGGTGGAGCCATCATATCCGGGATGGGGGAAGAAGCGGCGAGAATCGTAGCATACATTTTTTGTTCTACCAGAGCGCACAGTGTTACTGCGCATCGAAAAAATTATTCCGGCAAGCCTTGTCATCACCTCCAGAGAGAAGAGCGTCTCGACCTGCGGCGGATGAATCGAACGCTCTCTTGGCCGCGCCACCTGATTGCGCGCAGAGACGTAAAGCCGCTACGCGGCCACGTCTCACGTAAAATTTTCTGCTCGCTTCGCTGCGCGCAATTTTACATGGTGGACGATCTCGGATTCGAACCGAGGACCTTTTCCGCCGGAGGCGGATGAATCGAATGCTCTAACCATCGGCCTGAGGCCGATAATCGTCTGCGCGGGAATACATCTGTGGTGGACGATCTCGGATTCGAACCGAGGACCTTTCGAATGTGAATCGAACGCTCTAACCAGCTGAGCTAATCGTCCATGTCCATGATGTGAAGTGACTCTAACCATCCGCCTGAGGCGGATAATCGTCCAGAACGCGGGCGCACAGTATGACCGAAGCATTTGATCCTTTCCATCCTGAGTGAAAAGGATCTTTTGCAATTATAGACAAATTATGATATTATGTTATAGTTTACTCTCACGAGTAAACATCGATCCTTCTCAGAAAACCATGCTCTCTCCGTAGTAGGCGCGGAAACTTCTCCTCGTCTATTGCGGTGGAGAGCATGCTCTCCACAACACCTACTTTCGAAGGAGTCCGTCCGTGAACTTCCAGATCCTGCCCGCCCCCAACGGTGGCCTGTTCCCGGCGTTTTGGGTCCTCGGTCCGGTCAACCCGGTCGAGTTGCACACCGCGCTAATCGCGGCGTGGCCGAGCGGCTATACGCCGCCAAGCCTGCAAAGCGTGCTGGCGATGTGCAAGTAGTGTTCGAGACTGAGAAGGCTCTGGCCGCGCACCCGTTGCGCGGCCATCCTTTAATGTGCGGCTATACTCCATTCATGCGCCGCCTCATCATCAACGCCGACGATCTGGGAGTGAACTCCGCACGCACGCACGGGATTTTCCAGTGCTTCGAGTTCGGCATCGTCACGAGTGCGACCGTGCTCTGCAACGGCAGCGGCGCGGCGCAGGCGGCCAAGCACGCGCGCGAAAAAGATCTGCCCACGGGACTGCACCTCAACCTCACGGACGGCCAGCCCGTGAGCGACCCCGACCACGTCCCTTCCCTGCTCCAGTCGACGGCCGGGGAATTCCGCTCGCGCGAACTGCAGCGGCGCGCGCTGGACGAGGGGCAGATCGAACCCGTGCACGTAGAACGTGAGATCCGCGCGCAGATCGAATGGTTCCTGGACCATCACGGCGCGCCGACGCACGTCGACAGCCACCATGCCATACACACGCATCCCTTCATCGTTCCCCTCCTCATCCCCATCCTGCACCGCTACGGCATCCGGTTCGTGCGGATCCATGAGGATCTGATTCCCCCGTTCGGCTTCCAGATTCCGGAGGAGCGCACGAAAGAATTACTGAAGATCGGGGCCGAAGCGGCGGCCGCGCGGACGTTCTTCGCCACGGAAGGAATCGGATCCACCGATCACTTCCGCGGACTGGCGCTGGCGGGCTGCGCGTCGGCAAAGAATCTGCGGCACATCCTCACGCGGCTGCCCGAAGGAACGACGGAACTGATGGTGCACCCCGGCAGCATGACGCCCATCGGCACGCCGTTCGACCTGGATCCCCAGCGCCAGACGGAGCTGCAGATGCTGACGAATCCCGACGTTCGCGTTCTGTTGAAGGAACGGAAAATTGAACTGATCTCGTACAGGGATTTGTAGATGTACATCGAATTACGAATTACGAAAAACGAACTTTGCTCGGATATATTCGTAATTCCTAATTCGTTATTCGCATCCGTCCGACAAATTCCGGATCCGCATCGATCCTGCTCTCTTCCGGCAGGATCTGCCCCTGGTACTTGCTGAACGGCTTCGCGTGATACGGCGTGTCGGCGGGGCTGCTCATTTGTTCGAAGGCGATCTGGCAGATGCGCATGCCGGGGTAGAGCGCGATGGGCATGCGGTTGAGGTTGCTGATTTCCAGGGTGATCGTGCCCGAGAAGCCGGGATCGACGAAGCCAGCGGTGGAGTGGACGATGATGCCGAGTCTGCCCAGGCTCGAGCGGCCTTCGACGCGCGCGACGAGATCGTCGGGGACGGTGAGGATCTCCTGCGTCACGCCCAGGACGAATTCGCCGGGCTGGACCATGTACGGATCGCCGTCATTGATCGTGATCATGCGCATGTTGCCCTGCAGCGTCTCCGGGCGGCGGGGATCGATGACCGCGAACTTGCTGTGCTCGTAGAGCTTGAACGAGTTGCCAAGGTGGAAATCCATGCTGCTGGCATGGATGTGCTCCGCGTATTTCGCGGCCTGCGCGGCCCCCTGCGGGAATTCGACTTTCACGCGTCCGGTCGCGATGGCCTTCTTGATGTCACGGTCAGAAAGAATCATAAGATCATAGGATAGAAACACTGTCATCCCGAGTAGCTCATGTTGGAAACGTGAGCGTATCGAGGGAAGCCTATCATCGACCGGGAATTTCAAGCAAAGAATTCTTGGCAGCACACGGAAGGTTCCATACAATTCCCGGCCCAGCCTATGGCAACCGATCTCAAACTCTACGATCCGGACCTGGACGACGAACGGGCCCACGAAGATGCCGTATTGGAGAAGGCCCGCGAGAAATGCCGGCAGAGCATCCGCAGCCAGATCGCCTCATCGCAGATCCTCGGCAGCGCCGACTGCGACGTCTACGAGCAGGTGATGTCCGACAAAGGCCTCGCGCTCGTCAACAAGCACCGCCTGGAGGACAAACTGGCCTACATCCGCGAAGTGGAGCGCTCCATGGTGCCCAAGCTCCTCAGCGAGGCCAACGCGCTGGAGCGCGAATTCACCGTCGCCATCGAGCAGGCGGTTTCGGCGGGATGGATCAACGCGCAGAAGGGCCGGTGGTGGATGAACCAGCTCAAGGACAAGTCCGTGGCCTTCCATAAAAAGCATTTCTTCATCAAGACCGACGACGGCACGGGCATGAAGGATCCCAAGCTCTTCCGCGTCTGGATCAAGAAGTGGGGCGAGGTCGCGGAGTACGCCAAGCAGCTGCGCAAGCATCCGCGCGTCAAACAGCTGTCGACAAAGGACGTGCCGAATCTTTCAACATTCCTGGACGAGAAGCAGTTCTTGAACCTGTCCTACCAGAACCGCAGCGCGCTGGTGAAGACCGTCGATGCCGCCCTGACCGCGAAGGAGCGCCAGATGCCGCAGCTCTACACGAAGGCCAAGGCCATGCTCGACGCGGCGGCCCAGCGACAGGCCATCAGTTCCAGCAAGGTGGGGGCGTGGCTGCAGCGCATCTTCCACAGCGGTGCGAAGGGTGCTGAGATCGATGATTTCCTGAATAACCGCGGTTCCATGCCGCTGCAGAAAATGATCGAGAACTGGGCCGAAGCCAGCAAGCACTTCCATAAGATCGAGGCGAAGCGGAAGGCCCTCGGCTCGCCGCGGGGATTCACCTTCGTGAGCATGAACGTCTTCCTCAACTGGAAGTACGACAAGCGGACGGCGTACCTCCAGGAGGCGGAACACCGCTTCACGGATATCAACAAGGAGCCCGAGCTGTTCCTGCAGATCCGCCACGAGCTGGGCGCGAAGGACTGGGAAGCCGCGGATGATCTGCTGCAGAAGGCGAAAGGCCAGGAATGGGGAAAGGAAAACCAGCGGAAGCTGCGGACCATGGAGCAGTTTCTCAAGCATCACCGCACCGAGGAGGAACGGAAAATCCAGGAGCAGAACCCCTCCGCCTGGGAAATCGTCTCGGAAATGGAATCCCTGATCCAGCAGCTGCCCCATCAGCTCCGGCGCCTCTACACGAGCGCGCTCAATCGCGGCTATCAGGCGTTCTGGGTGCTCACGACCATCATGTACAACCGGGACTGGTGCTGGAAGCACAATTACCTCGACGCGGGAAAGGAGCGGGATTTCGAACAGCGCGCGAACCGGGAAACCGAAAAACACATCGAGCACGGGCACAAAAAATTCGGGTGGGAGACCAACACCCTGAAGGGCAAGTTCAACACCCGTCCCGCCGTCCGCGACCAGTCCGGCGTCCGGGGGGCGCAGACGCTCTTCACGGACGAGCAGAGCACCGAGACGCTGCTGACGGAAATCGACGAACAGAAGAACGACCGGAACTTCTGGTACTGGACGAGCATGATCCCCGAGGGCGTGCAGTACGCGGAACACGTGCAGATCATCCAGACCCTCCATCCCCGGATGAAGAAGCTCGCACGCATGATGCAGGAACGCGGCATCCAGTACCGGTCGCCGATGTCCCAGGCGGGCGTCGAGAAACAACAGAGGGAAAAGATACGGAAAGCCGCCTGATCCCCTCCGTTCCGGGATTGTCGGCTCAGCTTCTTGGCTCTATCCTGCCCTCCCGTTCCCCGCATCCGTATGAAACCCGCCCTTCTCCGCGCGTCCGTCGCCATCGCCCTGCTGCTCGCAGGCTGCGCCACGCAGGCGGTGACGCCTCTCACCCTGCCTCTGCAGGAACGCCTCCGCAACCCGTGGGTCGCCGAGCGTTACTGGTCCGAGCTCACCGAGCACATGGCCGACGCCATCCGCCGCAAGGACCCGATGACGAAAGACCCGGTGAAGGCAGCCATTCTCGAAGGCGAGCGCGTCCGTGCGCTCGAGCGTCTCGCCCAGGCGCGCGCCATGCAGACCCGGGGGGTCTCGGGCCAGATGATCACTCCGGATTTCAATGAAGACGTGCACGGACACGCGCTCCTGGTGGACGGCGTGCTGTATTTCGATACGACATTCCTCACCTACCCCGGACCGTCGATCCACGTCTTCCTCACGACCATGGTGGATCCCCGTGACGGCAAATTTCCCGATGCGACCGCGGTGGACCTCGGCGAGCTGCAGACGGCGTATGGCGCGCAGCAATACACTGTCGCTCCCGGAAAAACGAACGACGCGTTCCGCACGGTCGTCCTCTACGACACGAGGCTTGAGAAGCTCATCGGGTTCGGGCAGCTCGCGAGATAAGGCAGCTGAACAGATAAATTTCCCAGATGAGAGAGGAGTTCCTCGTACGCTCAGCGCTCCGCCCTGAGCTACTCGGAATGACAAGCAACATCTAAAACAAGGGCGTCTCGATACGATGGCCGCTCCGCGTCCATCCACTCGACGTTCGTGCCACACCGAGTAGCTCGCGTCGGAGACGCGAGCGTACCGAGGTGTTTTCTTTCTCCACATTATTGTCATTCCGAGTAGTTCGCTGCGGCGCAGCGAACGTACGAGGAACGATCACAGCCTCTGCTGAGCCCCCTTGAGCAGTTCATCGATGGCCGCGCCGATGGCCTCGGATGTCGCCGGCACCTGCTTTCCGCTCACGAAGAACGTCGGCGTGCCCTGGACCCCGATGGCCACGCCTTCGTCGTAGTCGGCGAGGATCGCATCCTTCTTGATGTGGGAACGGACGCAGCGCGAGAACAGATCGTCGTCATCGACGAGCGCCTCGCCCCACTCGGCCGCGGAGCCCGCTTTCAGTTCCGGCTGCTTGTCGAACGCGGTGTCCAGGTACTCCCAAAACTTTCCCTGATCTGCTGCGCACTCGGCGGCCTCGGATAACTCCATGGTGTGGCGGTGCAGCGACCGGAGCGGGAAATGCTTGAACGTGTAGGCGATCTGGTTGCCGTACTTGGCGACCAAGGGCTTTACGATGGAATCGTTCGCGGCGCGGCATGCCGGACACTCGAGATCGGCATATTCCGTCACCAGGACGACCGAAAGCGGATTGCCCTTGGGCTGGCGCGAGGACGACGGCGAAATGCCCGTGGTGTCGACGCAGGCCGCAAGGAAAAGAGTTGCACTGAGGACGGAAAGAAGTTTTTTCATAGGCTTCCAGCATAAACTCGGGAAGAAAACGACGCAAACGAAGTAAACGAGGAAAACGACGATCGTCGTTTACTTCGTTTCCCTCGTTTGCCTGTCAGGGCCTATACTCATCTCCCATGTCCCTCTACCGCCAGTACCGGCCCAAAACCTTCGCGGACGTCGTGGGACAGGACCACATCGTGACCACGCTGGAGAACGCCGTGGCGCAGGGAAAGCTGGCGCACGCCTACCTCTTCGCCGGTTCACGCGGAACGGGAAAGACGTCTGTGGCGCGCATTCTTGCCAAGGAAATGCTCACGCGCGGCATCACGGATGAGAAGCTGAAAAAGCAGATCCGCGACGCCGTGGACGACGGCTCGCTGGTGGACCTGGTGGAAATCGACGGCGCCAGCAACCGCGGCATCGATGACATCCGCGGTCTGGTGGAGAAGATCCAGTTTTCCCCCGTCGCCGCGGCCGCCAAGGTCTACATCGTGGACGAGGTGCACATGCTCACCAAGGAAGCATTCAACGCCCTGCTCAAGACGCTGGAGGAGCCGCCGGCGTACGCCCACTTCATCCTGGCGACGACCGAACTTCAGAAGATCCCCGCCACCATCCAGTCCCGCTGCCAGCGGTTCGCGTTCCGGCAGGTGCCGGAGGAGGACATCATCCGCCGCCTGCAGCTGATTGCGGACCAGGAGCACATCACGGTGGACCGGACGGCATTGCGCGCGGTGGCCCATCATGCCGACGGCGCCGTGCGCGACGCTATTTCGCTGCTCGACCAGCTGCGATCGCTGCCCAAGATCGGACTGGAGGACGTAAAGGAGCGCACGGGCGAGGCCGGACACGAGATCATCGAACAGCTCATCGCCGCTCTCGAATCCGCGGACCGGCAGCAATTGCTCGCGCTCGTCCGGAAGATGGAGAGCTCGGGACTGTCGCTCGAAACCGTGACGCGCGCGCTGCTGGGCGAAATGCGGTGGAAGCTGCACAAGGCCGTGGAGGACGGGCAGCCCATCGGCGCCATCTCGCACACGCTCTCGGTGCTGCTGGAGGCGCTGCGCAACATGCGCTCGGTGCCGGTGCCGGGACTCGTGCTCGAATCCGCGTTGCTCGAACTCTGCTCGGATGAAGCCCCGCCCCCGCCGGTCGAAAAGAAGGCGCGTCTGTTCGCCAAAAAATCCCCTGCCGCGGAGGCTCCCGCCCCCGTCGAGCGGGCTGCCGTGCCGTCCGCCCCGCCCGCCGCCGCGTCGCCTGCCGCTCCCGAAGCGATCGTGGAAGCGCCGGAGCTGACCATCGGCGCGGTGCGCGATCACTGGACATCGCTGGTACGCGACATCTCGCCGGCGTCGCTCAAGATGTCGCTGAAAAACTGCCACGTGCATGCGCTCACCGAAAACAAAGTGACGCTCGCATTCGCGTCAACGTTCCACCGCGAGAAAGTCGCGAAGACGGACGGCGCGCGCACGGTGGAGGAGGCCCTGGAGCGGATCTTCAAGCGCCCGATGCGCATCGAGTGCGTGCTGGAGCAGGACCAGGCGGGCCCGGGCGGGCCGAACAAGGAAATGGTGAACCTGGCGGAAGCGGCCGCTGAGGTTTTTTAGTGGAAAATTGAAAGTGGAAAGTGGAAACTTCCTCCGAACTTTCCCTTTTCAACTTTCCACTTTCCATTGGACACCCAAGCCGCCAAATTCCAACTGCGCCAAGCAATTAAAGATCGTCTGGCGCGATTAAGTGCGAAAGACCGCGCCGCGGAAAGCCGCTCGCTCTGCAAGCGGATCCTCCAGGCGCTCCCCGCCGAACCGGCGGTCGTCTGCGCGTTCTATCCGATGGGCGACGAAGTCGACATCAAGAGCCTGCTGACGGAGATACCTGCACGCGGCCATCAGCTCTACCTCCCGCGCAAGGAAGGCCCGCATTTCGTCTTCCGGAAAGCGGAGGGCATCGACGCGCTGCGACCCGATGCCTTCGGGATTCCCGCGCCGTCGGACGAGTCCCCTCTTCTGGAAGCGACGACCGTCATCGCGCTTGTGCCCGGACGCGCATTCGATGCCGCCGGCAACCGCATGGGCCGGGGGAACGGCGGATATGACATCTGGATCCGGAAGCAGCGCAAAGATCACCCTGCGAGCGCGTTCTGGGGTGTCGCGTTCGAATGCCAGCTCGTGAACGGCATCCCGATGGAAGCGCATGACGAGAAGGTCGATGCCGTGATCACGGCACGCGGAATGACGCAGGCCCAAGCGGGAAAACAGGGACGCATGTCATGAATTCTTGACGTTCTGCTCTTCCGTGGAATGATCTGTCCGTCCCATGAGAAACCCCGAGAGCCCCCTGGAATCGTCCCCGGACCCGCTTTTGCGCGGTATCGCGGAATACATGGACCGCATGGATGCGGCCTCCGCACACCATGCCGGGCACTACACGCTCGACCCGCAATTCAGCAAAAAATGTGATTCTGCGGAAGTCATCCAGAGACTGGAGACCATCCTTCTGCGCAAACGAAAGGATGACGGCGCGCCTCAGGAAGAAGAACACAAGTATTCTCAGCCTCTCCCCGAGACGTTCGGCTTCAGCACGGACACGATCCGGCTGGACGGGAATGCGGCGGGCAATCTTGAGAACATCCAGCGGGACGCGAAGATCACCCGCGAGCAGATTGCCGCGGCGCTTGCCCTCGTGTCGGAGAAAATCCAGCAGTATTCCCTCCCCGTATGGGCATACAAACTCGTCGGCGCTTCCGCAGGCGCGGAACTCGACTCTCTGATCGCACTGCAGCAGGAGGGGTTGGCGTTGCTGAAAAAAACATCCGACCAGGAACGAAAGGCGCTGATCGCGACGTACGGGCATGCGCTCCGGCTGACGCCGGACATGAACACCGCGCAGATCACGGCGCAATTGGCATCCTTCATCGAGGAGGCGATGGCGCTAAAAAGGCGAATGATCGCGATAGGCGCTACACCGGAACCTGATCCCCTTGCACAGAAGCCCAAGCTCACCGTGGAGGAGCTGCCCAAGCTGTAGACCACAGAAATTACTCATCGCGCTTGCCGAACGGGAGGCGATCATTGATCATGGGCTCCCCCCATGCCGACGTATACCGCCCTCCAGCAGGCCGATCCCGCAGCCTTCAAGGCCCTCTTCGGCGAAATGGGACGCCAGCGCGACGGCGTCGAGCTGATCGCGTCCGAGAACTACATCTCGCCCGCGGTGATGGAGATGATGGGCACGGTCTTCAACAACAAGTACAGCGAGGGCTACCCGGGCAAGCGCTACTACGGCGGCCAGGAATTCACCGATATCATCGAGAGTCTCGCGATCGACCGCGCCAAGCAGCTCTTCGGGGCCGGCCACGCGAACGTCCAGCCGCACGCCGGCTGCCCAGCGAACGTCGCGATGTACTTCGCGCTCATGGAACCCGGTTCGACCGTCCTGGGCATGGATCTCAGCCATGGCGGGCACCTGAGCCACGGCCATCCCGTCACGTACCTGACGAAGATCTTCAAGTTCGTCCGCTACAAGATGAAGGACACCGAGACCGGCGAGCTCGATTACGACGAAATGCGCCAGGTGGCACTCAAAGAGAAACCGAAGATCATCCTGGCCGGCTTCTCCGCGTACCCGCGCGAGGTGAACTACGCGAAGATGAAGGCCATCGCCGACGAGGTGGGCGCGTACACGGTCGCCGATATGGCTCACATCGCTGGCTTGATCGCCGGAAAGCAGCTGCGCAACCCGTTTGACGACGGCTTCGACGTGATCACGACCACCACGCACAAGACCCTCCGGGGCCCCCGCGGAGGCATGATCCTCTGCCGCGATCCGGAACTCGGGAAGAAGATCGACAAAATGGTGTTCCCCGGCTTCCAGGGCGGTCCCATCATGCAGATGGTGGCGGCCAAGGCCGTCGCCTTCGGCGAAGCGCTCAAGCCCGAATTCCGGGAATACGCGAAGCAGATCATCGCAAACAGCAAGCACCTGGCCTCGTTCTTCATGGACCGGGGCGCCAAGCTCGTCACCAACGGAACCGACAACCACCTGATGCTCATCGACTGCGTGAAGTCCTGGAACCTGCCCGGCGGCGAGGTGGAAACGCTGCTCGACTGCGTGGGCATCACGCTCAACAAGAACATGATCCCCGATGACCCCCGCAAGCCCATGGACCCCTCCGGCGTGCGCCTGGGAACCCCCGCGATCACCACCCGCGGCATGAAGGAGAAGGATATGGAAACGCTCGGCGGCTTCATCCTGAAGGCCATCGAGAAGCGGACGGACGATGGGGCGATCAAGACGCTGCACGGCGAGGTTATTGAGTGGTGCAGGAAGTTCCCGGTGCCGGGAATTACCGACTAAATCCAAAACTCGAAGTCCGAAACAATGCGAGAATCAAGAAATTCAAATTCAATATTTGTTATTCAATAATTGTTTCGGGTTTCGGACTTTGAATTTTCCAGTGAAAAGAAGCGTAGAATAGGGCACATGCTCCCCTACCTCAAAAGCCTCCAATACGCCCTCGAGGGCCTCTGGCACGCGCTCAAGACCGAACGGAACCTGAAGCTCTTCACGGCTCTCTACGTGCTGTCGTTCGTCCTGGGGTGGGCATTCGGCATTACGCTGCGCGACTGGCAGATCCAGATCTTCACCGGAAGCATCTTCCTGGCGATGGAGTTGATGAATACGGCGCTGGAGAACTTCGCCGACGCCTTCGATACCCACACCAAAAGCCAGAACGACCAGCATACGGCCGCGATTAAAGCCACAAAGGACGTGGCCGCAGGCGCATCCCTCGTCTGTCTGGCCGCTTGGGTGATCATTCTTGCGATCATCTACCAGCCCCGGCTGGCGCTGGTGTGGATGGGAATCTAAAGGCCCGAGGCTCGTCCTCGGGACTCGCACCTCGCCATAACCGGAGGAGAATTTGCAGTGTCATGGCGAGGTACGAATCCGCCACCGCGGATGAGCCTCGAGCCACAAAAAATGTTCATCATTCTTTACTTTTCCGTGCGCATTTCCAGCGCCTAAACTTGTGCAAATTTTTTAATCAAGCCGGATACAACATCGTCTATTCGTCGATTGAAGGACTGTTTCGAAGAATTCCGTCGTTCAAATAAACTATTCAACAACATTTCTTGCCATGTACTCAACTTCAGTTTGTTGCGGTTCCTCCAAACGCGGCTAATCTGTGGTGAACCCCAGCGAGAGACGGTTCGTCCGGCTTCGACCACCAGGACTACGCCGAGACAAGACATCCACACCCACAGTCGTCCGGGGCCGCCGCCCCTCACCCGCTCCCTCACATCACCGACAAGTAGAGAGAATAGTGGCCACCCTTAGACGCTGGGTTCCACATTCGTAACCTGGCTCGGGGTCGCAAACGTTCCTCCCGGCCACTGATCCTGCAATTTATTGCATACTTCTGGGTATAGCGATCGTCATTGCATCCGGCTTTCGGTAACGAGAGCCAGTGCGTGGCCACTATCCTCTCTGCTCTGCGAAAGCCGCCAGCCCGTTCCGGGGAACGGACCGGCGCACCCTTTCACTCTCCAGTGTCTTCCTTCCCGCGCAAGCGGGACGCGATAGGCCGTCACGGAGACCTCGGCAGGTTCCGAGGATAAAAAAGAAACCGCAGCACGGCAGACGAGAACCTGTCACTCCACCGCTCAGCAGCCAATTGGCTCGCCGATAGCGCACGGGGAAGACACACAAACAAATAAGGCCAGCCACAGGTTGGTCTTTTTGTTAGAGACCGTCGTAGTTGCAAATAGTTGAAATAGTTATAATATATTATATATGAAAACGAGTGGAGAGAACGTCAGTAGTTGCATTGAGCACGCGCAGGAGGATATCGACACTCTCACCTGGGCTCAGAATATGCAGAAAGCCCGGTGCGCTCTCTTCGAGCAATGGGAAGCGTGCGTGCGTGCAGGGATGCTGTCGCCCGTGAATGGGGTATTGAAAGAACGAATACGCCAACGGTACGCCCGCACATGGGAAATGCGCGACGGTCTGAATTTTTTTGTGAGACCGCTGAGCCCTGAGGCCGAAAGAGCACTGGCAGCACTGCAGGCGCTGATTGCTACAGTCGAATCCTTCCGGGACATGCTAATTCAGAAGTACTCCGGGACGTGCATCTACAAGATGCGAGGCAAAATCCCGGCCAATCATTGCGCCGCGGACGATATCATGAGTGATCTGTGGATGACGCTCCTCCAGTCAACGGAACTGTACGACCCCGGGTACGGAAGTACATACATGAATTACGTATGCAGTCGCCATGAATACGCACTCTCCGACAAAAACCTCCGACAAGCTAAAAAAAAGTATACCGTTCCGCTGGAAACGACAGTTCCTTGGTCACGGCAAAAAGTGGTTTGCATCGGAGCCGCCAAAGCAGACCGGGCACGCATTGATGACGCACGACGAAAAGGATTCTTTCGTTCGATCAGACGCTCACTGCACTTGATCGGCGGGGGGAGCCCATTCCGCTTATTGAGCTCCTTGGCCGGACGTCAGGCAGCAAAAACGATGGCAGCATGGACATTCCGGAACAAACAGCCCAGGCCATCGTGAGGAAGATTATTGACCGTCTCGAACCGCGGGAACGGATCATTCTGGTTCTACGGCGGGGCCTTTTTGACCTGCTTCCCGAAATCGCCCCGCAATACGTTCATGATGTGCAAAGCTTCCTTGAAAACCGGCAGTTTTTGCCGCCAGGAGGTGACGGAATCACGCTGGAAAAAATCGGAGAAATGCTCGGCGGACTTACCAAGGAACGCATCCGGCAATTAACGGCAGAATTAAATAGAAAATTACGCGTGTTAGCCGAAGAAATGAATGTTTTGGACGAGGTCGGATGATGACAGCCCCGTGACATCCTCTCACTCCGTCACGGCTTTGGCCTTTTCTTTCCACGCATCCACGTCCTCGACCGTCCATCCGAACATAGAGCGGATCTGGGGCGCTTTGAGGGCCTTCGTGCATTCCTCCAGGTTGAAGTTGAGCAGGTCGTGGTACGGCTGACCGCTGTGCCGGAAATGCTTGTAGTCGCCCGCCAGCACATGCAGGTTGCTTCCGTCCTTGTCGACGACAAAGTACAGACCATCATGATTCGCGATGCCCATTCCGCAGCGGGCACACCGGCGGGCGATGTCCTCCACCGCGGCAAAAATCTCCTCCCGGGCTTCGGGCGTGACATGAAGGACCTCCTTGCGGGTAACAGCATCCAGTTCCTTCGCCTCCAGAGGAACATTTTCCGGCGATACTACAAACGCCTTCCCTCCCCGGGTCAGATCGGTGCCGTAGAGGTCACCCTTGGCATCAATACGCAGAGTGGGGACAACGGGAACGCCGTTCCTTTTGAGAAAAAGCCTCGTCGCCATTTCCTCTTGAGGGGTGGGGAGAATGGCATACACGTTCTCCTTCCGGTGACGGCGTACCAGCCGGATCACGTGTTCCCGGATGCCTCCCAGCATGCGCGTGACGCGGTTGAAGCGTCCGCTGGCGGAGTTCGCCACTTCCTTCAGGCCATACTGCTCCGGATCAATCGATCGATCCGACGTCTCAAAGGGGTGGGGGGTGTTTGTCATGAATGTGTGTGGATTTTGTCTTTTATTGTTTTTCTTGCGCTTTTTTTGCCTTCTCGGCTTCCGCCAGCATCGTCTTGCTCGGGGGCGGGATCCCGCCGGAGACTTCGAGTTTCTTCTCGAGGTCTTTCATTTTCAGCTCGTCTTCCTTCGTGAGAACGTCGCCCTTGAATTTCCTCTTCCGGAGCATGTTGTAGTCGTTGAGCCACATCTCGCGATCGCGCCACGCCCGGTATTCCTCCAGCTTCATGCCCTTGGCCTTGGCCTTCTTCTTCTCCTCGTCCTCCTTCTCCTTCTGTTTGACTGCCGATTTGGCGTCCACGGCGCTTTCCCGTGCGTTCTGGACCCACTTGGTGATCTTGTCCTCGACCTCCTGGCGCTCCTCCGCGTACCGCTCGCGGGAGAGGCGCCGGATGGTATCGATGCGCTTCTCGTCGGTCTTCACCGTGGGCGGTGGCAGCGTGCTGACGGAGAACGGCTTGCTCGGCACACCTTTGATCATCAGACGCGTGTAGGCGTGATATTTGGGCAAACTGAGGATGTCCTTGGGCAGGACCATCTCCTCAAACTGCTCGCTGAGCGGTTCGGCATCGTCGCTGCCCACCTGGTAGCAGACCATGGAACCGACGTTGCCGAACACGGCGTCGCGCAGGGCGGTGTTATTGCCGTCGAGCAGCAGCTGGTTGACGTACTGGTGGGCGACGGTGAGGTTGAGGCGGTACTTGCGGGCCTCGGACAGGATCGTCGCGAACGATTCGGTGGCGAAGTTCTGGAACTCGTCGACGTAGAGATAGAAATCGCGGCGGTCTTTTTCGGGGATGTCGGCGCGGCTCATGGCGTCGAGCTGGAATTTGGTGACGAACATGGAACCGAGGAACGCCGAGTTGTCCTCTCCCAGTCGCCCTTTGCTGAGGTTCATCAGGATGATTTTCCCGGTATCCATCGCATGACGGAAATCGACCTTGGAGACGACCTGCCCGACGATGTTGCGGATGAGCGGGGCACTGAGCAGCTGGCCGACCTTGTTCTGGATCGCGGCGAGCGCCTCGGTCTGGTACTTCTCGGACCACGAGGTGAATTCGTCCTGCCAGAAGCTCTTCACCATGTGGTTGTCGACGTGCTCGACGATCTTTTTGCGGAACACGGGGTCGCTGAACATCCGCATGATGCCGAGCATCGACTGGTTGCCGGCCTCGATGAGCGCGAGCAGCGTGTTGCGCAGGATGTATTCCATGCGGCCCGAGAACGCCTCCGGCCACATCTTCTTGAAGATGCTCATCAGCCCCGAGACAACGAGCGGGCGTTGCTCCGGATCGCGGCAGGAGAGCATGTTGAACGCGACGGGATGCTCCTTGTCGGCGGGATCGAACAGGATGACGTCGTTGGTCCGCTCCTTGGGGATGTACCGGAGGACCGCTTCGACCAGATCGCCGTGCGGATCGATGAGCGCGAGACCTTTCCCCGCGAGAATATCGCTGTAAATCATGTTTTCGAGCAGGGTCGATTTGCCCATACCCGTCTTTCCGATCGTGTAGATGTGCCGGCGGCGGTCATCGGTCCGGATACCGAATTTCGTACGATGTCCGCGGAAGACGGCCTCGCCTAGAACGGTGAGATCGTCGTTCTGCGTTTCGGTGATCAGCGGCAGATCGACCGGGGGTTCCAGCTTGCGGCTCAGCACCCAGTCGAAGTTGGGCGTTTTGACGAGGATGTTGGGGACGTGCCAGAGCGTCGCGATTTCCTCGGCGGACAGCACATATTCCGTCGCCATGACACCCTCCGGAATCCGCGACAGAACGCGCACGGGTCCGACGGCAAAGCCGTTGCTCAGCGGCAGATTGAACTGCCGGAAACTGCTCGCGATTTCGTCCAGCTTCGCCTCCGCCTTGGCACGATCGTCGGTCTTGGCGATGACGCTCAGGCGGATGCAGCAGCCGAAGAGCAGGCGGTTGAGCTTGTCGACTGCGCCCGTTTCCTTGTCTTCGCGGTCGTGACTCCGCATGCCGACTTTCCGCTCCTCATCCTCCTCGAACGTTTCGGTGACCTCTCCCGTCATCATCGAAATCTTGGTATGCGACGTGAACCAGGTGCGGAAACCGCCCATGAGCATATCCACCGGGAAACACAGCAGCCGCTTCCAGCCACGTGCCATGTGCATCGCGGTGAAGAAATTGGCGTAGGCATGCGAATGCTTGGGCAGGCCCCGGGTCAGCAGCGGAAGGAACTTGAGAGCACGCTTGCGATAGGCGCTTCCCTGGATGGGCCGCATCGCGATGCTGATGTGCGCCCGCATGCCGGGAGCCGGATACCGGACCATCGAGGACGTGATGCCCGCGATGGTATCGATGGTCTGCCGGCTGGCCTGATCCACGTACTGCGGGTGCCGCTTGATGGGAAACAGCTCGGGATCGCTGAGGAACAGATTGCGGCTGAACACCGATTCATCCGGAGCGGGGTCGAAGATCTTCACGGGCACGGGCTCGATTTCGGCGTCGGGATACTGCGCGTACAGCTGGCTTTCGACGAGCGGAGAGGAACGCGCGTTCGACCGCGCGAAGAGCGCGATTTTCCCGTCGTTCATGCCGATTTCCAGACACACGGGATCCCGTCCGCTGAGCGAATGCAGGGTCGAGAGAACCGCCTCCATCATCAAGGGCCCGCGCGCGGCCGACACCTCGTCGGGGTCCGGGAGGGAGGGCCGGATGCGGAGCAGGATGTGTTCGGTGTCTGGGGACATTGTTACTTCTGAGTATAGCATATTTCTGAGCTTTCCGCTCGGGGTATTGGGCAAACGAAGCAAACGACGGAAACGAAGAAAACGATGATCCTCGATTGCCTCGTTTGCTTCGTTTTCCTCGTTTGCCGTTATGTCGACCGCAGCAGATCCGCCACCATCTCCAGCGCGACCGTGTTGTAGGCGTAATCCATCCGCATATGGCCGAGCACCCCGATGACGCCGGTGCTCCCCCGCACGCTGTAGCCCGTGATCATCATGCTGCAGCTCTGGAACTGCGGGAGGATGTGCTCCTCGCCGATGTAGTAGCGGACTTTGTCGTCGATCTCGATTTTCGTGAGGACGTCGGTGAGGCGCTCTTCCAGCACTTCGACGACGGCGCTCGCGAGCATCGGATCCTGGCGGAATTCCACCTGCCGCAACGCGTGCGCGAGCCCCAGGAAGTACACGCCCGGCTTGTGCGGGACGGTGGCGAACGCGATGTTGGGGATCATGTGGCTGAGCAAAGCGACCGCTTCGTACGCGCGCTCCTGATCTTTGCGCTGGAAGTATTGCTCTTTGAGCGTCGTGAATTTCTTCTGCACCGCCTTCTCCTGCGCCGTGGGATTCAGGTATTCCTTCACGTACAGGCGGTACCCCTTCGCGGTGGGAACGCGTCCCGCGGAAATATGCGGCTGGTCCAGGTAGCCTTCGTCGCCGAGCACGCGCATTTCGTTGCGGATCGTCGCGCCGGACAGGCAAAATTCGTTGCAGTGGGAGAGCAGCTGCTTGGATCCGACGGGCGCGGCCGTCTGGATGAATTGGTCGATAATCGCTGCCAGAAGCTTGCTTTGGCGTGAGTCCATGACGGGCAGTATAGCAGTCAACGTGGCTGACTGCTATTTAGCCGCTCCCACCGCTTGCGATCGCAAAGAAGCCGCCATTTGTTGGATGGAGTTCCGGCAACTCAAAAAAGATTCGACGGGAGGCAAATCCATGCGATCCGGATTCGCCTCACGCGCCCTTCTTCTTCGATGCAGCCTGGATCTTGCGGAAGCGTTCCACGCGACCGCCGCGGGCCTCGGTCTGCTTCTTGCCCGTGTAGACGGGATGGCAGGCGCGGCAGATTTCCACCTCCTGCTCTTTCACCGTGCTCGGGATCAGGTAGACGGCCTTGCAGGTCGTGCAGGTCATCTTGGCGTCGGCGTACATGGTGGGGTGGACTCCGGTTTTCATAGCTGGGGCAGTGTAGGGAGGGAGGAAACGGGGGTCAATGGGAGTTGGCATTGTGAAGCAAACGACGCAAACGAAGAAAACGAGGATCGTCGATTGCCTCGTTTGCCTCGTTTTCTTGGATGCAGATTAACGCTTCTTTTTACCCTTTGGCATCTTCTTCGCGGGTTTGGCCGGTTTCGCCTTGGGCTTGGGCTTAGGAGCCGGTTTCGACGGCTTTTTGACGGGCTTCGAGGCCTTGGCGGGCGACTTGGAGAGCGTCTTGCCGACGGGCTTGGCCTTGGGCTCCGGGATGAGCTTCTGCTGCACGGCGACCTGGGGCTTCTCGAGCACGGCCGTGGTGGCAGCCGCCTTCTTGGCCGCGCGTTTGACGGCGCGCTTCACCGCCTTGGTGTCATCGACGATCGCTTCCACTTCCTCCGCGCGCAATTCCTCCGCCGCGGCCTGGACGGCCTCTTCGCCTTCTTTGTCGTCCATCAGCACGCTCATGGTCGCGACTTTGTCGCCGCCGTTGAGGCGCATGACGATGACGCCCTGCGTGGCGCGTCCGCGCGAGGGGATGTCGCTCAGTTTCATGCGGATCATCTGGCCCTGCTTGCTGATGCACAGCAGATCGCCCTCCTCGCCCTCGGTGAGCACGTGCCCGCCGACGATGTCGCCGGTCTTGGGCGTGAGCTGCGCGGCTTTGACGCCCGTGCCTCCCCTGCCCTGCAGGCGGTACTCCTCCACCGGCGTCATCTTGCCCAGTCCGTTCTGCATGACGACGAGGAGCTTGGACTTCCTGGGATCGGTGATGAGCGCGGCTTCGACCACTTCGTCCCCGGGAGCGAGCATGATGCCCCGCACGCCGGCGGCGGCGCGGCCCATGGAGCGGACGTCGGATTCCTTGAAGCGGATCGATTTGCCCTTCTTGGTGAGGATGTAGACCTCATCCTGGCCGCTCGTCGCGATGACCCACTTGAGATCGTCGCCGGGCGGCAGCTTCTGCGCGATGAGGCCGGAGCGGCGGATGTTGTCGAATTCGGTAAGGTCGGTGCGCTTCACCGTGCCTTTGGTGGTGGTCATGAAGAGGTGCTTCTTGTCCTTGAGATCGGCCTTGAGGATGGCGGTGATGCGCTCCTCGGGCTGCAGCTGCAGCAGGTTCACGATCGCCTGGCCCTTGGCCGTGCGGCCGGCCTGCGGGACTTCGTACGTCGGGAGCTTGAACACGCGGCCCGTGTTCGTGAAGAAGAGCATGTCGTCGTGGTTCATCACGTGCACCATGGAGAGCACTTCGTCGTCCTCTTTGGTCGTCATGCCGATGATGCCCTTGCCGCCGCGGTGCTGCGCGCGGAACTGCATGGGGCTCAGGCGCTTCACGTACCCGCCGCTCGTGAGGGCGACCATCATGGGCGCGTTGGGGATCGTGTCCTTTGCGCTGAACTCGCCGACTTTGTACGGGACGACGGCCGTGCGGCGCGCGTCGCCGTAGCGCGTTTTGATCTCGGTGAGTTCCTCGCGGACGATTTTGTCGACGCGCTTCTTGTCCTTCAGGATCGCCTCGCACTCGGCGATGAAGGCCAGCTTCTCCTTGAGCTCGTCTTCGATCTTTTTGCGCTCAAGGCCGGCCAGCGTCTGCAGGCGCATCTGGAGAATCGCGTCGGCCTGCAGGTCGCTCAGCTTGAATTTGGAAATGAGGTTCACCTTGGCGATCTCCTTCGTCTCGCTCTTGCGGATGGTCGCGATGACGGCGTCGATATGGTCGAGGGCTTTCTTGAGGCCTTCGAGAATATGCGCGCGTTCCTTGGCGCGGTCGCGGTCGAAGGTCACGCGGCGGGTGATGACCACGCGGCGGTGGTTGATGAAGATCTGGAGGAGCTCCTGCAGGTTGAGGAGGCGCGGCTGCAGGCCGTCGGCCAGCGCGATCATGTTGTACCCGAAGCTGCTCTGGAGATCGGTGTGCTTGAAGAGCTGGTTGAGGACCTTCTGCGGGTACGCGTCCTTTTTGAGTTCGACGATGATGCGGATGCCGTCGCGGTCGCTTTCGTCGCGGATGTCGCTGATGCCCTGGATGATCTTGTCGGTGGTGAGCTGCGCCATGCGCTCGATCATCGAGCTCTTGTTCACCTGGTACGGGATCTCGCTGATGCGGATGTGGTAGCGGTTGCCGACCTCTTCGATCTCGGCCTTGCCGCGGATGACGACGGAGCCGCGGCCCGTGAGGTACGCCTGCCGGATGGCCTCTTTGTCGTAGACGATGCCGCCGGTCGGGAAGTCGGGGCCCTGGACGAACTGCAGCAGATCCTCGACGGTAGCCTCGGGCGTGTCGAGCAGGTGCAGCGTCGCGTCGAAGATTTCGTTGAGGTTGTGGGGCGGGATGTTGGTCGCCATGCCGACGGCGATGCCGACGGTGCCGTTGAGGAGCAGGTTGGGCGTTCGCGAGGGCAGAACGGTGGGCTCGCGGCGGGAGGCGTCGTAGTTGGCGGCGAAGTCGACGGTGTCCTTTTCGATATCGGCAAGCACCTCATCGGTGATCTTGCTCATGCGGGCTTCGGTGTACCGCATGGCGGCGGCCGAGTCGCCGTCGATGGAACCGAAGTTTCCCTGGCCGTCGATGAGCACGTACCGCATCGAGAAGCCCTGGGCCATGCGGACCATCGCTTCGTACACGGGAGAGTCGCCGTGCGGGTGGTATTTACCGAGAACGTCACCGACGACGAGGGCGGACTTGCGGTATTTCGCCGTGGATCGCAGCCCGAGGCCGTGCATCGCGTAGAGGATGCGGCGGTGGACGGGCTTGAGGCCGTCGCGGGCGTCGGGAAGCGCGCGGGCGACGATGACGCTCATCGCATAGCTCAGATAACTCTCCTCCATTTCGGACACGATGGGGCGCGGCATGATTTTTCCCAGGTTCGACAGGCTGGCGCCGTCCGCGCTCAGCGGCTGCTGGGGGTTTTCGGGGTTTGCGGCGTCGGATTGCGGTTTATCGTCTTTCGGTGGCATGAGAAAACGGAGTCAGTGGTGGAACGATGATAGCGAAAACTCCCGACGATGGAAGGGCATCGCCCGTCGCCCTCTTCTAGAGATCTCTCCACGAATCCTTGTCCAGCTCGATGCCGCCGCGGGCGACTTCCATGATGCCGATACCGTATTCGCGGGCCCGGAAGCTGCGGAGGAGGTACTGGAGCCCATGGTCTATCTCCTCCTCCAGCTCGCGGCTCGCGGGAATGTGCTTCTGCCCGTAGCGGGAATGCGGAGACGGCAGAAGATGGTCGGGCCTCATGGAAAGACGATATACTCTTTCCCGGCCGTCATCATTCTGGACCTGATCGCTCATGCTGTCTGTGATCTCCACACCCATCGGCAATCTGGGCGACATCACCCTGCGGGCGATCGAGACGCTCAAAAAGTGCGATGCCGTGATCTGCGAGGACACGCGCGTGACGGGGAATTTATTGAAGCAGCTGAACATCGAGAAGAAGGAGCTCATCAGCTTCCACGGCAACAGCGATGCCGGCAAAACCGAGTTCATCTTCCGCAGGCTGAAGGAAGGAGCGCACCTCGCTCTCGCCACGGACGCCGGCACGCCGGGGATTTCGGATCCGG
This sequence comes from uncultured Candidatus Peribacteria bacterium, assembly GCA_964497975.1. GTDB lineage: Bacteria > Patescibacteriota > Gracilibacteria > Peribacterales > Peribacteraceae > JABFSS01. Next base: position 155,262 of record CAZCFO010000001.1, read on the forward strand.
GATTCGTGATCGTGAGCCGCGCCGCGCAGGAAGGCATCGCCATCGAAGTGATCCCGGGACCATCGGCTTTTTTGGCGGCTCTCAGCGGTTCGGGCCTGCCCATCAACCAGTTCGCGTACCTGGGATTCCTGCCGATGAAGAAAGGCCGCAAGACGCTGATCGAATCCTTCAAAGGCGAGGAGCGCACGATCGTGTTCTACGAATCGGTGCACCGGATCGAACGGACCTTGCTGGAGATCGCTGAAGCATTGAAGGAGCAGCCCGAGCGTCCGGTGGTGATCGCCCGGGAACTCACGAAGATGCACGAGGAGTTTGTGCGAACGAGCGTTGGGCAGCTCGGTGGCGTTGCGCCGAGCATCACAAAGAAGGGCGAGTTTGTGGTGGTGATTGGAAATCTTCGCTGAAGTACGTATGACGTATTACGTATTATGCGAAAATGCATAATACATAATTCATAATACGTAATACTCAGGGCAGGACGCTCTTCGGATCCACATGCACTCCATTCTTGATCACCTCAAAATGAAGATGGGCGCCCGTGGTCATGCGGCCCGCGCCCTCGGTGCCCGGCTTGCCGCCGCTCTCCCCGATCACCTCCCCCGCGCTGACGGTGTCGCCCGCGCGGACGGAGACGGAGGAGAGGTGGCCGTACACGGTGGCGTACCCGCCGCGGTGGCCGATCATGACATACGTGTAGCCGGTGATGCCGCCCAGGCGCACCACGAAGACGATGCCGTCGGATGCGGCGCCCACGGGCGTGCCGAAGGGCACGGCGATGTCGATGGCCTGATGCTGCATCCCGAAGTACCGGAAATACGACGGTTCATGGAAGCCCGCGCTGACCGTGCCTTCCGCCGGCCAGACGAACTCCCCTTTTCCGCCCGAGGTCTTCCGGCGGAAACGGTCGGGGCTGTCGGCCATGAGGCCTTTCTGGACGAGCTCGCGCTCAGCCTTGGAGCGCAGGCGCCCGTCGATGCGCGCGAGTTCGCTCTGGATGGCGAGAAGATCCGCCTGCACGTCCGCCTCCTGCCTGCGCAGCTGTTCCAGTTCCCGTTCGCTCGCCCGCAGCTGATGCCGGGCGGCCTCCCATGTGACGAGCGCCGCGCGGTACTCCCGGAGGAGCGACTCATGCTCCCGGCGCAGGCCGGCGAGTTCCTCCCCCGCCCCGCCTGCGGCGGCATGCAGCTGTTCGCGGGTGAGCTTGTCGGATTCGCGGGCGATGAGGAGGTGCTTCATGATCTGCTCCTGCGCGCGAGCGAGAGCGATGTCGCGCAGGCCGGCCTCGACGGTGTCGCCGAGCGACATCCCCAGGACGCGGCGAAGGACATCGGCGCCGCGGGGTCCGGAACCGAGCGTGACCTGCCTCCCGTTCATGTAGCGCAGCAGCTGCACGAGATCGTCGCGCTCGCGGTGGTACGACCGGAGCAGCTCCTCCTGGTGCACGAAGAGCTGGTCGCTTTTGTTTCCCGCCTCGCGGATGGACTGCAGCACCGCGGCGAGTTTCAGACGCACGGCGCGCTTGGCCCGGGCGAGCTCCTGCATGCGTTTTCCGGCGGCCTGGTATTCGCGCTCGCTTTCGTCGCTCTCCGCGGAGAGCGTCGCATTCAGCCGCGCGTCATCCCTGGAGCGTTCGAGCACTTCCTGCAGACGCTCTTCCGAGACCGCGACAAGCGCCCCGAACATCCGCGCGCCGGCCGCAAGGGAAACCACGGGGAGCAGCAAAGACAGGACGATGAGGACGCGGTTTCGGTGTTTCATGTTATCGGGATATTGTAGCAGAAAAAGCGTCATTCTGGAACCCGGTTACCTGCAAGTTGTAGCCCCAACGGCGAATTACGAATTATGAATTACGAATGTTTGCTAGAAAGTATTCATAATTCATAATTCGTAATTCATTCCGAGGATTTTTCCACGATCACATTTGTGTTATCACCACTTCCACCTGCTACAATTCCCGCATGATTTCCCACCTCCGAGGAACGGTGCATAAGACGGATCCGGGCGGAGTGACGGTGGACGTGGCGGGCGTGGGTTACCGGGTGACGGTTCCGCTCGACGTGTGGGACGAGCTGAAGGAAGCCGAGCCGCGCATGCTCTGGATTTCGACGTACGTCCGCGAGGACCGGTTCGACCTGTTCGGATTTTCGGATCGCGACGGGCAGGTGTTGTTTGAGGAATTGATCAATCTCTCCGGCATCGGCCCGAAGCTGGGCCTTGAACTCTGCGCCGTGCCGCGCAACCTGATCCGCCAGGCGATGGAGGAGCAGAACGTATCGCTGCTGACGTCGATCAAGGGCGTGGGGAAGAAAACCGCCGAAAAGCTCCTCCTGGAGCTCCGCTCGCTCGCCGAACGCAAGCCGGGAATCTTCATGACGAAGGGGGCCATCGCCGCCCGCGGCGAATTCGACCAGGACGCGATCGCCGCGCTCACCGCGCTCGGCTACGACTCCGCCACGGCCATCAACGCGCTCAAGGATCTCCCGCCGACGGTCAAGACCACGGAGGAACGCGTGACCGCCGCGTTGCGCTCTCTTTAAACGGGCATTGCATGCAATGCCCCTACTCAATAATCCCTCCGATTGGAATTCCTCTCTCCTCATGCTGCATCTTGATATCACCGCCACGCTCGCCAAGGCCATCACGCCGTCCATGGGCATTCCCGACGCGGAGATGTCGGCGCTGCGCACGTCGATGAAGAAGCACGTCGAGGACTGGCTGAAGGAACGCAGCAGCCACAAGCACGAGTGGTCGATGGACCCCTACGACAAGAAGGCCCTCCAGCGCGTGAAGGAAGCGGCCATGGCGGTGAAGGCCCGCGGCATCCGGACGGTCCTGTGGGTGGGCATCGGCGGGTCGGGGCTTGGACCCAAGGTGCTGCAGGAAGTGTTCGAAAGCCCGGACACGATGGAATTCATCGTCATCGACACGATCGATCCCGCCGCGCTCCTGCAGGTGATGGAGATGATCGACTGGAAGACGACGCTCCTCGTCATCGCCAGCAAGTCGGGCGACACGCTCGAGCCGATGAGCGTGTTCTTCCTGCTGTGGAACCACCTGCTGAACCAGCGGAAGATCAAGGCGTCGGAGCACGTGATCGCCATCACCGATCCCGAAAAGGGCACCCTGCACGATTTCTGCGTCCAGCACGACATCCCCATGCTGCCACTCCCTCCGGCCGTCGGGGGCCGCTACTCGATCTTCACGCCCATCGGCCTCCTGCCGGTCGCGCTGCTCGACGGCGACGTGAACGCGTTCGTCCGCGGAGCGAAGGAGATGGACACCCTCTGCCAGACGACCTCACTGCAGGAGAACCCCGCCGCGCTTCTGGCGGCCACGCAGTTCCTGCTCGACACCCGCCGCGGCTACCACGTGCGCGTGATCATGCCCTACAGCGTGCGGCTGCAGTCCATCGCCCGCTGGAACCAGCAGCTCATTGCCGAAAGCCTGGGAAAGAACGAGACGCAGAACCCGATCCCGCTCGCCGCCATCGGCACGCAGGACCAGCACTCGCTCCTGCAGCAGTGGATGGCGGGGCCGCGCTCGACCTGGCACATCTTCATCCGCGAACTGGAGAAACCGCGCGTGAGCGTGCCGGAGGACGTGGAGGAAAGCTGGAAGTACATCGGCGGCAAGACCTTCGGGCAGCTGCTCGACGCCTGTTACGAAGGCACCAGCCGCGCGCTCACCGGCGCCAAGCGCCCCCATGCGACGATCTCCATCACACGTCTCGATTCCGCGCATCTCGGACAGTTGTTCTTCCTTCTCCTCACCGAAGTCGTGCTCCTCGGCAAGCTGTACCGGATTGATCCGTACGGCCAGCCGGCGGTGGAGGTGGGGAAGCAGATCACGAAGCAGCTGCTGAGCCGCGGCCGACTCGAATGAAACCAACGCAACCGACGTAACCGAAGGAACCGACGATCTTTGGTTTCTTCGGTTGCCTCGGTTTCTTCGGTTGCCCTCTTGCGGTACAATCAAACTCTCATCCCGCTCCCGCTCATGCCCCAGCCCATTTCCGACGCCGATTTCCAGAAAGAAGTCCTCGAATCCCCCGTTCCGGTGGTGATCGATTTCTGGGCGCCGTGGTGCGGCCCCTGCAAGGCGATGCTGCCGATCTTCGATGAGCTGGAGCAGGGCTACGCCGGCAAGGTGAAGTTCGTGAAGATGAACGTGGACGACAACACCGATATCCCCGGCCAGTTCGGCGTCATGAGCATCCCGACGTTCATCGTCTTCAAGGACGGACAGCCGGTGAAGACCACCGTCGGCGGCCGCTCGAAGGAGGACATGGCCGCCATGATCGACGCCGCCATAGCGTGATGGGTTACTACCTCCTCGTCGCCATCGGCCTCATCGGCCCCTTCGTTCTCATCAAATACCGCGAGGACGTCGGCAACCTGATCGGCGAAGCGGATTGGATGCGGAAGGTGGGAGGCGTCTATAATGTCGTGTTCATCGTCGCGGCGGTCATCTTCTTCTGGACGCTCGCCGATATCACCGGCACGACGAACTTCCTCTTCGGACCTCTGCGCCATCTCTCCCCCGCGTTCCGCCCTGAGGCGACTTCCCCGCTGTAAACGACGCCAGAGGGATGCCTAGTTCGTAGTTCGTAGTTCGTAGTTCGTAGTTCGTAATTCGTAATACGTAATACATCATACGTTATACGTAATATGGATTCATGATTCGCTCTTCCGCGTGTATTGTTCCCCCGATGTTTTCCTTCCTCTCCCGCCGGCCGTACGCGTCCATTCTCCTGGCCATCCTGCTCGCCGCCGACGCGGGAGGGGTGGTGCATGCATTCCGCAGGCACGGCTGGCGCGACGGGACGATCGCGCTGGTCTTCCCGCCGTACGGCGTCTACCGGGGAACCGAGGCGCTGATGCACCGGGCTGACCTGACCGAGAACGAAGCGGTCGCGCTGAGCGGCAGCGACAGCGGACGCCGGGGGCTGTCGGCGGATCTGCAGCTGACGAAAACCGCCTGGACCTCCCTTCTGGCTCTGATCGAGTCGCAGCCGCAGCATGAAATGCGCTCCAGCATGCAGGAAAGCAGCACCGTGTATGACATTGTGGCCACCGCGGAGCCGGGCGGCCCCGCGACGCTGACGATCCGGAACACCGCGGACAAGAACCTCACGATCGCCCTGCTCGACCCCAAGCGCACCCAGACGCCGGAGACCGTGGTGATCACCAAGAAGGTGAAGGGCGCCGACGAGATCCACACGACGCCGCTCGCAAAGTTCTCCTCCGACGACGCCTCGCAGTTCCTGCTGGCGTGGTCGCTCGCGTGGGGAACGCTCGCGCAGGAGCACCAGTCGGAGCTGAACCTGACTTCTCCGTGACGGCGGAAGGATGACTTTGCCGCAGTACAGAGAGCCTGTGCAGGTTTCGGATGGCAAAATGATAGGCATCGCGGCGCATGCGGGTAGGATTCGCCGGCGATGAGGTCCGCACCTTCCTCAACGCCGTCCGTGAACGCATCCGCGGACATGCAGAAGAGGGGCTATTGGCAGTACGCGGAGGAAATCGGACGGAATGTGACGCTGGCCGGAACCCTGCTTTTTGGCGGCGGCCAGGCCACCGATGCGGCCGTCCCCGTGCGGCCGCAGCAGGCTGAGAAGAAACAGGATGCGCCAAAAAAACCACCGGAGCCCGCGCTGCCGCCGCTGACGCTCGCGGAAATCGTGAAGCTGCGAGGCGAGCTGGACCATGAGCGGTATCCGCATCGGGAAAAAGCCACGTCCGTGCTGCGCAAGCGGGTGAACCTCGACGCGCTCATCTATCTCGCGCCCCTGCAGAAGGGGCCGCACGAAGAAGGAAACCGGCGCGTGGGACTGCTGCTTCAGGAGCATTACCGGCCCCTCGTCGCCAAGAACTTCCCGGTCAAGCTGAGCGCGCCCGGCTGGAGCGACGGACTCAGCTTCCATCCCGGTCTCGGCGGAAAAGTGTTCGATCCCCCGCCGCTCCTCGGCGAAGGCGTGCCCATGCAGCCGTGGATGATCTCGCAGCATTATCGCGCCCAGGCCCAGGCAAAAGGAGCCAAATGCAGCGGTTCGCCGGACTGGCCGGATTACAAAATGGCGCTGGATGACTTCCTCGATGACTGGCGCAATTACCGCGCCGCCGACGCGCTCTGGAATCCGAAGGCGGAAAAGGATCTGAGCGCGTGGGAGAAACAGAATCCGGGAGGCGACAAAGCCGAGTGGCTGCGGAAGCGCTTCGCGAAGGAGATGGAGAGCGTGATGAATGAAGTGCAGGGCTGGGGCGAGGAGTTCGTCACGGGAAGCGAACAGTACCGCAAGAACGCGCGCCTGCCGGAGCTGCGGCCCAAGCCGGGGCCCGAGATCCGCCTGTGGCCCCGGGGCACGCCGCGGGAGCAGATGCGCAGCGTTCTGGAACCGCTGCTGGTGCCGCAGAACAAAAAAGTCCGGAAGGCGGGATAATGTGGCATGAAGGCCGCGGGCTCTGCATCGCAAAATCTCCGCATGCGTCCTGGAATATCCTGCGCTACACTCTCCGGCGTGGGGCTGTAACTCAGTGGCTCGGCCCCGCGAAGCAAGCCGAAAAAAAGCAAAAGGCTCGGCTCCTGATCATTCCGACAACCGCGTATCCTTTGGGGCTGTAGCTCAGTGGTCAGAGCGCCTGCTTTGCAAGCAGGATGCCAGGGGTTCGACTCCCCTCAGCTCCACCATTGAAATTTTTGGATTCGGAAAAGCGTTTGGGTGCGGAATCATATCTGGCAGTCGAACTTTTGTAGTGAAAAAAGTAAGATGCTAAGTTAGCTTTTGCAATGCTCTCAACTTCTCAACTGCTGATAAAAATTCTCTTTTCTCAATACTATCTATGATAGTGGCATTGCCAATATCCCTTTCTGGAATCACATAGTACAACTTCTTTCCACCTCGCTGTAATACAAGTGCCTCAATGTGTTTCCATACTTCCTCTTCGTCCACATCAGCATCAAATAGTGGAAGACCTAGTTTTTGCATTGTCTTAGTAACATCATCGAATTTGCACGATGGAAAAACCCCTCTTTCTTTTGCAATATGTGAAGCGACACCAATGCCCATTCCAACAGCGATGCCATGAGGGATACGGAACTGCGTTACATCTTCCAATGGGTGAGCTACCGAATGCCCAAAATTCAATTTGCGTTCAAATGAACGCTCATAGCAATTACTACCAAGCATTTTGATTTTCTTCTCGATGCAAATTCGAATCATTTTACGAGCGTGTTTTCGCATGAGAGTTGTGACATCATCTTCTGATCGCAGAATTTCAAACAACTCCCTCGAAGAAATAAGGGCTATTTTAAGAACTTCACCGAGACCGCTCAGTATCTGTTCCCTTTCTTGAGTCTGCATGAACTGTGGGTCTACAGTCACGGAATTTGGTTGATAGAATGAACCTATTAAGTTTTTGTGAGAAGGATGATTCACGCCAACCTTTCCACCGATAGACGCATCAATCATTGCAAGCAAAGTAGTTGGTACGTACTCCGCATTAACACCACGATAATACAACGCTGCTGCAAGACCTGTTGTATCTGTGGTCACACCGCCTCCCAAGCCGACCAGTGTTCCTCTCCTTGATATTTTTGCATCCACACAACCATCAACAATGTTCTGCACTGCTTCCAAATTTTTGTGTTCATCTCCTCCCTTCATTGTAAGAACACCCTTCGCACTATTGCGTATTTCTTCCACCCAGTCTGGATGTAGTTTAGTTATTGCCTCATCTACTACTACGAATGCCTCAGAGGGGAGCCAACGATCTACAGATTGTGTTGTGAGAGATTCAGTAAATTGAATCTTAGTATTGTCTTCTCGAACCGTTTTGATACGTAGACCATCATCTTCTTCGGATATGGTCATGCCTTCTCGGCTGGTCATGATTTTTGATTGAATGAGTAATTAAGTGCCCCATACTAGCCACAAATTAATTCTCCATCAATGATTCAAGAGGCTTAATGGAAGGTGAAATGCATCATAGCACGTATGCAAGCTCCTTCTCCTCCTTCCTCTCAAAATCTAGCATTTCCAAATTCCTATTCAGTTCTCTGAGCCCAGAAAGAACTGTTAAGATGTCTGCGTGGGGTTCGACTTTCCACTGATCAGCTCCACCATACGTCGTCATAGACATCATCCGCATTGCTTGGATGTTACTTTCGTACACAAGAGAAAAGCTGATAGATTCATGAATATGAAACAACGCGAATATTGCAGCGGCTCGATGGCCAAGCTCGAAGAAAGCATCGCTAGGGTTTCTCTCCAAACCCACGATGCAAGCAATCTCAATGGCATCTGGGATGAGATCCGCTTGAATGTAGATTCCCTGTCGTTCGACCACTTCACGGCTGTCGCTCTCGACGAGCACCCTGATCCTGAACTCCAGGCAGACATTGCTGCTCTTTTTCGGAAAGCCGCTGACACCATTCCGTCCGATGTCGATTCGAGAGTAACCGCCGGAATCCAGAGGAAGATTGAACAAGTGCTCAATCCAGAATCCGATGGGGAAAGCGACGACTGAATGTCATGAGCACGGAGTTCGAATCTTGTCCGGACATCTCCATAATTTGACAATAGAGGTGGGAACAGATGTCCCCTTTCCGCTGAGAAAAGATCAGCTGAAAGAACGGGGACTTCCTCTCCCCGAAGGCAAGGAAAGTGACGCGTGCGCTCAGGGTCGCCGAAAAACTCCGCAGCCGGGGATCGTGTCGTGACGATGGCGCGCATCAGGTTACGATTTCCTCCACGCGCTCTTCTTCCACGGCCATCTGGAGTTCCAGGCCGATGCGCTCGCCCACGCTCATGGATTGCCCGTAGAGGTAACCCGAATACGGCGTCGCGGCGGAGCCCGGGGAGCCCGGAATGCGGAAGCTGACGTCGAAGATGACGATATCCTCCCTCCCCTCCTCCGCGACCACCGCGCCCTGCAGCGCGAACGGCCCGATGATGCCCTTGCCGGACGGATCAAGCTTTTTGGGGAGCTTCTGCGTCGCTTTCACGAATTTCTCGCCCAGATCGAACGCCTTCTCGAGGATCGACTCTTTGACGGTGACGGCGATGTGGCCGGTCTCGATGCGCTTGAGCGGGATCTTGCCCGCGACGTTCTTCTGCTCCTCCATGGTCATGTGGAGGAAGCCGTCGAGATTGGTCTGGCGGCGGGTGTCGGTGCCCAGGAGCTCCAGGCGCTTGCTGAGCGGCGAGTAGAAGAAGTTGAAGTTCACGGCCGCGCCGACGATGAACTCCTCGATGGGCGCCTCGCGCCAGTTGAGCGTGATCTTGCCGTCGGATTCCAGCCGCATGCCGGTCGTGACGTACTCCTCCGGGGAATTCACGACGAAAAATCCGCGTTCATAGCCCCGCTGGGCCTCGCTCGCTTTGACGATCACCGGACGGTCGATGTCGTCGGGACTCGGGAACATTTTGGGGGTCCGGATGCCCGCGTCGCGCAGCAGGTGGTACTGGTTGTACGGCTGGTTGCGCTCCTCCAGCCGGAGAAGGGTGCGTGACCCGAAGATCGGGACGTCAAAGCCGGTTTCGACCTGGGAAAAATCGTCGAAATACACCCAGAAGTAGCGATTGTGAACAAAGATCGTATTCATCGTTCGAAGCTTGCGCTGGATGTCTTTGCGCAGCACGTCCTGAAAATGATCAACGACGATCGTCTCATCGACGCATCCGATGTCCTTCCGGGATTTGAAGTACTTGCTGAACGTTTTCTCCCGTCCTTTCCGCGCGACCGCGACGGTGGAAAATCCGCTCTGCTTGGCGCCATGGCAGACGTCGAGCGCGCTGTGTCCGCCGAGGACGCCGACGGTGAGGTTTTCGAGGTCGTAGCCTTTGAGGAGGGATTTTGCGTTCATTTGTGAAAGTGTAGCGAAAAAAATTCTAAATCCTAAGCACTAAATCCTGAACAATATTTAATGACACAATAATGTTCATAGAAGATTTAAAATTGGTGCTTGTTTAGGATGTAGAAATTAGTGCTTAGGATTTTCACCCGAGGATTTCGTTCAATCTCCCCTTCTCCACCGCCTGCTTGATCTCCCGCGCGATCCTGCGGCCGGTTGACATCGGCACGTCGTACTTGAGCGCCGTGTACGGCGAGCCTTCCACGAACGGATTGGTTCCCGCGACGATGCGCGCGCTGATTTCGAACACGAAGAGCTGCAGCTTGCGGGTGATGATCATCTCCAGGCAGAACGGCCCGAAAAGGCCTTTTCCCGCGCCCAGCTTGCGGCTCTGCGCGACCACGCGGTCGCCCATGTTGAACATCTCGGGCAGCAGGGACTCGCGGACGACGATCGGGAAGTTGCCGACGATCGTGTAGCTCGTGTGGATGTTCGCCGCGAGCTGGTCGGCCGCGCGGATGCGCCCGATGCTGTCGGCGTTGGATTCGTAGCGCTTGTCCATGCCCATGATCTCCAGCTCGCCCGTGATGGGCGAGTAGAAGTAATGGACGTAGACCGGCGACCCGACGATGTACTCCTGGATCACGTAATCGTTGTCGTCGGGATACTTGCGGTTCTTCACCTCGTAAAACTGCTCCGCCGAATGCGCGACGAAGTACCCGAAGCCGCCGCCGGCGCCGTGGAACTTCACGATCACCGGACCGTCGATATCCTCGGGCTTTGCGAACACCTTGGGCATCAGGATGCCGGCTTTCAGGAGCCATTCGCGTTCCATCGTGCGGTTGCTTTCCCATTCGAGGATCTCCTTGGTGCCGTAGTACATCGGCTTCATCGCCTGAACACGGTCATGCCCCAGATAGCTGATAAAAGAGCCGTGCGGGATGATGATGGCGTTGCGCCTGATGAGCTCCGCCTCCAGCTCCGCATTCCAGTCCTTCCAGTCGTCCACGAAGAGAAAATCGTCGGCGATGCCGTACGAGACGTACGGACGCTCGTTCCCCTTTTTGCAGATGACGAGATTGCGCATGCCCTCGTCGCGCGCGCCCTTGAGGATCTGCAGCGCGGAATGGCTTCCCATCGTCGCAATGACGACGTCCTTCGGGTGGAGCTTGCCCTGAGCCTGCCGAACGGGGGAAAGGGCCGGCGCGGATGCTTTGGGCGTCATGGTATTTCGGGGACTGTAGCATGCGAATCGGACGAAAACAAAATAAAAAATTTTCGAAGTATTCGGGTCTTCGATGTCCTCGACGCGGATGTTTCGATGCCGTCGAATACGTCGAAGACGCGGAAGACATCGACGGCATTTCCACGAAAAAAGCGCCTCCGGAGAGGCGCCCTTTTGTTGTACATGCGAAGCTTAGGGGTACTTCTTGCCCGTCTGCTCGGAGATGACGCACTCCTTGTACCGGGACGTGCGCGCACCGTACTTCTCGCAGTCATTGTCGACTGCGGCGGCGGACGAGACGGACACCTGCGAAGACGACGCGGCCTCGGCCTTGGGCATGCATTCGTCCAGTGCCTGGGCGAACGCCGCATCCATCTTCTGACGGATTTCGGTGTACTTGATGCTCTGGGGGATGACGGCGTTGTACGCATTCCAGATGGTTTCCACCGCCTTGATGACGGAACTGCACGTGGTCGTCTCCTGGACGGCCTCCTCGCTGGAGACACTCGACTCGGAGGATTTCACCGTGGGATACGTGTGGGTCTTCGGCTGACGCTGGACGCCGCGGCGCTCAATCTCGCGCTTGGTCGCCTCATGAAGGCGGACGGCGACGACGTCACCCTGGACGCTTGCCTGGATGGGAGCCTGCACGAATGCGAGGGAACTGGCGCCGAGAATGACGCCGGCAACGACGCCGTACAGAGCGGTATGGACATCACGATGTGCCATGTGTGTATGTGGAAAGGGATGAAACTGTGTATATTATATCATATTTTCTTAATTTAGCAAATATCAGCGCCACGTGTACGCGAGCCACGATAAGCCGCTGCAAACGTCAAAATCCCGGCGTAGTCTCGTCCGGGGGGCGGACGAAGTCGGATGGAGGTGCCGGCGGGAATCGCACCCGCGCATGAGGGTTTTGCAGACCCTTGCCTTACTGCTTGGCTACGGCACCATCAGAACAGAACGCCGGGAAATACTACACGATTGATTCCGAGACGAATAACGAATTACGACGAACGCATAATACTTACTACGTAATACGTAATACGTATTACGTATGTTGTATTAAGCGCGTGTCGCTCTGCGTGATACGTCATTCGTCATTCATCCGCTATTTGCTGCTCACCGCCGTGGGTTCGCTGAACCGCACGGATTTGAACATGAGGAGCAGCTCCTGCTCGAGCGTGGTGCTGATGGAGACCGGCGTGAGCGCGGTGTAGGTGTAGCCGATGTTCGCCGCGACGGCCGAGAGCTGGTAGAAGCGCCGCTCGGGATCGCCGGCGACCGGCTGCGCGGTGAAGACGTGGAGATCGACGTCCTGGTTCTCGACCTTCATGGCGCGGCTGTCGATGAGCTTGTAGCCGGGAAGCGTCGTGACGGACCGGATGCTCGCCTTGCTGTACGCGGCGGAGTCGAGCGGCGTCGACAGTTTTTCGCTCGTGACCGTGAGCGTGGGCGTCTGGCCCGAAACCATCTTCTCGCTCTGGAAGGCGACCACCACCTGGTCGGGCACACCCCGCTCATCGAGTTTTTCGCGCTCCAGCACCACCCATCCCGCCGGGAGGCACACGCCCAATACGCCGTTCCAGAACTGCTCCTTGCAGGTCACTCCCGCCGTCTTCGTGTCCCCTCCGCCGCAGCCGGCAAGCAGGAGGAGAAGGCATCCGGAGGCGAGAAGACGCTTGATCATTGGGCGGAATGATACCGAAGAGGCCAAGGAGGTCAAAGCGTCCGTCGACGGGAAAATCGCGCCAGAGAATGATCCCGACGAAGGTGGACATCTTGTCCAAATACCGCACGGTAGACGATTGAGGGGGAGGCCGAAAAGTGCTAAAATAGAAGGATTTATGCGAACCCTCGTTCTCCGACTCACGCTCGCTCTGGCACTGCTCTCCAATCCTGCGTTCGCGTCGGGCGCCTCTCCGGCGATGTGGCCGTCCGTGACGGTCGATGACGTGGTGGCGGGTTTCGAAACGGCGGTCCAGGTGACGGGCCTCGCCCCGCAGGCAACGGTCGATCTCCACGTCGTTTCCCCGTCGTCCGATGACACGACGCTCCCCGTGACCGCGGATGCGCAGGGCGCGGGCAAGACGTCCATCCCCTCCGCGCTGACGGCCGAAGCCGGGCTCTATCGCGTGTTCGTCGTCGCCGGAAAGCAGAAGATCGGCGATGAGGCGCACTTCGAGGTGCTCAGCGACCGCGTCGATCCCATCCTCTCGCAGATCAACGCCAGCACGCCGGTGATCCCCGCCGACGGCCGGTCGGTCGCGACGGTGACGGTGACGCTCCAGGACGCGCACGGCAATCCCCTCCCCGGACGCCCGGTGCAGCTCATCGGCAGCCGCGCGGAGGACCGCATCGCCGCGCTGTCGACCACGCGCGACACCGATGTGCGCGGCCAGATTTCCTTCGCCGTCCAGACGCAGACGCCGGGCGACATCGCCCTGCGCGCCATCGATCTGCTGAGCGGAACCATGCTGACGCAGGTCGCGCACGTGTTCGCCGCCCCCGACTCCTCGATGGGCGGTTTCGCCGGCTGGAACGCCGCTCCCGCGTATCCCTCCGCCGGATGGATGCCCCCGGCAAACCCCTTTGTGGGCCAGGTGACGCCGGGCGCCGCTCCCGCCCCGACGGGGAAAGCGTATGACGTCGTCGATCACTTCGAGATCACGGTGAGTACGCCCACCGCGAAAGTGAAGGACGTGATCCCCCTCGTGACGGTGAAGGCGGTCGACGCCAAGGGCGCGGTGGTCGAGAGCTACGTCGGCGAGGCCCTGATGACCTCCCCCACGGACCCGAATGCGACCCTGCCCGGACTCCCGCCCAGCGAGGGCGCGGTGAAGTTCGCCGCCAAAAACCGCGGCGTCGTCACCTTCCCCTGGGCGATCAGTTTCAGCCGCGGCGGAACGCATACGCTGGAAGTGAAGGACGACACCGGAGCCGTGACGGGAAAGACGTCGGTCACCGTCACCGGCACCACCGAGATCCCGGAGAACCGCAAGATCCGCGTCGACTCCCCCGCCAACGGCGAGACGGTCAATTCGCGCGAGGCGATGGTGAAGGGCAAGGGCCCCGTGCTCACCAACCTCGTGGTGTGGGCCGTGGACGCATCCACGCCGATCGACAGCGTCACGGCCAGCGACCCCGTCGGCCTTGCCGAAACGCAGGATGACGGCACGTTCGGATTCGTGGCCCCCCTCCCCGCAAACAGCGTCGACGTGATCCTGCAGATCCAGGACGAGGGCGGACAATACGATTCGGGACCCATCCGCGTGAAGCTCGATACCGAAGGGCCCGCCATCGCCTACACGCTCGAACCGGCGGAGCCCAAGGAAGGAGAAACGATCACTCTGCGCGTGACGAGCGAGCCGGGGCTGCCGTCGGTCGCCGTCGATCTGCCCGACAGGCAGCTGCTGCTCACCGAAAGCATTCCGGGTTCCTACCAGCTGCTCTTCCCCGCGCCCTCGCGCGGCGATGCGGCATTCACGGTGTCCGCCACGGATCCGGCCGGAAACACGACGCGCCGGAGCGGCACGCTCTCGGTGACGGGCCCGCTCATTCCGCAGGTGCAGAACGTCCGCGTGCAGGCGCTTGCCGGAGGACTGGAACTCACCTGGGACCCCATTCCCGACCCCACCATCACGGGCTACCGCATTGAGGTCGGCCGCGGTCCCGGACGCGTCGACACGACCCTGGACACGCCGGAGGTCACCGACAGCGCCTCGATCATGGGCCTCAAAGGCGGCATCGATTACTTCCTGTATGTGCGAGCGGCGCGCGGCGAGGAAAAGGGCCCCCCGAGCATTCCCGTGATCTCGCGCACCCTGGGCATGGAACTCAACGTCACGCCCCAGGAAGGAGGCCTGCTTCTGCAGTGGACCTTCCCGGACGCGACGCCTCTTTCCCAGTTCCTCCTGGAATTCGGAAGCATGGAGGGCGAATTCTCCGAAAAGCGCCCCCTCGACGGCGCGATGCGCGCCTACACGCTCAAGGACCTGCTCGCGCAGCCGTATCTGATCCGCCTGACGCCGGTCGCCATCACGGGGGAATCGCTCATCGATCTCGCCGTGGTCGTGCAGGGCACCCCCCTGCCGCTCGGCGCGTTCCACGCGTCGGCCGAGGAAATCGGCATGATCCCCACGGACACCGTTCCGCCGGACGACACGCTGCACGAGGGCGCGCCCGAGGTGACGCACACCGGTCTGCCCCCGATTTCGCCCCGCTGGGCCCTTGGAGGCGCGGGCCTGCTGCTCGGGTATTACTGGTACCGCCGCAAGAAGTCGATGCGCGACACCCGCCAGTTTTTGAATGCGATGAACAGGACGTATCATTCCTGAGGCAAACGAGGAAAACGAAGCAAACGATGCAAACGACGATGCACTGCCACCACACTCCTCGTTTCCCTCGTTTGCCTCGATTGCCTCGTTTCCTTCCATGATCTCTTCTCCCGCTCACACCAACGCCCGTCGGACCCTCTCTATTGGGGGCGCCACGTATGACCTCTTCGTGCGCACCGGGCCGGGCATGATCGCCGAAGACAGCGGAAAGAAGATTCTCGCGCTTCCGCTCGGCGCCAAGGTCCGCGTGGAACAGGTCATCGAAACCTGCGGCGGCGGCGCATCGAACACCGCGGTGGGCCTTTCGCGCCTGGGATGCACGGCGCATTTCTGCGGGATCCTCGGCAGCGACCAGTGGGGGCAGCGCCTGCTGGAGAACTTCCGCAAGGAAGGAGTCGACGCACGCTGCACGACCGTCGTGGAGCGCGAGACGTCCAGCTTTTCGATCATCCTCTCCGCCGGCAGCGGCGAGCGGGTGATCCTCTACGATCCCGGGACCAACGCGCACCTGCACGACGCCAACTTCGACCGCGAGCACGCCGCGACCATGGATTGGCTCTACCTGAACCACATCCACGAGCGCAGCTGCGTGATCGAGGACGACATCGTGGGCATCCTGGAAAAGAATCCGTCCATCGGCCTCACCTGGAATCCCGGAGGGCCCCAGCTGACCGCCGGCATGCGGGACGAGACGGCGCAGGCGCTGCTCAGGCAGACGGACCTGCTCCTGTGCAACAAAGAGGAAGCACTGCTCTTCACCGGCAAAAAAACCCTGGATGCCGCGATGGACGCCCTTCTGGAACACGGCGTCCGGATCGCCTGCATTTCCGACGGCAAGCGCGGATCCGTGGGCGCGGAGGGAAAGCGCCGCGTCCGCTGCCCCGTTCTGGACACCGCCGTAGTGGAGACGACGGGAGCCGGAGACGCCTTCGGCACCGGCGCGACATGGGCGCTGCTGCAGGGCTTGGACTTGCCAATGTTGCTCCGTGCGGGTACGATAAACGCAGCCAGCGTGATTGGCGCCATTGGCGCCCAGGCCGGCCTCCTCACAGACATCGACATGCACAACCGCTTGAAAGACGTGCGACTGGATGTTGAGGAAATCTGATTCCCTCTCCTTCTATGTCGGACGACGTTCTCCTCCAGGTCCAGGAACTACTGGACACCGCGCAGGCCTCCCTCAAGACGGCCCACGCCCTTCTCCGCGACATGACCGGCGTCACCGACACCACCCGAGAGCGGCACGTGCTGCGCGCCGGATCCATGACGACCGGCCCCGTGAGCGGCCGCGTGATCGAAGGGATTTTCGACGGACAGAACATGGTGGACAGCGGCGGGCAGACGTATCCGGTTCCCGCCAACTACGCCTCCAAGAGCAAGCTGGTGGAGGGCGACGGCATGAAGCTGACGATCACCGACGAAGGCAAATTCATCTACAAGCAGATCGCCCCGATCCCCCGCCGCACGGCGCTGGGCGTGCTGATCCAGGAGGACGGCCAGTACAAGGTGCTCGCCGAGGGCAAGGCCCTGCGCGTGCTCCTCGCGTCCGTGACATTCTACCGCGCCGAAGTCGGCGACCAGGTCACCGTGCTGCTCCCCGAGAAGGGCGACGCCAAGTGGGGCGCCGTCGAAGCGGTCCTGCCCAAGCACATCGCCGAAGCCGCCGCGCGAGCAACAGTCGCGGGAGGCGGATCGAAGCATGGGGAGGATGGCGAACTGAGCCCCTCTATGTAAGGCACAGAGGGGACACAGGAAGCATAGGGCACAAAAGAGCAGTCTATTTTTTCGGCTTTTTTCGTCTGTGCCCTTTGTCCCCTCTGTGCCATCTGTCCCCTACCCTGCTATTCTGGACCCCGCATGCGATTTCCCGCACGTCTGATCGTCCCCGTTCTGGCCGCCCTCCTTCTCGTGGGCAGCGCTCTGGGGTACGCGTGGTGGCAGCTGCGCGAAACGGAGGCGCGGCTGCGGCAGGAGGCGCGGGCCGCGGCGGAGATGGAAAGCCTTCCGGGAGGAACCGGGAGCGGCACCGTCCGCGCCTCGCCGGAAGACGCGGGCGACATCGTGCTCATCCGCCTGCGGCAGGGCGACCTGCTCGCGCTGCAGGGTGAATGGGCGAGCGCGGAACGCGAATACCAGGCGTCGGTGGACGCCGGCGGCGGCATTCCCGCGCTGCGGAAACTCGCGCAGGCGCAGATGCAGAGGCGCGAGATCGAGAAAGTCCGTGGCACCATCCAAAAACTCCGCGATGCGGGCGCCCGGGACGAGGATCTCCTCCTCTTGTCGGTGATCATCGACCTGCGCACGGGCAGGCTGGTGCAGGCGCAGCAGGCCGTCGCGGCCGCCCCGGATTCGCCCCAGAAGCACTACGGCCTCGCCCTCCTCAGCCTGATCCAGGGCAATCATGATGAGACGAAGAAGGAGCTCAAGCTCGTCATCGGCGGCTGGGATCCCACATTGCGGTCGTACGCCCGGACGCTGCAGGCCGCCTACGACGAATTCGCGCTGTTTCCCGAGAACAACGCCATCCATCTGACCACGCTCCTCTCCCGCGCGCTCGCGCAAACCCAGGAATGCGAGCTGGCCCTGCCGCTGCTGGGCGGGGTACTCTCGAAGCAGGCCGACTACCGCGACGCATGGACGGTGCAGGGGTACTGCGAGCTGACGACGGAGCGCTTCAACGACGCGCTCGCGTCCTTCGAAAAAGCGTACTCGATCGATCCCGAGAAGCCGGAGATCCAGTACTTCCTGGGGCGCACGTACATGGTGCTGGGGCAGTGGAAGAACGCAGCGACGTTCCTTCAGTACGCGCTCGTGAACGGTTTCGAGCCCAAGAAGGAAGTCCGCCGCCGGCTGGTGGACGCCGCCATCCAGGCCGGCAACAAGCCGCTCGCGCTGGACCAGAGCGCCGCGCTGATCCCGGAGCCCGACGCGGACCCGGGTCTGTTTGAAACGGTGATCACCCTCGCGATCCAGCTGGAGAAAAAAGAGGACGCGTACCAGTACGCGCAGGTGGCGCTCACCAAGTGGCCGGACTCCCCCAAGATCCTGGATCTCGCGGGCTGGGCGGCGATGGAAACCGACCGTCCGGACGAGGCCCGGACCGCGCTCGAAAAAGCCGTCCGGCTGGACCCGGATCTGGAGAGCGCGCGGACGCGGCTAGAGGAACTGAATGCGACGCAGGGGCAGTAGTTCCGCCGGGCGTTCCACAAGGACATGGAATCTATGATTTTGTCCTTGTGAAAAAGAAAACAGCGCACTGCAAATTACATCCTTCACCGGAGAATCTTTTCTATGGTTTTTCAGCAGATAAGGTCATGGCCATGACTTTTGTTTCCCATCATCGACAATCTACTCGCATGCCCGGAAGGGATTATTCGATCTGCGGAATGTATTTCGTCACGATTTGTACGAAGAATAGGGAATGTATGTTCGGAAATGTCCGGGAAGGAACTATGGAACTAAATGCATTCGGGCAACGTGCAGAAAATTGTTGGCGCGCAATTCCTTATCATTTTCCCCATGTAGATATCGACGCTTTCGTGATCATGCCAAACCACGTACACGGAATTCTCCATATTCGGGATCGTCGGGGCGTTGCATGCAACGCCCCTAGAACAAACGTGACACCACGTAGGGGCGCAGCATGCTGCGCCCCTACCCTCATCCCCCTCTCCGGGCCAGTCTCCGGTTCGTTAGGCGCCATTGTCCGCTCATTCAAATCGGCCGTCACAAAATCCGTAAATGATGTCCGAAACAGACCCGGGGAATGTCTATGGCAACGAAATTATCATGACCGAATTATCCGGGATTGCGCAGCGCTCGAAGAATTTCGGGAATACATTCAAGAGAATCCGAAACGATGGATTCGCCCCTGACATAAACAAAAAGACATCTTGCGATGCCTTTTTGTGTTTGTTTTGCCTGCCTCCGTGGCTATCAACGGCGAATCACATGAGTCTACCGCTGAGCCATTCGTTATGAGTGGAGGAAAGCTGAGGGGAGGTGCCCCCGGTTCTCTGCCTTGCTGGGGTTTCTTGTTTCTCCTCGGAACCCGCCGAAGTCCCCGGACCGGTCTGCCGTGCAAAGCACTAAGGCTATGAGGAGACACTGGGGAGGAACAAAGCACGCCGCTGGAGCAGACCTCACATCCACGGCGCGACATTGCAGAGCAGAGAGAGGAGTGGACGCGCGGGAGTGTCCAGTCCCCTCTCTGCGAGGGGAATCATCCGTTGATGATGTGAATGATCCCTACTTCTTTTTCCCTTTTTTGTGTGAAGGCCCGGGCCTTGTGTATGTGTGTGTGCTTTTGTGTGGGTGATTTGCGGGATGACGTATGCAAATCGAAGCATCGTACGCAGAGTCGGGGGCGAACGCAATAAAGTGCGCTGGCAACAGGAGAATATTGTTGTATGAATACATTTTGTGTTCGTGTTGGTGGTCCTGCGGGAATGTCTTTAGAATGCGGCAAATGCCCACACTGAGCCTCTCTCCGGTCCGCCTCGTTCTCCTTGCCCTGGGGGGCACGGTCATCATCGGCATCACCACCGTCGCGGGGCTTTTGGCGCTCTGGCAGCCCCGGGGACTGGAGGCGCTGCTGCCGGCAGACCGGACGCTGGCGTTCTTTTCGGACGTCCGGTGGAGCGACATGCAGCAGTTCGCGGGGCAGTATCCGTCGCTGCGCCGCGTGCCGGCGTTCCAGGAGCGCCTGACGCTCGGCGTGATCGCGCTGCCCGGAGGCTCGGACACCTGGGTGCTCGCGTCCCGCGCGAAGGAAATTCCTCTCCCCTCGACGAACGTCACCATCAACCGGCAGGAGCTGCTCGCGGATGACGAGAGCATCGCCGCGCTGCTCGCATCGGCATCGCCGCGCCTGCAAGCGGAACAGTCCTTCGGCAGGCTCACCGCGGACATGGATGCGTCCGCCCCCTGGATCTTCTTCCGGACCGACGCCGCGTCCGCCTCCGCGCTGCTCCCCTCCCTCGTGCGTCCGATGCTGCATGCGTCCGGCGCGGTGCTCCTCCGCCGCGGCGACGCGGGATCGATGCTGCGGATTGCCGGGCTGCCCGCGTTGCCCGTCCAGGGGACTCTGCAGCGTCCCCTTCCGTCCCTGACGCCCGAGCCCGATGTGAGCCTGGCGGTGCAGGACGGGCATGCCGCCGTGGACGCATGGCTGTTTCCCCTGCCCGAAAGCGAACGCGCGGTGCGCGAGGGCATGCTCTCCCGCAAGGCCGCGGAACTCCTGGGCGGCGAATGGAGCACGGCGTACGACATCCTTCCCCTGCTTGACGGCGAAACGGCCGTGCACTGGAAGACCGGCACCGGCGGCGGCATCCGGTTCCAGATGGAAGGATCCGCGGACGGAGATCTCGCCGGCAGGCTGGATGACATACACGACCGGTTCCGGTCAGATCTCACCGGCGCGGTGGTCGTCCGGCGGACGCTGGAGAAAGGATTCGGTTCGTCCGTCGTGCACGATGACCCCGCCGCGGTCGAAGACCGCCGGTATGGCGCGGGCGGATGGACCGTGCGCGAGTCGCGCGGCCGCGCGTCGGGGAAGACCCTCCTCACGGCGTGGCGCGGGGCCCGCTACATCCTCTCGACGGACCGGGAGTGGCTGGCCCAGGCGATCGCCGCAAGCGACGGCCAGTCGTGGATGTCGCCGGGACGGGCCTTCGCCAGGGGCGCCCTGTCGCCCAAATTCCAGCAGACGACGCTCGAAGGCGTGGCGGCCCACCCCGCATGGATCTGGCTGGGGGCGGCCTCCGTGACCGGGAAACCGGGAATGGCGCTCTGGGCCGCGGAGTTCCATGGACAGGCCATGACGTTGTCCTTTACCCTGCCCCAGCTATGACGTTCCGGAATCTCTACCGCTTCACCCTGTCCCTCTCGGTCATTCTCGTGATCGCGTCCATCGTGCTGTTCGTGGTGCCGGGTCCCAGGTTCTCGATCGAGTTCACGGGAGGCACGCTCATGCAGCTGGAGCTGCCCGAAGGCAAGACGCAGAACGACGTCACCGCCGCGCTGGCATCGTACGAAGCCTCCGCCGCGACCGACCTCGGCAACGTGACGGTGAACGCCATCAAGACCGCCACCGAAGAAGCCTTTCTCCTCCGCCTCCGGCCGATGTCCAACGAGGAGCACCTGCAGCTTCTGGAGCACTTCCGCACCACGCTCGGCGACGTGACCGAGCTCAAGTACAACAGCATCGGCCCCAGTCTCTCGGCGAGCCTCAAGGTGAAGTCGCTCCAGGCCATCGCGCTCGCGTCCCTCGTGATCATCGCCTATCTCGCCCTCGCGTTCCGCAAGCTGCCCGGCCGCCTCAGTGCCTGGAAGTTCGGCGTGATCGTGGTCGCGTCCTTCGTGCACGACATCATCATCACCACGGGCCTCTTCACGATCCTCAGCCTCTTCACGAGCTTCGAGTTCGATACGCTCTTTGTGACCGCGCTGCTGACGATCCTCGCGTATTCGACCAACGAAGCCGTGGTGGTGTTCGACCGCATCCGCGCCAACCTCTCGTTCGAGAACCGCAACGACGACCTCGAGACGGTCACGGCGACCGCGCTCAGGCAGTGCATCGGCCGCACCACGGGCACCACGGTGGCGATCCTCATCATGCTCACGACGCTGTTCTTCATGGGCGCGGAAAGCATCCGCTGGTTCATTCTTGCCTTGATCTTCGGCGCCATCAGCGGCGTGTACTCGTCGTATCTGGTGGCCGCCCCCCTGCTGGTGTTGTGGCAGGGACAGGGAAAGGGGAAGCGAAAATAACCTTCCCCCTCGATCTTGCCTTAAGGATCAGTGGCGCCGACGGCGGGTTTGTTTATAGTGATCTGCAATGAATCAACGCACGGATGTTGCGATTATTGGAGCCGGCATTGCCGGACTTGCCGCAGCAAGGGAATGCTACGCATTGGGAGTAGATGACCTGATGGTGGTCGAGGCGGCACCGGATGAAGGAGGAAGAATCTGGACGGAGCCGGCGACCCAGGCCGCTGGCGGAGCCGAACGATTGCATTCAGCCGCCCTGCTGCCAGTGCTGAAATCCCTGGGTCTGGAGGCTGTTCCCTACGATGAATCGACGGGAGTGTATGTCTTTCAGCAGTATGACTCCCCTGAATTGATTCGCGACGAAGCCGGCGAAGGATCTGTCGACAACATCATCAACCGCATGCAGGCACTCATCCGAAATAAACGGTTTCCCGCGATGAGCATCGAGGATTTTATCAACAGTGGAAAGTTGTATCGCGAGGATCCCGGCCTCGCAAAAGACATCAGCAGAATCCGCAATCTGCTTCTCCATGCCCTGCAGGCCGAAATGGGCGCGAGTCCCGAACTCATGTCTATCCGCTGTCTGCTGGAAGGAAGCGCTTTCGACAACAAAAACTACAACGTCACGGGGGGCCTTCGGCAGCTTCCCCGGCAGATGGCTGCCGGACTGCCGATTACCTACAATAATCCGGTCAGCGCCATCCAATGGCGGCGGGGACAGGTGGAACTTCACACAAAAAACGGCCGCATTGATGCAAAGAAAGCCATTCTTGCCCTTCCCCTCGGGCTTCTGCAGAACGGAAGGCCTGCGATTCTGCCCACATTGCCGGCACGCAACACGGAGGCGATCCGGCGGATCGGCAACGGGATGGTTTGTAAAATGATGGCGGTGTTTGACAGGCCTGTCTGGCCCGAGGACATGACGCTTATCCGGACGGATATTCCCGAGGCTCCGCTGCTCTGGCCGAACACCGGCAATGCAAATGCCCTGACATGCTTCATGGGGGGAGCCCCGAGCCTTCGCATGCAGCGACTGACCGAACAGGACGCGGCGAACATCACCATCGAAAATCTCTGCCGCATCTTCGGGCAGAAGATCCGGTCGCGGGTGACCTCCGTTGTCCGGAAGGCATGGGGAAAGGAGGAATACACGATGACGGGGTATTCGGTTTTGTATAAGCAGTCCGATGGTGCACGGGAAATCATGGCGGAGATTATCGAAGGCACCCTGGGCATAGCCACGGAAGCATGCGCGAACTCCATTCATCCCGAAACGCCGACGACCGTCTGCGGCGGGTATTTCAGCGGTGTGGAAACTGCGCGGAAGCTGTTGGCCTCCTGAAGGCATTTGGCCTCCCCTACCACGGCTTTTCCTGTATGCTCTGCCCGTCGCGCCTATTTGAAGGCGTTCCTGTTTCCTCTATGCCGACCATCACCCCTCCCAAGAAACTCAAGCAGTCCCGCGCGCAGTCGACCGTGACCTTTACGGCCGATGAAGCCGCCAGGGCCGAGGCGAAAGCGGTGGAGAAGCTCGGCGAGCGCATCCGCGTGGAAGGTTTCCGTCCCGGCCGCGCGCCGGCGGATCTCCTGCGCCAGAAGATCGACCCCGCAACGCTGAGCGAGGAAACCATCCGCATCCTGCTGCCGGGTGTTTTTGACTCACTCATCCGCGAGCACAAGCTGCAGCCCATCATCCCGCCGAAGGTGGACCTGACCGCCAAGGACCCCCTGACGCTGGTGATCACCATCGTCGAGCGTCCGGAGGTGAAAGTGAAAGGAGCCGACAAAATCTCGGTGAAGAAGGAGGCGTCGAAAATCGGCAAGAAGGACGTCGACCGCATGATCGATTACCTCAAGACCCAGTACCGCACCACCAAGCCGGCGGACCGCGCGGCGAAGAACGGGGACGAGGTGACGGTCGATTTCGCGGGCAAGGCGGACGGCAAGGAGGTCGATGGCACGCGCGCAACCGGCTACAAGCTCACGCTCGGCAGCAAATCGCTGATCCCGGGCTTCGAGGAGGCCATCGTGGGCATGAAGACAGGCGAAACCAAGACCTTCGCGGTCACCTTCCCCGACGATTACCACGCCGAACACCTGCGCAAGAAGCCCGTGGACTTCACGGTGACCGTGCACGCGGTGGCGGAAGTGATGACGCCGGAACTGACGGACGCGTTCGTGAAGGAACATCATCTGGGCGAATCGGCGGCGGACCTGCAGGCGAGGATCGAGAAGTCGCTGCGGGAGCAGGAAGAGCAGGCCGAGCGCACGCGCCGGGAGCGCGATCTGTTCGAGGCCATCCGCGGAGCGACGTCGATCGACCTGGCGCCGGAACTGGTGACGCACGAGGAACGCATGATCGCCGACGAGATCCTCCGCAACCTGGAGCGGGAGAAGATGTCGGTGGAGGATTGGCTCAAGAGCACCAACCGGACGCCGGAAGCTTTTCAGAAGGAGCTGACGGAGGAGGCCACCAAGCGCCTCACTCTGCGCTTCGCGATCCAGTGGCTGATTGATGACAAGAAGATGGAGGTATCCCCGGACGACATCGCCGCCGCCGTCCAGGACGCGCTGGCCGAAGTGCCGGACGCCGAACGTTCCAAGGCGGAGGCGTATTACAAAGAGGGAGGAGATGGATATGAAGAATTGAAGTGGCGGAAAAAAGTGGAGAAGTTGGTGGAGGGGATGCTGGCGAAATAAGAGAATAGTATTCAGTATTCAGTATTACGTATTAAGCACTGCGCTTAATACGTAATACGATATACGTGATACACACTACAACTTCCTCCACTTCACCCCGATCCTCCGCTCCGGGTTTCCCCTCAGCGCGTTGCGGCACTTGGCGGCGTGGATCATCACATCCCCCGCGCGCGTGATGATGCCGGTGATTTTCCCGCGCTCGCCGTCGTGCGGCTTGCAGCATTTGGCGAACTTGAGCGGCATGGGCACGTCACCTTCCAGGTCCACGAGCGCGTCCTTGCGCTGGAACCGCAGCCCCTTGCCCTTGGGCACCGTCACCTGCGCCGTGGAGCGGAGCGGGCGCAGAAGATCGAGCCGCTGGATGAGCGAGCCGATCTTGTCGGTCCCCTGCCCCAGCTTCATGAGCAGGTCCTCGCGCTCCGACATGCCCAGGATTTTCCCGTCATGCATGCGCAGCAGCGAGAGCGACGTATCGAGCGCGGGCAGGCGCCGGCGGCGCAGCTCCTCGTTGAGCAGGTCCTTGCCGCGCGCGATGTCCTCCGTGCGGTGCAGCGTGTTGAGGTAGCGCTTGAGGCGCGACCGCGACGACGCCATTTTGAGCAGCTGCAGCCATTCGAACGACGGATGGGGCGTGCGCTGCCCGATGATCTCGATCACGTCGCCGTTTTCCAGCTCGTAATCCAGCGGGACCACCGATCCGTTGACGCGGGCGGCGCGGAAGCTGAGTCCCAGGTCCGTGTGGATCTGGAAGGCGAAGTCGAGCGGCGTCGCGCCCTCGGGCAGTTCGATGACGTCGCCTTTGGGGGTGAGCACGAAGATATGGTCGGCCAGGCGCGGCGCGGCGTTGGTCCCGCTCTCGAGCGCATGCTGCGAGGCGATCGCCTGCTGCAGCTGCACGCGCTGGAGCGACCACTCCGCGGAGCCCCCCTCTTTGTAGCTCCAGTGCGCGGCGATGCCGTACTCGGCTTCGCGGTGCATCGCGACGGTGCGCACCTGCACTTCCACGAACAGTCCGTCCGGCACGCCGGGGAGCTTGGCCACCGTCGTGTGCAGACTCTGGTAGCCGTTGGGTTTGGGGAACGAGATGTAATCCTTGAAGCGGTTCACCACCGGGCGGCCGATGCGGTGCAGCGCTCCGAGCACGCGGTAGCACTGCTCCTCGGTCTCGACGATCACGCGCAGCGCGAACAGGTCGGGCAGTCCCTCGATGTGCGAGAGGCTCTTGGACTTCATCTTCATGAAGATGCTGTAGGGCTGCTTCTCGCGACCCTGCACCGACGCGGTGATGCCCTGCTCCTCGAGCGACGAGCGCAGGTTCTCCGCCGCGCCGTCGAGGAAGGCGCCGTGGCGCTCATGAACCTGGCTGAGCTGCTCGGTGATGCGCTCGGCGTCGGCGGGATACACGATCGGAAATGCGAGGCTTTCGAGGCGCTGCTTGAGCGTGTGGATACCGAGTCGGGCCGCCACCGGGGCGGAGAGGTTGAGCGCGTCGCGCGCCATGCGCTTGCGGTCCGCGGGGGGCAGCAGGTGCGCGCGTTCGAGGGTGAAGCAATGCTTGCACAGCGCGATGAGCAGGATGCCCACGTCATCGGCGATGCTCAGAAGCATCAGGCGCATGTCCTCGATGCCCGTGCTCCGCGTCCGGGAATTGAGCCGCGAAAGGAGGTGCACGCCGCTCACGAGCGAGCGCACGCGCGGCCCGAACGCCTCCTGCAGCTCCGTCGTGCCGATGGCCTTGGCGTCCAGCGCGTGCTGGAGAAGGCACGCCGTGACCGTATCGGCATCGGGCTGGAACGGCAGCAGCAACTGCAGCACCCCCAGCGCATGCTCCAGCAGCGTGAGCCCGCTCCAGTGCATGGACTTTCCGTACAGGGCGTCCGCGTAATCGATGGTCCGGCGCAGCTGCGACGCCTCCAGCGGCAGCTTCGCTTTCTCCAGCGATTGGAGAGCGGCCGACAGGGACGGAGACAGTGCAGTCATGGAACGACGATTCTAGCATGCCGCCCTCCGAAAAACTCATGACAGGACTGCCGATCCTGAGGAAAGAGGAATTCGCCGATCCCTAGGGGAATACCTGGGCGCAGGACATCTTTGGTATCGGCGGAAGGAGCCTGGTTTGCCCTCGCTTCGTCCGCAGGATTTGGCGAATGGAGGCTGTAGGAAGGGTTTTTCTTGACTTCCTGCCCCCGATGACTAGAATGCGCCTACATCCGAAGACCGAGGGCATAAGGCCGCAGGCCGAAATAAGCCCCTCCGAGGAATACAGCATCGGTTACTCGGCCCCGGCTTGGTGATTCGTGCCGTGTTCCTCGCTGGTCTCCCGGATGCTTCAGTCATTGGGAGACCTTTTTTATTGCCTTTCCTCGATACGTCCGCCTTCGGCGGACTACTCGGAATGACAATCTCCTCCCTGAGTATCTCCTTCCCTGTCATCCCGAGTAGCTCGTGACGAAGTGACGAGCGTACGAGGGACCCACCACTTTATGGCCGTCACCCGCGATCAGAAGAAAGTCCTCCTCAAAGAGCTGCAGGACAAAATGAAGTCCGCTCAGTCCGTGGTCTTCGCCAACTACATCGGCCTCAAAGTCTCCGAAGTGAGCGAACTGCGCCGCAAGCTCAAGGCCGCGGGCGCCGAGATGAAAGTCGCCAAAAAGACGCTGATGCGCCTCGCCGCCAAGGCGGAAGGCTTCCCGGTCCCCGAGGAGAACTCGCTCCCCGGCCCCGTCGCCTGCATCTTCAGCATCACGGACCCGATCGTGGGACCGCAGGTTGCGTACGCCTTCAGCAAGGAACACCCCCAGGTCTCGTTCGTCGGAGGAATCTTCGAGGGAAAGCTGCTCAGCAAGGAGGATGCCAAGACGCTGGCCACGATCCCGGGCCGCCAGGTGCTGCTCGCGACCTTCGCCGGCATGCTCCAGTCGCCGCTGCGCTCCTTCATGTCCATCTGCAACAACCCGCTCACCGGTTTCGCCCGCGCTCTCAGCGAGAAGGCGAAGAAGATGCCGGCCGCCTGATCTGTCATCCATTTTTTCTTACTTCTTTTTATTCCCCACCCCGTTATGGCCGACGCCGCCACCATCACTCTGTCCTCCGAGGAGCAGGCAGTCATCACCGCCCTCGAAAAGCTGAACGTTATCAGCCTCAATAACGTCGTCAAATACATGGAGACGACCTACGGCATCTCCGCAGCCGCTCCCGTCGCCGTCGCCGCAGCAGGCGGGGCAGCCGGTGGCGCAGCCGCAGCCGCCGAAGAGAAGAGCAGCTACAACGTCGAGCTGACCGAATCCGGCGCTCAGAAGATCGCCGTCATCAAGGCTCTCCGCGAAGTCACCGGTCTCGCCCTCGGCGATGCCAAGGCGATGGTCGACGGCGCCCCCAAGATGATCAAGGAGAACGTCGCGAAGGAAGACGCCGAGAAGATGAAGAAGACCCTCGAGGCGGCGGGCGCCAAGGTCTCCCTGAAATAGGAATTTCAGACGCGGGCCTCCCCGCCCGCGCATACATCGACAGGTCAGAAAGGCGGCTTCGGCCGCCTTTTTCGTGGTATTGCTATTTTTCAATAAATTTGTTCAAATATAATTAGTAGCAATCCCTTATCCCCCTTAAGAAGGAGGTGATCGTGCGTCTGTTCCTTTATCGCACTGAGGCTGGCGGGAAGCCTGCACTCTATCTGGGTCCCGACGACTGCTATCTCAAGGAAGACCCGGAAATCGTCGAATTCCGCGAGATTGAGCTTTCCATCAGCAATTCTGATGAACAGGAAGCACTCGTGGCTCTGATGGACTTTGTCCAAAGGAGCCAATCCGACGTCCTGAGGAATGCGCTAGACAGCTTCACCACCGCGGTCTGGAGGGCCGCAAAAAAAGACAGCGACGAATGATTGCCACGTACGCCACCTCTTCACGGATGAAGGGGTGGCTCTATTGAAGCAGCAATCGCTCTGTTATCGACATTTAGCCTCTGGAGAAACATTGACATCTGATTGACCCTAACGGCCTTTACGGTATACTTCTGGCAGCAATTCCTTCAGCTACGTGATCGATATCATCGAAGAACGGAAAGAAGGAAACAGCCCTCGCAGGTAGGTTGCCTGCAAATTATCTTCTTTCTTTCTTCTCTTTATGGCTGATCAACAGATCACCTGCCGCGATTGCGGCCAATCATTCGTGTTCACCGATGGTGAACAGGAGTTCTACGCGAGCAAGCAGCTCTCCGCACCCCAGCGGTGCAAGGACTGCCGCGCGGCCCGCAAGAACGAGCGAATGCAGGACCGCCAGATGCACGATGCCGTTTGCGGCAAGTGCGGCGCGCAGTGCCAGGTCCCCTTCAAGCCTCGCCCCGTCGAGGAGGGTGGCCGACCCGTTCTCTGCAAGGCGTGTTTCGACGCTGAGCGTCAGAACCGCATGGCGTAAGCCCCTCGTACGCTCGCGCCTCCGGCTCGAGCTACTCGGGATCAAGGAATGCTCACTGAGCTATCCAGAAGAACCCCCGAAAGGGGGTTTTTCTTTATCCAATGAAATTCAAAGTCCGAAACCCGAAACAATGTATTAAAAATAAAAATTTTAAAATTCAAATTTTGTCATTCAGTAATTGTTTCGGGTTTCGAGTTTTGTGCTTTAGGGTAAATCCATGAACGAAGGTTCAACCCGATATATTGAGCTCGATCTCCTCCGTACCCTCGCCATCCTCCTGATGGTCGTCTACCACGCCTGCTACGACCTGGAGATCTTCTACGGATGGAAACTGGGCATGTTCAACCATTGGGGATGGACCGCACTGCAAGAAGGCACGGCGGGGCTCTTTCTGCTGCTCGTCGGCTGCAGCTTCGCGATTTCGTGGAATCGTCATCAGGCGAGACATCCTGATGAACCCTTCCCGTTCCGGTATCGGAAATATCTCCTGCGTGGCATGGGCGTGGTCGCCTGCGGCCTGCTCGTCTCCGCGGTGACGTACGGGATGGATGCGGAGAGCTATGTGCGCTTCGGCATCCTGCATCTCATCGGAACGAGCATTCTGCTGCTTCCCTTCTTCGGCGGCATGAAGGAATGGACAGCCGCGATCGGTCTTGCGATTGTGTGCCTCGGGATCGGACTGGGGATCGGGTCCTCTGTGACCGCGGAGACGTCGTTGCTGCTGCCACTGGGCGTGATGCCGCCGGACTTCTTCAGCGTCGATTACTTCCCGCTCATCCCCTGGTTCGGAATCGTGTTGATCGGATATGCAACGGGGTATTTTTGCTACGTTCGCCTCACGCGGGACAGGAACTCCTTGGTTTCTTCGGTTTCTCACGCACGTCGAAGACGTGCGCTTGCGTGGCCCGGCCGCCACGCACTCGCAATCTATCTCGCGCATCAGCCGATACTCCTTCTTCTACTCGCTCTCACGCAGGACATGGTCCTGTTCATCATGCGATCCCGCGGACTGGCGCCGTAGGGAATGAGCAGAAAAATTGTCCCCCGCCCTAGCCCCAACCCCGACCCGGGCCCTATACTCTTGCCGAT
The DNA here is from genome assembly GCA_964497975.1 of uncultured Candidatus Peribacteria bacterium. Lineage (GTDB taxonomy): Bacteria > Patescibacteriota > Gracilibacteria > Peribacterales > Peribacteraceae > JABFSS01. The sequence continues at coordinate 185,651 of CAZCFO010000001.1, forward strand.
GACGTTCACCACTCGTCGCATCCGCGAGGAGAAGCCTTCGCGCTGGAAAGCTCTCGCCGCGAAAGCCGCTCCGTACGTGCTCCGTTTCGGAGGACTGTTCGTGGGGTTGTACGGCAAGTGGAAGATCCGGCACGAAGAGGAGGAAACGCACGCGCACCGGGTCCGGATCCTCAAAAAGACCGCCGTGGTCCTCGCGTCGGTGCTCTTCGGCATGGTCATTCTCGCGGGAACGGTGAAGGCGCTGGTGGCGATGCGGATTCTCACGATCCACAACTTCCTGTCGGTCGCGGGCTCCGAACTGCCCGCCGACGAGAACGGCTTCACCAACTTCCTGCTGCTGGGCGTGGGCGACAAGACCCACGAGGGCGTCGATCTGACGGACACGATCATGATCGTGAGCCTGGACCCGTGGAAGACCCGCAGCGCGGTGATGCTCTCGCTGCCGCGCGACCTCTACGTGCTGAAGACGGAGAATATGGGGCGGGGGCGCGTGAATGAGCTCTACCGGAACTACAAGATCAAACTCAAGCGCGACGGCATGACCGCGAGCGACGCATCCATCGGGGCGATGAAGGAACTCACCCGCGAACTCGGCAACCACCTGGGCATCACGCTCCACCACGTCATGAAGGTGGACTTCACGGCGTTCGTCGAGGGCGTGGACGCGCTCGGGGGCGTGGATATCGTCGTGCCGGAGGATATCGTCGACACGGAGTATCCGGGACCCGATTACAGCTTCCAGACGTTTGAAATCCGCCAGGGCCTCCAGCACCTGGACGGGGAAACCGCGCTCAAATACGCCCGCAGCCGCCATACGACGAGCGACTTCAGCCGCGCGGCACGCCAGCAGCAGCTGGTGCAGGCGCTGGCCGAAAAAGCGCGGACCATGGGCATCACCGACAGTCCCGGCACCATCACCTCGCTGCTCAAGATCCTCTCGGACCACGTGGAGACCACCATGACTTTCGCCGATATCCTGGGCGCCGCGCGCCTGGGCGAGCAGATCGAGCGGGCCAACGTCATCAGCCACACGCTGGGCATCGCGTCGGGCATCAACACCGGCATCGCGACGCCGGGCGGCTTTCTGTATCCGCCGCCGCGCGACCAGTTTGACGGCGCCTCCGTGCTGCTCCCCTTCTCCATCCCCGAGTCCCCCGTGACATGGAAGCAGATCCAGACGTTCCTGCGGTTCCTGACGATGAACCGCACGATCCTGCTGAGCAATCCCTCCATCCAGATTCTGAATGCCGGCGCCCCCACGGGCACGGCCCGGATTCTGGCGAGCGAACTGGTCCGCTACGGCCTTCCCGACGTCGAGACCGACAACGCCACGGAAGACCGCAAGAACCCGCTCAAGCTGCCCGCCACGGTCATCGTGCCGCTGACGCCGGAGGACCGCGCCCTGAGCGAGTTCTTCTCCACGCTGCTGCACCTGCCCACGGGACCCCTCCCGCCGGGCATCGACCCCCTCAAGCAACGCCAGGTGACCATCGTGCTGGGCATGGACTACGAGTATCGGCCCTTCCAGGATCTGATTCCTCTGCCGGTCAAAAAGCAGGAAGCCGCCAGTTCCCTCTCGCAGTCAACAGCGTCCTCTGCCCTCAACGGCCAATAGGAGGAAACCGGCCCCGCAGCCCTTCATGATTGGCGGTTCTTCCGTCATGATTCCTTCGTTATGACCCCCCGGGACATCATCGCCGAAGCCTGGACTATCACGTGCCGCGAGAAATCGCTGCAGCGCTGGGGGTTTTTCACATCGTTCTTCGAAACGCTGTTCGCGCTCAAGCTCATCGGCTACCAGGCGTACTTCGGGTACGCGTATTTCATCGAGGGGAAGACTGTCGGCTTTTTCGACGACTTCATCTGGCTGCACGAGAAGGTCTCCATCGGGGTGTTCATTACCATAATCGCGATATTCTGCGTCCTTCTGGTGATCGAATGGTTTGTGCCGCACCTGGCGGAAGGCGCGATCATCGGATTGACGGCGAAGTCCCATCAGAAACAGGCGGTGACGGGCGGCCTGGTGCTCGCGCTCTTCAACTTCTTCCCGATCTTCGCGATCCACGAGTTTCTGATCCTGGCCAGCCTCTCCATGGTCATCACGATCTGCTCCCTCATCCTGCGGTATATCCCCGGAGACGCAGCCTGGTTCCTCATCGGGGTCATTGTGTTCTTCTGGATCCTTTCCAACTTCCTCAAATTCCTCTTCAGCTTCGCGCAACCCGCCGTGGTGGTGGAGAAAGCCGGCATCTTCGCCGCGATGGGCCAGAGCTACAAGCTGATCGTCAGCTACCTGGGCCAGGTGATGTTCCTGGTGATGCTGCTGATGGTCATTTCCATCCGTATTTTCATCAACGCCGTTGTGGTTCTCCTGATTCCCGCGGTGATGTTCGGGCTGGTGATCTCGCTGGGTTCGTTCCTGTCCGTCGCGCTCACGTGGCTCATCGCGAGCGCCGTCGGCATCGCGCTCATTCTCGTCGCCAGCTACTTCTTCGGCTACCTGCACGTCTTCAATCATGCGGTCTGGACCATCACGTATATCGAATTGCGGAAGCACAAGGACCTGGACGTGATCGACGGGTGACTTCGGCCTCCCCCGCAAAGCAGGACAGGGATGAGATTCTGTACTCCTCCGGGAGTTTTGCCATACGCAATCATCGACGGACCAGGCGATGAGGGGGATAGTGATCCTTAATCCTTTCCCCGGATTCTGTATGGAAAAAGCCCTGTACGATGAACTGATGTTGAAGCGGCGGCTCATCACCGGCGGTGCCAGTGGCGAGGGAAACCTCGAACAGCTGGCCCGGTTTGATCACCAGCACGGACTCTTCCACGTCTCGGAGAAGAATCTCGGCAGCGCGCGGGACGACTACAGAGCCGACTTGCGCGCAGTGATTGAGGACGCAGCGTAAGCATTCCCAGGGGATTGTCTGCCGGCTTCTTGACAGTGAACAATCGTCCACCTAGTATGGTGGACGTTCGTCCCGGCGAAGCTTCCGGAGCGAAGCCGGATTCCCCTCCCTGCCATGCCCGTCGACACCCTCACCCCTCACCAGCGCACGGTTCTGAGTTATATCCGCGAATTCCAGACCAAGCGAGGGTACTCACCGTCCCTTGCCGACCTGGCGATCGCCTTCGGCGTGCGCAGCAAGAACGCGGTGGCGAAGGTCGTCTCGGTGCTCTTCAAGACCGGCCATCTGGAAAAAGACCCCAAGGGACGCATCAAGATCCTGGAGCAGCCCGTGGCGGAAGGCGTGATGCCCATGATGCTTCCCCTCTTCGGACCCATTGCCGCCGGTTTCGCGGCGCCGGTGGAGGAACAGGCGGAGGAAACCATCACGATTGAGGATTACCTCGTGCGTGATAAATCCTCGACGTTCCTCCTGCGCGTGAAAGGCGACAGCATGATCGACGCCGGCATCCAGGAGGGCGATCTGGTGGTGGTGGAACGCGGCAAGGAGCCCCGCCCGGGCGATATCGTGGTGGGCGTCATCGACGACGAATTCACGCTGAAGAGGCTCGTGAAGGAGAAGGGAAAATTCTTCCTCAAGGCCGAGAACCCCAGGTATCCCGAGCTCCACGCCCGGGAGGAGCTGAAGGTGGCAGGGGTGGTGAGAGGAGTTATTCGAAAGTACTGACGGAGTGAAAAGTTAAAAATGAATAGTGAAAAGTTCTTTCAATCATTTTTCACTTTTAACTTTTCACTATTCACTCGTCATGATCGCCCATATCGACGTCGATGCCTTCTTCGCGTCCGTCATCGTCCGGAAGAACCCCCGCCTGCGGGGGAAGCCCCTGCTGGCACTGGGGATGGGCGGCGGCTGCGTGATCGCCGCGAGCTACGAAGCCAAGGCGAAGGGCGTGAAGACGGGGATGCGCCTCATCGATGCCCTAAAATTGGCTCCGGATGCCATTAGAGTGCTCTCGGACTTCAATGAGGCGGGACGTGCCTCGGAGGAGATCGAAACGCTCTTGCGGCGCCAATGCCCCATTCTGGAGCAAGCGTCGATTGACGAGTGGTTTCTGGACCTCCAGAGCCTCGTGGGAGGCGTACCCAAAGATCTGGTCCGGTGGGCAACCGAAACGCAGCAGATGCTCCTCAGAAAGACGGCCCTGACCGTGTCCATCGGTACGGGTCCCTCCAAGACGCTCGCAAAAATGGCGAGCGAGTACCGGAAGCCGGCAGGCATCACTATTTTGAGAGAAGCACAAAACTCGAATTCCGAAACAACTATGAATTTTAGAAATTCAAATTTTGAAATTGTTTCGAGTTTCGAGTTTTGGATTTCGGACTTCCTGAAGGACCGTCCCGCGGCAGCAATCCCCGGCATCGGCCGCAAGCGGGTCCTGCATACGGATGCCCGGGGATGGAAGACCGCCTGGGATATCGCGCAGGCTCCGGCAGGCGCGCTCGACGCGCTCTTCGGCAAGTCGGGCGTGGAGCTGAAGGAGGAACTGCTGGGCAATCCGGTCTCATCGGTGACCTCCGATGAGGCGCCGCCCAAGTCGGTCAGCCGCTGCCGCAGTTTCCGTGCGACAAAGGATCGCGCGTTGCTCTGGGCACATCTGCTCCGGCACGCCGAGTACACGATGCTCAAGATGCGCCGGCACCATCTGGCCTGCCGGGGCGTTTCGGTCTGGCTGCGCGACGGTGAATATAACGGCGGCGGCGCAAATGCATCACTGCCACAGCCGGCGCACACCGAAGAAGCGATTCTTCCGTTTATCCGCCAGTGCTTCGAGCGGAGTTTTGATGGCAGAATGACATACACGCAGGTGGGCCTCGCGCTCTGGCACCTGATCCCCGCCGGGGCGCCGCAGTACTCGCTCTTCGAAGCGCCGGAGAGGACCGAGCGGGACGAGGCGATCCAGGATTCGCTGGATCTTCTCCATGCGCGCTTTGGCCGCAACAGCATCACGCGCGGATCGGCAATGGCGGTGAAGACGGGAACCAAAGTGACGGTGGATATGCCGATGTACGAATAAGAACCCTATACTCGACTCATGCGCATCTGGGACCTTCCTCCGCGGCTCCTCTGCCGGGCTCATCTCCTGGGTGAGCACCGGGAGCTGCATGCCATCTGGGCGGTGCTCACGAAGGGAAAGAAAGGATATGCCAACCATCCAGAGACTCTCCGCTGGAAAGGGAAACTGAAAGCGCTCTACGCACGCCACCAGGCGCTCGTGGATGAGATGGAGCGTCGGGGCTACACCCACAAGACGGATCTTCTGGAAGCGCTAGCCCGCGGTTCCGGCATCCAGAAGAGCTATGTGCACACGCCGCGGGAGCAGCGGATGATCCTCCGGAAGAAGGGATGTGATTGTGATGTGCACGGTGACATCCTGAGTACGCATAAAAAGCCGATGCGGCGTGGACGAACCACGGTGCATCGGCGGGTGCTGGCACGCGCTAGCCCGGAGGCTGGCGCGTGAAGAACAGTGCGGCCGCGATAATCGCGATGGCGATTGCCCAAAAAACAAGGGACTGAGGCCACTTCGGTACTTGGATGAATTTATCGCCGTCCTGGCGAAACGTGTCGAATCGCTGACAGGGAGGGCAGTAATACTCCGCCCTCAAAAATTCATCCTGGTCATTGATGGCCTCCATCCCTCTCCCACAGGAGGGACACGAGGGCTTCTCCAAGCGAAAGCTCCTTTCGAAAAGGAAACGCGAATTGTAAAAAACCAGCAGTAATACAAGAACCTATTTCTCCATAAATTTCAAGGGTCCTCGAGGCACTCTACTGCAGGAGATTCAGCCGTTCTTCGATCTTTTTGAGCTTCTCCTGCGTTTCAGCCAGTCTCTTCTTTTCCATCTCCACCACTTTTGCCGGGGCCTTTTCGGCAAACGAGGCGTCATTGAGCTTGGCTTCGATTCCCTTCAGATACCGTGTGAGATCGTCATGCTCAGTCTGCAGTTTTTTCGATTCCGCCGCCTTGTCGACCAGGCCCTCGAGCGACAGGTGCACTTCGATACCTGCAAGAAGAGCGACAACCATGTTCTGCGGCTTCCCAGATTTTCCCGAAATCGTCAGCGATCCGAGCTTGGCCAGCCGGCGGATGTGCTCCGCCTGGGACTCAAGAAGCGACGCGTGCTCTTTGCTGACAATCGTCACCGTGAGTTCCTTCCCGGGCTCGATCCCCTGCTCGCTGCGGAGTTTGCGGATGGCCGTGACCACGTCGATAACGGTCTGCAATTGATCGAACGACTCCTGATCTTTGCGCGCAGACTTGAGAGCGGGCCACTCCTCTTTGAGCAGCATGCCGGCGTCGGCGGGCTTCACCGACGCCCAGAGTTCTTCCGTGACGAACGGGCAGTACGGATGCAGCAGCTTGAGGATGCGGCGCAGGGCATGGACGAGGACGGCCACGTTTGCCGTGCCTTTGCTGAGCTCCAGATACCAGTCGCAAAAGTACTCCCAGACGAAGGCATAGAGGCGTTCGCCCACGTCGCTCAGGCGATATTCCTCGAGTCCTTTGGAGACGTCCTGAATCAGAACTTCGAGCGCATGCAGGAGTGCACGGTCAGCAAGCGAGAGATGCTTCGCCTCCGGGAGAGCGGTGATCGTCGCGGGATCGGCATGATGCTCCTCGCACTTTATGAGGACGAATCGCGAGGCGTTCCAGAGCTTGTTGACGAAGTTGCGGTAGCCGGCGATCTTCTCCTCGTAGAGCCGGAAATCGTTGCCCGGGCTCTGCCCGACGATCATGGACATGCGTAGGGCGTCGGCGCCGTATTTTTTGATCATATCCAGCGGATCGATCATGGTGTCGGGATCGCTCTTGCTCATCTTGCGGCCGTCGCGCGTGCGGACGAGCCCGTGCAGGTAGACGGTATCGAACGGCACCTGGCCGTATTCGAGTTCGGGGATGGAACCCGTGACGTACGTCGTCATCAGGATCATGCGGGCGACCCAGAAGAAAAGGATATCGTACCCCGTCTCCATGACGTCGGTGGGGTGGAACTTCATGACGTCGGGGCTCTTCTTGAGCAGATCCTCGAGCGAGAGCGTGAAATCATCGGTGAGCTCCGGATCAATGAGCGTGCTCCACGTCCACAGGGCGGAACTGAACCACGTATCGAGCGTATCGGGATCCTGCTCCCACCCGGCTTCGTCCGGTCCGTCCGGACTACGCCGGGGCGGCTGCACGCCGACGTGCACGTCGGCAGACCCTTGGTCGTTGCGATACCAGACGGGAATCCGGTGCCCCCACCAGATCTGGCGGCTGATGCACCAGTCCCGAAGGTTGTCGATCCAGTGGAAGTAGGTCTTCTCGAAGCGATCGGGGATGATTTTGATCAGGCCGGTTTTGACCACCTCCTGCATCACTTCTTTGAGACTGAGCTCCCGACGCTTCCATTTGACCACGCGCTTGTTGACGTCGATGAACCACTGCTCCTTGATCTGCGGCTCGATGACCCCCTTGCCGCGCTGGCTGGTGGCGACGTTATGGATGTAATCCTCTTTGACGGCCGTGACGAGACCTTTGGACTTCAGCTTCTCGACGATGAGCGGACGCGCATCCTCGATGTGCATGCCGCTGAATTCGCCGGCAATCGGGAGGAGCTTCCCGTCGAAGCCGATGACCTGTTCCTTGTCGAGCTTATGGCGCTCCGCGATCTCGAAGTCGGCGTGGTCGTGCCACGGGGTGATGGTCATGACGCCGGTGCCGAACGCGGGGTCGACGGCTTTGTCTTTGATGATGGTTGCCTGCACCGGGCCGTTGATCCACTCGGCCGTGAAGGTATCGCCGTGCTTGTACTTTGCATACCGCCCGTCGTCGGGATGCATGACGACGTACTTGTCGCCGAATTTGGTCTCGGGACGCGACGTGCTGATCTCGAACGGACCGTACTTGAACGTGAAGAACGGCTCTTTGCGCTCCTCATGGACGATTTCGTCGTCGCTGACGGTGGTCTGGAGCCTGGGATCCCAGTTGACGATGCGGTGGCCGCGATAAATGAGGCCGTCGCGGTACATTTTGACGAAGACTTCGTTGACGCAGCGGTTGAGCGCCGGCTCCATGGTGTACCGCTCGCGAGACCAGTCGCACGACGATCCCATTTTGCGGACCTGGCCCCGGATCGTGTTCTTGCTGGCTTCGATGAACGTCACGATCTCGGCGATCAGCTTCTCGCGGCCCAGCTGTTTGCGGGGGTCCTTCATTTTCTGCTCCTTCTGCAGCTTCTTGATGACAAGGCTCTCCGTCGCGATGGCGGCATGGTCCGTGCCAGGCACCCAGAGCGCCTCTTTGCCGCGCATGCGCTGGAAGCGCGTGAAGATGTCTTCGAGCGCGAGCATCACCGCATGACCGAGATGCAGCTGCCCGGTCGCGTTGGGCGGCGGCATGGAGATGGTGAAGGGTTCCTTGTCGCTCGTGGGATCGGCCGTGAACGCGCCGCTCTCCTCCCACATCGCATAAATCCGATCCTCCACCTTGGATGGATCATAAGCCTTCGGCAGCGGCTTGCCGCTGGCCCCGTCGCGGGGCGTAAGCTGGTCTTCAGTAGCAGCCGGATCGTGTGCTTTGGGTAACATGCGAAGGGATGATACTTCAGTTCTGTCACCCCGAGTAGCTCGCGCTGCCAGCACGAGCGTATCGAGGGGCACAAAAAAACGACCGCTCTCGAATTAGACTGTGAGAGGGCCGTTCGTTAGAGAGAAAGAGCAACGCGACCGCCGTTGAAGGCGGTTAGCGCGGAACTTTATACAGTCGCGGCACTTCGCATGCAAGGCATACTTGGCATCGGGAGGCCGAGAATCGGTGGTCAGCCGGCTTCAATGTGATAAAACCCGCATTTTCGTGGACTTTACCCGGCAGAAAACGATAATGAAGCCGTGAACAGTGTCCTCTCCGAGCACCGGCTGATCCGCTACTCCAACGCTCCCGCGAGCCGTCCCGTCGTAGCGGCCCGTCAGTTCGTGTCGGACCTGAAGGAAGGCATCGATCCAAGAGAAGACATCATCAGCAACCTGCTGCGGACGCCGCGCAACGCGATCATCGCCGCGTGGCGAGGCACCAATCAGATCATTCCGACCATCGCCGACGGCCTCCATGGATTCAAGCAGAAGTACACACTGAATGACCGGACAAACGAGACGTTCAAAGGCACAAAAAATTCCGTGAATAAAATCGTGACGAACGTCCGGCAGAAACGGATATTCGGAACGCTCAGCGCCGTGTTGGCCGAAGCGACGGACGGACCCGTGGATGACGCGGCGCACGCCGTCTTGGGTGCACCGAATACCGTCATTGAACCTGTCTGATGCCCCTGAATAGCTTCGCCGCCGGCGCCGTGGATTCACTGACGACTCCGCTCCCTATCGTCGGAGTGAATGCCCTGTACCTGGGGGGAGTGGCGCTGGGCATCGCCGCAGTGGTCGGCGTCTCGCGCTGGGCGCTCGGGAAGGCCTTTGGTTCGCGATGAGGCGTGCAAAAAGACCAGAAAATCGCTATAATGATGCGATACACACAAACATATGGTTACAGGACCCGAAGCTCTTCCCATTGTTTCCGCTGGAACCGAAGCGGCAGCCGCAGGTGCTGTCGAAACCGGTGCGCTGACCACGACGGGCGCCGTGAACACGATGGCAACGGCCGGAGCCGCGCACGGCGTGGAGGCAGCCGTCACAGGCGTTGCAGGAGTGGCCGGTGCCGCACTGGAAACACTCGCGGTGCCGGGGCTGGCGGTCTTGGGACTGTGCTGGGGCTTCAACAAGCTGTACCGGGGCATCATGGGAGGGCCGACGGAACGAATTATTTGAAACTGACGAGTCGTCGCCTGCTACGTAATACGTAATACATAATACGTAATTCCTAATTCGCTTTTCTGTGCCTATAATTCTTTCACATGCCCACCTTCGATTTCCGCTGTGTGAAGTGCGGCCACACGTTCGAATTCTCCCGTCCTTTCGGGAGCAAAACCGTTCCGTCGTGCCCAGAGTGCAAATCGAAGAAGACGGAGAAGCTCATCGCCCCGCCGGCAGTCCATTTTGTCGGCAGCGGCTGGTACAAGACCGACAGCAAGACATCCTCCTCCCCTGCTCCGGCGAAGAAGAAGGAAGAACCGGCGAAAACCGAGGCGCCCGCCGGGACGAAGGCCCCGGAGAAAAAACCGGAAGCGCCGGCATCGAAAGAGAAGCCGAAGCCGGGCAGGCAGGAGTGACGCTCACGGGCGCGCCTGCACGATGCGGCGGGATTCCCGGACGGCGCCGAGCAGCCGGTCGAGCCGTTCCTGCAGAATCGGCGCGCGGCGGAACGCCCCCGCATGGACCTGCTGCATTCTGCCGAGTTCGGTCTCCCATTGGTCCAGCAGCGCAAGCTTGCCGCGACGCGTGAGCATCAGCCGCCCGTTCGCCATGACCTCCGCATTCAGATCCCGCTCAATGCCCAGCAGGCGGGAATCCAGGGCGAGCACGTCCCGGCTGAACTCGTCATCGTCGGACGCATTGCAACCGCGCGCAAGCAGGGTGACCGCGACCCCGAACACGGTCCCGATGCCCGCGAGAACCGCTTCCCTCCGCGTGACCAACGGACGGCGGATGCGTGCCTCGAGCGAGGCTGCCTCCGGGACAGGGGCTTCCTTCTGCGCAGCGGCGGGAGGCGGCCCGAGACGAATGGATTCGGATGTGCTCATGGGAGGCAGAGTATGCCATGCCAACCATGGTTGTCGCATCAAAAAAAGGACGCCCTGGCGGGGCGTCCTTGATGAGCGGGGTTATCTCCGCGGCGGGCCGCGGCGCGGGCCACCGAATCCGCCACCCGGGCGGCCGCCGAAGCCTCCGGGACGCGGAGGAGGCGGGACCCAGCCTTCGGGCGGAGTCGTCATCTGCTTGAGCGACATGCGGGTTTTGCCTTCGACTGCATCGTACTCGATGCACTTGGCTTCGACCTCCTGGCCGAGCCTGAGCACGTCCTCGACCTTCTCGGTGCGCCCCCAGGCGAGCTCGCTGATGTGGATCATCGCGTCCTTGCCGGGCAGGAATTCCACAATGGCTCCGGTGCCGTCGATGATGCGGACCACCTTGCCCTTGTAGACCTTGCCGACCTCGGGCTTCTCGACGATGGATTTGATCCAGGCCTTGGCCTTCTCCATCGCCTCGCCGTTGACGGAGGTGACGAAGACAAGACCGCTGTCCTCGATATCGATCTCGACGCCGAGTTCCTTGGTGATCTTCTGGATCATTTCGCCGCCCTTGCCGATGACCAGGCGGATATCCTCGGGGTTGATCTGGATGGTCTCGATGCGCGGCGCGTACGGGCTCATCTCCTTGCGGGGTTCCTTGATGGCCTGGAGCATGACGGAAAGCACCTGGGCGCGGCCGGACTTGGCGCGCTGAAGCGCCTCCTCGAACACGGAATCGGGCAGACCCTTGATCTTGATGTCCATCTGGATCGCGGTGACGCCCTTTTCGGTACCGCACACCTTGAAGTCCATGTCGCCGCCGAAGTCTTCTTCGTCCTGAAGGTCTGTCAGAATGACATACTTGTTCTTCGGCTCATCGGAGATCAGGCCGAGCGCGATGGCGGAGACGGGAGCCGTGATGGGAACGCCGGCCGCCATGAGCGCGAGAGTCGATCCGCAGGCGGCAGCCATGGAGCTGGAGCCGTTGCTTCCAAGAATCTCGGTGACGAGACGCATCGTGTAGGGGTACGTCTCCATCGGAGGCAGCACCGGCTCGAGGCCGCGCTGCGCGAGGTTGCCGTGGCCGATTTCGCGGTTGCCCACGAACAAGCGGTTGCTGGTCTCGCCGACGCTGAACGGCGGGAAGTTGTAGTGGTGCATGTAGCGCAGCTCATGCTCGCCTTCCATGCCTTCGACGATCTGCTTGTCGCCGGGGCCGCCGAGCGTGACGGTGGTGAGTCCCTGCGTCTCGCCGCGCTCGAAGAGAGCGGAGCCGTGGACGCGGTTGGGGAGGATGTCGATCATCGCGGTGAGCTGGCGGATCTGGTCGACCTTGCGGCCGCTCATGCGGATGCCTTCCTCAAGAACGAGGCGGCGCATCTCATTTTTGACGAGCTTGTCGACATAGGCGGAACCGTAGGCGTAGAGCTTGGCGAATTCCTCCTTCTGAGCGTCCGTCGCGCCAGCCGGCAGCGGGAACTTCTCCTTGAGCTTGTCGGACGACGCCTTCATGAGATCGGTGAAGATCTTGCGGCGCACGTTCTTGGCCATGTGCGTCTTGATCGCGTTGGTGATGTCGGGGAGCGCCCATGCCTTGAGGAACTTTTCGGCATCCTCGTGGGTAAAGACGGGATCCGCGGCAAACTTCGGCTTGCCGATCTGCTGCTGGATGTCGGCGAAGAACCGGGCGACCTTCTGGGCCCACTTTTTGCCGAACTGGATGGCGCGGAGGATCTCCTCCTCCGGAACCTGGTTGGCGCCGGCTTCGATCATCACGACGCGCTCGAGGGAGGCGGTGACGAACATGTCGAGTTCGGACTTGAGGCGCGCCTCGCGCGACGGGTTGAGGACGAGTTCGCCGCCGATGAGACCCACGCGGACGGTCGCGAGCGGGCCGTCAGCCGGACAGTCGGAGAGGGCGACGGCGAGGTTCGCGGCGTTGGCCGAGACGATGTCGTGCTCATGCTCGAAGTCGTAGCTGAGGACGGTGCAGAACACCTGGATGTCGCGGCGGATGGTCTTGTCGATCATCGGGCGGAGTCCGCGGTCGATGACGCGCGCGAGCAGGACGTAATCGTCGCCCGGGCGGCCTTCGCGCTTGCGGAAGCGGCTGCCGGCGATCTTGCCTCCGGCGTAGAACTTCTCCTGATAGACGACCTGCAGGGGCAGGAAATCGACGCCCGCGCGCGCCTGGGGGCTGATCGTGCAGTTGCCGAGCGACACCGTGTCGCCCATCTGGCAGACCACGGAGGAGTTGGCCTGCTGCGCGAGCAAACCGACCTTGATAATGAGCTGCTGGTTCCCGAGCTCAAGGGAGTACTCTTTTTGTGAAGAGTTCATAGAAAGAAGGGAAGAAATAGCTTCCCTCCAACGTGTTCTCACTTTGTTGGATTCACATGTCAGGGCCGCAGGCGGCGCTGGAACGTAAACCCAAGAGAGAGCGAGATGGAACGGTGGAGGAAAGAACTGCGCAGAGTATAGGCCATGCGGTGACCAAAAAGAAGCCCCTTTCCCGCGAAATCCCGCAGGAAAGGGGCTATTGCCGTCATCGCGGCAGGAGGTCCTCCATGCGGCGCAGCAGCGCCTGGATATTGAAGTGGCGATCGAACGTGAGGCAGTACAGTCCGTGCCCCGAGATCTGCCGCCATTCCTCTTCATCATCGCCGAAAGGGATCTTCCCCTTCTCCTTAAGGGAGAGGCAGACCGCCTCCACGGGGACGAGGAAGCGGGTCTGCTGCACGATGATCAGCCGTTCCGTGGCCGGGAGCGGGACATTGGCAGTGAGGAAGTGCTCAATGCGGCAAAAGACCGTGCGGATGGCCAGCGCTTCCTCCTGGGAAAGCGTCAGCCGGTATCGGCCGTTACTGAGGAGGACGCGGTTGTTCTGAACCTCGCGCGTGGACGACAGCTTGCGTACGGGGGCGCAGTGGAAGTGAAACATGGGATCTCCTGTGATGCGAACGATCGACGTTGATCCGGGAACATCCCGAATCCGTGCCCTGCGGATAAGCAGAGCGCATTGGTGACTGCGGGAATCCGCAAGGCGCCCGGCTCATGAACCCGGGCCCTGCCACTTCTTTTTCTTTTCCTGCGCTGGTTGCGTCACAAAGGCACTCGAATTGATGTATCCGATGCGGACGGCGATCCTCTTCCGCTCATCGGCACGATCAAATCGGATGGGGTCACTGAATGATTCTTTGCCGGAGAGAAGTCTGATGATCTCTTCACGCGCATCCGGCGGCAGCTCCGCAGCTTGAAGCACAGCCTCCAAGCGACCCGCAAGATCGGACTGGAGAATCATGTCGTTCGTTTCACGATCGCCGACGATAATTTGCGTACCGATCACCGGATCAGGGGTGACAGCCACGGCGACATAGGCGCCGGTCTGGGTATCGAACGTCCGGACAAGTCCATAGCGCCCTGTTCGGGTCTTCAACAGATCAATCAATTGACTGCGTGTAGCCTCACACAGACCAAAAGAAGTAAGTGCCTGCAGAATATCCGCCTGCAGATTGGCATCCGTCGTCACCAGTTTCTGCTTGGCGGACGACCCGTTGTTCATCACTTCGCAGCTGACGCGAAGAATAGGAGATTCTTCCTGAAGCCGGAGGTGTTCTGAAGTTTTCATGGGCAGGGAGGTAATTACGCCGCGTTGAGCGAAAGAATCTGATCACTCTCGGCCACGTCATCCGCCGTGACGGAGATACCGGAGTCTTCATCATTGAACCGGAACGACCGGATGTCGCTGGACTGCAATTGCTCTTCGATGCGCTTGCATGCCGCGCGCGTCTTGTCGGAAAAGTCGCGGCAGAGCAGCGTCACGTAGATGTTGCTGCCGAGCGTCTGCGGGGAGGATTCGAAATGGTCGGTTCTGCCGTCGATGGTCACGGAGGTCTTGAGAAGCATGGTTGCGGGAGGAAAGAAGCAAAGAAAAAGCGCAGACCGCTGCACTGGATGAGGTGGCAGGAAGTACGGCTACCGCCAGACGCGCAGGGTCAGGGAGAGACTCTGCCGCCAGGAGCCGATGATGATCTTGGAAGAAATCATAATGTACTGATGTACCGGTACAACGGTACACATTGAGACATGACAATACAAGGGCATTTTTCCGGAGCCGTCAGATGACTGTTTTCTTGCCCAAATACTTGAGTGCATGCCGGAATCCCCCGCTGCCGTGCTTGAGCATGCGCGAACCGCGGGTGATCTTGCTGATGCTGATGTTGAGTTTTTTCTTCACTTCCCGTTGCGGCACGCCAGCCGCGAGCATCCGGATGAGATGCCAGCGCTCCGCGAGGGACTGGAGTTCGCGCGGCGTGAGCAGATCCGCCGCCAGCAGCTTCGCCTCCCGGGGCGTGCGGGGGGTGCAGAGCAGTACGTAGAGATCGTTGAGCGCTTTGCGGTCTTCCTTCATGCGGATCAGTGTATCAGCGGAATCCACCATCCCGCACGGAATCCCCGGTATTGTCGTCTTCATCCGGCGCCGGGTTCCTTTGGACGATGACCACCCGCATGCCCTTTTTCAGGAACATGGCCAACACTTCCGGGGAGACGATCTTCCTCGCATCGAATCCGGGTTTGCAGCAGATCTCGATCATTCCCGTC
The DNA here is from genome assembly GCA_964497975.1 of uncultured Candidatus Peribacteria bacterium. GTDB lineage: Bacteria > Patescibacteriota > Gracilibacteria > Peribacterales > Peribacteraceae > JABFSS01. The sequence continues at coordinate 200,880 of CAZCFO010000001.1, forward strand.
CGGACTGGTTCCGTGCCGTCGTCAAAACGGGGGGCATCCATGAAAAGAAGAGGAAAAATTCCGCTTACTTCTTCAGTTTGTGCTTCTCGAGAACCTCCTGGTACTCCGTGGGCTTGTTCATCTTGAGGTACGTGAGGAGCTTGCGGCGCTGCGCGACCTTGCCCAGGAGTCCCTTGCGGGCCGACTGGTCCTTCTTATGGTCCTTGAGGTGGTCTGTCAGCATTCCGATCGTCTTGGTGAGAAGGGCGATCTGGACCTGTGGGCTTCCGGTGTCTTTCGCGTGCTTGCGGTGCTTGGTGATCAGGGTCTTCTTGGAACTGCGCTTGAGGGCCATAAGGAGGTAGGGAGACAAGAAAAAACGGATTGGTGCCGGGCCTCTCGGGGGAAATTCCACCCGGGGAGCGCGGACACAGGTGCTTATTCTATGAATCTGCAGCGGAAAATCAACCCCCGGGTGCCGAAAATCCCTGTCCGAAGCCTTCGGACAACGAACAAGTGGACAGACGTACACCCGTTCGCTACCCTGCAGAATACCTCTGCTACTCTCTGTTCCTATGAACGCCCTCTCCCTCTTCGCCGGCGCCATCGTCGGCATTCTCGCCGGCTACATTCTCGGGCACTGGCTGGGCCGGCGCTCGTCGCATGATCTGGAATCCATCATCGAAGGGCTATCGGGGAAAGTGGTGACGAAAAACATGGAGCACATCATGAACCTGGCCGAGTCAAAACTGTCGGGGAAGAAAGACGTGATCGACGGAACCCTGAAGGCGATGAAGGGCGACCTGAACCGGGTGGAGGAACTGATGCGCAAGATCGGCGACGGCAACGTGCAGGTGGGCACGCGCCTGGGAGACGCCGCCAAGGTGATCAAGGAACTCTCGGAGACGGCCGGCGGACTCCGCAACGCCCTCTCGAGCAACAGCCTGCGCGGCCAGTGGGGCGAGCGCATGGCCGAAGACGTCCTGCGGCTCTCGGGCATGATCGAAGGCATCAACTTCATCAAGCAGACCGCGCTCGGCACGGGGTCGAAGCCCGATTTCACCTTCATGCTCCCGCAGAAACTCAAGCTGAACATGGATGTGAAATTCCCCTTCAATAACTACCAGCTGTACGTGGAAGCCGAGAGCGAGCGCGACCGGGAGGAGTACAAGGAGAAATTCCTCAAGGACGTCCGCAAGCGCCTCAAGGAAGTGCAGACGCGCGATTACATCAACCCCGAGGACGGAACCGTGGATTACGTGCTGCTGTTCGTGCCCAACGAGCAGATCTTCGGCTTCATCAACGAGGTCGACCGTGATCTCATCGACGAGGCGATGCGCGGGCGCACGATCCTCTGCTCCCCCCTGAGCCTGTACGCGATCCTCGCCGTGGTACGGCAGTCGATCGACAACTTCAGCATGGAGAGCAAGTCCCAGGAAATGCTGACGGTCTTCGGCGCGTTCCGGCAGCAGTGGGACAAGTTCAAGGACCAGATGGCGACGGTGCAGCAGCGCCTGGATTCCGTGCACAAGGGATACCAGGAGCTCACCGGCACCCGCGAGCGCCAGCTGGACCGCCAGCTGCAGAAGATCGAAGAGATCCGCTCCGGAACCGCTCCAGACCCCGAACCGTCGCTGGAAGAAACCAAGGAAAAGGTGACGCGCAAACTGATTGCCGCCGCTCCCTGAAGAGGAAATCCCGGTCACGGTCCCGCAGATGATTGACGGAAAGTCTGCCGCTGCCGATACTGGCCGCGTCATGAACAGACTGCCCGTCCCCGCCCTCATTCTCGTCGTCGTCATCCCCTGACGCGAGGTGATTGTGCGTATTCCCGTCACCTCGCCGAGAGGTGATTTTTGTATCTGTTCCCCTGCCGGTCATGAAGAGAATCAATGCCGCCGCCGTTCCGTCCGCTCCTCCCACGGACGTGTCCAACGGATTCAACATCTGGGAATCCCCCGTCACAGGCGGCATCCGCATTGTCGTCCAATCCCTGCGTGAACCGGGAGAGGCGATGGAAACGATCCTGCGGCCCAATGCGATCTCGTCCTCGACGCAGCAGGCCCGGCAATCGCTGATGCGCACGCTGGAACGCCAGAAAAATAGCGGAGCATGACGCCGCAATCGCGTACACTGTGCCGGCATGAGCGCGACCCCGCACACGGACCCCATCCTCGGCCCCCTCAACGAAGCGCAGCGCGAAGCCGTTCTGCACACGAACGGTCCCGCGTTCATCCTCGCCGGCGCGGGCAGCGGCAAGACGCGCGCGCTGACCCACCGGATCGCGCGGCTGATGAGCGAGGGCGTGCAGCCGTGGCAGATTCTCGCGGTCACGTTCACCAACAAAGCGGCGGCGGAAATGAAGGAACGCATCAAGCACCTGCTCCACGTGCTCGGGGGCGCGGATCTTGATTCCGGGCTTTCCCCGGGTCCCGGCATCGGGTCGGGACCGGACGGATTGCAGGGACGACTGCCCGTCATGGGCACGTTCCACTCGATCTGCGCAAGGATCCTCCGGCGCGACATCGTGCATCTGGGACGCGACCGGAATTTCGTCATCTACGACTCCGACGACCAGGAGAAACTGATGAAGGAAGTGCTGCGCGAACTGAAGATCGACGAGAGTACGCTCAAGCCGCGCCCGGCGTTGGGCTACGTCGGCCGGTTCAAGAGCGAAGCCATCAGCCCCAAGGACGCCCAGCCGCAGGCGACGACGGAACGGATGATGCATGTGATAAAAGCGTACGAGCGGTACGACAAGATGCTGCGCGCCGCGAATGCCGTGGATTTTGACGATCTGATCCTGGAAACGGTGCGGCTGTTCCACGAGATTCCGCATGTCCTGGACCGCTACCAGGAGACCTGGCGTTACCTGCACGTGGATGAGTACCAGGACACGAACCATGCGCAGTACCTCTTCATCTCCCTGCTCGCGCAGAAGTACCGCAACCTCTGCGTCATCGGCGACCCGGACCAGTCCATCTACGCGTTCCGCGGCGCCGATATCCGCAACATTCTGGAATTCGAGCACGAGTATCCCGATGCCAAGCGCATCGCACTCGAGCAGAACTACCGCTCCACGCAGGTGATCCTGGACGCCAGCAACGCCGTGATCAAAGCCAACCCCCGCCGTCCGGAGAAGAATATGTGGACGGAACGGAAGACGGGACCGTTGATCACCGTCCACGAGGTGCGCGACGAGCGGAAGGAATCGGAAGAAGCGATGAAGTGCGCCCAACAGCTCAAGCATTCCGGCGTGCCGTACAACGAGCAGGTGATCCTCTACCGGACCAACGCGCAGTCGCGCCTGTTCGAAGAAGCCTGCATGCGCGCCGCCATCCCCTACCGGATCATCGGCGGCACGAAGTTCTACGCCCGGAAGGAAGTGAAGGACATCGTGGCCTATTTGTATGTCATCCTGAATACGTCGGACACGATTTCCCTTCTGCGTATATTGAATGTGCCCGCCCGCAAGATCGGCGACACGACGCTGGGCCATTTGCAGGCATTCGCCGGATCGCGGAACATGACGCTGTGGGATGCACTCAAGAACGCGGGCGAGATTCAGGATCTCAATGAAGGCGTGAAGCTGCGGCTGGAAAAATTCACGCAGATCATCGAGAACCTGCAGCTGCGCGCGGGCCGGGTGGTGGTCTCGGAGCTGGCGGAACAGCTCCTGGATGCCGTCGGGATGGAGAAATGGATCCGCGACGACACGGACGAAGGCGAGGACCGCTGGCAGAACGTGCAGGAACTGCTCACGGTCATGCACAAATATGATCAATTGGATCCGCAAACATCGCTCACGAGCTTTCTGGAGGAAGTTGCCCTGATTTCCGAGGTCGACAAGCTGACAGACACCCGCGACGACGCGCTGACGCTCATGACCCTGCACCTCTGCAAAGGCCTGGAATTCGAGCACGTGATGATCGCGGGGTGCGAGGAAGGGATCTTCCCGCACGCGAACTCGATGTTCGACAAGGAGCAACTCGAGGAGGAGCGCCGCATCATGTACGTGGGCATGACCCGTGCCAAGACCCACCTGCGGATTTTTTTCGCGCGAAGCCGGCAGCTCTGGGGCAACACGCAGGCCAACGCCCCCAGCCGCTTCGTGGATGATCTGCCGCCGGAGATCACGGAGAGACGCAGCGATGAGCTCCTCTCGGTCTTTGCCTGGGCGACGGAGAGCGGTCGGCGCAAGGTGACGGACGGCGAGGACATCAAAAGGAAGATCGAGCCGTACCGCCAACATCAGGGCGTGCACGCGGAATTCAACCAGGACGTCAGCTTCGGCGACGATGCCAACCAGGACCAGCCGGAGCTGGATAAGGGAACGCGCGTGCGCCATCCGTCCTTCGGGGAAGGGACCGTACTCACCCGCCGGGGTGACGTGGTGACCATCCAGTTCGATGCCGGACAGAAGAAGACGTTTGCCCTGAGTATCGCTCCTCTGCAGCTGCTCTAAAAAAACCGGCCTCCGGAGAGGCCGGCTGGCAAGTCGCATCACGCTCGGGAAACTGCCATTTCCGTCGTTTCTTCAACCGGAGATGGATCCGCGGACGCGAGAAGCGCCTGCATGGAACGGACGAATTTTCCATGGTCTCCCGCCGCGCGGACAAGCGCGTCGTAGAGATCATCGAGCTCGCTCACCTCCACATATCCCACGCCGGGGAGTTCGAGAGCCATGCCAGGCAGACCTTCCTGAAGAAGCTCCACGAGCCGGAGGCGGAGATTGCGGAACACGGAGGGATATTCGCGCATGACGCGGTCCACACGACGCGCAGGATTCGTTTCGGAAACAGCAAGGTGATGGAGAAAGTCTTGGGAGTTCATGATGAGGGGGAGAAGAAAGATACAAAAAAGCCCTTCCGCTGGCGGGGAGGGCGCAATGCATTTCCGGAATTCCGCTTACCGCACTGCACGCCCTGCCCGCGCCGTAATGGCGATAATCGCAATGGCGATGCTGCGGGAGAGACGTGACATGCGGATATTTTCGGGATTTTTTCCACGGAGATCAACCCATTTTCTGCTACCATCAAAAAATGCCGGCCTCCGTAGGAGACCGGCATGCGCTGTGAGAGGGGTATCCATACCCTGACCTCCCGCAAACCCCGGCGCGATCAACGCCGGATGTTTGCGATGAAGTTGTCGAGAGACCGTTCCAGGTCCCGGATGAATCGGAAGAAGCCTTCCGGGTCGCCGCTAAGAGCGGCGATGAGGAGGCTGACCGTCAGGTCAGCGTCGTCCCGAAGCTTCCCGACGCCGGGAAGCCGCAGAGACGACTGTGACCGCCGGCACCGCCGGAGCGCACTGCGGAATTTGAGCAGCAGCTGCGTCCCGGCAAGGACCTGCAGCACGCGCTGCCGGTGGTCGTCGTCAGACTGCCACGCGGTGCTGACGGCCGATTGCATCGAACCTGCGAACTTCGTCATGACATGATTCCTGAGGAAAGAGATGTGGATACCGCCCGGAACCCTGCCCCCACGCGGGGCACTGGCTGTGGCGACCTGCTGCCAGACCCTCATACGATGGAGGAGCAGGGAAACGGGCGATACACGGTGGTGCGAAGGAACGAACAAATCCCCCTCCGGCGGCTGCTGGAAGGGTTGCGAGTAACGACCGAACTCCACTACATCCCACGCAACCCCTGCAGCCACATACGGACGCACGTCTGCTTGGAGGAGCAGAACGGGAGATGGCCGTAACGGGTCAGGGAGATGGGAGCCATTGAGCCCCGAATGATACGGAGGATGAATGCAGCGTCAAGATTATTTTTGTCGCGCACAAAAAAACCGGGCTCACGAGGAGCCCGGAATTTTTCTCCGCATCATCACACATGACGTGTCCGGTTTCTGCGGACTTCCTCGGCGATTTCGTTCAGCTGGAGGATGGTGTCATTCAGTCCGACGCAGGGATCGGTAATAGAGAGTCCATCCATTCGCATATCGGGCCTGATTTTTTGGCTGCCAGGCAGGTTGAAGGCTTCGAACATGAATCCGCGAACCGCACCGAAGACTTCAGGATTTTGATACCTGTTGCGGACTGACTGACGAAGAACCTGTAGCTGCCGCTCCGGTGTTTTCTTTTTCAGCCGGGGATCCATGGCATTGTCATGACTGGCGTCGATCATGATCGCCGGATTCTTTACCTTCGCTTCTTCCAGCAGAATAGTGGCCTCTTCGACGGACACGCAGTCGTAGTTTGGCCGGCGACCTCCACGGAGGATCAAATGCGCGTACGGGTTCGCCGTCGTCCGGTACTGCTTGCGGTTCATCACGAGCCTATTTTCCTGTTGTGCGACCGCAATCGCATCAATCGCACTGTGCAAGCCGCCGCTGCGCTCATTTTTAACGCCGATGGGAAAATCAAAGCCGGATGCCGCCCAACGGTGCTGCATGCCTTCCACGTTTCGCGCTCCCAGTGCACCGTAGGAAATCAAATCCTCAAAGTAATCACCGTTTTCGGGAAAAAGAACTTCATCCGCGATAGGCAGGTGCTTGGCAGCTTCGGCCATAACTTCACGGGAAGCCCATACACCGGCGGGCGCGTCGAATTCCCCGTTGGGATCAGGCTGATTCATGATGCCTGACCAGCCGTCGCGGGTTCGCGGCTTCTGGATGTATACGCGCTCCACCAGCAACACTGCATCACGGATGTCATGCTGGACCGCTGCCATGGACTGCGCATGATCCAATCCCGCTTTTTGAGGGTAGAACGAGCAGGGGCCCTGGACGACCAGAAGACGGTCATCTTCCCCGGAGAGAATTGCTCCGATTTCCGCACGGCGCTGCGGGACCATATGCGACGGCAACGACGGGTGCTTTTGGAGCACCTCCTCAACGCCGGGAAGATTTTTTTCGAAGATGAATGCCATGATGGAAGAAAGAAAAAAATTAAAGAGAATGCTGGGGGAGGGTGCTGCGGCGCAGGCGTCGCCAGCGGCACGGCACCGTCCCCGCAAGATAAGAAAGTCCTACGGAAGTGAGAGCCGATATGGATCGCACGCACAGACTCATTGGGAAAGTGATTCGGTAAGCTGCGGATCGGTCGCATGCGTGTTCCAGCTGCCAAGCCACTGCACAGTCGGATATCGTTCGGGATCGAGCGGTTCCAGAGCGTTCAGCTCCCGGTAGATCTCCTCCGCGGAACCGTCCTTCTGATCCCATCCGAAGAGGAAGCGGTAGTACTGCTTTCCGTTCTTCACGCCGATGGGCCGGTTGATTTCCATGAAGAGGTCCGCGTTCTGCCGGGCAAAAGGCGCGGTCATATCGTGCAGCGTCCCGGGCTTGTTTGCCGGCGTGACGATGCATAGATGTCGCTGCATGCCGGGCAGCGGGAGATTCTGGCGGGGATGTTTTTCGATCACCAGGAAGTGCGTGGCGTTCTGGTATCCGTTCTGCTCGGCATTGGAAATGCCCAGGCCGTGATCGATGTCGAGGATTTCGAGATTGCGGCCGGGCGTCACCGCCTCTCCCGGCCCCAGCGCCACGGCGTCCGTCCTGCCGAGCCTCTCCACCGTATCGATGGCCTCCGTGGTGGAGGCGACGCTGTGACGGACGGGATTGGCTGCCAAACCGTTGATCCATTCACTGCACTGCAGGAGACCCTGCTGCTGCGAATACACCTCGGTAATGGATTCCCTGCGGGTGCCGGCAAGCCCGATCGCCCGCATGCGGACCTCCAGGAGGACGTCGGCCACGACCCTCCAACCCGGCGTCTTCATCAGGGCTTCGATGTTCTCGTCGACTCCAGAGGAGGAATAGTTATAGACAGGCAGAAGACCGGTCTTGGCATCGCGGACTTCGCCCATGGTTTTGACGTAGTTTACCCTCTGCAACTGCAGAAGTTTCGCCGCCTGTCCGGAGAAAGCTTTTGGGCCTCCAAGGACACTGACGATTCGATCATCGGGGATATTGTGCCGATCGTTGACATTGGTACGCATGGGATTGGAGGGAGGATGAAAATCAGATTTTCACGCGATAGTCGGGTTCAGATGCAGTGATTTGCCGCTGGGTGCGGATGGCGTCCCGCATCGTGCATACGGCGTCCGATGTGACTTGCGGGCTCGCATGAGCAAGTGCCTGCTTGATTGCCTCGGGCGTGATGGCGCGGAGTTCGAGGATTGTTCCCACAAGATCGGGATCTCCCTGAAGCTCCTCGAGAGGAGTCATTTCGCAGTAGAGATCGACGAGGCGGGAAGTTATGGGGCTGAGATTCATGGAAGTGGCGGGAAGCAAATGAGAGAATCGGGGTGATACAAAAACACCCTTCCTGCTGGGGGAGGGCGATGTGCTCTGAGTCGGATCGTGAGTTATCTCAGACACGTGGACGCCGTCCCCGCGCTAAACGCGAAGTACCAGAAGGCGCCAAAAGTGCGTGTCATGGATGACATTGCGGCGGCAGTCTACGGAGCAGGGAAAGAATGTCAAGTTCCATCGCCATGCCTGTCCGTTATCGCAGCAGAAACAGGAAATCAGGCGCTTATTTGCTTTCGTGCCGTTCGGGCGTCTGTTCGCCGCTCTTCTCGCTACACTTCCCACCATGACTGCTTCGCCCCTCGCCACGCTCGCCGCTCCCACGCCGGATGCCATCTTCGCGATCGCGGCTGCGGCGAAGGCTGCGGGGCCGCAGGCGATCAACGGCACGGTCGGCATTTACATGGATGAAGACGGCAAGCCGATGATGCTCCCGAGCGTGCGGAACGCGATGGAGGACGTGCGGAACATTCTCGCGACACGATCCTATTCGTATCCGCCGCTGACGGGGCTTCCGGAATTCCGGGCGTGCGTGCATACACTCATCGCCGGGAAGGATGATCCCCGCATCGCGAGCATCGCGACTACGGGAGGAACGGGTGCGGTGGCGCTCAACCTGCGGCTCGCGAAGCTCCTGCAGAAAGACCCGACGGTGATCTTCCCCTCCCCCACCTGGGCGAACCACAAGCAGCTCTGCGACGAGGCCGGTATGCGGGTGATCGACTGCGCGTTTTTGAAGAACGGACGCGCGTCGGCGGACGGAATTCTCGATGCACTGAAGAAGACGCCTGCGCCGGCGGTCGTCCTGCTCCATGCCGGATGCCATAACCCGACGGGATTGGATCTGGACCGGACGCAGTGGGAGACGCTCCTGCCCGCTTTAAGGGATGCCGGAGCCGTCGCATTGATGGATTTCGCGTATCAGGGCTTCGCCTCCACGCCTGAGAAGGATGCCTGGCCGGTGCGCAGGGCGGTTGAGCTGGGAGTGACCACGCTCGTCTGCTGGTCGGCCTCCAAGAACCACTCGATCTACAGCGAACGGGTGGGGCTCGCCGCGGCATTCGCGCCGGATGACGAGGCGAAGAAGAAAATCGAGGGGCACTACATGGTGCTGACGCGCAAAATCCATTCGGCGGCGGCGACGTTCGGACAGTCGGTCGTCGCGCAGGTGCAGTCGCATCACCGGGATGCCTGGTTGAAGGACCTGGAGGAGGCGCGGGCGACGATGGAGAAGAAGCGCCGGATGCTGCTCGACGCGGTTCCGGATTTCGCCGCCGCACTCAGCGGCTTCGGCATGTTCGCGGTGCTGCCCCTCACTCCGCAGCAGATCGAACGCCTGAAGACCGAGCATCTGGTGTTCCTCACAGGCGACGGCCGCATCAATATCGCGGGCATTCCACTTTCGCGCATAGAGGAGCTCGCCCAAAAAATCGCAACGGTGGCCCATCTCCGAATGTAAGGGCACGGCATGCCGTGCCCCTCCACAATCGCGTATGATGCCTGCATGGGCTCCCTCCGCGACCGCGTCCTGCCGTTCCTGCGCCACCGAAACATCCGCCTGAACACGGATCTCGGGCAGCATTTTCTGGTGGAGGAAGAGATCCTGGACGCGATTCTGGAATCCGCGCGGATCGGGCCGGAGGATCATGTGGTGGAGATCGGGCCGGGCATCGGGATTCTGACGAGCGAGCTCGTGATGAAGGCGCGGGAAGTGACCGTGATCGAGCTGGATGACCGGATGATCCCGCTGATGAAGGATTTCCTGCCGCCGAAGCAGAAGCGCACCACGAAAACGTTCACGGTGATCGTCGGCAACGCGCTCTCCACGCCTTTCCCGACGACGCCCTATTCCGTCGTCGCGAACATCCCGTACCACATCACCTCTCCCCTGCTCCGCCACGCGTACCTGGAATCGCCGACGGCCCCGACCGCGATGACGCTGCTGATCCAGCGCGAAGTCGCGGAGAACATCTGCGATACGGACCATGCGGGCATCCTCACGATCCTGGTGGCGCTCTTCGGGACGCCCTCGATCGTCTGCAATGTTCCGCCGGAAGCGTTCGTGCCGCCCCCCGCGGTCCACTCCGCCGTGTTGCGGATCGTCTCGCACCCCCAGCCGCTCGCCGATCGCCCGACGATCGATACGGTTCTGAGGCTGCTGAAGCTTTCGTTCGCGGGAAAACGGAAGATGCTCCGCAACACACTTGGAAGCATGGACGGAGGAATGGAGCTCATGAAGAAATCTGGAATAGATGCCACACGGAGACCGGAAACATTGACTGTCGAAGAATGGAAGACACTGGCAAATGGATGGATAATTGACAAAACGAAAAAATAAATTATTATATCTACATGACGAACCCCCTGGAGAAAGACAAAGGAGCAGACGGTCTCGATAGCATGGCATCGGACGCCGATGTTGTGACCAATCCGCCCGTGAAGGACATCACCGCCGAAATCCGGGAGTTGCTGGAGCATCCTGATGAATGGCTGGATACGGAAAACAGCCGAACAATGGGGAAGAAACCCCGTTCGTTGATTGGCACCCCCGATGAAGAGATCCTGTGGAACATCGTCGAGGGATCGAAGCATGGGTTCATGACGTAAGGCCGGTGTTCTACGCATGCATGGAACTCCCCAAGATGGCTTTTGGAAGAGGAAAAACACATGACTAAAAAGAGGAATTTTCCAAACGGCATTTCGAAGATGAGATCAAGAGCGGACGCTGATTCGCTATGCGCCCGTCCTTCCTGTCCTACAGCTTCCTCACCGGCTTTCTGACGACGCTCTTCTGGCTGCAGTGGTGGCAGCGCACCGACTATCCCCTCTCCTTGTGGATCTTCCTCTGTTTCCTCTGTGCCATTTGTGCCCTCTGCCTCTTCCCGTCGCAAACGCGAATGTTGTCTGCCTGTGTGCTTTCATCCCTTCTGGGAATGATTCTGGCATTCAGCGCCGTCTCCCGCACCACGCACGTCCCCGCTCCGTCCACGGTGGACTCGTGGACAGGCAAAGAGGAAGTTGCCATCCGCGGAACCGTCGCCGAGGATGCGGACCGGCGGGTATCGGTGACGAACTACACACTGGAGGCGGAAGTGCTCAAGAGTCCCACGACGCTCCGGAAAGTGACCGGCAGGATCCTCGTGACCGTCCGGGCGGGCGCGATTCCGTTCGAATACGGCGATCCCGTGGTCGTACGCGGAAAACTGGAGAAGCCGAAGGTCACGAAGGAATTCCGGTACGACAACTACCTGAGCCGGGTGCAGGTCTACAGCGTCATGAAGGACGCGATGGTCGAGCGGGCGGGGCCGAATGCCGGCAATCCAGTTCTGTTGCGCCTGTTCAGGCTTCGCGCCGCCATCGAAGAACGCATCAACCAGCTTCTGCCCGAGCCGCAGGCGTCTCTCCTCGGCGGACTGCTGCTGGGCGCCAAGCGCGGCATGCCCGAGGCGGTGCTGGCGGATTTCAAGACCACCGGACTGACGCACGTCGTCGCCATTTCGGGATACAACATCACGATGCTCGTGACCGTGATCGGCGCGCTGCTCTTCTGGCTGCCGCTGCGGTGGCGGTTTGTGCCGTCGGTGGTGCTGATCGGGGCGTTCACGCTGCTGACGGGAGCCTCCGCGTCCGCCGTGCGCGCCGCGGTGATGGGGATCCTGAGTCTGCTGGCGATGCAGACGGGACGGATGTCGACGACGAGACTCAGCGTGCTGTGGAGCGCCTTCTTCATGCTCGCCTGGAATCCGAAGCTCCTGTGGTACGACGCGGGCTTTCATCTCTCCTTCCTCGCCCTTCTGGGAGTGATGGAGATCTCGCCGCTCATCAAACCGCTGTTCCGGTGGCTGCCCGAACGGTTCGGCATCCGTGACAGCCTCTGCCTGACGGTCTCGGCGCAGGTGCTTGCATCGGCCTGGATCGCGTACCTGTTCGGAGAGCTGTCGCTGATTGCCCCGCTGGCCAACCTCCTCGTGCCGCCCGCGGTTCCCTACGCGATGCTGCTTGGGACCATCGCGCTCGTCGCAAGCACGGTCTGGATGCCGCTCGGGCGGATTGCCGCCACGATCGGATGGATTCCGCTGGCCTGGATCACGGGTGCGGCGCAGGCGATGGCGATGATCCCCTTCGCGGCCGTGGCGCTCGCGAAACTCTCCACCGTATGGATCGCCGCCTACTACGGGTTCTTCGCCGGATGGGTCACCATGTATAGCGCGCAATCGTCTGGGTCTTCCCCTGCACATCCACTGCAACCGTCTCCTCCGCCGGACGGTGGGGAAACCGGAACGCATGCGCCACCACGACCGCTCCCGGCTTGAGCTCGCTGTCGAATTTCTCCTCGAACATGGCCATGAGCGGATCGGTGACGTAGAGGAAGACGACATCCGCATCGCGGAGGTCGGCCTTGCGGGCGTCCCCGCAGCGCAGGGTGATCTTCTGACGCCGCCACCACATGGTGAGGACCCCCAGGAGCCACACCGTCGGCGTGATCTCGATGCCGATCGCGGTGATGCCCGGATGCAGACGCTTGGCTTCCATCAGGATCCTCCCGTGGCCGGCCGCGGGATCAACCACGCGTTCATCCCCGCGGAGACGTGCCAGGCGGACCATGGCGCGTACCGTGACGGCGGGAGTGGGCACCGACGGGACTCCCGCCTTCAGCCAATAGGCGGCCGTGACCGTGAGGATGACGATGAGCAGAATCGTCCCAACGATGACGAAATCCACGAGCATGCCTCAATCCTACGGCGTCGCCTTACACCTGTCGAAGGGTGACGGTATGGCCTCCTCTCCCGACGGATCACAGGCTAGAATGGGGCCATGCGAGCACACTTTTTGGGACTCCTCTGCGCATTGATGATGACCGGATGCACCAAGCCGCCTGCGGCGGTTGCTCCCGCGGTTCCTGCAACGGAATCCGGATCGGCGAAGCTGGGCCTCCAGGAGGTCCTCATGCTGGCGGATCAGGGCAATGCCGACGCGCAGTTTGAGCTGGGCGCGATGTTCCACGACGGCGACGGCGCCCCAAAGGATTACACGCAGGCCCTTTCGTGGTACACGCTGGCCGCGAAGGCCGGAAACCGCCAGGCGATGGTGAACCTGGGACTGATGTACAAGAACGGCGAAGGCACGGATGTGGATCTGGAGCAGGCGCGCACCTGGTTCGTCAAAGCCTCCGCGAAGGGCGATGTCCGTGCGGCCTTCCAGCTTGGGTCGATGTCGTACCTGACGAAGGATTTTCCCGCAGCCCTGAAATACTTTCTGGCATCCGCGAAGGGCGGCTACAGCGAAGCCCAGCTCAACGTGGGCGTGATGAACGTCCGCGCCGAAGGCATGGAGAAGCAGAATGTCGTGGAGGGGTACGCGTGGCTGACGCTCGCGAAACACCAGGGGAATGCCAAGGCGGCATCGCTCCTCGAGTCGCTGGTCTCTCAAATGACCGCCGAGCAGAAGACTCAAGGAGATGCGCGCGCGGCGGTCCTTCGCCAGGAAGTGAAAAACGCGGGGGGATAGTTCCTCGTACGCTCGTGCCACGGCACGAGCTACTCGGAATGACAACATCGTATAAACAACAACGTCTCGATACGATAGCCGCTCCGCGGCCATCTACTCGACGCCGTAGTCACCGAGTAGCTCGCGTCGGAGACGCGAGCGTATCGAGGTGTTTCTTTCTCCACATTCCTGTCATTCCGAGTAGTTCGCCGCGTCGCGGCGAACGTACGAGGAACTACTCCCGCACCTCCCCCAGCCTCTGCAGCTCCCGCATTTTCGCATACACGCTCCCCTGCTTCATCAGATCCTGATGCGTGCCCATTTCGGCGATCCTGCCGTCCTCCAGCACCATCACCGCGTCGGCATGCTCGATGGTGGAGAGGCGGTGCGCAATGACGATCATCGTGTAATTTTTGGAGATCTCCCTCATCGCCTTCTGGATCAGCTGTTCCGATTCGGTATCGAGTGAACTGGTGGCTTCGTCGAAGATCAGGATGCTCGGATTAGCGAGAAGCGCCCGCGCGATGCCGATGCGCTGCCGCTGGCCGCCGGAGAGCTTGACGCCGCGCTCGCCGACAAGCGTGTTGTAGCCGTCGGGGAATTCTTTGATGAAGTCGTGAGCGTACGCGATCTGCGCCACCCGGATAATGTCTTCTTCCGTGGCAGGTTGCTCCCCGCTCTGCGCGCGCCCCGTGGAGCCGAAGGCGATGTTCTCGCGGACCGTCGCGTTGAAGATTTCGATGTCCTGGGGGACAAGGGCGAACTGCCGTCGATACTGGCGGAGCTTGTAGTCGCGGATATCCCGTCCGTCGACAAGGATCGCGCCGCCGGTGACGTCATAATGGCGGTACAGCAGCTTCACGATCGTGGATTTGCCGGCGCCGGAGCGGCCGATGACGGCGAGCATCGACCGTGCGGGAATATCGACCGTGACGTTCTGGAGCACCTGCTTTCCTTCGGCGTACGAGAACGACACGTCACGGAAGGCGATGCCTCCTTCGGTACGGCTGATGGGAGCGGCGTCGGGCTTCTCGGTGATGGTTTCCTCTTCCTCGAACAGCTTCACCATCGCGCTGATGCCCTCCATGCTGTCGCCCGCCCGGTCGTAGACGTTCGAGACCCGGAAGAGCGCCAGGTTGGCTTTCTCGGTCAGCGTGATGAAGAAAACCAGGACACCGGGCGTCATTTGCCCGTGGGCGACCAGCCAGATGCCGACGCCCATGATCGCCACCCGGGCGATATTCATGATGGTGTCGCGGTACAGGAAGTAGTAGCGGTGATAGTCCATCCTCTTGCGGCCCAGCTGGACGTATTCGTGCAGCACGCCGGAATACCGGTCGAGCTCGCGTCGCTCCACGGCGTAATCCTGCACCGTCCGGATGTTCATGATCCGCTCGCCGATCATGCCGGCCGCCGTGTTCATCCGTTCGTGGTACTCCTGCCGGATGGGTTGCACGCGGCTGCCGTAGCGGTGGATGAGGATGAAGAAGAGAGGCAGGAACAGGATGAACGCCAGCGCGGGAACCAGGCCGATCCAGAACAGGACGAGCATGGTGAGGAGAAGCTGCGTGATGGTCGGCAGCAGTTCGCGGCCGGAGAAGAAGATTAGTTCCGCCAGCCGGTCGACGCCGCGATGAAGCGTGTGAACCGTGCGGCCCGTGTTGTACTGCTCGTGGTAGCCGATCGGCAGACGCAGCAGCTTGTTGGCGACCTGCCGCAACAGCGACGCGCTGGTCTCGAAGTCGATGAGGGACGCCTCGTAGGCAATGCGGATATCGAGCCACGACACGATCATTGACGCGACGAAGAGTGCGGCGAGCAGCAGGCCGATCATCGTGATTTTGGACTGATCGAAGGCGATCACGGAATCGATCACGATCGCCAGAACCGCCGCCGGCGCAAGCTTGAGCAGCTCGTAGAGCACGATCACCCCCATCAGGCGGTACACGCGGCCGTGGAAGTCGCGCAGAAGGTACCAGAGCGTGCGGATGATGCCGAAGTGCATGGGGCGCCAGTGTATACGAAAAAGCCCGCGAGGTCGTCGCGGGCTTCTTCTTCCGGGTTGAAAAACGGATTACATGAACAATGCCGCCAATGCGAGCGTGAGGGTCGAGAAGAGCTTGATGAGCACGTGGAGCGACGGGCCAGCCGTGTCCTTGAACGGGTCGCCGACGGTGTCGCCAGTGACGGCCGCCTGGTGGGCCGGGCTGCGCTTGCCGCCGTGTGCGCCCTGTTCGATGAACTTCTTGGCGTTGTCCCATGCGCCGCCCGCGTTGTTGAGGTAGGCGGCCATCAGCACGCCCACGATGGTGCCGATCATCAGCATTCCCGCGACGGCTTCGGCGCGGAACACCACGCCGATGAGGATCGGCGAGACGACGGCGACGATGCCGGGCAGGATCATTTCCTTGAGGGCGGACTTCGTGGCGATATCGACCGCGGCCGCGTAGTCGGGCTCGCTCGTGCCGTCCATGATGCCCTTGTTCTCGCGGAACTGGCGGCGGACCTCCTCAACGATGACGCCGGCGGACTTGCCGACCGCGCGGATCGCCAGCGACGTGAAGAAGAAGACGATCATGGCGCCCAGAAAGCCTCCGATGAAGACGTTGACGTTCGCGAGGTTGACGACGGTGAGGTCTGCCTCTTCCATGTAGGCGGAGAAGAGCAGGAAAGCCGCGAGAGCCGCGGAGCCGACCGCGTAGCCCTTCGTGAGAGCCTTGGTCGTGTTGCCGGCGGAGTCGAGCTCATCGGTGACGACGCGCATTTCCTCCGGAGCCTTGCTCATTTCGACGATGCCTCCGGCGTTGTCCGTGATCGGGCCGAACATGTCCATGGAGAGGACGTATCCGACGACCGCGAGCATTCCCATGGTGGCGACGGCCGTGCCGTAGATGCCGCCGTTATCGATCATGCTCATTTCGCCGAACCAGTGCGAGAGGAAGAGCGCCAGACACACCGCGATGACCGTGAGGAAGGTGGATTCCATGCCGATGGCCGTGCCCGCGATGATGTTGGTCGCATGGCCGGTCTTGGAAGCGTCGGCGATCGCCTTCACCGGGCGGTTCTGCTTTCCGGTGTAGTAATCGGTGATGTACACGAACGCCACGGACGTCAGGATGCCCGTGAGTCCGCAGAGGAAGAACCAGATGGCGCTGTTGTCCGTGGTGATGTCGAGAAGGCCTCCGCCCGTGTTGCTGAGCATGTATTGTGCAGTGACATACATACACACCGTCGTGATCATCGCCGTCACCCAGAAGCCGCGGGTCATGGTCTTCATGGGGGCCTCGCCGGTCTTTCCTTTCACGGAGTAGACGCCGATGATGGAGGCGACGAGACCGAGCGCGCGGAAGACGAGCGGGAACAGGATGCCCTTCACGCCGAAGACCGGATAGAGAACTGCTCCGAGAACCATCGCTCCGATGTTTTCGGCGGAGATGGATTCGAAGAGGTCCGCGCCGCGTCCGGCGCAGTCGCCGACGTTATCGCCGACGAGGTCGGCCACGACGGCCGGGTTGCGAGGGTCATCCTCGGGAATGCCTGCTTCGATCTTGCCCACGAGGTCCGCGCCGACGTCAGCAGCCTTCGTGTAGATGCCTCCGCCCAGCTGGGCGAACAGGGCGACGAACGATGCGCCAAAGCCGTAGCCGACGATGAGTCCGGGGATCATTTCCTCCGCCATGCCCATCCAGCGGTATCCCAGGTACAGGCCGCTGATGCCCAGAAGCGAGAGCGCCGTGATGACAATCGCACTGACGGTGCCGCCGCGCAGGGACATCTGGAGAGCCGCGTTCAGCCCGTTCTTGGAGGCCGCGGCGGTCTTGAGGTTGGCCTTGGTGGCGACGATCATGCTGACCACGCCCGAAAGCCCGGAGAAGAGCGAGCCCAAAAGGAAGGCGACGCCGATCTGGAATCCGAACGTCCAGCCGCTGGAAACGGCCACTCCTCCGTGGCTGCTACCCGTGGCTCCGGTCACGCCGTAGATGAAGATCATGCCGATGCCGACGACGAGCGACAGGATCGTGATCGTCTGGTACTGGCGGCGCACGAAGGCGCGGGCGCCCGTGGAGATGGCTGCTGCGACTTTCTGCATCGCATGCGTGCCGTCCGGGGCGGCTTTCACCTGGGCCCAGAACACGAGGCTATAAAGGAGGCCCGCGACGGCGACGGCCGGGGCGAACAATTCGAGGAGGGTGAAACCCATAAAGGGAGAGGGAAGAAGGAATCAGATCGAAAGATCCGGGGTCTCGGGACGCCGGAAATCAGTGAAGAGGGTACGTTTTTAAGCGAGAAAGTCAAATGATGGCTTCTACTGCGCATAGAGAGAGGGCTGCCCGCCTAAATATTGACGAAAGATTTACGGGTACGTGTAATGCACAATCATGGTGAACGAACTCCGCGAACCATCGGTTCTGCGCTACGACTCACCGGAGTACGAGAGGCACGGCGATAAAATCCGGCAATTGTATGACCTCTGCGGACCGGAGGATCTTGATATTTTCCCGTCCAAGGACAAGCGGCCGGAACTGTTCCGGACGGACGGCATCGTGTGCGAACGTCCGCCGATGGATCCATGCACGTCGATCGCGAAACAGTACTTCGGGCGCATGCGTGAGGCGATGATGCCGCCCGCGAACCCCTTGCATGAGAACGCGGAGCGGCGCCCGCGCATACTTGGGGCGCTGATCCGCACGCTGTCGCTTCACCTCACGATGGAGGCGGAAAAGAATGCATCCGCCAAAGACCTGCCGCCGGATCTGGATGAGCGCATCGAAGCGGAAGTGACTGCTTTTTTCGGATTCTGCGCGGATCCCGAGGATTGCCTGCTCGAGGTTTTCCCGCACTTGTTCAATGTCTCCTCGCTGAAAAAAGCGCTGCGGAATGAAATGTTCCTAGAAGAACGCCCCCGCATCAGGGAATTCTATGCACGCATCGCATCGGTCTTCCGGCACAACGACGGCCATCTGGGAGGCATCGCCGATGTTCTCGGACAGCAGCACAGACAGGAGTTATTCGCGGGGTATCTCGCGAACGTCGGGGAAATGAATGAGGGTGCTTTGCGGCGGTATTTTGCAAACAATGTTCCGTACATGGCGGCGGCACTGCTGCGATTGAGGCAGGACCAGAAGTACGGTGCGTTCATCGGGATATGCAAAAGCCTCGACCCCGTCACGATGATGAAGATCCCCCGACTGCTGGAGGACTACATCCGGATCCTGATGGCCTCCCAAAAGGACGAAGAGCTGCTCAAAATTCTCTGTACGAAAGGACTGAATGCGAACTCCTTCACGACACGTCGGGAACTCGTGCAAAAGGCGTGCGTGTACATTTGCGACAAAATTTTCCAGGAGGGGGCATTTCAGGCGGTCTGCAACGTGATCGAAAAGGCGCTGGGGGACAAGAGCCGGTGGTGGGACAATGCGGATCTGCGGGAACTCTACGAAGTGAGCCAGGAACAACTCACAAAGCCCGAAGAGGTATAATGGCGGCATGGTAGGAAAAAACGCTCCCGGCGACCGGCTCCAGGCTCTCCGCAAGCGCGTCGCCCAGGCGCCGACGGATCCGGGGATTTACAAATGGATCGATGAAGCGGGGCGCGTTCTGTACGTGGGCAAGGCGAAGAACCTCAAGAAGAGGATGCAGTCGTACGTGACGCCGGCGAAGAGATCGGACGGGCCGTGGAAGGAATCCTTCAAGCAGCAGATCGCGGACTTCGACGTGATCGTCGTCACGTCGGAGCTGGAGGCGCTGATCCTGGAGACGAACCTGATCAAGCAGCTGCGGCCCAAGTACAACGTGCTGATGAAGGACGACAAAAGCTACCTGTTCGTCCGCGTCTCGCTGCAGGACGAGTATCCGGTGGTGGAGACCGTGCGGCGCTTCGAGCAGGACGGCGGCAAATACTTCGGGCCGTATCTCAACAGCTACGAGATCCGCCAGATTCTCGACATGCTGCATGAGGCCCTGCAGTACCGCGCGTGCAGGACGTCGATCGACATGATGAACCGGGGAAAGGTTCCCGAACGACCCTGCCTGGAATACCAGATAGGACGATGCAACGGCCTCTGTGCCGGAAAGTTATCCTCTGATGAATACCGGCAGCGCGTGGACCAGGTCATCTCGTTTTTGAAAGGCCAGAAGGAGAGCGTGAAAGGGATTCTGCTGGAACGCATGCACGCGGCGGCCAAGGACCGGAAGTTCGAGCTTGCCGCCAAGTTGCGCAATTACCTCGAGATCATCGATGGAAAGAAAAAAGAAGAGCCGCAGGTCGCGGCGGACGGATCGGGCGAAGACGGCGACATCGTCGGCGTGGCGATCCTCAGCAACCGCGCGCACGTAGTCGTCCTCCACAGGAGGAACGGACGCCTGATCGAGGAGTCGCACTTCGCGCTCTCGGGGCAGGCCGAATCGGTGGCATCGGTCATCGAGCAGTTCCTCCCGCAGTTTTACGACGACGGCCGGGAGATCCCGGATACGGTGATCATTCCCGAAGC
Organism: uncultured Candidatus Peribacteria bacterium; assembly: GCA_964497975.1. Taxonomy (GTDB): domain Bacteria; phylum Patescibacteriota; class Gracilibacteria; order Peribacterales; family Peribacteraceae; genus JABFSS01. The sequence goes on from CAZCFO010000001.1 coordinate 221,092, forward strand.
CCCGCCGGATGATGATGACGTGATAGTTGAACTCCTGTCCGAGAGACGTGCGGCCGGAGGCCCTGAGCGGAGCCGAAGGGTGAAGCTGGTCGTCCCGGCGCGCGGGAAGAAATCGAAACTGCTGCAGATGGCGGAGCGCAACGCGAGGGAGAAAGCCCGTCAGATGGAGCTGAAATGGGAAGCGGAGGAGCGGAACACCGCCTCCGCTCTTGAGACGCTGCAGGAGCTCCTGAAGCTCCCGGCACTGCCACGGCGGATCGAAGGCTACGACATCAGCCATCTGGGCGGCACGGAGACGGTCGGCAGCATGGTGGTGATGAAGGACGCGAAATCCGCGAACGATCTGTACCGTTCGTTCACGATCCGGACCATGAAGGCCGGCGAAGTCGACGACTACAAGGCCATCAAGGAAGTCCTGACGCGGCGGCTGCGCCGGCTGACGGAGGACATTCCCGCGGAGGAGAAGAAGTGGAATGAAGGAGGCGTCACGTTCGGGAAAGCGCTGAAGAAGGAGCAGGCGGCTCTGGAGAAGATCCACGCCGATCATCCGTCGGAGCTGAGCGGCGTCGGCATCAGCTACAAGGATTATCTGGTGGCACGGCACGACGGCGAGATCGTGTCGTTCGGGCGGCTGGTCCGGCATCCCCAGGGCATCGTGGAACTGAAATCGATCTGGGTGAACGAAACGTTCCGTGGCGGCCAGCTGGGACAGTTTATGGCGCGGAAGATCCTGCGCGGCGTGAAGAAAGGAAAAGTCTACGTGACCATCGCCCCCGAGCTCGAGCAGTACTACGCGCACATCGGATTCCGCTACGTGATCACGCCGCCGAAGGTCCTCACGGAAGCCGCAGCCGCCTTCGTCGCGGAACATCCGGAATCTTCCTGCGGTCTGGTCATGCTCTGGGAGGCGCATCAGAACAAACCGGACCCCTCGCTCACGGCCCGGCCGGACCTGATCGTGATCGACGGCGGAAAAGGACAGCTGAGCACGGCGGTGGAGGTGCTGAAAAAATTCCAGTCCGACATTCCCGTCATCGGGCTCGCGAAACGCGAAGAGGAGATCTTCGTGCCCGATTCCCCGGTGCCGATCCCCTTCCCGCCCGACTCGCCGGCGAAATTCCTGCTGATGCGCCTGCGCGACGAGGCGCACCGGTTCAGCAACCGCCACCGGGAAAACCGCCTCAAACACGCCGCGAAAGCCTCGGCGCTCGACCAGGTGCCGGGCATCGGCGAGGACACGAAGAAGGTTCTCCTGCAGACGTTCGGATCCTTAAGCGCGATGAAAGCCGCTCCGGATGCCGAACTCGGGGCCATTTTGAACAACACGCAGCTGGAGGCATTCCGACAATATCTCGGACGGTAAGCAAACGGGATTTCGAGCGTCTCCTATTTTGCGTACGGGCTTTTCGCCCTACACTATTCACCTCTTCCCATTCAGACCTATGAAGAAATTCTCCCTCCTCCTTGGAACCCTCGGCGGCGCTCTCGCCGGCTACATCATGAGCAACGACAAGCTCCGGAAAGAAATGGCGGAGGCGCCCAATGCCGAGGCGATGGCGAAGATGCTCGGCCAGCACCTGACGAAGGACGGAAAGAAGATCGCGAAGGAAGTGAAGACGTTCGTGGAGAGCGACGAAGTGCAGAAGAATATCGGCAAGGCGAAGACCTTCGCGTCCAAGAAGCTCGGCGTGGCGCAGAAGCAGCTGGAGAAGTACGCCAAGAAAGGCGTGAAGGAGGCCAAAAAGTACGCCAAGCAGGGCATGAAGGAAGTGAAGAACATGATGTGAGCACCTTCTCCGTCAGACCGCGTTCGCGTACTCGGGCGTCGGAGGCTTGTCGGGGTACCACGTCGACCATGGCTGCAATCGCGCGTCGTACGTGCGCTCTTCCTCCGGAATGCCGAATTCGCGAGCGAGATGATCCAGCGCCTCCTTGTTCGTGGAACACACGTTGAAGATATCGGTGAGATCGGATTCCTTGATCTTGCCGTCCCGCAGCACCTTATCGCGCAGCCAATCCAATAGCTCCTGATAATATCCTCCGTAATTCATCAGGAGGATCCTCAGCTTGCGTTTCGTCCCGAGTTTATTGAGCTGCTTGAGCGTGAGGAGCTCGAAGAATTCGTCAAGCGTGCCGTATCCGCCAGGGAGAATCACCGCGGCCCGCCGCTGCGATTCGTCCTCCGCCATCGCGGCATCGACCAGGCAGACTTTTCTCGGTCCGAAGTCGGGCATCTGCGCGACTTCCTCGGGCCTGAATACCTGCGACACCTCCTGCTCGAACGCGGACTCCGATTGGTTGAGGAGAATTTTGATGCCTCCGATCGCACCCCCGGCTTCTTTCGCTCCGAGAATCGGGGCTTCCATGGCGCCGGGGCCCGCCCCGGACCACGATGTGACCTTGAGGAGCGCGGCTATTTCACGGCCCAGCTCCCTGCCTGCTTCATAGTCCGGGTCGCCGGGCTTTGATCGCGCGGATCCCAGATACAGCACACCTCTGCCCTGACGATCGATGACATGATACCCGTGCAGCAGCTCCTGCTTCATCCGCTCCGCGCTCTGCCGCTGCAATTCCGCGCGCCGGGCCTCATCGGCGGCGGTGTCCGCGATATCGTTTTTGATTTTGTGCAGGAGACTCCAGCCCTTCCTGCGCGCCTGTCCCGTGAATGTCCGGATGGCGGGAACCACCTCCGTCTTGCAGAAGTCCGTCCCCGGCGGGCTCTGCTTCCACCGACCGAGCAACGCAAGCCCGGCTGTCTGGACATCAGCATCAGACTCTTCTGCGAGATGTCGATGAACGATCTCTTCGATAGTCGACGGCTTCATAGACGACAGGGAAGCTGCAAACCGCAGAGCCTATTCATGAAGTCTAGAAGCATGAGGGAAATGAACAAGAAATTGGAGGCCGATGCCGTCTTTTTCTCATCATGAAGGGTCTTTTCCATTCGACGATCAATCACTTGCCCCAAGGCCCGGCCGGGGTAGAATTCACGGCGGGCTCCTCAGGACGGAAACGCCTCCCTCAGGACTGCCCAGGTTTTCGTATGGTTCCACCCAAGACCCGCCGGCCGAAAGATTCCCCGAAGTTCATCATCGTCACGGGAGGAGTGTGCAGCTCGCTCGGCAAGGGCATCGCCGTCAGCTCCATCGGCGCCATCATGAAGGCGTGCGGCTTCAAGGTGTTCGTGCAGAAGCTCGATCCGTATCTCAACGTGGATCCGGGGACCATGAGCCCGTTCCAGCACGGCGAAGTGTTCGTGACCGATGACGGCGCGGAGACCGATCTGGATCTGGGTCACTACGAGCGGTTCATCGACGAGCCGATGAGCAAGCTCTCCACCGTGACGACGGGACAGATATACCAGGAGGTGATCGGGAAAGAGCGTCATGGGGAATTCCTCGGCAAGACGATCCAGGTTGTCCCGCACATCACCAACGCCATCAAGCACCGCATGCTGGAGGCGGCGGAAAAGAGCGGCGCCGACATCATGCTGGTGGAGATCGGCGGAACCGTGGGCGACATCGAAGGCGAGCCGTTCCTGGAGGCCGTCCGCCAGATGCGCTCGGACCTGGGGCTGTCCAGCCTCTTCCACGTGCATCTGACGCTGCTCCCCTACCTCGGCGCGAGCAAGGAACTGAAGACCAAGCCGACGCAGCTCTCCGTGCGCGAGCTTCGCCGCATCGGCCTGCATCCGGACATGATCCTGGCGCGCGCCGACGCGAAGATCCCCGACGAGCTGCTCGACAAGATCAGCCACTTCTGCGGCGTCGAGCGCCGCGCGGTGATCCCCGCCCCCACGGTGCAATCGATCTACGACGTGCCGCTCAACTTCCAGAAGTACGGTATGGCCGAGATCGTCGCCGAAAAACTGGATCTGGGCGACGTGAAGCCGGACATGAAGGAGTGGGAGAAGGGAATGGTGCGTCACGCTGCCGCCAAGAAGAACGTCTCCATCGCGCTTGTGGGCAAGTACACCGGTCTGGATGACGCGTATCTGAGCCAGATCGAGGCGATCAAGACCGCCGCGGTCTTCGAGGGACGGCGCGCGGAGATCGTCTGGATCGATTCGGAGAAGCTGGAGAAGAAGGACGCGAACACCTGGTCGAAACTGAAGGAATGCGAAGGCATCATCGTCAGCAGCGGCTTCGGCGGGCGCGGCATCGAAGGGAAGATCGCGGCCGCTCACTACGCGCGCACCACCAAGACGCCGTACCTGGGCCTCTGCCTCGGCTCGCAGATCATGACGATCGAATTCGCGCGCGCGACGCTGGGCGACCCGATGATCACGAGCGAGGAATTCGACGAGCAGGGAAAGCTGACGCGCGACCAGTACGTCGTGCACTTCCTGCCGGGACAGTACAAGGAGCGCAGCAAGGGCGGCACGCTCCGCCTGGGCGCGTATCCATGCAAACTGAAGCCGGGAACGAAGGCCGCGGCGGCGTACGGGACGAAGGAAATCTCGGAGCGGCACCGCCACCGGTACGAGTTCAACAACGATTTCCGGAAGAAACTGGAAGAGAAGGGGCTCATCATTTCCGGCGACTCACCCAAGGGCGACCTGATGGAAATCGTGGAGCTGAAGGATCATCCGTTCATGGTCGGCAGCCAGTTCCATCCCGAGTTCAAGAGCAGACCGCACCGTCCGCATCCGCTGTTCGCGGCGTTCATGAAAGCAGTGGTGAAAAGTTAGTTCCTCGTACGCTCGTGGCTCCGCCACGAACTACTCGGAATGACAAACAAACTTTAACAAGGGGCGGCTCGATGGCCCCGCATCATGCGGGGCGACTCGGCTTGCCGAGTACTCCGCGCCGAGCGCGGAGTGCATCGAGCCGCCCATTTTTTTATACGCTATTGTCATTCCGAGTAGCTCGCTTCGGAGAAGCGAGCGTACGAGGAATCATTCCCCATTTGGCAGTACACGCTATGCTATAGCTATGCCCTTACTCTCCGTCTCTCATCTCTCCCTCACTCTCAACGCCCAGCACATCCTGAAGGGAGTGACCTTCGACGTGGAGGAAGGTGAAATCGTGGGATTGATCGGACCCAACGGTTCGGGCAAGACGACGCTGTTCAATGTGCTCTCCGGCTTTTTGAAGCCCACGCATGGTTCCGTGCATCTCCACGACGAAGACATCACGCACATCTCGCCGGCAAAGCGCGCGCAACTGGGCCTGGGACGCGTGTTCCAGAACTTCGGCATTTTCCGCGAGATGACGCTCGAAGAGAACATTCTCGTCGCGCTTGAGGCCCTGCCGAAAGAGCAGCGGAAGGCGCTCGGGAATCTCAAAGACGTCGTGAAGGGCACACTCGACATGGTGGGCCTGCAGCATCACGGGAAGAAGAAGGCCGGATCCCTCTCGGGAGGACAGATGCGCCTGCTGGAGATCGCCCGCACACTGAAGTCCGGGAAGGAACTCTTTCTGCTGGATGAACCGACCGCGGGCGTCAGCCCCAAAATGACGAAGCAGGTTGCCGACCTGATCGGCGAGCTGAAGCGCGAAGGCAAAACCGTCCTGATCATCGAGCATGACCTGCCGTTCATCTCCCGCATCTGCGACCGGGTGATCGTCCTGGACGTGGGCGAAGTGGTGCTGACCGGTGCACCCAAGGAGATCAAGCACGATAAAAAATTACAAGAAATCTATTTCGGAGCCGATCCCACAGAATAAGCTGCAGGCCTGCCGACGGAGTACTGGACGGTATTTTGTATGACGTATTGTGCAGTCTGCGGAACGCTTACTGCGTAATACATACTACCCGTCAGATTGACGCTTGAGCACGTTCAGTACTCAATAGTGTTTACAGTTTCCGGGGGTTCCAGCAAAGTCATCGATGAATTTCCCCCTACCCCTTATGAAGCGATCTCTCGCTTTCCTTTCGCTCCTCGCGCTTGGTTTGACGGCATGCCAGCCCGCAGGCAGCAACAAGATCAAACTGGGTCTTATTGCCCCTCTCACGGGTGACGCGGCCGGTCTCGGCGCCGACGTGCTCCACGGAGCGCAGATGGCCGTCGACAAGATCAACGCCGCAGGCGGCATCAACGGCATGCAGATCGACCTGATCGCCGAAGACGGCCGGTGCGCCGGAGCCGATGCGGCCAACGCTGCCCAGAAGCTCGTGAACGTCGATAAAGTGATGGCAATCGTGGGCGGACTCTGCAGCGGCGAGACGCTTGCCGCGGCCCCGATCGTCGAGGCCGGAAAAGTCCTGCTCCTCTCCCCCACCAGCAGCAGCCCCGATGTGACGAAGGCGGGCGAGTTCGTCTTCCGCAACTACCCGAGCGACGCGCTCAAGACAACCGCGATGCAGAAGTACTTCGCCGAGAACAACGTGAAGAAAGTGGCGATCATCAGCGAAAACACGGACTTCTGCCAGGGTTTCCGCAACTCGCTGAAGAGCAAAGTCGGAACGGGCGTCGTGGTCTTCGACGAAGTCGTGGACCCGGGCACGAAGGATTTCCGCACGCTCATGACGCGCCTGAAGGATCTGGAGGCCGACATGTTCTTCCCCAACGGCAACAGCGACGCCGTCATCGGACCGATGATGCAGCAGCTCCGCGAGGCGGGCATCACGACCGCCGCCATCACGCACGACGCGGGCGATTCCGTGACCATGGCCAAGGGCGTTCCGGAGGCCGAGGGCCTCTACGCTATCAACGTGGCGTCGGACGTTAAGGACGCGACCTTCGCGCCGGCATTCGTCGAGAAGAACGGCGACCCGAAGTACGGCATCTCGTACGCGGGCTACTCGTATGACGCGGTCAACGTGATCGCCGAAGGCATCAAGGCAGGCGCCAAGGACGGCACCGCGCTCAGGGACTGGCTCTACGCGATGCCCTCCTACACGGGCGTCGTGGGTTCCTTCCACTTCGACGAGAACGGCGACGTCGTCGGCATCCCGTACGTCCTCAAGCAGTACAAAAGCGGCAAGATCGAGACGCTCAAGGACATCGTGGTGCAATAATTATTAGGAAATTCAACGGCGTGCCGCCCTTCGACCAGCTCAGGGTGACACGCCGTTTTTTGTGGCGGAACCATGTATCATTGCCGAAGCCATGCAGCTCATCGTCAACGGACTCATCGCCGCCCCGCACCAATCCCTCGACTGCTCGGGACGATGCAGGGCTGCTCATTGCAAATATTTGATCACGGCAGCTCTATGCAATTAATCATCAATGGATTGATCGCAGGCTCCCTGGCCGCCCTGATGGCGGGAGGATTGTCCCTTGTCTACGGCGTGCTGGGCGTCTTCAACCTCGCGTTGGGACAGCTGGCGCTGACGGGTGGATTTGTGACGTGGTGGCTGCATCAATCGATGGGAATGCCGCTGCCGGTGAGCATTCTCGGCGGCATTGCAGCCGGGGCCCTTGTGAGCGCCCTCACGTTTGAGGTCGCCGTGGCACCCTTTTACCGGAGGGAGAGAACCCTGCCGCTCGTGACGACCATCGCCTGGGGCATGGTGCTGGACGCATTGCTTTTGCTGCTGTTTGAAGAACAGCCGCGGACAATCCTGCGGGGCTCCAAGAATTTCGTGGAGGGATACGGCATCCGCATCAGCGTGGAGCAAATGGTCATGATCGCCGTGACGCTCCTCTTCGTGACCTTCGTCGCGTGGATGCTGCATTCCACGTCATTCGGCAGGAAGATCCGCGCCACGGTCCAGAATGCCGATGCGGCGCGCAGTCTGGGGATCTCGTCGTCCCTGCTGCACAGAGCGGTGTTCATCGGCAGCGGAATTCTTGCTGCGTGCGGAGGCATCTACATCGGCATCGACCAGAACCTGACGCCCACGCTCGCCTTCCCCATCACCATCAAGGCCTACGCCGCGCTCATCGCGGGAGGAAAAGATAACTTCTGGGGAACGATTCTCGCCGCGTACATCATCGCCCTGCTTGAGCAGCTCGCCATCGGCACGCCATGGTGGTTCGGCGATTACATTTCCGCGGGGTATCAGCAGATTGTGGCGCTGATCTTCATCATCATCGTCCTGCTGATCAAGCCCTCCGGACTCTTTTCCCGCCTCTCGCGCACCGCCTGACATGGAATTCTTCTTCCACCTGCTGGCCACCGTTGCGATGAGCATTCCGTACGTGCTCGGCTACAACCTGATCTTCGGCAAAGCCCGGATCCTGCATTTCGGTCCGATCGGCGTGGACGTCGCGGCGGTGTATGCGTGTTTTTTGACGCTCAGCGCGACGGGGAGCTACCTGGCGGGCTTCGGTGCGGGACTCCTTGCCGCACTCGCTGTCTCGGCGCTTTTCGCCTGGCTCTCGTTCCGCCTGGATCCTGACGGGCTTGGCATTTTGTCCATCGCCACCCATCTGGGAATGCTCACCATCGTCCTCAACTGGTCCAGCGTGACGCGCGGGGCATTGGGTCTCCCGGGAATCCCCCGCATGCCGTTCCTCACTGCCATCGAGCCGTTCGTCGCCGTCGTCTCACTGATCGCCATGGGATGGATCGCCCTGATGTGGTGGATCCATCGCAGCGCGCTGGGCCGGAAATTACAGACCCTGAGCGAATGCGAATGGCACGCGACATCACTCGGCATCAGCCGGACGAAGGCGCACCTGGCCGCTTTCCTCATCGGGGGCATCGGCGCCCTCTTAAGCACGGTTTTTTATCACCAGTACCTGCATCTCGTGCATCCCAACGACCTCGGCTTCCCCGCGCTCATCTTCCTGGTGATGATCGTGGTCGCAGGGAAGCCGGGAAGCGTGTTCGGCGTCAGCATCGCCACGGCTTTGCTCGTGCTTTTGAAAGAAGGGCTCCGCTTTCTCCCGCTGCCGGCGGACGTGCTGGGACCCGTACGCCTTTTGCTGTTTGGAATGATTCTGCTGGCCGCGGTGTGGATACAGAGGGATACGCTGTTTCCGAAGAAGAGAACCATTTGACCGTCCCTCGTACGAAATTTGCTCCGCAAATTTCTACTCGGGATGACAGGGAGTTTTTTAGACAAAGGCGTCTCGATACGCCCCTCGGCGCGGCTCGGGGCTACTCGACGCCCCGTTCGCCGAGTAGTTCAGCGCGCCGCGCTGAACGTATCGAGGCGTTATGAACACTAAAACCCCTGTCATCCCGAGTAGCTCGCTGCAGAGCAGCGAGCGTACGAGGGACTTTTGCCATGGCAGACTTTCTCAATACGTCCTATTCTTTTCATGATGAACCTCGCCCAGACCCTCCTCGGAGTGACCTTCGAGAACCCGACCGTCCTCGCTTCGGGAATCATGGGCATCACGTCGGCGAGCTGGAAGCTGATCGCGCAGCACGGAGCGGGCGGCATCACCACCAAGTCGCTGTGGCTGCGGGAACACAAGGGACACCGCAATCCGACGATCATTTCGACGGAGCACTGGACGCTGAACGCCGTGGGAGTGCCCGATGCCGGGCCGGAGAAAGCGAAGGAGGAAATCGGGGATTTCCTCAAGGACAAGCCCGTTCCGCTGATCGCGAACATCATCGCCGAGAGCGTCGAAAACTACGGCAAAACCGCCGAAGCCATCCTCCCGCTCACGCCGGACTTCCTGGAAGTGAACATCAGCTGCCCGAACATCGAGGATGAATTCGGCCGGCCGTTCGCGTGTTCCGCTCCGGACGCCGCCGCGGTGACGAAGGCGGTGAAGAAGGTCAGCAAGAAAACGCCAGTCTTCATCAAATTATCTCCCAACGTCGATAACATCGGAAAAATCGCCGAAGCCTGCGCGAATGCCGGGGCGGACGGCTTTACGGTGATCAACACCGTCGGACCGGGCATGGCCATCGATCTTCGCAGCCGGATGCCGATCCTGGCCAACAAGGTCGGCGGGCTCTCGGGTCCCGGCATCAAACCGATCGCGGTGAAGTGCATCGCCGATGTGTATAGCGCGACGGGCGGAAATCTCCCAATTATCGGCACCGGGGGCGTCTACACCGGAGAGGATGCGATCGAACTGATGCTTGCGGGAGCGAGCCTGATCGGCATCGGCACGGCCCTCGCCGACCGGGGCCTGAAGGTCTTCAAGAACGTCGTCGATGAGATGCAGATGTGGTGCACGAACGAGGGCATTTGGGATATCAAGGATCTGATCGGAGGAATGCACCGGCAACTTTCCAGTGAAAAATTAAAAGTGAAAAATGAAAAATAATTTTTCACTCTTCACTTTTCACTTTTAACTATTGTCTCTCATGACTTCCATTCAACTCCAAAGCAGGATCCCCCGAACCTACCGCATCAAACATATCAAGCAGGAGACCGAGATGGTGCGCACCTACACGTTTGACGGTTCCCTGGGCGCAAAACCCGGCCAGTTCGTGATGGTCTGGCTGCCCGGCGTGGACGAAGTCCCCATGAGCGTCGCCGAGGATGACGGCGCCATCACGCGCATCACGTTCTTCGCGGTCGGCGACATGACGAACGAATTCGCGAAGCTGCAGGTGGGCGACTTGGCGGGCCTGCGGGGTCCGTTCGGGACGCATTATGAATGGGAACCGGGACAGCACATCGTGCTCGTGGCGGGCGGCTACGGCGCTGCCCCGATGTACTTCGTCGCGAAGGAAACGGTGGGCCACGGCTGCACGCTGGAAGTGATCGTCGGCGCCCGCAGCAAGGAGCACCTGCTGTTCATCAAAGAGCTGGAGGCCCTGCCGCACGTGTCGCTGCACATCGCGACGAACGACGGGTCGGAGGGCTACAAGGGCTTCAACGTCGACATCCTCGAGAAGCTCCTGAGTTCATGTCCCCGCGACGGCAAGGACGCGAAAAAGAAGGAATGCCATCCCATTGATCAGGTCTTCGGCTGCGGCCCCGAAATGATGCTGAAGAGAATCTCGGAAATGACCGCGAAATATGATGTGCCCTCGCAGCTCTCGATGGAGCGGTACATGAAGTGCGGCTATGGCGTCTGCGGCAACTGCGTCATGGATCCGCTCGGGATCCGCATGTGCGTGGAAGGACCGGTGGTGAAGAACGAGGTCCTGCTGAAACTCCAGGAATTCGGGAAGTATCACAGAGACGATCTTGGGAAGAAACATTCCTTTGATGCGCCGAAGAAATAGCGCTCTCACCCTGACTTTTTATCCTGTATTTGCTAAATTTTAATAATTGTGTTATAATAATACTGTCACTTTCGCGATCGACCTTCACCGGTCGTACCAACGGGTGACGCGCCCGCCCGATACGAACGTTCCCGCGGGCAAAAACCTCACACAAATACCGTCCCCGCTGTCGTCGAGGGCGGTTTTTGTCGTGCGTGGGCACGACCCTGAGCGAGTCCGCTTTGAGTGGACGAGTCGAAGGGTCTACTGGGCAAAAATGCGACAAATTCCTGAAATAGAGATTAATTCAAAATGCCAATCCTTCTTCACAGGATTGAATGGAATGATCGATAATGTCACTCGTCAATAATGAGTGCTAGACAAACGCCTTTCGACCGGCTATCATGCGAATCCTCTATTTCTTTCCTTGTCCCTCCAATGACGACCCCAGGTGGTGGTTGCTGTGGATTCGGTGGCGGTGGCTGCTCCGGCGGCAGCTGTTGCTAATCGCAGACAACCCTCGTTAGAGAGAAAGGGTCCCGCAAGGGGCTCTTTCTTTTTGCCCGCTTCTTCGGCAAGCTTCGGCATCTTTTATATGGCGCTGCTGCCCGTCCTCGCAAACGGCAATGCGAAACATCCCACGAAGCAGAATCTGCAGTGCCGCGAAGATCAAGCCTTCCGGATGTTTTTTCTGCGCGAAGGACTGCAAGCAACTCTGTGGGATTGCGAGACGAAAGTGATCGTCCGCGTCCGCAAAATCCTGGATCCTCAACGAATACCCCGGGAAGCCGCTCTATTACGCCAAAAAGTACTCGCCTTGATGAAGATCGCCGACCCGGAACGATCCGCACGGGGAATCATCGAGGTCGAACTTGATCTCGGCAGCACGGAAAATACACCTCAGTGACCGCGCTTGTTGCGCACGATCCACATACTGTAGAACGCGAACCCCAGCAGGATCAGCAGCATGCCGATGAGCAGCTGTGCCTGCAGGTCGGGACGCTGTTCGAAGATGAACGGCGCCGAGTGCAGCGCGGGCGGCTCGAACGCGAGTTCGGGCGACGCGATCGCACGCTCGAAGATGGTGGCGCCGCGGCCGGAGACCTGCGCGGTCATGACCTGCGATGTCGAGCTGATCACGGTCGCGATGCCTGCCACAAGCGATGTGCCGGACAGCATGCGAAGGACCCAGGCGAGCAGTGATTGTGTGTTTGACATTTCCTCTACAGTATAGCAAAAAATAACTCACTCCACAATTGGGTTTGACTCCTACTTTCTCGCTTCAGAAAGGCATCCCCGATACCATCGATGTTCATGATTTTACGCGCTTTCCGCCTCTGTACCCTCTGTGCCGTCTGTGCCCTCTGTTTCCTCCCGGCCGCAGCCGGCGCCCACGGCGCGATGCAGAAGATCGTCGACGGGAAATACCTGCTCAACCTGACGAGCATTCCCATCGCTCCGTATGCCGGCCAGGAACAGCAGAACATCGTCGCGGTTTCGGATCTGCAGGAAAACCTCATCAAGGAGAACGCGGTCTTTGGGATCGAGCTGAAACAGAACGACACCGTCGTCTATTCGGCGAAGAATCTGGTCGCGACCGGCGGCCTCCTCCCCTTCCTGTACACGTACGCCAAACCCGGCAATTACGAGCTGTTCTTCGCGTTCCAGATGCCCGGAGACCCCACGCTCTACCAGCCGCAGGATTACTGGATCCAGGTGGTCGAAAAACCCCAAGCGGTCTCCGGCAGCTCTGCCATCCCGACAGTTCTCGCCGGCGTTCTGGGCCTCGTCTCGGGCTTTCTCTTCCGGGGTCTCAAGCGCACATAATACGCGATTCGTGCAGCGAAAGTGTGATACGCTGCCGTCCATGGAAGATCACGTTGAGATCAAGGAACTGACGCCCCCCAACTACGAAATGAAGGTGAAGAACTACCGGGCCTACCGGATGGTCCATTTTGTCCTGGGATCCGTCGAGGTCGTGCTCGGACTGCGGTTCTTCTTCAAGCTGCTGGGAGCCAACCCCCAGAACTTCTTCGCGATCATCATCTACGGCATCTCAGGGCTGCTGGTGCTCCCCTTCTCCGGCCTCTTCCGCGGAACCGTGGTTCCCGATGTCACGACGCGGGTCTTCGAGCCCTCCACCATCATCGCCATGGTCGTGTACGCGCTGCTCGCCTGGGGCGCCGCGAAATGGATCCTGATCTTCAAGAGCAAGCCGGCGGGCAACGACTAGGCATCGGTTTTGTCCATTTCCCTGAGGATGTGCTCCGGCGACACCTCCTGCTTGAGCTGCTCCAGTTCCGGATCGCCCCCTTCTTTGAGGCCCAGGTGGTCGGCGATGGCGTCGGTAAGGCGCAGGATTTTGGTGATCTCGTACTCGGCGAGAAGGTTCACCTGAAGATCAAGATCCGCGCGCTTGTCGCTCATTTCGGTGAGGCGGTTCTGGCTGATGAGCACGAAGGTGGCGAGGAAAATCGCCTCCAGCGAGACGATCATCGTCAGGAAGCCGAAAGGATAGGGATCGAACGACATCAGGCCGAGATGGCCGGTATTCCAGAGAATCCACACGGAAAACCAGACGACATGGGCGTACACGAAGTACACGTTGCCCGAAAACCGGCTGATGAGGTCGGCGACGCGATGGTGCGTCGTCTCTTCGTGCTTCATCTGCCGGCGGATTTCGCGAAGCGCACCCACGTTGCGCGCGATCGCTTCGGCGACATGGGGTTCCTGGGACGGGGTGACGGGTTGCATGCGGCACAGCATACCCGCTTTTGAGTGCTATACTCCGTCCCTTTATGCCCGCATCGCCCCCGGACCGGCTCGAAGCCCTCAGTACGGAGATGCTGAAGGACTGGAAGTACGACGGGATCCTGCTGCTGTCCGACATCCACGTGGGCGTGTGGGAGGAGTTCAGCCAGACCGAGACCATGACCACGGTGCTCACGGCCATGATCCGCCATGCCATCGAGCGGAATCTCCTGCCGGTGCTCAACGGCGACATCATCGACCGCTATCCGCACGTGGAGGAACACAACCGCCTGCGCGATGCCGCTCTCCTCAAGCCGGTGCTCGCGCAGCTGCAGGAAGGTCCCGCGAACCGGCCGATGCTGGTGGAACTGCCCGGAAATCATGATCCCGGCATCAATGAATCCGACGTCGAAACCTATCTGGGCGTGCCACCGGACAGGGCGAAGATCGCCGCGCCCTTCCTGGCGCTGGGGGAGACCGGACTGATCACACACGGGCATTATCTGGAGGTCGGACGGATCTCGAATATCCTGAAGGAAGTGCGGGAGGCCATGCCCGATCTTCCCCGGCTGCAGAAAGGCCGCATGCCCCCGCTGAACGCGGATCAGCGCGACCGCATCGTCCACACGCTGAACAATGATCCGGACCTCGTTTCGCAGCAGCGGGATATCGAGGAGGGGTTCCATCTGCCGTCGGAAAAAGCCCTGCAGCGGCTGGGGCGCTGGCGCTGGCACGTGGAGCATCTGGGCAACGGCGCCCTGAGCTTGAACGGGCTCGTGGGCCGGTGGATGACGCTGGCAGCCGAACGGATGAGAAGTCCCAGCGTGCAGGAAATCCTCCGCGAAATGGCCGACTTCTTCGGCCTGACACTCATGAAGCGCGCGTTGCGGGTGGGCAAGCAGCTGGGCTTCCGCGGCATCTTCACGGGACATGACCATTCGGCGGAACTCCTGGAGTCCGACGGCACGGTGTACGGCAACAGCGGCAGTATTTTGCAGGTGGGCCAGCGCGATACCTGCCTGACGGTCGACATGAACGGCGAATGGCTCGTGCGGTTGCTGCGGTACCGCCACAAAAAGCAGAAGATGAAAGTGCTGGAGGAGGAAGTCGTGCAGGCTTTTTAAAAAAGCGGGACGGAAGCGGACGGATTCCGGCACAGGAATCTCCGTCCATTTTTGTCAGACCTGCCAAGGGCACCCGTCTTCACGAGTGACTGTTCTCCGGACCTCGATATACCTTTGAAACAATTTGGAAACGAATTGCAAATGATCCGTTACACGTTCGGAGAACAGCCGTCGACGAAGCGGGCTTTGGCCCGCTTTGTTCGTAGAGATCACAACGCCGGCTGCACGGTGAAGCCTTTCCCCGGATCCTTCGCGTCGCGCAGCCGCAGCAGAGGATGCGGCGTGGGAGTGCACAGGAGCGGCCCGTTCCAGCATTGATCCGTCTGGGGAACGAAGACCGTCAGACCGCTGGCAAGCGTCTGTTCCCGCGTCCGGGGGGCGGGCACGCGCTGGAAATCGTCCAGATCGGAAAACACCGCTGCGTTCTGCATCGCCGGAACAAACGCGAGCGCGGCGATCGCCAGGCACACCGGCACGAGCTGCACTTTTTTCCGCCCCAGTGCGTCCATCGCCCACACGACGCACTGGATCGCGAGCATCCAGAAGGCCGCGCCGGCAAACCGGGGGCGGGGGGCGATGACGAAGCACCACACAACCGCCGCGACCGCGGGGAGCAGCAGAAGTGCATGATGAAAGCCGGACCGTCCGCGCAGAAGGCGGATGGCGCCCGTCGCGACGACGGATGCCGCCGCGATCCCGAACGGAAGGAGGACCTCCCATTCCCTCCAGCCGAACGACCGCATCGCGTTGAGCACCCACGACAGCTCCTGGATGGATCGCCAGTTGAGATTTCCCCTCCACGGATCGATGAATGCCCGTTCGGCATCCAGGATACCGGCCGGCATCGCCCAGGGGACCGGAAGCAGGGTGCCGGAGGCGGGATACAGGAGGGTGCCGCTCAGAACGACGCTGCGCAGAATCCAGGGAAGGAGTCCGATGAGCGCGATGAGCGTCATGCCGGCGACCGTACGGAGCAAAGCGCTGCACGACGGCTTCTCGTGGCGCCACCAGAGGAGTGCGGCGACCGCGAGCATGACGAAGCCCAGCATCAGGAACGACAGCTTCAGCGTGATGCCCGCGACCGCGAGGATGGCAAGCGCCAGCAGATCGCGGTCGGCGCCGTGCCCGTGCGAGGGCGTGCGCTCCAGCATCCGGTATGCGGTCCACAGCAGCACCGCGCCCAGGACGAAGACGGACGTGTCGGCGGTGGGACTCGTGAAGCTGACATCGAAGATGAGGAAGGCGGCAGGCAGCACGAAGAGTGCCATGCACAGATCGCTGCGACGGGAGGATCCCCGTGTGCGGAGAACGCGCACGCAGCCGACGATGGCCTGTGCCGCGAGCAGCAGAATCAGGAGTGGATTGGCGGTGTGCGTGGCGATGCCCGGAATGGGTCCGGCGCTGAGGAGGCTCGCGAGCAGAAAGAACGATTGGTTGCTGGCGAACCGCACGTGGAGGTTCCCGAGCCCCGGCACGATGGCATGCTCCTGCGTCCAGTGCATGATGGGCAGGTAATACAGGCCCGAATCGCCGTTGCGCGGGCCGGTCAGCGCCAGCTGCGAGAGCCAGGCGGCCAGGAGGAGGATCAAGAGCAACGGCAGCCAACGCGAAGGAAGCGCACGGACGGATGCACTGAGTCTCTTCCGCGACAAGGCCAGCCCCCCGAACCCGATGATCGCCACCGCGATGCAAGCGAGCAGATCCACCGGAAAGAGAAAATGCCACAACTGGAGAAAGAAGACCGTCGCCGCGACGCCGAGCCAGAAGTTCAGGAACCAGTCATCCGTGTTCGCCGGCCTGCGGATCCAGGCGCCCACGCCGGCGAGCACCGCGGCCCAGAAGATCCAGGAAGAAAAGATGAGGAACGAAGCGGTAGGCACCACCACACTCTAATGGAATTTGCGCCCGGAGAAGAGTCATCCTATCCACAGCGCATCGTTCTCGCGGACGTCTACGGCACGAGAGAAACAGTTCAGCATCGAATGTGTTAAACCCGTCCATACACCGCTCGAGTGTTTTTTGTCAGTACATCGTGACACAGGATTTGTTTCTGCAGTAAAAGTTGATAGTGGCAGCCCCACAGGGAGTCGAACCCTGCTTAACGGATTGAAAACCCGCTGTCCTAACCGATAGACGATGGGGCCACTAGACGAAAAAGAACGCGCGGAGAGTATAGCGCGAGTCGGCCGGCAAAAAAGTCTTCCGCGAAAAACCTGTGCTACACTTTTTCTCATCCCCATAGGCTCCTCCTCGCGGTTCTCCTGCTTCCCCCTGATGGGCACAGCGGGGGGAAACCCTCGCGCAGGGAACCACCCGCCAGGAGCAGCCTGTTTCGTCGATTCCATCGAAGGAACCCCCTGCCGACACTGGAACGGATCAGGGAATTTCGTCCGTGTTGTCGGACGTTGCCTCCTCCATTGCATCGTCGAATTCGGGCGGAAGCGTGATCCCCTCCTCCAGCGCGGAATCCTCCAGCATCCCGGTGATTGATACCACCGCCATCGCCTCCCCCTGGACCGTCTCCTTCACTCCCGCCTCGTGAATACCGGTATTTGCTTAAATAAATATAAT
This sequence comes from uncultured Candidatus Peribacteria bacterium, assembly GCA_964497975.1. Lineage (GTDB taxonomy): Bacteria > Patescibacteriota > Gracilibacteria > Peribacterales > Peribacteraceae > JABFSS01. The sequence goes on from CAZCFO010000001.1 coordinate 238,550, forward strand.
TTTGTATAATATATTAAAATCCAAAACCCAATGAAAACACCTTTTTCCTTCACGACTGCGATTCCTCTTGCCGTCGGCTTCAGCGTCCTGACCATGAGCATCGTTGCGATCACGATCGTCGGCACTCCCGGCGATGCGACCCTCCGGCCCGCGACGATGGAAAAGGCCGGACCGGTGAAGATGAACGTGCGTGACCAGCTGCGCATCGATCGCGCGAAGAAAGCCAATGAGCGGAAAGCGCGCGCCGATCGCCAGAGCATCGTCCGCCAGACTCCCCGCTACCTGCGCAACTCCACCGGCGCGAACGTGCTCCGGTTCGACTCCTCCTCGTCCCGTTCCTCAACCGCCTGGAAGAAGGCCGGTTGCGGCGACAGGATCGTGATGCAGAGCGAAGGATGCGATGACGGCAACACGGCAAACAACGACGGCTGCTCCTCCGCATGCGCCGTCGAGGCGGGCTTTGAGTGCAATCACTCGCAACCGAGCCTCTGCGCGGACCGCTGCGGTGATGGCGTCGTCTCCACGCGCGAAAGCTGCGATGACGGCAATCTCATCACCGATGACGGCTGCAATGACATCTGCAAAGTCGAGCCGGGATTCACGTGCTCGGGAACGCTGAGTGTCTGCAGGGCACAGTAGTTCCTCGTACGTTCGCGGTTCCACCGCGAACTACTCGGAATGACAGGAAATTATGTAAAAAACCCCTCGATACGCTCGCAGTTCCTGCGAGCTACTCGGGGAGAAGGCGCCGAGTGCTGGCTGCGGAGCAGCCAGTGTATCGAGGCGCCGTGAATGATCGGGGCCTGTCATTCCGAGTAGCCCGTTGCACCGCAACGGGCGTACGAGGAACTACTCCACCCACAACAGCATGCTCTTGAGGTAATCGACTTCCGGGTGATATAGGTTCACAGGATGATCGAACGCCTGGCGATGACGCTGGAGAATACGAACGGAACGTTTTGCCTGCCGCGCGGCGTGGAACACGACGGTCTGGAAGAGTTGCGGATCCATCTGGAAGGAACATGAACACGTGAGGAGCAGCCCTCCCGGGGGGAGCAGCTCCATCGCGAGACGGTTGAGATCGGTGTAGGCCTTCTTGGCGGGCTCGAGATCGGTGGAACGCTTGGCGAACGCCGGCGGATCGAGGATCACGAAATCGTACGGGCGGGGCATGGGCTTTCGGCGCAGGAAGTCGAACGCGTCCTGCGCGTAGGAGCCGAATGTCGAGAGGTCCATGCCATTGATCTCCATGTGCTTCTTCGCCTGTTCCAGCGCGACGGCGTCGTAATCGACGGCATCGGCCGCAAGCGCGCCCCCCTTGAGGGCGTTGAGTGAGAACCCGCCGACGTAGCTGCAGACGTCGAGAACCGTGCGCCCCTTGGAGAGCGACCGGACGAGCGCGCGCATCTCGCGCTGGTCGATGAAGAGGCCCGTCTTCTGTCCTCCCAGGTTGATCTGGTACTTGAGCCCGCGCTCGGTGACGATGATCTCCTCTTTGGTGCCGGCCGCGGGCGCGCGGATCCAGCCTTCCACGGGATCGATGCGCTCGTTCTTGCGGGCGGCGCTGGTCGACTTTTCGAAGATGCCCGCGGGCTTGCACAGCCCCCAGAGCACGTCGGTGACCCACTCGCGCAGCTTGTCCATGCCCAGTGTCGTGAACTGCAGCACGAGGATGTCGCCGTACTGGTCGACGATGAGCCCCGGGATGGCGTCGCCCTCGGCGTTGATGAGACGGACGGCGGTGGAATCGTCGGAGGGAACAAGCCGGCGGCGGAGCGCCACGGACTTCTCGATATTCCTGCGCAGCGTGACCATCGGGTCTTCGTTCTTGTCGAACGCGATCGCGCGCCCGGCGATATACGCGTGAATGTTGATCATCGCGTAGCAGAGGAAGTCGCCCATGTCGCTGCGCACCTCCGCGATGCCGCCATTCTTGATCTCGGGCATCTTGGCGATCGCCGTCTTGTAGATGGCGTGATGACGGTTGCGGAGCGGCCAGTCGCGCTCGGGCTTGATGGTGATGACGGGGTACGTTGCCATACGGACGAGAGAGCGTAGCACAAAAAGCCGCAAATGCGGACAGTAACTCGAGGCCCGGTTGCGATCCCCGGGCACCCTGCCTGCCGGCAGGCGGATGTCATGGTGAGGTGCGGGGCGCCGCAGCGCTGAGCCTCGAACCATGACGGAGGGGAATCTGAATATCAGCTATCGGAAGCGGTTTTTTTGGGGTATGCTCCCGGAACAATGACACAAGTCCCCACACCCGCCGGCGCGAGCTTTAACGGACTGGGCATCGCCCCCGGCATCCTGCAGGCCCTCGTGAAGATGAAGTTCACGACCCCCACACCCATCCAGCACCAGGCGATCCCGCTGGCGGTGGAAGGCAAGGACGTGATCGGCATCGCGCAGACCGGCACGGGCAAGACGCTCGCGTTCGGCATCCCGATGCTGCAGCGGCTCGCCCAGCACGGCGGACGCGGTCTTGTGATCCTGCCCACGCGCGAACTCGCGTACCAGGTGGAGGAATCGCTCAAACCTTTCGCCGCGATGCTCAACATCCGGACCGCGGTGTTCGTGGGCGGCGCGTCCATGAACCTCCAGCGCCAGATGCTCACGCGCGACCCGCGGATCCTCATCGCGACGCCGGGACGGTTGAATGACCATCTGGAACAGCGGACGATCACGCTCAAGGAGGTGAGCATTCTCGTGCTCGACGAAGCCGACCGCATGCTCGACATGGGCTTCAAGCCCCAGATCGACCGGATCCTCGCCCACGTGCCCAAGAAGCGCCAGACGATGCTGTTTTCGGCGACCATGCCCAAGGAAATCCTGCAGCTCGCGAGCTCGCAGATGGCACTGCCGCTGCGGATCGAAGTCGCCCCCGCCGGAACCACCGCCGACAAAATCGAACAGGAGATCTTCGTGGTCCGCAAAGAGGAGAAGCTCCGGCTCCTCGATAAGCTCCTCGCCGAATATTCGACGGGATCGATCCTCGTCTTCTCCCGCACCAAGCACGGCGCCAAGAAGATGACGCGCGCGGTGAAGGCCATGGGCCACAGCGCCGCCGAAATCCACGCAAACAAATCGCTCGCCCAGCGCCGCGAAGCGCTCGAGGGTTTCAAGGCCGGACGGTACCGCGTCCTGATCGCAACCGACATCGCCGCCCGCGGCATCGACGTGACGGGCATCGCCGTGGTCATCAACTACGACCTCCCGGATGATCCGGGCGATTACGTCCACCGCATCGGACGCACCGCGCGCGCGGGCCGCGAAGGCCGCGCCATCTCGTTCGCGTCGCCCGACCAGGTCGGCGACATCCGCAGCATCGAACGACTCATCCGCGTGCCGCTCCGCCGGAGCCCCCTCCCCGAACTGCCGCCCGCACGGGCGATTCCGGCGGGCGATTCCTCTCCGGACTACGGCGAACGGCGCTTCAACGGCTTCTCGGGCCGCGGGCGCGGCGGAAGCCGGGGAAGCCGCGGCGGAGGCAGCCGCGGACACCGCGGCGGCGGAGGTGGCAGATTTCGCCGCTAAAAGGGGAAATTTGATGGAGATTTTGCCGTTGTTGACGTAACACGTCTCTTTTCTTCTCGTTTTACTTCATACATGAACGCTTTTCGCGCTCTCCTATCGGCATCATGGGACTACAGCGAGGGCCGGCGCGGCCGGATGCTCGTGTACGTGCTCCTCTTCCTGGGCGCGAACGTCGTCCTGCTCCTGGAACCGGTCGTGATCGGACAGCTGCTCAACGCCATTCAGCGGATCGGAGTGCTGGAGGATCCCGTGACGACGCTCGGAACGCTCTTCCTGCTCATGATCGGCATCCAGGTGATGTTCTGGCTCCTGCACGGACCGGCGCGCGTCCTGGAGACGACCAATGCGTTCCACGCCCGCAACGCCTTTGCCGACCGGCTCTTTCGGATCGTCACGGGGCTCCCCGTGCAGTGGCACCGCGACCATCACTCGGGCCAGACCATCAACCGCATGCGCAAGTCCACGAGCGCGCTCCATGATTTTTTGGCCAACGGCTTCCAGGTGATCGAAATGCTGATGCGCCTGATCGGCTCCGTGCTTGCGATCTTCCTGCTGTTTCCCGTGGCCGGCGCCATCGCCATCGCCATCTGCATTCTCGCCGTCACGGTCGTGTTCCTGTTCGACCGGGTGCTCCTGCCGCAGTACGACAAGATCAACGAAAGCGAGCACTTCGTGGCATCCGCCGCGCACGATTACATCACGAACATGTTCACGGTGATCTCGCTGCGGCTGGAGGACCTCACGCGCAGCGAGCTCTGGCGCCGCATGACGTCGTTCTATCCGCTCGTCCTGCGCAATAACCAGATCAACGAGACGAAATGGTTCCTGGCGACGATCATCATCGCCTTCATGACCGTGACGGTGCTGGCATGGTACGCGTTCAGCACGCTCCAGACCGGAGGCGTCCTGCTCGCGGGCACCGTCTACATGCTCTACGACTACCTGCAGAAGATCGGCACGTCGTTCTACACGTTCGCGTGGAAGTACAGCACGACGATCCAGCAGTACGCCGACCTCCGCGCGACGCGCGAGATCCTGGACGCCGCGCCGCCGGACCGCACCGTCATCGGGCGCCTGCCGGCCGGATGGAAACAGGTGGAGATCCGCGATCTGCGGTTCTCGTACGAGGATGAGGAGCACCGCCGCCATCATCTGGAAAACGTGTCGATCACGCTGGGGCGCGGCCGCAAGATCGCGCTGGTGGGCGAAAGCGGCTCGGGCAAGAGCACCCTCATGAGTCTCATCCGCGGTCTGCACCGGACGAAGAACGTCACAGTGCTCTGCGACGGCGTTCCGCTCCCCGAGGGTCTCCGGCATCTCGCCGATCACGTTACCTTGATCCCGCAGGAACCCGAGATCTTCAGCAACACCATCGAATACAACGTCAGCGTGGATACACAGCAGTCCGAGCAGGAGCTGCTGCAGGATATCGAGCTCGCCTGCTTCACCTCCGTCTTGAACCGCCTTCCGAAGGGCCTGAAGACGGATATCGCGGAGAAAGGGGTGAACCTGAGCGGCGGGGAGAAGCAGCGGCTGGCCCTCGCGCGGGGAATCTTCGCGGCCAAGAACAGCGACATCCTGCTGCTCGATGAACCGACGTCATCGGTGGATTCGATGAATGAGCACAAGATCCACCGCAACATCTTCCGGCGTTTCGCCGACCGGACGATCGTCGCCTCGATTCACCGACTCCATCTCCTGCCGCTGTTCGACGAGGTCTACGTGATGGCGAACGGCAAAGTGATCGAACGCGGAACCCCGGAAGCGCTGATGAACGGAACCGGAGCGTTGGCGGAAATGTGGAAGGAATACCAGCGGAAGCAGAGTTCTGAGACGGACGTTCCACAAAAGGTTGGAACGTAACTTTGCTGCTTGCTGAAGCACAAAACTCGAAACTCGAAACAATGTACTAAATAAAGAATCTGGGAAACTCAAAACAGAGTTGGATAATTGCTTCATGGAAACAACGACAACCCGAAAACGCTATGACCTGGAAGAAAGAACGGCGGCCTTCGCCAATGCGGTAAGAATATTTGCGCGTAATATCACGCTTACGCCCTTGAACACCGAGGACATTCAACAAGTGGTTCGTTCATCGGGTTCAGTTGCTGCAAACTATGTGGAGGCAAACGATTGTCTGGTAAAAGGAGACTTTAAGATGCGTATCCGCATTTGTCGAAAGGAATCAAAGGAAAGCCGGCTCTGGCTTCAGCTGCTACACGTTCATTCGGGAATGGAACCGAAAAGACTTGAGCTGATTCAGGAAGCTCATGAGCTGATGTGCATATTCGGATCTATTCTGACGAAATGCCCCTGATTCTCTTCTTGAATTTCTTTTTTTCATGAATTGTTTCGAGTTTCGAGTTTTGGATTTCCGCTGGAGGGCAAAATAGAATGGTAAACTGTGTCTATGATTGAGTTTCAACGTTTGCTCCTGGGCGATACCCTCCGGAATAAAGCCTTTTCCAAAGCGCTGAAGGCCGTGATCGTTCCCGGAAAGACGGTGATGGCCGATATCGGTTCCGGAACCGGATACCTGAGTTTTCTCGCGGAGAAAATGGGCGCGAAGGAGTGCCACCTGTACGAATTCACCGAGCTTCTGCCTCTGAGCGAGCGGCTGGGAAAAGAAAACGGGATGAAGCGCTGCCGGTATCATCACACGCACTCCACGGACGTGACGAATCCACCGGCATGCGACCTGGTTGTGAGCGAAACGCTGGGAAACTACGCACTGGAGGAGAACATCATCGAAACGCTCAATGACGCCCGCAGGTTTTTGAAGGAAAGCGGAACTGTGATGCCCGAGAGCCTCCGACAATTCGTCGCACCCGTGACATCACCGCGCCTGTACGATGAGTTGAATGTCTGGGACAACGTGGAAGGAAATATCCGCCTGGCGGCGGCGAAGAACCTCTGCATGAACAACATGTATGTCAAAGAGATTACATCCCGCGATCTGATGCCGGGGAAAGACTCCGTCCTGCAATGGGATTCGGTGGACTTTGGACGGAAGAACCAATCGGTGCGTGAGAAGTCCGTCGAGTGGTCCCCCGTCAAGGACATGACGCTGTACGGATTCGCCCTGTGGTGGGAAGCAACGCTGACCAAGGCTGTTACGATCTCCACGAGCCCGCTTGAGGCGCTTACCCACTGGAAGCAGATCTACCTTCCCGTGCTGAATCCCCAACCGGTGAAGAAGGGCCAGACGCTGCGTCTGCATCTGAAATCCGACACTCGCTACGAGGTGAAGATCAATCTGGAGTGGACCGCAACCGTGAAGGACGCGCGTGGGAAAGTCATCAAAGAAATGAAGCAGGATATGATGAAGGGATATGTCGCCTGAGCTATACTGGACGCATGCGTATTTTTGCCCTGGAGACCGACATCGATAAGCTCAACACATCATTTCTCTCGCCCGGGGAAAGTATCGTCCTACAGGCACGCTTTCACGGATTCATCTTCGCGATCCAGGCGGCCTTGGCGCTGTTCGTGACAATCATATTGACGGGTCTCTACGTTGGCGGCATCTACGCAGGCGTAACGCAGCAGATACTCATCCCTGTTTTCTTTATCGCATGGGTCTTCTTCGTTCTCCGTCCTCTCCTGCGGGCGTACATCGACTGGCAGTATGATGAACTGCTCGTGACCACCGAAAAAATAGTTATTGTGAACCAGTCTTCCATCGTACGGCAGGAGATCGAACAGATGAACCTCGAAAATCTGGCATCAGTCCGGGCACTCACGCAGTACATGGGGCTCCTTCCGTTCGGAAGACTCCACTTTGAGCTAAAGGAAGGCGTAGGACAGGGCAAGAGACTGAAATACATTCCCAACGCGCAGATCGTCTGCTCGCAGATCGGCGATTGCCTGGTGCAATTCCAGCGGAGGAAAAATATGCGATGACTCCTCAATACGACTTCGCGAAGAGCGCCATGGTTGTTCCGGGCTGACCCGACATGAGGTCGTTGCCTGTGACGGGCTTCGGTGTTTCGGGAAGCAGCCGGATCGTGGCCTTCGTCTTGTCCTTGATCTTGTTCGCGGAGAGCTCGGTGCCGTCCCACGGCGCCCAGACCATGTTGCCCTCTTCGATGAGCCTGGAGAGTTCGTCGAACGTGGATGCCTCCTTCGTGTGGCTCGTCAGGAACTCTTCCGCCTGTTTGAGCAGCGTCGCCTGGATGCCGTCCAGCAGCGCGCGCATGGCCTCCGTCGTGGCGGATGCCAGCGGCATGGGCGTCTTTTCGCTCGTGTCGCGCCGGGCGCACATCAGCTGCTTCTTTTCGAGATCCTTGGGTCCCAGCTCCACGCGGAGAGGAACGCCCTTCACCTCCCACTCGTTGAATTTGAAGCCCGGGGACTTGCCCTCGCGATCGTCCACGGAGACGCGGATCGTGGACTTCCAGGAGGATTCCAGATCGCGGCAGGCCTTGAGGACCGCGGCCTTCTCCTCATCGGTCTTGTAGATCGGAACGATGACCACCTGCACGGGCGCGAGCGTCGGCGGCAAGCGCAGACCCTTGGCGTCGCCGTGCACGACGATGACCGTGCCGATGATGCGCGTGCTGAGCCCCCAGCTGGTGATCCACGGGCGCTGCTGCGTGCCCTTTTCGTCGAGGAATTTGACGTCATAGGCTTCCGAGAAGCCCTGCCCGAGGTTGTGGGAGGTCCCTGCCTGGATCGCTTTGCCATCCCTGGCGAACGCCTCGGTGGTGAGCGTGTAGTGCGCCCCGGCGAACTTCTCGTGATCGGGCTTGCGGCCGCGGAGCACGGGGAGAGCCAGGAACTCGCGGTCGAAATCCTGGTACATCTGGAGCGCGTCGTTGACCATTTTGTCGGCATCCTCCTTGGTCGCGTGCGCCGTGTGGCCCTCCTGCCACAGGAATTCCAGCGTGCGGAGGAACGGACGCGTGCGCATCTCCCACCGGACGACGTTGGCCCACTGGTTGATCTTCAGCGGCAGATCGCGGTGCGAATGGATCCACTTTGCGAAGGTCGGATACATGATCGTCTCGCTCGTGGGGCGGACGTAGAGCTTCTCTGTGAGTTCCTTCCCTCCTCCGTGCGTGACGACCGCGCACTCCGGCGCGAAGCCCTTCACATGGTCCTTCTCCTTGTTGAGGAACGACTCGGGGATGAACAGCGGGAAATAGCAGTTCTGGACGCCCAGCGCCTTGATGCGCCGGTTGAGATCCTGCTGGATCGCCTCCCACAGCGCGTAGCCGTAGGGTTTGAAGATGATGCAGCCTTTGACGTCGGCATGCTCGGCCATATCGGCGTGCTGGATGACGTCGAGATACCACTGGGGGAAGTCTTTGGATTGGTCGGCGAGGCGGGACATATCAGGAGTATAACTCTCAATTCACAACAACCAACTCTCAATTTGTGAGTTGGGAACTGAAAACTGTGAGTTTATACTGCCAGCATGCGTGACCTGAAAGAAGCATTGGCTAAACACCGGGCAGAAGAACTGCACGGCAGCACCCTCGGCCCCTGGATCCATGACATCGTCTACGGTGCACACGATGGCATCGTCACGACGTTCGCCATCGTCGCAGGAACCGCCGGGGCGGAGCTCTCGGCGGGAATCGTGATCATCCTGGGCATCGCGAACCTGCTGGCCGACGGCGTCTCGATGGGCGCGGGAGCGTTCCTCTCGCGCAAGGCGGAACACGACCAGTATCAGCGGCTCTACAAGGAGGAGATGAAGGAAATCGAGGACGATCCGGAGATCGAGCGCGAGGAAGTCCGCGAGTTTTACGCGGCGAAGGGGTTTACCGGAAAGGACTTGGAACGCGCGGTGCAGATCATCACGTCCGACAAAGCCGTGTGGGCCGAAACCATGATGCGCGAGGAACATGGGATGACCGATGACTCGTCGGAGAATGCCCTGCTGCACGGCTTCGCGACCTTCGGAGGATTCCTGATCTTCGGCAGCGTTCCCCTGCTCCCGTACTTCTTCCTCCAGGGCGGCGTAAACAACTTCCAGTATGCCATCGTCGGCACCGCGATTGCCCTGGCACTGGTGGGACTCACCCGCAGCATCGTGACACGCGAACGGATCTACCGCGGCGCCGTCGAAATCCTCCTCATCGGCGCAGTGACGGCGAGCATCGCGTATGGGGTGGGGGTGGCGTTGAAGAATTTTGCGGGCGTATAAAAGCAAACAAGGCAAACGAAGGAAACGATGAAAACGAGGATCCTCGTTTGCTTCGTTTGCGTCGTTTGCCTCGCTTGTCTCTCAGGTGCTCACGAAGATCCCCACCCAGGTGACTGTCGCCCCAAAGACGATCCCCCCGATCACTTCGATCATCGAATGCCCCACGCGCTCGGGCAGGTGGATCTTTTTCTGCAGCTTGTTGAGGATCTTGGCCTGCTCCCCGATCTCGCGCCGGGAATGCATCGCGTCGTACCAGACGATGCCGGCGAACACGAAGGCGATGGCGAATTCCGTCGATTCCAGGCCCAGCTTGTGCCAGATGACGATAAGCAGTGACATCACGAACGCCGAGTGTGTGCTGGGGAAGCCTCCCGGACGGAAGAACCCCTCGCTCCACTTCCCGGTCTGGATCCCCTCACTGACGATCTTCACGGTTTCGCAGAGAACGCCGACGACGAGGGGGATGAGAAAAGGATAGGTGCGAAGGATGGTCATGGTTGAAGAGTAGCGCAGGCAAAAAAACCTGTGGAGAAAAAACGCTTTACGCGGGATTCAGGGTGATGCGGATCGCACCGATGAACGGAACGGTTTTCTCGAACGTATTGGCGCCCCCGCGGAAGAGCACGGCTGCCTCCGCCAGCGAACCGCTGACGGTTGCGATGCTGACGCCATCGCGAAGGATGCCGGCGGTCATCGGAGCGGCTTTCGTGAACTGATCCGTGAGCTCCGTGAATCGCACGGACGGCACGGAGGTGGGCGAGCCGAAGATCGGACGGGACATGACGTTGCGCCGGTCGAGGTTGGCCACGGCGAAGGAATGCTGAACGCCCGAAATCGTCATGGAGGCATCCATGCGGAACCGGACTCCGTCGCGATTTACGTAAATGGCATCGGGTCCCATGGTGATAGCCAGGCCCCGGACGTTTATTTCCCACCCAGGAGTGGTCAGCAAAGGACCTTCGGGGCGACTGATGAGAGTATCTGTGAGCTGTTTGGTCACTTCCTTGATGACTGTCTGCTTGTTGGTTTTTTCCTCGGTTTCCAGCTTCTTTGTCTTCACCTCGTCTTCCTGGATCTTTTTTTGCGTATCCGCGGGCAGAAGATTCTGCATTTCGACACGCAGAACGCCCAATGTCTTGAGGCGCTCCACCAATACAGGAGAGCGACGGTCTACAGGAATGTTCTCGATGAGCTTCACTTCGACCTGGATCTGTTTTATTGCTTCCTGCGCGAGAGGGATCGGATTGGGATTCACGAGCCGGTCGCGTGCCGCAGTGACGGAATTTTCCGTGAGAGACTGCTGAGTCTGCTGATTCTGCTCCATTGTCCTGACCTGTTCCTCCGTGAGTTTTGCGGGAGGCTGTGACGTGGGCGCCGACTGCGGCAGCATGTCCTGCATCCATTGCGGGAGCATGGAGCGGAACCGGCTCGTAAGACCTCCGCTGATTCTCTCGCCGATTCTGGCGATTCCATCACTCACGTTCTTGCGGAAGCTCTCCGGGAGCGCCTGATAGGCGGCGCTTGCTCCGACGGTGATGGCGATGCCCAATGCACTGCGCCAAATCGCTGATCCAACTGTCCTGAGAGTCTGCAACGGGTTCGAAATGGCATCGACTGGATGCAGGAAAATATCGCGCAGCGAATACGCCGCGGTGCCGACGCCTGCGGTGACCGTGAGAGGATTATCCACGGCAAACTGGATCGAGCGGTCCAGAACGTTGCCCGCGGAACTGAAGACTTCCCCAACGGGCATGGTGCGGATGACTTCCTCGCGGAGCTTCTGGAATTCCTCGCGGACGTCCGTCGCGATGCTCTGGTCGGCGATGTGCCTGTCGATGTTCTGGTAGAGCGTCTTGAAATGCTGGGCGATCTCCTTCCCCCCTCCCTCGCCTGCCTGCTTGCGCAGCGCCGCCACATTCTCGCGGAGCTTCTGCAGGCCTTCGACCGTGACCTTGGTGAGGTCCGGCGTGGTGTTGGCGAGATCCTGGAGGCCTTTCTGGATTTCGGGGGTGGGCATGGAAGAGCGATGGAATCAGGCAGGAACGGCAGATACGCGCACACTGACTGCGCCTGCGAAGAAACTCGTCTGATAGGTACTCACGTTTTGCGTGATAAACGCACGAATGGCTGTATCCAGCGTATTCAAGGCCGTCGTGATATTTATCTCCCTTTCTCCCGCCTGAAGAACATTCCCCCTGCGGACCAATTGACTGAAATCGCCAACTTCCTGCCACGAACCGGTTCCTAGTGCGCCTTCAAATACCAATCGCTCTCGTGGCGCGCTCGGACTGCGACGGACAAACACCTGGTTTCCGTCGAGTTCAAACCGAATAAGACCAATGCGGAAGCGCGATGAGAATGGCGGCCGCTGAAGTTGGTTAAATACCGGACCGTCTCCAATTTGCTGCATTGCTTCCCGAACGCTTCTGAACAGCTGTCCGGGACCGTTGCTGGCTTCGATTTTCTGTTTCCGGGCCTGAGCGATCTTTTCGGGCGCCTGATTTTGCGCATCGTTCTTCGCCTGCGGTTCCGGAGGAGGAGTGGTCTTCTGCTGCTGTTCCTGATTTTGCTTTTCGGTTTTCTGCCCGGGTTGCGGATTCGGTGTCCGCGGAGCTGCGTCCTGTTTTTGCGTCTGCTGGGGGACGGGATTGGGTGCCGGAGCGGGAGTGCCCACAATTCCCTGCATCTCCTTGCGAAAACCTTCGAGTGCTTCCATGCGCTGCTTCAGCGCCTTCTGACGCGCCTCAGGAAAGGCAGAGAGATCGGCATACAGGGCTGTCTCCACGTTGATCTGCTGCAGCGCATTTTGAGCCGAGGTCTGATGTGTTGCACTTCCTTCGTTCTGATAAGTCAGCTCGATCGCGGCGGCGGTCTTCTTCATTTCCTCGGCCACCTGGGCCTCGCGCTTCTGCATGCGCTGCCGCTCTTCACTGCTCTTGATGTAGCCCTGGTACCACTCCTGAATGGTGGGTCCTGCGAAATACGCCACGGTGCCCACAGCGCCCGCGGCTACGCCACTAAGCAGGAGTCCTCTCCAGAATGTACTCCATGCGCTCCTGGCAGCTTCGACAGCCCCATTGGCTGTCTGCACCGGGTGCCTCACTGCCCCCCAGAGCGAAGTGAGGATAGCCCCCCCTATCACTACGCCTCCGGCAATCAGGCCGGCCCGGACAACCCCGGGATTGTCTTCCGCGAATTTCTCCGTCACCTCGCGTCCATACCGAAGACTGTCGGTGACGTTGGTGATACTCGGCCGCAATTCGTTCTGCAGTTCCTGCAGCGCCACAACGAGTTCCTTGCGGTCCGCTGCGGGCATATCGACATCCTGCAGCGCCTCGATGAGTGCGATGCGGGTGTTCATGGTGACGCGCAGGCGCGAAAGATCGCGCTCCTGATCGGGCGTCAGATGCGGCCGGATCGCCGTGAGACCTTCCTTTAATGTCCGGATCTGCGACGCATTCAGCGCGAGGATCCGTGCGCGGTCCCCGCTCGTGAGAGCCTCGATGGTCGGGAGTACCTGCGCTGTGAGTTCGACGGTCATGGGTGCAATAAAGGAGAGATCAGGCGGCGAGGCGTGCCTCGTTATTGGCGGTCACGATGATGCGGGCGAGACGGGGGTTAGCCGCACGGCCGGAGTCGACCAGCTTCACGAGCGTTTCGAGCTTCACCGTCTTCTCGGCGCCGTTGCCGCGCTTCACGACGACATCAATGTCGCCGGTACTGGTGGACGGAGCGGCGGGAGCGCGGAGAACCATGCTGTCGGCTTCCTGGTTGGCACCATCCGCTATCGCAAAGGTGAGGAAGTGCGTGTCGGTGGCGCCCACCTTCATGCGGCAAGCGGCGTTGAGGCGGTTGAACGCGACTTCCTGCGTGCCGTGCATGACCGTGAGCGGGTTCTGCACATCGAGCGTGCCGGACACCGGGAAGTTCAGTCCGCCGATCTGGCGGGGCTGGTTCGCGCCCTTATCGGTCTTTTCTTTGTTCTCTACCTGCTGCTTCTGTGCAGCATTGATGAATTTCAGATATTTCGCAGCGCTCTCCGGAGAGCTCGCCTGCGCGATGGTGGGAGCGGGGGGAATGGAACCGAAAAGGCTCTCCCTGCGCGCGGTCACACCGACTTCGCGCCAGGAATCGTACAGTTCGTTCCAGCGGTTTCTGACCTCCGTGGGATTCGGCTGCATGATGAGCGTTTCCATCTGTTCGAGGGGCAGGGCCAGTCTCTCGGAGAGACCGGGAATCGCGCCGCCCGTGCGGCGCATGGTCGCAACGTACGCGCGCTCCAGTTCTATGCGGTACCGGCCGCTGCGGCCGCGTTCGATCATGTCGGCGGAACCACTGGTGAAGCGCGACGTCGCCAGGAAGTCGTTGATGAATCCGCGGAGCGCTCCGAAGAGAATTTCGATCACTTTGTCCTGCGGAACGTTGATGCCGCGCTCGCGCAGACCCTCGAGCAGACCCTGCACGCCCTTGCTTTCGACGATGCTGGTGGTGAGTTTGAGAATGCCCTCATCCCCTGTGTAGAACTCAAAGCCGCTTTCGAGCGAGGTGATCTTGCTGAGCACCTCGAGCAGCTGCTTGCGGGGACCCTCCAGCTCCGGGCGGGTGAGGATTTCCGGGAGACGCGTGCCGAGATCGGGAACGCCGATCTGATCACCAAGCTGCTTGAGCGATTCCTGGTCGATGTTCGCGAGGAGCCGCTGCATCACCTGCTGTTCGCGCTCGATCTGCTGCTTGAGCTTCTCGGTGCTCTCCTTGCGCTTCTTCATCGCCTCCGTGGTTTCGACTTCTTTCTTGAGCGCCTGGAGGTCGACGCGCAGCTTCTTGAGCTTGGAGTCATTCTCGATTTTCACTTTCGTTTCCGGAGCGGCAATCGGCGCAATGGTCGCGGCCAGCACCCCGATCTGCTTCTGCGCTCCGGGAGTCAGGACCACCGTCTGTTCCGTTCCTGCTGCGAACATCTGTGCAAGTTCAGGATTGTCGGCTGTCTGTTTTACAAGATCTTGGAGCCGCTTGGTTACGAGCGGATTTGCGGATTTGCGCGTTGTTTCCACCGCTGTGCGAAGCGCCTGGACGTTCACCCGGCCATCGGCGGGGAGCGGCGTCTGGGCAATAGCGGTCAACTCTTTGTGGATCGGCGCCATCGCCTGATCCGCCTGCCGCTCGGGCGACGTCTGCTGCGTCTCAGGTCCGTCGACAAAGCACAGCCGCGCTTCGGCAAAGTGCGAACGGTCGGCGCGGCGGAGGTGCAGGAGATCCATAACGGGTGTGGGTATGGGTGTGAATTACGCGGCGAGAGGGGCTTTGGACTGTTTGACGGCGGCGAAGTAATTTTGAACGCTCTGTTGGAGGGGAATCTGTTCCGCGGCGACCAGGATCTGCTCGAGCTTCGCGAGTTGTTCGGGCTTCATGGACGGAGAGGCCGAGAGCCAGTACGCGCGCTCCTCTGTGGTGAGAAGCGTGCTCCGCCGGATGAGGTCGGTCAGCTGGGGAAGATCCATGTCGGTGTTTGTGTGTAAATCCTTCTATTCTAGCACAAAAATGGCATTTCCTGAAGGATCTGGAATATCATCAGGACATAAAATGTTATCCGTGTCTTGGAGGATCGCACCGGCCTCGGTGAAGCAAAAATCCCGCATTTGCTGTTCATTTTTCCCGAGGGGGATATGATTAATTGATCTTTCCCCTTTTCCTCCATGAACATCCAACACTTCGAGAAAGGGCTGTCGTATTCGGAGCGGGATCTGCTGATTGTGACCCGCCGCCTGGGAAAACTCGCGACCTATTGCAAGAAAGTCAAAGACGAGGATTCCTCGATCCGCGTGGAAGCCGAGCGGCGGCCAACGAAGAAAAACCGGGACCAGGTGAAAGTGGCGCTCACCGTGGAATTGCCGAAGGAGGTGTTCCGCGCCGAGTCGCGCCGCAACCGCGTGGTCGAAGCGCTCGACCGCGCTGTGGAGAAGATCACGCCCCAGCTCACGCGGTACAAGGAGGAGCGGACGGGCAGGCAGCGCGCGCGGCAGGCGGTTCGCAGGAAGCGGGAGGCAGTGGCTGCCTGACGAGGGCACAGACGGCACAAAAGGCACAGAAGAAAAAGAGGATCGTCTCCCCTGTCCCATCTGTGCCCTCTGCTTCTTCTGAAACCTACTTCTTGGCCGCCTTCTCCTTCGCAGCCTTCTCCTTGGAGGCGGCTTCCGCGCCCGCGGCCGGAGCAGCACCCTCCGCACCCGGAGCGGCAGCAGCACCCTCCGCACCCGGAGCGGCAGCAGCGGCATCCGTGGCAGCCGTGGCCACCGGCGTGACTTCCTCGACAGCGCGCGGCTCCTGGATCGTCGCAAGGACCGTGTCCACGCCATCCTGGACCTTCACACCTTTCGGGACCTGAAGATCCTTCACCGACACGGAAGCATGGAAGGCCTCGAGACCGCTCACGCTCACAACAAGGCTGCGCGGCAGATCGGCCGGAAGACAGCGGACTTTGACGTGGTCATGAGAAATAACAAGGATGCCTCCGAGAGTCTTGATCGCCGGAGCCTCGCCCTCGAAACGGACAGGCACCACCGTCTCAATCTCCTTCTTCATGTCGACCGCGTAAAAATCGACGTGGATCTCGCGATCCGAGACCGGATCGAAGTCGACGCTCTTGAAGAGCACGGGGATCTTCTTTCCCGCCACGTCGAGTTCGACGAGCGTGCTCTCCCCTGCCTTGCGGAACGCGTTGTGGAGTTCCTGCTCCGCGCACTGCACCGTCATCTGGACTTCGTGTCCGTACACGTTGCACGGCACCTGGCCGCCCCGGCGCAGCTGCTTGGGCTTTGCCTTGAGATCGCGGGCCGCTGCTTTGAGGGAAACCATATCCATGAGGCGTCGAAGATTACGCGAAGACCGGGTGCCAGTCAAAGGCAGTTCGGACCGAAGAAACCAACGAAACCAACGATTCCAAAGAAACCAAGGATCGTCGGTTTCGTAGGTTTCCTTGGTTTCTTTGGTTTCTTTGGTTTCCTACACACGCCTCCACTTCCAAAAGTACTTCACCGCGCTCACAAGATGGATCCTCGCCGTCTTCTTGGTGAAGAGCGCCATCACTCCCCCCTCGCTCAGGCGGTGCTTGCGGTCCCGGGCGCGGACCTCCGGGAAATACACGACGCGCTTGCCGAGCCGCGCGCAGCGCCGGCAGAGGTCGGTGTCCTCGAAGAAGAGGAAGAACCGCGGGTCGAACCCGCCCATCGAACGGTAGAAATCGCGGCGCATGAGGAAGCAGGCCCCCGCGATCCAGTCGACGTCCCGCGTGGCCGACGCGTTCTGGTCGTGCTGCAGGTAGCGCTTCATCCGGCCGGGGAACAGGCGCCGGAGAAACGGCACGCGCTTGATGACGATGTCGGCGGCGGTGGGGAACGTCCGGTACGAGTCGCGGATCGTGCCGTCCTCGTGCACCAGCTGCGGACCCAGGATGCCGATGGAGGGATCGCTCTCCATTTTTTTCATCAGCAGTTCCAGGCCGCCCGGTTCCAGTTCGTTGTCCGGATTGATGATGAGGATGTTCTCCCCGCGCGCGTGCTCCACGCCGATGTTGTTGCCCTTTCCGTAGCCCAGATTTTCCCGGGTCTCGATGATCCTGATCCGGGGATTGCCCCGTGAGCGGTTGCGGAGGTAGCCGATGGAATCATCGTCGGAGTGGTTGTCGACGATGAGGATCTCCAGCCGGTCCCCGACGGTCTGGCGGAGCAGCGACAGGGCGCACGTCCACGCGTCGCGTCCGGTGCGGTAGTTGAGAATGACGGCGGAGACGAGTGGAGCGGTCATCGCAGGAAGAACATCCAGAAAAGGGCGGCGAGAGCGATGCGGTACATCCCGAACACCGCGAACGAGTGCGTCTTCACGTACGACAGGAACCACCGGACCGCCATGAGCGACACGAAGAAGGAGAGGACGACACCGACCGCGATCGACTGGATGTCCGCGGCGGTGAAAGACGATGCCGACTTGACGAGATCCAGGCCCGTCGCCGCGGCCATGGTGGGGATCGCGAGGAGAAAGGAGAACTCCACGATGGCGTCGCGCCGGATGCCCAGCAATTCGCCTCCGATGATCGTCGCGGCCGACCGCGAGACGCCCGGAATGATCGCCACCGACTGGCAGACGCCGACGACCGCCGCCTGCGTGAATGACATACGTTCGATATCGGCTCCGGAAGAGGAGTCCGGACGGAGGATTTCGAAGATGAGCAGCACCGCGCCGCCAAGCAGGAGCGACCAGAGCACGACGACGACGTTGCCGAGCAGCAGTTCTTTGACGATGCCGTGCACCAGGAATCCGATCACCGCGGTGGGCAGGAACGCCGTGAACACCAGGAGCATCGTCCTTCGGTCACGGAGGAGCCGCCGGGCGTACAGGACGACCACGGCAAGAATCGCGCCGGACTGGATGGCGATCTCGAAGCTCTTCTGCATCTCCGTCGCGGGCAGCCCCAGCAGGTGCGACGTGAGGATCAGGTGGCCCGTGGAGGAGACGGGAAGGAATTCCGTGAGGCCTTCGACGAGCGACAGGATGGCGGTCTGAAAAAATGTCATGACGTCGGCAGTTTACCTCTTTCCGGAGCAAACGACGCAAACGAAGAAAACGAGGATCCTCGATTGCCTCGTTTGCTTCGTTTTCCTTGTTTGCCTTTCTACGCTTCCACAACAATGGTTCCCGTCATGTCCTTGTGGCCGGGGCCGCAGGGAACTGCGCAGCGGAACGCGAACGTTCCCTCGGTGCCCGTCGGGATTTCGATGTCCTTCGTCTCGCCGGGGTTGATCACGACGTTGATGCCCAGGTCGCGGCTGGCGAAGCTGTGGCCTCCCGCCACGTCCGTGAGGCGGACGATGACCTTCTCGCCTTTCTTCACGGTGATGGCGTTGGGCTTGAATTCCCAGTCGGTGACGCTCATCTCGATGATGCGCGCGTCGGCGGACCCGGTAACGGACGACGCGTCATCGGACGTCGCGGCGGAGGACGAGGCCTCCATCGCGGCGAGAGAGGAATCGGAAGACGCTTCCATCGCGGCAAGAGAGGAATCGGAAGACGCTTCCATCGCGGCGAGAGAGGAATCGGAAGACGCTTCCATCGCGGCGAGCGAGGAGTCGGACGAGGACTCCATGGCCGCGGGCAGGGAACTGACCGAGGAAGACCCATCGGTGTCGATCGTTGCCGTGGGCGTGCAGGCGGCGAGCAGGAGGATTCCAGCCGTCGCGAGCGCGGGGGAGAGGAGTTTCTTCATACGGGGAATGGGGAAAAACGGAAGGGAGGGTACTCTAGAGACCGACCGTTAAGAAAAGATTAAGGGAAGGCGCGGTCCGGGAAAGGAAGAGGTCCGCAAAACGTCTCGGCTTCGCGCCGGGAATGCCCCGGAGGATATCCCTCCCCCCTTAATCCCCTCTTAATCCCCCCGGCCTACACTCGCCCCGACGTATGCACATACTGCTTATCGAAGACCAGGAAAAGCTCGCGGATAACATCCGCCAGTTTTTGGAGCTCGAGCATTACGCCGTCACCGTGGCGCACGACGGCAACGAGGGATTTGAAAAAGCCATGACGCAGAAGGTGGACCTGCTGATCCTCGACATCAACCTGCCCGGCATCGACGGGTATCGGATCTGCGCGATGCTGCGGGAGAACAAAAAGAACATGCCCATCCTGATGCTCACCGCGCGGACCAAGCAGAAGGAGATCGTGGAAGGCCTCAACCTGGGCGCGGACGACTACCTCGGCAAGCCGTTCGATCTGGATGAGCTGCTCGCGCGCGTGCGGGCGCTGCTGCGGCGCAACGAGAAGGACCGGAGCCCCCAACTGCTCTCCGGGAGCATCACGCTCGACACCAACACGCGCGAAGTCCGCAAAGCCGGCCGGAAGGTGGAGCTTTCGCCCAAGGAGTACGCCCTGTTCGAGTTCCTCCTGCGCAACAAGGGAATGGTGCAGGACCGTCCCGCGATCCTGGAGCATGTGTGGGGCGGGCGGGATGACCTCATGTTTTCGCAGACCGTCGATGTGCACGTGGCCTACCTGCGGCGTAAACTCGGCAAGAGCGCGATCGAGACCGTCCCCGGCAAGGGATATCTCGTGCCCGCCGAAACCGCCTCATGATCTTCCGCCGCATCAGCTACCGCATCGCGCTGCAGTTCACGACATTCGTGTTTCTGCTGCTGCTGATCAACGGCGCCCTCTTCATCGCGGTGGATTACGGCAACACCCGCCGCCAGACGCAGGCGCGGATGGAACGGAACGTCCAGCTCATCACGCAGCTGATCGCGTCCCCCAACGTCGACCTGCACGACGCGCTTCCGCCGCCGCTGCGCCAGCGCGTGCGCGTGCTCGACGCGGCACGGAGGCCCGTCTACATCGGCGAGGTATTCGCCGACATTCCGGAAACGGAACCCGACGTGAACTTCGCGCACCGGACGATCCAGGGAGAGCGGTTCGTCATCTTCACGGGGACCGTGCGCCTGGGCGGGCATCTGATCGGCTTCATCCAGCTGGCGGAGGGAGAGCGGGCGTCGCTGGGGGACGTTCCCCTGCGCGGCCTCCTCTACTTCGCCGTCAGCGTCGGCATTTCGGTGCTGACGTTCTTCGTCGGGCTCTTCTTTGCGCGCCGCAGCCTGCGCCCCGCCGAGCAGATGATGGAACGGCTGGAGCAGTTCACGCAGGACGCCAGTCACGAACTCCGCACGCCGCTCGCGGCGCTGAGCTCGTCGCTGGACCTCGCGCTGCGGAATAAAAAGTACCGCGAAGGCATCGAGTCGGCGAAACAGGATCTGAAGGAAGTCGCCGCGCTCGTGGAACGGCTGCTGGAGTTGGCGCGGCTCGACAAGTTCGTGCTGCAAGCGGCGCCGGTGGACCTGTCGCAGCTCGCGGAAGACACGGTGGCGAAATACCGGCCCCTCGCGGCCGAGAAGAACGTGGAGATCCGGACGAACGTCGTCCGCGGCGTCACGGTGCACGGCGACGAGGCGCTGCTGCGGCAGGTGATCGGCAATCTTTTGAGCAACGCGATCCGCTTCAGCAAGCCGGAGGGAGGGGTGGTGACGGTGCGGCTGACCAAGCATTCGCTCTCGGTGGAGGACACCGGCATCGGCATCGCGAAGGGCTCGCTCCCCCAGATCTTCAACCGGTTCTACCAGGCCGACACCTCGCGCGCGAAGGAGGGATACGGACTCGGCTTGGCGCTCGTGAAGCGCATCGTGGATCTGCACGGCTGGACGATCGGCGTGCAGAGCAACGAAGGGAAGGGCACGACGTTCTCGGTGTCGGTGCGCTCCTGAGCGGCGGGGAAATGTGGTGAAGCACCATGCGTCTTAATCGCGTCTTAATCCCGCCCTCATACACTCCGGGCAGATTATTTTTCTGCTGGATTCCGGCCGGAGCGAGATCACATCGACGATGATCACGGTGCATTGGCACCAGACTCTGCATCACACAAACATGCCACAATCGCCGAAAGGAGCCGCAGGGGGCGGCTCTTTTCATGAATGAACACATTTTCAAAAAAAAGCACGAACATCCCGGAAAGGAGCTCCGGGGAGGCGCGTCTCCCTGTCAGACAAGCACCACATCACCATCGTTCATTCTTCGGACATCAGCAAGACCCCGTGCGGGGGTTCTTGCTGATGGGGACATCGTTCACTCGACGTCGAGCTCGCGGCTGCCGCGGCCATCGCCATCATCGAACATGTCATCCAGGGATTCCCGGAAATAGACCAGCGTCCGCGTCACCGAGTCGGCGGAGATGCCCAGCACGTCCGCAATGTGCTCCGGCTTGTAGTCCATGGAAAAGCGCATCGTGACGATTTCCCGCACGTGAGGCGTGCACTGTTTCAGGACCTCCTGGATCCGCAGTTGCGCCTGGGATCGGAACGGGAGGATATCGCGCGCCTCTTCTTCGTCCTGTTCTTTGGGCTGCCGTGCCAGCTGCCGCACATGTTGCACCATCCAGACGAGCGGATCGCCGATGTCCTGACCGGCCCGCAAGCGTTCAGCGGCTTCCTGAAATGTTTCCACGACGCATGCGAGCGCGCGGTCGCGATCCAGACACTGCGCGTAGGCAACCGACCAGACTTCGTTGCGGTGATCGCTGTAGAGATTCCGAAAGTCGGCGTTGGTCCATTGCTTCGGTACGACGCTCTCATCGTGGGCATTGATTCCCATAGTCTGCGGGGGAAGCCTCCACTGTAATCCCCTGCCGTTCCCCGTCCATACAAGTCCGCGGCCCCTGAGGCAGACCGCAGCCGGATGACGGAAAGTCGCGACACGGAGGATCGATACCTTGCGGGTGCAGGCGGTTGAGAGAAGAATAGTTCTCAACCTCCATGAAGAAGCCTTTCCTCTCTTCGATCTGGTTCCCGCTGCTCGTATGCCTGGCGCTCGCGGGAGGCGCGACGGGCGCGTTCGCGCTCCTCAGTCCCGAAGGCGCGGACGTGACCAACAGTCAACTCAAAGTCGCGGGGGTGGTGGGCGGATGGGCGGTGGGTCCGGTGACCGGCATTCTTTCGTTCGTCGCCATCTGCATCGTGAACCTGATCCGCCGGATCGTGCGCCTGCGCCGGGTGCGGTGGCTGGATCCGGTGGTCGTGCTTGCGGGCATCGCCCCCTGGTTCGTCTTTGCCTGGATTCTTCTCGATGAGCCCCGGTACACCCAATTTGCCATCGCAGTGCTCGACTTCGTCGCCCGGCCGATGCTGTGGGGATCGCTCATCGCGATCCTCCTGACGGTCGTCCTTTCCATCCCCCTGCTCCTCACTCCTTCCAGAAAGAAATGAAACTGCTGCGCTCGATCCCCCTGCTGGCCGTTCTGCCTCTCACGCTGCTGCTCACGGCATGCCTGGGCGACGTGATGGAGGTGTTCTGCGACAGCGCGCCCATGGCGATGACCGGTGACGGCGAAGGCGACGCCGATCACTGCTACCAGACGGCGGCGGTGCAGGAAAGCGACCCGGAGGACTGCTCCAAGATCCAATTCCCGCCTCCGCGGAGCAAATGCCACCTGATGATCGCCGAAAACACCGGCAACCCCGCTGTGTGTACGGATGTGGACGGCGGGATGATGGGCTACTCGCAGGAGGAATGCCTGGAGGCGGCGTTCAAAAACCACACGGTGGAAGACTGCAAAACGGCCCCCGACGAAGCCGCCTGCCGCGCAGCATGGGGCAAGGCGGGAAAGGGCTGCGGCGATGCGTATGTCTACAAGAGCGCAACCGGCGCCTGCGACACGAAGCCCGAGCCGGAGGACAAACCGGTGACGGGCGGCACGGACGACCCGCTCGCGAACGACAAAGTGAAGGAAGACCTGAAGAGCATCGGCGACGCGGGCTGGAAGAAATACCTGGAACTGCTGGAGAACGACATCGAAGGCGAGAAGGATCCGGACCGTCTCGCGGGGCTGCAGAAGTACAAGGAATTCCTCGATAAATCGAGCGAGAAGCTGGATGACGTGTCGACGAAGTTCGAGAAGCTGCAGGAACTGAAGAAGATCTTCATCGACAGTTATGATCCGAAAGACGCGATCGAGAACATGTCGGTGAAGGACATCCTGAGCAAAGGATTCTTCGACCGCCTCACGGATAAGCTGACCGGCGGAGGGAACGATCCGCCCAGTGAACGCGACAAGGCGGACGACGCGCTGACCGTCTACGAGAAGATGCTCGCGCAGCAGGGCGACAATGATTTCCTTCAGCAGGGCCGCCTGGACCGCGTGAAGGACACGCTCATTTCGAAGGCGAAGGACGAGGCGACAAGCAAGCTGAAGGAAGGCGTCGAAGACATCGCCAAGACCGTCGCGGGCGACGCGTTCGCGGTCGTCGGCATCGTCGATCACGCACTCACCTCCTTCAAAGACGGCGCACAGAAGGAAGTCTTCATCGGCATGGCCGCCGCCTACAACCGCCAGCGCGACGCCATGACCCAGGCCCACCCCGACTGGACCAGTGAACAGATCCACAAGGCGACGGTGAACAGCATCAAAGAGAACCCCTATCAGGACAATCCGAACACGGGTTTCGTGAAGTACGGGAACCTGCTCGAAAACGGCGACTGCAAGGACGCCGGCAGCGGTAATCCCCTCTGCATCGACAACCGCGTCTTCTGGACGGCGATGGACAAGACGTACGAGTACAACGCGACCAAGAAGAAGTAACAGGACGAGACGGACGATGATTGACAAAATTTGTCATTATTTTATTATGAATTGGTGAGCGAACGTTCAAATTCTCTGGCCGACGTCCGACAGGAAATTGAGGAAGCGCACACACGCTTCCCCCGAAATATGGGGCAGCTGCAGGAGATGCCCGAATATCAGCAGCGCGCCGCGGTCTTTAAGGCGCTGCAGGAACACCAGCAATTCTCCGGTCCCATGTCCTATCAGGTATGGGCAAGAATAGAACAGTGGATACAGGGCGAACCCCTGCTCCTGCCGCTCCGGGATGAACTCCTGGAGGCTTTTGAAACGTGCGACTGGAACACGCAGGAAGAAGGAATGCATCAGGTGAAAGCCGTCACGCATCATCTGTGCACGCACCATGTGAAGGAGTGGGGCACGGAGAATTCCCGGACGGAACTCTACCGTCGATCACTGGCGCATTTGCTGTCGATGAATCTTCCGGCCGCCGCGCCTGCCACTCCCGAAGATCTGCTCGTTTCCGCATTCGCGACGCCCACCGGATTCAATTACAACCTGTTCCTGCTGGATCTTCAGCTCTGTGAACGCGAATTCGGTTTACACCATGTGACGGAAAAAAGAATACGCATGCTCATGGAGAACAACCTGCGTTTCGCCCAGGTCATGGGGTCGTGCCGCAAGGATGTCTTCGCGAGCTTTCACCGCACTGTTTCCCTCTCTCCTGTACCGTCCGGACCGGATTCCCGGATGCAGACTCTCTACGACGCTGAGTGCTTTGAGCTCACGGGCAGCGAAGAAGACGGATCCCTGCAGACTCTCCCGCGGAAAAAAGTCCTGCAGCAGGTCCACGGCACCATGCCGGATCTGGACCGCGAGGGTTGCGCGGCGATGGGCGCAGCCTTCAACGGCATGTTCGACTTTCAGCGCCGGGCATTCGACCGGTACTTCGTCGCAGAGAATCTGGACAGATTCCTGGACCTGCCGCCTCGGGGGTGGAAGCGGCTAATTTTTCGACCGGAAAGCCCTCCAGTAGAAACCCGTGCCGCACAGGAGGATCACCTCCGTGATGATGAGCGTCTTCATGGGACCAACGGCATCGGCGAGCACGCCGAGTCCTAGAGCGGAGACGCCGAACATCAAACTGCCGAAGAATTGCGTGATCGAGCCCATGGTCGCGCGCTGCTCGTCCGTGAATTCCTTCTGCAGGAGGCTGTTCTCGGCGACAATCTTCATGCCGAAGAGAATGGAAATGCCGGAGAGGATGATGGGAGAGGCGATCGTATTGAGGACATACGCGCAGATCGCAATGGAGGAGCTGACGATCTTGATGGTGAGCAGGACTTTGAACGCCTGGAATCGCTTGATGATTCTGCCGGCGAACCAGTAACTCCCGCACGCGAGCAGATGCGCCGCCGTGCGGACCGCGCCGATCGCCCAGAGCGGAAGAAGAGATGTGAAGAATGCGGGGAAGAAGAGAAACTGCGCCTGTCCGAGCCCGAAATCGAGAATCGAGGCCATGCTGAGGGCGCGCAGCCGCCGGTTATGACGGAAGTGCCGCAAGGCTTCGCCCAGATGCGCGAAGACATTGGTGCTGGTTGATTCGAAGCGCTTCGGTTCGATCATGAAGAAGGCAATGCCCATGCAGATGAACTGCGGAATCACGCCGGCCCACACGGCCCACGAGAGCGCATATTCCGAAAGGAAGCCGCCAAGGAGTGACGAGGTCCCCAGGCCCAGCTGAAAGAGCGCGCTCGTGATGCCAAGAAAGTGCGGATACTCCGCTTCCCTGCCCTCCTGACGCAGAGTGTCGTGGAGAAACGCATTGTTATTGCCGCTGAAGAACGCCAGTCCTATGCCGACGAGCAGCGATCCCGCAGCAAGCATCCAGAACGACCCGCCGACAGCCGTCAGCAGCGTTCCTATGGCGCAGGCGGCACTGCCCATCATCATCGTCCTGCGACGTCCGGCGAGATCGGAGAGGATTCCCGTGGGCACTTCGAACGCCGCTGCCGAGATCATCGTGATGGAGAGAGCGGACATGCCCAGCGTGTACGATCCCGTCTCGGCCGCAAGGTACAGGACGAGCACGGGAAACGCCGGACGGAAGTCCATGAAAAAATTGAACCACTGAAGCAGCCGGACGTTGCGGTTGAGCGCGTGGGACACGGAGCTCAGATGCCGAACAGCCGCGAGAAGGTCGATTTCTTCTCGACCCTGGCCTTCGTCTTGGCGTTCTTCACGGCGGCGACGTGCTTTTTGACGGCACGCTTCGTCGCGTTGGCGGCGACGGGCTGCGGCTTGGACACCTGCAGCGGCTTCTGCTGCGCGACGCCCAGCTGGATGCTGCCGTCCAGGTATCCCTGAAGGAGCATCTGCACGACGCTGGAAAAACTGAGGCCCGACTTGTGCGCCTGCCGGATCACGGCGCTGCGCTGCTCGGGGTTGAGACGGATGGTGGTGACGGATTTGTTCATGGCGACGAGTGTATAGCAAACAGAGTACGCCACAAATCTTTTTTAGTCGGCGAGATGCGCCCGGAAGAAATCCGCTGTCTTTGACATGAAGTCCGGCCACCGCGGACCGTATTCGTGGCCCTCGCCGGCGTACTCGACGTACGTGATGTCTTTGCCGAGATCGCGAAGGCGCCTGGAGAGGTCGTCGGACCATTCCTTGGGCACGTCCTTGTCGCGGTCGCCGTGGAAGAGCAGCACGGGCGCCGTGATGCGGTCGAAGTACGCCTGCGGCGAGAGCGCGCGCCAGAAGCCGGGGTTGGATTCCCTTGTGCCGTTGAGCTCGACCGTGAGATCGTCCTTCTCGCGCTCGCGGCGCCACCGGGCGAAGTTCTCCCAGACGTCGGCATGCACGGGGGCGTAGAGCACGGCGGCATCCACCAGCCCGGGATGCGCGGTGAGGACGGCGAGCGTGACTCCCCCGCCCATCGAATGACCCAGCATGCCCACGCGCGACGCGTCGATCCTCGGAATGTCCGCGCCGCGGACGGCAAGGATCGCATTGATGCTGTCCATCGCGTATTCCAGATTGCCGTCGTATGTCTTGTTGTCGACCATGGGACTCTCGTCCGATTCGCCGTGGCCGCGGTAGTCGGTGTGCAGGACCGCGAACCCCTGCCGGGCCAGGTAATCCTGCTCGCGGCGCAATCCCCGGCCGACGGTGTAGATGGAGGGCGGAATATGCCCATGGTTGAAGATGAGCAGCGGAAAGGGCCCTTCGCCCTCGGGAATGTTGAGGATGCCGCTGATGGCGAGCCCGTTGCTCAGATAGCGGATCTGATGCTGCACGTAGGCCGTTTCGCGGCGCAGGACCTTGCCCAGCACGAGCCCCGTGCCGCTCAGACGCATGCCGGAGAAATACTCGATGCTGAGCGTCGACGGAAGGGACTCCAGCGGGCGGTCATCGACGGATGATGTTCTGGATGATGCCACCGCGCCCGACGAGGACGGCGGTTGTCCGGTGACCGCCTCGTTGGGAGAGGCGGCGCAGGCGGTCAGGGCGAGGAAAAGTGTGACGGGCAGGAGGCGCCGGATGCTCATGGAAGCGTTTCGGGATCGATGCGGATGATTTTGTCGTCGTCTTCATTCGCACGTCCCCGGCCGTCGCGGTTGCTGGTCGTAAGGTAGAGGAGGCCGTCGGGGCCCAGGCCGACGGTGCGGATTCTGCCGTATTCCCCCTGCAGATGCGTCCGGAGGACCGGCATGCCGGTGTCGTTGAGGACCGCCTCGTACAGCGCCTCGCCGCGCAATCCGCCGAAGAACACGCTGCCTTCGTAGAACGCCGCGGACGCGGGGGCCCACGTGCTCTGGGCACCGGACTGGAGGATCGGCGCGCGCATGTCGTCGCGCGTCTCGGGACCTTCGATCACCGGCCAGCCGTAGTTGCCGCCCTTTTCAATCAGGTTGAGCTCGTCGTATCCGGAGGCGAGTCCGCTGCGCCCGTGCTCGGTGCTCCACAGGCGCCCCTGCGGGTCCCACGAGAGACCCTGGGCGTTGCGGTGCCCGTAGGACCAGACCGCGTTGCCGAAGGGGTTGTCGGCCGGGATGGAACCGTCGTCGGCGATGCGCAGGATCTTGCCCGCGAGCGAGCCGGTTTGCTGGGCGGCGTCCTCGTCGCCCGCGTCCCCCGTGGTCGCGTACAGCATGCCGTCGGGCCCGAACGCGATGCGTCCGCCGTCGTGGTACTGCGCGCCGGGGATGCCGGTGAAGATGTCCGTGCGATCCGTGAGCCGGTCGTCGTCCAGACGGTAGCGCTCGATGCGGTTGCTGAGCCCCTGTCCGGCACGGGTGGTGATGTAGAGATAGACGAAGCCGTTGGACGCGAACTGCGGGTGCAGGGCGACGCCGAGCAATCCCCCCTCGCCCACGTGCCGGACGCCCTCGATGGGATAGCTCTTCCGGTCGCTTCCGATGCGCAGGAGCCTGCCCGGACGCTCGGTCACCAGCAGATCGCCGGACGGCAGAAAAGCGATGTCCCACGGAATCTCGAGGGAATCGGCCACGACCTCGGGGCCGCGGACCGTCGTTCCGGACGAAGAGGCCGTCGGCGGGATCGGAGAGACCGGCGCAGCCGGAGGCGGCGACGCGCATCCCGCGAGAAGAACCGTTGCAAGCGCGGCGAGCGCGGTTCCCGATGATGCCGTGGTGATGTGCATGAAGAATTCCATTCTACCCGTTCCCGGAGACGCCCGGTTGTTATTGTGCGTTTTTTGTAACGGCGCCCGGAAGGCGTCGTCACTACTTCCTCTCCTTTATTTTTTTCCCATTTTTTCTATGGCAACACGCCGCCGGACCACGGGCAGCAGGAGCCGCTCGACCGCCCACACGAGAAATGCACGGAAGTCCTCCCGCCGGAGCAGCAGCTCCTCCAGCCGCGGAGGCCGTGCGCAGCGAAGCACGTCCCGCTCCACGGGACGGCAGACCTCGGGCATGGGCATGTAAACGAGGACCGGAGGAGTTTAAGGGAGGCGCCGTGCGCCTCTCTTTTTGGGAGATCCCAGCAGCGCTTCCTTCTGCGCCTTCTTCCACCGCTTCACCTCCGCCTCCCGCTTGCGGGCCTCGCTGAGCGTGAGGAATTCCTCGGTGTGGATGATGGAGAGCGGCAGGCGCGACCGCGTGTACTTGGAGCCTTTCCCTGTGTTATGCATGGCTTCCCGTCCCGCCACATCCACGCATGTTCCGGCGTAGAGCGAGCCGTCGGCACAGCGCGCAAGGTAGAAGTAATGAATCACGGAAAGATTCTACCGCTTACTCGGCCTTCTTTTCGATCGCAAGCGTGATGCTGGTCTGGTCACCCGCGGCCGCGAGGATCATTGAGAACGTTCGGTCGTCTTTCGTAGCCGTTATGATCGTATTGCCCCCGCCTTCCATGGTGGCGGAAACCTGCCAGCCTTTGTCAGCCAGCGCGCTCTTGTAGAAACTCGCGACAGCGTTGCCCGCGTCGTCCGTGGTCATCATGACTGCGCTGCCGGGATTGCCTGTGGAGGGATTCACCGTCGCAGAATATGTGATAGAAGCGCCGGGGTAGACCGCAGGCGCATCGGAGGGCCAGTCGGCGGGGAGTTCTGTGTTACCTGCCGTGAAGCTTCCCTCGCTCGTTTCCACGTGCATCGTGCCGTCCGCATCAACGTCGACATCCGCCTGATCTCCGACGGCATCCTGCAGGACGCGCTCTTGGACGGCGGCGGTGGAGCAGGACGCAAGAAGAAGAACAGCCACGAGAGCAACGAATCGAGATGTCATAAATGCGGGGGGGGGAACGAGGGCAGTATTCGCGCCGGAAGGACTGGCGTCAACAACGCATGCCCGCAATGGGAGGACCCGTTCCTTGTTTGCCTGGATGATGAAAGTCATTCTGGACGGAGATGCAAAAAATCCCGGATATGGCGTGAATACGCAACGACCACGCGCCACACCCCGGCGTTCTACGCACGTTATGGAGCGAAAAGCCTTGACGCTGACGCGATTGCAGGCCTACCGTCCGGCGACTCTGTCGGTTATGAAGAAATGCTACGCCATCGAAGCCGGCCGTCTCGTTGAACGCGAGGACGGCATCCTCCGCGTATACCTGGCGCCCACGCCGGAGGAGCGGACGGAGCTGCGGACGGCGCTCGGCATCCACGACTACGACCTCGATTCGGCGCTCGACCCGGATGAGATCTCGCGCGTCGAGTTCGACCGGCACGGAACAACGATCATCTGGAAGCGGCCGTCCCGCGATCAGGCGGACGGCTTCAGCGTCAGTTCTGCGGGATTTTTCCTCCGGGACAACGTGCTGACGATCGTGAGCCACGAAAGCATCGCGACCTTCAACGAAAAGGAATTCATCGGCCTGAGCTCGGCCTACAGCTTCCTCATCCGCTATTTCTTCTTCACGATCCGGCAGTACCTGGCGCACCTGAAAGCCATCAAGCGGGCCACCGCGGACCTGGAAGTGACGCTGACGAAATCGATCGAGAACAAGGAGCTGCTGCAGATGTTCGACCTGTCCGAGAGCCTCGTCTACTACCACGATGCCATCGAATCGAACGGGAACGTGCTGGCGAAGCTGAAGAACCGGAGTGAAAAATTCCCGTTCACGACACGCCAGCTCGCGCTGCTCGATGACGCGATCCTGGAAAACGCCCAGTGCGCGCAACAGGCGAATATTTACACGAACGTTCTTGCCGGCCTCATGGATGCGCGCGGAAACATCATCAATAACAACATGAACATGCTGCTCAAAAACCTCACGATCATCAACGTGGTGTTCCTGCCGCTGGGGCTCCTCGCCTCCATCTGGGGCATGTCCGAATACTCCCGCATCTTGGAAAACTTCGGATGGGGCCTGCTCGGGGGCTATACGCTGTTCACCCTCGCGATGGGCGTACTCGGGGTCCTCTTCTGGGCCCTGCTGCACCGCAACAACTGAGCAGGCGATTTACCCGAACGGATGATCTGTTGCGGGCTCCTGCCCAAGCGAAGGAGAAAAGAGTTGCCGCCCCTCGCCCGATGATGCCGCGGACTCAGCGATCCAGCTGCTCGTGCAGCTGCTCCACCGTGTCGTACACCGTCCGGGAAATCCCGGCGATTGCCGCTTCGTCCTCCACGCCCGTCCTTCCGCTGGTCATCACGCAGAGGATGTAGGGAGTCGGCAGGTAATACACGATGCCGCAGTCATGGAGCTCGCTGCCCGTATTTTTGTCGAAATTGAATCCGAATTTGTGGGCGACCCGCGTGCCGGGAGGGACCCCCGCGACGAGCCCGTCGTGGAAGGTGCTCCGCGAGAGCAGCTCCAGGGCGTACTGGGACATGGCATTGGAGAGGTATCGCGAGTTGTACAAGGTGACGAACAGGGTGGAGTAGGACTGCATCGAGAGCTGGCTGATTTTCCCGCTCATCAGATCCATGACCCCCAGATCCAGGAACGTATTGGACTTCAGCGGCTGCGGCGTCGTGTTGATCGCGTCCGCGAGCAGAAACGCCGACTGGTTGTCCGAGTAGATGATCATCTTCCGCAGAAGCTCGCGGATCGTGTAGGACGTATCCGGTAGCAACGTTTCCGCCGATTCTTCCACGTTCCCCCTGTCGCTCAGCTGCGGCGGAGTCACGATGCGCTCGTCCAGAAAATCGGGACGGGCGTCCGCCATGCGGAGAATCGCGATCATCACCGGAAGCTTGAGAAGGCTGGCTCCGTTGAACGAATCGAATTCCTGTATGCCGAAGCGCGGGCCGTTTTTGAGATCCCGGAAATACACCGAGATGCGCGTGATGTTTTTTTCCTCCTTGATCGAGTCGATCTTCTTGAGGAGAACCTGGCGCAGCGGCTCGTAATCGTCCTGGGTGCGGTAATTATCGTGGGAATCCAGACAGATGAAATCCGGGTTCACCATGTCATAATTTCCGTGGCATGAGTGGAATGCAGCCCAGAGCCCCTCAGCCGCAAGCAGGACAACCGCCCCGAAAAAAAATATCGCCACGTACGCTGGATACGAACGACCTCTCCAGCCTGGCCTTGAGAAGATCATGCGCAGATTCTCCGCCCACGTTTTGCCGGATGCAAGCAGGTAAGAGGCGGCAAATACGAAAAAACTCCCCCAACAGGCGGTTGAGAGCGGCGCAAATTTCGCTATACTCCGCGCGCGCGGCCTCATCGTCTAACGGTTAGGACAGCAGGTTCTCATCCTGCAAATCGGGGTTCGATTCCCCGTGGGGCTGCCATATAGAACTCTCCTGTACTGTGACAAGGGTTTTTGTCTCCACTGAGCCATGAACTCTTTTTTCGAGCCGACCCCGAAGCAGTTCTGTCGAAATGATGCCTTCCCGAATCTTCTTGAACGGGATTTTGGCCTCACATTGCACAATTCCATCCGTCAGTGTCCATTTCGAGCCGATTGTGACGAGAACGATCCGCTTGGCACTTGTGTCATCCTTTTTGTCGAAAAACTTCAGAGCATTACTGGCGAACTCAAACGTCTGCACAGTCAGGTCGAGCGCCTTGTCTACGTTCTTCTTGTTGTCCTGAAGCAAGGCATCATAGTGATCGCGGAGCCGCACGAGATCACCCTTCTGTTTCTTGTAATCCTCCTCGCTCAACAGTGACCGATCTCCATTCCTCTCAGAGGCATAGAGGCGCACGAGTTCGCGTATCTGGGTTTCGTACTTGTCGAACTCCTTTCGCCATTCTTTCTTCTGCTGTTCCAAGAGCTGACAATCCTCCTTCAGAAACCGCTCGCAGACCCGCGCTGCCCAAAGAACGAACCTGCGTGGCACAGTGTAGTTTGCGATGATTGCGCGGAACTGTGCGACAAGATCCTTCTCACTGAGGGATTTCTTTTGAGTGCAATGCCCTTTCTTCTTCGTTGAGCGGTAGTACACATAGGTCTTCTTTGTGCCGTCTTTGAGCGTCGTGACCTGCACGTCGGCAGTGATAGCCGACCCGCAGCATCCGCATGTCATCAGTCCCGTATAGGGTGAGTCGTGAACCTCATTCCGTTGCTTGCCTTCTCTTCCAAGGATTTTCTGCACTTTCTTGAACTCCGCGAGCGTAATCATCGGTTCGTGAGCGCCTTTATACCACTCGCCATCCCATTCAAAATGGCCGTAGTAGAACTCATTGGAAAAAATCTTATAGATGGCCCCGAGAGTGATCGGACGCTCAGGAAGATCGTCAAAGGGCGGCAACGTGAGATGCCATTCGTCGCGCACGATCTTCAGAAGCTGCGGGACGTTGTAGGCTCCGGTCAAAAAGAGCTTCCACATCTTTTGCACGAGCAGGAAGCGCACGGGGTCTTTGTCGATGTAGCAGGTGCCGCGCTTGCCCGGATTTACATTGATGTAGCCCGTGGGAGCTTTTTCAGGAAGATGACCGAGCCTGCACTTCGTTTCCATGCCGCGTTTGGAATCGATGCCCAGCTTCTCGGAATAGTATTTCGACTGCGAAAGCATGATACCGAGCATCATTTTTCCTTCAGGAGTATTCGTGAAGTGGTAGCTCCCGAACTTCAAATCTTTGAGTTTGCCCATGTCGAGGGCATAGAGGATAACACCCGCATCAATGGGATTGCGGGCAAGGCGGTCAGGATGCCACACGATGATCCCGTCTGCCTCGCCCTTCTGCACTCGCTGCATCATTGCCTTGAACTTCGGTCTGCCCGGCTTGTATGCGCTGCAATCCTCCGTGATCTCATCGACGATTTCCAAAGTTCCATACTTCTCCTTCAATTCATAGAGTTGTGATTCGATGGAGAGGGCTTGCTTCTCATCATCGGTGCTGCGGCGACAATAGAGAAAATATTTCATGCTAAGTGGGTGAATCAGGATAAGAACGCCCAAGTGGGCGACCCTGAGTGCCCAACATCAGTCAGAGACTTTTGTCGGCAGGATCGCCCACTTGAGCGACAACAAAAAGAGTCTCTGAGCGATGATGTGGGCACTGCGGACATTGTACTCCAAAGAAAGGCGAAAGGAAGAAAGAAGAGCTATTCAATAAACAGTAAAGAGATACGCATCTCTTGGATTTTGCTTCATATATTCAATAAACCATTGAACGACTTTTTTAAGTTCAGAGTCTTCATCTGAACATTCAAAAGATTCCAAGAGTTCGAGGTCGTGGTCATACAACATAAAGTACGCATGGTAGTAGTCACCTCCGAACTCATACGTTCTTACATACAAGGCTCCAATGCCGCTTTGAGGCAAACGATCAAGAAGATCAATCGGCTGATTATTTTCGAGATTGATTGATCGAATCCAGTCAAATGTGCAGGGGTAGATGTCCATAAACTAGAAAGGAAAGAATTACAGTGTGCCAATACCAATCTCAAAGCCGTCTTCCAACCCTCCCCAGAAAAAGTCGAGCCAATCCTTGCTGAAGTGGTCGGGGCAGACATTTCCGATAACTTTGAAAGTTTCATCCTTGTTCTTGAAATGCAGATCGAGTGTGCCTTTTGAGTTCTCAAATATTTTTACGCAGATCTGTGAGAGCACTACAGGTGCATCTTCACGATCCCATTTTTGAGGCCGATATTGGACGGTTTCGATGTGACGCATGTCTCAGGAGGGGGAGGAAAATAAATTCTTGACTGTACGATGGGTGGAACCTGTTACTTCTGTTACCAATTGGTTTTTTGCTCATTCTCTTGCGGCAAGTTTGGTAACAGACTTCGTGTTACTTCGAGTGCTGATTGCTACAGCGGTAACACATCGTTAGTTACCGACTTTATGGCTTAGGGAGGCTCCTCTCCCTCTGTGGTAACAGGCGTAACAGGCTCAGGGGAAATGAGTGACGTGGAATAGCGTTTCGCTGCTTCCTGTACAGATGACATCTTTATTTCGTAGCAGCGTTTCTTTTTCCCCTCGATGTGCTTGGTCTTCGACTGACCTTTGCAAAGCCCCAATCGTTTCAGTTTTTCATTTAACCATCGACCCCTCCGCCCTTTGTTCTTCTCCTCTGCAAGCCATGAAAATTCTTCATCGTGCACAATCAACGCTTCATAAATGTCCGCAACCGGCAGGATTGCGTTCTCGCCTCCTTCCAGCATGGCATGGAGGCAGAGAAGTATTTTTTGCGTGTCACTATCCGCATCCTCAGAACGTCGCACGTCCCGAACCTCTTTCGCCAAGGCCAGAATAGTGTCAATGAGTGGTTGGCTTCCCGTTGCCTTCGCTATGGTCAACAGAGGCCGCCACAGCTCAGCTTCGCGCCCGATGACGTCTGTGACCTGCAACGAGCGGCGTGCTTCCTCCACTGCTGTGTACGAGCAGAGGGCAGCGGGGTAGAGCAGCGCACGGAGATCACTCCATTCACTAGACTCTATCTCGACCTCTTTGTTCAGGAGTACATCGTTCGTGCTCCGCAACATCACGATCTGAATACAGCGTGACGCAAGCGCTTGCTCTAGTCGTTCAATGCCCCCAAGCGCCTTTGGGGAGTACGGATCGTACTTCACGAGCTCGAACTGCCCTTTTTTCTTCCCCGGCTCGCATTTGAGCACCAGTGCTCCTCGCTTGTAGCCGTTCCGTAGAACATCCTGTAAGGAGCGTGAGTGGTCATCCTGTGCGTTCCATAAGTGCTCTACTTCATCGAGACAGCATGTCGTTCCGTTCGCATGAACGAGCCGGATGACAGAAGCGGGTGAGGACGTACTAGTCAGCAGCTCCCCGTTGAACGAGAGCAGCGCGAGCATTTGAAGCACTTTCGTCTTCCCGCTCTGATACTCTCCGGTGATATGGAGATATGGAAAAGCTGGAAAGAGCCGAAAGTAGTATGTTGCGATGACCCAGAGCGACAAACAATCGAAATGGCGTTCGTCTGACAGCTCTACATATTCCCGCAGTTTTACACCTATAAAATTATGAAGATCGGCCAAGGAGAACACGTCGGCCCCCTGCAAGAACATAGACAACTGACGTTGATCCCAACGCCCTTGCATCCCCTCAGGGGGCAATCTCGATGCGATCAAGCCCCTTCTTGATAATTCCTCGGCGGTGCAGGGAAAGCACTCTTTCTTGGAAGAAACGATATAGTTTTTAGACTCCTGTCCCTGTTGTACAGACACAGTGAAATATGCCACTCCATTATGGAAAGCCTGTACGGGGAAGATTCTCTGCTGCTTCGCATCTTTTTCTAATGTCGAATAGAAATCATCCTCAGGATCAACCATCGGCTCGTATGGCTGTATGAGCTTCAATAAATTGGTAACAGAGTCCTTGCCCCCATCGACTATAAAATCTGTCACGTCTCCTGCTTCTTTGAAGCCTTGCGGCCAGACAATCTTTTGAATATCTAACTCTGGCATGTTGGCGTGCAATATCTTGCAGACCTTCTCGCCTTCCTTTTTCCCTGTGCGATCATTGTCGTACATAACGACGATCTTTTTGATCTTGTGTCTGATGAAAAATTCACACCATTCAGCCCTAAATGTCTGTGCTCCACCTGTCCCAGTGAACGCATGTAGCCCGTGGGAGCGCATGGTCACCGTGTCCGCTTCACCTTCACACAAATAAATAGTGTCACCCGCCGCGTACCGCAGATACTGCAACGGGAACAATGTTGCTGGCGGCCCCTTGGGGACAACTCTGTATGGCTGCTGATTTTCTGGGTGCTTGGGTGGCCTTTTCATTTTCTTAAAAAGGCAATTTCCTTTTTCATCGCATACCGGAAATGAAATCCAGTCTTCCTCTCCTATCTGCACATAGCCCAACGACAGTTGTTCGATCTGCTCCATACCGAAAAGCCGATCATTCCTCAGATGCGTGAGGATGCCATGCGGATCATGCAAGAGTGCCTCATGCTCTGCGACAATGCTTCCGTCGGTTTGGTCTGTTCTCATGGCAAAAGAGGAGAAAGGAACTCGGCAGCATCGCTCAATGTGCAGCCACGAACATGCATTACGAGATCAATGGGCGATCCCTGTGAAACGCCCCCTTGTTCCTTCCCAGAAAATCGTTTCCAAGTATTCGTCTTCTCGAAGATGACGAGCGACGTGACCTGATCGGCTTCGCGCATGGCATAGGTGCCATAGCCCGTCTTCTTCAGTTTCATGCCCAACAACTCCGCGACGTGGAGGATGGAGATGTCCCGTAAAGTGTCGAAATTGATACTCATATACATAATGGAGAAATGGCTGGCGGTTACATGGATTTCTTGAAGATGAGATACATTCCCTGCGCGAACTCCGTAGCCTGTTGCCGCGCCTCGTCGGGAGTGAGGTCGATGCCGTATTCCTCCTTTACGAGCACGGCGAACTCGGCCACTTCTGTGTCCGTGAGGTTCATGAGGATTGTCCGTAAATGCGTTGTTTCAGGAGTTTCTGATGCGTGAAAAGCTGGATTGCTGACAACTGCAATGTGCCATCCCAATAGGTACGAATGACTTCCTCGATACCTTCCTTCACTTCAAAACGAAAGATGACCCTGCGAGGATTGCTTCGCTCAATCCTATTAATCCGGTATCCGGCGCAGCACAATGCTGCTGCAAGTCCGAGGTCTGTGGTTGTAGGCTCATGCAAATAAAACATGAGCACTTTGTAGATTCCTGATTTTTTCAGGACAAAAACTAAGTTTTTTCAGATTTCAGGAATAGATATTTGTCATCTCTCTCGAACCAAGAGTCCACTGTTTCGCGTGTTTCTCCACTGACGTTCTGCAATTTTTGGATCAACCCCTCATAAATCTTATCGAGATTTGCCTTACCTCTAGCGGGTGACTCTTCTTCGAGGTAGCGAATAATGTCCTGCCGCAGCAGCTTCTTACCGATGTTGCTGAGTAAGTACTGCCACAGAGGATACAATCGTCCTTCATTAAATCGTTCTTGTAGGTTGGGGCTCTGAGTGTTCCATATCATCATCTTTTCTGTCCTGAGATTATGAAAATCCGTCCCACCTTTTTGGGCGGGAAGACCTGATAATTTCACGCTAAAGCGAAGATTGGATTCACCATCTACTGCAATCGTTTCAAGTGTTACACAGCCTTCCATCATCAATGCAAATAAGGTTTCTATGGGGTGGTCACAGCCCCATGCTGAGTAATGACTTACGATGTCCTCCGACGTAATCCATACTGTGGCGTAAGACGCAAAGCGATCTAATAACACCATCATTCTTTTTCGATTCTCTGCCCATTTCATGGCGTTTGTTGCCCATCTTATGCGGTCACCCTTGAAAGCAGAGAGATAGGTACGCAGTTCGCCTTCCAAAACACTATTAACCGTCTCTGAATCAGCCTGAAAGTTGATATGGAAAGGATGTTCAAATCCAGCGGCGGCAGCCATGAATGTTTCAAATGTGCCCAATGCTTTTCTGCGTTCTGTAAGCAGGAGGGAGATGATGGAAGCACCTTCTGGCAGAGTCGTTTCGACGGGCTGTCCTTTCAGGATTTTACTAAGGATGCCTCTGTCTTTTGATTCACCCGTCTTTAACCGTTTCTGCATCCCCGCTGTTTTTCGATAGAAGTCTGCTTCCTTTTTGGTAAGGCTGAGCACGCATGGCAACGTCGCCACATTATGCTTCTGAAGCATCGTCACGATGTCAGAGATAGGAGGAGTGAGCGTTCTCTCTATGCCCTCTTGCTGGTCTGTTTCATGGAAAGCAATAGTTCCCCAAAGAATGGCAGTCAGTAAATCATCATCAATTTCATTTTTCAGCGACAAAGTGATCGCGTGCATGGCGACCAGTGTGTCTAGGTTGAGAGGTTGCACATATTTCATACTCATGTGTTCCTATTCTACCGAGGGTGGGTTTCCGTGGGTACGGAAGATTCATCTTGAATGGATGTAATGGTAGTTAGTTCCAATGAAACGACGGCAATTTCAAAGAGGATTCGATAGGTAAGAAGTATCCTCGAACCCTACGCGAGGGAGATTGGATTGTGATCGACGCCGTGATCCTTCAACGAGTCGAGGGATGAAAGGTATCTCATCGTGATTTTCGGGTCAGCATGGCGCAGGAGTCGCTGCACCTTCACCAAATCCGCACCCCCGATGGAGAGAGTGAGGACGGCACAGGAGTGCCGCAGAGAATGGCAGGAGAGGTTGGGCTTCTTGATGCCAGCCAGAGCCAAATAGTGCTTTACGCGTGCTTGAATCGTCTTCGGGCTGATGCGCCCCTTTGCCAGATTGCCGATAGAGAGAAATAGAGGCTCATCTGGCAACGCCGCTGTACGAGCCGAAGCGTAGTCCTGAATTGCAGCGTATACGTCCTCCCTAAGTTTTGTGTCCGCGATACGCCCACCCTTGCCTCTGACACGGAGCACTGTGTAGCCATCTACAAAATGAATGTCGCCGATATTTGCCCGACTCACCTCAATCGAACGGAGGCCATTGACCAGCAGGAGGCCAATGATCGCCTTATCCCTTTTGCCGAGCGTCGAATCTGTCTCGATAACCGATAGCAGCCGCATGGCCTCCTGCAAACTGAGGACTGCCCTCGTGCTCTCGTCGCTCACTTTTGGCAGCTTCACACATACAGCGGGGTTGGGCACGTTGAGCGTCATGCTCAGGAATTTGTAGAAGCTCCTCACAACCGCAAGGCGCTTGTGAATTGTGGCTGGCTTCAGCCCCTTCGCCTCCATCATCTCCTTGTAATTGATAATGTCTGCGGGCGTGACGGCGAGCGCGGCTTTGCCAACGAACCGAACGAACGCCGCAAGGTCGTTTCGATAGTCGATTCGTGTCTTCTCTGCGATCTGATTTTTGAGAAACGCCAATGACTCGCTCCAAATTGCAGGAACGGCCTGTGGTGCAACAATGATGTCCATATTCTAGATGTGAACGACTTTCACTCGCCGCTCCTCCAGCGCTGGTTCGATCTTCGTGTGTCTGTGGCAATTTTTGTGATCTTTTTCCGAGCAGACAATGCAGACTGTGTACTGCTTGGAGAATCGAACCAACGCCTCGATTGCGTCCTCGAAACGGTCAAAACTGATGCTCTTATCCAAGCCGCCAAGCGCTGGCATCCAAATATATTGGATGGGCAGATGTTCCTCGAAATATCGCTTGTTGAAATGGGGTACCCAACGGCTGTACGGCTTACTTCGTACATCAACGAGGAGCGTGATCTGGTTGTCTGTGAGGAGCCGTGTGAACTCCTCGAAAGAGCGGGAACTATGTCCCACGGAGTAGAGCTTCATATTGGAAGGTATTGAAGATGTAAGAGGTCTGTTTTGATCTTAGTCCGACACGACTACGGAGCAAGGAACGTGGCTTCAGTACGAGCAAAACGTCCAGTCTTTACTGCTTATCCTTCTGCTTTTTGTGGATGACGAGCTTGCCATTCTCTATGTGTGCCTTGCCTTCGCGCACAAGCCGCCGCGCAATGCCTTCGAGGATGCTGAAATATTCCCTGTATGTCCTGAGTTGTTCGGGAGTGAACGTCATTTTGCGAGGGGTATGAGCCTTCCTTTGACCGAGGGGCAACGCTGTTTGCAGTAGCGGCATTTCACGACCTTTCGGTAGAGCGGGAAATAGAGCTTCTGGCCACAATGGGGACAAATGCCCTCCGCAAACATGATGGCCAATATCGGACTCAGGAAGAAGCCGAGAAATCCCATGACCATTAGTGGGATTCCAGCAATCGCGCCGATACCAGTGAGAGTAAGGGCAAAGCCACCTCCAAACATTGTGATAGCGGAAATGGCTGCCAGCGGCAGAGCTTTCCAGTACGGGAGCCGACGCACAGTCTTCTCATTGCTGGATGCTTTAGGTGTTGTTGCAGCATCTAATCGTTCTCCGCAGTGTTTGCATTTGATTGCGGTTGAATTGATCTCTTCGGCGCAGAAGGGGCATTGCTTTGTATCGGGCATATTGTGGGGTGAGGTTTAGAAGAAAGAATACCAATGAGTTACTTATAAGCAAGTGCCTTACAAGGAACTGACTTAGAAGCAACAGAATCAATAAAGTGAAAGGTCAAGCCTTTCCCCCTATTGCTATGCCTCAATTACCCAAGCTCATGAGCATGAAAGATGTCATGCGGGAACTCCGTGTCTCACGTCAGCGCATCTATGCATTTATCGAACAAGGGAAGCTCAATCCGCAGGATACTGCTGCGGGAAAGATCTTCTCGGAAAGTGAAGTACTGGCCTTCAAAAAGGAACGAGAAAAAAGACTGAAAGAGAGAACAAAGCGTCTTGAAAAGCGATGATTCCGTTAGGAGAAGTGAGCTTCGTTTTGTGCCAATACTAACGTACAATCACCTCCAAAAGTCCCTCTAAGCCCGCCCCCCAATATGAGTATTATAGATCTCTTACCAAAAGTCGTATCTGAAGGCAGGAAAGAGGCAAATCGCATCCTTGAAAACTTATCCGATAACACACAGTTGATTTTACAGACGAATGAGTTGGTGATTCCGTCTCGGCAATCGAACTATCATGATTTATTTTCTGAATTGAATAAGCAAGGGAAGCTAGACGTTCGTAACGAAAGCCTATCAGCGAACTGGAAGAACCGACTAATCTATGGGGACAATCTACTTACGATGCAAGCATTGCTTACTGGCGATCCTTCAACTGGATTGCCAAGCATGAGAGGGAAAATTGATCTTATTTATATTGATCCTCCTTTTGATAGTAAGGCTGATTATAGGACTAAGGTAGTGCTGCCTAGTACCACTTATAAGATTGTCCCCCCTTCTGATCCTGATGAAATATCGACACTACCAGATGGCGAGATTGGGTTTCCGATTGCTGAAATTGAGAAACAAGGAAGCACAGTTTCCATTGAGCAAAAGCCCACAGTGATTGAGCAATTTGCATATGCAGATACATGGGCTAGTTCTTTGGGAAATGAAAAACTAACAGGGACATTGGCGTATTTGCACTATATGTATCCTCGTTTTGCGCTCATGAGAGAGCTATTAAGCGACAGAGGATCAATTTACGTTCACATTGATTGGCACGTTGGTCATTACGTCAAAGTCATTCTTGATGACATCTTTGGAAAAGACCATTTTAGAAATGAAATTGTTTGGCACTACTTCGGGTTCAAAAGATCGACATCAAGAAAATTTCCCCAAAAACATGACACAATTCTGTCCTATGCAAAAACAGACGACTATTTTTGGGAGACACAGTTTCAACCTCACGATCCTGAATATCTCAAGCGCTTCAAGCCGGATGAGACAGGAAGGCTGTGTCGTTCAGATGTAAATCCGACAGGTGGCGGCTCAAGAAAGATTTATTTAGACGAAATCAAAGGGGATATTATTGATAGTGTCTGGGAAATCTCACCAGTGAACCCAATGGCAAAGGAGCGAGTAGACTTTGCCACTCAAAAGCCAGAAGAATTGCTGGAAAGAATTATCAACTCCTCCTGCCCAGAAGATGGACTCGTTGCAGATTTTTTTGGAGGCTCTGGGACAACCAGTGCGTGTGCAGAACGCCTGAAAAGACGTTGGATCATTTCAGATATTGGGAAACCCTCTTCGATGGTTATGAGAAAGAGGTTGATAGATCAGGATGCCAAGCCTTTCTTATATCAATCAGTTGGTGACTATCAGAAAGAGCAGCTCACACAGACAATGGGCAGCCGATACCGCATTGGAGACTTGGCGCAGGTAGTACTTGGCCTATATGGAGCTTTGCCTTTCCCCATTGAAGACAATCCAAACAGGAATCTTGGCTATCTTCCTCGAACTAAGACCCTCGTGTACGTCGATTCACCAAACAAACTATGCGGCATATCGACGCTGAAAAAGGCTCAACAATTACGGGACTCACATCTGGGTGGATGGGAAAAGGTAGTCGTTCTTGCATGGAACTTTGTCACGGACATCGGCCAAGTTATTGAAGGACTGGCCGACGAAAAATTGGAAGTCTTGGTCATCCCCCCTGACCTGCTGGATAAACTTTCGAGCAAGGCGAGCTACAAGAAACTTGTCGATTCTGGCAGTGTCCGCTTCTCCTCTCTCCAATATCTCACTATCAAAGAACCCAAAATAAGTGGTGGCAATGGCGAGGAAACCATTGAAATTGAGCTGGATAACTACATGCTGCTTTCTCCTGATGCCCTTCCTCTCGACGAGGATAACAAAGCAAAATTGCAAAAGGTGATCGCCGAGAACCCACTCGACCTCATTGAATATTGGAGTATTGACCCCGATTATGACGGCGAGGTCTTCCGCAGTGTCTGGCAGGATTACCGCGAGAATACCGAGAATGATGAGGACGATCTGCGTGTGGTGCGTAAAGCAACTCTCCAAGTTCCTGCAAAGAAAGGCACCCGAAAGATTTGTGTGAAAGCCGTCGATGTCTTCGGTTGGGAGTCAGAAGTAGTTAAAGAGATTTCCTCCTCGTAATCATGTCTCTCACACAAGTCGAATATTCCTACTACATGGGCTTGGAAAAACAATTCAAAGAACCGGACGAGCTAGTCTTGGGTCCGGCTCCGATTCATTGGAAGCGTGACCTGCTGGCAACGACGACAAAAGATACTTTCATCCTCCATTTTCGCAGGGGTTCCATTGAATTGAAGAAATTTACCTACAACAAGACCATCCGCACCTGTGTTGTTCTCCTTCGCTACGACGCGATGGGTCGGCATACGAATCCACCAGAAGCAGATGGCAAAACTTTTGATGGGCCGCACGTTCACCTATACCGCGAGGGTTTTGACGATAAGTGGGCGTTCCCTGTTACGGAAATTGGTTTATCAGATAATCCTGCGCCCACGATGGAGGATGTATTCAATAAAATTGCATCCTTCTGCAATATCACTGGCTGTCCTCATATCCAATCCTCCCTCTGCTGATGACGAACTGGGAACACATCATCGAGGAATACATCCGTTGGATAAAGGACAACACGATCATCAAATCCGTGGAAGACGGCAAGACGTGTGCTGTGAGTACGCCTTTCCTAGATCGTCATAACGATCATGTGGAGATTTATGTGAAGAAAAAAGACGATAATACATTCATTCTTACAGACGATGGATACACTATCGCCGATCTGCGGATGTCTGGGATGGAAATCAGTTCGCCGAAACGTGAAAAAATCTTCAGGACAGTGCTCAAGGGTTTTGGCGTTCAGT
The DNA here is from genome assembly GCA_964497975.1 of uncultured Candidatus Peribacteria bacterium. Taxonomy (GTDB): domain Bacteria; phylum Patescibacteriota; class Gracilibacteria; order Peribacterales; family Peribacteraceae; genus JABFSS01. The sequence goes on from CAZCFO010000001.1 coordinate 282,394, forward strand.
CGCAAGATGACGAGCTATATGTCGAAGCTACCCTGCACAATATAGGACAAAAAAAGCACTACCTCCTCCACGCGATCTTGGCAGTGAACGACATGTTTAGCCTCTCTCAGGAAAGCGTCTATTCACTATTCAAAGAGGATGTAGAGGCTTTCTTCAAAGCGAACAACATCATCCATACAAGGGACGTGAAAATGATCGGCAAGAGCAACCTCGATTACAATATTGATTTCCTCGTACCATCTTCAAAAAACAAGCCCGAAAGAATCATTCAGGCGATCAACAATCCAAAAGAGGAAACGATAAAGCTCACCATGTTCGCGTTCAATGACATTGCAGCCGTGCGAGAGCAAAAGATGAGCAGTTATGTGCTCTATAACGATATGGATAAGGGAATCTCACCAGAAGTCCTCTCCGCACTCACGCAATACGGCATTAACAGCATCCCGTGGACTCAGAAACAGAAGTGCATCGAAGCCTTTGCCATCAACTAATCCATGAAAAAATCCCCCCTACAATTCGCACAGGACATAACAGCGCAAGTCATTGCTGACTGGGAATCCGGTGCGTTCATGGAGAAGGTCAATCCCACCACGCGTGATCTGCTCACATACTGGTTTGAACGCGGTCACACCGAGAACCGAGAACTCAATTTTCACGAGGGGCAGAAGCAATCCATCCTAAACGTGATCTACATCCATGAGGTGCTGAAAAGCCCCACGATTTTCGAGGTGTACCAGCATTTCGCCCCCGATCTTCTTGTTGAGAAAGAGGTCGGCATCGGAGAGTTAGGAAAGGCGAAGTACGCCCACCCCAAGTACTGCATAAAAATGGCGACCGGAACGGGGAAGACGTGGGTGCTGAGTGCGCTTCTCATCTGGCAGTACCTCAATGCAAAGCACGAGAAAGGAAATTACAGCAAGAATTTCCTGATTGTCGCACCTGGCTTGATTGTTTATGAGCGTCTACTTGATGCCTTTATAGGCAAGGAGCGTGAGGATGGCGATGGCAGAGACTTTGAAACATCGGACATCTTCCGTATGCAGGAGTTATTTTTGCCTCAGGCATACAAAGAGGAAGTTTTTGGCTTCTTCAAGTCTTCTGTCGTGCGGAAGGATGAGATCGGTAGGAAGGTCACAGGTGACGGCATGATAGCGGTCACAAACTGGCATCTACTCGCCGGTGTCGAGGATGACGAAGATGAGGCGACGGAGAACCCGTCCAAAGTCGATCCGCAGGCTGTTGTAAAATCTCTGCTTCCTGCTCGTCCCGGCGCGAGCGCGGGGAATGATCTGAATGTTCTCGATAATGCCTACGGGCAAGGGCAGGAATTGGAGTTCCTAAAATCACTCCCTGATCTCGTTGTCTTCAACGACGAAGCGCATCACATTCACGAGGTAAAACGCGGACAGGACAGCACGGAAGTGGAGTGGCAAAAAAGTCTGACCGCGATTGCGGAACCGAAAGGTATTCGATTCGTTCAGGTCGATTTCTCAGCCACGCCTTACAACCAAGTTGGCAAAGAAAAAGTGTATTTCCCTCACATCATCGTAGATTTCGATCTCAAAACCGCTATTCATAAGGGGCTTATCAAGACGCTAGTGCTGGATCGACGGAAGGAAATTGCAGCAATGGAACTGGATTTCCGAGCCGAGAGAGATGAAGACGGCAACATTATCGGCCTCTCTGAAGGACAGCGTGTAATGCTCCGTGCCGGACTCCAAAAACTAACGATCCTTGCAAAGCACTTTGGAGAAATCGCGCCTGAAAAGAATAAATATCCAAAAATGCTTGTTGTCTGCGAAGAGAACGAGGTAGCAGGATATGTCGTCGAATTTTTGAGGGCAGAAGGACTATCGGAGGAAGAAGTTTTGGAAGTGCACTCAACAAAGAAAGGTGAACTGAAGCAGGAGGAATGGGAAGTGGTACGGAACCGCCTGTTCCACCTTGATACGCACCCGTCTCCCAAAGTGGTCGTGTCCGTGTTGATGCTTCGTGAAGGATTCGACGTAAATAACATCTGCGTCATTGTGCCGCTACGCTCAACACAATCGGACATTCTTTTGGAGCAAACTATCGGCAGAGGGCTGCGTCAGATGTGGCGTGAGCCAGAGTTTCGAGAGGAAAAAGAGGAGAATCGCAAGCGAATGTTCATTGAGAAACGTGAACCCAAAAACTACTTCGATATTCTGAGTATCATCGAACATCCTGCTTTCGTGAGTTTCTACGAGGAACTGATAAAAGACGGACTGATTGGTGCCGATGAACGGGAGCTTACGGAAGATGATGAGGGGCCAGTCACGGGTGACATCATTTCCGTAGGACTGCGGGATGGATACGAAAAATACGATTTCACTTTCCCAATCATCGTGCAGGAAGCTGAGGAGGTGATACGAGACAGGCGTTTAACGATCAACGATCTCAAACCTTTGGAATGGCCGACTTTGGATCAACTGAAGCGCATGGTACAAACGGGCGAGGTCTTTGTTGCCCATGAAATAACGAAGGGAACAAGGTTCGGCGACTATAGCGTCCACGGGGGCATCATGACTGCGACGAGCTATAACGAATACGTCTCACGCCTCGTCAATCGCGTCTCAGTGCTTCTCTCCGAACCGATAGCCACCAGACACACGCAAGCCAAAGTGAAGTACCCAGCGATGCAGATCAAAATGCCGCAGTTGGCAGAATTAACTGACACCTACATCAAACAGAGACTTTTCTCACAAGAGTTCAATCCCTTCGAGAATGAGAATTGGCGAGTACTGCTTGTGAGCCACGTTGCAGAGCACATCATCAAAGAACTCGCGTCTGCTATCGAAAAGCTGCAAGAGACAGAGGCGGTGAGCGAGCCACAAGTACTCGGCAGGAAAATTTCAGATGTGACGCCCCTGCGGATGCGCGAGCCCTTTTCCATCCCCACTGCTCGCACCATCTACGAACGCACGCCCTATCCATCGCAGAAAGGCGGTTTTGAAAAAGCTCTGATCGAATATGCGGATGCAGATTCAACCGTAGAGGCATTTGTGAAGCTGTTGCCATACGCCCATACCTTCGTCCGTTTCCGCTATATGAAAGCAGACGGCCTTGGCGCGTACTACCATCCTGATTTTCTTATCCGTTGCAACAATGGACATATATACCTCGTTGAGACAAAGGCAGAGGATCAGTTGTCACATCCAAATGTCGAGCGGAAACATATCTCAGCGGTGAACTGGACGGAGAGGATCAACAAGCTGCCGCCAGAAATGCGGAGCAATGCGGAATGGCAATACGTTCTTCTTGGCGAATCTTTCTTCTATGACTGGAGAAGTAAAGGAGCGTCCGTCGCAGAACTCCTTGAATTTGCGAAGCTAAGGCCACGGCCTCAGACTGGTCGGCTCTTTGAGTAAATATCCCATGCCTTCCAAAAAATCCACCAACGGCGTCCGCTCACGAAATATCTACGATCCGAAAGCAGAAAAACCCTTCAAGCTCAGTCGAAGCAAAATCGAGCTGTACCTGCAATGCCCTCATTGCTTCTACTTGGACAGGCGGCTTGGCATCGGGCGTCCGTCCGGCCCGTCTTTTACCCTGAACGTCGCTGTGGACGCTCTTTTGAAAAAGGAATTTGACGGTCATAGAGCAAAGGGACAGGCACACCCGCTCATGAAGACTTACGGCATTGATGCGATTCCATACCAACACGAGGAGCTGAATACATGGCGCGAGAACTTTAAGGGAGTGCAGTGTCATCACAAAGCAACGAACTTCATCATCACCGGCGCGGTAGATGATGTATGGGTTGACCCGCAGGGCTGTCTCATCGTCGTTGACTACAAAGCAACGAGCAAAGATGGGGAGATTGATATGAACGACCAATATAAACAGGCTTATAAGCGACAAATGGAAATCTACCAATGGCTACTGCGACGAAACGGTTTTACTGTCTGTGATACAGGCTATTTCGTCTATGTGAACGCTGGGAAGGATCGGGAAGCCTTTGATGGCAGGTTGGAGTTCTCAGTGCAAATCATCCCGCATACCGGAGATGACAAATGGGTTGAGCAGGCAATCATCGACGCACACAAGTGTCTATGTGGCGAATCCATGCCTGATTGCAGTGAGAGTTGTGAATGGTGTGCTTATCAAGAGGCGTATGTGGGTGTGAGGCATTGAAAGCTGTCTTCAATGCATAGCTCCTCTGTACGAAGCCGCAAGTCTTTTGAGGTAGTAGGAGAGTATGCCGCAATCAACGCCACGGAGAGAGGCCAAAGCGGGTCTATGCGTGCCAATGGCAGGTGAGGGTAAGATCACGGCATGACATTTGAGTACCCAGAAGACAGAACGTACTTTGCTGCTCTGTTATGCAAAGGCGATGAGCTGATGCTCGAATCGCAGTTCGCGCAGTGTTTTGATTTCCGCGATCCTACGCAGAAAAGAATGGAGTTTGATAAGCAAAAAACAAGACTCATGACACAACTGACCGAACACTATGGTCGAATGTGCATGTTGGATTATCCAAATATTTGTGAGGGGTCGAAAACTTTGGTTCTCGATCATTTCATTCCACTTTCCTCCAATGTACTCAATAAGACGCTGCGTCATTTGCCACGCTTGGGAGTGAAGAAAGTGCTCACACAGAGCTTCGGCTCGAATCATCCCGACAATCTGATTCTTAGTTGTCCGAGATGTAATGCCTTCAAAAAGCACAATATGCCGACTGCGGAACTAGTGACGAAAATAAGGGCAATCAAGACTCAGTGATTCCGAGGTTGATGCACTGCTTTCTTCTCAAAAAAATTGTGCCTTTTTCCGTACTCCCAGATGCGCCTGACTGCTTCGTCCCACCGCTGTTCCGCATCCTCAGACTCGATATAGACCACTTCCACCTCAATTCCTTCGAGTGAGGTGATAGGTTTCTGCCGCTTCGCCCGCTTTCGTTTTATGGTAGTCATGCGGGAGAGACGATCTTGTCGAACTCACGCACATCCCAAATCTCCTCACAGATGCTCTGTATCAACTTGCACCGCTCCTCGATCTGCTCTTTCCCGAACGTCTCGTAGGACTCAAATGGCAGCTTTGATTCTTCGATGTAATGCCGGAAGGACGGGTTCTTCTCATAGCACTGCGGGTGCAGCGAACGGGCAAGGAGGTTCTGCGAGAGGTAATGTTTCACCTTCACCTCATACGGGTCGTCACTGAAGCTCTGGTTGTAGCCTCTTGGCAGAAGTACCAATGCACCAATGGAGTTGCGCCATTCTGCAAATTCCTCCGGCGTCGCGTACTCGGCTTTGTAGCGTTCATATTTGTCCGCCAAGATGTGCTCAATTTCAAACGGTTTTGGGTCATCGGAGAGATATTGAGCAACACTGCTTCCGATGCCTGACTTTTGCTCAATGTACTGCGTGATGCGTGCGAGGAGGAACTTTGCGAACTTCTTGCTGTATCCGAGCGAAAAGTTCTTGATGCCCGCGAAGGTCAATTTGTCCTCTTCCATCATTTCTTTGATCTTTCCTTTGAGGAGCGCAGCCAGCTCCTCCGCAGATTTGTCGCGCACCTCCTTCGTCAGCAGGAACATCGTGTATTGAATGGCACTGCTGCCGAGCGATTTGTAGTTGAGCGAACGGAGGACGATGTACATCTCCACGAAGCGGGAAATGAGTAGCATCTTCTTCCGCACTTCATCCTCCTTGTCGTGCAGCTTTACGGCAGAAAGGATGAGCGTGTCCTGCTGGGTGAAATAGTGATAGCTATTGTAAGAGACGATGGCGAAGTCAGGATTGAATGTGCGCTCCATCTGCCACAGTTGCAGGTAGAGGCTGACGAAATACGTCATCTTGTTCGTGATGAAATCGTAATAGTCCTCGCTTCTGGCGAGTCCCAGCTTTTCCCGCTCCTCGCGCACCCACTTGTGGAACGCTGTACCGATTTTTTCATAATCCTCGTTTGATGACCCCTTTTTGCGCTCGCGGATGGATTGGGCGAACTTAGCGCGAAGCCACTTCTTCAAGAACTCATCGTCCTCGCCCTTATTCTGCTCTGTGAGAAGACGTGAATACTCCTTCCATTGATCGTTTGCCCTATCGCGTTTCGTGTCGTCCTCGATGTTGGAGAGTAGGTAGCCCTTCAACATATCCGATGCGCTGAGGCGCAGCCCTCGGTCGTTCATTGTCTCAAAGACCGTGTACGCGTCATCATCTGAATACGTCATAATCTCCACCAAATCCACGCACTCGATGAACCAATCTACGAAGAATGGCAGCACGTCACCCTTCAAACGATCAGGGAACAGATCAACGATGTCGGCATACCGCTCGTAAATGTTCTGCACAGACTGGTGGTTGTCCTCCTGATTCGGCTCCTTTCCCTTGAATAGCCGCTCCAAGCAATCTGCACGCTCCGGCACGTCGATATTGAACGAGAGCTTGCCCACCTGCTCGGAGAAAATAAGACTGTCGATGTTCGTGATGCTGGCCTTCGCCTCATTCGCAAGATTCCGCAGATAGATGAGAAGCAGGGTGATGGAAGTGAGACGCTGTTGACCGTCAATGATGGCTTTCTTGCTGCCCTTCAAGCTCAGAACGTAGGAACCGAGGAAATAGTGGGGATAGGACAGGACATGTTCGCGTCCCTTATCTTTGTACACTTCATAGGAATCCCAGAACTTGCCATCGAGGTCGCTCAGTAAGGTGGCAACGTGTTCCTGTTGCCACTTATATTCGCGCTGATAGTAGTCGATGGCATATTTCGCGTTTCCGAGGATTTCTCGGATGGTTTTGGAACGGCCTTCGATTTTCTTTACGTCCGTCATAGGGGTGTCGATACAGCAACAGCTTAGCAGTGTTCCGCTTGATCTCAGAGAGTATTTGACGTTCCTCTACGTTTCACTAAATGATCTTTACCGAACGAAAGCGCTCCTTATTCCTTTCAAGGTAGGAAAAGAGGTCTAGGGCGTTGTCTATGCTGGTGATTGTGTAATCTTCCACGACCACCGAACTATCTGGCATGGCCTTCGCCAGCCGTAGCTTGCAGTTCCTCACATCGAGGCCGACGTGCGTTCCCTCCGCTATCGCATCCACTGGCAAAAAGCGCGAGGTCTGGGAAGCTCGGTACTTCATCCCCACAGGATACATAAAAATTTCGGATTGTCTCAACGATGGGCTGCCACTCGACTCGCCTCGCTCGCGCGAGGCTCGCTCGTGGTCTCCGATCCTCGCTGCGGCTCGGATCTCCGACCTGATTTTGTTGCAAGTCGAGTGCCCCGAGGGACGAGAACGACAAAAAAGCTCAGCATTCGCAGGAATCTGGCAATATTCTTGCTGGACGGTAATCGCCGATTAATAGCCTTTTTTAATGTTTTATTGTATAATAGTACATGTATGGGCAAGGAAAAAAACTACGACGACATCTTGGAAGCCACCCATGTGCTGCCACGGGAAGAACGGCGTTCATCCCCTCCCCTTCCGGCGCCGGCTGCCGAACACATCGTTTCGGAAGCACGACGGGGAAGCCATATTGTGTTGGAGGAAGACGGCGGCGAACGCACCATGAATGTGCTCTCTCCGGCGCGAACTTCCCGCGAAGGAACGGAAAAACACAAAACAACGTCTGCACGGATTCGCGCCATCGGTTTGCAGCATCTTGCGGAGTTCGCCCGGTTGGTGGACCAGGAAGCGGATCCGCCGGTTGAAGAGGTGAGGAACGCCGTGGATGCCGTCTCCCGCACGTACGACATCGATCCGGACTGGCTGCTGCGCTGCGTGGGAGGAGTGGAGATGGGTCCACCGGCATTTTGCTTTCGCGATGACAGGGGCACGCTCCGCCTGGTGACGGGATGCCTTGGTTCCGGGTCGTTTGGTGTGGTCTATGCGACCGTGGATGTGGCGGACCCCACGCGCCGTTCCGCCTGCAAATTCATCGAAATGAACGGGAAGGATGCCGATTTTGCAGGAGAAAGCAGCACGGCGGAGATTGAGGCTTTGGATCAGTTGGGAGGCCTGGAAGGCATCACCGCCCCAAAAAAAGGCGCAACGGAATACTGCGGGATTATCATGAAGTATCACCAAGGACCCACGCTGAAGGAATTGCTGAAATATCACGGAGGGAATCTTCCGGTTCGCCTGGCTGTGGAGATCGCCTATCAGGCCACGGAGCGTTTGATCGAAGCCCAGCGGCTGCATCTGGACATCAAGCCCAAGAACCTGATGATCGACATCGACTTCGTTCAAGGAGAGCCTAAGGTGAAAGTGAACATCATTGACTGGGGTTCTTCAAAAAAAACCGCCGATGATCGGCCATCAACCATGTATTCCCCGGTATACGCAGCCCCGGAGCAGATGATCCATCTGCCCACCGATAAGAGCGACGTCTACGCGCTTGCCACGACTCTGTATGAGCTCATTTCCGGCGAGCGGGCTGTCGATAAGAAAAATGTGGCAGACACTGACCAGGCTCTTGAGCGCCTGAAGGCAGAAAAAACCACCACGGATCCCATCGCCGGAAGAGACGGCGTCCTCACGAAGATGAATTCCCCACGGGGAATGGATGGCCAGCCGATCCGCGATCCTGCGGCCATCCGAAACCTGCCGACAGAGCTGGAAGTATTTCTGGAAAACGACGTACCCAGTGACTTCCGAGACGGCGGAAGCAAAGTACGGGAGGCCATCAACGCCGGCCTCACAACGAAAAGTAATGACCGGGCTTCTTTGGAGAGGTTTCGGGAACTTCTCCGGGTCGCAAAATGGCAGCTCTGGCACGACAACAAAGGCAAAAAGGAGGAGCCTGCCCCGCTCGTCCATCAACCGCGCGGGACACAGGAATCGCATGAGGAATACCACCGCAGGATCGCGGAAGCGCTGCTGCGGCATTACGAATTCGCCGGATATTCCCTCCCGCGAAACATCAATGGTGGTAACCGCTCCCCTTCCGGATCTCGGCTGACCGATAAAGCTGCTCCACAAGAAGGAGACGCGACATCTCATGTGTGAGCGTCATATCGCTTAAGCGGATGGAACCGCGAACCACGGAGCGGACCTGGTCGGTGACGCCGTACGCGCCGCCGATGATGAACGTGAGCGGCATGCCCAGATCCGTCGCATGCCCCACGAAGACGCTGAAGCGCTTGGAGGTCATTGCGTCGCCCTTCTCGTCGAGGAGGAAGACGTCGCCGCGCTCCTTCTCGAGGGCATGGAGAATCTGCTCGCTCTCCTCCTCGCGCTGCTTCTGCGGATCTTTCTGGCGGCTCGGCGGAATCTCAACGACGGAGATCCGGAAGGCGTGGCGGAGGCGTTCCAGATACTCGGCGCAGCCCTCGGCGATCCAGGAGGCTTTGATGCGGCCGACGGTGAGGAGGGTAATCTTATGCATGAGGGGATGAAAGCAAACGAAGGAAACGAAGTAAACGAGGAAAACGAGGATCCTCGATTGCCTCGTTTGCGTCGTTTTCCTCGTTTACTTCCGTTGAAGAAGGGCCACCGTTTCTATATGCGCCGTATGCGGGAACAAGTCGACCGGCTGGACCGTGCGGAGTTCATAGCCCGCCTTCAGGAATTCCCCCAGGTCGCGCGCGAAGGTGGCCGTATTACAAGAGACATACACTATTTTCTCGGGAGCGTGCGCGATGACGGCGTCCCGGGCTTTGGGGTGCAGTCCCGCCCGGGGAGGATCGAGGACGATGACGGAGAACCTGTACTTGGCGCCCGCCTTGAGCTGCTCGTTGAGCACCTGCTCTGTGCGCCCCTTGTAGAAGCTGATGTTGGCGATGCGGTTGCGACCCGCGCTCTTGAGCGCGTCGTCCACGGCGGAGGGATGGCTCTCGATGCCCACGACCCGTTCGCAGAACCGCGCTAGGTACTGGCCGATGGTGCCCATGCCGCAGTACGCGTCCAGCACGGTATCGCGGCTGGTGAGGGCCGCCGCCTGCGCCACCGCCTGGCAGAGCTTTTCGGCGCCCAGCGTGTTGGTCTGGAAGAAGGAGAACGGGGAGATCTCGAAGGTGAGGTCGAACAGCCGCTCGCTGATGGTCGGCTTGCCGATGAGACAGTGCACCTTGGGGAACTCCGGCTTCTCGTGCAGGCCCATGTGCTCGACGATGAGCAGCGACGCGAGGTGCGGCCGCCCGCCGAAGCCCCGGAGGAACTGCTGGAAGAGGGGCTCAAGCTCCTTTTTCCGGGCATGCACCATGAAGCAGATCATCTGCTCGCCGGTGTGCACGCCGCGCCGCAGGAGAAGGTTGCGGAGCATGCCGCGCTGGGTTTTGGGATTGAAGACCGGCAGGCGCGTCTGTTCCATAAAGCGCTTCACGTCCGCGAGGAGGACGCCCACCTGCTCGTCATACAAATGACATTCGGTGATCGGGAGGATCGTGGACCACTGACCGGGCTGGTGGAAGCCGACGGAGGGGTTTTCGTCGAAGTAGAGGCGGCGGCCGCCTTTCTCCTCCGTCCGCATCGACTGGTAGCCGAAGGTGAACTCCAGCTTGTTGCGATAGTGGAACACCTGCGGGCTCGGCATGATCTTGAGCACGCGCCCCGGCAGCTGCTGGCGCACGGCTTCGTCCACGGGCGTGAGGTGCAGCAGCGTCTCGCGGATGATGTCTTCCTTGTAGGAGATCTGCTTGTCGTACGGGAGGTTCTGCCAGATGCATCCCCCGCAGTCGTGGAAGTGCGTGCACCGCGCGGGGATTTCGTCCTTCGCTTTCCGCAGCACTTTGAGCACGCGCCCTTCGGCCCACGTGTCCTTTTTCTTGGTGATGGCGATCTCCACCTGCTGGCCGGGGATGGTGTCGGGAACGAAGATGGTCATGCCGTCGACACGGGCAAGGCCGGAGCCCCCGAATGTCAGTTTCTCGATCGTGACGGTCTGCCTGCCCGCTGGGGCCTCCGGTTCCGGGGTTATTGACATCTAACTATAAATATGATATAAAATCACACTTTGGGAAACCTGCACATGAAGAAGGCTTTAGGCTCACTTTCATTGGCTTTCGGAGTCATCGCTCTCGCAGTTCATCTGCCGGGAAGTGTAGCAGAGCTGAGGGGTGCCGCAAGGGTCTCCGCGGCCCTGCAAGCCTCCTCCCGGGCCGCCGCCGTGTACGGTCCTCGGCGCCCGTCCTCGGCAAGCCAGACGGCCGCCCGCCGTCCCCTGCCGGTGACGATCGACATACAGCGCGAAATCAATGCCTTCGTCGCCACCGCGCCCACGGCCCCGGTGATTCTCCCGGTTGAGCCACAACGTCGTGCCGAGCCGGTGACCCCGCACCTGGAAGAGAAGCTCCGCGAGAGCGGCGCCAACCCGCACCATCGCGATATCGCGCGGCGTGTGCTGGGGATGCTGGATCCCGCCTGCCAGGAGAAGCTCGAAACCTTGAACATCCTGTATGGAAAACCCAAGCACCGCGGGCTCGCGGGTCGGGGGGTGATCCTGGTGAGCGGCATGGTTCCCGATGACGAGTTCATCGGCCTCCTCCTGCACGAAGGATTCGGTCATTTTCGCGACATCACGTGTCTCACCGGCAATCCGGAGAGCGGCCCGAGCGAATTCCGCGACGGCGGGGATGAGATCTGGAACGATGACGCCAGCGTGTTCTTTTACCGGCTCTCGTGGAGCAATGACCGGGAGCGCAAGGAGGACGCGCGCCGGGAGGATTTCGTGACGGGGTACGCGTACGACGCCGACAACTTCGAGGATCTCGCCGAGAGCGTCACCTATTACATGACGCAGGAGCAGTCGTTCCGCGAGCGCGCCGCCGCGAATCCGATACTTGCGCAAAAGCTCGCGTGGCTCGAGACTTACGTCCCCAAGCAACGCAACGTCGCGGAGGGCAGGGAATGGAACGGCCTGATTCCGTGGGACGCGACAAAGCTGGCGTTCCGGTGGAACCCGTAGTGGAAGCGGGGAAAGAACATGCGAGGAATCATGATTCATAATTCATGATTCACGCGTCGGGTATGATGCTTCCATGCGTCGCCCCCTCCTCCTCGCGCTCTGGCTCCTCGCGGACTATCTGCTGTTCGTCGCGTCCTACGTGCTCGCGTACTTCGCGCGCGTCGGGTGGATTTTCAGCAGCGACGTCCCCTTCGACCGGTATGTGCTCGTCGTCGCGCTGAGCGGCGTCCCCTGGCTCGTGATGCTGGTGACGACGCGCACCTTCGGACTCACGCGCAACCAGCGGACGATGCGCAACGTCGCCTTCATCCTGTACGCGACCGTCATGGGCGTCGCGCTCGTCACCTCGGGATACTTCTTCCTCTTCCAGCGGATCTTCAGCCGCATGCTGATCCTGGAAGCGGCGCTGTTCTCCGCGGCCGCGACGTTCCTGTGCCATGCGATGATGGGCTACCTGATGCGCGTGGTGCTGCGCGGCGGCACGCCGGCGTTCCCCACGCTCGTGATCGGGGTGACGCGCGAAACACGCCGTCTGCTGGCGCTGATGCGCGAGCGGAAGAGCCCGCTGCAGCCCATCGGGATCCTGGATGCCACGGGAACCTCGGAAAAGGAAATCGAAGGAGTGCCGGTCCTCGGCAAGCTCAACAAGCTGGAGGATGTCCTGCGCGGACGCGGCGTCACCCACCTCATCCAGTGCAGCGACCTGGAGCAGTCGATCAACCTGCTGGGCGCCTGCCGCGCGCACGGCATCACGTACATGCTGCTGCCGTCCGTGCTCGGCATCATCGAGCGCGACGAGCGCGTGGAGTCGCTCGAAGGCAAAGCCGTGACGGTGGTGAGTCCCGAAGGCGCGTGGTGGCAGTGGTTTTTCCGATAGGAATGGGGGGCCTGCACTGCGTAGCGTTTCCGGGGAAACGCGGAGCAGTGTCACTTGGATTTTGGGGGGCTCGTTGATAGTGTTGCCTGCATGAAAAAGACCTTCCTCGCCGCAACGCTCGTTCTCCTGCTGTCCGCCTGCTCCTCCGGAGGAGGAGAGGTTCCCGCCGACGGGACCGCCTCGTCGGCGCCCGCGGCGAGATCTTCGCCGGCGCGCGCGGCATCCGCCGTGAAGGACGCGGTGGCCGCAGACGCGATGCCCTGGATGGAATATGCCGACCCCGTGCTGGGCATCGCCTTCAAGCATCCCGCGTACGCGGGAGACATGACGCAGCCCGGATGCACCTCCAAGATGGTGCCGCTCACGGTCATCCAGAACGGCGATCATCTCACGCTCCTGCAGGAGTACGCGCTCACGCCCGGATGCGCCGCCGCCAAGCCCACCAATCTTGACCGGATCGCGCAGGGCGCCACGGATGCCGAGATCGCCGGCTCGTACTTGAACGTGTGGGTGAGGAACGTCGGCTATCCCGACCAGTTCCTGGAGTTCGCGCGGGGAATCTACGGCACGGACTGCCGCATCGACGACACGCGCGTGTTTGAATGGAAGTCCCCGTCGTGGAAGCAGATCTACCTCACGACGGATTCCCAGGACGTCAGCGTCGCCAAATCGTGCAACGATTCGTTCCTCCTCTACGACGATACCACCGGAAACGCCGTCACGTTCTTCCTGCCGCTCAAGACCGCCGTCACCTTCGCCACGCCCGACCAGCAGAGCGCCTTCGATTTCGACATCCAGGAGAGCTTCCGGTTCCTCGGACAGTAAGGAGGGGGCGGAACGGAAAATCCGGGTATGATGGCCCTGCATGAGAGCCTTCATCCTTGCCGGCGGATTCGCCACGCGCCTGTGGCCGCTCACGGAAAAACGCGCCAAGCCGCTGCTGCCGCTCGCCGGCAAACCCATCATCACGCATCTCGTGGAGAAAATCCCGTCCGGCATGCCCGTGACGGTGAGCACGAACGCCGCGTTTTCGGAGGGATTCCGCGCATGGATGGACGGCATCGACCGGCCGGGGCTCGAACTGCTGGTCGAAGGCACCTCGCGCGACGACCACAAGCTCGGAGCGCTCGGATCCATTGCCCAATGGGTTGCGGCGGAGTCTGTCGCCGACGACCTGCTGATCCTGACGGGCGACAACTACCTGGGGTTTTCGCTTGAGCGTTTCCTGGAGACTTTCCGGAATGTGCCCCTGCTCGCCGCGCATGACGTGGGCGACCGGGAGCGGGCCAGGGCATTCGGAACGGTCATCGTGGACAAGGAGAGCAGTTCCCCTCTCCCGCTGCGACAGGAGAGGGGCGGGGGGGTGAGGGCAGAGAAGAATGCCTCCTGTTATCGAGTGACTGCCTTTGAAGAAAAGCCCCTCAATCCCAAGAGCACGCTCGTGAGCACCGGCTGCGTGCTCCTGCCGGAGGCGACGCTGCCGATCCTCATCGAGTACGCGCGCGCCAAGCCGGATAACCTGGGCGGCATCTTCGAGGAATTCCTGCGAAGAGACATGGATGTCGACTGCTTCACCTTCTCCGAACCCTGGATGGATATCGGGGCCTTCCATTCGTATCTGGACGCCCACCGGAGCATCGTCGGCGAAAAGGCGCTCATCGACCCGGGCGCGCGGGTGACGGATACCCGGTGCCGCGGCAGCGTAACGGTGGGCAGCGGGTGCGTGATCGAGCGGAGCGAGCTCACGGACTGCATGGTCTTCGATAACGTGACGATCCGCGACTGCACGCTCCGCAATTGCGTGATCGACGACGGCTGCGTGCTGGAAGGCGTCGACCTGCAGAAGCAGATGCTGAGGGCAGGGACACGGTTGATCGTGGCGTGAGGACACATGGGGGAAAAAAGGCATACAGGGCATAAAAGAAACCTGATTTTTTGAATATGCAGTCCTCTATGCCATTTATGCCGTCTATGCCTTACCATGTGCGCATGAAAAAATTCCTTTCCCTCGCCAGCCTTCTTCTCGTCCTCACCGCCTGCGGCAGCCAGACCGTCACTTTCCGCGTCCAGTACAACACGACCGATCCCGCCATGCGCGATGAACTCGCGGCGACGGTGCTGCGTGTCATCGAGGGGCGCCTGCTGGGCCAGAAGAAGGAACTGCTCGGAAAAACGGTGAAAAAGGAAGAAGGCGACGACATCATCACGCTGAGCGTGAGCGACGCCGACGCGGCCGACATGCTCCGTACCCGCCTCACGGAACCCTTTTCGATGGAAATCCTCAAGAAGGTCGGCGCGGGCCAGGGCGATATCATCAGCGAGAAATACGGCGAATTCAAAGAAACGGGAATCACGACCAGGCATTTTTCCCGCGTTATCCCGCGTCCGCCATCCGACGCGGAAGCCACGGGCACGGTGGTCATCAGTTTCACGGATGAGGGAAAGGCTCTGCTGAAGAATCTCTTCGCGAAGAACAAGGGCGAGAGCATCGGGATTTTCGTGCGCGGGATGCTGATGTCGCAGAAAACCGTGGAAGCCAGCGACAGCAAGGAGGAATCGATCTCCATCGACGGGATTCCCAGCGCCGATCTCGCCGCTGCATTCGCGGACGATGCGAATACGGGGCTGCACGTCACGATCACGGCAGTGCCCTGAGTGGACGCCCGGATCCTGAATTCACGGCAGGAGGCAGTCCTGCAGCCTGTTCCCTGAGCCCCGCATGCCGCCGGACTCTGGCTCCGGCCCACTCCCCTTGGTATTCTCCCCCGGACCGATTAGGATTCTCTCCCCATGCCTTCCAAGCGCATCACCCTCTGGCCGGTCGTCGTCGCCCTCACGGGCGTGCTGGCGCTGGTCATCGCCCTGCCCAACGAATGGAAAGCCGTGCCGGGCCTGCCGCAGGTCAGCTGGCCGGGCCTCCACCTGGGCCTGGATCTCGCCGGGGGCACGCAGCTCGACTTCCGCATTTCGGAAGAGGAAATCAACAAGCAGCTGGAGGATATCGATGCCGAAATCAGCCGCCTGGAAAGCAGCGGCGCGCCGGCGGAGGAACTCAACCTCGCACGCGCGCAGAAGCAGAGCATCCAGGATCAGCAGACCAACCTCGTGGAAGCCATCCGGACCGTTCTTGAGCGCCGCATCAACTCGCTCGGCGTGAGCGAGGCGACCATCACGCCGTCATACGTCGGAAACGAACGTCATCTGCTTGTGGAGTGTCCCGGCGTCGTCGACGTGCAGGAATGCATCAAGGTCGTGGGCAAAACCATCCAGCTGGAATTCAAGGAGCAGCGGACCGAGGTGACCGACGATTACAAGAACGAGGTCCGCGCCAAGGCCGAGGCTTCGCTGCGGCGCATCACCCAAAGCGGCTCCACGCTGACCAAGGAAGGACAGGATCTGGGATCACAGCTGGGAATGGCGTTCCAGCCCCGCAAGCAGCTCTTCCGCGATGAACTGCCCAAAGGACTCGAAGGTCTGTGGACCACCGCGCCCGGACGGGTGCTCCTCCGCGAAGGCAGCATCGTCCAGCCGATGCAGAACGCGGACGGCACCATCGCCGAACAGGAAGTGAATGGCATCTTCCTGGCCGAAGTGCTGCAGACCCCCACGGGGACCGGCCGCGTGATCACGGAGGCATCGAAAGCCTTCGAATACCTCGCGACGAGCGAGAAGGACGCCAGGAACATCCGACACGAGGCGGTGCCCCTGGACGCCAAGGTCGACGCCCGCGTCGCCGCGGCGCTGAGGAGCATCCAGCCCGGCACGCTCAAGCAGGTGCAGACCGATGACACGTCCCGGATTCTTTTCCTGAGCAACTTCGTGCACGGCGGCGAGGAAATCGAAGCCAGCCACATCCTGATTTCGTATGTCGGCGCGACGGGCGTCGAAGCGGGCGTGACGCGCACCAAGGAAGAGGCGCGGGCGAAGGCGCAGCAGATCAAGGCGCAGCTCGACGGAGGCGCGAATTTTGATCAGCTGGCCCGCACGCAGTCCGACGGCCCCTCCCGCCAGGACGGCGGACGCCTGGGATCCTTCGGCCACGGCGTCATGGCCCCCACGTTCGAGGAAGCCGCATTCGCCCTGGAGAAGGCCGGCGACATCACCGAGCCGGTCGAGACCCAGTTCGGTTTCCACGTCATCCGCCTCGACAAGGCCGCCACGGTCACCCCGGACGTCGCGACATACGATGAACTCGTGATCTCGGGTGCGGACGCGCAGAAGCGCGCGGAGGACCTGGCTGCGAAGCTCCAGGCCGGGGAGGTGAAGACGACGGACCAGGCGATCACGTTGAGCCTGCTCTTCTTCTCGCTGGAACCCACCGGCTGGAAGGACACGCAGCTCGACGGCAAGCACTTCCGCGCAGCCAACGTCTCGATCGACAACGTGACGAACATCCCGGTGGTGCAGATCATCTTCGACGCCGAAGGCGGCAGGATGTTCCAGGAACTGACCAAGGCCAACGTCGGCAAGCAGATCGCGATCTTCGTCGGCGGCGAGCTGGTCTCGGCCCCCCGCGTGCAGCAGGAGATCGCAGGCGGCATCGCGGTGATCACGGGAAGCGCGGACTTTGAGGAAGCCAAGCGCCTCGCGCAGGACCTCAACACCGGCGCTATCCCCGCCCCCATCTACCTGGTGGGCCAGTACACGATCGAAGCCACCCTCGGAGCCGCCGCCCTCTACACCTCGCTCCTCGCGGCTCTCATCGGCACGCTGATTCTCATGGCCTACATGGTGGTGGCGTACAGAATCCTGGGTGTCGTGGCCGATCTGGCGCTCGGATTCTACGCGATCCTGCTCTTCGCGATCCTCAAGCTCCCGCTGTTCCTCTTCTCGAGCAACTACATCGTCCTCACGCTCGCGGGCATGGCCGGCATCATCCTGAGCATCGGCATGGCCGTGGATGCAAACGTGCTGGTGTTCGAACGCATGAAGGAGGAACTCCGGAAGGGCAAAGCGATCAAGACCGCCATCGAAAGCAGCTTTAAGCATTCCTGGCCCGCCATCCGCGACGGCAACGTAGCCGCGCTCATCA
Source organism: uncultured Candidatus Peribacteria bacterium (assembly GCA_964497975.1). GTDB lineage: Bacteria > Patescibacteriota > Gracilibacteria > Peribacterales > Peribacteraceae > JABFSS01. Next base: position 300,165 of record CAZCFO010000001.1, read on the forward strand.
CCTGCGCGATCCTCTTCATCGCCGGCTCCTCCATCGTCCGCGGCTTCGCAGTCACGCTGGGGATGGGCGTGCTCCTCTCGCTCTTCACGGCGGTCACGGTGACCCGCTGGCTGCTACGGAGACTGGTGGAAACCCCGATAGGGAACAATTCTGCGGCATTTGGCGTCAAACGAGTTGAAAGTTGAAAGAGGAAAGTGAAAAGTTCATTGTCACATACGCATGGACTTCAACTTTCCATTTTCCACTTATGTCTGACATTCTGACCATCGCCGATTTGGAGCTCTGGACCCGCATCGGCGTGCCGGCCTTGGAGCGTGAGACGGAACAGCGCCTGCTGGTGACCGTGGAGATGACAATAGATGCGCGGCTGGCAGGGAAAACGGATGACGTAAAGAAGTCGGTGAACTACGCCGATGTCGCAACGGATCTGAAGACGCTCGCGATGAAAGAGCGGAAAACCATTGAGCGGTTTGCGGAGGACGCGGCGGTGATGATTCTTCGCGCGTACCACCCGGCATCCGTCCGTGTCACCGTACGGAAGTTTGCTCTTCCCGGAGCCAATGTCGTCGAATTGACCATCAGGAGACCTGTGGCATGAGGTATACTCGCGGCATGTCCTCCGTCTTCATCGCGATCGGCAGCAACGTCAACCCCGAGAACCACATCAAAGCCGCCGTCACGATGCTGCGGATGCACCACCCGACGGTGCGGTTTTCGTCGGTGTACCGCAGTGCGCCCCTGCATCATGCGGCGCAGGACGAATATCTGAATGCCGTGGCGCACCTGGAAGCGGATCTGGATGCCCACGCGATTCATGAGCTCCTTATCGGCATCGAAAAGAGCCTCTCGAAGAAGACGCTCTTCCGGTTCGGCCCCCGCAACATCGATCTCGATCTGCTGCTGCACGGCTCGGAGATCCTGCCCGACAGCGCGGGCTGGCGGGCCGCCCACGCGAGCGAGGACATGACCGCGTCGCTGATCCTCCCCCACCCCCGGATGCACGAGCGGCGTTTTGTGCTGGAACCCCTGACGGAACTGCTGGAACCCACCGCGACCCATCCGATCATCGGAAAGACCTGGAAGGACCTGCTGGCGGAGACGATGCATCAGGAAGTCTTCCGGCTGCCGATTCAGCTCTGATTGACGATAACGGCGTATCGGGTACCATGCGCCACCTGCATACGGGACTGCTTTCTCCGGAGGGCAATCCTGTGTGCACTTGCCACCTGAGTGCCCTCGCACAAAAAACTGTGTGAACGGCCCGGGGGGCGCCGTACACAGTTTCCCTGGAGATAGTTCGGCCTCCAGGGTTTTTTATGGCGTGATTCTCGGGCATACTCCTCTTCCATGGAAAAACTCATCCACGACCTCCTCAAGGCCATCGGCGAGGATCCCAAGCGAGACGGCCTCCAGGGCACGCCGCGACGCGTGCGGGAGGCGTATGCCTTCATGACATCAGGCTACGACCAGAACCTGGACGACATCGTGAACAAGGCGCTCATGCCGGTGGATACCGACGGGATGGTGATCGTGAAAGACATTGAATGCTACAGCCTCTGCGAGCACCACCTGCTCCCTTTCTACGGCAAGGTGCACGTGGGCTACATCCCGGGAAAGCACGTGATCGGCCTGAGCAAGATCGGCCGGATCGTGGACATGTTTGCGCGACGGCTCCAGGTGCAGGAGCGCATGACCCAGCAGATCTGCGACGCGCTGCAGAAGATCCTGAAGCCCAAGGGCATCGGCGTGGTGGTGGAGGCCAATCACCTGTGCATGATGATGCGTGGCGTCCAGAAGCAGCACTCCATGGCCGTGACAAGCTGCGTGAACGGCCTTTTTAAAAGAGACCCAAAAACCCGTGAAGAATTTATGACCTTAATTCGCAAATAGCTGTCATTCCGAGTAGCTCATCGCCGAGCGATGAGCGTATCGAGGAACCAAGACGCGGGAGGAATTTATGACGTTGATCAAGGCCTGAGCCTACGACGCCATGGCGAACTGGACTTCGCCGGCGGTTTTGTCGCGCGTCCGGTCGTCGATCAAGGTGAGATCCTTCTTCTCATTCACCGCAGTGCGAACCTCCTCCATGCTGACCCCCGCAGCCGACGCGGCGCCCACCAGATCTTCCTTGTATTGAACGTATTGATCGCTGACGAAACTGTCTCCCGTGTCGTTGACGGTCAGCCCTTCGATGAGGGGCGTGTCGGTCTTGAACGACTTTCCTCCCAGCTGCAACACGTCGCCGTCTCCCCGATCCGCGCTCTTCATGGCCTCCAGATGCTTGTTCTCGGCATGATAAGCCTCATGATCGCCCACTTCCTTCATGCGCGCGACGGTTTCCTTGATGGAGCCTGACGCTTCGAGCGTGCTCTTGGCGATTTTCTGATTGGTGCCGTCGTACAGGCCGCCGGTGCCGTCCTCCAGTTTTTCCACCTGCGCGCCCTTCGTCGCCTCCTTCATGCCGGCCAGATACGCCTGCACTTGGGTGCGGGTCTCGCCTTTCACCCCGTCGATATCCTCCTTGATCGCCTCCTGAATCTGCTCGGGGGAACTCGCGCCATCCGGGGCCTCTTCGATATTGCGATTGATGATCGCGGCGGCTTCCTGATCGGACTCTTCGACCTGCGGTGTCTCGTTATATGCCATACACGCATAGTGTTACACATGCCGTATGCGACACATGGATTGATCATTCCGAAGCGGCTTGTTATTGTTTTTTTGGCTTTCAGAAGAGGAAATCTCCCACCTGATAATACGCGCTATTGATCTGTTCTCTTCTTCGGGCAGAATAACCCTCTTTCCCTAATACAGGTATGGAAGGCCACGAACCGACATTCGCCGTCGGCGATGAATTGCTTCTGTCCACCGGCCGCCCGACCGTGACGGGGATCGAAGGCGACATGGTGCGTCTACGGTTTCCAGGAAGTGCCGCCGAAGAGGTGATGTCCCGCGATGACATCAATGAACTCCTTCGCGAAGGCCAGGAGGCCTTGTACGGATTGCTGACATAACCTGTCAGCGCTTCTCGAAGAGAATGAACGAGAAAGGATGTTGATTCTCCGCATCCGCGGGATGATCAACGCGTGACGTTTCCTGCCATTCTTTTGACGAAACTTCTGGAAAGAACGCGTCCCCCTCCACGATCGCATGCACGCGGGTGAGGTAGATCCGGTGGGCGAGGTGCATCGCCTGTCTGTAGATTTCGCCGCCGCCGATGATGAAGATCTCGCCGGAAGGATCGTCTTTGCACATCGCGATGGCCTCTTCGACCGAATGGGCGACGTCGAACTCCATCGGCTTGCCGGGGAACTCGTGCCGGCTGATGACGATGTTGCGGCGCTTGGGAAGCGGCCTGCCGATGGACTGGTACGTCTTGCGGCCCATCAGGACGGGATGCCCCTCCGTGGTCTTGCGGAAAAAACGCATATCCGCGGGGAGCTTCCAAGGAAGCGCGCCCTTGTTGCCGATGACGTTGTTTTCCGAAGCCGCGGCGATCAGGGAGACGATCATGTGGCAATTCTACATGCGCAGACGCAGGTCTTCGACCTGCGGATGACCATTTTCCACCGCGCGTCGAAGACGTGTTCTTAGACCGCAATGGGCGCTTTTATGCCCGGAAGGGGGTCGTATCCGACGATTTCAATATCCTCATATGTGAAGTCATCGATGGAGGTCACCGCCGGGTTGAGCCTGAGCTGCGGCAGAGCCCGCGGCTCCCGGCTGAGCTGTTCCCGGGTCTGGTCGAGATGGTTGAGGTACAGATGCGCATCGCCCAACGTGTGCACGAAGTCCCCGACGTCGAGACCGCACACCTGCGCGATCATGTGCGTGAGGAGCGCATAGGACGCGATATTGAATGGCACGCCCAGGAAGACATCACCACTGCGCTGATATAATTGACAGGATAATCGTGGCTTTCCACCTGTTGTTGATCCAGCCGCATGTGTTCCCACGTGCGGTGGGGCCGAAACATACAACTGGAAGAGCGTATGGCAGGGCGGCAACGCGACGTCGTCCGCTTCCTTCGGATTCCATCCCGTAACGATGTGCCGGCGGCTGTCGGGGTTCTTTTTGATAGATTCGATCAATCGCGCGATCTGGTCGACGCCATCTTTGTTGTACGTACCATCCGGATTGCGCGTCGCGCCGAAGTTGCGCCACTGATGCCCATAGACCGGCCCCAGATCGCCCGCCTCGCGGCCGAAGCGCGCAGTCTGCTCCGCGGTGGCCCATTCGTCCCAGATGCTGACGCCCACGGCCTGCAAAGACTTCACGTTCGTATCGCCTTTCAGGAACCACAGCAGCTCCTGGAAGATGGATCGGGTGTGGAGCTTTTTGGTGGTGAGCAGCGGAAATCCCTCCTGCAGATTGAACCGCATCTGGTGGCCGAATACGCTGATGGTGCCCACGCCCGTCCGGTCGTCTTTTTTGACGCCATGATCGATGATATGCCGAAGGAGATCCAGGTACTGACGCATGCCGAAAGCATAGCGCCAGGAAGGCGCATGGTCGAAGGCTCACGCGGGCAATTTTTGCCTGAAGGAATCGATTCTGACATGGAACTGCCGGACGATATGCTCAGCCCTGTCCAAAAGAACGCCCGCATCCATGGCCTGCCGCGTCTCCGTTTGTCCCGACACGATCACCCCGAAGATCATCGACCGCACGAGTCCGAATCTGCGCTGCAGATCGATCTCCAGATTGGCGATATCGTGATAATCGATGCTCTGAAGCATGTGGACTTCATGCCCGCGGACCATCATCGGCGCGGGTCGCGGCAGGCGGTCCAGGCGACCCAGGATCAGATCGCACCGGTGGTGGATCAGCTCTATTTCTTTCTCCCATCTGCGAAGAACGCAGCTTTCCTGCGGGTTGAGAACGCAGCCGTCTTCCATCAGGAGACCGAGGGTTTCCGGCTGCCCGCGAACGGTTTTCCGCTGTCCGGAAAACCGGCCGCCCCCGTTCCACGGCGGCGCCAGAGGCATGATTTCCTCTTCCACAAAAGGAATCTTCACGACGGCCAGCCGCGTGTGATCCCTGCGCATTTGGCGCACGGTCTCCGCCGTCGGCTTGCCGCCGGGGTAGTACAGCTCGGTGGGGACGATCTCCACGCAGCCATCGGGCTGCAGTTTCTCCCTTTGAGCCTCTGCCACGGTGAAGAGCGGTAGTTCCTCGCGCATAGCGGGGCAGTGTCCCCAAGGAAACTCCTCCGGTCAAGATATTGCGTCCGGTCCGGAATCAGCGGAGAGCGACCCGGAAGAGGTTTTTCGCCGTACGGACGCCAGGCAATACGTCGCCTCCAGCTGAAGAATGGCGGCATGAAACCGGTCCACAATCTCCTCGGGCCGCCGTTTTTCCGGAGCAGTGCTCCGGTACTCATGCAGGGCGGGCATAAGCGGAAGATACTGCTTGTGAGCGTCAAAATCTTGCTGGCGCATTGGGTGCAGAGTGAAGACGCCCGGCGGGAAAAAGTCAAAAACAGACCTCTCAACAAGACGTTCTTGCCTCCGACATGCGTAAAATCCGTGTCAGTGATGCCTCGCCGCAAACCGCCAGGCCATCTCCCCCTCGATACGTCCGCTGCGGCGGTCTACTCGGGATTACAAGGTCATGGCATGGATTCTTGGTGTGAAATCCTGAAGTTTTTTCAGTTTTTCGTTCCCGCATATCTCCATGCCATCTCAAAGATCTGCCGCTGTGTCTCCGCGACTTCTTTGCTTTCGATGATCACCCCGAACATGTCCGGCTGCGACGCGAACGAGCAGATGGCGACCTTGGAATCGTAGATGTTGATCTCGTTGGTGAAGTCGAAGTCTCTGGCGGACACCAGGCGGAACTCGCGCAGTTTTTCGCGGTCCTCGCCGTGGACTTTGCGCCCCGTGGGATCATCAGGCGCGATGCCGCGCAGGTGCACTCCCCGCTTCACGCGCTCCGCGACGTATTCCTCGTCGTAGTTTTCCCAATACTTGCGGATGATCGCGCTGTTGCTGAAGTTGAGCAGCTCGCTCTTGGCGGTGAGCGTGTCCTCGTAGACCTTGCGGACGCCCTCCCAGCCCTCGAAGAACCGGACGTGGGGGCGGCGCTCTTTCTTCCCCTGGAGAGACCGGAGCTCTGGGAGAGACCGGTGGAGCGCGTCGGCGTTCTTGCGCGCCTCCACCGCCAGGTATTCGGGGGCGACGGGCGCATACCACTTTCCGCGCGCTTTTTTGACCAGCGTGAACCGGCCGTTCCGGACGAGCTCCTCCAGGATGTTGTAGGCGGTGATGCGGTTGATGCCGGTCACCTTCGCGTATTCCGACGCCGGGCCGGAGCTCAGCTGCAGACCCGCCAGATAAAGCTGCGCCTGGACGTCCGTGAGGCCGATGGATTCGAGAATGCGGAGGAGATCTTTCGCCATACGTCAGGCGGGGAAGTCGGCAATGTGTAATGAAAAGCAAACGCGACGCCTGTGCGTGCCCGGAATTCCTCCCCTCCGTGCGCCGGGAGCGAGATTACACTGTTGTTCAAAATATGAACAGAAAAACAATTGTGTTCGCGTCGCGTATTGGTGCATCGCCGCAGACCCAGTACAACAATTCCGTTCTCTTACTTCTTCTCTTTTCTTCCCTATATGAGCACCCTCGCCGATCCGCTCACCGGAGCAATGCAGAAAGAACTGCTGAAAGTCCCGCGGCCGTTTGCGGGAGACGATCTCTCCTTCACGCCCAAGATGAAGACGGCGGAAGATGTGATCGCCTTCGCCAAGAAGCACGAATGCACCGTGCTCGACCTCACGTTCGTGGACGTTCCCGGCACGCTGCAGCACACCAGCAAGCCGATCCACGAGCTGGAGGATGTCCTGAAAAGCGCCGCAGGCTTCGACGGCAGCTCCATCCGCGGATTCCGCCAGATCCAGGAAAGCGACATGCTCCTGGTTCCTGACCCGTCCACGGCGATCCTGGACACGTTCAAGACGGAGCAGACGGTCTCCGTGCTGTGCAACGTGAAGGACCCGATCACGGGCGAGTTCTACGACAGCAGCCCGCGCACGGTGGCGATGCGCGCACTGGATTACCTGAAAGCCAGCAACGTGGCCGACATGGCGTACTTCGGTCCCGAGGCCGAATTCTTCATCTTCGATTCCGTGAAGTACGACGCGGGGGCCAACCATGCGTCCTACGCGGTGGATTCGACGGAAGGCATCTGGAACACGGGAGCGTCCGAGGACGGCATGAACGGCAACCTGGGCTACAAGATCCGCCACAAGGAAGGCTACTTCCCGGTCTCTCCGATGGACCAGCAGCAGGACATCCGTTCCGCCATGGTGCGCGAGATGGAGCGCGCCGGCGTGAAGATCGAGACCTTCCACCACGAAGTCGCCACGGCAGGCCAGGCGGAGATCGACATGGAACGCGACGAGCTGCTGGTGATGGCCGACAAGCTGATGCGTTACAAGTACATCGTCCGCAACGTTGCCAACCGCTTCGGCAAGACGGCCACCTTCATGCCCAAGCCCCTCTTCGGCGACAACGGCTCCGGCATGCACGTCCACATGAGCCTCTGGAAGGAGGGCAAGCCGCTCTTCGCGGGGAATGAATACGCGGGCCTGAGCAAGATGGCCCTGCACTACATCGCGGGCCTCCTGCACCACGCGGCGGCGCTCTGCGCGATCTGCAACCCCACCACCAACAGCTACAAGCGGCTTGTCCCTGGCTTTGAGGCTCCCGTGAACCTGATCTACTCCGCCCGCAACCGCAGCGCCGCGATCCGCATCCCGATGTATTCCAACAACCCCAAGGCGAAGCGCGTCGAGTTCCGCATGCCCGACCCCGCCTGCAACCCCTACCTGGCGTTCTCCGCGCTGATGCTCGCCGGTCTCGACGGCATCGAGAAGGGCATGATGCCGGGCGAGCACACCGACGGAAACCTGTACGACATGGCTCCGGAGAAGCTGGCCAGGATCAAGCATGCTCCCGCGAGCCTCGGCGAGGCGCTCGATGCCCTGGAAAAGGACCACGACTTCCTCACGAAGGGCGGCGTCTTCAGCAAGAGCTTCCTCGACAACTACATCTCCTGGAAGCGGACCGAAGCCGCCGACGAGGCCAAGCGGCCCACGGCGTCGGAATTCTACAAATACTACGACGTTTGATCCGGGAGGGGCGCGCGAGCGCCCCTCTTTTTCTTTCCTTCCCCAACTCATATGGAACATCTCAATGGTCACTCGCTCGAGCATGGGCTCGTGAAAGGCGGCCTCAAGCCGGGTACTGCCGCGGATGCCCTGCAGCATCAGGTCACAGACGATATCGAGGACGCTCTCAATGGATTCAATAGTAATGCTGATCCGAACCAGGATACCGGCGGCGAAGGATGATTTTCCGCTTCTTTCCTCTCTTTCCCATGGAATCCATTCTCAATTCCGGCGACACGGCCTTCGTTCTCGCGGCCACCGGCCTCGTCGCCCTCATGACGCCCGGATTGGCGTTCTTCTACGGAGGCCTCGTGAAGAGCAAGAACGTCCTCACCATCATGATGCAGAGCTTCATCGCAATGGGCGTCGTGACCGTGATCTGGTCGGTCCTGACCTTCTCTCTGGCCTTTGGCACCGACGTCGGCGGCTGGATCGGCGGCCTCGATCATCTCCTGATGAACGGCGTCGGCATGGAAGCCGGCGCGTACGGAGCGAGCATCCCCTATCTGGCCTTCTTCGCGTTCCAGATGATGTTCGCCATCATCACACCGGCGCTGATGACAGGCGCGTTTACGGAACGCATGAACTTCAAGGCGTATGTCGCCTTCATCGCCCTCTGGAGCGTGCTCGTGTACGCGCCGCTCGCCCACTGGGTATGGGGCGGCGGCTTCCTGGCCAAGCTCGGCGCAATCGACTTCGCGGGAGGCACGGTGGTGCACATCAGCGCGGGCATGGGGGCCCTGGCCTGCGTGTTCCTGCTGGGGAAGCGGCGCGAGACGGCGCACGTCGCCCACAACATTCCTGCAGCCGCTCTGGGTACCGCCCTGCTGTGGTTCGGCTGGTACGGCTTTAACGCCGGAAGCGCTTTGGCGGCAAACGGACAGGCGGCGATCGCCTTCGTGAACACACACGTCGCCGCGGCCATGTGCATGTCGACCTGGCTGCTGCTCTCGACCGTGATCGACAGGAAGGCCAGCATGATCGGCGCACTGACGGGAGCCGTGGCCGGCCTCGTGGCCATCACTCCCGCTGCGGGCTACGTGACGCCGATGTCGGCCCTGCTGATCGGCCTGGCGGCGGGCCTTGCCTGCTTCTCGGCGGTCAAATTCCGCACCTCCATGGGATGGGATGACGCCCTCGACGTATGGGGCTGCCACGGCGTGGGCGGCATCACGGGCTCGATCCTGACCGGGGTGTTCGCGACGGAAAGCATCGGCGGCTTCTCGGGACTGATCGAGGGCAATACGGCGCAGTTCATGGCGAACCTCTACGGAACGGGCATCGCGATGGCCTTCGGCTTCGGCGCGACGTTCGTGATCCTGGGCGCGATGAAGCTGGTGATGACCGTGGGAGTGAGCGCCGCCGAGGAGGAGATGGGTCTCGACGCTGTTTTGCACGGCGAGTCGGCCTACGACTTTGAGACGGCTCTGCCGGCCTACGCCATCCCGGCGGTGCGGGATGCGGCCACGGTGACGGCCATGTCGACGACGCTGCGCGAGATGGCGCCGGAATACTCGCGGGCCTGAAAATCGAATACAGAAAAAGGGCGGAGTCCTCCTCCGCTCTTTTTTTTGATCAGGCTTTCAGAATTTGCTGCGGCTGGTCTGTCGGGACTTCGTCTATGACGTGAACGTGCATTCCATCGTTCTCCACAGAAACATGCTCTCCGGTGATCTCCTTTGTTTCCTTCCGCGGTTGAACGGGGCCAGAAGAGAAAGACACATCTGCGGTCTCGAATGCGAATCGGATTCTTGAGGCCTCTGAGGAGGCATCAGAGCCCAAGACCTTTGCTATCTGCTCTCCCTGGTTCAGGAGAAGGAGGGTTCTCCGAATGGCCTCCTGCTGCTCGGGAGTGGCAGTCGCCTCGAAACGAATCGTTTCCCCCTTCAGGTTCTTGCCATGGATTTCCACAGTCATAGGAGTGCAAAAAGAAAGGAGGACATGCTAAAGGGGCCATGAGAAGCCGGCAAGGCTTAGGCGCCGAACGTATAGGCATACCCCGCGACGCCCTTCCCGTGGATCTTCAGCAGAACGTCATGCTCGCCGTACTCTCCCGTAAAGAGCGTGAAGAGGTCGTTTTCGCTGATGGTGATCGTGGAGGTCTTCTTGCCGTCCACGTACACGTCCGCCGTCGCAGGGGACGCCCCTTTCTCCAGACCAAGGACCAGGTTCACCTCGCTGCCCAGCGCGTGGAAGCGAATCTCCCCCTCGATGCTTTCCAGTACCTGGCGCTCCTCGTCGGCGAGACGCCACTGGCCGGCCAGCGCATACTGATGGAGAGGAACAGCGGAAGGCATGACATACGAATGCACTACGTCATCGGGTTCTCCGGACGCATTGGCGAACGCGGGCCAGCTGCGGCTGCCCAGGTACACCTCCGGCGACCGGGGACGGCGGCTTCCCTCGGAGGCATCGGTGCCGATCACGGGGCCGGATGATGTCTTGCCGATTTCCGCAAGCAGGCTCTGGATCGCCAGATCCGTCTCGTCGTAGTCCCCCTCTCCGAAATGCGTGTAGCGGATGTATCCCTCGGCATCGATCAGATACTTGGCGGGCCAGTAGCGGTTGGCGAACGCGCTCCAGGTTTTGAAGTCGTTGTCCTGCGCGACGGGATACGTGAGCCCGCGCTTTTTGATGGCGGCTTTGACGTTGCCTTCGTCTTTTTCGAATACGAACTCCGGGGAGTGAACGCCGATGAGGACGAACGGCATATCCTTGAACTTGTCCCAGTAGCCCTGGATGTACGGCAGCGTCCGGATGCAGTTGATGCAGCTGTATGTCCAGAAATCGACCAGGACGACTTTGCCTTTGAGTGAGGCGAGCGTGAACGGCTGGCTGTTATGCCAGGGTCCGAGGCCGGAAAATTCAGGAGCACGAACGATTTTTGGAAGTTTTGGTAGATTCATAGAGGAGGAAACCGAAGAAGCCGAGGGAACCGATGTAACCGAGGATATCTGCTTCCCCGATGACGCAGAAGAATTAGCGCGCCCCTCCGCTGGCGCGGTAGAAGAAATCGATGACAATTCCCGTGCAGGTGCGAAGAGCGCGTTTTCAATGCGCGTTCCAAAATCTCCAAAGGGCACATGCTCAGCCAGCCATATCTGCGCTTCCATCAGATAGCCGTACTGCAATCCAACGGACGTGAGGATGAGGACGGCGCCGGCGAACTGTTTGATGCGTCCGGTGTACTTATTGAGCGAGCGGACGGACGCGACCGCGAATTGCCCCCCGTAGCCGACGATGAGCAGCGGAACAGCCGTCCCGAGCGCGTACGAGAGCAGGGCCAAAAAGGCCGTCAGGCCGGGTTCGTCTCGCACGAGGGCCAGCGCGAAGCCGAGCGCCGGGCCCGCGCAGGGCACCCACACCAGGCCGAGCGTGAATCCGACGATGAACGCCGTGAGAATGGAGTCCGATCCCAACCCGGAACGCGCCGCGGTCTGGACGTCGCTCCCCAGCTGCTGGATGCGCGCGGCAATCCGCGCTCCGGCTTCGATGGCGAGCCAACCAGCGACTTCCGCAACCGTCATCACGACCCAGCCGTACTTCCAGTAGAAGAAGCCGCCCAGCGCGGCGACGAGAAGCTGGACGGGCTTGTTGGACGTGAGGAAGCAGATCCCGAAGAGGAGAAGAACGTAGTACGTGGAGATCTGGATGATGTCCGCGACCGCGACAAAGCGGCTCAGGACCACCTGCAGGAGAAACGTGAAGAGCGCGAAGCTGGCCACCATGCCCAGGATCGTCGCGAGCGGGCGGAGCCGGCTCTTGCCCGCGACGCTCACGCCCAGGACGACCGGGATGAGGGGCAGAATGCACGGCAGGAAGATCGTGACCGTGCCGGCAAGGAAGAGCGCGATATAGAGGGTCATGCACGCAGTATACCGCACCTCACCGCGGCTTCGCGTCCTTCTTCGCCCGGTCGGGCCGCCCCATCACCAGCGAAGAGGGGCATTCCTTCTGGAAGACGCACTTTTCACACTGTCGGTTCCGGGCGGTGCACACCGCCCGGCCGTGGGTGATGATGAGCGTCGTCAGTTCCCCCCAGCGTTCCTTCGGCAGCGCCTGCATGAGATCAAGCTCGATGCGCTTGGGATCGCTGTGCTTCGTGAGGCCGAGGCGCTGCGCGACGCGGATCACATGCGTGTCGACGGCGATGCCCTCGTTCTTGCCGAAGCAGGCCCACAGGATGATGGACGCCGTCTTGCGGCCCACGCCCTGCAGTTCGACGAGCTCTTCCATCGTCTGGGGGACCTCGCCGTGATGATGATCGATCAGCGCCTGCGCCATTTCCTGGATGAACCGCGCCTTGTTGCGGTACGTGCCGCAGGAATGGATGTCGTCTTCGAGTTCCTTCCGCGGGACCCGGACGTAGTCCTCGGGGCGGTGGTATTTTTTGTAGAGCGTCCGCGTGACGATGTTGACGCGGGCATCGGTGCACTGGGCGCTGAGGATGGTGGCGACGAGCAGATCCAGCGGCGTGCGCCATGCGAGGAACGTCCGCGGGGGCTCGTGGATTTTTTCCAATTGCCGAAGAACGGTGGATGCAGTCAGCGGCACGGAAAGAGGTGATCAGGCCCCGGCCTTCTGGAGCGGCAAATGCTCGTCGGCGGAAGGCGCGCCGTTGGCCTGGCCCCCGGAATGCGGGGCCAGCGACCCAATCAGATTCGTTGTTTCCGCTTCACCGGCGATCACCATGCGAACACGCTTGAGAATGTCGGTGCTCGCGGCAGAGACGAAATACTCGCCCGTACGGGCATCCAGAGCCAGGTTTCCCCCTTCCCGCTCAACAGCGCTGCTCAGGCGGCTGAAGACCTGCACGGGCTCCACCCGCTTGCCGCCGACGCGTTGCAAATGAAGAATTTCCATGCCCTGATTATCCTTTGTCCAAATTTTCCGCGCAAGACTGGCGGGCGATTTTCCCGTCGACTATAGTTTGCGCCTGATGCTTCCGCCCCTGACTATTTTCGACATCGAGACGACCGGTCTCGACCCGCTTCGGGGGCACAGAATCGTCGAAATAGCGGGCGTGCGCATGGAAAACGGGATCATCCACGAGTCGACTGCCTTCGCGACGTTCGTGAACCCCGAGCGCGATATCCCCTGGGAAGCCCGGCAGGTGAACAAGATTTCGGACGAGGAGGTGAAGAACGCGCCGACCATCGATCAGGTCCTCCCGGAATTTCTCACCTTCGCCGCGGGCACGACCCTCGTCGCCCACAACGCGTCGTTCGACATGGGGTTCCTGGAATCCGAGAAGCAGTTCTGCTGGGGGTACGTCGATCTGCCCGAATGCCTCTGCACGATGGCGCTCAGCCGGAGCCTGTACCCCTCGGAGTTCCGCCATTCGCTCGACGTGCTCTGCAAGCGCCTGAACCTGACGATGCCCACCGCCCGCCACCGCGCCCTCGCGGATGCCGTGCTCGCCGCGCAGGCCCTGCAGAAGATGACGGAGAAGGTGACGTCGTTCGAGGATCTGAAGAAGAGAGCAGGGCTAAAACAGCTGGTGAAGCGATAAAAGGCTGCATGTATGAGCTTGTAGCTTGTTAGCTTGTTAGCTTTAATTTGCTAAGAAGCTACAAGCTAAAAAGCTAACAAGCTTTTCTCGGGCTAGAATAACAACCGATTCGTCACCCATGGCTATCCTCCCCATCGTCATCGGCCCCGATAATCCCGCGCTTCGCGTGAAGACCAAGCGCGTGCCGAAGATCACGAAGGACATCCGGCAGCTTGCGAAGGACATGATCGACACGATGTACGAAGCGAACGGCGTGGGTCTCGCGTCACCGCAGGTGGGCCGGACCGAGCGCATCTGCATCGCCGTGATCGGAGGCAAAGTGATTCCGCTGGTGAATCCGGTCATCAAAAAGAAATCGAAGGAGATGGCCATGGATCAGGAGGGCTGCCTGAGCCTGCCGAACGTGTGGCTCGACATCCCCCGCTCCGTCGAGATCACGCTTGAGTACACCGACATCAAGGGAAAGCGGCAGGAGCGGCAATTGAAGGACTTCGACGCGCGCGTCGTGCAGCACGAAGTGGATCACCTGGAGGGCGTGCTGATCACGGATTACACGGAATAAGGAATCAAACGGCAAGACAAGCTTCCACTCTTTTCTCCACCATTCGCCGCGCCCGATGCAGCCTGCTCTTCACGGCGCAAATGTTGATGCCCAGGAGATCGGCAATCTCCTTGTTGGAACGCCCATCGAATTCGGAAAGAGCAAAAATCCTGCCATACGCTTCGGGCAATTCCCCGACAACCTGATGGAATATTTGGCAGCGCTCCATGCAAATGAGCACTATCTCCGCCGGAAGGGCGCTGCTGTCCGATAACTCCTCATGCGCAGCAATATCGATATGCAACCGTTTGTCGCGCACCTGCCGAAAATGCAGCGACTCATTCCTGGCAACGGCATGCAGCCATGTGCTCCATTGGGCCTCGCCGCGAAATGTTCCGCCCTTGGTGAAAAGCTGGAGAGCGACTTGCTGGCAGACTTCCTCGGCATCATGAATGTTGCCAAGGATCTTCAGCGCCAACGCGAACACTTTTGATTTGTTCTCTTCCCACAGGCGGCAGAATTCTTCATGAGACAGGGAGTCCGCTGCTGAAACGGAATCCGTAATCACCGGGGAACCGGAGGCGGACGGCGTGTTCATGGGGGCACTCTACGCAGCGAAAGTTTTTTGAATACCATTTACAGCGGCAACCCCCGTTCTATTGCAATGTGAGGCCAAAAAAAGCTACTCTTCTGATCATGGCAAAGGCTGCAGCGACACCGGAACTGGAAGCCATCATCGGCTTGGAAGTGCACGCGCAGATGAACACGAAAACGAAGATGTTCTGCGGCTGCGACAACGACGCGTTCGGCAAGGAACCGAACACGACCGTGTGCGAAGTCTGCATGGGCCATCCGGGAACACTGCCGGTCCCCAACCGGGAGGCGATCCTGAAGGCCATCCGCATGTCGCTCTCCCTCAAATGCACGGTCAACCGCGACAACCACTTCGACCGGAAGCACTACTTCTATCCCGATCTCCCGAGCGGCTTCCAGATTTCGCAGTACGACTTCCCCCTCGCGTCGAAAGGAACCGTGAAATACGACCTGAACGGAAAGGAGATGTCGTGCGGAATCACGCGCCTGCACATGGAAAATGATGCGGGAAAGCTGACGCACCGCGGTTCGGTGACGCTCTGCGACTACAACCGCGCGGGCACGCCGCTCATGGAAATCGTGACGGATCCGGATCTGCGATCGGCGGACGAAGCGGTCGCGTTTGCGGGAGAACTCCGCCGGATGCTCATCGCCGCCAACTCGTCGGAGGCCGACATGTTTAAGGGCATGATGCGTTTTGACGCGAGTATCAGTCTGCGCGAGAAGGGAACGAAGAAACTGAATCCACGCAGCGAGATCAAGAACCTGAACTCGTTCAAAGCACTCGAGCGTGCACTGCAATACGAGGAGACGCGCCTGCGAAAGTCGTGGGAGGAGACCGGAGGCCCGCTGAAGAGCGACATCACCGTCGGATGGCAGGATGACGAGGGAAAGACGAGGCTCCTGCGCAACAAAGAGACCGCCGACGATTACCGCTACTTCCCCGAGCCCGATATTCCCCCGCTGCTGATTGATGAAAAGCTCCTCGCCGAAGCCGGAACGAGCGCGCTTTCCCCGCGCGAGAAGCAGAAGGAGTACGTCGATATGGGCCTCACGGACGCCGAAGCCGCGACGCTGATTGATCAGCCGCAGATGCGGGCGCTCTTTGATGCCGTGAACGCGAAGACGAAGGACGCCAAGCGCGCATCGAGTCTTATTCTGACGCAGTTGATGGGATTCCTGAACGCGACGGGGAAAAGCCCGTCTGATGCCCCCTCGGTTGATGCCATTCTGGAGCTGGTGAATGCGATTGAGAGCGGCACGATCTCGGGCAATGCGGGCAAGACGGTGCTGGAGAAGATGGTGACGACGGGAAAGTCACCCGCGGCGATCATCAAAGACGACGGCATGGGCCAGATTTCCGATGACGGGCAGATCGAGACCTTCGTGAAGGAAGCCATCGCAAAGAACCCCAAGGCGCTTGAGGACTTTAAGAATGGCAAGCAGGCCGCGCTCGGCGCGATCGTTGGATATGTGATGAAAATGACGAAGGGACAGGCGAATCCTGGCAAAGTGAATGAGATCCTGCAGAAGATGCTCACGTAACGGCGAGCGCTACTACGCGCGTTCCTTGTACTCCCCCGTCTCCGTGTTCACGATGACCTTGTCACCCTCGTTGATGAAGAGCGGAACGTTGACCGTGAGGCCGGTGTCCATCTTGGCGGGCTTGCTGCCGCCGGTGGCGGTGTCGCCTTTCACCCCCGGGATCGTTTCCTGGACGGTGAGGACGACGGTGGAGGGCAGCTTGATGCTGATGGGCTTCTCGCCGTACATGAGCGCGTCGCACTCAAGCCCGTCGGTGAGGAAACCGACCTGATCGCCGAGATCTTCCTTCTGCAAAGCAAACTGATCGTACGTCTGGAGATCCATGAACGTGCACGAATCCTGATCGCCGTAGAGGAACTGCACGTGCTTGTATCCCACGTCCGCCTGTTCGATCCGTTCCGCGCCCTGGAAGTTGCGGGCCATGATCATGCCGGTCACGAGGTTCTTCAGCTTGCACTGCATGTTCGCCTTGCTCTGGCTCTTGCGGCCGAACTGCGAGGCGACCACCAGGAACGGCTGTCCGTCGATGGTGATGGCGGTTCCGGGCTTGAGATCGGTGATCGAGTACATGGCCATAAGAAACTGGGAATGTAATGGGTAACTGAGGGTAATGATACATGAAGGATGAATCAAGAATGACGAATAACGAATTACGAATTATTTCTAAAAAACATTCATAATTCATAATTCGCAATTCGCTGCGGTGTATCGTTTATTGAAGCGGCGGGGCGATTCCCCCACTGGCCGTCACCTGCTCCTCCACTTCCTTGCTGACCGCCTGGATTTCGCGGCGGACGCGCTGGGCGAGGCCGTTGCCCGGCAGGACCTTGGAGAGCTCGCGCAGGATGCTGCCGCGGGACGGATTGCGGATGAGGAGCGTCAACTGGTCTTCGAGCGCGTTGTACTGGGCCTTCTTGGTGCCGAACGCGAAGATGCGCCCGCGGATTTCCTGGACCTTGTCGGAGACCTGATCCGGGGTGAGCGGCCGGACTTCGAGGAGCGCATTGATGCGCACCTGGTGCTGGAGCGTCACGGCCTCCTTGGGCGGAGCGCCGAGTATAAGCGTGATGCCCTGGCCGGGCCCTTCGACGACTGCGGCGATCTGCTCCGCCGCGGCTTCGGCTTCCTGCTGCACGTCGACGGCCACGAGGGCGGACGATCCCGTCGCGGCGCGGGACGAGAGGGAGCCGGCGATTTTGTTGAGGTTTTCGCGCGCGACTTCGGTGTCGCCCTGTTCCGCCTGCCGCTTGACCGCGACGAGCTGGTCGATGAGCGCTTCGCCCTCGACATCGGGCTTCTGGATGCCGCTTTCGGGGAGCGACGCGATGGTGTCATCGACCGCCTGCTTGAGGGCGTAGGCCGAATCGCCGGGCAGCGCGGCTGCCACCGTGGCGGCGCCGGCTTCCACCACTTCGTGCTGGATGAGCGAGCTGACCGAGGGTCCTCCGCCGGAGCCGGTGGCGACCTGGAGCAGCGTGTCCTTGTATTCCTGCAGCGCGCTCTGGGCCTCGGTGGTGCTGCCCCCCGTCTGGAGGATGGCGGCGGCCTCATTGAGACGCGTGTTGGCCTGGGTGATCAGCTTGCGGGCGCGCTCCTCGTTGGTGAAGGACATCAGGACGTCGACGTGTTCGGCGAACCGTTTGACCGGATAAAGCTTCGAGCCCGGCAGAATGCCGGCGCTTGCCGCGCGGCGCTCCTGCTGCAGCTGGGCGATCTCGCGCTGGTGGGCGGCATCGCGGCTGAGGTTGGTGGAGACCCACGGCGACTGGAATTCGGCGGGATTCAATTTGGTTGCGACGAGCTGCCCTTCGCGCGTGAGCACGACCTGCTCGCCCGTGACGAGCGGCAGCTGGCGTCCATGGCGTTCGACGAGCGCCCCGCGGTCGAAAACCCGGACGGTGACGCGGTCGCCCTCCTGGCGGATGGAAACGCTGCCTTCATGGATGAAGACGCGGCCCTGGGGGGTGAGAACGGTGATGGCGCGCACCTGCTTGGGAACGAGTCCCAGCACCCACACCTCGCCTTCCTCCAGCGACAGCGTCGTTTCCTGACGGGATGGTTCGGGCCGGTCCGAAAGGTCGAGGAAGGAGACGCGCGTGTTCTCGCCGAGACGGAAGACGGCGTCATCGTGGTTGATGAGCGATGCCTGGCTCTGATGGGTGGCGATGTGCGTGGGCGAGCGGAGCGGGACCTCGCCGCTGATCGGCTGCCACAGGGATCCGAGAAGGACTTCGACATTCCCCTGCGTGGCGAAGAGCGTCACGGGGGATTCGGCGATGGTCGCGGGGGCAAGGAAGAGCAACGGGCTGGCGCGCACGCCCACGAGCACCACGGCAAACGCGGCGGCCCACTTGATGGGACGGGAGATCGTGAGAGGAGCGGAGGCGGGAACCAGGCTTCCGGAAATGCGCTGCCAGAGGGCGTCGCGGAGATCGGTCGCCGGCTGGAGCGATTGCTCGAGGCGGTCCCAGAGGGAAAGATGACGGACGGGATCCATGGAGCGCAGGATGCGCGACCACAGACGGGTGACCAGCGACGCGTCGGGTGTGACTGCGTCGCGCGCCTGCTTGAGGAGTTGCGGCGCCCGCATCTGCGATCGCAGCATCTGCCGGACGCGGGCCTGCGCGCCCGCGGAGGGCGCAACGCCGGATGCGAGCTGCCGCAGCAGTCGTTCCGACGGGGCCGGCGAGGGAGAATCGTTGAGGGGCATCTGTGCACTCCTGAAAACGCGGAAAAGGGGCTTCTGTTACGGAAGATCAGGCGGAATCGCCGGATTCCTCGCGAATGTCGTTCGGAAGCAGCGATTCGAGCTTGCGGAGGGCCCGGAATTTGAGGATCCGCACCCCTCCTTCGGTCATTTTGAGCACCCGGGCGACCTCGCTGTGGGGGAGCTCGGCGATGTAGGAGAGGACGAGGATTTCGCGGTACCGGGCGGGCAGCAGCTCCAGGGCATCGCGCACCGTCTTGAGCACCTCGGCGTTGCGCATGCCGGCGTCTGCGCGGTTCATGCGGTCGGGGTCGATCATCTCGTCCGACATCTCCTCGGTCTCGCGGTCGCGCCGGTAGGAGTCGATGACCGTGTGCCGGGCGATGCGGAAGAGCCACGCGCCGAACGGCACGCCCTTCTGCGGCTTGTACTTGTGCAGCTTCTCCCACGCCTTCACGAACACATCCGCGACGATATCCTCCGCCGCCTCCGCCGGGGCGCGGAACGCGGTGTACCGGTAGATCGGCAGGAAGAACTGGTTGTAGATCTGTTCGAACGCCTCGGTATCGCCTTCCTGCGCGAGCCGGACCAGCCGCTGGAGTTCCTCCTCCGGAAGTTGCTGCAGCATGAGAGAACGGAGTATAGCGGCGATCGGACCGGGGTGAAACCGGGAGGGCAATCTTCTATACTGCTTGCATGGCCATCCCCAAGAACGAAGTCCCCCGTCAGCGGCAGGAGGAATCGACCCTGGAAGACGTCCGGCTGACGGACCTGCTGCGCGATGATCCGGAGGTGCTCCAGTCCCTGCGCTGGAGGGTCGACTCGGCGGAAAAGCCGCAGGAAGCGCATCCCGTGATGCTCACGGCCACGCTGCTCAAATCGATCGAGCAGACCGAGCCGCTGCTGGCGATGAAAAAACGGCAGGGATGGCTGAGCCGGATGTTCGGAAAGAAGAACGACCCGGCGGAAATGGACCGGCTCGTCGGCGCGACGGAATCGCTGCAGAAGGACCTGGAGGGAGTGTACGTAGATGCGCGGACCAACGGCATCCCGGACCCGGCGAAAGCGCAACAAAACGAGGAGATGCTCCGCAGCCTTCTGGAAGAGAACCCGCAAACGGCGACCATGTCCCCCGGGGCACTCGCCCAACTCCGCGCACTGACGCTGGCACTCATGGGCGACCGCTCGAAGACGGCGCAATTGAACGACTACATCAAAAACACGCTGGCGAAGGAACACCCCGAGACGATCATCGACACGCATCGCGTCGCGCACGAAACCTTCCTCCGCTGCCGGACGCTGCAGAAGGAGACAGGCCGCGATCAGCCGTACGGCGAAATCGCCAACCGCCTCCACATCCTGTGCATCGGCATCGAGGACATGACCGAAAAAATCCCCCAGGTGAAGGCCGCCGTTCGGGCGAACCGGCATGCGCAGTGAAGCCGTGATTGGAGCAAGCGGATGCCGTAAACCCTGAGGAACCCATGAGACTTTTGACAGGCTGCTGCCGCATGCTTACTCTGCGGCCCCTTTCCCCATTTTTCCATGAATACCAATCCGGAGATGTCCGACGATGTCACGTTTCAATCGGTGGAAGAATTTGCGACGCCCGCCGAAAAACTCGCGGCGGAACTTTGCTATTTTGAAAACGTGCAGGAGCTCCTGAAGGATGGACTTTCCCGTCATGCCGCGCTCCGGCCGGGACAGCGCGACGCGTCTGTCATGAATAATCTTCAGGACAAAATGCTGCTGGTGAATGACCAAATAGTTCTCGCCCGCGCCAGGCTCAAGAAGCAGATGCTTCTTGACGCAGAGGTCGCGGAAAGGACGGAGGATGGGGACACCCCCATCATCGTCTGGACAGAGAACGCTCCGGCGGTCACGGATTCAGGAGTCGTTCTTGTGGGAGACGACGACATCATCCGGGAGGATGACGACCGTGAGCCGGAAGAAAGGCTGTAACATTTGCCGCCGCTCTGAGGCTCATTTATTCCCACTCGATCGTTCCCGGCGCCCGTCGGCAGGCTCAGGATGCCCGCTGTTACTCCCATTCAATGGTGGCGGGCGGCTTGTTGGTGAGGTCCAGGAAAACCGCGTCGATACCCGGAAGATCGCGCAGGCGGCGGGTGATCGTCTCCAGCACGGCCGGCTCGGGGATGAAGGCGTTCGCCGTCATCGCGTCGGTGGATTCGATGGGACGGAGCACGATCGACTGCCCTCCTTTGGCGGCGCCGAACGGGAGCAGCACCACGGGGAACTGCCAGATGGTGTCGTAGAGACCGGCCGCGCGCATCTCCTCCAGCACGATGGCATCCGCCTCGCGGAGGAGGTCGGCGCGCTCGCGCGTGATGGCGCCGGGCGTGATGACGAAATCGACGGGCTCGTCGCGGCTTGTGCAGAGGAGCACCCGGTTGAAGACGGGCACGGCGTTGGGAACGGACGTCGCGAGCGACCGGTGCTCGGGCGTGACGTTGCACGGATGGTGCGAGAAGAGCGCGAGCGCGTTGCGGTACGTGCGGCCGTCGCCCTGGACGCCGACGGAGCGGATCGGCAACGGACGGTGCGGGACCGGAATCAGCTGCTCGGCGCGTTTTTTCGTCGCCTCATCGGGCCAGGCGACAGGGACAGGAGAAACGGCGCACAGGATGCGGACGCCCAGTCCCGGCCCCGGGAAGGGATGCCGCCCCACGAGCTCGTGCGGGAGGCCCAGCTCCTCGCCCAGCGTGCGGACTTCGTCCTTGTAGAGCTCCTTGAGGGGCTCGATCACCAGCCCTTCGTCGATCATCTTCTGGATCGCGGGAACGCGGTTGTGATGCGTCTTGATGTGGTCGGCATGCGCGGTCCCGCCGGTTTCGATGGTATCGGGGTAGATCGTCCCCTGCCCCAGCATCCAGCCCTTGTCGGCGGAAAGCCCCATCTCCTCGCTGACGCGCTTCTGCACCGAGAGGAACGTATCGCCGATGATTTTGCGCTTCTGTTCGGGGTCGGTGACCCCCTTCAGCTTCGCGAAGAATTCCTCCGACGCGTCCTCGATGCGCAGGTTGGCGATCTTCAGCGGCGCGAACGCGGAGCGGATCTGCCCGATCTCGCCCTTGCGCATGAGCCCGGTATCGACGAGGAGTCCCTGCACGCGCCCCGGTCCGAGGACTTTGTTGAGCAGCGTGAACGCGACGGTGGAATCGACGCCGCCGGAGACGAGCATGAAGACTTTTTTGTCCTTCCCCGTCTCTTTTTTGATCTCCGCGCCGATATGTTCCGCGAAGCTCTTCATGCCCCACGGGGCGGGTGCGCACAGCGTCACGAAGTTCTTGAGGACGTCCATGCCGTGTTCCGTGTGCGTCACTTCGATGTGGAACTGGATGCCGTAGAGTTTCCGCTCCTCGTCGCTCATCGCCGCATACGCGCAAACGTCCGAATGCGCCGTGGACGTGAAGCCGTCCGGGAGAGCCGAGACTTCGTCGCCGTGCGACATCCAGACGGTGAGATGCTCGGGAAGATTCTCGAAGACCGCGCTCGGAGCGGTCCGGTGGATAAGCGTGTGCCCGTACTCCTTCGTTTTGCCCGGCGTGACTTTTCCGCCCAGCGCCTGCGCCATCCACTGATGCCCGTAGCAGAGGCCCAGCACGGGAATGCCGAGCGCGAGGATCGCGGGATCGGCGTGGGGACTGCCCTTTTCGTACACGCTCTGGGGCCCGCCGCTCAAAATGATGCCGGCAGCGCCCGTGAGTTCGCTCGCGGGCGTCTCGGACACGCGGATCTCCGAATATGCCCCCAGGCGTCGGACGCGGTTGGCGATCAGATGGGCATACTGGCCGCCGAAGTCGAGGATGACGATGCTTCGCGGATGCACCATGGGGGGAGTGTACTCAAGGAGGCACGGGGAGGCGAATGTTGTATGATATTTGACTTTTTAATGAAATAGTTTATTAATATTTCATGGCGAACCCCCTCGATGACGCCCGATCCCGTCAGCTGCTTCATGAGGCGGAGGAGGCGGCAAGCGAACTCCGGCACGCGCTGTTGCCGGTCAGCCTCCATAACCACATAGACATCTCGGGTACGGACGCCGCTCTGCAGAATATCCAAGATCTGTACTCGACGTTCGCCGTCCTGCAGGAACTCCTGTGGGATTCCCCGCTGCGCAGCGCCATCAAGGCAACGCCGACATCGGATGCCGTGGAATCCATCGATCGCGTCATCCGCAACCAGGCGCGGTATCAACGGGTGCTTGCCCCCCATTGCCGTGAGCTTTCGGTTGAGACCCTCGAAGCAATCTCCGGAAATTTGGCATTGATGCGGAGGCGCTGCGTGGAGGCAATGCAGGAGATGATTCTCGTGCGGCAGAAGATCTCGAGCGCTAGGCCTCCCCAGAACGACGCGGGGCCCGGGGCGTAACCGCCGCCGCCAGCAGCCATGCGGTGTATGCCACCGCGGCGTCTTCCCAGGCGTGGAGGAAGAGAGCGGCAACGCAAATACCGAGGAAGAAGAGGAAAATGGAAAATGGAAACTGGAAAATTCCTCCGGTACTTTCAACTTTCCATTTTCCATTTTTCACTCCGAGTCGGCGGATCAAAAATCCCACCAACCCTATGTATAACAGTAAACCAAGTACGCCAAGCTCAACGCCGACTTGGAGGTACCAGTTTTCGGGCAGAACCGGACAGGCGCATGACTCCCCCGTGGGCTGGACCTGTTCGTCTCCCACGAAGACGCACAGACCCGGCGAGTTCCGCGCCCAGGAGGGATCGCTCCCCGCGGGAAGGAACACGCACGTGTCGCTGATGCGGTTGGAGGCGGGTCCGGCGGCGCCGAGACCGAGACCCAGGGGATGGTCTTTGATGATCGCGATGGCCTCCAGGGGGCGATCGATATGGCCGCGAAGGGAAATGCCCCGGATGAAGATTGCCGGGGAGAGCCAGGCGGCCACCAGCACCGACAGGACAAGAACGCCCGCGGCGCCGAAGAGCCAGGGCGAGAGTTTCGTGTGGGAATACACGCGGAAGATCGCGGCGCATCCCATCACCGCGGCGGCGATCCAGGCGGAGCGGGAAAAGGTGAGAGCAAGTGTCGCGCCGAGAAGGACAAAAAGGAAAGTTGAAAGTGGAAAGTTGAAAATGGAAAAGATCTTTTCAACTTTCCATTTTCCATTTTCCACTGCTCCGAGAATCCTAGTCACCACAAAACCTAGAGGGATCAGGAGCCAGATGCCCAGCTGGTTCGGCCCGCTCATCGTGCTCTGGATGCGGGGGATCCCCGATTCACTGATGTACTGGAATGCGGCCAGCGGCCCGCCGGGGTTGTAGAGGGAATGCGCGTCGGAATAGCCGAGGAACGTGAAGAACCCCTGCGGCAGGAAGAATGTCACAATGCCATACACCGCGATGATGCATCCGATCCAAAGCAGCGCGTTTTCGACGTGCGACCGGAACCAGTCCGACCATGTCACACGACGAAGAATCAGGAACGCCACGAGCGGCACGAAGTCGTATTTGAACCCAATGGCGAAGTTTGATGAGGGTATGACGACCGCCAGAACCAACAGGACGAGGATCAGTGCATCGGGCAGGTCGATCTCCAGCGCTTCCAGCCAGCGCGGGAGCATCTCGATGACCGCGCACAGTAGAAGAACCCCCAGCAGCGCCTCTTTCCACAGCGTGAGAACCGTCCACGGCGCCTGGCCGGGGCCCAGAAACAGCTTTGTGCCCCCGGTGACGAGGAGGGCATGGAAAGGCAGGGCGGCGAGCAAAACGAGGGTGAGCGTTTCCCGGAAGCGGCGAAGCATGTCCGTAGTATGTATGAAGGAGTATGTATTATGCATAGCGTTTCGGCGCGTACTACGAAATACGGAATACATTCTACATTCCTAGTCTCTGATCTTCCGTCCGGAACACCTCCCCCTTCTTCAGGACGGCCTCGACGGCATCGATGCACTTCTTCGAGACGTTCCTGCCGTAGATCTTGGGCGCCTTCCGCATTGTTTGATTGTCCCACGCGAACTCGATGATCTTTTTGATCGCTCCCGCGTCGGTCGGCGGGGCGATGATGTTCCCGCCGCAGAGGATCGACTCGCTGCGATCGGAACCGAAGCGGAGCGTGACGCAGGGGATCCCCATCGCGTTCATCTCCTCCTGCATGGAGCCGGAATCCGTCGCGCAGACCGCGGCCCTGCTCATGGCGGCGATCACGTCGACGTATTCGGCCCACACCGGCGAGTACACGAAGTTCGGATGCCTCTTCGCGAGAGCCTTCACCTCTTCTTCCAGGCCGAACCGCTTGAAGGCGAGGTCCGTCTGGATCATGGAGATGAGCAGGACCTTCCTGCCGTCCTCGATGAGCGACTTCATGGCATCGTAGATCGCCATGAAACGCGGCTTGCTGATGCAGTTTTCGCGGCGATGGATACAGAAGCGGACGAAATCCCCGTCCCTGAGCTGAGGGTGGCGGTCAAAAACCGCGGAGTCCTTGATGCGGCTCATCGCTTCCTCCGTCGCATCGACGACGGAATTGCCGACGACGAAGATGCGGTCGTCGCTGAACCCCTCGCCGAGCATGAACTCGCGATCGAGTTCGACGGGAGCCAGGTGGATTCCCGTCGCCGCTTCGCTGCAGCGCGTGTTGAACTGTTCGGGGTAGGGCTCGAGGGAGCCGCGCTCCCAGTTCTTGCGATCCTGCAGAAACGTATGCCATGCCTGAACGTCGACCTTTCTACTTTCCACTTTCCACTTTTCACTAAAGTTGGGCGTCAGCGTCCGGATCCCCGCCTCCACGTGCACCGACGCGAAGCCCAGGCAGAATCCCGCATTGCTCGCGGCCATCGCGGTGGTCGTGTCGCCATGCACGTAGGGAATGACGATTTTGCCCTTCTTCTGCAGCTCCGCCATCACATATCCGAGCCGCCCGATGATCTGACTGACGACGTCGTACATCGTGCCGCGGACGTTGAGGTTGAAGTCGGGCTGCACGCCGAATTCCTTGAGCATGCCGCCGCTTAAGTTTTCGTCGTAATGCTGGCCCGTGTGCCCGAGCAGGACGCAATGGCCGCGCTTCTGCAGCTCTTTGTAGAGGGGAACCTGCTTGATGATGTCGGGCTTCGTGGCGATGAGGATCAGATGGACATGCTTGCCGGGAGCGGAAGCAACATCGTCGAAGAACGTCGATCGGAGATAGGTGATCTCTTTCATCGCGCAAAGAATAGCCGGAGGAGGCCGAAAAAGCGACGCCGGTGAGCCTCTGTCACTGTCGTAATCTTTTGACTTCCGCAAGCAGAAAATCATCTTCTTATGGGAGTTTTGGAAGCCCAGGGCGCCCACGAAGGCTACATTTCCGGTATGGAACAAATGAAAGGCGATGATCGGGAAGCGGTGAAAAAAAAGCCCCCTGCACGACGGAGGCCGGAATTCAGTTCTGACAAGGAACGCGATGAGTTCATCCGCATCCTGAAAGAATGGCTCGCGGAACTTGCAAGAACAAGAGCCCCCTCTGGTCTGCTGAATAAAGATTAGACACGTCCGCCCTTCACGCTCGTCTCGGTTTGCGATGCGCCCTTGGTGACGATGCCGGGGATTTCGCGCACTTCCTTCTTCGTCATCTTCTTGCCGTCGAACCAGTAGATGTACGGCGTGCAGAGTCCGATTTCCATTTCGGCCGTCGTATCGTCGTCGAGTTTTTCCAGATGCCGCAGGATGGGACGGATGCTGTTGCCGTGCGCCACCACCAGGATCGTTTCGCCGGCCTGCACCCGCGGCAGGATGTAGTGCACGAAGAACGGCGTGGTGCGCCGCACGCAGTCGGCGATGCTTTCGCCGTTGGGCGGCGGCGTATCAAAGCTCCGGCGCCACAGAAGGACCTGTTCCTGGCCGTACTTTTGCGCGGTTTCGGCCTTGTTGAGGCCCTGCAGATCACCGTAATGACGCTCATTGAGCGCGGAATCCTTTTCGACGGGCACCTTCGCCTGTCCCAGCGTTTTGAGGATGATCTGGAGCGTGCTCTGCGCGCGCTGCAGGCGCGACGTGAAGGCGGCATCGATGGTGAATTCCCTGAGCTGAGCCCCCGTCACCGCGGCATCCTTGGTGCCCTGCTCCGTGAGGGGGATATCGGACCAGCCGGCGAAGCGGTTTTCGAGGTTCCAGAGTGACTGACCGTGACGGATGAGGATAAGAGTTCCCATAATCAGCAACGGAAGAAAGGGTGTCTACGAGTCACCCTGAGCCCGTCAAACGGGTGACGGATGAGGATGAGTGTGCCCATGGAAGAATGCTAGCAGCCAGCCGCGATCACGGCGAACGACTGCTGGAAAAATCGGCCGAAATCCGGTATACTTCTGTCGATACAGACACCGACCTATGCACATGGATTTTGCCTTCGTTTCGCGCTTCCGTTCGGCCCATACGATTTCGTGGGCGCTGCTTTTGAGCGCGTTGATCGTGGCGCTCGCGGCGACGCTGGGACGTGCGACGGTAAATCTCCGCGGCGCGCTCTCCGCGGAAGACGCGAGCCTCGCAGTGATGCTGCTTTTGCCGGAGGAAGAGATCCGCGAGGTGACGATCCTTCGCGCGTCATTCGATACGCAGGAATTCCTTGCCGAAACCAAAACGGGCCCCAAGGTCATCCGCCTGAAGAAGGGCCCCGAGCGCTGGTTTGTCTTGGATGAGGTGCCTCTGCGGGAATAACCACGGTCGACAGACGGGGAATGTGATGTATTCTTTACATAGCTGACCGCGCGGTCAGCGAACCAACACTTCGCAGCCGCGCCCTTGGCGCGCTGCTCATTTTCAAGGAGTCCTATGAATCCTGAACCCACGCCTGAACAGCATAAAAAGTTCGAGTGGGTCCTTGCCGGCTTCGGCTTGCTGATTCCGACGGTCATCGGAATCGTGCTGGCCGTCGCCTGGCTCTGGTCATTGTTCAGCTGAACAATGACCGGGCAGCAACCTCCCCCGACCACTGAGCTTGCTCAGTGCCCACCGGGGGATTTTTTCCCGTACCGCAGCACCAGGAGCGGGAACACGACCACCGCGTTCCACATCCTCTTCCATCGTGACGGCTCGCGGATGAAGCGCCACAGCCATTCGAGGCCTGCCGCGCGCAGGAATGCCGGGGCGCGGACCTGCACGCCCGCGAGAAAATCGAAGGTTCCGCCCACGCCCATCGCCACGCGCACGGAGGGCAGCTCACGCAGGTGCCGGTCGATCCACAGATCCTGCGCGGGGGCGCCGAACGCGACCAACAGCAGCGCCGGATGCGCCGTCGCGATCAGCTGCAGGATTTCCGTCGCATCCTCATCCGCCGGAGAGCCGCTGTAGGTGCCGACGACGCGGAGTCCGGGATTGGCCGACTGCAGAGCCTCCGCCGCTTTTTCGGCGACGCCGGGAGCGGCGCCCAAAAGAAAGACGGGTGCGTCTTCGGTGAGCGATGCGCACAGCGCCTGCACGGTATCGACGCCCGTCACGCGTTGCGGAAGATGCTGGCCGGTCCGCTTCGCCATGAGGAGCAACCCCATGCTGTCGGGAAGATTCAGATCGCTCCGTCGGAGGACGGACGCAAATTCCGGATTGCGGGACGCCTCCACCAGCATCTCGTTATTGGGCGTCATCACATGGTGTTGCCGGTCATCAGCGAAGAATCCCCGCAGCCGGGAGACCGCCTCCGGCATCGTGACGGGATCGAGCGGGATGCCGAGGAGAGTGACGCGGACGGAGGAGGAAGGGTTTGATGACACGTAGAAGAATAATAGAGTATGAGAGTAATGGAATATCAGGGAACGTAAATTGTGGCTTCCCTCCCTGTTATTCCGATACTCTGTTATTCCGTTACTCCAGCTGTGGAATGCGAAAACTCTCTGCCATCTCCTTCATTGCCCTGGCCCTCGCCGCCTGCGCGCCGCTCGCGCCGACGGGGTTCGACACGGGCGCGCCTTCTTCCGCCACATCCGGCTCCGGCACCGTGTCGAGTTCCTCGTCCTCCGTGTCGTTCGTCGAGATTCCGGCGACATCATCATCTGCATCCTCCAAAAAAACGGGGACGGGCAGCAGCGTGCAACGGGCAACGACACACGGCATCCTGGAGATTGGCGACGCGGATGCCCCGTTCGTGATGACGGTCTTCACGAATTTCTCCTGCAGCTACTGCCGCGAGTTTGCGGTACAGATGCTGCCGGAAGTCCTGGAAGAATTCGTCCGCGAGGGCGCGCTCCGGGTGCGGCTGGTGATCACCCCGCTGAAGAAGTATCCGAACTCCGCGGCCGAGGCGGCGGCGCTGCTCTGCGCGACGACGTCGGGGAAAGGACGGGAGATGTTCGATGCTCTCACCGCCTCCCCGCTTCGGGACCGCAAAACGATCCTCGCGCTCGCTAAAAAGCTGGAGCTCCCCACCAAGGAATTCACCGCGTGCCTGGACGCCAAGGAAACGAAGCGGCTGCTGGGGGAGCAGGCGGAATTCATCTCCTCGCGGGACGTGACGCTGATTCCCGCGTTTTCCCTCGAAACAACCGACACACTGCCTTTGGCTTCGGGCAGCGGATCATACCGCTATGAGCTGCGGACCGGTTTGCCATCGGCCCCCGATTTCCGGGGATGGGTCAAGGACATCCTGAGCCAGCGGCCGTAAGACAACGCGGAGGGTCTCGTCCACTCAAAAGCACGTGTCCGGACAATGATTCCGGGTGCGTCATTTCCTTTTCCCCTTCTCCCGCACATGCGAGCCGCTATTGCACACCGACAGGCGAACACGCTTCCGGCGGCCCGTTTTGCCCGAAAGCACTTCCACGCAGGAGACCGGAACACCGAACACGTCGGCAAGGTACGTCACGAGAGCCATGTTTGCTTTCCCTCCATCCGCTGGTGCTGCGACGTCCACTTTCAGCGTGCCGTCTACCATCGTTTCCTTCGCCACGGTGCTCCGCGCGCCCGGGCGTACGCGTATCACGAAGGACACTGAGCCTTCCGCACGAAGCTGGCGGCGGAATTCTTCCGGAATCATCAGGTGGAGAGGAGTGTGACGGCGGCCAGGGCGAAGGCGATGCCGAGACCCTGCTTGATCGTGATCGCCTCGCGGAAAACAAGGAATACGAGGATAAGGGCCACGAGCGGATACAGCGCGGTGAGACTCAGCACCACGGAAGCTTTCCCTTTCTGCATCGCCAGATTGTAAAAAAACGACCCGATGATGCCGCACACTCCCGAGAGAATCCCGATGAACACGCCCATGGGGTGCGTCTCCACCTTCCAGGGCCCCACCAGGAAGATGCAGGCCGTCACGAGGAGGATTCCCATGGTTTGATATACGGTCAGGCTCCGCGGCGAGATGTAGTTCACGGCGAACCGGGGGAAGAACGCCCAGAGACCCCAGAAGAGCAGCGCCAGCAATGAGAAGGCGAACCAGTCTTTCATGGCCGAAGACTAGGGCACAGACGGCACAAAAGAAACAGCGGGTTCAGAGGACTTCTTCTGTCGCCTGTGTGACGTCTGCGTCCTCTGTCTCCTCTTATCGCAATTGACCCCTCCTCCATTCCTCAATCTTCTTGTGGTGCCCGCTCAGCAGGACGTCGGGGACTTTCATGCCGCGGAATTCCTCGGGACGCGTGTAGTGCGGATACTCTTTTTTCCGCTTCAGGGAGCGCGAAAAACTCTCCTCCTGCATCGATTCCTCCTTCCCGAGGACGCCGGGAATCTGCCGGGCCACCGCGTCGATGAGGACCATCGCGGGGAGCTCGCCGCCGGTGAGCACGTAGTCGCCGATGGAAATCTCCTCGTCGATCCAGCCGTCGATCACGCGCTGGTCGACGCCTTCGTAATGGCCGCACAGAAGAACGAGCCATGGCTTCTTCGCTAATTGTTCCACCCGTGACTGGGTCAGCTTTTTTCCGCGTGGAGAGAAGTAGATGCGATGAGGCGTCCCCTCTCCCGCTTGCGGGAGAGGGTGGCGCGTCGCACGCCGGGTGAGGGCAGGAGAAGAAGCATCCTGTACTCCGCACACGTCCTCAATCGCTTTCGCCACCGTATCCACCCGCATCACCATCCCCGCCCCTCCCCCGTACGGACTGTCATCGATCTGATGATACTTGCCGAGGCCGAACGCCCGCAGGTCGTGAAGCGCCACGGACAGCTTCTTGTCGCCCTGCGCCCGCCCGAGAATGCTCTCGGTGATGGGGCCGGTGAACATCTGCGGGAAGAGAGTCAAAACATCTATTCGCATGCAGCCATGGTACCCGTACCTCCGGTGGACGGGGAATTCTTGACGGGCGGCCGTTCCGGGATAGGCTTGGCCTCCTCTCTATGCACCTACCGACGTCCCCCGACGAAACCGGCCCGGTCCTGACACCGGAAGGCTTCCAGGAGCTCCTGAAAAAAGCCCGGCTTGTGCGGGGTTCGCTGGGAGTGGAGACCGAAGAATGGGGGCCCCTGATATTCATGATCGAAGGGAAAGACGATCTGGTGGAGGTGGAAGAGGATGACGGCGCGAAGGACGAAACCGAACGGTTCGTGGTGCATCTTCCCCCCAACAGCAAGTACCGCGTGCACCTCGTGAGCCAGCAGGCGGAACGACCTGCCATGCTGATGGGGCACGAGGGCAACGTAGAAAAGTTCTGGACGGTCGGCTATTCCCCCGTCCAGGATCCAACCCAGAACATCCCTTTGGACAATCTTCCCTTTGTCCGAAGCACCCGGATACCCGAAAGCACGAAGGGCAGGGCCTCAGGCACGTTTGTGGTGCCCAATGCCCAGGAGTCGCTGCTGCTGCTCGCGGCCATTCAGGGAAAAGGCACCCGGCCCGGCGCGCCGGCCGGCGTGCAGGAGCATGCGCGGTCCGCAGTGTCGGGACTGACGGGCTTGGATCACCTGCTGCTGAAAAAACCGGCCCCGTCGAAGCAGACCCCTCCCAAAGTCCAGCCCGTCAACGCGCTCGGAGCGATATCGCTGACGATCCGGGATCCGGACCTGAAGAAGAAAATCCTCTAACGCTCACACGAGCTCCTTCATGAACTCCGTCACGTCCGCGAGCGCGACCTCTTCGGTGAGCACCGTGGTCCTCCCTTTCCGCGGTTCGAGCCGGTCGTAAAAACTCGGGACGTCTTCGCGCTGATAGAGGATGCCGGTGGCGATGCGGGTGGACGTGTCCATGGCAAGCGCACGCGCCTTTTGGGCTTCGCAGTGCGGATCATGGCCTTCGGCGTTGGCGTCGTAGCAGCGCTCCAGCAGGTATTCGTGCGTCGCGAATTTGTTGTACGTGGGACACGCCTGCAGCACGTCGACGAACGCGAAGCCGTGCTTCTGGTGCCCGATCGCCGCTTTGAAGATTTTGGTGAGATGCGGGATGTTGCCCGAGAACGCGCGCGCGACGAATGTCGGCTCCAGCGAGAAGACGAGATCCATGGAATTGAGCGTGTGTTCAGGGATGCCGTTGGGCGAGGTGTTCATCGGCTGGCCCTGCCACGTGAGCGAGCTCGCCTGTCCGGTGGTGAGTCCGTAGTTGGCGTTGTTGTGGAGGATGAACGTGATCGGATAGTTGCTGCGGATGCCGTGGATGAAGTGCCCGATGCCCTCGGAAAAACTCGCGCCGTCGCCGCCGAACGCGATGACCGGCAGGTTCATGTTGCTGAGCTTCGCGCCAGCGGCGAACGGGATCACGCGCCCGTGAAGCCCGTGGAAGCGGTATCCGAGCAGCTTGTCGGAGCCGTTGCCGTGGCAGCCGACGTCGAAGCACATGAGCGTCTGATGGGGGGCGATTCCGAGTTCCACGAGGGCCCGCTTCGTGGCCATCCAGATGCCGTAATCGCCGCATCCGTCGCACCACGTGCACTGGTTGGCGCAGTAGTAGTCGTGCATCTTCGGGCCGTTGGTTTCCAAAGGAATCGCCATGATCAGGAGAGAAATTTGGAAATGTCCGCGTGCAATTCGTCGAAGTAAAAAGGGCGCCCGTCGTACTTGAGAATTCTGTTGGTGATGTCGAGACCGCACTCCATGCGGATCAGCTGCCCCAGCTGACCCTGGTAGTTCTGCTCGATGAGGACGATCTTCTTCGCTTTTTTCGCAAGCTCCGTCAGCCGGTCCGTCTTCAACGGCCAGAGATACGTGTAGTGGAGATATCCGACGGTGAGAGCGCCCTTCTTCCGGCCTTTTCCTTCAATCGCCCGCAGCGCATCCACCACGACGCTCTTCGTACTCCCCCACCCCACGAGAAGAACGTCCAGCGTTTTGGCGTCGGATCCCGTGAACACCTCCGGCTCCGGCAGCGCTTTTTTGAGCGCGTTCATTTTCTTCATGCGCTTTTCCATCTGCGCCCGGGCCCCCTCGGCGGACTCGTCGATGCTGCCGTCACCCGTGTGCTCGTCGGCCTGGGCGTTCCACGTGGCGGCCTTTGCGCCCGGCAGCCAGCGCGGCGAGATGCCGTCGGGAGCCGCCGCGTCGTACCGGTCGCGGCTCTTGAGCGCAGAAAGCTGATCGGGATCCGTGACGAGTTTTCCGCGGAGCAGAGCAGTTTTCGACTGGTCATACGGAGGATCGGTGTAGAGCGCCTCGGCGATCTGCTTGTCGGTGAGCACGATGACGCTGATCTGGAATTCCTCCGCGATGTTGAACGCCTCCGGGATGATCGAAAACGAATCGGCGGCGTCGCTCGCGGAGACGACGCAGCGCGCGAATTCGCCGTGGGCGGTGTTCACCGCGAGCTGGAGATCGCCCTGGCCCGTCCACGTCGGAAGACCCGTTGCGGGCCCCGGCCGCTGCGCGAGCACGAAGACCGTGGGATTTTCGATGATCGCGTTCATGGAGAGCGTCTCGCTCATGAGGTCGAAGCCGCCGCCGGACGTTCCCGTGAGCGCGCGCGTCCCCATGTGCATGGCGCCCGAGACAAACTGCGCCGCCGTGATCTCGTCTTCGGCCTGCTTGATCACCATGCCCGTGCGGTTCTGGATGTCGGCGATGTACCCAAGCAGCGGGCTCGACGGCGTCATCGGGTATCCCGTGTACAGTCGGACGCCGGCATGCACCGCGCCGATCCCCATCGCCTGGCTGCCGCTGATGAGCATGCAGTCCTTCCACTGCGGGTCGGGCGCGGGAAGCGGAATGCTCACCGGACCCAGCTGCGGATCGGCAAACGCGTAGCCTTCCTCGATGCACTGCATATTGGCTTCCAGCAGCGGCTTTTTCTTGGCGAAGCGCTCGCCGACAAGCGACCGCAGGACCTCCTTGTCCTGCCCCAGCGCGCGCCACGCGAAGGCCGCGATCAGCACGTTTCCGAGTATCGGCTTCGCATGCAGCTTGAGGAGGATGAGTTCGACCGGAAGATTGATGATCTTCAGTTTTTTTCTCCCGATGAGGGCGATCGCCCCGTCATCGAACTTCCAGTCGGGCGAGTAGTGGACCACGAGGCCGCCGTCCTTGAGGTCGCCCAGGTTTTTTTCGAGCCCGTGGTGGTTGAGCGTGATGAGCAGATCGACCTTTTCCTCAGTGCTCTCGATGCGGCTGTCGCTGATGTCGAGCTGATAACTCGCGTGGCCGCCCTTGATGAGGGACGGATACTCGCGGTACCCGAACACGCAATATCCCGCTCTCTTCAGCCCTTTTGCAAGGATCTCCCCGATGGAGTTGAGACCCTGTCCCGAGGCGCCGACGATTTTGAGGGAGGTGCGATGCATGGATGAACGATTGATAGACCTGACGACGAATTATGAATTATGAATCTGCCCTTTTTGCGGTAATTCATGATTCGTAATTCGTAATTCGTTCGATTGTACTTCCAACAACTCCCTCCCCCACCGATCAATCACTGCCTCCTGCCCGAACGGCTCGTTGAGGATCTTCAGCGTCGGCACGACGAGCTCTCCTCCGTGTTTGTTGACGAACTCCTCCAGGTGCACGGCGGCATTGGCCTTGTAGTGGTACCGCTGGTCGCCCAGCGCGATGACCGCCGTTTTTTTTCCGCCCAGCTGAACGTCCTTCGCGCGGTCCGTCAGCAGCGCGAACATGTGGGGGTTGAGCTGGCCCTCCACGTTGCCGGTATTCCAGGTGGACGAGGCGAGCACGAGCACGTCCCCGCGCGCGAAATCCTCCGCTGCAGCCTTCTCCGCGCGCGTCACCTCGACTTTCTTTCCGGCAGCCGCGAGCCGTTCCGTCAGGCGTTCCACGACGTACTCCGTATGAGCGCTCGTGGATGCGTAGATGATCTGCAGGGAAGACACGCGGGAATTGTACCTGCGACTGCGGCAAAGACGGAAAGTTGACAGGATCAATTCCTAAAGTGCCGTATGCGTTCAGAGACTCCTCAGAAAGCCGCTTTTGCGCTATAATAATAGGATTTAACACTCTCCATGCCCGAACAAACAGAAAATTCTCCGCCACCGGGATCCGATGAAGCGGGAAACAAAAAACTGCAGCAGGAGCAGCTGCAGAATCCCGAGGAGGAGGGACGGCAGGAGAGCGCGAAATTGTTCAAGCAGGGAACCGAACAGCTGCAGAAGAGCGCAAAGACCGGAGACGCGGGCGGCGGGATCGCCGCGTTCGCGCTGATCGTCGCTGCGCTCTTCGCGTTCCGCCGCGAGCGCCGGGAAGCGCAGAACAATATCAATGCCGCTCCGGACACCGGAGGCATGGACGCACGCACGGTCGACAACCCGGAAGAGGAAATCGGGAAAACGAACCAGTCGCTCACGAGCGGCCAGGATGAGGAGAAAAAATTGCAGGATGAGGAAGCCAAATTGAAAACGGATCTGGAAGCGCTGCGCAAAACCGAACTTCCCGCCGGACCCAATGTGAAGCTTCAGCAGGACCTGCAGACGCAGATATCGACCGTCCAGAGCCAGCGCATCAAACTGACCGGCAGCCGCGCGCAGCTGCAGGCGCGGGTGACGGCGCTCAACCTGGAACGCGGACGCCGCGACCGGCTGGCGCAGGCAATGACCAAGAGCATCCAGGCCAATCCCAACCGGATCGGCGAAAGCGTGCAGCGCTCAGGCAATACCCTGACGATCGCGCTACGCGACGGGCGCCCGCTCACCGCCGCCGATACCAACCGCCTGCAGGAAATCCAGAAGCAGTTCGGCGGATACGGCCTGCAAATCAGCGGCAGCGGCAATCCGCTGACGCTCACCGTGCCCGCGATGTTCTGGTCCGAGTGGACCGCGGGACAATCGAGCGTGGGACGCGGCGCGCGCCTCTCAATCCTCTCGTTTTTGCGCGGACCGGAACCGGTTGCGCCCCAGGAGACGGAAAAACAGGAACAGCAGAAAAAGAAATCTGCACCGCCGCAGGAAAACCTGCCGCCGCAACCGCCGGCGAAGCAGAACCAGGACAAGACGAAACAGGGCAATCAGCCGGAGCAGAAGACGAAGAGCGACGGCCAGCCCGAAACCAAAACCAAAAACCAGGAATCGGAGAAAAAGACGAAAGAGCAGGCTCCCCCCGCCCCGTACTCGCCGCAGGAATTCCTGATGAAGCGGGAGGCGGAAAACATCTCCAAGACAATTGAGGATCTGGTCAACGGCACCGCGAACGTCCAGACCGTGGTGCGGATCGATGAACTCAACGCGGCGCTCGACAAGGCGTACAAGGCCGCATCGGACGAACAGTGGAAGGCTTCCGGAGAAGAGAACTCGCTGGGATGGGCGCAGGTGAACGCCGACCGCGAGGCGATGGTGGCCCCCGCGCTGTACCCCAAGCAGGTCGCGGAGAAGCAGAAGGCGGCAACCGAAGCGAAGCAGAAATATGAAAAGGCCCAGCAGACGACCAAGCGCCTGCTCGCCCGCCGCGACCGTCTCTCGGCGCTGAGCAAAGACGCCTATACCGAAAAACAGCGGCGCGACGCGATCGTGGGTTTTATGAATCGCACGCCGGAGGGCGGCGTCCGCCTCGAATTCATCTCCAGTCCGGTCAATACCCTGGCGATCCGCGAGCTGCTCAACCTGGGCGGCACGCCGGGATACCAGAACCGCGTGCGCATCGACGTGCCGCCCCTGCCGGGAAGCGCCTGGCGGCTGCAGCCCGACGCCAGCGGTCCGACGGTGGAAATGATCGTGAAGCTCGTGAACGGGCGCGCGCTCAGCGCGCAGGAGGAATCGGCGCTCCGGACGCTGGCTCCCGTCACCGCCGCGGTCCTGGAGTTCAACCGCTCCTCGCGGGTGGCGGAGGTGACGCTGACCCCGGAGGGCGACCTGGCGCTGCAGATGAAGATGGCCTCGTCGCATCCGCAGTTCGCGGATGCCCGGAAGCGCTTCGTGGAAGCGGCTTCGCGGGTCACGCCGGTGCGCGGCGAAAGCGGCAACATCATCCGCTTCGATCCCGACGCGCTGCGGCAGCCCGGCGTCCTCGAACGCATCCGCCTGGAAACGGAGGGCAACCTCCGCGAGGTGACCCCCCAGCAATCGGACCGCGAGTCCCTGCTCCTGCTCATCGACAGCCTTCCCATGAACTACTCGCGCTTCCAGTACAACCGCGCCTGGGCCGAGCACATGACCAACGGCATCATCGTGGAACAGGTTATCGCCGCGCTCACCGACCGGGGCCGGGACATGCACGACTTCACCATCCGCACGGGGATCTACTGCGACGAGCAGGGCAACATCCGGGAGCGCGCGAACCCGCCCGCCGAAGGACGGATGCTCATCCGCAACTGGGCCACCACGTTCCGCGCGACACCCGCCGTGGGCGTGGCGCTGCTCTCCGCGATCAACCAGAGGCCCACGGGGCTCTTCAGCGGGGAATTCAATCCGGACGCGCTCGGTAAATCGCTCGAATCCGTCTCGCGGTCGACCACCATGCGCCGGCTCAGCACCGCCGAACAGAACGCGGACCTCAACCGGCGCGCGATGGACATTCAGGTGGGAGACCTCTATTCGCGCATGCAGCAGCGCCTTGCCGATCGCATCCAGACGTTCCAGACGATGCTCTCGCAACGCGACGGCCTCTCTTTCTGGGACCACGTGTCGGAGAACTTCATCATGGGCACTATCTCGCCTGCGGGACTGATCGCCCTCAACCTCGCGCGGGCCGCAGGACTGGAAAATCCGCTCGATGTCCGCCCGAGCACCGCCATGCGGCAGATCCGCAAACGGACGCAGGAAGCGCTGAAAGTGAATGAACAATTGCTCAAGAACCTGCGCAACAACTTCAACAGGAACTCCACGCCCCGGCAGCAGATCGAGTTCGTCGAAACGATCCGGTCCGAGATGGCCGACCTCAACTTCACCGACATCAACACGCGTCTCGAATGGTGCCGGAAGGCGTGCGACGTGATGGAACGCGGCCTGGGCTACGCCGACATGGCGGGCCAGACGTTCGCCGAACGCGTCCCCGTGCTGGGACCGGTGCTGTACTCCAGCCTCCGCAACGGCGTCGGCATGATGGCCGGCGAGCAGATCCGCAACCCCGACGGCACGTACCGCCCCCGCGACTGGGGGGACTTCGGCATCGACGTCGCCATCAGCACAATTCCGATGGGCAGCCGCATTCCCGGTCTGCGCCAAGTCGGCAGCATGGGCGTTCGCATGATGATCCGGCGCCTGGGCACGACCGCCACGCGGCATGTGCTCCGTGCAACCCTCGAACAGAGCAAAGACATGCTCAAACAGCAGTTGCAGCAAATCATGCAAAAAGTGCGGGATGGAAAATCGTGGGAAGAAATCTGGGACGAGACGCTGGCGCAGGAAGGCGACGAATTGATCGTCAGCTTTTTTATTGGAACAGCGGCTCGGATCGTGGCGAGTGTGGCGGGGGATCAGGCGGGAAAAACCATGGGCGATTATGCAAACCGAAGCGTGCGCATGGCCCGGCCGCAGATGCAAGACCTGTCCAGGGCGACGACCAAGATGATTCGCGAACGCGTCCAGAAACTGACTGCGCGGCAGCTTGAGGGGCCCGTAAAGGAGCTCATCAACGACATCGTCGATAACCACCCGGAACCCTGAAAATCCCCCCGTTTCCGCATGACTCTGAATAACGCCAACAACGATCCCCTTCCCCCGCGCCCGCCGCAGGAGCAGCAGACGGAAAACAAGGACCTGGAGCAGGATGTGAAGGAAACAACCGAGCTGGTGCAAAACGGCATCAAGCAGCTGCGCGAAAGCCGGGATGCCGGCAGCGGCCTCGCCGCGTTCGCGCTGATCGTCGCGGCGCTGTTCGCGTTCCGCAGGCAGCGCACGGAGCAAAATACGAAACTGGATCCTGTCCATGAAGGCGTTCGGCTGGAAGCCATGACGCAGGAAAATCCCGAGAGCGCACTGAAGGAAACCGATGACCGCATCGCTGAGCGCACCACGGAACAGACGACGCTGCAAACGGAGATTAAAAGCCTGGAACAGCGGATTTCCACTCCCCCGTCCGAGCTCACCGACCAGCAGCGCAAGGACCTGGTCGCCCAGCTGAACGCCCAGCTCAACACGGCGCGCCAGCAGCTGGTGAAAGTGTCGGGGGAGATCGCGGCGCTCAACCGTCTGCGCGCGCAGCTGGTGCTTGAGCAGCAGCGGCGCGCCAAGATCATGGGCTCCCTGCAGGGGGCTCTCACGGCGGGCAGCCGGGCGTCGGCGGTGACGCTCAGCGGGAACGCCCTGAACATCACCTTCCGCCAGGACGTCACGGACGCGGACCGCAAGCAGGTGGAGGCGGCGGCCAAGCGTCTGCGCATCGAGACGCCTTCCTTTTCCGGCCGAACGGTGACGATGGCAGTCCCCCCGCAATTCTGGTCGCCTTCCAGAACCAACGAGATCGCCGCCG
Source organism: uncultured Candidatus Peribacteria bacterium (assembly GCA_964497975.1). GTDB lineage: Bacteria > Patescibacteriota > Gracilibacteria > Peribacterales > Peribacteraceae > JABFSS01. The sequence continues at coordinate 339,933 of CAZCFO010000001.1, forward strand.
CGGGATTCGACGCGCGTGCCGGAATCTTCGCGTGGCTCGCGGGAAGCAACGAACCGGAAGCAAAGCAGAACAATGCCCCCCCGCAGGAGGTGAAGAAGAACGAAGCGGACAGGCAGCAGACCGACAAAAAGGAGACGACCGCGAAAAACCAGACGGAAAAAGAGAAAACCGATGCCGCGCAGAAACAGCTGGATGACGAGCGGAATAGAAAGGAGGCATCGAACATCATCCTCGCGCCGGCGGGGCAGCTGCTGACGCAGTACCTCGCCAACCGCAATGCGATGCCGGTCAGCGGCAGCGCGACGGAGGCCGTTTACCGCGTGGTCCACGCCGTGGAAAACGCCCCGTCGACGTCGCTGCTGATACGGGTCAAAGCGGACCCGCGAACCGCGGGCCGGTTTGTCATCGAATGGACGGACAAGATGGCGCCCGCCGCGACGGACTGGCAAAGTGCGACCGCCTTCGGGAGTGAGGCCAACCGCAAGCTCTACCCCAACCTCCAATCGCTGATGAACGACCTGCAGGGGCTGCAGGCGGGGAATGTGAACGCTCTCCTGGGCCGGGAGCGGCTGCGAACGCAAAAACGCGAAGCCGGCCTACGGTATCTCACGGGCGCAGGAGGCACGATGGAGGGCAACAGCCGTGGTGAAACCGTGATCGCCTACCGGCAGAGGGCAGGGTATGCGGCGATCTATTTCCACTTCACCGACGGCCAGTGGATGTGGGCGGAGACCGCCGAAGCGCGCGGCAACCTCCTCAAGCCGCTCAACGAATGCACCGTGGACATCGCTCTCGGGCTTGCGGAGCTGAACGCGGACGGCGAAGCCCTGCAGAAGATACTTCCACAGAACGCTCTCAGGACGCAGCGGCAAAGGATCGGCGAGGCAAAACTCCGGGAACTCGGCGCCGTCCCCCATCCGACGCGCCTGGATATTCTGCAGTTCACATCGGGAAGTCGGACAGTCTCCTTCACCTATCTGAACGCGAATAATCTGGGATGGGTGTGGACGGACCATGCCGATCCGGTCGTTCCGACCGAAGAAAACATGAAGCGGTACGGATCCGCCCAGTGCTGGATGCGGCTGACGCGGACGTACTCCGCCAGCAACGGCACCGCGCTGACGGCGGACAAGCTGGCCTGCAATGCCGTTGCGACGGCCCTGCATGCGATCAACACCGGCACGGCCCAGGCCCTCCAGAGCGCGGACATGATCAACATCCTGGACCGCGACACCCGTTTCCGAGGAGGAGTGGCGCTCTTGAGCAATCACTCCGGCGTGGAAGTGCAGCCGGGCATCGTGCGCGTGGAACGCGGACCGCTCTCGGCGTTCTTCTTCCGGGGGCCGGAGGCGAACGGGCGCAGGCCCTGGCTCTGGGCGGCCACCCTGGCAAATGCCCAGGCGGGCACCGGCGTCGCGCTGACTGCGGCGTATCCCGGCGAAGCGGATGAAGACTCCGCGGCGCTGCTCAAGCAACTCACGGCGATCGCCGCGGAACTGCAGGCATTCAATACCGGGAGTCCGATGGATGCCGCGAACCTCGCGCTGCGGCAGCGCGCGCTGAATGACACGATCAACGCCCGCAGGCGCGCCGATCTCAACGCCGCCAAGGCGCTGGTCTATGCAATGCGCCGGTCGGGCGTGAATCTCCAGGTGCCGATTTCCAACGACGATGCCCCGCCCACGCGCCTGCACAACGACACTTACCCGACATGGGTGGGCGACTACTGGGTCCAGGGGCCCGACGGACGCCAGCAGCGGCGCATCGACGCCAGCACCGCGAATCTGAAGGAACCGGCGCAGGCCATGGAACTCGCACTGATGACCATCCTGGTGCTGGAAACGCCTCCCGCAAATTCGCCGCTGGGCCTGTATGTGAAGGAATCAACCGGCGAGATCTTCCCCGTCCCCGCGGGACCGCGGATCTGGCCGCGCGCAGGCGACACCCGGAGCTGGATCGCCATCGCGCGCTCGAGCCCCATGGAAGCCGTGCAGATCATCGCATCGCTTCCCATGCCGCCCGTGACGGAAGCCTTCCGCACGAACATGCAGAACGCGGTGCGCATCTTCTGCGGCGGACGCCTCGCGATGCCGCAGTTTACGGTTGCATTGCCTCCGTCGGTGCGGCAATCGCAGCTGCGCGAGCAGATCCTGCAGTCCGCGATCGGCGTGGAGCGGATCAAGACCGAGAACGTGCTGACCCACGCCTACGCCCGCGCCGTCCAGAGGGCGCATAACAACCTGTATCTCGAGAGAGAACGTTCCATGTTCGGCGTCATCGCTTCGCGCGTCATCACCGACTGGGGAAATTATCAGGACCGCGAATACGAGATCACCACGCAGACCGCGAACCTGTGCCAGCGGAATTACCGGCGGCTCCATTACGAATACCCCTCGACCGCCCCGCTCATGCAGCAGCTGGAATTCCTGATGCGCCTGCGCGTGGAAGTCGACACCCGTCACCGCGACCAGGAGCTGCGCGACATGTGCACCAACGTCATGCGGCAGGCGGACCGCTTTACGGCAGTCGCACGCCCCGTGGGCGCCGTGGGAGAGGCGATCCTCAGTCTGACGGCTCTCGATAAGGTCGTCTCGACGATGTCACTCACCGCGGGGGTTATCGGCGGAAACGACCCCGTGGAGGCCGGACGGGACTACGCGCTGGGCTACATCCCCGGATACAGCATCTATGCCGCCATCGATCCGGTGATGAGCGCCCCCGAGAACATCAAGAAAGCCTTCGCGGCGGATAACGCGCCGATGCCGATCATCCGGCTGACGGAGGAAGAGGAAAAAGAAATCCAAAGCGACACATTGGCCAAGGAAATGGAAGAACGGCAGAAAAAATTGGGTAGTATCTGATTGCCCCCTTTCGCATGTCTCTCCTCTCCCCCTCCTCTATCGCGGTCATCGGCGCCTCGTCCGAAGAGAAGAAGGTGGGGCACATGGTGATGAAGAACATCCAGACCCAGGGATTCAAAGGCCGGATCTACCCGGTGAATCCCAAAGCGGAGGAAATCCTGGGACTCAAGGCCTATCCGTCGCTGTCGGCGATTGCGGATCCGGTGGATCTGGCTGTGATCGTCACGCCGGGGAAGACGGTCCCCGGATTACTGGAGGAATGCGGCAAGAAAGGAGTGAAAACCGTGATCGTCATCAGCGCCGGATTCGGCGAAACCGGAACCGATGAAGGTCACGCGTTGGAGAAGGAGGCCGTGGATATCGCCAAACGGTACGGGATCGCGCTCGTCGGGCCCAACTGCCTCGGCGTGATTCGCCCGTCGATCGGCATGAACGCGTCGTTCGCGGAGAACCTGGAGCGTCCGGGGCGCGTGGCGCTCCTCAGCCAGTCCGGCGCGCTCGCGGTCGCGCTTCTGGACTCCGCCGCTGCGTTCCACATGGACTTCTCCCTGGTGGTGAGCATGGGCAACAAGGCCGTGATGGATGAGTGCGACTTCCTGGAAATCTGCCGGGATGATCCCGAAACGAAAGTGATCGGCATGTATCTGGAGAGCATCAGGCAGGGTGGGCGGTTCCTGAAGATCGCGACGGAAGTCGCGGCGGTGAAGCCGGTGGTCCTCATCAAGTCCGGCGTTTCGGAGCGCGGCAAGAAGGCGGTGTCGTCGCACACGGGAGCGCTCGCGGGATCCAACGCCGCCATCGATGCCGTCTGCCGGCAGGCGGGCATACGGCACGCGCACACCGCGGAGGAATTCATGGATATGCTCCGTGTGCTCTCTGCGCAGCCACCGCTCCTCTCTCCGCAGATCGCGGTGATCACCAACGCCGGAGGCCCGGGAATCCTGGCGACCGACGCGGCGGAACGCGCGGGTCTGATCCTGGCCGAACTGGAGCCAATAAACCGCGAATCGCTGCAGAAACTCCTGCCCCCGGCCGCCAGCGCCAAGAATCCGGTGGACGTGCTGGGCGACGCGCTGGGCGACCGGTACGAAGCCTCGCTCGCCGCGTGCGCGAAAGACCGCAACATCGACGGTGTTGCCATGCTGCTGACGCCGCAGGTGATGACGCCGGCGGAGGACGTGGCGCAGGCGATCATCCGGATCCATGCCTCGCATCCGCTGATGCCCGTCGTCACCGCATTCATGGGAGAGAAGAACGTGACGAAGGCCATCCGGATCCTCCAGGAGAACGGCATTCCGAATTTTCCCACCCCTGAGCGTGCAATCGGCGCATTGGGAGCCCTGCGACCTGTCATGGTGAGCTCGTCGAACCATGACAGCGATGTCGCCCTTCGACGGGCTCAGGGTGACATCGCCTGCCATCATTCCTCCCTCTCCAGATCGTCTCTCGAGGGAATGCACGGCCTCCTCCCCGAAGACAAAACCGAGGAACTCTTCAAACTCTACGGCCTTCCGCTTCCCTCTTCCGCCGTCGCGCGCGATGAGGCCGAGGCGGCGGCACTTGCGAAGGAGATCGGCTACCCGGTCGTCGCGAAGATCAGCTCGCCGCAGATCGTGCACAAGACCGACATCGGCTGCGTGCGCGTGAATCTGAAGAACGAACAGGACACGATCGCGGCATTCCGGGAAATCATGCAGAACGCGAAAAAAGGCGCGCCGGATGCGGCGCTCAACGGCGTCCTGATCCAGAAGCTGCTTCCCGCGGGCGACGAGTTCATCGTCGGCGCGCTGAAGGATGCCAGCTTCGGGCACCTGGTGATGGCCGGGCTGGGAGGGATCTACACGGAACTCTTCAAAGATACATCCTTCCGCATCGCGCCCATCGGCGAAGAGGAGGCCTACGCGATGCTGCAGAGCCTCACATCGTGGAAAATGCTGCTGGGCATGCGCGGGAAATCGCAATCCGACATCGCCGCTCTGGCAAAGCTGATCTCCACGGTTTCGCACCTCGTCCACGACTGTCCGATGATCAAGGAGCTGGATCTGAATCCGGTGATCGTCCGCGGAGACGGGGTGGTGATCGCGGATGCGAAGGTCATTCTTGAATAGATACAGAGGAAACAGAGGGCACACAAGGCACACAGGATAAGGCTTTTTGCCTAAGGAATTTCCTCTGCGGCCTCTGTCCCCTCTGTGCCGTCTGTGCCGTACACTGGGATCCATGCCATCAGTCAGTATCCTCATCCCCACCTACGAGCCCACCCCCGAGCACCTCCGGGCCGCGATCGATTCCGTGCTCGCGCAGACGTTTGAGGATTGGGAGCTGATCGTGCACGACGATGCCTCCAAGACCGACGTGCAAGCGATCGTCCGGCCGTATCTCAAAGACCCGCGAATCCTGTTCCGGCAGAGCCCGCACCGGCTGGGCATCGGCGGTAACTGGAACGCGAGCATCCGTCAGACGACCGCGCCGCTGGTCGCGTACCTTTTCCAGGACGATCTATGGGAGCCCGCTTACCTGGAACGGAGCATGGAGGTGTTCGCGAAGAATCCGGACGTGGGATTCACCGCCGCCGATCATGCGTACCGGATCGAAAGCCGCACCGGCGCGGCGGCCACGGGGATTTATAAGGAAGTGGAAGACCTGCGGAAAACGGAGATGCCACCGGGGCGGTTGTTAAAAGAGGAATTTTTGACCCGATGGATCACTCGGGGTCTTCGGCCGAACCTGATCGGCGAGCCGAGCTTCGTTATGCTGCGGCGCGCGTTGATCCAGGCGGTCGGACCGTTCCGGGAGGACATGAAACAGGGACTGGATGCGGAATACTGGGTACGATGCCTGCTGAAGAGCGATGGATTCTGGCTGACGGGAACGTTGGGAACGTTCCGCGTGCACCCCAAGGCGGCGACGGCCGCCAATGAGGATTCCGGCGCGGGCAGTCTCGACCGGCTCAAGATCTTCCGGATGCTGATCCGCGCCCTCCCGCCCGGGCCCCTGCGGCGACTGGCGAAAAAATCCCGCCGGCGGCAGGTGGTGGATCTGGGAAAGAAGGCGATGATCCGCAAGACCCGCAACCCGCACATCCGCTTCCTGCGGTATCTCATCGTCGGGGGCTCAGCATCCGTTGTCGACTTCGGCGTCTACGCGCTCCTGTCGTCGGGCCTCGGCGTGAATTACTACGCCGCCGCGTTCGCCGGGTACACCACCGGATTCGTGCTCAACCACCTGCTCTGCGTTTATTGGATCTTCGAGAGCAAAATGAGCAGGAGTAAGGAAGTCGCCCTGTCCTATTCGATTGCCCTCGGCGGCCTTGCCTGGACGGAGCTCTTCCTGTGGCTCTTCGTGAGCGCCCTGCACATCCACCATCTGATCGCGCGTTTCGCCACCATGTGGATCGTGCTGGTCTGGAATTACGGGATGAGGAAAGTCTTCGTGTTCAGGTAGACTGCCGCCGATGTCTGACCGAAAAGTCGCCCTCATCGCCGGCGCGGGCCCCGCGGGGCTCACCGCCGCCTACGAATTGCTCGCGCGCACGGATATCCATCCGATCGTCTGCGAGGAAACGGGCGCCATCGGCGGCATCGCCCAGACGTACAACTACAAAGGCAACCGCATCGATATCGGCGGCCACCGCTTCTTTTCCAAGAGCGAGCGCGTGATGAACTGGTGGTTCAACATCCTGCCCAAGCAGGGCGCTCCCGCAGCGGACACGGAGGCACGGAAGCATGAGATCGAATACGCCACGGAAGTGACCGTGAAGTATCTTTGCCCCGAGTGCATGGAAGGCGAAGCCGGAGACCCGGAACCCGCACAGGGCCATGCCGTGACGGTGAAGAAACCCGCACCCGATCCAGAAAAAACGGACGAAGTGATGCTCCAGCGGCCCCGGTTGAGCCGCATTTTCTACCGCAAACACTTCTTTCCCTACCCCATCGGCATCACGCTGAGCGTCGCGCGCCGGCTGGGACTCTGGAACACGTTTTTGATCGGCCTCAGCTACGTCAAGGCCCAGCTGTTCCCCATCAAGGATGAGATGTTCTTGGACGCCTTCTTCACCAACCGCTTCGGGCGGCGTCTGTACGAAACGTTCTTCGAGAAGTACACGGAGAAGGTGTGGGGCATCCCGTGCAACCAGATCCGCGCCGACTGGGGGGCGCAGCGCATCAAGGGGCTCTCGCTCAAACGCGCCGTGTTCCACGCCGTAAAGGATCTGTTCTCCAGCGATTTCAAGAAAGCCCAGGAAGAACGAGAGACCAGCCTGATCACCCGCTTCTTCTATCCGAAGTTCGGACCCGGACAGATGTGGGAAACGGTGACGAAGCAGGTGAACGCGTGCGGCGGCGAGGTGCGGATGAAGACCCGCGTGGTCGGAGTGCATCTGACAGACACGCGGGTGACATCCGTGACGCTGGAGCATGTGGAGACCGGCGCGCGGGAGGAAGTCGCCTGCGACTATTTCTTCTCGACGATGCCCATCAAGCACCTGATCGGGATGGTCACGCCGCGAGCCCCCGCGACAGTGGTGGAAGTGGCGGAAGGGCTGCAGTACCGGGACTTTCTGACGGTCGGCCTGCTGCTCAAGAAGCTCCACGTGACGGAAAGGAAGAAGGCGCCCGCGACGAACGTGCCGGACAACTGGATCTACATCCAGGAGGGCGGCGTCCGCGTGGGCCGCGTGCAGATCTTCAACAACTGGAGCCCGTACATGGTCAACGACTGGAAGAGCACGGTCTGGATCGGCCTCGAGTACTTCGTGAACGAAGGCGGCGACCTGTGGATCAAACCGGACCGGGAGATGATCAACCTCGGCATTTCCGAGATGGAGCAGATCGGATTCCTGAAGAAGGAGGACGTCCTCGATGCCTGCGTTCTCCGCATGCCCAAGGCCTATCCCGCCTACTGGGGCAGCTTCGAGCAGCTGCACGTGGTGCGCGAGTACGTGAACACGATCCCGAATATCTTCCTCGTGGGGCGCAACGGCATGCACCGCTACAACAACCAGGACCATTCCATGCTCACCGCGATGATGGCGGTGGATAACATCGTCGAGGGACGCACGGACAAATCGAACTTATGGGATGTGAACCTGGAGATGGCGTACCACGAAGAAAAGAAGACGTAATGTGTATTACGTATTACGTATTACGTATTATGTAGTACGTATACATAATACCTAATACTGAATACGTAATGTTTAGATGTTCCTCGTATACCACTCCACGGACTTCTGGATGCCGTCGCGGAAGGAGACTTTGGGATCGTAGCCGAGGATTTCCTTCGCGCGCGCGATATCGGCCACGTAGCGGACAATTTCGCCCGTGCGGGGCTCGCCCAGCGTGACTTCCGACGAACTTTTGAGCATGCGCTTGAGGGTCTTGGCGAGATCGATGAGGTACGTCCCCTGCCCGAAGGCGAGGTTGTATGTGTGGTTCTTGGCGGCATCGAATTTGAGGATCGCCGCGATGATGCCTTCGACGGTGTCGTCGACGTACGTGAAATCCAGGCACTTGTCCTTGCCGAAGACTTTGACCGGCTCGTTGGCACGCATCTTGCGGATGAAGAGCGGCACGATGCGCTCGCTGTCGTCGTACATGCCGTAGACGTTGCTGAAGCGGAAGATGATGTGGTCGATCTTGTAGCATCGGGAATACGCCTCCACGAGCGCCTCGCCGGCGATTTTGCTCGCCGTGTAGGGACTCTCGCAGTTCTCGATTTTGGCCAGCTCTTCCTTGAATCTGCGTGCCGGAAGATTGCCGTAGCACTCGCGGGACGACGCGAAGATGAACTTGCGGATGCCGTTCCTGCGCGCGAGCTCAAGCGCGTTGAACGTGCTGACCATGTTGTCGCACGCACGGGCGGGGTCTTCGACCAGATCGTACACGCGGGCGTTTGCGGCCAGGTGAACGATCACGTCGACGCCGGAGCAGTCGATCTTTTTGACTGCGTCCATGTCGCGCATGTCGACGAGCGTCGTGATCGCATCCACCGCCGGCTGCCACTTGTTCTTCACCCAGTCGACCCCCGCGACGTCATACGACCGCTGGAGGAGAGTTTCGCAGAGACGGGTGCCAATTGTTCCTGAACTACCGGTAACGAGAATCTTCATAGGCCCAAAGATACCGCAGAAAGAAGCCGAAAACCAGACACACCCGTTCCCCGTATTATGTAGTATGTATTACGCATTCCGCTTAATACATAATACGGAATACATAATGCTTTCGCTGATCCTCCCCACCTACAACGAATCCGAGAACCTCCCGGGGCTTCTCGAAAAACTTGGAGCGGTGCTTCGGGGCATTCCGCACGAAATCATCGTGGTGGATGACGACTCGCCCGACGGCACGTGGAGGATCGCGCAGGAGCTCTCCCGGAACCGCGACGATCTCCGGGTGGTGCGGCGCGTGGGACGCCGCGGGTTGTCATCCGCGGTGATCGAGGGGTTTTTGGCATCGAAAGGCGACGTGCTCGCGGTTGCGGATGCGGACGGCCAGCATGACCTCTCGCTGATTCCGAAACTGCGTGACGCCGTGCAAAGCGGAGCCGGGATCGCGCTGGGATCGCGGTACACTGCCGGCGGAAGCGTCGGCGAGTGGGACGAGCGCCGGCACACGCTCAGCAGGATTGCAACGGCGCTCGCGATGCGCCTCTGCAAAGTGCGAGTGACCGATCCGATGAGCGGCTTCTTCGCGATCGACCGGAAAGCGTTTGAGGAGATCCTGCCGCGCCTGAATCCCAAGGGCTTCAAGATCCTGCTCGACCTGCTCGTGCATGCGCCTGCGGGGCTTCGGGCAGCCGAAATCCCGTTCACCTTCGGCGTGCGCACCCACGGCGAGAGCAAGCTCAGCCGCCGCGTGCAGCTCGAGTTCCTGGAGTACATCTACGACGCCGCATTCGGCAGGATCATCCCGCTGACGTTCGTGGAATACTGCGTGGTCGGCGCCATCGGCGTCGTGATCAATCTGGGAACATACTTCGTCGCGGCCATGGTTCTGGGGACATCGCCGGCGGAGACTCTCGCGTTCGCTCCGCTCCTCATCGGCATCGAAGCCGCCATTGTCTTCAACTTCCTGATGAACAACGCCTGGACGTTTGCGTACGCGAAGCTGCGGGGCTGGAAAGCCGTGACGGGCTTCGTGAAATACAACATCGTCTGCGCGCTGGGCGCGCTCGCGAACATCGCCGTGACGTTCTTCCTGACATTCGCGGTCGAATTTCACGTGGTGAGCAGTCTGGCGGTCGGCGCGTTCCTCGGCATGGTCTGGAACTACACGATCGGGAAGCTCTTCACCTGGAATGCCTGACATGAAGGCCTCCCCTCACCATCCGCCGGCGCATCCCCTCCTGCGCCGTCAGGCGGCGGGATTCGCGGTGATCCTGACGCTCCTTGCACTCGCGTTCCTGTGGCAGATTCTCGGATTACTGGCGCTGTATTCTGACACGATCCGGGCTGAATCCGCCCTGCGGCAGGTGTCGGCCCGGGAAGGATGGCTGGTGTCCGACATTCTCGTGACGGATTCCGGCGCCAGTTATCTCCGGCTGCTGCATCGCGAACACATCCGCGGCGAGGATCCGGAAACCTGTCACGTCCTCCTCTTCGAAGATTTCTCCCTGCAGCCATGCACGTAAGGAAAGAATGGTCGATCGCCGGCATTCTCCAGCTTATTGCGATCTTCCTCGCGACTGAAGTGCAGACGCTCGCGCAGGTCCGGACGGATGAGGCGAAGTACCTGCTGAATATCCCCTACCCCCATCCGCCGCTCCTGCGGTGGGTGATGTCGCTGACCGAAGCGCTCCCGTTTCAGGAAGTGTTCTGGCGGCTGCTGCTCGCGACTCTTCTGGTCCAGGCCGTGTGGCTGATCTGGGATATGACCCGTTCGATGCATCTGGAGGACCGGATAATGGTGTGCGCAGGCTGGATTCTCTCTTCCGCGGTCCTCACGCAGGCCGGATCGATCATGATGGCGCCGGTCACGGCACTGCAGGCGCTGGTGTTCGTCTGGCTGATGACACGCCCGGAGCTGGTGAAGAAGTATCCCGCTGGGATCGCCCTCTTCTGGCTCGCATCGCTCTTCACGGCGTATCAGGCGGTGCTCTTTGCGCCTCTCGCCTGGACGGTCCTGCGACGGGGAGGCCAATCCCGGATGAAGTCTGCGCTGTTCGTGATGGGACCCATGGCGCTCCTGGCCCTCTACACGCTGACGTCTCCGCTGGTGCTTGGAGCCTTCCTGCTGAAGGGGAACGGTGATGTGCGGATTGCGACGCGCATGCATGATCTTCTGGGGCTCTGGGCTGTCGGCGGTGCGGTGATCGCGAGCGCCGTGGGGACGTGGGGGATCCTGAAATCGAAGAATCTGGGTCTGATGGGAAGCCTGGTACTGGTCTGCGCCTATCTGCTCCTCCCGCCCGCTCATCCGTACTATGCGATCCTCTTCACGCCGCTGTTCGTGGCGGGACTGTTCCATCTGTTTCACGGGCGCAAGCACCCGCATGCGTTCCCGATGCTCGCCTGCCTCCTCTTCGCCACGGCGCTCGTGACATGGTTTGCGCGACCAGAGACCGTTCCCGGTCCCGCCCGGTCGGTGATGCAGGCGGTGGATGCCAGTTCGGGATCGGGTGTCATTTTGATATACGGTTCATTCGGGCATGAATGGCAGTACGAATCACACACGGTCATACGGCGCTACACACCGGAGTCCGTGAAGGATGCCAAGGCGATCGTCTGCCTGGAAACCTGCGACCCGCCGTTCAACACGAGCGGATGGAAGCGCGTGGCGGGAGTGGAGGTGGAGACGTGGGTGAGAAAATAGTCCCTCGTACGCTCGCTGCTCCGCAGCGAGCCACTCGGGATGACAGGGCTTTTTAAAGAAAGGCGTCTCGATACGCCCCTCGGCGCAGCCCGGGGCTACTCGACGCTCGTTCGCCGAGTAGTTCAGCGCACCGCGCTGAACGTATCGAGGCGTTAGAATGAATAAACCCCTGTCATCCCGAGTAGAAATTTGCGGAGCAAATTTCGTACGAGGGACGTTCATATGCGATAATACTCTCGATACCACTCGACAAACCTCGGCACGCCGTCTTTGATCGTCGTCTTGGGATCATACCCGAGCATCTTCCGGGCCTTGGAGATATCCGCGGAGCTTGCCGTGGTGTCGCCGGGCTGCATGGGCAGCATCTCCTTCTTCGCCTCCTTCCCCACAGTGGTTTCGACGAGGCGGATGTATTCCATCAGCTCCTCCTGCTTGCCGCAGCCGAGGTTGAAGATCTCCTCGTCGTAGTTTTTGTCGATGGAGGCGATGATTCCGTCCGCGATGTCGTCGACGTACGTGAAGTCGCGCTTCATCTTGCCGAAGCCGAAGACCTGTATGGGCTTATCCTTCAAGATCGCGTCCGTGAAGAGGAACAGAGCCATATCGGGACGGCCGTACGGACCGTAGACGGTGAAAAACCGCAGGCCGGTCGTCTTCGTACCATAGAGATGATGATAGGTATGGGCCATCAGCTCGTTGTCCTTCTTGTTCTGGCCGTAGAGCGAGAGCTGGTCGTCCGTCCGGTGCTCCTCGGATGACGGGAACGTGGTGTTGCCGCCATACACGGAGCTGGAGGACGCATAGATAAGCCCGGGAATTTTCTGCTGCCGGACTTCCTCCAGGACATGGAAGAACCCGCGGATATTGATGTCGATGTACTCGTCCGGATGATCGAACGCGTAGCGGACGCCCGCGAGCGCGGCGAGATGGCAGACGCGGTCGCAGCCAGTCATGCACTTCCTGACCGTGGCACGGTCGAGGATGTCGCCTTTGACGAACGTGAACTTCTTGCCGCCTTTCTCTTTAAGGATCTTGAGGCGGGCTTCCTTAAGTGACGGATCGTAATACGCGTTCATGTTGTCGAGGCCGATCACCTCGTCGCCGCGGGCGAGGAGCTTCTGGATGGTGTGAAAGCCGATGAAGCCGGAGCAGCCGGTCAGGAAGATTTTCATGCGAGAAGGGTAGCAGAAGGAAAAGTAAACCCGGAGACGAAGTACGAATAATGAATTACGAATGTTTCCTAAGGAAGATTCGTAATTCGTAATTCGCTATTCGTTTAATGCCTACCGCAACAACAGCCGATACGCCCGGTGCAGCATGGGATAGTTCCTCGTCCGATCCCCCATCCATGCGCCCCCCGCGCACAGGGCAGCGATCAGGACGGCGGACGCGACCGGCGGAAGAGACGTGCGCGTCAGCGCGGCGATGGCCGCCACGTGCAGGATGTAGAGCAGGAGTGAGTGGCGCCCCATCAGCCCGCACCACTCTTGCACCGGCTTGATCCTGTGCACGATGCCGATGATGGCGGGAAAGAATCCGAAGGACACGATGAGTGCGATGGTCAGGGGCGCGTGGACTTTCCCGGTTACGGCGATCGCCAGCGTCCCGAGGACGACCGCGAGGCCCAGCGCCTGCACGTCCGTCCGGTTCCACAACGCCGGCCAATCGTTTCTGAAAGAACCCGCCATCGCGCCGATACCGCCGATCGCGGTGAACTTGATCACGTACGGCGACACGTGCATCGCATCCAGGGTGATGAGACCCGTCAGGCACACAGCGCCCGTGACGATCGGTGCGGCACCCAAGACCGGCAATAGCATGATCACGATGCCGATCGGCAGCAGGATTTCGAACATCGCCGCGTCCACGGCGCCCTCGGTGATGAGAGCCCGGATCGGCTCCGGTCCGCGCAGCACGAGATTGAGCAGGACGAAGAGTCCGACCAGCCTGGCGCCCCGCAGCACGATGCTGCGGCCTCTTTTTGCCTTGAGGAGCACGCTGCTGCCGAGCATCCCGCTCATGAACACGAACCCCACCGATATCCACAGCACGAAGAGTTCGTCGAACCGCACGCCGCCGATGTTCGCCAGCACGTGCACCATGACCATGGCGATCACCAATACTCCGCGCAGGGTGTCGAATTCGTTCACTCGTACGGCAGGCATGTGCCCGAGTATACCTTCACGCCTTGCCCAGACCGATTCCGTGATGCTGCAGCCCCGCGAGCTTCGCCAGCGCGGGCTCGTAGATGTTGCGCCCGTCCCAGAGCTGATCGCCCTTCATGGCCTTCTTCATTTCCCCCAGATCCGCCCCGCGGAAGACATCCCACTCCGTGAGCAATACCGTCGCATCGGCGTCTTTCACGGCTTCCATGGAGGAGGCGGTGTATGCGACTCCCGGCGGCAACAACGGCTTCGCCCGCTCCATCGCCTCGGGATCGAACGCGCGGACGGAATGCCCCGCGTCCAGAAGCATCGGAATCAGGTCCAGACTCGGCGCCTCGCGCATGTCGTCGGTCTTGGGCTTGAAGCTCAATCCCCAGACGGCGACGGTGGACCGCGGGGCGAGCGAGGCCAGGATTTTTCCGAAGAAGCGCGCGCGCTGCCGCGCGTTGATATGGTCGGTGGCTTCGACGATCGCGAAATCGAGATTGTGCTCGCGCGCGGTGGCCATGAGCGCTTTGACGTCCTTGGGAAAGCAGCTGCCCCCGTAGCCGATGCCGGCGTGCAGGAAGCGCGGCCCGATGCGGTCGTCGAGGCCCATGCCCGTGGCGATGTCGCGGATGTCGGCGCCGGTCTTCTCGCACAGTTCCGTCAGCATGTTAATGAAGCTGATTTTGGTGGCGAGGAACGCGTTGCTCGCGTATTTGACGATCTCCGCGCTCTCGCGGCTCATGAAGATGATCGGCTTTCCCACGCGCGTGATGGGCCGGTACAGCTCCTCCATGATTTTGCGCGTACCCTGATCAGAACTTGTGGCGAGCGGTGCCGAACCATTGAGACCCACCACGATGCGGTCGGGCATCAGCGTGTCGCCGACGGCCATGCCCTCGCGCAGGAATTCGGGATTGCTGATGACCGAGACCGTGTGTGGGACGCCGCGGCTCCTGAGGATCTCCCGGATCCGGTCCTGGCATTTGAGACCCGTGCCGACGGGGACGGTGGATTTATTGACGAAGACGAGGTCGTGATCAATGTGCTTCGCCACCGCGTCGCAGACCGAGAAGACCGCACGGAGATCGGCCTGGTGGTTCTCGCCCTGGGGCGTCGCGACGGCGGAAAAGAGGACCTGAACGGAGGGCAGCACCTGCGTGATGTCGGTGGTGAAGGAGAGAAGTTTGCTCCGAAGACCTTTCTTGATGAGCTCCTCGAGGCCCGGCTCGAAAATCGGGCTTTTGCCCTGCTTGAGCAGCTCCACTTTTGCGGGATCGATATCGACGCCCATCACGGTGTGCCCCAGCTCCGCGAAGCATGCGGCGGAAACAAGACCAACGTAGCCGGTACCGATGACGGCGATTTTCATAAGCGATGAGCTATGAGCGATGAGCTATGAGCAGTACGATGGGGACATGCTGGCAATGTCATTTCAGAAGCTGCTCGTCTGGCAGCGAAGCATGGAACTGGTGAAGGATGTTTATACAATAACAAAAACATTTCCGAAAGAAGAACTCTATGGAATAACGAGCCAGATAAGACGATCTGCGGTTTCGGTGCCTTCAAATATCGCCGAAGGAAGCCAACGAACGTCGGATAAAGAATTCTCAAATTTCATTCTGATCGCCAGAGGTTCTCTCGCGGAGCTTATCACTCAACTGCTCATCGCTGCAGAATTGAGATACGGGACACAGACTGCTATCGAAAAAATCCTGAAGGAATGTGATGCTATCAGCCGAAAGCTTTATGCCTTTTATTCAAAGCTCACCGCTCGCAGCTCAAAGCTTCCGCGTTCGAGCTGATTTCTTCTCCATATGAAAATACTTGTCACCGGCTCCATCGCGTACGACGTCCTCCTCCAGTACGACGGTTCCTTCAAAGACGCCATCGGCGGGGCGGACCTGGAATCGCTCTCGGTGTCGTTCTTCAGCCCGCATTACGCGCGCCATCACGGCGGCACGGGCGCGAACATCGCGTGGAACCTCCGGCTGCTGAACCAGGTTCCCCTCCTCGTCGGCACGGTTGGCAGCGACGGCGGCGAGTATCTGGCGCTGATGGAGGAACGGGGCATCGCGACCGGCCGCATCGAGACGCTGCCCAGACACGTGACCGCGACGGCGATCATCGGAACCGACAGCCGTGAACGACAGATCGCGTTCTTTCACCCGGGGGCGGACGCGCACGGGTCGTGGCCGGACATAAGTGACGATCGCGAGGACATCGCGTGGGGCATCGTGAGCCCCCGCAACGGCGTGCTGATGATGGAAGCGGTGCGTGCGTGCGCGAAGCAGAAGATCCCGTGGATGTTCGACCCGGGCCAGCTGATCATCGGACTGGGCGCGGAGGATCTGGTCCGCGGAATCAAGACGAGCTCCGCGACGATCGTGAACGAATACGAATGGAGTCTGCTCTCGGAGAAGGCCGGCATGTCTGTGGATGACGTCCTGAAGATCAATCCCCTTTTGATTATCACGCAAGGCGAGAACGGCATGACGATCCATTCAAAGAAAGAAGGCATGATCACTCTGCCGGCCTGCAAAGCAGAGAAACTGGTGAACCCTACCGGCGCGGGCGACGCGTTGCGCGCGGGATTTTTGACGGGTCTCGCGGCCGGTTGGTCGCTGAAGCACTGCGGCATGCTCGGTGCGTCGATGGGATCGTTTGTCGTCGAACAGGAAGGCACGCTGATCGATTTCCTGGATGCCAAGGACGTGTGGAACAGGGCGGAAAGGGCGTACGCGGAGGCCCTTCCAGCCCTGTAATAGCCAATTTAACGAGTATATGGTATAATATTTCTGGTCATGGCAATTCCGCCAAGACCAGAAAGGAGGCAGCCATGCCTCTTCCACCATCGATGAGGATCCCGCCGTGGATCCCCATCGCCTTTGTCCTCTTAGCGGTCGTGCTGTACTTCGTGTACGGCATCCGCTGAGAGAGCATCCCCCTCACGCACATCGCGCTGAGGGGGGTATTTTGAAGGGAAGGCATCTGCAAGAAACAGTGTTCCTCCTCTGAATCATGAATATTGAATCCTGAGGGAATGTCAGAATTCATGATTCGTAATTCATAATTCACTCTGTTACCCTTTGCTGCGTTCCCCACTTGATTATGTCACACGTGAAAGACCCGTCGCTCGCCGAACAGGGCAGGCTCAACCTCGAAATCGCCGAGCGCCGCATGGGCGCATTGATGATGGTGCAGGAGCGATTCAAAAAGGAGAAGCTGTTCAAGGGGCTGACGATCGGCATGGCGCTGCACGTGACCAAGGAGACCGGCATCCTGGTGCGGACGCTCACCGCCGGCGGCGCGAAGGTGGCCATCACCGGCTGCAACCCGCTCAGCACGCAGGACGACATCGCTGCGGCGCTCGCGGAGGAGGAGAACGTACAGGTGTGGGCGTACAAGGGCGAATCGAAGGAGGATTACTACCGCTTTCTGACCGCGGTGATCGAAACGAAACCGCACATCACCATCGACGACGGCTGCGATCTCGTGACCGAAATGCACACCAAGCATCCCGCCCTGCTGAATAACCTGATCGGCGGCTGCGAGGAGACCACCACCGGCATCATCCGCCTGCATTCCATGGTCCGCGACGGCGCATTGAAGATCCCGATGATCGCGGTGAACGACAACAAGACCAAGCACCTGATGGACAACTACTACGGCACCGGCCAGTCGACGTTCGACGGCATCCTGCGGTCGACCAACCTGCTCATCGCCGGCAAGACGGTCGTCGTCCTGGGATACGGCAGCTGCGGCAAGGGCGTGGCAATGCGCGCGCAGGGGCTCGGGGCGCAGGTGATCGTGACGGAAGTCGATAACTTCGCCGCTCTGCAGGCCGTCATGGACGGCCACCGCGTGATGAAGATGGAGGACGCCAGCCCGATCGGCGATCTGTTCATCACCGTCACCGGCAACCTGCACGTGATCCGCTGGGAGCACATGGAGAAGATGAAGGACGGCGCCGTGCTCGCGAACTCCGGGCACTTCGACTGCGAGCTGGACCTGGCGACGCTGGAGAAGAACGCCAAAGGCAAGCGCCGCGTCCGCCACTATCTGGACGAGTATCTGATGAAATCCGGCCGCGTGATCTACGTCGCCGGCGAAGGCCGCCTGGTGAACCTCGCGTCGGCGGAAGGGCACCCGAGCGAAGTGATGAGCCTCAGCTTCTGCGGCCAGGCGCTCGCGTGCGAGTACCTCGTGAAGAACAAGGGCAAGATGAAGCCGGGCGTCATCACGCTCCCGCCCGAAATCGACGATACGATCTCGGCCTATCAGCTGAGCGCGATGGGCGTCGCGATTGATGAGCTCACCCCGGAGCAGATCAAGTACCTGGGAAGCTGGGAGGAAGGGACGTGATCTGTCATCCCGAGTAGCTCGCTGCGGCACTGCGAGCGTATCGGGGGATGGGAGGAAGGAATCTGATGATCACGCCGCGCGCGGAGTCGCCCCCGAAAACAGCCGCCTGTACTCCTCCACGGGCATGGCCGTGGGCATGGGCACGTCGTTGGCGGTCCGTTCGGGATGGTTCTGGAGATACGCGGCCAGCGCGTCCTGCGGCGAGTCGAACCCGATCATGTCCTTGATCTCATCCCCCTGGTTCACGCGATAGATGGTCGTGCAGCGGTCCACGTTCGGGCCCAGGTAGAAATCCTGATGTTCCCCGTCGGCGCCGTACGCCGTGCGGTGCGACCCGTACGCATGGTGCAGGAGAACATTCCGCGTGCTGCCGTCCTGCATCTTCATCGGACGCGTCTGCCCGGCCTGGTATTCGATGGTCACCCCACCGATGTACTGAAGCAGCCCGCCGACCTCCTGCCGCTGGATTTCGGCGTTCACATCGCGCAAAAGGGATTCCAGGTGCTGCCGGCCGTCCGGCGGGATATTGGGGATGTTCGCACGCGCCCACTCCAGCCGCTGCCGCGCCTGCTGCAACGGAGTGCGGACGCGTTGATTGAGCTCCTCTTCGGTGTGCTTGATGAGCGACTCGATGTATTCGCGGCCTTCGGCGTCGTTGCGGGGCATCTGCCGTTCCGGCTGTTCCGTGCGGCGAACCTCGAGTGGCGCCTGTTCCCCTGCCGCTTCCGCCGAGAACCGGAGGAGGCGCGTCTCTCGAAGGGGAGAAGAGAATGCCGGAAAGAAATGCGGAAAAAGATTCATAACTTCGAGCGTTGGATTTGGGTCAGAATTCCGTTGATGTCCTTCTCCTCGCTCGCGCGTGAAAGATGCTCGGTATAATTCGTCACGCCTTTGACGAACGTGTGCATCGACGACGAGAGGTGCTGCATCGACGCCGCGTGGAGCGTGGAATACCGATCCATCGCCCCGGGCAAAGCGGACCAGTCGATCTTGCCGTTGTGATGCAGCGCGTCGGTGTTGAACGCGGGCCCGGCGACGCGCATCAGGCTGCTGTAGAGCTCTCCGCCGGAGGCGGGCAGCTTGGGAACGCGCGGCGGAACGGGTGCGGGGAGCATATGCGGGTTTCTCCCCAGTATAGCATGTTTATGGCCTCTTTTCACGCGTTTTTGGCGCTATTCCACCAGCAAGGAGACCCTCTGCGTCGACATCTGGAATTCATTCAGGAGGAGGTCACGCACTGCTTCGCGCATGGCGGCCCGATCGCCCGCCTGCTCGATGATCCGCCTGCACGCGTTGGAACAGTTCAGCCACGCCCGCCGGATCGGAAGGAGTTCCGCGTGCGTCGCTGTGGGCGTCGCGTTGACGGACTGTTCGAGCGCCGAGCGGCACAGCGCGCGCAGTTCATCCAGAAGGGGTCCCGGCGGCGTCTCCGTCTGTTCCCGCGCGGCAGGCGCGGAGACCGGGGGGAGGGGTGCCCACGACGCCTCGTAGGCGCGGAGGGGAGGAAAGCGATTGGTTATGAGGAGGGGTGGAAAGTGCGCATGGTGTACGCGACCGCCGCGGCCCTGGCGATTTTCCGGACGATTGTTGATGAATACATTCGTTTTTGTTATGTTTATAACATTCCTCGATACACTCGCGCCTCTGCGCGAGCACTCGGAATGACATTATGCTTTCCCTCTCCGCCATTCTTCCGCAGATCGTTCTGGGCGATCCCCTGCTGCAGTACGGCCTCCAGTACCGGCTCTTCAATCTCACGCAGCTCGCCCGGCATATCCGCCCGCACGTGGAAGTGCGCTCGAAAAAGAAGGTCTCCGACAGCGCGATTCTCATGGCGCTCTCGCGGTACCAGAAGCGGCTGCGGAAGATCGCCCCCACGGCAAAGCAGTTCAAGATTTCCAAGCTGACGGTGCACACGGGCCTCGTGGTCTTCTCCTTCGAAAAAAGCCGGCAGGTGCTCGAGACCGCCAACGCCCTCCATAAGCTGGTGCTCGACAAAGGCGGTTATCTGACGATCAGCGAGGGCATTTCGGAAGTGACGGTCATCGTGGACCGCGCCTTCGAGCCGGCCATCCGCAAGCACCTGGGGCGGCGGATTATCTATGAAAACACGAAGATCTCCGCGCTCGCCGTGCACTTCTCGCCCAAATATCTGCCTGTCCCGGGGCTGCTGTGCGTGCTGCTCCAGCAGATCATGCTGCAGGGCATCAACCTGCAGGAAGTCGCCTCCACGTACACGGAATTCGTCCTGTACATCGACGAAGCCAACACCCAGCTGGCGTTCGATACGCTGTACCGGCTGTTTGAGGTGCGCGGCTGATCAGGCCGCGCGGAACGCGTTCATGATCCCGGCGCGCGCAGCATGAGTCCCTTTCTTCACCACGGCACTGTCGGATCTCGCATGGCGGCGCAGAACCTCTTCGGTTTTGAGTTTTCCTTTCTGCAAATTTACATCCGCAAGCCGGCGGTGATGTTGGGGGGATGGGATGGATCGCATGGCCCAACCATATCTGGGAAAAATTTCTCATCCACCTATTTGCCGACGCATGAAGGTTTGTTGCTTGTAGAACACAAAAAAACCTTGGATCCGGACGGACCGAATCCAAGGCTGCCTCTTCTCTATTCCGTTTACCTGCGGCTCTTCCAGTTGCCTCGCTTCTGAGCTTTGGGCTTCGCCCGGAAACTCGGACGAGACTTCTGGTTGCCGTTTTTCTTGGTAGCCATGTCTGGCCTCCTGAAAGAGTGGTGATGGGAACAGGGAAGAAAAAGATGATCGATTCGAGCACCTGTCTCTTCTCTGCCGCAGCGTTGGAAAGGAGCGAAAAAGCGCAGCAGTATTCAGAGATAGGCAACGTGAGGCAATCGTGTTATTGCAGTAGTACGACTTTTTGCTTTATGAAAGCCAAAAAATTACCCTCTGACAATTAATCGTTGCATCCCTATTTTTGATCCTTAGAATTCCGCAAATTTCTTCCCCACCATTCCATGAAAAAACTCGCCGAAAATGCTCAGATTACGGAAGGACTCGAAGGACGTGAAGCATCTCTGGAAGCACAGCTGCAGACTATTCAGCGCCAGCTTTCCCTCGTAAAGAAGGAGATGCAGACGGTCGCGGCAGATACGGACAGAACCGAAGTAAGTCTGGACGGCAAAATGGTAAGTCCCGCTCTGGAGGGAAACCGTTCGAATTCCTACAGGGGCAAGCGCGCCGACACACAGAGACTCCGCGGCCGCCGGAGCATGAACGATTCTGATGGACGAGTCGCCGTCACCGAGACAAAGAGAGCTGCACGGCAGCAAGGAAACCTTGGCGAGCAGCTCGGTGCAATACTGGAAGAAATGGACCGCGAGGGCACGGGCACGGTTGATACCGAAACGGCGAATGGCCAGGAGGGTGCAGAGGACATGAATGCAGTCCATTCCAACGGCACGTACCAGAAGCCGGTGAAGAAGCTGGATCACCGTGCGACTTTCGCTGAACTGAAGGACCGCTGGGCCGACATGGACGGCACGCAGCAATAAAGCAGCATCAGAAACCCGCCCTCACCGGCGGGTTTTTTGTGCTCGGGTACAATTGTTGAATGGAGAACAACAAGCGCATCGCCCAGGCATTCCGCCAGATCGCGGCGCTGCTCGATGAGCAGGGGGTCGCCTTCAAGCCCGCCGCGTACCGGAAGGCCGCGACGACGGTGGAGGAATACGCGGGAGACATCTGCTCGATAAAAGAGGTGAAGGAACTCCGGAAGCTCTCCGGCATCGGCGAGGCCACGGCCGGCAAGATCCGGGAATTCTGCGATACGGGCCGCATGAAGCACCTGGAGGAACTGATGGCCGCGCAGGGCGGGCTCTCCGCGGCATTGATGGAGATCGAGGGGCTCGGTCCCAAGCGCGTGCGCGTGCTGCAGAAGGAGCTGGGCATTTCGACGGTGGAGCAGCTGGTGGAAGCCGCCACGAAGGGGAAGTTGAATGGGCTCCCGGGATTTTCGGACGTGATGGAGAAGAAGATCCTGGAGAATGCCGGGCGCGTGAACGAGCGCCTGCGCCGGTTCACGATCGAGGAGGTGACGCTGGACGTGGAGCGGATCCTGGCCGCGATCCGGAAGGTGAAGGGCGTGGAGCGGTGCGAGCCCGCGGGATCGTACCGCCGCGGCAAAGCGACCGTGGGCGACGTGGATATCGCCGTGGTGACGAAGAATCCCAAGGACGTGTCGGAAGCCGTGGGCAAGCTCCCCATCGTGCGCAACGTGGTGGCGCAGGGCGACACGAAGATTTCATTCGACGTTGTGCTGCGATCCAAAGAAGCGCTGCGCGTGGACGTGCGGTTCGTGACGGCCGACCAGTGGGGCTCCGCACTCCTCTACTTCACCGGCGACAAGGAGCACAACATCGCGCTGCGGAAGATCGCCATCGGGAAGGGGTGGAAGCTGAATGAATACGGACTCTTTGAGGGGGAGAAGGTGCTGGCCTCAAAAGAGGAGGTGGATATTTACCGGGCTTTGGGATTGCCCTGGATCGAGCCAAAAGAACGGACGGGAAGGCTGCCCGACGTTCTGCCGTTTTGAGGTTTGGATGGCCCGTGATGATGTACAATCCGCCAGCCTCGCGGAGAGATGGCCGAGTGGTCGAAGGCGCGCGACTCGAAATCGCGTAACCCCCAAAAGGGGTTCGAGGGTTCGAATCCCTCTCTCTCCGCCATTTTGTTACGAATTGACGGAATAACGAAAATTCATGGTTTTCGGGGCTTTATCAGCCTCCAAAAATGCTGTTTTTTGGCTTCTGTATGCGAAATACAATGATTTCAGGCTCCTGAACTGCTTCTCGGCAACCCGCTTCAACGTCGACCAAATTAGCCTTGCGGGCCGTTTTGAGGCCCCTACAATCCTGCCTGTCTACTTCTTTACCCCATTTCTATGAGTTACGTAGTCGCTTCCGCGATCAAGGACATGCTCAAGAAGCTCGGCATGATGACGGCCGGCGATTTCCCCGAGGCCGCTTCGGCTGCCATGGAGGAAATGTGCAAGAAGGCTGCCGCACGCGCCAAGGACAACGGCCGCGTCACGGTCCGCCCTTGCGATCTGTAATCTGAAGATTGCATGTACGAAAGAGCCCTCCCTCGCGGAGGGTTTTTTCGTTACGCGGAAAGTTCCCTCTGCGGCTCCTCCGCGACCTGTACGCGACGGAAAAGAACGGCGAATTTCTTCCGGGCAATGCCGGACACCGGAAGATCCTTCTTGAGTTCCTGCATTTCCTCCGGCGAAAGCTCCGTGTATTCCCGGACGCGGGGCGGCCGTTTTTGATACTTCTGCAGCGGTCCTTGGGCTTCGACCATGCGGCTCTTGTACCGCGGACTCATGTGGATGGCGTCCAGCTCGCCGGGCGCCAGCGTCTTCATATCCACGGGAATCCCCGCCGCGAACAGACGGTTCTTGATCTCGCTCTCCTCCCGCATGTACACGCTCACCGGCACGCCCAGGGGCAGGAGGTCGTAGTCCTCGATGCAAAGATCGGACTCGGCGCCGGTCTGGAGATTTTTCACGGTGATCGTTCCCCCCTCCTCACCACCCGACATCACCTGCACCCAGTTTCCATCGGCCCCCTCCTGCAGGTAGAGGACTTGCAAGGGTTCCGGCAGATATCGCGGCCGCTGCGGTCCGCTCTCATGCATCGTCATGGAGAAAATGTACGGTACGATTCCGGATTGTCAATTTTCCTTTACTGCCCTTCCCTCGCCTGCCGCTTGATGCCTCGATACGCTCATTGCTTCGCAATGAGCTACTCGGCATGACAACTACGTTCGCGATAACCTTTTTAATTCTGCATCGACGAACATCTGGATATCGCCGTCCAGGACGCCGGCGGTGTCGCTTGTTTCCGCATTCGTGCGCAGGTCTTTGACCATCTGATAGGGATGGAGGACGTAGCTGCGGATCTGCTGCCCGAAGTCGGCGCTCTGCGTGGCGCCTTTGAGATCCTTCTTCTGTTCGAGTTCTTCGGTGCGCTTCTTCTCGAGCAGCTTGGCGCGAAGGAGGTTCATCGCCTGCATGCGGTTCTGCAGCTGCGAGCGTTCGGTCTGGCAGGCAACGACGATGTTCGTGGGGATGTGCGTGATGCGGATGGCCGATTCGACTTTGTTGACGTTCTGGCCGCCCGCGCCGCCGCTGCGGAAAGTATCGACGCGCAGGTCGTTGGGATTGATGTCGATCTCTTTGGTCTCCGCGATTTCCGGGAGCACTTCGACCAGCGCGAAGCTCGTCTGCCGCAGGCCCTTGGCGCCGAAGGGGGAAATGCGGACGAGGCGGTGCGTCCCCTTTTCGCACTTGAGGTTCCCGTACGCCATCTCGCCCGTCACGTGAAACGTCGCGGTCTTGATGCCGGCCTCCTGGCCGTCGGTTTTTTCGAGGAGGTTGGTTTTCCATCCCTGCCGCTCCGCGTAGCGCAGGTACATCCTGGCGAGCATCGCCGCCCAGTCCTGCGCCTCCGTGCCCCCGGCGCCGCCGCTCAGCGTGAGATAGCAATTGCATGCGTCGAATTCGCCGCCCAGGTAGAGCTGCGTTTCCTGCTCCTTCCACCGCTTTTCGATGGCATCGGCCTGCGACTGCAGTTCGGGCAGATCGGCCTCGGAAGACATCTTCGCGAGCTCGATCAGCTCCGTGAGCTCCGCGGCGATCGCCGTCATCGGCTCCCACTGCTTGCGGAGCGCCTTGAGCTTGGTGAAGAGCGTCTGGGCGCGTTTTTGATCGGACCAGATGCCGGGGTCGGTGGTCTCGAGCTCCAGGTCCGCGATCTGTTTGGGAATTCCCTTTCCCTCAAAGAGAGTCCTTGCCCGTGTTCACGGCCGATTGCAGTTCGTTGAGTTTCTGCAGAAGTTCGTCCACAGGAAAGGGGGTAGGAAAGCAGGGGCATCGTAGCAGGTGGGAGCAGAGATCGCACGGAGGTGGGTATCGGAAATACTCTGACCGAATTATGAATGACGAATAACGAATTCTCGTTAGAAAATATTCATAATTTCATAATTCGTAATTCGTCATCAGAGCAAGTGAAACGACCGCCGGGGTGCCCTTCCAAAAAGCGCCTTTCTGCTCTATAATATAAGGAAAACCCAAAACCATGACCGAGCTCACCTCACTGCCGCCGCGCCCCGCGTTCTCCGCCGTTCTCTGGCGCGTCGCCTGGCCGTTCTTCCTGTTCTGCGGGGTGCTGCTGTCGCTGCTCGCGCTCTCGTGGACCCTGTTGCTTCCCCGCTACACGCGGATTGACGTGGGGGGCACGCTGCGCAGCGCTGAGGGCATCGAACAGTACCGCAGCGAGCTGGCCGCGCAGATCGCGGCGAAGGAGGAGGAGCGCCGTCAGATGGTGCTGGCGGTCCACGATCCCTCGTATGACGCCCTCAAGGACCATCGCCGGCAGCGCGTGCCGCTGGAAGCGATGATGTCCGCGCTGATCGAGTACGGCAAAACGACGATGGGCGACGAGGCGACCGTGCACTGGAGCGGCTTTGACTATGACCCCGCCGCCAAGACGCTCGTGATCCGCGGCGACATCCGCGACGCCGGCGCTCGGAGCATGACGATGCTCGCGCAGTTCGCGGACTCGCTCCACGCGGTTCCCTTCGTCGCATCCGTGACCGTTCCGCCGTACGGACGCGAGGACGATCCGAGAGTCGGCTTCCGGTCCCCCTTCGTCATCACCCTTACCCTGCAATGATTCCCGCCGCCACTCCGCCGGCATCGCTCTGGACCAGAGTGCGTCTCCCTGTGGCGCTCATCGCCTTCGCGGGCGGCTGCGCCATGCTGTCGTACTCGATGATTCTGCTCGAGGGTCATTACCGCGAGCTGCGGGACGTGCGCGAAAGCACGCTCCCCCTCGCCGCGCAGATCCCGCCCCTGGAGCGCCGGGCCGCCCTGCTCTCGCGGCAGACGGAACTGAGCGAACTGGAGGCCGGCGTCCGTGCCGAATCGGCGGAGGAGAAGCTCCGCGTGTACGTGCTCCCCAAGGGCGACGACCTGCGGCGCCTGCTCCCCTTCCTGGAATCCGCGCGCACGCTCCTGGAGCGGCGCCGGCTGCTCTCGTCCATGTCCCCCATGCAGATCGGCGAACCGGAGGACGTGGTACTGCCCGGCCAGGGCCCCGAGCCGCTGCAGGCCAGGACAATCTCGTTCTCCATGGTCATCCGTCCCGAAGGCCGCGCGCAGTTCATGACCATCCTCGAGCTCTCCGGAATGATCACGGTGGGCGACGCCCTCTCGCCGGAAAATCTGCGCGATATCTTCGCGCTGACCGAAGGACAGAACTTCGCGAGCATCGTCCCCATCGAACAGTTCCTGGCGGTCGATCTGCTGTCGTACCTGCAGGAGCCCCGCCTCCACGATGAGCGGCTTGCCCAGGCGCTCGGATCCCGCCCGATGATCGACGGCGTCCGCAGCATCCTGCAATCGTCCCGCCTGCCGCAGGTGCGCGACTACCTTCTGGGCGACCTCGGCCGCACGATCGTGGCGCAGAAATTCTGGCCCGTGCAGTTCATCACCATTGAGCGCGAAAGCCTGTCCGAAACGACCGGCGGCTGGGAGACGCTCGACCTGACGCTGAAGGCATATTCGAGAGCTGACTAGAGGAAACAGAGGCCACAGACGCCGCAGATGAAACAGACGATTCCTCTGCCCCGTCTGTGCCGTCTGCCGCCTCTGTTTCCTTTCGCTCTGCCTTGCCTTTCCAGCCGCAAATCCCCTAGCATTCAACTCCCATGCGCCAACGCCACAAGTTCCAGCGTCCCGTCAAACAAGCCGAGCGCCGCCCGAGGATCAACGAACAGATTCTCGTGCCCGAAGTGATGCTCGTCGCCGATGACGGCGTCACGCGGACGCTCAGCACCAGGGCGGCGATTGAGGAAGCCCGCGCGCTGGGGATGGATTTGATCGAGGTCTCGCCCAAGGCGCAGCCGCCGGTGGTGAAGATCGGGGAATTCGGTCACTATCTGTACCAGCTCCAGAAGAAGGAGCGGAAGCAGCGCGTGCACAGCAAGCAGGTGGAAGTGAAGATGCTGCGGCTGGGCTACCGGACGGAGAAGCACGACATCGACCGCCTGGTGAACCGCGCGCGCGAGTTCTTCACGGAGCGGCACCTGGTGAAGTTCGGCATGCGCCTCCGCGGACGCGAACTCGCCAACAAGGAGTACGGTATCAACAAGCTCAAAGCCATCATCACCTCCCTGGCCGACGTGTCGGAAGTGGAGCAGGAGGTGAAGCGGCAGGGGGATCAGTTTACGATCATCCTGCGACCGAAACGCTGAAGAAAACGAGGCAAACGACGGAAACGAAGCAAACGAGGGTCCTCGATTGCCTTGTTTGCTTCGTTTCCGTCGTTTCCCTCTCTTGCGCTTATCACAAATTCCATTAAACTCCGGTTCTCCATGCCAAAGATGAAGTCCCACAGCGGCACCAAGAAGCGCGTCCGGAAGACGGGCAGCGGAGCCTATGCGTTCAAGCGCCGCGGCCGCAGCCACCTTCTCCAGCAGAAGAGCCGCCGCCAGAAGCGCCTCAACCGCACCGTCATGGCGCATCCGACCAACACGGATGCTCTTCGTGTTCTCGTCCCCTACCTCTAAACCATGCGCGTTAAACGAGGCATCGTCCGGCACCGTCGTCACAAGAAGATCCGCGCTCTCGCGAAGGGGTACCGCAGCATGCGGCACTCCACGTTCGTGAAGGCCAACGAAGCGGTGATCCGCGCCGGCACCAACGCGTACGTCTCCCGCCGCCTCAAGAAGCGCGATTTCCGCGCGCTCTGGATCACGCGCCTCTCGGCTGCATTGAAGATGAAGGGCATCCGCTACTCGGTGTTCATCGATGCGATGACGAAGAAGAAGATCGGCCTCAACCGCAAGTCGCTCAGCGAGATCGCCATCCATCACCCGGCGGTCTTCGACAAGGTCGTCGAAGCGGTCGGCGCGAAGCCGGGGGTGAAGGCCTGACAATCGAGGATCCAAGCGGACTGCGAATTAGTCGTATTCTGTATTTCGTATACTGTATTAAGCGCTTTGCATAATACGTACTACGTAATACCTGATACGTTGATCTTGGTTTTTACTCTATGTCCGGCACCACTTCCTGCACCCTCCCCGCCGCCTTCCGGAGCTTGCCGTAGAACGCGACGAGCGAGAGCGTGAAGAGCAGTCCCGCGGACGCATACAGGACGTCATTGATCACGGTGCCGATGATTTCCCATTCGGGCAGCACGGCTTTTCCGATCGCGTCCGCCGTGCCGGAAAGAACGGAGACGGGCACGAAGATGCTGACGGCCAGGACGGCCAGGACCCAGAGCGTCTTCCAGAACTTGCCGCGCACGGCCTCGCGGCTGCGGCGCAGCGCATCGCGGTAGCGGAGATTTTCGGACACGACGATCACGCCGAAGAAGGCCGTCCGGATCTGGTAGATCCCCGCCGGAATGAGGAGCGGAATGGCGATGAGCGCGGGCCAGCACCGGATGAGGAACGGGGGAACGGCTGCGGCAAGCGCCGCGTGGGAACCGGTGGACGTGAAGACGGCGATCGCGGAGAGGACGGGCGAAAACGTCGCGCGGCACTCCGGCAGCGCCGTCACGGCGAATATCCCCGGGATCAGCGCCAGGAGGGCCCACTCGATCGTGACGATGGAGCGCAGCAGCGACGTGAAGAAGAGCGGGAAAATGAGCGCGGAGGCCTCGCGGCGGACCGAGCGGAACGACGTGCGCGAGCGGCCCGCGCGGTTGATGACCATGCGGCGGCCCACCAGCAGGACGCAGGCGAGTCCCCAGAAGGTCGTGACGATGAAGAGCAATGACGCCAGGCCGTAGCCGACGGAGCCGATCTGCCGGATGGACTCGACGTCGCTCTGCGGCCAGTACAGCGTGAGCGCGTCGAACGCGACCAGCGGCGCGATCATCAGCCACAGAAGCACGTGGAGCAGCGCCGGCTGGCTGCGGAGGAACGCCCAGGCTTCGCGCAGCAGACGGAAGGGATTCGTTGATGTGGAGCTTTTGGCCATGGAAAGCTGATTGTACCAGCATATCCCCTTCAGGAAAGGGCGTCTCCGGGTGTCATGGTGAGGTGCGAGCCGCAGCAGCGACGAGCCTCGAACCATGACTGTCTCGCATGGCTCGAGGCCCCGGTTTCGAATTCCGGGGCACCTCGCCATGACACTGTTGGATTGTTCTTTCTTTATGCCTTCCTCTTGACCCGGATGAACCCCGAGCAGTCCACCGTGCTGAGCTTCTTCTCCTCCTTGCTAAGCAGATCGAGCAGCAGGTTGATGCCGATGGCGTCCGACGCCATGTGGCTGCACTGGATCATGTTGATGTGGTGCTTCTTGCCCTCCTCCACTTCCTTCTCCGTGAAGTGCATCGCGAGGATGGTGCCGACGCCGGCGTGCGACTGCTTCTCGATGAAGTCCTCGGGGCCGTTGGTGCCGCCGGTGAATTCCGTCGCGACGACCTTGCCCGGGCGCGAGTTGTCGCCGCCGTTCACGATGATCGTCGGGTTGCCCTTCCTGGCGTACCACGCGTATTCCTCGATCTCATGCGTCGCGTTGACGATCTCCTTGAGCGTGTCGAACGGCTTCTTGCAGATGGTCTTCTCCATGTAGCGCCAGACGAGGTTGTCGGTGATCGTATGGCAGCAGAACGCCGGGATGCCGAGCAGTTCCGCGGCGCGTTCGGTGCGGAACAGGTTATCGGCATGGATCGCGCGCCAGATGCGGTCCATACGGGGCCGCAGGAGGCCTTCGCTGTGGTTTACGGGCACGCCGGCCTGGGCGTAGACGTCCACCTGGACGGGCATGACCTTGTCGAGATCGGCGAGCGCGCGGCCTTCGGGGTGGTGGATGAGCACGGCGTCGATCCTCTCCCCTTTCTCACGCAGGCGGTCCGCCAGGAGCATTTCCTGCACTTCGCCGTCGATGCAGACCATCAGACGCTGAACGTCCTCCTCGCCCGTGCCGTTGATGATGCGGGAATCGTGGTAGGGGTTCCACGTGCGCTGCTCGTCGAACCATTCCTTCTCCTTTCCTTCGAGCTTGGCGCTGCGTTCTTTGATTTTTTTGAACATTTTATCGAGGTATTTTTTACCGCGGGGATCCGCGTCGATGCCGTGCTGCACGGCGCGCTGGAAGAGTTTTTGGAGCTTCATAAGAGGTGAGGGAAACGAGAAATAATGCTCGGAAGCAATAGTAGAACACCCGGTGACTCCAATACTAGGCCTGACCGTAAGCAGACGCCTGCCAAAAAACCCTGTTACCCGTTCTTCTGTTATTCCTGCACCCGTTCAGAGTGAAACACCCATCTCCTTGCAATCCGCTTCCATCATGATCTTCGCCAGCTGCTCCACCGACGTTTTCGGCTCCCACCCGAGCAGCTTTTTCGCCTTGGACGCGTCGCCCTGGAGGTAATCGACCTCGGCCGGCCGGTAGAAATGCGGATCGGACTGCACGATGATTTTCCCGCTCTTTTTGTCGACGTATTTCTCGTCCTTGCCGCTGCCGCTCCGTTCGTACGCGATGCCGGCGATCGACAGGCAGATTTCAAGGAATTCGCGGACGGAAGCGGTTTTCCCGGTCGCCAGGACGAAATCCTCCGGCGTGGGGTGCTGCAGCATCATCCACATGCCTTCGACGAATTCGGGCGTGTATCCCCAGTCGCGCCGGGCCTCGAAGTTGCCGATGTGCAGGCACTTCTGTTTGCCGGCGAGGATCCTCGCGAGACTCAGGGTGATCTTGC
This sequence comes from uncultured Candidatus Peribacteria bacterium, assembly GCA_964497975.1. Classification (GTDB taxonomy): domain Bacteria; phylum Patescibacteriota; class Gracilibacteria; order Peribacterales; family Peribacteraceae; genus JABFSS01. The sequence goes on from CAZCFO010000001.1 coordinate 370,860, forward strand.
GCGTGACGAAGTTCTCGCCGCGGCGGGGGGACTCGTGGTTGAACAGGATGCCGTTCACCGCGTACATGCCGTAACTCTCGCGGTAGTTGCGGGTGAGATAGAACGCGTAGGCCTTGGCGCACGCGTACGGACTGCGGGGATAGAACGGCGTGTCCTCTGTCTGGATCTTCTCGCGGACTTTGCCGTACAGCTCGCTGCTGCTCGCCTGGTAGAAGCGCGTCGTGCGCTTGCTCGTGCGGATGGCTTCGAGGAGACGCGCCGTGCCCAGACCCGTGACGTCGCCGGTGTACTCGGGGATGTCGAAGCTGATGCCCACGTGCGACTGCGCGGCGAGATTGTAGATTTCATCGGGCTGCGATGTTTCGAGCACGCGCATGAGCGAGCTGGAATCGCCGAGGTCGCCGTAGTGCAGGGAGATGGGCAGATCGGGCGCATCGGTGTCGCTGAAGAGCTGATCGATGCGGCTGCGGTTGAACGTGGAGGACCGGCGGACCAGGCCATGCACCTCGTATCCCTTTTTGAGGAGGAATTCGGCGAGGTAGGAGCCGTCCTGACCCGTTATGCCCGTGATGAGCGCACGCTTCGGCATGGACGGGAAGTATAGCGTTTAGCGCCGGAAAAGCACGATATAGGGCTCTCCACGGTTATCAAGCAGGGGTATGAACGATTTGGCGCATTCGGGTGCTGTTTCGGAAAAGGGAACGGCGAGGCGGGTCGCCGTGAGCCGTTCGCGGAACGACGGGTGCAGAAGAATGAGAGGCGTTTCCTGGAATTGCGCCGCGGCCATCTGCGCGAATTCCTCCATGTGCTCCGTGAGATCGAGACGATACGTGGTGAAGGCCGCGCTGTACGTGGTGTGGAGCGAGTACGCCCAGAGATCCTCGGTGTCCGCGCCGAATGCCAGATAGCGGTCGTAGCCGCAGGCATCCATCAGGCGATCGAACTGCGCGGCCGCCTGCCGGTGTGCGGCTTCCGTCTCGCCGTGCCAGAACGGATCGGTCCAGATGCCCCGGCGCAGCGGCTGGAAGAGCAGCCCCGCGCTGACGAGGACCGTGATGAGCAGGATCAGCGGCTGCGACCACGACTGCCAGCCGTCCTCGCGGTCGCCCAGCGTCCACGCGAAACACAGGCCTGCGTAGAGCGGCAGCGCGAAGATGAAGTGATGCGGGTAGTACTGGCCGCCGAGACCCACGATGAATGACGCGACCACGGCGAGAACGATGCCGCAGGCCGCCGTCTTCCAGACGGGAACCGACCGGCGCGCAGCGGCGTCCCACGCGACGGCGGCGGCGATCAACAGAAGCGCGACGCAGAGGAACGGCGAGAACTGCCACAGATCGAGGACGAGGCGGTCGACCCGCAGCGCGCGCGACCACGGCGACCCCCGCATGTCGACGTGCGAGAACAGCATGTGAGGCAGGTAGACCTTCAGATACGCGCCGAGCCACCCGAAAACGGCCAGCAGCAGCACTCCCAGTGCTCCGGCGATGCCGGAGGGGATGAGGACGTCCGGGACAACCTGACGCCGGTTGTGCAGGAAGAGAAGCGACGTCGCGAGGATGACCGGGAGCAGAGGTTCCTTCATCGCGCCGGCGGCGAAGAGCAGGACGCCCAAGGCGAGCATCCGCGGAATGCGCGCCCACCGGGCCTGATCAATCAACAGAAGAAGGTAGAGCACCCCCGCAATGCCCCCAAGCGATTCGGTCTGGATGTATCCTGCCTGGACCGCCGCATACCTGCCGATGGCGAGCCCGAGCAGGATGCCCGCTGCGATCGGAAAGAACCGCTGGGATGCGGGGAGCCCGCGGGAGTTGCGGGCAAAGAACACCGCGAATGCCGCCGGAAGACAGGCGAGCATGATGACCTGGACCGCCGCCGCGATGGTCTGGGTGCCGGTGACAAGCAGCGACAGCGCCGTCAGCAGGAAGATGAGCGGCGGTTTGTTCTCGAAGAGTTCCGCATACGGGTTGATGCCGTTGAGAACCGCCCTGCCCGCCGCGAAATAGATCTTGGCATCCGGCTCCAGCTGCGCGGCCATCTGGATGGAGAGCTCGGCGGCAAAATCGTGCACCCCCTTCAGAAGACCCAGAAGCGCGACGGTGCCCACCGCCGCGAGAACGGGATGCAGGCGGATCCACTGGAATAGACGCCCGGGAGACGGGAAGGACATGGAGGAAAGCGTACCAGAGACCCGGGGAAACCGGATCTTTTTTCTGATACGCTGGCGGTGCAATGAAGACTGTGAGGATCTGCATCGTCGGCCTGGGGTACGTGGGACTGCCGCTCGCACACGCGTTCGCGAAGGCGGGACACGACGTGCTCGGGTACGACATCTCCGTGCCGCGCGTGACGGAACTGAAGAACGGACACGATCGGACGTTGGAACTGACGGATGAGCAGATGCGGGCCGTGAAGATGACCTTCACGACGGACCCCGCGATGATGGAAGACCGCGAAGTGATCATCCTGGCGATCCCCACGCCGGTGGACGAGAAGAACAACCCGGATCTGACGCCGGTGGAGAAAGCGACGGAGACGGTCGGCAGGCATCTGAGGAAAGGCATGATCGTCGTGTACGAATCGACCGTGTATCCCGGCGTGACCGAAGAAACCTGCGGGCCGATCCTCGAGAAGCAGTCGGGATTGAAGAGTGGGAAGGATTTCACGCTCGGTTACTCGCCGGAACGCATCAACCCCGGGGACAAGCTGCACACGGTCGACAAGATCGTGAAGATCGTCGCGGGGCAGGATGAGCGGACCGCCGACATCCTCTGCGAACTGTACGGATCGATCGTCACCGCCGGCATCCACCGCGCGCCGTCGATCAAAGTGGCGGAAATGGCGAAAGCGATCGAGAATGCACAGCGGGATCTGAACATCGCGTACGTGAACGAGATCGCCATGCTTTGCAACCGCATCGGCATCCCGACCAAGGCCGTGCTGGATGCCGCGGGCACCAAGTGGAACTTTTTGAAGTTCCAGCCGGGCCTCGTGGGCGGGCACTGCATCGGCGTCGATCCCTATTACCTGGTGGAGAAGGCGAAGCGCCTGGGCATGCAGACACACGTGATCAACGCCGGGCGTGCGATCAATGACGGCGTGGCGGCGTATGTCGTCGAGCGCGTGTCGGTGATGCTGCCCAAGCCCCCCGCGAAAGCCCGCGTGCTGGTCCTCGGACTCACCTTCAAAGAGAACATTCCCGACACCCGCAACAGCAAGGCCGGCGATGTGGTGCGCGGGTTCATGAAGCTCGGGTACCAGACCGAAGTTCATGATGCGTTCGTGAGTCCGGAGGAGATCAACAAGCTGGGCATGACGCCCGGGTCACTCCAGAACGGACCATACGACGCGGTCGTCTTCCTTGTGCCGCACTGGCAATATCTGGATGCGGGGGCGGACGGGATGATGAAAGCGCTGAAGAAGGGCGGCATTCTCTATGATTTGAAATCATTGTTCGCGGACAAAGTACTAAACGCAGATTGCACGTACATGACTTTATAGAGGGTGCCTCTGTGCCCTCTGTGCCGTCTGTCACCTCTGTCCCCTACTTCATCGCCGCCACGTAATACCCCGAACAGAGAATATTCTTCTCCGCTTTCTTGTTCCCGATATCCCCGTGCTCCTTCGTGAGAATCCAGCGGAAAAGCTGGATCATGCGAGCTTTCAGGAACCAGAAAATCTTGAAGGGGCGGAACCACAGCGTCTCGCACTGGAACCCGATGCGCTGGAAAAGGATCGCAAGCGTGTCCATGGTGCCGGCTTCTTCCTGGAAATCCGACACCGTGAAACCGGCGTTTTTGATGAGATACTGCAGGCCGTACTTCGTGTACCGGTAATAATCGCCCGGAACGTCGTGCAGCGGATAGATGAAGCGGGTGGTAAGGATGAGCGTGCCGCCGGGCACCAGGACGCGATGGAATTCCTTGAGGGCCTGCAGGGGCGTATGGAGATGCTCGAGAACCTCCGTGCAAAGCACAACCTCGAACGAGCCATCGGGGATCATGCGGAGATCATGCGCGTCGGCGATGATGTCGACGGGGATGCCCTCGCGTTCGGCGATATCCATCGTCGTGCGGTTGGGGAACAGGCCGCCGTAGAGCGCCGTTCCGCAGCCGACGTCGAGCGTCTTCTTGTCGGACGCGTGCTTCCGCAAGAAAGCCGCAATGCGCGGGCGCGTGATCTTGCGCGTCAAACCGATGGCGTCGAGCAGACCCATGAATCCATCCTACAGGAACGCGCGGAAGGCCCCAACGACGCTTTCGGGGGTCGTGGCGCGGATGCAGCGCAGTTGCTCTTCCGTGGCCGTGCGCGGGGATAGCGTTACGAACATCCAGGGGACGCATCCGGCGGGAGGGAGGACATGAACGACCTTGGGACCAGGCGGCGGCAGCTGTTCCGTGGGCGATGATCCTCCGACGATAGCGACGACCTTCGCGCCAGCGGCGTACGCGACGTAGAGAGGACCCGTATCCGCGGCGACATACACTCCTGCCTCCATCGCCAGAGCGCCCATCTGGCCGAGCGTGAGTCCGGAGCCGTCGTAGATGAACCCCGGACGCGCCGTTTTTTCCCGCAGCTCCTTCACGCGTGCCGCGTCCAGCGTGCAAAAAACCATCGGGGTCCCCTGCTCCGTGATCTGGTCGGCGAGCGCGACCCAGTGCTCCGGCGGCCATTCCTTGATGGCATTCCCCGCACTGACGTTGCAGCAGACAAACTTCCCTGACATCAGCTCATGTCCAGTCATCCAGTCCAAGATAGACTTCCGATCGTCATCGGACGGAAAGAAATCGAGTTGGTACGCAATGGCTGGAACTCCGAGAGGCTCGAGCATTTTCATGTAATGGCGGAATGTCCCGTCCCCGGGCCGGTATTCGAAATTCCGGGTATTGAAGAGCCGCGTGTACGAGACCAGATGTCCCCGCAGCCGCGAGAAGGTGCTGATGCGCTGCCGTGCCCCGCACCAGATGCCGATCAGGGATGCGAACGCGTCGGGCATACAGTTGATGACGACGCCGTATCCCTCCCGGCTGAGGGACTGGATGATCTCCATGCGCGTTCCCCCGGGGATGACGCGATCCACGAACGGGTTGTTCCGGACGGCGGCCGCGGATGCCTTGCGGCAAAGAAGATGGACCTCCCAATCGGGATGGGCCTGTTTGATCGCGCGGAACATCGGCGTAGTGCAGACCGTATCCCCGAGCTTCGCCCATTGAATGATGAGGATTTTGCGGGGGGAGCCGCCCCGCACCTTCGAATAGACGGCCAGGAAGGGCCACAGAACCGCCGTCAGGAGGAACCACAGGATCGTATTCATGGTTTTGACGAGGAACGCTTCTGAAGGATCTCCGTGGTCGAGCCGAGTTCTTTGCGCACGGGAATGAGGACGAGCTGTGCGCCGATCTCCTGTACGACGGGTGCTTCGATGCAGTCCTTTCCGTACGTCTCCGCGTTCACGTGCACGTCCGGCCGGATCGTTTTGAGCCATGCGCGGGGATCGTCGTCATCGAAGATGAAGACCGCATCGGCATGCCGAGCGACCTTCGCGGCACGGATATCCTGCGATTCGATGGGACGATCCTTGCCCTTGTACCGCTTCACCGACGCGTCGCTGTTGACGCCCACGAGGAGGACGTCGCCCTGCTTTCGCGCCTCCGCGAGGAGGAAACGGTGGCCGGCATGAAGAAGATCGAACGAGCCGTTCGTGGTGACGACGGTCATCCCTTTTTTGCGGGATGATTCCGAGAGCGCCGCGGCGTCCGCGATCGACAGGACCTTCCCGGGACGGAGAATCAGGCCGGCAAGTTTATCGATCGTATCAGCCGTCCAGTCCGCGGTCAGGGTCATCGGATAGACGGCGGAGCGGATGCGCGCGGTCCGGCAGCCGATCGCTTTGCCACACGCCATGTCGCCATCCTTGTCGCCGACGAAGATGCCATTCTCCGCGTGCGCGCCGGGATGGTCTTTTATGAGGTCCTCCCACAATCCGGTTTTGGGCTTCCGACAGCGGCAATTCTCGTCGGGATGATGGGGGCAGTAATACGCACCCGTGATGATGATCCCCTCGCCTTTGAGGAGTTCCTCCGTCCGCCGGAGCACGCCCAGAAAATCCTCGAGGGAATAGCTCCCCCGCGCGATGCCTCCCTGGTTAGTGACGATGAAGAACGCATATCCCGCGTCGCGGAACTTCCGCAGCCCCGCTGTGACTCCCGGAAGAAGCTTCACCGCTTCCGCCGACCGGCCGTTTCTGCCCTGATCGACGATGATCGTTCCGTCGAGATCGAGAAGGAGAACGTTCATAGCACGCGGAGAAGCTCCTCCGACGTCAGCGTCGCGGTTCCCAATTTTCCCACGACCACGCTCGCGGCCCGGTTGCTGAGGTCGGCGCCGTCGTCGAGCGTGCCGCCGGCCGCGAGGACCAGGGCCAGCGTCGCGGCGACCGTATCCCCCGCTCCCGACACGTCGGCGACTTCCTTGGCGAGCGCGGGGAACTCCCGCACCTGCGCCTTCGCGCCCGCAACGAGCATCATGCCGCGACCGCCCAGCGTCAGCAGCACGTCGCTGCCCGTCTTCTTCCGGAGCGTTTTACCGATGGCGGACGGAGAGACCGCCGCGGAGGCGCCCGCGAGGTACTGCGCCTCCCCCCGGTTGGGCGTGATGACCGTGGCGCCCTTGATCGTGCGGATGTAGCCGCTGTCGCGGGGCTTGGGATCGAGGATCACGGGAACCTTCGCCTTCCGCGCCGCGGCGACGCAGGCCTTGAGCATGTCGGAAGAGAACATCCCTTTGGCGTAATCCGACAGCAGGAGCGCGTCGTGTTTTTTGAGGACAGACTTCAGTTTTTTCAGAAACGCCTGACGCTGCGTAGGCGTGAGCGGGCGGACATCCTCGTAATCCACGCGGATCATCTGCTGGCCGTTGGAGACCACGCGGACCTTTTCGATGGTGCGGCCGCCGCGTTCGATGATGAGCGCCGGACGAACACCGCCTTTGCGGATCAACGCATCAAGCTTCTTCCCCTCCAGATCGTCCCCGCACAGACCAAGCAGCGTGGCTTTTCCCCCGAGCGCGGCGATATTCATGGCGGCGTTGGCCGCCCCGCCCGGCACCGAATGCGATGAACGGTGATGCACCACCGGGATCGGCGCTTCGGGCGACACGCGTTCCACGTCGCCGTTCACGTACGTATCGAGCATCACGTCGCCGATGACGAGCACCGAGACCGTCCGGAAGTTCTTGATGAGGGACGACTGCCGGACGAAGCGCTCCTGGTCGATGTGTCCGGAGAGCTCGCTGCGGTAGCTGTCGCCTTCGTCGTGCGTCGTGGAGAATTCCATGATCTCGCTGTCCTCGAGCCCCGTGAACCGGTGCGGCGTGTTGGAACGGACGTGTACGAAGTCGCCGGGATGCAGCGTGTACTTCTTCTTGCCGAGTTCGAGAAGAACTTTTCCGGATTGCAGATAGAAGACCTCATCTTTCTCCCGATGATGATGCATGCTGCAGCGATGATTCTTGCGGAGCACGAGCTTCTTGCCGCAGTACTCCTTGTTGACGATCCAGTGCTCCTCTCCCCAGGCTTTCTTCTCGCGGTGGACGTCTTTTCCCCGAAAGAAGACCTGATCGCTGCCGGAACCGACGTACTGCTGCTTCACCGGCAGATGATACCGGAAAGCGCTGGAAGAAACAGAGGAGAAACCCGCACAGACGCAATAATTGACGATTTATCAATAAAAGTTTATTATAGAATACTTTCTCTTCTCTATCCATGCCGATCCGACCCGACGAAAAGACCGAAGCAGAGGGCGCCCCTGAGGCTGCTCTCCAGAAAATTTCGACGGAAGAAATCGATGTCCGGTCACTCGTGACTTCGGCCATTGCCGCGATCACCACGCAGGCCGGGGATACGGCTGCCCGCATCAAAGCCATTGATGACTTCATCGCCGCAAACCCCGGACAGGCCGAGGAGATGCGCTCGATGATCGTGGCCGAAGTCGAACGCAATCCCCGATTGCTCGGCGAGATGAACTTCTGGGTGACGTTGTCGGGCCAGGGCGGGGGGAGCACGTGCTTCGATGCCGTGCTCAAGCACCTGATCAACAAGTATGCTGGTGGCGAGCTCGACGCGGAAAATGTGAAGACTCTGCCGGCTGAGCTTCTCACGACGGTCATGGGACAGGTGCGGAGGAAAGGAACGGCGGAGACCTACGGAACCGTCTACGAAAAAGTGAAGGAAATGAACCGGCATGCCATCGACCGGTTCGAAAACGACGAGACTCCTCCCGCCCGCGCCACGGTCAGCCGTCTGCAATATGAAGAACACATGGCTGCCTTCTATGCCGGAGATCTGGATACATCGGAGAAGATCGCGCTGGCATCGGTTCCCAATGCCCTCAAAGGCGGACGGATCGCCGGGGCATTGCAGGCGTATGACAACGTGTACGGACTCATTTATCCCAGGCAGGGCAAGCACGCGGAGGGTCGCGCGGGATGCGAAAAAGTGATTGAACGGGCTTTCGCGGAGCTGAATGCGACCAAGGACCCGGAGCAAATCACCTGGCTGCCCCGCGTGATCATGAATGCCATGGATCACATCGTGACGATGGCCCAGGAGACCGGCGACGTGGAAGCGGTGAACACGTACATGCAAAAATTGCGCCAGAATCCGGTCTTTACCGCCGCTCTGGCATCAAAACTGCAGTGGGCAACGGATCTGGATAAAAAGGCGCAGAGCTACATCGATCAGCATCCCACGGGGAAGTAACGTATATCACTTTGCCTTCCGAACCTGCTCGGCGACCCACGAGTAGGTCTTTTCGATGCCGGTCCTGAGCGGCTGCGACGGCGACCAGCCGAGAAGTTTGCGCAGCAAGGTGTTATCGGAGTTGCGGCCGCGGACGCCCTCAGGTCCCGGAACGTTTTTGACCGTAATGGTCTTGCCCGCGATCTCAGCGACGAGCTTCGCGAGGTTGTTGATCGAAATCATCTCCTCGGAACCGATGTTCACGGGTCCCTGGTGCTCAGACTCGGTGAAGCGCCGGATGCCTTCGATGCATTCGTCGATGTAGAGGAACGAGCGCGTCTGATCGCCCTTCCCCCAGACTTCGACCACGCCGCCGTCTGCTGCCTCTGCGACTTTTCGTGATAATGCCGCCGGGGCCTTCTCGCGCCCGCCGCGCCACGTGCCCTCGGGGCCGAAGATGTTGTGAAACCGCGCGATGCGCACGGGCAGTCCGCAGTTGCGCTGGTAGGTGGCGTACAGCCGCTCGCTGAAGAGCTTCTCCCAACCGTATTCGCTGTCGGGATTGGCAGGGTACGCGGAGGATTCCTCGCAGCGGGGATTATTGGGATCGAGCTGGTTCTCCTTGGGATAGATGCACGCGGAGGAGGAATAGAAGATGCGACGGATGTTCCCCTGCTTCTCGCACACGTCGAGCATGTTGAGGTTGATCATCGCGGAGTTGTGCATGATCTCGGCGTCGTGCTCGCCGCTGATGAACCCCATGCCGCCCATGTCGGCCGCGAGCTGGTAGATGTCGGAGCATCCTTTGACCGCTTTTTCGGCGACGGACCGGTCGCGGAGGTCCCCGACGATGAAGTCATCGGCGGCGGTCTCGGAGAATTCCGGACGCTTGAGATCGACGCCGCGCACCGTGAAGCCCTCGGCCTTGAGGCGACGGACAAGATGGCTGCCGATAAACCCGCCTGCCCCGCAGACGAGCACCATGGACTGTTTCGCGGAAGACATGCCAAGATTCTACCGTCGGTAGTCATCATGAACCAGTTCAAAGAACAGGAATACTCGCCGTATTTTTCAGTTTTAGTGAATAGCCTGTCCCGAGTAGCTCGTTGCCGAGCGACGAGCGTTACGAGGGATGATAGAATTCCGGCATAGCCCTCCTCTTCACCACCTCCTGGGACGACGGATACCAGCTGGACCTTCGCGTGTCGGATCTTCTCCGGAAGTTCGGCTTCACAGGAACCTTCTACGTGTGCCCCGCACAGCAACATGGACGGAAAATGCTGACGGAACCGGAACTGCGGATGCTGGGACTGCAGCACGAACTGGGAGCGCACACACTCACTCATCCGCGGCTCACCCGCATGCTGCCCGAGGACGTCCGCGAGGAGCTGTCGGCAAGCCGGGAGTGGGTGGAACGCGTCTCCGGGAAACCGTGCACGATGTTCTGCTATCCGTACGGCGACCAGAACGCGAAGGTGCGCGAGCTCGCGGAGCAGGCGGGATTCACAGCCGCGCGGGGAACGCGGACACTGCAATTTTCGGTCGATGAGCGTTTCGACATGCCGGTGAGCCTGCAGATCTATCCGTTCCCGTGGAGGAAAAAAGGCGACCTGTTTCAGAAGATCACGGATCCCGTGCCGCATCTGCGGCTGCATGCGAAACGCCTGCGCGAGTTGCATGTGCCGTGGCACGCGCGCCGCGGTTGGCTGCCCCTGGCCAAAAATCTTTTCACCCATGCGCTCAACTCCCAGAAGACGTTCTTCCACCTCTTCGGGCACAGCCACGAACTCGAACTCTACGGGATGTGGCACGACCTGGAACGGTTCCTCGCGTTTGTGGCGGAGCACCGGTCGCAGATCCGGCCGGTTCCCAACAGCGCGCTCAGTGGATGACTTTCAGAACGGCACGGCGCCCGTCAGAAATCACTTTGATAAGGACGGTTTCCTCGGGATTGTCGCGATACCAGTTGATCTGTTCCTTCGTGAGTATTTTTTCCAGAGGCATTTCGATGGTGACGCCGGGTTTCGAACGCTGCGAAACCGTCATGTGTGATGTATACATCGCGCCGCTGGTAGCAACCGGCAGCAGCTGGATCTGGCGACGCTGCGTCATGATTTCATCCATCACCTGTTGCTGGTAATCACCGCGATGGCCTGATGCCCCTCCTTCTATGGGAGGCAGATTACCGGGCGTATAACTGGGGAAGGGCTTTATTTTGACCAATGACCCTTCCGGGGGGGTAGATCCGCGGACGAACCCCTCGCTCCAGACACCGTCTTCATTGCCCGTCAGAACATGCGTCGCGGGAGAGAAATCGCGGGACCGGTGATACTGCAAAAACCACGCCAGGTTCTCACTGTCGACCTGTATTTCCATAATGGGACAATGCTGCGGGTTGAACTTGGGCAGATTCCGGACATTTTCATAGAGATTCACCGCGTGTCGGGTTTTCAGTGCCAGTTCCGATGACAGCGACGGTTCGTGATCCGGCCATTGGTAGATGTACGACTGCCTGGAATCCTCTTTCGCAACGGAAAAAACATTGTACCGACCGGCAATTGCGGAATCCGCAACAACCGTCATGTTGTTGCCGGGAATATATTCCCAGATTGAACAGGAGGTCTCGCGTTGGAACTGCTCCTGGGTGATCCCCATGCAAAGGCAGTAAATCTGGATGGTATTGCCTCGGGCAACATTGAGCAGTGCTTGGGTAATTTCCTCGGTACTTTTTATTTTGTTTTTCTGCACGGCATATTCCAGTCCCCACTTGCCCACACCGTCGACTCCACCGGACCTCTGCCATGCATTCACTTGATGAGCGTCGAGAAAATTCGGGAGGTTCATCATTGCGACCTGGCTGAGGAACCCTTTGCAGGCCATCGCACGTTCTTTGCTGATGACGATGCTGTCGAGCAAGCCCGATGATCCCTCGTAATCCTGCGGATGCTCGCTGCGGATGATGAACGGTTGCTTGGTTTTTCGGGCACCGGAAAGGGAGCGAAACCTCTTCGCGGCGGGTAATCCGCTGCTCTCCACGTAGTCGGCGATGTCCTTCTTCGGCTGAAGAGGACGTTCTGCCAGGAATGCGTCCGGGCGAGCTTCCATAGAAGAGCTATTATGAATTATTTTCTATTAATGTCAATTACGGGCAAAGGCCTTGGGAGGGCCATACGGGTTCAAAAAATACTGTTTTTGTGCTATTCTAAGAAGATTCTATGGCAAACAACACACGCACACCCCACCAGGCCTTTCCTCTCTTCCCCGCCAATCTCCGCGAGGATGCCCAGCGGGTGCTGGATCAGCTGAACGACGAAGACCGTGCCGCGCTGCTCGCAAAGCTCACGGCCATCCACGAGGCCAGCGTGAAGATCGAAAAAGAGCGCACGCGGAATTTTGAAAACGCGACGGCGGAACTCCGGACGCTGGAGCGTTCGTACAACGCCGCGGTGCATGCCGAAACTGAGGATGACGAACGCGCGCAGGCCGTGTCGCGCATCGAAGATCAACTGAATACCTAAACATCCACATGCAACACACCCACTCCATTTCCGAACATCGGCTCCTCCGCTTCGTCACCGAAGGCGGACAGGAAGGACAGCGCACGGAAACCAGCGGCGAAAACCGCGACGTCCCGGATTCCCGATCCGCTGCGCAGAATTTTTACTTGATGCTCGGACGGATGTTCGGCCTCCGCTTTGAAGGAGGGCAAAACCAGGAGCGCCAGAAAATTCACAAAACCATGGAGCATCTGGAACAGCGGACAATCGAGCAGGATGAACAGGGACAGGAAACCCTGAAGAAACTGTATGAGGATGCGCGAAGATTTGTTCAAGATGCTGACCCGAATCCCGCGCCCCCGCCCGACGCTCCGCCGGCGCGAGAAGCCCCGGACAATGATCCGGGCATGCAGCGGCTCTGGAAGGATTACGCCGTCCTCCGCAGTGCGACGCAGATGGACCAGTCGATGGCGGAGAGTCTCCGTGATGCAACGGAGGATGCGCAACTGAAGGCGTGGAGAAGTGTGGAAGCCGGACTGCAGGTCCAATGGGACTTCCTCCGGGTGCATATCCGGACCATGAACGATCCCAGCCGCTCCGGTTCCATCCGTGCCGAAGCGGGCGTGGTGGAAAAACAGCACAACGATATCGCCGCGCGGATCCGCGATCTTGAACGGACGATTGCCGACCGTCAGCGGAAAGCCGGGGTGGAGGAAGTGGATGCGGAATACAAACGCGTGTACGACCGGATCCAGGAACGGGCCACGGCATTTGGAAACAACGCACGCATCACGCGGAACCAGATGAACGCCATGAACTGGCGGGAGCGCGGAGTCGCGCGCCTATCCGGCGTGTGGGCGGGCATGGAGAAAACCGCCGCGCAGGACCAGGAATTTTCGGACCGGCTGACTGCCATGCTGACGCGGCTGGTAAGGGCCAACCGGACGACGGATCTGCCCGGACGGATGAAAGCCATTGACGACATTCGCGGCGAATTCGGGCTCGATCGTCCCAGTTACCGCGAGGCGAATGCGGCACTTGCACGAGGAAGCGACCAGCTCCGTCCCATGGATGTGACGACCCGGGTCCGTGAGCGCCCGACGCTTCAGCCCGGACAGGAGATGTACATCGTGGAGAGTGAGACCGCGTTCGATAAGGGATGGATCGTCCAAAGCCTCGAGGGCAATAAGGTGACGCTCACCAAGAACGGCAGGACCGAAACCAGGACAGTCGACCAGGTCTGGCATGCGTCCGAAATCGAATCGGGCCGTGCGATGGAACCCAATGTCCCCCGTCATCCGCTCGCGTTGCTGCGCAACCGCATGTTCACGATGCTCGAGCGCTACGGCACGCTGAGCAGACCCGAATACGTCCGGCTCTTCGCGACCTTCCTCCGGCAGGCCAATTACGTGGGCAACTGTTTCCTGATCTCCTCATTCGAGGCCATCCGCAATTCGCCCGACGCGGAATACATCCTCCGGACGTCGGTGCGGGTCGTTGGCGACGGTTTTGCCGTGAAGATCCCCCTCGGCAACGCCGACGGAAGAACGTACTCCGTCTCGAGACAGGAAATGCAGGCGGCAAACGGCCGTAACGGCGTCCGGCTCGATCCCGTCGGCGGCGGAGAGGGATGGCAGGCTCTGGAAGTCGCGTACATGAAAGCATCCACGTGGACAGGCTCAGGCGAGCGGCACCGGTTTTCGGGGGGCGGACACGGGGATGACGCGATGCGCGTGCTGTTTGGAAACGCCGTGAACGGAGAGAGGACACAAACGGGCAATATCATCAGCAATCCCGTGCTGGTCCAGCCGTTCTCCCGGAATCAGGCCAGCCGGGCGGCGGCGGAACAATGGCTGAATGCCTACGTGCCGGGGCGCAACCTCGCCGTTGTCGGTACGCCGCGGAATTCGGGAGCGGAAAGGACATTCACCCGGCATGGAACGGAATTCTGGTACCGCCACGCATACACGCTTCTGAGTGTGGATCCCTCCGCGCGCCAAGTGACCGTCGTCAATCCGCACGACACGTCCGTGCACATCCGTCTGACATACGATCAATTCATGGACATCTTCAGTGCCATCGAAAGCGCGAACGTCGATTACAGCCGGATGTTCCGCACGTGATCAGCGCCGGATGAGCCTGAGCACGGGCCGCGCGAAGAAATAGATGAACTTCTTCAGCTTTCTCCGTACCTGCTCAAGCTTCATCCGCACGCGCCATTGGCCGTACAGATACGGCCGGATCGCGCCTGCCCGGTTCATCCGGTGGCTCGATTCCATCAGCCGGTACGCGCGGTCTTTGCCGCCGAGCAGTTCCAGGTTGATCTGCGCCTCCGTTCCTTTATGCATGCCCGGCTGCTGGCCGACCATGGGGGGATAGGGATGCTCCTGATGGATGGCGAGCGCGAACTTCGTGGCATCAATCACGGGAATCCCCTGCTCGCGGCCGTCCCAGACGAACCAGTTGTCGAAGTACGGACGCACGGCGAACGCCGGCATGTGGCTGAACTGCCCCCGCGGGAAGACGAAGTAATCCATCCCGACGATGCGCCACCTGCTCTTGTCCGCGATCGCCCGGACGTCCTGTTCCCAGGACGGCGAGTCGAAATCGACGAGCGTCGTGATGTCGCAGCAACGCGTATCGCCGATCATCAGGAAGTTTTTCGCGAAGTCCGAGCAGCGCCGGACGGCATCGGGGAATTCGGGAAACAGCATGATGTCGGCGTTCACGTAACAGAAGAGCGGATTCTTCGCCTCGCGCTGGGCATGGTCGAGGAGCTTGTTGATGAGCGGCGTGCCGTACTCGTTACGGTACATTTCGGGGAAGTGCCGCAGACCGAACTCGGCCGCGAACTCGGCCACGCCCTCATCGTTGCCGAAGAGGAGGATTTCGGGGGCCGGTTTCATCTGCATCCAGCTGCGCATCGCATTGCGCTGGATGACGCCGAAGTGCCCGACCATGGGCTTGGGAAGGGTCGCAAACGTAAGCATCTGGCTGTAGAATAGCAGTGTGCCCCCGATGAGCCAAAAGAACGGCCTGCGGAGCTTCCTTGGACGCTTCGGGGTTATCCGTGCCCTCTACCGGATCTGGAAGCTGCGGGACCGCGTGACAACGGTTTTCCGGCTGCTGCGGCTTTATGGCGTGATAACAACGATCCGGCTCTACCGGTCGGCGCTGGGCTGCTGGAGAAACGGATCGCCGGTGAACGACCGGATCCGCGGGCTGATCCTGCGCATGGGCGAAAAGCAGATGCCCGGCTCCGCGGACGCCCCGGGCTGGCTGTACCACGACTATGCCCTGCCCGAGCACGGACTGAAGGCGCACCGGAAGAACACGGATCGCCGGCTGCGGCTGATCAAAAAGCATGTGACGGTCCCGCACGCGAGTGTGCTTGATATCGGCTGCTCCAGCGGCGGAATGACGACGGGCATGGCGCTTTTGGGAGCCTCGCGCGCGGTGGGCGTCGACTATGATCCCGCCGCCATCGCGATGGGCAACGCGATGAAGGACAAGTACGGCCTCTGCAACGTCCGCTTCGACTGCGCGGACTTCATGAACTATGAGGTTCCCCAGGCCGACATCATCCTGTGGCTCAGCAACTGGATGTGGATCGTGAAGGCGCACGGGCTCGATGCCGGCAAGAAGATGATGTTCGATGTGCCGACGAAGGCGGAGACGAGCGTGATGGTGTTCGAGAGCGGCGCGTCGGACAAGTCCGCGCCCATCGTCGGCACCACGCAGAAGCACATCGAGGAATTCGTCCGCGCCTGGTCGCCGTTCTCGGAGGTGAAGAACATCGGACCGTTCGACGATCACTGGAGCGCGAAGGGCGAGCAGCCCCGCAACGTGCTCATCTGCAAAAAGCCCGGGCGGCGGTGGGAAGGCTACCAGTCACGGGTGGAACGGATCGACGCGTGGACGGTACGCAAGACGTATAAAGAGAAATTCAAGTGGGCCAGGGACTGGGAGATCCGCTGCCTCGAGAAGCTGAAGAACAACGCGCGCTTCCCCCGTGTCCGCAACCAGGGCGACGGATGGATCGAGCTGAACTGGGCAGGCCATGCCGCGCGCGGGACCGATGATCTTTCGCAGCTCACCACGATCGTGAAAGACCTGAAGGCGGCCGGCATCGTTCACCGCGATATCCGTCCGGGCAATCTCCTGTGGCAGGAGGGAATGTTGACGCTGGTGGACTTCGGCTGGGCATGGATCGGCAATGAAAAGCCGCCGATCGATGCGCCGGACTACTTGGGGGATGGGTTCTATGCTCCTGGCGAGTGGGATGATGCAAAGGCGGCGGAGAAGGTCAGGGCCGTCATGAGTGGAAAATGAAAAGTGGAAAATGGAAAATATTTTCCATTTTCAATTTTCCACTTTCCACTGCTGAGCCAGATACGGCTCCCGGGGCTTCTCGATATGCTGTTCCCAAAACCCCCGATCGAACCCGGCCCAGTTGTGGCATCCGAAGGGAAGTTTGTTGCCATTCCTTTCGAAGCAGAACCGCGGTTCCTGTTCAAAGGAGAACGCCACAGCTTCCTCCGGCGGCGGAATATGGAATGACGGATCGAGCACGGGAGCTTCGAAGGACCAGAAGATGTCTTCGTTGAACCATTCGGGCCTGGATTCGCGGATCGCCTTCCGCGCTTCCTTGATCCCTCTCTGTGAGAGGGATGCCGTCCCCGTTTTCATCACGCTCCGGACGCCCTTGATGAGCCGCTTGCCCATGCGCCGGATGAGGTTGAGGGCAAATTGGAGCCGGCGCAAAAGCTTGCGGTGCGGCTGATGATATTTTTTGAGGATCCGGAGAGCGGACTGGACGTTCCGCAACGACAACCCCCCGTTACCCACGGCGCCGAATTCCAGATGCTCCCCCTCATGCCTGATCCAGGGTGCCCCCACGTAATCGATACCTTTCTGGCACCAGACAAGAAGGGAATCCGAGAAGGCCAGACAATCCAATTGGTATATCAGAATGAATTCGTAGTCCGAAAATGCTTCATAGAACTGGGGGGAAACGAGCAGTTCGCTGTAGGTGTGGGTGCCGAGGAACCACTTTCGCGGGAATGCTTTGACCGGAAGGCCGTCGAATGTGACGCCAATGTCATCGGGCGTCATGAGGAACGTGTCGTGCCCGCGGAGATGCGTGCGCAGATGATGAAACGAGATCTGTTCGTCAGGCGACATCGTTGTCTTGTAGACCGGCACGACGATGGCGACTTTCTTAGACATCAATGAAGAGGGGTGATTGCAAGGAGAAGTCCAGGTTCGGGAGCTTGCGGAAGTCCGGCTTGGCCGCTTCCTGGACATACTCGCACATTTCCTCCCGGATGCGGTCTGCGCGCTCGCCGTAGAGCCGGGCGACCCGGTCCCAGTACCATTCGGGCATGGCCGGATCCTTTTCGTCGTTGAAAGACAGGATGGGTGCGGATGAGGAAGGGGCCCGCGCGTACCGGTAGATGTACAGGTAGGTCGCCTGCGCGCGTCGATACTGCTCTTCGCTGAGCGGGGTGATGTCGGCGAGGCCGGAGAGCGTCTGATAGTACTGTTCCTTCGTGCGCGGCTCCCGCGCGAAGCCGAGCCCGAAGTAGAAGTTGTCACCCGCGACCACGGAGGGGATGCCGCCCATCGCGGGCATCTCGAATCCTGCGGAACCGAGGCACGTGATGACGCATTCGGCGATGGAAATGAGGCTCCGCGTGTCGATCTGCTTCTCGGGGCTGATGTAGACCACGTTCTTGGGCATGCCGATGAACAACTCCTCAAAATTCACGTCCCTGATGGGATAGAGCTTGATGGACGGGTGCTGTTTGAAGATCCAGTTCACCTCCGGATGATTTTTGGCGAACTGCAGCGTCTGGTAGAACCAGTCGTAGTAATCGCGGAAGAGCATCCAGCGGAAGTGCGAATGCGGATAGTCATTGAGCGCGTGGAGCATGACGAAGATGTTCTTTTTCTTGGGATCCAATCCGTAATCCGCGCAGAACTTGTCGCGCGCCGCGTAGAACTTCAGATTCGGATTGAAGGCGTACATGCTGTCGAGGCTCCCCTTTCCGGCGACCTGGAAATCGAGTTCCTTCTTGAATTCCTCCTGGAGGCGGCCGCCGAGCTTTTCCAGCAGCGTATCGATGTCCTTGGGCCGGGGCGTGTACGCGTAATCGTAGACATCATCCGACGTACGATGCCGCTGGAGCGTGAGTTGATGATGCCCCGCCCGCAGGTAGCCCTCGCAGCCCATGCCGACCGCGGAGCGCAGCATCACGCCGGAACGGCCGTCGATCGCGTGGGAAACGAGCACGGCGGAAAAGCCGCCTGTGCGGATCAGCGCGCGGATTTCGTCGTGGCGGCGCATGCAGTTGTAGAGAATCCAGAGCATCGGCTTCCCGATTGCGCGGATGGTGCCGACCTTCTGCTGCGCGAGGTACGTGTCGTACGCGATGTCGCCGTAGCGGACCCCTCCGTGGGAAAACCCGACGATGTTCCGCGTGACGCACATCATCAACCAGCAGGCCGCCGCCTTCGCGGCGAGGAACAGGCGATGGAGAAGGCTCAGGCGGATGGGCCGGATGACCCGCGTGGAGGGAACGTACGACTGGAAGAGCGGCAGGTCGGCGTCGTTCTTGGCGATGATCACCGGAGTGTATCCGCGCGCCTGGTTGAGCGTGATCATCGCGAGCCCCATATTATGCTTGATCATCGGAATGCTCGGTTCTTCGACCAGGAGGAGCTTCCCCGAATCTTTCACGGGAAGGAGTGACCAGAATTGCCGATTGGTATCGATAAAAGACGTGATGGACACGTCATGATTCTACAGGATCCCGTGGGTCATTGGGTCAGATCCTGATGGGTGTACCCCCATTCCAGGAGTTTTTCGTAAATCGGCCGGATTTTTGCCTGAAAGGCGTCGTTCGCCGCAGCCGCGGCTGTGTCATCGGGCTCGCTTTCCCGCATGCCCCTCTGCCGCCAGAGCCGGACTTCACTGATAAATTGCCGGAGAAGCTCTGCGCGCCGCCGGTTTTCTTCCTGCAACTCCTCGACGCGGAGACCCAGCTCCGCGCAGGCACGATCGATATCCGCGAAAAACTCCTGTGCTGTCTTGTTCAATCGCCGGTCGCTGTGCCCCTGTGTTTTTGCTTTCAACCGTGAAAGCACATCCCGAAGCGATTCCCGAACATCATCCGCGTTCTGCGTCACGCGTTCGTATCCGCCCGGCAGCCGGGCATGAAAATTGTTGAGATTGATGGTCTCTTCCTGAGAAGGTCTCTCTTTTGCCATAGGAATCAGCAAATAAGATCGCGGGACAACGGCGTCCCTCTCCCGATAGCCTTCGCCGCTTTCTTCCCAAGCACATCATCCAGGAACTTGGGCGCCATGCCGTAGCCCGGACGGATGGAACGGACGTTTTTCTCCGTGAAGACGTCGCCCGCCTTCATGTCTTCGACGACGAAGAGCGACCGGCGGAAGACGCGGCTGGCCTCTTCCTGCTTGGTGACCTTGTATGACGGCTCTCCGAGCGCTTTCTCCGCGACGCGGATGGCTTCAACCATCTGCTTGAACTCGTGAGGCTCCAGGGAGAACGCGCTGTCGGGTCCCGGCTCTTTGCGCGAGAGCGTGAAGTGCTTCTCGATGATGCAGGCGCCGAGTGCAACAGCCGCAACAGGAACGGTGATGCCGAGCGTGTGGTCTGAGAGGCCCGCGGGAACGCCGAAGCGTCGCGAGAGATCGGCAATCGTACGCAGATTCATCTCCTCCGGAGGCGCAGGATAGGCGCTTGTGCACTTGAGCAACGCGATCTGGTTGTTTCCTTCGCCGCGCGCGGCTTCGACGGCGTCGGTGATCTCCTCCAGCGTCGCCATGCCGGTCGACATGATCATCGGCTTGCCGGTCTTCGCGACTTTGCGGATCAGCGGGACGTCGACGATCTCAAACGACGCGATCTTGTGCGCCGGGACGTTCATCTCCTCCAGGAAATCCACCGCGGTGTGATCGAAGGGCGTGGAGAAGAGATGCATCCCGAGTTCTTCGGCGAGCTTCTTGAGCTTCGGCTGCCAGTCCCACGGCGTGTAGGCCTCGCCGTAGAGCGAATGCAGGTTTTTGCCCTCCCAGAGCGTTCCTTTGCCGATCTTGAACTCCGGCCGGTCGGACGGGATCGTGATGGTATCGGGCGTGTAGGTCTGGAGTTTGACCGCATCGGCGCCGGAGTCCTTCATGGCGTGGATGATCTCGACGGCACGTGAATAGTCCTGACCGTGATTCGCCGACATCTCGGCGATGACGTACGCCGGATGCCCCGCGCCGATCGTGCGGTCGAGGATGCGGATGGTGGGATTCTCTGTAGGCATAGCAATAATGAGAGTCTATCACTGTTCCGTGTCATGGTGAGGTGCTGCGGTGGGCAGAAATGAGCGTTCCCATCATGGTTCGAGGCTCCTCGCTGCGCTCAGAGCACCTCACCATGACACTCCAGCAGCCTCGAACCATGACTGGGAATGGGATTGAACCGTCATCCTTCGACGGGCTCAGGATGACAAGCTATCGGATCTCGCGAATGAGGCAGAACGCTTCGGCGGCGGGCAACCCCGCGACGCTCCCCCATCGCTTGGCCTGCGCACGGAGCGCGTCGGGCGAGCGCGGATGCGGGAAGACGCGCGCTTCGCTCTCGTACATCTGCATCGCGGAGATTTTCTTCTCGAGTGTCGCGCCGATATCGGAGAACACGCTCGGGTGGAACGCGGGCGCAAACTGCTGGAACGCCCATTCGCTCGAGGAACCGACTTCGTAGGCAAGGACTTTTTTGACGGGAGAGCCGGCCATCGCGCGCGTGGCGGTGAGCACGGAGCGGAACGTGCAGACATGATCGATGTTCAGGTCGCCGCCATGCTGCGTGTAGACGACCGCGGGTTTGACGCGTTCGACCTCGCGCTCGACGGCCTTGATGATGTCGAGCAGCGCGACGGTATCGAACCGGTTGTCCGGGAATTTCGCGAGCGTGACCTCCTTGGCGCCGAGGAACTTTCCGACGGCGTCGGCCTTCGCATGGAGAGCATCAAGCAGCTTTTGATCGGCCTGCTCGGGCTTGTCGTAGCGCGAGGTGATGCCCTCCCCAAGAATGAGGATGGAGACGGTGTCGCCGTCCGCCGCATGCCGCGCGATGGTGCCGCCGCAGCCCAAAACTTCGTCATCCGGATGCGCTGCGACTACGAGAATATTCATGCACAAAGTATACCGATGTCATGGTGAGCTCGTCGAACCATGACTGAGAATGCTCATTGCTGGCCCCAATCATCCTTCGACGGGCTCAGGATGACAATTATCGCATTCCCCTCATTTCCGCATACATGACCCATTTATGATCGATAAACGCCTTCTCTTTCGCAAAGTGGGCATCGAGCAGTTCCTGGACCGCGGACTCGCGGGCGGCATCAAAGAAGGTCGAATTCTTCCAGTACGTCATGAGGCTGGCGGCGTCCTTCCAGACGACCTCATTCTTGAGCGTATGGACCGCGCAGTGCTCAAAGTGCGTGCCGGCCCACGGCAGCACCAGATGCGGCATGAAGTCGCGGCTCGTCCACGTGACGTACTCGGGGAGAATGACGCCCGCGCGTCCGAGGAGCGCGAAGAGCGCGCCATTGTTGGGCCCGAACGGTCCGACGATGACGATGCGGCCGCCGGGCTTGAGCGTCGTGAACAAACCGTCGAGCAGGACATCGGCCTTCTTGCTGTAGTAGAGGCCGTACGCGCAGAAGACGAGATCGAACGTCTTTCCGGCGATCTTTCCCGGCAATTCGTCCATGTCGGACTGGAGGACGGTGAGGCGATTGGCTGATGCACCCGCCTTTTCTTTGATCGATGCGAGCCCGGACTCCGATGCATCGCTGCAGGTGAGCGTGCCGGAGGGCAGGCGCTCGAGGAATTTGACGCTCTGCGCGCCGGTGCCCGCGCAGAGTTCCAGGACGGACGATGACGGATCGATCTGCAGATGACTGAAGATCCACTGGTTAAGGTCGACCTTCTGGTTCTTCGCGTTGCCCGCGATGCGCGCGTCCAGGAAGGAGGATTCCTTTGCGCGGGTGTGGATCTGGCCGGCGAGATCGTCCTTAGGCGTCATAGGAGAGGGAGAGGCGGAGGTAAACCTTGCGGCCCTTTTCGGTGAAGTACGCGCCGCGGTAGGGCGGGAATGTACGCGCCCGGAGGATATCGATCAATTCACGGGCCGTGTACGTCTTGTCGGGATCGATGGCATCAATGGCATCCACGTCGCGGAAGCGGTGCCGGCTGCCGCCCTTCGCAGCCTGCTTTTTGGGCTTCAGCCTGCCCTTGGCGAGTGCCGGCCACGAGGCCCTGAAGAGCGCGAGCGCCGCGCGTTCCAGGCGGTGGTACAGGGTCTTGCCGGTATCCACGGGCTCGACGGGCACGCGCTTCTGCGCGAGGACCGCGCCGGTGTCGATGTGCTCGTCGATGGTGTGGAGCGTGACGCCTGCGGGATTGCGGTCGACGATGCTCCAGATGTTCGTGTTGGTCCCGCGGTTCCACGGGAGGAACGCCGGATGCAGATTCACGCAGCCGCGCGGGAACAGATCGAGCACGGGTTTGCGGAAGATGTACAAAAAATAGACGGAGATGCCCATCTCCGGCTTGAGTGCGGCGATGCGCTTGCGGACCGCGGGTGAATCGAGCTTGGATCCGTCGAAAATGCGGGCTTTGGGGAGGCGGACGGCCCGGAGGATCTCCTTGCCGTACTTGCGCGTCGCGGCGGGATGGATGACGAGTCCCACGATCTCCGCGTCCTTTCGCTTGCTCAAAAATTCCGCCGCCTTCCAGCCGACCCAGCCGTTGACGAACAGAATGACGCGCATGCGGGGATCATAGCAGTGCGTCGAGCACGCGGCCGCTGCCTTTGCCGTCGACCACGGTGCGGCCCCGCTCGGAGAGCGTTTTGCGCAGATCCGCGGAGGAAAGCAGCGATTGGACGTTCTCGGCGATGAGCGCGGGGGACAGATCCCCATACCGCCCCATGACCACCGCCAGTTCCGCGCGGGCGATCGAGGCGGCGATGCCTTCCTGATTCGCGGCGATGGTCCCGCACGCGAACGGCACGCCCATGCAGAGCAGCTCCCACGTCGTCGTGCCGGACGCGGTGATGGCGATGTCGGCCCACGCCATCAACTCGGGCATGTTGCGCACGTCACGCTTCACCCGGATGGGGAACGGCGCCGTGGTGACGATCTCCTCGATCGCGGCTCCGTGTTGGTTCTCCCCGCCTACGAGGACCGTGACGTCGAGGTTCTTCCGCTTGAGCTTGAGCAGCCCGCGCAACACGACCGACGTGCTGTTGTCGGGATCGGATCCGCCGAGCGTGACGAGGATCTTGGATGCCATCGCGGGAAACGTCCGGAGCTTGGACGCCGCGGCAAAATCGGGGCGGAGCAACGCGTACGCGGGACCGAGGAGAACCTGCGTCGACGGAGAGCGTTCCGCATACAGACGCGGGTCTGCGCCGAGGTTCTGGTTGAGGATAAGATTGGAGGAATACCGCTTCGCATGGCCGTAATCATCCATCACGAGCGAGCGCAGCCCGCTGTTGCTGATCGTCGTCTGATAGGCATCCTCGAAACAGTAGCCGTCGAGAATGACGGCTGCTGCCTTGATCTCCGTCGCGGTCTTGAGCGTTTCCGCGGCATCACCCTGACTCCCCCGCTCTGTTGTGAGATATCGCACCTCCGCACCGGCGGAAACAATCCTCTCTTCGAGGGGCTTGGTGGACGGAAGTGAAAGGAATGTGACGGTGCCGCCGCGCGCGCGATGCGCTTCGGCAAGGCTCAGGCAGCGGATCACGTGGCCCGTGCCGATCTCAGGACTCGCATCGGCGCGGATCAATAACCGGGTGTCTGGCGCGCGGTCCGCCATTACTTCTTGTCGCCGTAATACTTCTGCTGGATCGAGCGGTTGATCGCCGCGATCGCCGGCTCCTTCTTGAGCAGCTCCAGGATCTCCTTCCAGCCGAAGTCGCCCTCCTTGCCGAGCTTGTCGTACACGGTGCGGACAAAGCGCAGGTCTTTTTCGGTATCGACCGTCCAACGGTTCATGGAGAGATTCTCGGCACAGGTGACCGACACGTGCTTGAAGAGCTTCGGATGCTCGAAGAGGTAGGGCGTCACGTGCTCGCGCTCGTAGTTCTTCTTCGCCTCCTTGCCGGCCTTCTCGAGAGCGGCCGTCGTGAAAATTTCGGCGTCGAGTCCGCGGGGATAGTGGCGGGTGAGGAAGTTGCTGCCGTAGTCGGACTTTTTCTTTTCGAATGTCGAGACGAGCTTGTCGATGATCTCGGGGTCGATGAGCGGACAGTCGGAGGTGACGCGGACGATGACATCGGCGCGCAGTTTTTTCGCGGCCTTCAGGTAGCGATCGAGCACGTCGGATTCCGAGCCGCGGACGCAGGCGACTTTGAGGGTTTTGCAGAGTTCCTCGATGGCGTCGTCCTGGGGGAGCGTGCTGGTGGCGACCGCGACTTCGGTAACGAGCGTCGCGCGTTTGGCGCGTTCAACGGTGCGCTCAAGCATCGTTTTGCCGCCGATTTCCTTGAGGACTTTGCCCGGCAGACGGGTGGAGCCCATGCGGGCCTGGATGATGAGAACGGTGCGGGGGCCCTTGGGAGCCTTGACGACTTTGGGGGCTTTCGCAGGCTTGGAAGCCTTCGGGGACTTGGCGGGTGTCTTCTTTTTGGTAGCCATAGGGAAGAAGGGTAGCAGTATTAGCGGGAGAAAGGAGCATATTCGCTCTTAAATGCCAATAAAAGCGCTTATAGGCGGATTGGGAATCCCTCCGCACTCAGAAACCGCTTCGCTTCCAGGGGGGTTTGTTGTGTGAAGTGATAGATGCTGGCGGCTGCGACCGCAGAGGCCTTGCTGCCGCGCAGCACGGCAGCCATATCGGCGTAGCTCCCCGCCCCTCCCGAGGCGATGACCGGGATGCTGACCGCCTCGCTCACGCGGCGGGTCAGTTCGATGTCGTAGCCGTCCATCATGCCGTCATGATCGATGGACGTGATGAGGATCTCCCCCGCCCCGCGCTTTTCGGCATCCTTCGCGACCTCGACGGGATCGCGGCCCGTCGGTTTTGTTCCGGCGTGCGAGAAGCATTCCCAGGTGTCGGGGCCGGTCTTCTTCGCATCGATGGACGCGACGATGCACTGCACGCCGAAGCTCTCCGCGATCTGCGTGACAAGCTCCGGGACTTCGTAGAGCGCGGTATTGAGCGCGATCTTATCGGCGCCCACCTGCAGGAGCCTGCGGACATCCTCCACGGAACGGATTCCGCCGCCCACCGTGAGCGGCATGAAGCACTCGTCCGCCAGTTCGTCGATGAGTCCGAAGTCGGTGGAACGGTTCTGTTTGGTCGCAAGGATATCGAGGAAGATCAGCTCGTCCACCTCGCGCATGTTGTACACCTTCACAAACTGCATCGGCGCGCCCACGCGCCGCCACGAATCGAAGCCCTTGCCCTTCACGAGCTGGGTATCGGTATAGAGGAGCGTGGGGATGACGCGGATCTTGTTCGGCATCAGAAGGGCAGGGAAAGGAAGTTGCGCAGCAGCTGAAAACCCACGCGCTGGCTCTTTTCGGGATGGAACTGGGTCGCATGGATGTTGCCGTATTGCAGCGAAGCCGCGAATCCCCCGCCGTAGTCGCACGTGCCGATGACGATGGCGGGATCCCTGGGGACGAAGACGAAACTGTGCACGAAGTAGAAATCTTTCCGCTCCGGGATTCCGGCGAACAGCGCCGAGGCGCGCCGGTAGCTCACCTCGTCCCACCCGATGTGCGGGATGCGCTCTCCGGGTCGGGGTTCGAGCTTGCGCACTTCCCCGGGAACGAGTCCCAGGCCTTCCGTCTCCGTGACCTCGAACCCGCGGGTCGCGAGCAACTGCATGCCGAGGCAGATGCCGAGCAGCGGAACCCTGTTGCCGACCACCTGCTCGTGCAGAGCCTTGTCGAGACCCTTCGCTCGCAGATTGCGCATGGCATCGGGAAACGCGCCGACGCCGGGAAGGATGATGCGCTGGGCATCGGCGACCTCTTTGGGATCATCGGTAATGAACGGCTCGCCGCCGCATTCCTCCGTCGCGCGGGCGATGGAATCAAGGTTGCAGAGCCCGTGGTCGATGATGGCGATGCGGTTCATCATTCATAAAGTACCACAGCCGCAAATCTTCGATGTGCGGCGCAGGATCAAACGTTGTCGTAGTTCACCTTCGTCAGGTTGCCGTCCTTGTCTTTGACGAGGTTCCCCTTGGAGTCGCACAGGAACAGCTTCTTGTTGGTGAAGCGGTCGCAGATCTTGATGAACTCGTCGAGCGACACGCCCATCGGCTCGATCATCTGCTCGATGGTGATGCCGAGGTATTCCCAGGGGAATTTGCCGTCATGCATCTTGATGAGCTTGATGCCGTCTTCGCGGGTGAGTCGTCCGCGGCGGATCTGCATGCAGGCGAGGTCGGTGGCGCGTCCGAAGCCGTACTTGAGGAACTTGAAGTAGTCGTGCGGGCCCATGAGCGCGTTATCGAGGTTCTCATAATCGCCCAATGACCCCTCGACGGTCTGGCCATAGGTCTTCATGCCGTGCGCCTGCGCGATGAACGCGTTCGTCCAGCCGTCCCACGGCATGTAGTAGCCGAGATACAGGCCCGTGACGCCCACGCGCTGCAGGTCGGCGTCGTCGGGATACGTGTAATAAATGAGGTCGCGCTTCTCGATGCCGTCCTGCCCGATAAGATCGCTCACGCGGAGGCCCAGCAGTCCGCCGAACTCCTCCAGCCAGCGGCGGTCGAGGATGTTGTTGTTTGCCGCGCCGGCGGGGCCGCCGTACTCGTGCTGCGCGTTCTCGCCCCAGATGAGGAGCGGCACGCCGGTCTGGACCGCGACGTGCACGGGAATCGTGAAGATGGCGATATGCTCCGGCCAGAGGATGTCGCCGACCTGGCGCAGAGCCAGCCGGTTGATCTTTTTGCGGACGACCGGGTTCATGGTGATCTCGATGTAATCGACGCCGAGGTTTTTGAGGTTCTCGATGTTGTAGCGGCCGATGTCGGTGAGGATGTCGGTGCTGCCGGTGACGCAGAGCGGGTTCATGCCGAGCTCGAGCATCCGGATCACCTGGTAGGTGCTGTCCTTGCCGCCGCTCACCGGAACGATGCAGTCGTGCCTGGTGCCGTTCTTGGAGCGGTATTTTTCGAGGAGCGCTTTCAGTTCTTTCTTGCGCTGATCCCAGTCGACTTCCTTGCGCTGCTCGAAATGACGGCACGCGCTGCAGACGCCTTCGGCGTCCATTTTCAAATCGGGCTTCGTCGAGGGCATCACGCACCTGGTGCAGTACTGGAGTCGGTAGGTTTCCATGCGCGCAGTGTACGAAAGGAACGCTCTTGCCGCAACGCGGCGAATGTCCTCCAAACGATTGTTTATGCGCGGAAAATCGATATCCTTTCAGGTCATATGCTTCACATTCTCCTCTCCCTCCTCCTTCCGGCCGTCTTGGCCGCGTCGTTTATCGACGTGAAGGATACCCACACCTTCTTCGATGCCGCGACCTATTGGTCGGAGAAGGGCGTTATCCAGGGCTACCCCGACGGACACTTCAAAGCATACCGGACGGTGAACCGCGCCGAGGCGGTGAAGATGGTGATCGGATCGATGGGCATTGAAGCGAAGACGGGCGTATCGCCGTTCCCCGATGTTCCCAAGGACGCGTGGTATCTCCCCTATCTGCTCGTCGCCAAGGACAAGGGGCTGATCAAGGGGTATCCCGATGGGACGTTCCGGGGCGAGCAGTCGATCACGTTCGCGGAACTTTCGAAGATCGCCTCCGTGAGTGCAGGTTTTGAGGGAGGCGCGGCCGCCGATCCCTGGTACCAGCCGTACCTGAAATATCTCGAAGACCATGCGGCGATTCCCACGACCGTCGTCTCTCTCCATGCGCCCGCCACGCGCGGCGAACTTGCCGAAGTCCTGTTCCGGCTGAAGACGGGGAACATGGACAAGCCCTCGCTGAGCATCCCGGCAGTTGAACAGAGCACGGCACAGGCGGCGGCAGCCCCTCACGGAGGGCCGGCTGAGGGAAAGCTGCTAGTGGAAACGTTCGATGATGCCGATATGAACGGCTGGTCGGTGGTCGACGCCGGCGAGATCGATATTCCGTCGATGTGGACGGTGAAGACCATCTCGGAGATTCCCGACGGCCAGACCGCGACATTCGATTCCCCCCGGCTGGTGCAGTACGAAAACACGTACAACAAGGACTCGACGATCGAATCGGGACGACTGGGAACGTATGCGTACTGGAACGCTCCTGCAGCGAAGAACTGGACCGACTACACGGCGACCTTCACGCTTCATTCACTCGATGACGACGGTATCGGCGTTCTGTTCCGCTACAAGGATGCGAAGAACTACTACAAGGTGGAGCTCGACAGCCAACGCAGCTTCGCCAAACTCTTCGTGATAAAGAACGGCCAGGAATCGATGATCGCGGAATCGAAGACGGCGTACCCGGTGAAGTCGGATTTCCAGGTGCGCGTGATCGCCCAGGGACAGAAATTATCGGTGAGCATCGGCGAAGCGAGCACCATCAACGACTCCAGTAGTGATCTCTTCGGTGTCGTGAACGACTCTTCCCATGCCACGGGCTCCGTGGGCCTCTACACCTGGGGCAGCATGGGCGTGGGCTTCGATGATGTGGTTGTGAAAGGGTTCTGATCACTTTGCGTAGGCACCCGTGACCTTCTCAACTGCTCTGATGACATCCTGCGTGTCGCCGTCCGTCATGCCCGGCCACATCGGCAGCGTGATGATGGTTTTGAAAACCTTCTCTGCGACGGGACACATCCCCTCCTTTGTTCCGAGCTTCTTCCGATAAACCGGATGGAGATGCACCGGAATGTAGTGAACGTTCACGCCAATGCCCTCCGCACGCAGCGCGTGGAAGACTTCGTCACGATCCGCCGTCAGTTTTTCGAGAGCAATACGGATGACATACAAATGATAGCCGTGCATCACGCCCTTGCGGACGACGAGCGGCTTCAGGAGTTCGTTTGAAGCGAAGGCGGCATCGTATTTTGCAGCGATCGCCTGCCGGCGCTTCGCCCACGCGGGAAGTTTCTTGAGCTGACTGAGACCCAGCGCGCATTGAATGTCCGTCAGCCGATAGTTGTACCCGACGTCGGTGACCTCGTAGAACCACGATCCTTTGGTTTCGCGTTCGCGGTGATCGCTCGTGAGGCAGTGGTTGCGGAATGCGCGCATGATCTTCGCCTTGTCGGGATCGTCGGTTGTGATCATGCCTCCTTCTCCCGTCGTCAGCGGTTTGACGGGATGGAAGCTGAATGTACTCAGATCCGCGAGCGAGCCCACGGGCTTGCCGTTGAGCGAGCCGCCCAGGGCGTGACAGGCATCGGCGATGATGGGAAGCGGTCCCGTGACCTTCCGAAGCGCGTCGTAATCGCAAGGCTGTCCGGCATAGTCGACAGCGATGACGGCCTTCGTCTTCTTCGTGATTTTGGATTGAACCGAGCCGGGATCGATGAGGAGTGTATCCGGATCGACATCGGCGAATACCGGCGTGCCGCCTTCAAACAGCACGCAGTTGGCGCTTGCGGCGAAGGTCATGGCCGGAACAATCACCTCATCTCCGGGTTTGATGTCCAGCGCGCGGACCGCCGCATGCAGCGCGGCCGTGCCGTTGCTGACGGCGACGGCTTCTTTTGAGCCGGTGACCGCCGCGAATGCCTTCTCGAACTCCCCCACCGTGGGACCCGTGGTGAGCCAGGCGGACTTGAGCTGATCGGTAACCGCGCGGATATCGTCATCATCAATAGTCTGACGACCATACGAAAGAACCGTCGACCGGACGGGGGTGCCGCCATTAATGGCCAACGAGGACGTATCAGACATAGAACAAGTGTATCAGAGCATGCCTAAGCGAGGGTTCCTCGTACGCTCGTGCCTCTGGCACGAGCTACTCGGAATGACAAACAAAAGATAATCCAAACGCCTCGATACGCTCCCGGCGCCGCCGGGAGCTACTCGGCGCCTGCGTCGAGTAGATCGCGCGTAGCGCGATCGTATCGAGACGCAATTGTTTAAAAAGCGTTTGTCATTCCGAGTAGTTCGCCGCAGAGCGGCAAACGTACGAGGAACCCTACGCCTCCACCATCGCCTTCAGCTGCTCCGGCGTCAGCCATTCGGTGTTCGTGTCGCTCACGTAGCGGAAGCCCTCGGGCGGCTTTTTGCCCGCGATCGCCTCCATGGGCCAGGAAGGACTGTTGGGGGCGATGACGTACCGGTCGTCCTGCTCCATGGAATGGGGCGCCTCGTCCTCCGAGAGCATGGATTCGTGCAGCTTCTCACCCGGGCGGATGCCGATGGTCTCCACTTCGCATCCGGGGGCGATGGCCTTGGCCAGATCGGTCACGCGCATGCTGGGGATCTTGGGGACGAAGATCTCGCCTCCCTGCATCTGCTCGGCGCTCCGGATGACGAACCGCGCGGCCTGGTCCAGCGTGATCCAGAAGCGCGTCATGCGCGGATCGGTGATCGTGACCTTGCCGGTCGTGCGCTGCTTGATGAAGAGCGGCACCACGCTGCCGCGGCTGCCGACGACGTTGCCGTACCGCACGCAGCAGAACCGCGTGGGGTGCATGCCGCTGTACGCGTTGCCCTGCACGAAGAGCTTCTCGGCGACTAGCTTGGTGGCGCCGTACAGGTTGACCGGATTCACGGCCTTGTCGGTGGAGAGGGCGACGACTTTTTTGACGCCCGCGTCGAGCGCGGCCTCGACGATGTTTCTGGCGCCCATGATGTTCGTCATCACGGCCTCGAACGGGTTGTACTCGCACGTGGGCACCTGCTTGAGCGCGGCCGCGTGCACCACCAGGTCCACGCCGTCCATGGCGCGGCGCAGGCGGTTCTGGTCGCGCACGTCGCCCACGAAGTACCGCATGCTCTCGTGATCGAACCCCTGCATGCGCATGTCGTACTGCTTGAGCTCGTCGCGGCTGAAGACGATGATCTTCTTCGGGTGGTATTCCTTGAGGAGGATCTCGACGAATTTCTTCCCGAAGGAACCCGTGGAGCCGGTGACGAGGATGGAGGAGGAGGACCAGTTCATGAGGTGATTATTGTGATCTGGCAGCGGTAGGAATGCAATGCACTGGTAAAGGGCACAGAGGGCACCGAAGGTGCACAGGAAACAGACGTCTTCTGTTGCGTCTGTGCTTTCTGTGCCGTCTGATTCGTTTAATTGAACTTCTGTGCTTCCCAATGCTCGGCGAACCTGCCCTTTCGGGAGAGCAACTCCTCCAATCCCCCCCGCTCGATGCAGCGGCCGTTCTCCAGGAACACAATCTTGTCGGCGTTCTTGATGGTACTCAGACGGTGCGCGATGACGATGGCGGTCTTGCCCTTGGAGACGTCGTCGATCGCTTCCTGGATGAGCTGCTCGGTCTTGCTGTCGAGCGAGCTGGTCGCCTCGTCGAGGATGAGGATGTCGGCGCCCTTGAGCAGAGCGCGGGCGATGCTGACGCGCTGCTTCTCGCCGCCGGAGAGTTTGACGCCGCGGTCGCCGATAAGCGTCTCAAGACCGTCGGGGAGACTGGCGATGAAGGATTCGAGGCGCGCGCGTTTGACCGCTTCGCGCAGGCGCTCCTCGCTGACGTTCTCGAGCCCGTACGTGATGTTGTACCGCAGCGATTCGTGGAGCAGCAGCGTCTCCTGGCTGACGAGCGCCATGTGCGCGCGGAGCGACGGCGTCGAGTAATCGCGGATATCGCGGTCGTCGAGGAAGAGCGACTGCGGCGGGCAGTCGTAGTAGCGCAGCAGCAGGTTGATGATCGTCGTTTTGCCGGCGCCCGTGGGGCCGACGATCGCGGTCATCTGTCCGCGGTCGATGGTGAACGACAGATTGTCGAGCACCGCGCGGTCGCTCGTGTAGCGGAAGGAAAGCGACTTGAACGCGATCTGGTTTTTGAGGCCCGGGAAGGATTCATCGCCGCCCCGCACGTACTCCTTGTCGGTCTCGTCGAACACCTTGAGCACTTCGTCGATGGGGCCGCTCGCGCCCGCCATCGTGCTGCGGAACGACGTGAGAATGCCGAATTTGCTCGACGCGTTCACCACCAGATAGAAGTAGACGATAAAGGAGGACGCGGGGATGCTCTCGCCCTGTGCGGCAAGGTAGAACATGGCGCCGAGCAGGCACAGGATCGCCACCATGGTTTCGAGCTCCTGGATGGGCCGGACGAGTTCCTGCCACACGACCGTGCGCGACATCGCCTTCGCCATGTCGTCGCTCATGCGGCCGTAATTGCGGCCCTCGGCGTCTTCCATGTTGTACGAACTCACGAGCGGCAGCGTGGAGAGGATTTCGATGCTCTTGCTGCCCAGGCGCGACGCCGCGCTCGCCACGCGCTGCGAGATGGCGCGGATGCGGACGATGATGATGCGCACCGACCAGTGAAGGACGACGAACAGCGGCAGCACGAAGACCGTGAGCTTCCAGGAGATCGTGAACATCACCGCGAGGTACGTGATGATGGAGAACAGCGCGTTCATGTGCTTGTCGATGCTCAGCAGCGGCCGCAGCGAGAGCTCGGCGAAGGACGAGAGAACGGTGGTGTGGTGGCCGACGCTCGTGCGGTCGAAGTAGAGTTTTCCGAAGCTCAGGTACCGCGCGAAGATCATCCGGCGCAGATAGTGCGCCGCGCGGAACGCGAAGTGCGACATGCTGAGAATGGACCCGTAGCGCGTGATGTTTTTGACGATGATGGCGATGACGAACAGGCTGAGCAGCAGCGCGATCAGGTTGCCGTTGGAATCCGTGATCGCGGAGGGGAGGTACGTGAGGAGCGTGCCCACCCCGCGCATCGTGCGCATGAAGCCGAAATCCATGGAGAGGGTCCCCTGCACGAGCGGGATGAGCAGGCCAACGCTCAAGCCCTCGAACGTCGCGGTGAGCATCGAGAGCCCCAGCGGGATCAGGAGATACGCGGGATTGATGTGGATCCGCCGCAGGAGCCGCATGATCTGGCCGAAGACCGTGAATTCGATGCTCATATCGTGTCCATCATAGCGCACTTTTTCGCCTGCGATGGGCTAAAATGGCGCCGTGCGCATCCTGTTTCTCAACGACGATTACCCTCCCCTGGGCAACAGCTCCGTGTCGAGCGTCGTCGAGCGACTGCGGGCGGGGCTGGAAAAGCGCGGCCATGAGACCGGCGTGATCACCACCCATCGACGGGAGACGAATGCAGGGATCGTCCGCGACGGGAGCGTGACGAGTCTGCCGGTGTCGTACCGCACGTCGCTGCGGCACTGGAAGTGCGTGCGCAACGCCGACGTCTCGCGGATGCTGGAACGGGAAATCCCTGCGTTCCGGCCCGACGTGATCCACGCCCACAACCTCCACGCGTTTTTGACCTACGACGCTCTGCGGATCGCCAGGAAGAACGCGAAGACCGTCTGCATCACGATGCACGACGTGATGAGCTTCGCGTATGCGCGGCTGACGACGGAGAAGTTTTTGAACTCCGGAGGCCGTGACGCGCGGGTGACGGTGATCGATCAGATCCGCTCGGCGGGGCTCCAGTGGAATCCTTTCCGCAATCTGATGATCCGGCGCGCGCTGAAGAACGCCGATCATGTGATCGCGGTGAGCGACGCGCTCAAGCGCGCGCTCGAAGAGAACGGCATTCCCGGAGCGGTGCGCATCCATCACGGCATTGATCGGGCATGGACGGCATCACCCGATGCCGTGGCGTCGTTCCGGAGGACGCAGGGGCTGGATGGCCGGAAAACGATCCTGTTTGGAGGACGGCTGAGCCTGGATAAAGGAGCCGTTCCCCTGCTCAAGGCACTGCAGATCGTCCGGCGCTCCGTCCCGAACGTGCTGCTGCTGATTCTGGGGAATCCGGACCGCTGGCAGGCGCTGGTGCGCGCCGCGGGACTCTCGGAAGATCTGAGCGCGAACATGCGGTGCGCGGGCTGGCTCGACCGGGAACAGACCGCCGCGGCATTCGGCGCGGTGGATCTGGTGACGACGCCCTCGCTGTGCCTGGACACCTTCAACCTGATGAACCTGGAAGCGATGTCGGCGGGAAAGCCCGTGGTCGGCACGGTCTTCGGCGGCACGCCGGAAGTGGTGGAGGACGGCGTGACGGGGTACGTCCTGGATCCGCGGAACGCGGATGTCTACGCGGGCCGCCTGGCGGAGCTGCTGTCCGACGACGCCAAAGCGCGTACGATGGGTGAAGCCGGAAAGACACGCGCACGCGAAGAATTTTGTCTTGAACGCCAAATCGCCGACCACCTCCGCCTCTATCAATCCTGACTCCTCTGCCGCGTCTGTCCCCTCTGTCCCTTCTGTCCCCTCTCCCATGCGCATCGCCCAGCCCGACCGCGAACTCCTGAAGGAATTCATCGAGAAGCAGAGCCCCCTCTTTTCGGGCGATATCCTGGACGTCGGCGGCGGCACGGGCCGGTACCGCGGATACTTCACCCATGCGAAGCGCTACCGGATCCTGGATCCCGATCCCGCCCTCAAGCCCGACATCGTGGGCTCCGCGGAGGAGATTCCTCTGCAAGACGCGAGCGTGGACGGGGTCGTCTGCACGCAGGTGCTCGGGGACGTGTGGGACGTGCGCACGGCGGTCGCGGAGATGGCGCGCGTGCTGCGCCCCGGCGGCCTCCTGATCATCACCGAGTCGCTGATCAACGAGCTGCACGATGAGCCGCATGATTACTGGCGCATCACCCCCGAATCGTGGGCCAAACTCCTGTCGCCGTTCTTCGAGATCGTCAGCATCGAAGCCCGCGGCGGGTACTTTTCCATGCGGACCCAGAACAGCATCCGCCGCATGATCGAAAAATACTCCCTCTACAAGCGTCCGGTCGCGGGACGGGTCGCCGGCATCATCGCGGCCGTGGGAACGTGGTACGCCAAGCAGCGGGACTCCGGGGAGAAGGAAGATCTTCGCCGCAAGTTCGCCATCGGGTTCAACATCCTCGCGAAGAAGAAGGCTGGATGACAAGCCAGCTGAAGTTTTTTCTTATCGCAGCGGAGATTCCGGAATCTCCGCTGCGAAGTCGCATTCGCCATGCATGAGGTACCATGAGAACTCCATGCGCAACATCCTGCTCTCACTGGCACTCTTCCTCCTCTCGCTCCTCACGGCGTTCGCGATCGCCGAAGTCGCCATGCGGGCGCTGGGCATCGGCTGGCCGCTTTTTACGCAGGCGGACGAGTGGACCGGATTCGCCCTGAGACCGGGAGCGGCGGGTTGGGTGCGGGACGAAGGTGAGGCATACGTGAAGATCAACAGCGCGGGCATGCGCGACCGCGAGCACGCGAAGGAAAAAAAGCCGATCGGGAAAATCCGTGTTGCCATCTTGGGCGATTCCTACGCCGAGGCGCGGCAGGTGCCCATGGAGGACGCGTTCCCGTCGGTCATCGAGAGGAATCTGGCGCAATGCGGCGGACGCGATGGGCAGGAGGTGGAGGTCCTGAATTTCGGCGTCTCCGGCTTCGGCACGGCGCAGCAGCTCCTCCAATTGCAATCGCGCGTGTGGGACTACCGCCCCGATGTCGTCCTTCTGGCGTTCACCACGGGCAACGACGTCCGCAACAACTCGTTCGCTCTCGAGAAGAATCCCGACAAGCCGTACATGAAGATCCAGAGCGGATCGCTTGTGGCCGATTTCTCGTTCCGCGACCGCCCCTTCTTCAAAAAGCAGATGTCCGTATCGTCGAAGGCCGCGCAGTGGATCGTCTCGCACTCCCGCGTCGCCCAGCTGCTCAACCGCGTGCGGACCGTCTGGCGATCGGCTCCGGGCAAGAAGCCCTCCGCGCCCGCGGTCGCGACGGGGGAAGCGGGCCTCGATGACGCGATCTATCTGGAGCCTCCGCCGACCCCCGAGTGGGCCGAAGCCTGGAGCCTGACCGAAGCCATCCTCACGCGGATGAGCAAGGACGTGCAGGAGCATGGGGCGAAATTCCTCGTGGTGACGCTCACCAACGGCATTCAGGTGCACCCCGATCCCGCGATGAGGGAGGCATTCGCGAAAAAAATGGGCGTGCAGGATCTCTACGGACCGGAAAGGCGGATCAGCGCTCTCGGCGCCCGCGAGTCGTTCCCCGTTCTCACGCTCGCCCAGACGCTTGGCGCCTTCGCGGAAGGAGGAAACCGGTTCCTGCACGGATTTGCGAACGCAACGATCGGCGAAGGCCACTGGAACGCCGAGGGACACCGGCAAGCGGGCGTCGAAATGGCGAACATCCTCTGCGCGGATGGATTCCTGCAGTGAACCGGCTTGATCGGCGGGCGTGGATGCTGAATGATGTCGGCCATGAGCAAACTGTCGATTTTCTCGGAACTGTGGATGTTCATGCGGGCCCGGAAGAAATTCTGGCTCCTGCCGCTGCTGATGCTGATCCTCCTTCTGGGAATTCTCCTGATCTTCGCGCAGACATCCCCCTTGGCGCCGTTCATCTACACCATCATCTAAATGCTCGATAAATTCGCGGTCTTCGGCCAGCTCTGGCAATTCCTCCGTATCCGCAAGAAGTGGTGGCTGTTGCCGCTGATCTTGCTCATCACGATTCTCGGATTGATTCTCGTCTTCGCCCAGGGTTCTGCTCTGGCGCCGCTGATCTACACTGTTTTTTAATTCACAACGCACAGTTTCCGATTCACAAACACGTTGTTGTGAGTTGTTGATTGGGAGTTGTGAGTTTCTCTTGCTATTGTTCTGCAGCATTCCCGTCCTATGGTAAAACTTCCGCCTCCCCTCTCCTGGCTCTGGTCCGCATGGCTGCTGTTTGGGCAGGTGCTCGGGAAGATCATGAGCAAGATCATCCTGACGGTCCTCTGGATCGTCGGATTCGGCATCTACGGCATCATCCACAGGATTCTGTGCCTCTTTACAAAGAAGAAAGCGGATGCCGCGACGTACTGGATCGACGTGCCCCCCGTGAAACCCGGCGATCTGCACCGGCAGTTCTGACGATCCCATGATGACTGTTCCCCGCTCCTGGCGACCCATGGACAAACCCCGCAACATCCTCGGCATCTCCTGCTACTACCACGACAGTGCCGCGTGCCTGGTGCGGGAGGGCGAAGTGGTGTTTGCGGCGCATGAGGAACGCTACACGCGGAAGAAGCACGACGAAGCCCTGCCCGTGCATGCCATCGAGCACGCGCTGGCCCACGCCGGCATCACGATCGATGACGTGGACGCCATCGGGTTTTACGAAAAGCCCCTGCTGAAGTTTTTCGACCGTATCGTGCCGACCTACATCGAGAAGTGGCCGCTGGGATTCTTCAGCTACCACCGCGCGATGCACGAGTGGATGCAGAAAAAGCTCTGGATCCCGCAGAACCTCAAGCGCGAACTGAAGTACAAGGGCCCCGTCCTCTTCACGAGCCATCACGAATCGCATGCCGCGTCCGCTTTCTACGCGTCCGGATTCCCCGATGCCGCCGTGGTGACGGTGGATGGCGTGGGCGAATGGGCGACGACGACCATCGGGCGCGGGGACGGATTGAAACTCGATATCGTCCAGGAGGTCCACTTCCCGCATTCGTTGGGACTCCTGTATTCCGCCCTCACGTACTACCTGGGATTCAAGGTGAACAGCGCGGAGTACAAGGTGATGGGCCTCGCTCCGTATGGCAAACCGAATTACATGAAGGAGATGCGCGAACTGATCGAGGTGAAGGAGGACGGCAGCTTCCGCCTCAACATGAAGTACTTCACGTTCGAGTACGGACTGCGGATGACGGGGCGGGAAATCGAAAAGCTGTTCGGGCAGCCGACGCGCGGCCAGGAATCGCCCATGACGCAGTTCCACAAGGACGTCGCCCGGTCGCTGCAGGAAATCACCGAGGAGATCATGCTGAAGATCGTGGCGCACGCGAAGAAAATCTGCCCGTCGGATAACCTGTGCATGGCGGGAGGCGTCGCGCTCAACTGCGTCGCCAACGGGAAGATCCTGAGGACCGGCATCTTCAAGGACATCTTCATCCAGCCGGCCGCCGGCGACGCCGGAGGGGCATTGGGCGCGGCGCTCGCCATCTGGCACAAGGAATACGGCGGCGCGCGCATCGCGAAGATGCAGCATGCGTACCTGGGCAACGCCTACAATGATGAAGCGATTGAGAAGGAGCTGCAGGCGCAGAACCTTCCGTACAAGAAGCTTTCCGACGACGAGCTCTTCCCGACGGTGGCGCAGCTCCTGGAAGGAGAGAACGTGATCGGCTGGTTCCAGGGGCGCATGGAGTACGGCCCGCGTTCGCTCGGAAACAGGTCGATTCTCGCGGACGCCCGGAACAAGGAGAACTGGCAGAAGGTGAACCTGAAGATCAAATTCCGCGAGAGTTTCCGCCCCTTTGCGCCCACGGTGCTGGAGGAGCGCGTGTCGGATTACTTCGATCTGAACCGCGAAAGCCCCTACATGCTTTTGGTCGCCGATACGCTGCCGCATCGCCGGGACGAGATCCCCGCCGTGACGCACGTCGACGGCAGCGCCCGCATCCAGACGATCAGGCGCGACCAGAACCCGCGGTACTATGACCTGCTGAAGGCCTTCGAGAAGCGCACGGGCTGCCCCGTCATCATCAATACCTCGTTCAACGTCCGCGGCGAGCCGATCGTCGAAAGCCCGAAGGACGCGATCAACTGCTTCCTGCACACGCAGATGGATTACCTGGTGCTGGGCAACTGCGTGCTCGCGAAAAAGGACATGACCGGCGCGGCGAAAGCGGATACGGAGGCGTATCTGAAGCAATTTCAATTGGATTGACCCTGTAACCCTGAGCTTGCCGAAGGGCCAGCTGGACTGATCCTGTCTGCTACCATAATCCGGTGTTCGAACAGGCTCTCCCCTTTTTGCGCGATCCGGTCGACCGGCGGCCGCTGCGTCCCGACGGCGACGCCCTGCTCTCGCAGTCGCGCGTCCGCTATCCGGTGACCGACGGCATTCCGCGGCTGCTGGAGCCGACGAAGACGCCTGAGGAGGAAGCCGTGCGGAGGAAGATGCAGGCGTTCTACGAGACGACGACGTTCCCCGGGTACGACGGCATCGACAGCCCCGGGGTGCTGATGGACAAGGCGAAACGCAGCAATTTCGGCGTGTGGGTGGACAAAGCGATCAACCCGCGCGCCACGGTGCTGGAAGTCGGCTGCGGCACCGGCCAGATGACGAACTTCCTGGGACTCTGCGCCACACGGACCGTGATCGGCGTGGACCAGAGCATTCCGTCGCTGACGCTGGGGAATAATTTCCGGAACCGCTTCGGCCTGAACAACGTGCAGTTCGTGCAGGGAAACATCTTCGCGATGCCGATCGCCGAGAACAGCGTGGACACGCTGATCTGCTCGGGCGTGCTGCACCACACGCCGGATCCGCAGGGCGGCTTTGAAGCGCTGCTGAAGCTGGTGAAACCGGGCGGCGTGATCTTGATCGGCCTCTACAACTCGTACGCGCGGATTCCGCTCGGGATCCGAAAGATCATCTTTTCGATGACCGGCGGAGCGCTGCGGTTTTTGGATGCGCACATGCGGCGTCGCGACGTCGATCAATCGAAGAAAGAAATATGGTTCTCCGACCAATACAGGAATCCCCACGAAAGCTGGCATTCGGTCGACGAGGTGCTGGGATGGTTCGACCGCAACGGCGTGAAGTTCTTGAGCGGCGTCCCGGCGATTGCATCGGGACTCCCGAATGAGGAGAATGGGCTGCGCCTCTTTGAACCGCACCCGCGCGGCGGCCGCATGGAGCACATGGCGCGGCAGCTGGGATGGATGTTCACGATCAGCGGCGAAGGCGGCCTCTTCGTTCTCACCGGGAAAAAATCATGAAAAAACGTCTGCGTTCCTTCCTCGGCAATCTGACGGTTCTCGTATGCACCCTCGCGCTCTTTTTCGGGGGCATCGAAGCAACCCTGCGATTCTCGGGCATCGACAAGGGATTGCCGAAGACCCCGCCGATCTACGAGAAAAGCCTGAATCCCGCCATCAGCTACCAGCTGAAACCGGATCTGAAGCAGGAAGCCTTCCGCTCGACGGTGATCACCGACCGCCGGGGGTTCCGTTCGCCCGAAATCCGCCCCGGGAGGCCGACGATCGCGCTTCTGGGCGACTCGATCGCGTTCGGATACGGACTCGAAAACGACCAGACGATCGGCGCGCGCCTCGAGGCGCTGCTCGAGGGGAAATACAACGTGGTGACGGCTGCCGCTCCGGGATACGGCCTGGGGCAGGAATCCGTCTTCTTCCGCGAGAAGGTGCTGCCGCTTCATCCGGGAACGCTGATCCTCGAATTCCACTGGAACGACCTGACGAGTCAGCCGCCCGACATCCTCGACGACGAAGGAAACCTGCATGCGCATGACTGGAAGCCGGGTGACCGCCCGTGCAATCCGCTCAAGACAGGGATCCTCTCGTGGATCCCCGGCGGTTGTTGGCTCGATCTGCACAGCGCCTTCTACCGGACGATCAAGAAAGTCGTCACCGCGCGCACCGAGCAGCGCAACGCCGCCGAGCAGGTGACGAATCTCGCGAAGAACGCCTTCGGGGACGAAGTCACGGACGAGCAGCTGGCCGCCTACGGCAAACAGCTGGAGGATTTTGCGGCGACGCTCCCTCCGGAGCTGAAGAAGCTCTTCGTCATCTGGCCCGAACGCCCGCTGCATCTGCTGACCACCACGAAGCTGCGCGCCATGGCGGAGAAAAACGGATTCCGCGTGATCAACCTGTACGAGGTGTTCGGCAACCGAGCGGAAACCCTCACGTGGGATACGGTCCATCCCAGCGCGAAGACCGCCGACGAAGCCGCGGGGGTTATCCGAGGGGCATTGGAGGAATGGGCGTTGCTCCCGGAATGAAATTTCCGCTGCCACCAGAGAAAAAGGAAGGCAGAGAGACGGAACAGTTGATAAATAAAAAAAATCATGAAAAATACTATAGTTCCCCCTCCTTGCGTATGTCTTTTTCAACCCCCTCCGAAAGACCCACCATGCCTTCCCGATGGCCGGATGTCACCCTGTACCAAGGTGGTCCAAGGAACCCCTCTCTTCTTCAGCGGGATCTTGAAGGTAGCGAGGAAAAAATCGCAGCGCTTGGTCTTCCAGAAGGCGTGCTCGACGCTACAAAACCGACAGACGCCACGGAAGAAAAGGTGTCATGAGGCGCGACTGACATCACCGCCGAGGACCTTCTTCAAACGAAGCCCCCACATCCTCACGATCGTCCACAGATACGGGAGACCGCGCTTGAAGAGGTGACGGAAGCTTGAACCGGTTTTGGATTCGCCCGCGCGTCGCGGGACGTTTTCGTAGGGAATCTCGATGAACGTGCTCCCCAGAAGAATCGCGCGGAAGATGAGATCGATGAAGTACTCTCCATAGTCGCCTTTCAGGCGGATGCGGCCGAGGACGTCTTTGCGGATCGCGATGAAGCCGCTCGTGTAATCGGTGAATGACGCGAAGAGCGCGTGGCGCAGGAACCAGTTGAGCAGGCGGCTGAGGAGAATGGCCGCCTTGGATTCCTCTCCGCCAAACCACTGCTTTGCTTCTTTATATTTGCCGCCCGCGACAAAGCGCGATGCGACCGCGATATCGTAGCCCCCTTCGATTTTGGCAAGCAGCTGCGGAATGATGAACGGCGGCATGGAGAAGTCGCAGTCGAGCCAGACGACGGTGTCGCCCTGCGCAAGATCGATGCCCCGCTGGATGCTCTTGGTGAGCCCGCGGTCCGTGAGGCGGGTTTCGATGCGGAGACCGGAAACCGTTCCGGTATTGATGAGCTCTTGAATCAACCGCGACGTGCCATCCGGCGAATTGTCGTCGACCACGATGATCTCGTGCGGCTGGGTGATTGCCTGATGGATCGCCCTGCAGAGATCCACGATGTTTCCGGCCTCGTTGTAGGTCGGAAGAATCACGGAGACAAGCTGAATGTTATGCCGCTGCGATGGCGCTGATCTGGTCACAGACATAGGTGAGTTGCTCCAATGTTAGCGCTAAACCGGATGGGAGATACAGTCCGCAACGGGCAATCCGTTCCGA
This sequence comes from uncultured Candidatus Peribacteria bacterium, assembly GCA_964497975.1. Classification (GTDB taxonomy): domain Bacteria; phylum Patescibacteriota; class Gracilibacteria; order Peribacterales; family Peribacteraceae; genus JABFSS01. Next base: position 413,197 of record CAZCFO010000001.1, read on the forward strand.
GACCGGGAATGTCTCCTTCGTACCGTAGAGTTTCTGGATGACCGGCTGATGAGCCGACGAGGGGAAGAAATCGCGCGTATCGATTCCCTTCTCCTTGAGCGCGGTACGGAAGGCGTCGCGGCTGAGCGGGAATTCCTCGGTGACGAGCACGGAGTACATCCAGTACACGTTGGTGGCGTAGTCCTTGGTGACCGGAAGTTGCAGGCCTTTGATCTTCGCCAGCCGCTTGCCGTACTCCGCCGTCATCCACCGCTTGGTCTTGAGGAAGTCCTCGATCGATTCCAGCTGGCCGAGCCCGCACGCCGCCTGGATGTTGGTCATGCGGTAGTTGTATCCGACCTCGTCGTGCCAGAACCGCCGCTCGGGCATGTGGCAGAGATCCTTGAGCCTCCGCGCGCGGTCGGCGAGCGCATCGTCGTCGGTGAGGATCATGCCGCCTTCGCCCGTCGTGATGATCTTGTTCCCGTAGAAACTGAAGCAGCCGAACGTTCCCATCGAGCCGCACTTCTTCCCCTTGTACAGCGCCCCGTGCGCCTCCGCCGCGTCCTCGATGACCGGGATCTTGTGTTTCCTGGCAAGCGCCAGCAGCGGATCCATGTCGACGCTGTGGCCGTAGATGTGCACCGGCATGATGGCCTTTGTTTTCCTGGTGATCTTCGCTTCTATTTTCGACACGTCGATGTTGTAGGTGTCGGGTTCGGCATCGACGAAGACCGGCGTCGCGCCCGTGTAGATGACCGAGAAGACCGAGGCGATCATCGTGAAATCGGGGACGATCACCTCGTCGCCGGGGCCGATGCCCAGGCTCAGCAGCGCGACATGGAGGGCGGCGGTGCCGCTCGTGACCGCGATCCCGTGTTTGACGCCCGCATAGTCCGCGAACGCCTGCTCGAATCTGCCGATGTACGGACCCGCGGACGACACCCAGCCGGATTCCATCGCGTCGGCGACGTACTTCTTGGCTGCCGGGGTGATGACGGGATCGTTGACGGGTACCTTCATGGGATCAGCGGAAGAGTTTCTTCATGGCATCGCCCTCGTACGGGCCCTGCTTCACCTCCACGAGTCTCGTCGGCTCGAGCATCACCAGATGATGGCCTCCGCGCAGGAAGACGAGAAAGTCCCCGGCGGCGACGACATGCCTGTGGAGCTCGTTCCACTCCTCGTCGAATACGGTGACCTCGGACTTTCCCTTCTCGACGTAGAGGAATTCCGTCGTGCGCGTGATGGCCGAATGGCGGCCGGGATGCTGGTGCGCCTTGACCTCGTATCCGGCGGGGCGCTCGAAGACGCCCACCTGGAATTCATCCGCATTCTGCGTGAAGAACTGCGAGTCTTTCACCTCCGGACGACCGCACACGAAGAGCGCGTAGGTGACGCCGTTTTTGATGACGGGGGTGACCGGGCTCATGGCTTCACGGTACCAGAAACCGCATCCAGAATCCTCCGCATCCGTTTCTCCCACGTGTGCTCCGCCGCGACGCGCTTCCCCTCTTCCGCGCGTCGCGAGGCCTCCTCCGGGCGATCGAGGACATCCGTGATAGCCACGGCGAGATCCGCGGCATCTCCGGGACGGAAGAATGCCACGCTCTTCTCCGAGACGACGTCGCGGACGGGCGGGATGTCGGCGCAGACGACGGGCCGGCCCGCGGCGAGATACTCGAAGAGTTTGAGCGGGGAGGTGTCGCGCATGAAATAGGGGTGATCGGTCTTGGGTGCGGGATACACGCACACGTCGCAGGCGGCCATGGCCGACGGGACTTCCGCGGCGGTGATGTGGCCCTGGAACCGGATGAGGTCCCCGGTAAGGCCCCGGTCCGACGCGAGCGCCTGATACGCGGCTTTCCACTTTTCGGGCCCGCCCACGATCCAGAGCAGCGGCAGGGGGCTGCGGGTCCGCAGACTCCTATCGGCGAGCGCCTCGATGAGTTCCCGCACGCCCTTCTCGAGCGTCTCCCGCGTGACCAGCGACCCCACGTACCCGATCACTGGGCGGTCGGACGGCAGTTGCCAGCGGCTCTTCGCGCCGCCGGAGGAGAGGCCGTCGAATTTTTTCCCGTCGACGGCATCCGCTTCCACGATCACGCGGCCGGGCTCCACTCCTTTGCGGACGAGTTCTTCGCGCATGAGCGACGTGAGGCACACGACCAGGCGGCACCGGTTGAGGAACGGGACGAACAGTTGCGGAAAGCGCGGCAGCGCGTGCAACTCCATGATCAAGGGGATCCCCGTGCGCAGCAGCGGTCGGAGAAGCAGCGGCGAGCGGGCGTACAGGAGATCCTGGGGGTTGGCTTCCAGGTATTTCCGGACGCTCTTCCCGTACGACGGCATGCTGGCCGCAAATCCGAGGAACCCGGGAATCAGCTTTGAATGGAACGCGTTGAAGTGCGTCATGCGGACCACGTTGAGCGCGCGGGAGAGGCCGTAAAAGGATGCCGCGGGATGTTGCGCGGTATCCCCAAACGTCGTACAGAGAACCTCCACCTCATGCCCCAGCCCCGCCATCGCGTCGCAGACCTGCGCGATCTGGAAGCCATGCGCCTTCTCGGTGGGGAACCGGCTGTGATTGACGTAGGCGATGCGCATGGAGAAAGGATATCGGATAGCGGCGCAGCCAAACACCCGATTAGGCAAGGACGCACAAGGGAGGAGTGATATTTGCAGGACGAAGCCGTATCATCCCTGCCGATGATGGATTGGATGATTGTGCGGCAGAAAGCAGACTCTCTCCTGCGAAACCGGTGGGTGATGTTCTACGCGCTGGGGGTTGCGGGCATCGCTCTGGCATTCTGCCTCAACGCCCTGCTGGACATGCTCGCCTTCGAGGCGCGCGGTCCCATGAACGGCGACGCGTTTATTTATCTGACGATGGGGCGTGGCATCCTCAACGGACTCTCGCCGTACCTGGAGCTGTTCGAATCCAAGCCTCCCGGGGTGTTCTCGATTATGGCACTCTCGCTCGCGCTGACGGGCACGGAGGCGGTCGCGCGTTGGATATCGATTCTGCTGCTCTTCTCGATGCCGGTCCTGCTCGCTCTATGGATGTGGAAACGCGGAACGGCCCTGCGCTTCCCGATGCCGCGGCTCGCGCTTGGCACCGTGTTCGGGGCGCTCACGGGCGGCCTGCTTGCGCTCCGGCTGGAGCAGATCGCCGGAAGCGTGCAGACGGAAGGTTTCGGCGCGGGTTTCGGATTCCTCTACGTGCTGGTGATCCTCTGGGACCGGGAACGGTGGCGCCCCTGGAAAACCGCGGCGGCGGCGGTCGCGATGATGCTCGCGCTGTTCATGAAGGAACCGTTCGTTCTGGCATTCGCCGCGATCGCCCTGCTCGTCGACCGCCATCCGCGGGAGTATCTGCGGCATCTGATCATTCCCGGACTGATCGCGGGAGGACTGCTGCTGCTCGTATTGCTCGTGACGGGGTGGTGGCGGGGGTATTTTGAGCACTACCTGCCGGCGATGATCGAACAGCGGATCACCGGAAGCCAGCCCGGAGACTTCCCGCTGCTTTTCCGGGCATTGTGGACCGACCGCTTTTACAACGGCCTGACGATGTATTCGCCCATTCCCCTTCTCGGACCGGTGCTGCTGGGATGCCTGTTCATCACGCTGCTGCGCAGGGGCTCACGCCACGGGTGGCTCAATGCCCTCCTCCTGACGGCCGCGGTGCTGCTGACCGCCCGGAGCGTGGCGTTTCCCGGAATACTCCGCCTGCTCAAAAACTCCCTCCAGGCGGGGGGCGTGCCGCCGGGCGAATATTGGATGGTTGACCAGTACCGTCACTGGATCTACTGGATCTGCGCCGAACTGGTTCTCACTGCCGCGGTATTGGGCGGCATCCTGTGGCGGCGGCCGCGCATGATCATGGATGTCGCCGCGGGCGTCGCCGCGATCGTGCTGCTGTGCCTGGCGTTCGGCATCGGCAATTACACGGGCAACGATGCCGCGTTCCCCTTCCCCGCGTATGCGGCAGTGGCGATGATCTTCCTGGAATGGACGTTTCTGCGGGACGGGCAGTCTGTTGTTTCAGCTCTCCAGAAAGTGGCTGGCGCCGTAACGGCGATACTCATCGTCATCGCAATGGTGACGTTCCAGCCGGTGCCGCAATCGACGCGCGACCAGTTCTTCGGAGAACGCGAAAGCTACCTGCCGTTCTCCCGGTGGCTCGACGGGTTGCTGGAAGCCTGCGACAACCCCCCGTACTACTGGCACGGCGGACAGCCGGCGATGGCGTACGCGAAGCAATCGCCCACGGGCCCGATCTTCACGCCGTATTTCCACGACTATCTGACACTGCAGCACCCGCTGTACCTGGAGACGTATGACCATCTCCGCCGCAATGTGCAGATCCTCCTCGTGCGGCCGCTGAAGTACGAGGGCGAGCCGCCCATTCCGGCGGACATTCTCGCGCTCTTCGGGCCCGACGCTCCGGCGTGCGCATCACGGGCGGGAGCGCCGCCCATCGAGGACGTGCAGGTGCTGTTCCGCAAAAATCCCTGAGCGTCTGTATACTTGAACCATGCACCGCCTGCGCAGAAACGTTCCGGAGCTTGCCATTGCGCTCATCGCGCTGTTCTTCACGTTCCGCGAGCTCGGCACGTTCCCCCGATCGTGGCTCGACGAAGGCCTGTTCATCATGACCGCGAAATGGATCGCGGCCGGCCACGGCTACGGAATCCCCCTGCTGGAGAACGTGTGGAATTATCCGTACTTCCTCGCCGTCGGCCCGACGATCATCCTGCCGTCCGCGCTTTCCATCAAACTCCTCGGATTGTCGGTGGCGGCGGCGCGCGTGCCGATGACCCTGTATCTGCTCGGCAGCTGCGCGGCCATGTACGCGTTCACCCGGAGAGTCTCCGGTCAGAACGCCGCCCGCTGGTCGACCCTGCTGCTGGTCACGCTTTCCGCGTTCGTGAACACGGGCAAGCCGGTGCTGGGCGAAGTGCCGGCGTTCTTTTTTCTGATGCTCGGCTTCATCGCGTGGGAGCGGCTGCGCGGACCGTGGAAACAGGGGGTTTTGAGCGGCGTCTTTTTCGGGCTGTCGATCCTGACCAAGCTCACCTTCGGCCTGATTCTCCCCGCCCTCGGCATCGCCGGGATCGCCGCCATCGCGAAAAAAGACTGGAAGGCGGCGGTATCGCTGACGATCAGTGGAATGGCGGCTGTTCTCGTGTATCTGCCGTGGCGCCTGCTTGAAATCGCGCACACTCCCGCGGGAAGCCTGACGAGCGAGATCGGCGAATCCATCTTCGGCAGCGGCGAACTGCCGCTGTTCAACGTGCTTCTCAATAACCGCGGGATTCTTCTGGGGCTCCCCTTCCTGACCTTCGCTCTCATGTCCGCGCTGGGATTGGCCGGGGTCTGGTGGCGCCGCACGAACGTGACGAGGACGGGCCGGATCGCCATCACCGCTCTTCCGCTGCTCTTCCTTCTCTATTACCTCGGCAGCTACGGCTGGTACCGGCATCTGCTCCCCGGGCATCTGCTGCTGCTCGCATTCGTCCCGGCGGGCTCGGACCGCATCCTCGGCAAGCGCCTTGCCGCGGGCCTGCTGCTGGCCATCGCCGCCGCGCAGGGGGTCTGGCAGCTCGACCACCGCGGGGCGGGGCTGAGCACCGCGCTGCAGGAGACGGTCCACATCCTGGAAACGGAGGAGCGCGATACCGACATGATCATCGACGCCGCGGAAGTGTTCGGACAACTGCGCGAAAATCCCCATTGGCTGTACCTGATTCCCGACAACGTCTCGCCCACAATGCCTCCGGTGTTCCGCACCCTCACCGAACGCCAGAAATGTTTCGCGCTGCTCACGCGTCTCGCGCCCGAAGAAGCGGAACGGCTTGGAGAACGGGTGCGCAGAATCGGCGGGTATCACCTGGTGGAACCGCCTCCCGAGTGCGGCCGTAGGGTATGATGCGCGCATGAAGCGCCTCTACCACCGCGTCCGTCCGATGGTTCCCCAGATGTTCCGCTACCTGATGAGCGGGGGGAGCGCGGCGTTCCTGCAGCTCGGCAGCTTCAAGCTGATGGAGTGGGTGGGCGTCTGGTATCTCACGGCGACGATCATCAGCGGAGCGATCGGGTTCGTGAGCGCTTTCACATTCCACAAATATTTCGTCTTCAGGAAAAAGGAGAACACGGCGTCGCACGGCGTCCGGTACGTCATTTTGCAGTCCGTGAACGCCGTGGCGCAGATCGGCATCGTGTACCTGCTTGTGGAATTCGCGGGCGTCGACCCCTTCATCGCGAACATCCTTTCGATCGGCGTCGTGGTGAGCTGGAATTTCTTCCTCTATAAATTCTTCGTCTATGTCTAAGCTTCCGGTCAGCGTCCATGTTCTCACGTGGAATTCCGCGCAAACGCTGGAACGGTGCCTGGAGAGCGTCCGCGACTGCGCGGAGATCCTGGTGATCGACGGCGGCAGTACGGACCGGACGGCGGAGATTGCCGCGCGCTTCGGCGCCAGAATGATCCCGCAGCGCTTTCCGGGAGCGCAGGGGAAACCTCTCGCGGATTTTGCGGCCGCCCGGAACGCAGGCCTGCAGCATGCGGGACAGCCGTGGATCCTGTGTCTGGACAGCGACGAAGTGCTGTCGGCCGACGGGCTGGAGGAGATCCGCCGCATCGCCCTGCCGGACGGCCCCCCGGCCGCGTACTGGGTCCCGCGCATCTACCGGCTGGATGACGGAAGGCTGGTGACGCATGCATCCACCTACCCCAACCGCCGCATCTATTTCTTCCACCGGGACGCGGTCGGGGGATGGGAAAAGCCCGTACATGAGCGCGTGAAGCTGAAGCCCGGAATACCGACGGCCGTCCTGAGGCACGGAAGCATCGCCCCGCTCGCGCCGCTCAGCATTTTCACCAGCAAGCTCGCGCAGTACCTGCGGATCGAGGCGGAGCAGTCGCGGGGGAAAGGATGGAGGCACTGGCTGCGGCGGCTCGCGCATACCGCGCGCTCGCGGCTGATCGGCATCATCCGGATCGCCTGGATCCGGGCACGGTTCTGGACGGGCACGCCCGGAATGGTGCCCTTGCCCTGGAACTACGAAACCGTCCGCTTCTGGTACGCATGGAAGCTCGTGGTGATGACCTGCCCGCTCTTCCAGAACCGGCGGTCAGCGTGACGGAAGGCTCCAGAGCGACCATCCGCTCCCGCTGCCGGTTTTTTGAAGCGCGATGTCCAGTCGACCGAGATTCCATTCCGGGTGCCGCTGCTCATCCCAGAGGATCGCCTGCACGCCGAACCGGGCGAGAGCCGCTGAGGGATCCCGGTCGACGGCCGCGCATGCGGTTTCGACCAGACGGACCTCCTCCGTCCGCACGGACGGATCGTCCCGGAATGCCCGTTCCGCTGCCGGATAGATGAGAGGATGGGTCGTCGCGATGGAGCGCTGTCCGGGATCCAGGGGGAGCTGCGTGAGGCAGTAGCGCCGTGCGAGCTCGTCGTGCGTCATGAGCGCGTTCTGGAGGTAGACCGTGTAGACCACGTCATGCCGCGTGGAGCCCGCGAGGAAGAGCGACGTCTGGGGATCGCTGAGAATCCGCATCCGCGGCAGCGCGTCGAGGGCCGGAAGCAGCGTCGATAAATGCTGTTCCCCGAACCGGTCCGCGCGGACGCGGTACTGGCTCATCACATGGCGCCCGTCCCATGCGAGACCGCAGAGATAGACGGCGGCTGCCGCGCCGGCGAGAAGGGCGGGGCGGGAGCGGAGGGTGAGCGCGAAAAGAAGAACGCCGACCGCGGCGGCGGCGAGGCTGAAGAGGTAATGAGAGACGAAATCGAAGACGACGCCGTGCAACGCCTGCTGGTGGATGACGATGAATGCCGTGACGATGGTGATGACGGCATACCGGTGCCTGCGCGCCTGCACGGGCCGCACGATGCCCTCAGCCAGGACGCCCGCGACCATTGCCGCGAAGAGGGCGCTGTAAACCCAGGACTCGGGCATATGCGAAAACCGCATGCCGCTGCGGAATTGCGCAAATGCATACAGCGGATGCTGCAGCACCCGAGACAGCTCCGGGAGCGCCGGCAGCGTCGCCAGGAGCGCGGTGACGCCGAATGCCAGGAGCGCCAGCACGCGGTGGCGCGCGCCCGGGGTCCGGCGGCGCAGCCACGCCGCTCCTTCGAGCAGGAAGAGAATCCCGAACCACGCCCATCCGAACGTCCATCCCCAGAAGTACGCCCCCGTGAGCAGACCGAGCGCCATGCCTCCCAGCAGGCCGAAGATGAACCGGCGCTCGAGGCCAGCGATGATGCCCGTCAGCGCGAGGAGGAGAAGCAGAAAGCTGTCGCGCTGCTGCACCGGCCGGTTGAGCGAATACATCTCGATGAGAACGAAGAGCAGCGCACCCGCGTATGCGAAGCGCCGCGGGAATCCGCAGAGAAGAAAAAAGACTGTTAAAAGGAGAAAGACGAGAGGAGGCGTCACGGAGTCCATCGCCTGCTGCACCGCTGGGGCATGCCAGCCGGACCAACGGAAGACGGTTCCCTCCAGTTGCTCCAGAAAAGCGGGATTGGCACTGACGATGCGCGAGTCTCCGACAATGGCCTCCGCGGACTGCTCCGGGCGGCCCGCGAGCGCCTCCTCCACGCGCGCAAGATAGAGGTGCTCATCGGAATTGAGGTGCACGGGAATCCCCTGCGAACGCGGGTCGGACCGGTGCAGCCATTGGGGGATCTGCATGACGACGGCGATCGCGAGCATCGTCAGCAGCAGCGCGGATCGCCAGGAACGGGATGAAGCACGCATGGAGGCCACGCTACACGGGGAAGAGGCCCTCCGCTACACTCCACGCATGGCTCAGGGCTCAGCCACACGGGGGCACGGCGTTCTGGAAGGCTTCCTCGCCCGCAGGCGCATCGCCAGGGCCAACAAACTCTCCGCGGGCCACCGCGGCGGGCGGATTCTGGATATCGGATGCGGGTCGTATCCCCTGTTTTTGGAGCAGGCGGCATTCCGGGAAAAAATCGGCATCGACCAGCTGGTGACGCCGGACCAGCGCGTGGCATGGGCGTCCCGTGGCGTGACGCTCATCACGAGAGACCTGGATCATGAGCCCACGATCACCATGAATGACGCATCCGTGGACGTGGTGACGATGCTCGCCGTGCTCGAGCACATCGAGCCCGGCGCGCTGCCCCTGGTCCTCCGGGAAATCCGCCGCGTATTGAAGCCCGGCGGCATCTTGGTCCTCACGACTCCGGCCCGCTGGACGGAACCGATTCTGGCAGCGCTCAGCGCCCTGCGCCTCCTGAGCCATGATGAAATCGACGAGCATGAGGAGACGCACACGCGGCAAAGCATCGCGAGGATCCTCGCTACGGCGGGGTTCGACGAAGGGAGAATCGAATGCGGATCCTTTGAACTGGGGATGAACCTGTGGGCAAGGGCGATGAAGTGAATCAGAGACGCGCGACAAGCCACTGCGCCAGCCCCCCGGTGATTTGCTGGGGCATGAATCGGCGCCGGGAGAGCGCCAGTCCCCCCTCCGCAATGCGCTGGCGCAGATCGCGATCGCTTTTGAGCTGCAGGATGGCGTCGGCCAGCGCCGCGGGATCCCCGGCGGGGATGAGGAAAGCATCCTCGCGGTCGCGGAAGACGCGTTCCGCGGCCGCTGTGCGCGCCGTGATGAGAGGCTTGCCGCACGAAATCACCTCATAGGCCTTGTTGGGAATCACCCGCCCCGCCTTTGGCGTCGTGCCGAAGATGCCCAGGCAGATATCCGCGGCCTGAATGAATGGAGGAAGCTGCTGGATGGGGACGGAAGGAGAGAACGAGACGTTCTGCAGATTCCATTTCGCCGCATATGCAATCATTTTGCCATACAACTGTCCCCGCCCGACGAGAGTGAAGCTGACATTCTCCTTCTGCTCCTGCAATCTGCGGGCCGCCGCGAGAATGACGTCGATGCCCTGCAGAGGGATGTACGTGCCGTGGAATTCGACGCAGAACGGCCCCCGCGGTCCGGCCGATGGCGACGCCGGAGCCGGAAGAAAGAGGTCCGAGCGGCACCCCACCGGAAGAACGAGGATTTTTTCGGGCCGGACGCCGTACCGGACGGTGAAATACCGCTTGTGCTCCTCGGTATCGAGAAGGATGACGTCCGCGAGCGCGCACGAGATCCAGTCGGCCATCCAGAGAATCCATGCGCGGGGCGACCAGCGGGAAACGCGCGCGCGGTCCGAGACCTCCGTGTCGTGGAGCGAAATGAACGCATCGAACACCACCGGGATTCCGGCGCGCTTGCCCAGCCACCAGGCCAGCGGCATCAGGTAGTGCCCCAGGAAGACGACGTAGATCGCCGCCGCATTCTGGGAAGCGTCCTTCCAGCGGCGCAGGAGATCACGATACTTTCCCAGCAACCCCGGCGCTTCCGTCCGGCAGAGCCGGATGTGGTAACCGGCCTCCGCAAGGCCCGTGCGGATCACCCACGAGCGGGCGCCGTCGAGATCGAAATGGCCGAAGGCGATGATGGTCCTCGGGGGCATGGGATTGATGGAATAATAGAGTATTAGAGTAATAGGGTCCTGTTATTCCGTTACTCTGGTATTCCGATACTCTATCCGTGTGAGTTTCCTCAACTTCCGCATTCGCACGCCGAATTCCTCCGCCCGCCGCCTGTGCGCGGTGACGGTCCTCAGCGACGCCTTCGTGGAGTACTTCCTGGTGTTCCTGTTTTCGATCCGGAAGCACAATCCGTGGTTCGATCACGACTTTTTGATCATCCACAGCAAGACATCGTCGCCGCTGTCGGAGGAGAACCGCCGGCGCATCTCGGAATTTTACCCCAAGGCACGGTTTCTGTTCGTGGACGAGGCAGGATACGCGCGATTCACACCCGATCCCCGTTTTTTCGCGGCGCTCCTGAAAATCGAGGCGTTCCGGATTCCGGGCTACGACACCGTGATCTTCCTGGACAGCGACATGCTCTGCCTCGGCGACATCTCGCATCTCTTTTCGCTCGACGTTCCCTTCGCGGCCTGTCCGCCGGGGAAAGACGCCGCCAAGAAGGAGCGCGTCGCCAACACGTACCGGCTGGGCCAGAACTTCAACAGCGGCGTGATGGTGATCGGGAAGAAGTATCTCAGCAAACGCGTGCACGACAAAATCCTCCGCGCGCGCGGCGGCCCCCACGCGGACCAGGAAATTTTGAATCCCTTCTTCCGCTTCCGGCGGATCTACTGCCTGGACCACCATTACAATTACAACGCTGCCTTTTTTTGGAACGGCGACGGGAAGGATGATCCGGACGTGCGGATTTTACACTTTGCGGGAGAGAAGCCGCTGGAGAGGCCCGGCATGCCCCGGATGAAAATCTGGTTTGAGTACAAGCGGGAATCGGGATTTTGACAAATATCAAAAATTACGTAGTGTATCTATATGAACGACTTTGAGGTGCGCGGCCGCGTGGTCGCTCTCAATGACGACACCGGCGATGCTGACCGTGCGGCAGAGGCACCGACTTCCCTGCGAGTGACCTTCGACGGCATCGGCACGGGACGACATACGCATCCGACGCGCGCCGCGGATGCCGATGATCGTCGCGCTCTTCAGCTGAAGCCGGGAACGATCATTCGGAACCAACGACGGGTGTCCGTCATCACGTCCGATTCGCGCAGGGCAATCGGAAAAGAGCTGGCCATCCCTCTCACTGCTGCAGATCTGCGCATCAATATCGAGATTGAATTGGATGAATTTATCGAGGCACTTCCCGATGTGCCGGGTATTTCCCACATTCCGCCCGGGAGCCTTCTTCGATTCCTGAAGAGCGGCGTCATTCTGCAATCCCAGGTGCCGATGTATCCGTGCGGTGATACCGGTGGCAGGATCGCAGAAAAATACGCGGATATACAAAAATTGAAGCCTGCAGACTTCAACAATGCCTCTTACCTGCAGCTGCCGGAGGCCGGCGCCTGCGTCCTTTACTCGCAACGTGGCCTTGCCTTTGACGTGCTGTCCCTCGGAGGCGATGAAACGGTGAGTGAGCGCATTATTTCTCTTGGAGAGGAAATCTCCTTGCAGCCTCCTCCGGATTACCGGATTCACACAAAAAAGAAGGTCAAGTGATGCTAGTATTGCCCCCATGCAATCGAAGCAGCGCGCACTGTGGATCGCCTGGTCGTACATCGGATTATTGATGATCCTCTCGGGCGCGACGTTCGCCATGGCGACGCCCGGCCCGAATGACGATCACTACCTGTATCAGAAGTTCATCGAATCCCTCGCCGCAGGCCGCTTTGACCTGACGATTGCCGGCTTTCACGGCACCGACATGTTCGGGCTGCTCGTCTTCGTGATGACCCGCTCCCCGCTTTCGCAGATCTACGGCCTGATGCTGCCGGCCATCGCTCTCCCCGCCCTGGGGTTCCTGACGGGACGACGGCTGTTCCGCGATCTGTGGTCCGGAATCGTGCTTGCGACGATTCTCGCGATGATGCCCTTCATCTCGTTCGTGAGCCTGCGCGGGTGGACGGGGCCCGGCTACTGGTTCTGGATGCTCCTGACGATCCTCCTGGCCGCGCGGCGGTCGCCGTGGGCGGGTCTGCCGTGGGCGTTTGCCATGCTGACCAAACCGTTTGCCGCCATTCTCTTCCCGGTGCTTCTCGTGCTCTACGGACTGACGGGGAAGAAGAACCTGAGGAGTACGCAGGCGTCGGTCCGGAACCTGGTGCTGACGCTGGTGTCGGCGGGAGCACTCGTCATCGCCTACTTCGCGGTCGAATACCTCCAGATGGGGCGCATCGTCATCGGCGCGCACGAGGATCTCTCGCCCGGCGGCGCGATCCAGGGCCCGGTGAAGATCGCGATGAACCTCGCGCATTCGCTTCAGATTCTTTTCTCGGTCCATAACTATTACTTCCCCACGCCGGCGCTGACGGGGCCTGGAAATCTCATGCACACCTCGCCCGTGCTTGTCTTCCTGGGACTCTTCGGCATCTTCGCCTGGAAGCAGTACTGGCCCAGCGGCTGGATGCCGACGGCGCTCTTCGCGGGCGCGGCCGCCGGCATCGCGATGAACGCGCTGCTCGATCATATGGATCACTTCTACATGGAAGCCAGCGTCCTTCTGCTGCTGCTCGCGGCGCTGCCGGTGCTCAAAAAACACCAGCTCTGGATTCCCATCGCTCTCGCCACGCTCCACTTCCAGTGGCTCTATTTCTACCTGCAATTCAGGACGGGCTTCGGGCTGGGACGCGAATTCTTCCTGATCCCCCTGGCTATCGATCTCTGTTTTGCGCTGTGGCTCCTGGCACGCATCCATATACAAAAACGGCAAAGGATGTGAATTTTGGCTTCCATTCCCATTATTCCGAGATTGCAGTATTCTGCTTTCCCCGTGCCCGCCCCACATGAACTCCTCCCCCGGCTCTTCCGCACATTCAGCCTGAAGGCGGCGCGCCGCACGCTGCTGCCGACCATCGGGTACTACCTGAAGCGCGATCACCTGCCCGCGGGCGACAAGCCGGCGCTCTTCACGATGAACATCCTGCCGCCGATGATGACCGTCTGGTACCACTGCATGCGGAAGCACCTGGGCGACCGCGTGGACACGGTGATTTTCGACTGCTCGGGCGAGCTCGATCCGAAGGAATTCCCCGGGGCGCGCGTCCAGAAGTTCCTGAATTTCTACGCCGCCACCAAGAGCGACGAATTCCTGCGCAGCATCGCCCGGCACCGGCGCATCGGCTGGCTCTGCGACGACGATATTTTCTTCATCAACGGCGGCGCCGTGGATCTGGTCGAGCGCGAGCTCGCCGTTCCCGATACCGCGAGCGTGAGCTTCCGCCCGCGCACGTGGTGGCACATGGACATCGGCGGAAAGCACCACTGGCCGAGCGCCAGCTACTGCATCGCGTACAACCGGGACATTCTCATCGGCAAGGAGCGTCTTTCGATGGCCGTGGCGCCGGGCAATCCGCATCCGTCGGACATCGGCAAGCCTCCGCGGCGCTACGATACCGCCGACAAGGCCAATGAGATCCTGCTCCAGAAAGGCTACCGCTGCATGATCGTGCCCAAGGAGGAGGAAACGAAATACATCACCGGCTGGGGCGGCATGAGCGGCGCGGTGATGCTGCTGCGGCACTTCCGGCGCGTGGAGGAGACGGTGAAGTTCTTCATGGATCCGACGCCCGAGCAGTGGAAGGGCAACGTCCTGTACGGGACGTTCTCCGCGATGCTCGCGATCTCCACGATCCAGGACTGTTACCGGAAGCTGAAGGGGAAACCGTATCCGATGCCTTCGCTCCCCGCTCCGGAGGAGCTGGAAGTCATCCGCCGCGCGCGCGAACCGCACCTCCGCGAGGGGCTGTCATTCGCGTGGATCGACGAGGCGAGCGAGCGGCTGAAGAAGGCGCTGTGATCACTGCGCGCACTCTTCCCTGATCACGGATGTGACGGGCTCTTCCACCGTTCGGAAAAGCGGCATGATGCCGGGCGCGGGCATCTGCGTGATCCTGTAGGCCGGGCAGGCCGCGGGATCGTTGGTCGGGCGCAGATCGGCGCGGAAGAGCCCTTCGGCTTCCGACGTTTCGTACCGGACGACGGCGCCGGATTCGGCGGTCTGGTTGAGATACCGGCGAGCGAGATCCCATGCATAGAGCCCTTCGGAGCTCAGGTGCATATTTGCCGGCACGAGGCCGATCGTGCGGTCAAACCACGCATTGCAGGCGCCGTAGGAATAGAGACAGAGCGAGACGGACTGCACCGCGACCCCCGCGAGAAGAATGACCGGCAACGCGCCCCGGAACCTGCGGAGTGCATCGAGAATGCCGAGCGCCGAGAAGTACAGGAGGATGACGAATCCCGGGAAGAAAAACCGGATCCCCTGCACGTGCCACACGGACGAGACCAGCCAGGCGGCGAGCATCGCGAGCAGCAGGAATTTTTCGCGCCGGGCATGGACCCACAGTCCGGGGAGCGCGAACACGAAGAAGAACGGGAAGAGATTATGGACGGGGTTGAGGTAATACCGGAGGTTGGAGAGAAGCGTGAGCACGGGGTGGGGCGCCTCCCGCTGCAACTCGGTTCCGTAATCGGTGTAGAGCGGGCTCCCGAAGGCGACCCAGTTCCGCACCAGCCAGATGCCGAAAATCGCGATGCCCAGGCCCATGCCTCCCCAGAACCTCCCGTCGCGCAGATGAGCGCGTCGCCACAGGAGCGCGTGCGCGCCGAAGAGCGGGAAGAGCGGCAGGCCGTTGTAGCGCGTGAGGCATGCGAGACCCGCAACGGCACCGGCGGCCAGATACCATCGCCCGTCGTGTTCGGCGCGCAGATATGCGTACAGAGACAGGAGGAACAGCGCGGCGAAGAGCAGATCGGCGGAACCGAGCATCGACATCAGAACGAAGCCTGGATGGACGAGGACGGCGACTGTCACGAGGGCAGGGATCCGCCCCGCAGCATGCTTGGGCGCCACCTGCCGGGCGAGAGCGTACGCCGCGATGAGAACCGCAAAGCCCGAGAGCAGGCTGGCGACGTGCATCCCCAGGTGCAATCCCAGCGGCACCGTGAGGGGAAAGGCGAGTATGGGATAGAGCGGCAGGTGTTTCGCGTACGGCGCGCCGCCGATCATGTACGTCCCGTCCTGCCAGAAGCTCCGGCCGAGTTCGATGTAGGTGAACGTATCGCTGATGACCGGAAAACGGACTCCCGGAAGCCACAGGAGCGTCAGAACTACGCAGCACAATCCGAGAAAGAGAGATGTACACCACTGATTCCGCATACGATTAGATTATTGGAATATTGGAGTATTGGAATATGCGAAACCTTGTACTCCATTATTCCAATAGTCCTTGACGGATTACCGTGAATCCCCGGAAACCCGGAGTCTCATGAAGACCCACATCCACTTGAACCAGTCTCTCCAGTTGATTTTCTTTCCCTCGCTCTTCGAGCGCGGATGGTACGAGATGGGATATTCCGCGATACGGACGCCCTTCTTGGCGAGCAGGACCGTGAGTTCGGGATCGAAGCGGAAGTCGTTTTCGCGCAGGGAAAGCGTCCGGAGCACGTCGGTGCGGACCATCTTGTAACACGTCGGCTGATCGGTGAGGCGGGTGCCGTAGAGCAGGTTGCAGGTCCACGTGAGCATCGTGCCGCCGATGAACATCAGGACGTGCGCGTACTGTTTTTGCCTCTTGAGCCGCCGTGACCCGAACAGCGCCTGCAGGCCGCCTTCTTCCGCGAAGCGCAGGAGCAGGGGGATTTCCTCCGGGTCGTATTCCAGATCGGCGTCCTGGACAATCGTGTAGACGCCGCCCGCCTTCGCGTAGCCCATGCGCACGGCCGAGCCCTTGCCGCCGTTCGGCTTGGTGAGCACGACATCATTGGGACGCGCTTTTGCGCGCAGAATCCCCAGCGTCCCGTCCTTGGATCCGTCATCGACGAAAATCATCTCCGCGAGATCGCCGCAGGACGCATGCAGCCGGTCGATGATCTGCCCGATCGTGCGCTCCTCGTTGTACGCGGGCACGACGATAGACAGGCGGGGCTGGGACATGGAAGAAGAGTACAGGCGAACGGAACCGGCTGTCATGCTGAGCTGTTTGCCCTGAGCTTGCTCAGGGTGACACGCGCATTTCCTGCACAAGACGCTGGATCAGACGCGGAAGGCTGTGATGATGGACGACGATATCGCGCAGTGTACGCCGCAGCATTGCCTGTTCGATGGGGGGAAGCGCAAGAAGGGTCTTCGCGCGGTCGCCCATGCCCTCCGCGCTGCAGAGGCATTCCTTGGGAAGGACGGCATGCGCGGCCTCGGCGCATGAGACCACTAGGCAGCCGGAGGCCATCGCTTCCAGAAGCGCTTTGTCGAGGCTCGTGGCGGATGCGTGAAGGAACAGGGCGGCGGTCTGGAGGAAAGCCGCGACTTCCTCCTGCGAGAGGGGGCGGATCTCCACGCAGTGCTCCATGCCCTTCTCGTGCAGTGTCGAGCGGATCCGGTTCAAAAGCGCGTGATCATCGCCGGTGAGGGGGGCGCCCGCCAGGAGCAGCCGGTATTCCTGCGGGAGCTGTTCCATCGCACGGAGGATGACCGGGAGATTTTTGGAGGCGGTGATCCGCCCCACGGTCACGATCAGATGCGGATCGCGCTCGGCATTCGCATCGGTGAACGCGGAGGTATCCACGGCGATGCCATGCCCCGTGATGACGCTTTTCGGCGTGGGAAGAGGCATGCCGGCCGGCGACGCGCTGAAGACCTTCGTCGCAAGCCGGAGCGCCACTTTGAGCGGCCAGCGGGTGCCGCGCGCCTCGTACCAGAGATAGAGCGGCTTTTTGAAGAACACGACCATCCGCCACGCGAATACCGCCCAGATAGGCGTCATGTGGACGAAAATGGCGTCGTACTGACGCCGGTGTTTCCATAATAGCCACCGGTACCGCAGCACCTGGACCCAGCGCTTGGACCCTCTCTCTTTGCCGAGCGAGAGGACGGTGACGTTCTCGGGCAGGTCGTAGTCCATCACGTACTGCCCGATGACGATGACGCTCTCGCACTGCTCCGCGAACTCGCGAATCCATCGGTGGAAGAATCCGAGAATGGGATCTCTGGGATCAACCTTTTGAGTGACAATCAGAAGCTTCACGATTGGGAGGAGAAGGACTTCAACTCATCCGCATAGGCGGCGACGAGGGTCTTCCGTTCAAAGAGATTGAGAATGCCCTGCGCCTCACGGCCCATCTTCTCACGAAGTGACGCATCCGAAAGCAATGCGCCGATATTCCGCTGCAATCCGCTCACGGTGCCGTCGGTGAACATGCCGTTGATGCCGTCAAGAATCACCTGAAGCATCGCCCCAACGCGCGTAACGATGACCGGCATCCCGCAGGCCATCGCCTCCAGCGCGACGCGCGGCCCGCCCTCGCTCTTGGAATGCATGACGAAGATCTTCGCGGACTGCATCTCGCGGATCACCTCCTCCTGCGTGGGCAGCCACCCGCGGAAGGTCACGCGATCGTTGATCCCCAGAGACCGGGCGAGGGCTTCTGCTGATGCCTTCACGGGACCGTCGCCGATGACGAGGAGGGAGACCCCCGGGAGGGCATGGACCGCGCGAAGCACGTCTTCGAGTCCTTTGTTGGCGACGAGCCGCGCACAGAAGACGAGATCATATTTTTTGTGGATGGATGAATCCGCCTTCAGCTTCTCTCTGTCGAGGTAGAACGACGGAAGAATCCGGATTTTTGCCGCGGGAATGCCCCATCGCACAAGCTGCTGCTCCACCTCTCCGTTCACGACGCGGACGACGGATGCATAATGAGCGCTTTTAGGGATCTGCCAGCGGGACGTGATGCGGCCGATTGTTTCGAGGAATGACGCCGCCGCCGGCCAACCCACGATGTGATGCACCTCAAGCATGTAGGGCACCATCGTCGCGCGATGGAGATGACATACACCGACGCCGTTATAAAACGGCGGATACTCGTGGGCCGTCATCACGTCATGATGATGCGCGGCGATCAGCTCCCTCCCCTTCTCCAGGATCCACTTGGACTGGAACAGCAGGCGCCAGGGCGACGGATGGAAGAACACGTTGGGAAACGTATTCTCACTTTCCACTTTCCACTTTCCACTTTCCACTCCGGCGCGCGGAGTAATGATATCCACCCGCTCCCAATGCCTGGAAAACTCCTCAAGTGTGTACCAGAACGCCCCCTTCTTTCCCTGGAGGATCGAACGATCGCCACTGATCATAAGCAGCTTCATGCGTTGAACGACTGGAAAAGAGCCAGATGCTCGTCGGCGACCTGGTCCCATCCGCGGCCGTGCACGAACGGGGCGGCGGCGGCCTGGGCGAATTCGTCGTAGCGGTGATCCGCCTCCAGGATGGCCTTGGTGATGTCGGTCGTGCTGATGAGCGGCCGGATGATCATGCCCTCGCGGAGCGCTTCGCTGAGCCCGTTTTCCTCGCTGAGCAGGACGGGCAGACCCGCGGCGCGGGCCTCGAGGGCGGCATTGGGGCTGATCTCGGTGAGGGACGGAAGGACGAACAGGTCATGATCGGCGAAGACGCGCTGCACCTCCTCGCCGTGCACGGGCGGAACGATGGAGACGCGTCCCTGGAGCTGCAGCGTGCGCGAGAGTGCGAGGAGTTTTTCCTTCTGCGGCCCTTCGCCGACCAGCGTGAGCGTCGCGAGCGGAATGCGGGACACCGCGCGGAAGAGGCGGTCCAGATTTTTGAAGCGCACGAACCGTCCAAGGAACAGCAGGCGGACCGGATCATGTTTCTGATGCGGGACCGGGGAGGCCTTGCCGCTCAGGACGTTCTCGATGACGGAGTTGCGGGGCATGCCGCGGTACGCGCGCTCGTAGAGCAGCTGCTGGAACCGCGTGGAGAAGATGATGTGATCGAACGTGGCGAGCAGGCGCGCCATGGGAAACCGGAACCGGGGGTGCCTGATGAGGAATTCGCGCAGCGTGCGGCGGCGGCCCAGGTCCGTGTAGCGCTCCCACAGGAAGTCCCCGCCCAGGCGCAGCACCTTCCTCGGTTTCTTGAGCCGTGCGAGACGGAGGGGAACTCCGCAACTCACGGACGAAAAGCACTCGACGACGTCGGCGTCGGATCC
This sequence comes from uncultured Candidatus Peribacteria bacterium, assembly GCA_964497975.1. Taxonomy (GTDB): domain Bacteria; phylum Patescibacteriota; class Gracilibacteria; order Peribacterales; family Peribacteraceae; genus JABFSS01. The sequence goes on from CAZCFO010000001.1 coordinate 432,775, forward strand.
GTATTCCTTGAGCGCCTTCGCGTAACGGATCCACCGAAGCAGCGGCCCTCCCTTTTTGGAAACACGGACGACATTCCACTGCTCCCCGCCGCCCGACGGGGTGATGTGGGGATTCAGCGCGTAGGTGATAACGGTCACCTGATGCCCGCGGCCCGAGAGCTCCTCGGCCAGGTGCCGGACATACGTCGCCGGCCCCCCGATATCGGGCGGATAGATGCCGGTGGCCAGCACGATTTTCACCGGGACAGTCTACCGTCTCAGAGCTTCTTTTTGTACCACTCCACCGTCCTGCGAATTCCCTCTTCAAAGCCCACTTTCGGCTTCCAGCCGAGCTTCCGCGTTCCTGAGGAGTCCAGGGCGTAGCGCCAGTCGTGCCCCGGACGGTCGTCCACGAAACTGATGAGGTCGTGGGGCTTTTCCATGATCGTCAGGATCATTTTCGCGACGTCGATGTTCTGGCGCTCGTCATCGGCGGAGATATTGAAGATGTGCGCGGCATGGCCGGCCTTTTTGTCGTAGGCCCCCCACCCGACCGCGAGGATCGCCTCGATCGCGTCGTTGTGATCGGTGACATACAACCAGTCCCGCTTGTTTTTCCCCTGCCCGTAGACGGGAATCGGCTCGTTTTTGACGGCGTGCCGGACAACGGTGGGGATGAATTTCTCATCGGCCTGATGCGGCCCGTAGTTGTTGGTGCAGCGGGTGATGGCGGCCTTGATCTTGTACGTCCGGATCGCGGAGAGCAGGAACATTTCCCCCGCGGCCTTCGATGCCGCATACGGGGAGCTGGGGAAGAGCGGATCGGTGACCGTGCGGGGAGGATCGCCGTCGGCGATGTCGCCGTAGACCTCGTCGGTGGAAATGTGCAGCAGGCGGACGTCGGGGTGGGCCTTGCAGACCTCGATGAGCGCGTGGACGCCCAGCACGTTGCTGTGGAGGAACGGCACCGCGTTCTTGATGGAGCGGTCCACGTGCGTCTCGGCGGCGAAGTTCACGATGGTGTCGATTCCGTAGCGCGCGATCAGCTGCGTGACGAGCTCCACATCGGCGATGTCGCCCTGCACGAAGCGGATGCGGTTGAGCACGGGATCGAGAAATTCCTTTTTTCCGGCGTACGTCAGCTTGTCGAGCACGACGATCGGATCATCGGGCTGCAGTTCCTTGTGCCGCAGGACGAAGTGGGAGCCGATGAAACCCGCCCCTCCGGTAACCAAAAGATTCATATGGAGATTCTAGCAGATGGGAGCACAGCGCGGAGGATGTATTTTGTATCACGTATTATGCAGGAGCTCTTAATACATGATACAAAATACGTGATACACATCAGGAGGACAGCTTTCGATACCTCACCTCGCGAATCAGAAGGAAGGTCCCCGCAATCGTGAGTGGCAGCAGATTGAATATCAGACGGTAGAGCAGGAGCGAACCGAGAATCCGCGACGGTTCCACGTCGGCGGGGGCGAATGCCAGCAGGATGCTTTCGAAAACCCCCAGGCCGCCGGGCACCTGGCTCACGAGACCGGATACCTGGGCCAGGAAGTAGAACCCGAGCAGGTGCACGTACATGTCCGCGCCCTGGTGGGGGAACAGGACGTAGAGCACGGCGGATCCCAGAAGCCATTCCGACACCGACACGGCGATCTGCAGGAGCGTGATGCGCGCGGGCATGACGGGGATCACCCATCCGCGCACGGTGATGGGCTCCCGGCGCACGTACATGATGAAGAAGTACATGCCGAGCGCGGCCAGGAAGAGCAGGCCGAACGGCTGGAGCGTGGAAAAAGGGAGGTGGATGAAGGACGGAATCGCCGGCGGCGCGAGGAGGAAGATGGTGCCCCCCAGCGCGAAGAATCCCAGCCAGAACGTGACGAGGCAGAAGGTGACGATGCGGACGACATCGTGCGCGTTGACGCCCTTGCGCAGGAAGAAATGACACCGGATGGACCCCGAGACAAGCGAGGCGCACCCGACGTTGATGCTCATCGCGTGGCAGATGAACGAGTTGAGGATGATGGAACGGTACCGCGGACGCTGGGTGATGGAATGGACCGCCAGGATGTCGTAGCCCGTCAGCATCAGGTAGCAGCAGGCGGTCAGGAACAGCGCCAGCAGCAGACGGTATCCGGGAACGTCGCTTGCCGCGGCGAAAATCTCGGCGATGGTGTATCCGTGCAACTCGCGGCGGATCACCCACAGGGCGATCAGGAAGATGACGAATCCGAATGCCGCGCTGAGCCCGGAGAGCATCTGCTTCTTCATGGGAAGGAATGCTAGACGGAAGAACATGACCAAGGCAAAGAGATCAAAAAAACACGAGGGCTCCCCATCGTGTTCTTTGTGTTCCTGTTCAGGTCAGGAGCTTCTCCAGCGCGCCCTCGCTTTCCTCTTTTCCGATGACGACGAGACGGAGCGCGTCGGACCTGAGGAGCTTCTTCGCAAGCGCGTTGACGTCGGCCTTCGTGACCTTCTCGATCTCGGCGAAGTACTCCTCCACGGAGCGGACCTTGGGGTACATCAGCTGCTGCTTGCCGTAGAAGTGCGCGCGCTCCTCGCTGTCTTCCAGCGAGAGCGTGATTTTTCCCTTCAGGTAATCCTTCGCGCGGCGCACTTCCGCGTCGGTGACGCCGTCCCTGGCGCAGGTTTCATATTCGTGGCGGATGGCGGTGATCGCCTCGTGCAGCCGCGACTGGTCGATGCCGGCGCGCGTGCTGAGCGATCCCCCGTCGATGTAATTGTCGAGTTCGGTGGCGATGTAGTAACAGAGCCCCTTGGCTTCGCGGATGTTGAGGAACATGCGGGAGCTCATGTTGCCGCCGAGAATGACGGCCAGGAGCTTGTTGGCGAAGTGATCCTTGTCGAGCGCCGACAGGCCCGGGAATCCAAGGACCAGGTGCGCCTGCTCGGTGTTCTTGGTGCGCAGGTACACCTTCTTCTTGCCGTAGCCGTTGAGCGGGAGGAATTCCTTCCTCTTCTTGCCGCCGATGGCGCCGAAGAATCTGGTGGCGAGTTCCATGGACTGCTTCTCGCTGACCTTCCCGGCGAACGTGAGCACCAGGTTGTCCGGCGTGTAGAGATCGTCCTTGTGCTTCTGGAAATCGGCCTGGTTGACCGAGCGGATGACGCTCTCCTTGCCGATCGTGTCCCATCCGAGCGGGCAATCGCCGTAGAGGAGCTCCTCGAAGTCCCATCCTGCGCGGTACATCGGCGTGTCCTGGTACATGCGCTCCTCCTCCATGATGACGCCGCGCTCTTTTTCGATCTCCTCCTGCGGGAAGGTGGCATGCAAAAGCATGTCGGAAAGGACGTCGCACGCGAGCTCGATTTCGTCCGCCGCGACTTTGACGTAGTACCCCGCGTACTCCTTGCCCGTGAACGCGTTGAAGTCGCCCCCCACGCCGTCGATCGCCGCGCTCACCTCCTGGGTGGTGCGGTACTTTTTCCCTCCTTTGAAGAACATGTGCTCGAGGAAGTGGCTGATGCCGCGCTCGGCGTCGGCTTCGTAGCGCGAGCCCGCGCCGGCGAAGACCATGACGGTGACGGATTCGGTGCCCTCGATGGTGGAGGTGAGGACGGGGAGGCCGGACGGGAGATTGTTGAGGGTGTACATGGAAGGATTGTGATGCAAACGAGGCAAACGACGCAAACGAGGATCGTCGTTTCCCTCGTTTTCTTCGTTTCCCTCGTTTGCCCAGTTGCTCTTGCCGCAGCCGTCAACCTGCCTTACCATGCCCCGGCTATGCTCGGAAAGAACAGATGGAGGCGCCGCCTCCGCCGGCACGGATTCCTCAAGCGGTCCAAGACCGCCGACGGCCGCAAGGTGCTCGCCCGCCGCCGCAGGCAGGGGCGTCACCGTCTGACGGTGCAACACAAGAAAAAGAAGAACCTGTGAACAGGAGTGCTGAGGATGCTGCGCTACGATGAGGGACGCGCATGTTTCGCCATCTGCCGAAAAGCCTCCGCCGGGATTCGGATCTGCTGATGCTCCTGCTCATCGGCGTTCTCCTGCGGTTCCAATATGTCGCGCATACCGCCCCCGCGACGCGCGCGCACGATTTTGGAGGGCACGTGCAATACGTCCGGCACGTGCTGGAACACTGGGCGGTCCCCCTGAGTTCGTCGGGATGGGAAATGCATCAGCCGCCCCTCTATTATTTCCTGTCCGCCCTCTGGGCCAGGATGCTGGAAGCGGCCGGAGGGATTCCGCTGCTGCAGAGCCTGCAATCGTTCTCGCTGCTCTGCTCGATCCTGACGCTGGGGATCGCGCTGTGGATCGCGCAGGAACTCTTTCCGGGCGCCGGGCGCAGGAGCCAGGTGATTCTCTTTTTCGGGATCTTCGTCAGCTTTCCGAGGCTTCTCTTCCTGTCGTCCCCTCCCACCAACGACGTCCTGACGCAGCTGGTGCTCTTCCTGTTTGTCGCGCTGCTGCTCCGCTGGTGGAAGTCGGGCCGGAACGCGGACTGGTACCTCTGCTGCGCCGCGATCGGCGTGGGGTTCCTGACGAAGATGAGCGCCTGGTTCTGCGTGCCGGTCCTGCTGACGTGTCTTCTCCTGCGCCCGCGCATGAACCGGCGGCGGATGCTGACGCTCGGCGCCTGGGCGATGGTCATCATCGGGGTCATCGCCGGATGGTTCGTGATGATGCGGTTCACGGAGCAATACTACGACCACATGTTCCGCCCGGGGAGCAAAGGCATGAACCCCCGGTTGATCCTGCCGCTTTTTCCGGGGGACTTTACGAGCTTCAGCCCCGTCCGCATTCTGGAGTTGCCGTTCAACAACCCCTGGAAAGACGATACAGGGAGGCGCTTCTTCTGGGAGTATCTCTTCAAGTCCGCTTTCACCGGGGAGTGGCCGTTCTTTCCGCTGATCGTTCTCGTGCGTGCGATGCTCGTCGCCGGAATGGGTTTCGTGTCGTTGGCGGGTGCGGGATTCCTGCGTGAGGCGCGACGGGCAAACAAATACTGGATCCCATTGGCCGCCTGTTTCTTCTTCACGATCCTCAGCATTCTGGGGTATCGCATCCTTCACAGCGCCGCGCCCAACCAGGATTTCCGCTTCGTCCCGCATCTGCTGATCCCCGTCGCCGCTTTCGCGGTGTTCGGACTTGAGGCGATCCCCCCAGGACTGCGAAACGCGGGCGTCTGGACGCTGACCGCGCTGACGATCCTCTGCTCGGCATTCATCCTCTGTCTGTCGCTGTTTGCATGAGAGGCCGCGGCGGGACGGAATCCGCCGGCGTGAGATCGGACCATGTCTGCTGCCCCCGGAAGAAATAGCAGGTGATGATGCTCGTGACGGCGGCGGGGCGTTCCACATGCCCGAAGCGCCCGTCCCGCCTCGCGATGAATGACGGAAGATGCCGGAAAAAGGAGAAGAAGGATTTCACCGGCGCGGCGGCGTACCGCCATTGTCCGGAGCACAGATAGTGCGCCGCGGCGCACCATTCGAGCGCAAGGCGGACGGGGAGAACGATGAAAGCCCTGTGTGCCGGAAGGTTTTTCACGAGGATGAGGAGGTTGTTCCTGTGCTCGAGGAAACGTTTCCGGGGCAACGCGTCGCTCATGGCCTGGGCTCCTTTATGCAGAACCATCGACGCCGGCGCGCTCACAATGCGGTACCCCCGCCGCCGCAGCCGCCACGCCAGATCGATTTCCTCCATGTACGCGAACAGATCGGCATCGAAGCCTCCCGCTTCCTCAAAGCAGTCCCGGCGGATCAGGAACGCGGCGCCGCTGGCCCAATCGATCTCGCGGGGATTCTCGTACTGTCCATTATCGCGCTCGACGGAGTCGAAGATCCGCCCGCGCACGTACGGGAATCCGAGCGAATCCAGATATCCGCCGCAGCCTCCGGTGTAATCGAAATACCCGGGACGGATGCTCGAGCGGATTTTCGGCTGCACGACGGCGACATCGGGACGGCATTCGGAGAGGAGCGGCGGCAGCCAGCCGGGGGCGACCATGGCGTCATTGTTCAGGAGGAAGAGAAATTCGCCGCGTGCCTGCCGGGCGAGGAGATTGTTGCCGCCGGCATACCCCAGATTCTTGTCGCTCCGCAGCACGGTCGCGAATCCGCCGAATTCCGCGCGGAGCTCCGTGCTCGCGTCATGCGCCGATCCGTTGTCGAGAACCAGAACTTCCTTGTCGCCGCATCCGTCCTCCCGGAGGGATCGAAGGCAATTGCGCGTGTCTTCGAGGCCGTTGAAATGCAGGACGAGAACCGAAACGCGCGGGGATCCCATGGCAACCATGGTACACTTCGCGCCTTTCCTCCCGACAGCCCGTGCGGCACCTGGATGCCTGTCCGATGTGTGGCTCTCCTGCTGGCAGAACGATCGCCGCCTGCCAGGATTTCATCCAGTCCGGAGAGCATTTCGAGGTGCGGGAATGCGCGGCATGCGCCATGGCCTTCACCACGCCCCAGCCCGGCGAAGCGGAAATCGGAAGGTATTACGGATCGGCGGATTACGCCCCGCTCTCGCCGGAAGCGCCTGGATGGGTGCATCGTCTCAGCCGGGCAGTCCGGCGGCTGCGGCTGCCCGTCAAGCGCCGTTTCGTGGAGCGCGTGGCGGGCCGGAAGACCGGCCGGCTTCTGGACATCGGGTGCGGAACCGGGGAATTCCCGGCGGCCATGCGCCGTGCGGGATGGACCGTCGCGGCGATCGAGCCGGATGCGAAAGGAAGGGAGCGCACCCGGCAGAAAGGCGTGGACGTGCGGGACCCGGCGGCGCTCGCGGATGTTCCGGGCGCCTCCTTTGACGTGGTGATGCTCTGGCATGTGCTCGAGCACACCCATGATCCGCGGGCGATGCTGGCGGAGGTGAAGCGCCTGCTGTCCCCCGGCGGCGTCGGCATCATCGCCGTGCCCAACAGATGCTGCCTCGATGCGGAAATCTACGGGGGACACTGGTACGGCTACGACGTGCCGCGCCATCTCTGGCATTTTTCACCCGGCGTGCTGGAACGGTGCATCGCATCGGCGGGGCTGCGTGTCGTGTCGCTGCACAGGCTGCTGCTCGATCCGTTCTACATCTGCATCCGCAGCGAACAGATCAGCGGGGGCGACGCGCTGCGCGGAACGGTGAACGCGGTGCGCGCGATTCGCGAATCGTTGCGGGACCTGCGGCGCTCATCGTGCGTCATCGCCGTGGTGCGCGCGGCATGACATCCATTCCAACAGCAAAGACCGGCGGCACAAGCGCAGATACGGGAAGCCGCCCCGGCGGATGATATTCTGTCGCCGACCGTCCCGCCGCGATGCCCACCTCCACGCGCTCCCGCACGCCACTGACGCTCGACCTGCTCCTGGTGTTTCTCATCGGAGTCCTGTTGCGCGTGCAGTACGTGGCGGGAACGCCCCCGGAAGCCCGGTCATACGACCTGCGCGGGCACATGGAATACATCGGATACGTCTTCCGGAATTTCCGGATCCCGTCCGACACCCTGGGATGGGAAACGCATCAGCCGCCGCTGTATTATTTCTTCTCCGGACTCATCGTGAAGACGGATGTCGCCCTCGGGAGATTCGCGTTCGTCTGGAAGGATCTCCAGATGCTGTCCCTGCTCTTTTCGGTGCTCACGCTCGCAACGTGCCTGTGGATGACGCTCCGCCTTTTTCCGAAAAAAAGCGGCCAGATTCCCGGATTGGTCTTCCTGGGATGTCTCGCGACGCTTCCCGGAATCGTGTTCGTGGCATCGCGCATCTCCAACGATACGCTGACGACGCTGGTGCTCTTCGTCTTCTTCGCGCTCCTGCTCCAATGGTGGACCGACGGCAGCCGGTGGAGCTGGCGGCTGTGCAGCGCCGTCGCCGGCATCGGAATCCTGACCAAAGTGACTGCATACCTCGCGTTTCCCGTTCTGCTCTTCTGCCTCTGGCAACGGCGGCGGATGCAACCGGCGGAGAAAGCGCGGCTCGCGTGCGAAGCGATCGGCATCGGCCTCCTGCTCGGCGGATGGTTTCTCGCTCTGCGCCTCTCACAGCCGTATTTTCCGCGCCTGCTCGATGTCGGGTGGGGGCTGAATCTCTCTCCGCGCCTGCTGCTGCCTATGCGCCCCGGCGATGCCTTCAGTTTCAGCATCACGCGCATGCTCGAGATCCCTTTCAGCAATCCGTGGTCCGATGTCTACGGCAGGAGATTTTTCTGGGAGTACCTGTTCAAGTCGGCATTCTTCGGCGAGTGGCAGTATCCGAAGCTTGTGTGGCTCTGCCGGGGGATCCTCACGGGAGGGTTCGGCGTTCTGGCTCTTGCGGCAATGGGCCTCATGAAGGACATCCGCCAAAAAGACAGGATGTTGGTACCCCTCCTCTCCCTGCTGGCAGCAGGCCTGCTGATGGTCCTGCTGGGACGGCTCGTGCACTTCTCCGTGGCGAACCAGGACTTCCGTCTCATGCCCGTGATCGCCGTCCCGGTGGCGGCATTCGCGTGCCACGGCATCGCCTCCCTGCGGGGAGGGTGGAGGACGGCGGCAGTCGCGTGGATGACGGGATTCTTCATCCTCTGCGCCTCGTTCATCTTCACGCTCTCGGCCTGAAAGCCGTTCTGCTATCCTGACCGTCGTGCCGCTCCTCCTCCAGCGCGTCTCCGGGTTCTTCTTCTTTGTCCTTGGGACGTCGTTCTTCGGCGCATGGATGCTGATCCGCAACAAGCTGTGGCTCACGGACGCGGCCATCTGGATGCAGATTGCCGATCTTCCCCTCGCCCTGAGCGCGCTCGTGTACGGAGGGACGAGCCTGTACCTGAGCCTGCATCGCGGAGCGAAACCCCCGAAAAACCTGGAGTGGATGATCGGGGCGCCGCTCGGATTGATCTTCGTGATGATACTGGTCCTCAATTTCTGGCCAGCGTAAAAAGGCAAACGAAGCAAACGACGGAAACGAAGAAACCGAGGATCCTCGTTTGCTTTGTTTGCTTCGGCTCCCTCGTTTGCCTCAGTATTGCACCTCGCAATCCCCCGCCCCCGCCGCACGGTTCGCTTCGCGCGCCGCGATGAAGAGATAATCGCTGAGACGGTTGAGGTACACCTGCACCTGCGGGTTGATTTCCTCGGCGGCGGCCAGGGCCGTCACGCGGCGTTCGGCTCTCCGGCACACGGTGCGGGAAAAGTGGAGATGCGCCGCCGCGGGCGAGCCTCCGGGCAGGATGAATTTCTGCTGCGCGGGGAGGGATGCTTCGAGAGCCGTGATCCACTGCTCGAGCAGCTGAACATGCTCGGGCCCCACCCGGTCCTCCTTCTCTTTCTTCGAGAGCGGCGTGGCGAGATCCCCGCCCACCCGGAAGAGCGCATGCTGCACGGTCGTGAGATTCCCGCGGATGTCCGCGGGGAGATCGGGACACGCGATGGCGACGCCGATGGCCGCGTTGAGTTCATCGACCGTGCCGTACGCCTCGATGCGTGGGGCATGCTTGGGAAGCCGCGCGCCGCCGAAGAGGCCGGTGGTTCCCTTGTCGCCGGTTTTGGTGACGATGGACATACGATGGAATAATAGATTATTGGTGTGTTGGAATAACAGGGCCCAATACTCTCATACTCCAATATTCTATTACTCCCCCGTCCGCACGAGTGCTTCCGACACTTTCGTGTGGATAGCCTTCGCCTCGTCTTCCGTGAGCGTCCTGTCCTTGGCGCGGTACGTGAACGTGAGCGTCAGGTTGTAGGAATCCCTGGGAAGATCGGGGCCGGCGTAGAGGTCTTTGACCATGACACTCTCCAGGTTCTCATGGCTTCCCCGCAGCTGCCGGAGCAGTTCGCCGACCGAGCGGGTGTGACGGAAGGTTTCGGTGACGTCGTACGAGACAGCGGGGAACTGCGGCACCGGGGCGGCGATCGCGGCCACGCGCGGCAGGCGCAGGAGTGCGCTCAGGTCGAGAAGCGCGCACGCCGCTCGATGCGGGAGATCGAAGCGGGTTGCGACGGTGGGATGCAATTCGAAGATCATCCCGATGCCGGCGTACGGCTGGCCCGCGGCGTCGGGGGAAGCGGCGCGCACGTGGAGCTCGGCGAAGCGTCCGGGATGCGCATAGGCGCCGACGGCGCCCGCGACGGCGATATCGAGCTGATAGCCGAGAGTGCGCAGCGCGTAATCGAGGGAGGAGCGCAGCTGCAGGAACGGCTCGCGCAGGAGCGCACGGGGATCATCGAGGCGTTCCAGGTTGGCGAAGAGGATTCCCATTTCCGTCCGCTCGGGCGCGTTGCGGGAGAAGACGCGGCTGAACGTGAACGTGCGCAGTTCCGTATCGGCGAGCCGGACGTTGCGCTGCGCATGATCGAGCAGGCCGGGCAGCACGGAGGGCTGCATCCATTTGAGTTCTTCGCCGAGGGGGTTCTTGATCGCGACGGCCGTGGCGGTATCGAGCCCGCAGGAACGGATGAGCGCCTCGCTCATGAGCGAGAGCGGCATGATTTCGATGCAGCGCTCCTGGCGCAGCGCCTCCCGGAGGCCGTACAGGCGAGGATCACGCTTGGGCGGGGCGATGCGGGCGGCGGGGAGCACGGCGGGGATCTCGTTGTAGCCGACGACGCGCCCGATTTCCTCGATGAGATCGAGCGGTCCCCGCACGTCGCCCAGGCGATGCAGCGGCGGAGTGACCGTGAGCGTGCCTTTGGCGCCGGCTTTGACCCCGAACTCCAGGTCCGCGAGGATTTTCTTCATTTTCGGAACAGCGACATCGGTCCCGAGAACTTTGTTGACCTGCGCGACCGGCAGACTGATGGCTTTCGCCTTCCCCTCGTCTCCCCATTCTTCCAGCTTGGACGCGAGGCGCGCGCCCGGGACGAGTTCCAGGAACAGTTCGATGGCGCGCAGGATGCCGCGGCCGGCTGCCTCGCGGGGGATGCCCTTCTCGTAGACCGTGGACGCGTCGGTGCGGTGACCCGTTGCGATGATCGCCTTGCGGATGGACGCGGCATCGGCGATGGCGGCGTGCAGATAGATGTGCTTGGTGCTCTCCTTTGTGGAGCTGCGGAGTCCGCCCATGATGCCGAGCAGATCGAAGATGCCGTCCTTGTCGCTGAGAACGATCGCCCCCGGGGGGAGCGGACGCTTCACGTCGTCGAGCGTCGTGATGGACTCCCCTTCCCTGGTGACGCGGATGTGGAAGTCGCCGCGGATGTCATCGGCGTCGAAGCTGTGGAGCGGCATGCCCGTCTCCATCGCCACGTAGTTAGTGATGTCGACCGGCAGGCTCACGCAGCGCCAGCCCGTCGCTTCCAGACGATGGCGCATCCATACGGGTGTTTCGCCGAGGCCGTCGATGTCGATGATGCACGAGCTGTACCGGGGCACGAGGTCCTTGCAGTCGACGATGCACTTCATGGGGAGCGAGGTCTTGGGGAACTTCAGCGTCTTGCCGCCCTTCCGCTCGCCGGGCTTTCCTTTCCACGTCGCCAGACCCAGCGCCACGAACTCGCGCGCGAAGCCGACATGAGAGAAGAGATCGGCGCGGTGCGTGATCGCATGGTTGTCGATGTGGAGGACGACGTCGTTCTGGCCGAGGTAGTCGCGCAATGATCTGCCGACGCCTTCGTCCCCATTCCCGAGATCGACGATGGCGCGCTCGCCCTCCGAGGGCTTGGGCGGGAACTTCGCCTGCAGTCCGATTTCCTCCGCCGCGCAGATCATGCCCTGGCTGTCCTCGCCGCGGATCTTCGCGCGCTCGATGGTCGCGATCTCCCCTCCGTGCCAACGGACTTTCGCGCCGATGTGGGCGAGCGCCACGCGCATGCCCACGCGAAGATTCGTTCCGCCGCAGACGACGGGCTTCACGCCCGCATCGGTCTGCACCTCGCAGACGTTCAAACGGTCCGCGTTGGGATGTTTTTTCAGGGAGAGGACTTTGCCGACGCAGCAGTTCTCCAGAAACTCGCCCTGCACTTCCACTTCATCCACCTCCGCCACGCCGGCGGTGACGCGCCGCCCGATTTCCTGGGGATCGGTGACGGTGAGCTTCACGAAGTCCTGAAGCCAGTTGAGGGAGATCTTCATGCGAGGAGTATAGGCGGAAGCGGTTGATCGAGGCCAGAGAAGGAGACGGAAGAAACAGACGGCACAGACGCGGCAGAAGATCCGCTGTATCCTCTGTGCCCTCTGCCGCCTCTGTTTCCTCAATTAGAGCTTCCTCACGTATTCCCCTCTCCTTCCACTCCGTTTCCTTGAGAGCGGCGGCCGGGAACGGTACCGTCAATCTCCGTCACCCCTCTTTTTTCTATGTTCACCTCCTTGCTGAAGAAAAAGAATCCGCACATGTCCAGTTGTCTCGTGTGTCACGCGCTCGTCGCGGTTCTGCTGTTTCTCGCGTTCATCGGATCGTTCATGGGCACGCTCATGGCGCACTACGACGTCCGCAACCACTCGATGATCTTCGGAACCATGGGCGGATCGCTCGCGCTCATCGCCTTCGTCTACTGCACCACATCGTGGATGAAATCCATGAAGGCCTGCATGGACAAGTGCGAGATGTGCGGCACGAACGGAAAGAAGTGAAAGGGGGGAGCCGCAAACTGCTATCCTGTAGGGGATGCACCCCCCCGGATATCGACGGATCGTCGTGAAGGTCGGCACGAACGTGCTGACGACGAAAGACTGCCTGCTGAATGACGCGATCCTCGCGTCGCTGGCGGAGCAGATCACGGCGGTCAAAAAGACCGGAACGGAGGTGATTTTGGTGTCGTCGGGCGCGATGGCCGCCGGGCGCGCGATCGTGCGCCCCGACCGGAAGCTGGAGAATGTAGCGGCCCGGCAGGTGCTGGCGGCCGTGGGACAGGTGGAGCTGATGCACCGCTACGCGACCCTGTTCAAGAAACACGGCGGCGTCTGCGCGCAAGTGCTGGCGACCAAGGAGGACTTCCGCGACCGGCAGCATTACCTCAACATGCGCGACTGCTTCTCGTCGCTGCTCCGGGAGAAGATCCTGCCGATCGTGAACGAGAACGACGTCGTCTCCGTGAGCGAGCTGATGTTCACGGATAACGATGAACTCGCCGCGCTGATCGCCTCGATGGTGAACGCGGACGCATTGCTGCTGCTCACGAGCGTCGACGGGATCCTGGCCGGGACGGAGACGATCCGCGCCGTGAAGAGCGAAAGCGACTGGAAGAGCCACATCCGGCCCGACATGTCCTCCTTCGGGCGCGGCGGGATGCAGACCAAGTGCCGCAACGCCCAGAAGCTCGCGGCGCTCGGCATTGCGACCCACATCGCGCGGGGAACCGACCGCGACGTGATTCCCCGGCTGCTCGCGGGAGAGGAGCTGGGCACGGTCTTCGTCGCGCGCAAGGCGGCCTCCAGCAAGAAGCGCTGGGTGGCGGAAGGCGCGGGGAAGGAGAAGGGAACCATCATCGTGAATATGTGTGCCCGCGACGTGCTGGCCTCCGCGGAGAAGGCGGCTAGCCTGCTGCCCGTGGGCGTGACCGGCATCGAGGGGGAGTTTGAGAAGGGCGATCTGGTCAAAATCCGCGATGAGAAGGGAGCGGACATGGGCGTGGGGATAGCCCAATACGCCTCCGGGGCCGCGCGCGCCGCCATGGGAAAGAAGGGACAAAAGGCGCTGGTGCACTATGATTACCTGTACCTCTTTCCATGAAGACGACGATCGCCATCATCGGCGCAGGCAATATGGGAGGCGCGTTCTATACGGGCATGTCCCGGCACCTGACGCGCGTGCGCATCAACGTATGCGACCGCAGCAAGGCGAAAGCGGAGGCGCTGGACGCAGAGCACGTGTACACGGACCCCGCGAAGGCGATCAAGGACGCGGAGGTGGTGCTGCTCGCGGTAAAGCCGCAGTCGGCGCAGGAACTGCTCGCCCCCCTCTGCCGCGACTTCGACGGCCGCCTGGTGATCTCCGTGATGGCCGGGATCACGCTGGCCTCGCTGCAGAAGATGACGCGGTGCCCCTCGATCATCCGCGCGATGCCCAATCTCCCCGCGAAGGTGGGACGCGGTCTCACAGGATGGGTCGCGGGCCCCAAAGTGCCGGACAGGCAGCGGGAATTCGCCCGCGAACTCTTCCTCTCGGTGGGACAGGAGATCGAACTGGAGAAGGAATCGATGCTCGACGCCCTGACGCCGCTCAGCGGCTCGGGACCGGCGTACTTCTATCTGCTGGCGGAGCTGCTCGCGGCGAAGGCGATAAAGGAGGGATTCACCGACGTTCAGGCCGGGCTTCTCGCGCGCGAAACGCTCATCGGCAGCGCGCGGTTGCTGGAAGCGGGCATGGAGACGCCCGCCCGCCTCCGCGCGGCGGTAACGTCCAAAGCCGGCGTGACGGAAGCCGCCCTCCGCGCGATGACCGACCGGAATCTGTCGGCCATCGTCGACGAAGCGATCGACAAGGCCATCCTCCGTTCCCGGGAACTCAATCAATGAAAAGCATCGCCGCTTCGCTCGCCGGGACAAAACAGGCGGCCAGGACGCTCGCGCTGCTGCCGGAGAAGACGGTACGCGCCGTGCTGGATGATCTCGCCGCGTCTCTTGTGCATGAAGAGAAGAAGATTCTCGCCGCCAATGGAAAAGATCTCCGTCGTATGTCAGAACGACATCCCTCTTTTGACCGCCTTGCGCTGAGCCCGCAGCGCGTGATGGCGATCGCGCGCGACGTGCGCACCGTCGCCGCGCTTCCGTCCCCCCTGGGGACCACGCTGGAACAACGCAGGCGCCCGAACGGACTGCAGCTGACGAAGATCTCCGTGCCGCTCGGCGTGGTGGGAGTGATCTATGAAGCGCGCCCGAACGTGACGGTGGACGTGTTCGCGCTCTGCTTCCGCTCCGGCAATGCCTGCGTGCTCAAAGGGGGAAGCGACGCGAAAGACAGCAACCGCGCCCTGACTGCGTTGATTCATGCCGTGCTGAAGAAGCACGGGGTCGATCCGCGGGCGCTCCTGTTGCTCCCGCCGGACCGGTCGTCCGCCGCGGGCATGATGAACGCGCACGGATTGATCGACGTGCTGATCCCCCGCGGAAGCCAGGCGCTGATCGATTTTGTGAGGACGAATGCGCGGATTCCGGTGATCGAGACGGGAGCGGGCATCGTCCATGCGTACATCGATGCCGATGCGGACGTCCGGAAAGCGGCGGCGATCGTGTTGAACGCGAAGACGCGGCGCCCGTCGGTCTGCAACGCGCTCGATACGCTGCTGGTCCACCGTTCGCGGCTGAAGGATCTGCCCGCGATTGTCGCGCCGCTGGAAAAGAAACGCGTGAAGATCTTCGCCGATGCGGCGTCGCTTGCGGCGCTGAAAGGAACATATGACCCCGCCCTGTTGAAGAAGGCGCTTCCTAAGCACTTCGGGGCGGAATTCCTCTCGCTCGCGATGTCGGTCAAAACCGTGAAGAGCATGGACGACGCCCTCGCGCATATCGACGCGCACGGCTCCCGCCACAGTGAAGCCATCGTGACGGAAGATGCGAAAGCCGGAGAGACGTTTCTCCGGGCGGTGGACGCGGCGGCGGTCTACGTGAACGCCTCCACGGCATTCACCGACGGCGGGGAGTTCGGCATGGGCGCTGAAATCGGCATCAGCACGCAGAAGCTCCACGCCCGCGGGCCCATGGCGCTGAAAGAACTGACCACCTACAAATGGATCGTACGGGGAAGCGGGCAGGTACGTGGCTGAAGCGGAGATGGGGATTTTCGGCCGGGGCGGCCCTTTCTCTTTGCATCACTGATGCTATGATCTCCATCCCGTCCTTCGGCAAGCTCAGGACAGGTTCCGATAAGTAATTCCCGCTGTTCGTTCAGTCGTAATCCCCATCCTGGAGAGGTCGCATAGTGGCCTAGTGCGCGCGCTTGGAAAGCGCGTATGGTCGAAAGACCATCGAGGGTTCGAATCCCTCCCTCTCCGCCACTTTTGGCGAATGCATTTCCGGAAAAAAAGCGTATCATTGTTGGCAATCTCCCCTTTCTTCCATGAACCCCAGACAATTTCTCCAGGTCGGCGGCACCGTTCTCGTTCTTCTCGCGGTCATCGGCTTCCTGAAACCCGATCTTGCCGGGGACCTGCTGAGCTTTGATCCTCTGGAGAACTGGGCCCACCTGGTGCTCGGCGTCGTCGCGCTCGCGCTGGCCCCGCTGCCGCTGGGGGAAGTGAAGAAGTGGGTCGCGGTGCTGGTGGGAGTGCTGGCCATCGTCGTGGGCGTTCTGGGATTCATGGTGTCCGGCAACCCCTCCCCCAACCTGTACGGCGTCGTGAACCTCGAAAACCCGATCGATAACGTCCTGCATCTGGTCGTCGGCGTGTGGGCGCTGATCGCGGCCTTCAGGAAATAGCCGTGTCATGGTGAGCGCGTCGAACCATGACCTGGGAAATTACATGCTCTTTCCTGCCTTCATTCTCTTGGCGAGCGTGCGGAGGTAGCTCGTCGAGACTTTCATGCGCTTGAACGTTCCCGTAGCGGGATCGAAGACGCGCTTGTTCTGCAGATTGGGCTTCCAGGCCCTGCGGGTGTGGCGCAGCGAGTGGCTCCGGGTGTTTCCGAAGGACGTCTTCTTGCCGGTTTTGACGCAGATGCGGGGCATGCGGGACGGGGAGAGTAACGAGAACGCGGGTTGCGGTCAACGTCGCAACGGGGAGAGTACTGGAATCCGGGAGGTCTAGAAAGGGATTTTTTGGCTTCTATGGGCAGTATTCGAGTACTCTAGGCCCATGTCGTTCCTGAATCCCGTCTACATCATCGCTCTGCTGATCGCGCTGTCCATACACGAATGGGCCCATGCCTACGTCGCGACAAAGCTCGGGGACCCGACTCCGGCGGACCAGGGGCGCCTGACGATCAACCCCATCGCGCACCTGGACCTGATGGGCGCGCTCCTCTTTTTGACGGTTGGATTCGGATGGGCGAAGCCGGTGCCGATCAACCCGATGTACTTCAAGAACCACAAGCGCGACACCTGTCTCACGGCGATCGCCGGTCCGGCCAGCAACCTGATCCTGGCATTCCTCGCGATGACCGGACTCGCGCTGCTCGGGCGCAGCGTCGACAGTTCGGTGTGGAGCCTGCTGCAGTTCCGCTCGAGCGGGCCGGTTGCCCAGGTGTTTTTGACGCAGCTCTTCAGCGCGTCGGTGTTCGTGAATCTGGGGCTCATGGCCTTCAACCTTCTCCCGATCGCGCCGCTGGACGGATCGAAAGTCCTGGAACCGTTCATCCCGCTGCGGTACTCGGACAAGTACGACGAATTCATGCGCATCGGACCGTACATCCTCCTGGCACTCTTCCTGGGGGAAATGCTGGTGGGGCTGCCCGTCCTGTCGTTCTGGATCACCACTATCATGAGCTGGACGATCCAGGGCATGCAGGCGGCCGTAGGGATTTTGTAATGGAGCCGCCCACGGGAATTGAACCCGTGACCCCATCCTTACCATGGATGTGCTCTACCTCTGAGCTAGGGCGGCATCTGCAGCGAGAAAAGATCTGGGCCATAACCATCCACGATTCACCCTGAGCTTGCCGAAGGGTGAGCTAGGACGGCATCACGAAATGGCTTTCGTGCGCGCAACCCTACCAGTTCCACGCCCGTGCAGCCAGAGATACGCGCTGAGGGGCCTCAGATGGCTCCTGCTGCTGTTTCGGTCCACCCCTGCGGCGGCTCGTGCCTGAATGTCCGGACGGCGTTTTTGAGTGCATGAAGACAGAGAAGTGCGCATTTGAACCGCCGGGGACCCACGGGAACCCCGAGAAGTTCGTAGACGTTTTCTTTTTTGAGCGCATCGATCTCCTCGAGCGATTTGCCAGCGAGCTCCTCGCCAAGCATCGACATCGCCGCCTGGCTGATGGCGCACCCGCTCCCCTCCCAGCCGATGCCCGTGACGCGACCGTCCTCGATGCGCAGGTCGACCCGCAGCGCGTCGCCGCAGCTCAGGTTCACTTCCTCATGGCTGACCGACGGCGACGCGATGGCATGCTTCGCGCGGGGGTGGCGGTAGTGGTCGAGGATGTTTTCGGCGTAGAGGTCCATTGAAGTGAATAGTGGAAAATGGAAAGTGGAAAGTTGCCGGTGGAAGTTCGTAAAACACTTTCCACTTTCAACTATCAACTTTCAACTTCTTGCAGGTATCAATGATCGCCTCCCGTACAACCGTGATTTCTTCCGCGGTGTTATAGATCCCCACCGACAGCCGGGTGGACGCCGCGATCCCCAGGCGTTTGTGCAGCGGCTGCGCGCAGTGGTGTCCCGCGCGCAGGCAGATGCCCCGCCGCCCCAGGACTTCCGTAAGATCGTGCGGATGGATGCCGGAGAGTGTGAAGCTGATGCAGCCGGAGACATTCGGGTTGGGGCTCGGGTTCGGGTTCGGGCCAAGGATGGTTAAGCCGGGAATTGTCTGAAGAACGTCACGGGCTGTTGTCAGAAGATGCTCTTCATGCGCCTCGATCTCCTGCCACGAATATTGCCGCAGCCATTCCATAGCAGCGGCGAGGCCCACGGCCTCCGCGACGGGCGGGGTGCCGGCCTCGAATTTCTGGGGAAGATCGGCCGGAGTGAAGCAGTCCTGCGTGACCTCCTGGACCATCGATCCCCCGCCGAGGAACGGCGGCATGGAGCCCAGCAGCTTCTTCTTGCCATACAGGACCCCGATGCCGGAGGGCCCGTAGAGTTTGTGTCCCGAGAACGCGAGCAGGTCGCAGTCGAGCTCCTGAACGTCCGTCGGGTGATGTGCGATGGACTGCGCGGCATCGATAAGCGTGAGGGCTCCGTGCTGATGAGCCGCAGTGATGATCTGATGGAGAGGAGGACGAACACCGAGCACGTTGCTCTGCGCGGTGACCGACACCAGTTTGACGTTTCCTTTCTTCAAAAACGTTTTCAGCTGATCGGGGTTGAGCTGTCCGCGCTCGTCGCAGTCGAGCCAGAGGATCTGGACGCCCTTCCGCTCTTTGAGCTGCAGCCACGGGACGATGTTGCTGTGGTGCTCGAAAACGGAGAGGACGACCGCGTCGCCTTTGCCGATGATCCCGCCGCGGGAGAGCGACACCGCCGCCAGGTTGATGGCTTCCGTGCAGCT
Organism: uncultured Candidatus Peribacteria bacterium; assembly: GCA_964497975.1. Classification (GTDB taxonomy): domain Bacteria; phylum Patescibacteriota; class Gracilibacteria; order Peribacterales; family Peribacteraceae; genus JABFSS01. The sequence goes on from CAZCFO010000001.1 coordinate 451,773, forward strand.
CTTGGTAAAGAGAACCTCCTCCGGGCGCGCGGCGTTGATGAAGGACTGAACGGTTGTGCGTGCGTCTTCGTACGCGACCGTGGAACGCTCCGCGAGCACGTGCATGCCCCGGTGGACGTTCGCGTTCTCCTCTTTGTAGAAGGCATCCATCCGGTCCAGCACCGCCTGCGGCTTCTGGGCCGTCGCGGCGGAATCGAGATAGACCAGCGGATGTCCGTCGATGGGAGTCGACAGGATGGGAAACTGGCGGCGGATGGAGGGAAGATGGAGGGGCATAAAGAGGAGATGGGAAGTATATGACTCAAGGCAGAGGGGCAGAAAGGCAGAATGGCAGCTTTTGCCTTCCTGCCCTGCTGCCTTCCTGCCTTCCTCTTGGACCGCTACACTCCCTGCGATGCAATCACGCACCATTCAGATTCTCAGCGCCCTCCTCTTTGCCCTGCTTCTCATCTGGGGCGGTTACACGCTCCTGGTGTATCTGGGCATCCCGTACCACGGCGCGGCCCTGATCCCGGAGGCGGCGATGGACGGGGTGGCGGCGGCATGCGACAGCAACGCCTACGTCTGCCGCGGCATCGCGACGCTCCAGCCATTCGTCGTCCATACCATCCGGCGCTCGTCCCCCTTCCTCGGATACCTGATTCTCTGCGCGCTGGCGTACGCCCTCTTCGTGGGATGGACGTGGATCGCGCGGGGCGACTGGAAGAAAATCCGCGTGCGGTGGACGCCGTGGAAGTTGTTGTTGCTGTTCGTCGTCCTCACGTGGCTGCTGTCCTCCGTGATCAGCTTCGGCTCGTCCGGCGGACGGGCGCAGCAGTTTTATATTGAGCCGACCGCGGCATCGTACAACGTGAGCGAGAGCGCGCTGGAGACGCTCCAGAGGGATTACCGGCGGCTGCTCGACCGCGGATGCCTGACGCTCCTGGGGGAAACCGAGACCGGCGCCAGGGGATACAACCTCCGCGCCTGGTGCATACAGGAGGCGTTCGTGACGCGCGTGCTGACGCAGGCCCTCTTCATCTTCCTGTTCCTGGGGGAACTGCTGGTCTTCGGACGCATGACGGTCCAGTGGGTCTTCCGCCGCATCGCGCGGTTCCTGGGCGTCTCGCGCACGCCGTTCCCGTCCCTGCTTCTGGAGACCGTCTTCTGCGCGGCCGCGGGCGCCGTCATGGGCATCATTCTGCTGTGGACCATCGCCGTGACGGGGTACTACACCACCGCCGCGGGCTGGATCGCGGCGATCGTGATCCCCGCCGTCGGCTGGAGACACACGGTCTACTGGGTGAAGACCTTCCTCTTTCACGAGACGGAGCGCGAATACGACGTGTGGAACGCGGGACTCTTTCTGGGATGGCTGCTCCTCAGTCTTCTGGCCATCAACTTCCTGGAGGTGGTGCGGCCGTTCCCCATCGGCTGGGATGACCTGGGAAGCTATCTGAACCGCCCGCGGCTCCTGGTGAGCTACGGCCACTTCATCGCGCCCATGTCGACGTTCGACTGGTCGTATCTGACCTCGCTCGGATTCCTGCTCTTCGGCTACAACGCGACCTTCGGCTCCACCGCGGCCATGATGGTCAACTGGTCCCAGGGACTGCTGGCCGTTGCCGCGATCTTCGCGATCGCGCGGACGCTGCTGGGCCATCGCGCGGGAGCCCTGAGCGCGCTCCTCTATTACATTCTCCCGCTGGTCGGCCACTTCTCGTTCGCCGACATGAAGATCGACAACGCCGTCTTTTTCTTTACGGCCATGGGGGTCTTCTGCGTGCTGCTCGCGCTCGCGCCGCCGCATGACGAGCCGGAGACGGAGCACCCGGAGCACGACCGCCGCATGAAGGAGGCGTGGTCCATCGGACTCCTGTTCCTGTCCGGAGCGTTCCTGGGCATCGCGTTCTCGACCAAATCGACCGCCGCGATGGGGATACTCGCCGCCGGCTCGATGATCCTGGGTATGACCATTCACGGGCTCGCCTACGCGGGCGGCCTGCTCTTCGCCTTCGCCGCCTTCGCGCAGCAGGGCGTCTTCTCGGTGCGGGCCATCATCGAGCGCGTGACGGGCACCCTCCCCGGGAACGGCGCCGTCATGATCTTCGTGGCGATATGCATCCTCGCCGGCCTGGGCTTCCTCGCTGCGGGATTCTTCGTCCGTCGTCCGTCGGTGCGCTCGCTCGCGGGCATACTGGGCGCGTTCGCCGCGGGGGTGCTGATCACCGTGGGGCCGTGGATGGAGCACAACAACATCGAGGCGGGAAACCTGATGCCGTCCTTCGCCCTGTCGGCGCCCAACAAATTCGCGCCGCAGGTCGACGTGAAAAAGCTTCCGCCCGAACTCGCGGTGGATCCCGCCTCCCCCTCGTGCACGCCCACGGGTTCCATCGAGGAACTCGGCCGGTACTGGGGATTCGAACAGGGATGGAGGCATTACGTGACGCTGCCGTGGCGGACGGTGATGAACATCGACGCGACGGGCTATTACGTCACGACCTTCCCCATCCTGCTGCTCTTCCCGCTGCTCCTCCTGCTCCCGTTCTTCTGGATGAAGAAAGGACGATGGCTGCGGTGGCTGTTTCTGGGAACCTGCATGATGATCGTGGAATGGATGTTCCTGGCCAACGGGATCCCCTGGTACGGCATCGGCATCCTTCTCGGCATCGTCATCGGGCTCGAGGCATTCATCGCAAAGGCGCCCGACCTGCCCAACCGCATCGTGGCATCGATCCTGGTCGGCTTCTCGATCCTGATGGCTTTCGGCATGCGCATGTGGCAGTTCGAGCAGCAGCGCAACATCTTCGAATACTCAATGGGCAAGGTGTCGGCGGAAGCCCTGCGCGACATCACGATCCCCCATTACGAGCCCATCCGCGAAGCGATCGTCGAGCGCCATGAAACGATGCCCGACCGCCCGTACGTGTACCGCGTCGGAACGTTCATCCCCTATTTTATCCCGAAGAACCTGGAGATCATCGGCGTGAGCGACAGCCAGCTGGACCTGTTCAACTGCATCCACCAGGAACGCAACCCGGAACTCACCGTCCGCCGCCTGAAGGCCCTCGGGTTCAACAGCGTCGTCTTCGACACGAACACGGCGACCATCGAGCGCGACGAGCAGGGTTCGCTGCACAAAAAAGTCGGGGCATTCGTGGATTTCGTCAACGATCCGAAGGCAAACCTCCAGGTGGTCGTGAGCGACACCAATGCCGGCATCGCCTTCATCCTGATCCCGTAGCCATGTTCGTCGCCGTCATCCCCGCCTACAACGAATCCAAGCGCGTCGGCAACGTCGTCCGCGCGGCGCAGTCGCACGTGGACGCCGTGATCGTCGTGGACGACGGCTCGACGGACGATACCGGCGCCGCGGCGCGGGAGGCCGGCGCGCGGGTGATCCGCCACGCCGAAAATTCCGGCGCGGGCGCGGCGACGATGACGGGCATCGAGGCGGCGCGCAGGATGGGCGCCACGAGCGTGGTGACGCTCGATGCCGATGAGCAGCATGACGCGGGCGACATCCCCCGCCTTCTGGAACCCGTGAAGAACGACACCGCGGACATCGTGTTCGCCAACCGCTTCGGACAGCGCAACCGCATCCCCTTCATCCGGCGGCTCTTCAACGGCATCGGCAACGTCGTGACGCTGCTCGCGACGGGCAAGTGGGTGCAGGACAGCCAGTCTGGATACAAAGTCTTCGGCCCGCGGGCGCTGGCCCAGGTGGACCTGCGGATGCGGGGTTTCGAGTTCTGCACCGAGATCGTCCGCGAAGCCGCGCAGCACAAGTGGCGCATCGCGGAGATCCCCGCGAAGGTGATCTATTCGGAATACACGCTCGCCAAGGGCCAGTCGTTCGGCAACGGTGTGAAAACGGCATTGAAAATCCTCTTGCGGTCGTTCATGCGATAGCCGAAGGCAATAGAGGCAATCGATGGAAACGACGAAAACGAGGATCCTCGATTGCTTCGTTTGCGTCGTTTGCCTCGTTTCCTCCCAGAAATACGCTAAACTACCACCCTGCTATGACTCTCACGCCGTATCAGATCGTCGCCCCCGTCATCGCGTTCATCGCGGTGAGCTACGCGTGGAACCTGGTGATGCGGCAGAAGAAGACCGTATGGGAGGCGTGCTTTTGGACGGTCTTCTGGGCCATGATCGGCGGCATCGCGATGTTCCCGAGCTTCCTCACGTACCTCTCGGTGGTGACGGGCATCCAGAACCGGGAGAACGCCGTGATCTTCACCTTCCTAGGGGTTCTCTTCTTCATGGTCTTCTACATGATCATCCGGATCGAAGAGCTTGAGCAGCGGCACGCGAAGATGGTCCGCGACGTGGCGTTGTGGGAAGCGGGACTGGGAAAGGAAAGTGAAAAGTTGAAAGTGGATAGCGGAAAGTAATTTCAATTTTCCACTTTCCATTTTCAATTATCCGTTCTGTGTGCGAATCATGGCCCATGAGAGAAAAATCATCTTGCTGATCAGCCCCTACTGGAAAGAGCCGCACCGCTGGATGGTCAGCACGGTGAAACTTGCCGATCTCTGGCAGCGGCTGGGGTACCGCGTGATCGTCGCGTGCATGGGAGCCGCCGACGGCCGGGAGGATGTGTCGGATACCCTGACGATCCGCCGCAAAAAGGACGTGTTCCTGCCCGACCCCTGGAACTACGGCATCGCGGCGGGATTCTCGGGGATGGTCCGGCGCATCGTCCGCGACGAAAAGCCTGACATCATCGTGTGCAACAAGATCCTGTTCTGGAGTTCGCTGAGCGTGATTTTGCTGCGCCTGCGCGGCCACCGCGTGCTCCTGCTCACCGATGCCCTGGTGGGCATGACCTGGTGGGGCCGCACGTTCCTGTTCCGCCTGGCGTCGCGCCTGTACGCGTGGACGCTCGGATGGCTGATCATGCTCTGCGCGGAGCGCATCGTGTTCTTCCATCCCCAGCCGGAGCGATTGCTGAAAATCCTCGGTGTATGGCGGAAGTCGGAGGTGATCCCCACGGGCATTGATCCGGGACCGTACGGACCAGGTACGCGCGGCGCACCGGTGATCACGTACGTCGGACGGCTGGAGTCCGTAAAGGGCGTGGATGATTTTCTGGCGGCAGCCGCGCCCGTGAAGAACGCCTATCCCGACATCACCATTCAGGTGGTCGGCTGGTATAAAGAAGACCATCCCCTCGTGACGCAGTACCGCGACCACGTGACGTTCACGGGACTGCGGAAGGATATTCCCGAGATCCTGGCGAAGACCGACATTTTCGTCCTCCCCAGCTACAGTGAAGGCCTGAGCAACGCACTGATGGAAGCGATGTCGAGCTCGTGCGCGTGCGTAGCGACCGATGTGGGAGGGAACGCGTTTTTGATACAGAACGGCGTCAGCGGTTTCCTGTTCCCCGTGGGCGACCGGGAGGCGCTGCAAAGCCATCTCCGGCGGCTGATCGCCGATCCCGCGAAGATGAAGGCGATGGGCGCGGCGGCACGGAAAAGGATTGAGGAGATGTTCAGTTGGGAGGTGGTAGGAAAAATGTACCAGCGCTTGTTCGAGAAATTCTCTGTCTTCAAGGGCTAGGGTTATGATTTGGGTTTGGGTTTGGATACCCAACCCTAGCCCTAACCATAACCCGAACCCTACAATTTACTTCTATGACCAACACCCGGGTCGTTATCCTGTCCGCCTTCCTTACGCCCTTCCGCAGCGGCGCCGAGGCGTGTGCGGAGGAGGTCGCCATGAGACTGAGCGACCGGTTCGATATCACGATCGTGACGGCGAAGCTCCGCGGCGGTCTGCCGCGGACGGACATGCTCCAGGGCAAGGTTCCCGTGATCCGCGTGGGGCTGGGATGTTCCTTCGATAAATGGCTCTATCCCCTGCTCGCTCCGCTTGCGGCGAGAAAGTTGAAGCCGGACGTGATTCACGCCGTATTGGAAACCTTCGCGGGACTCGCGCTGCTGGTGACGCGATGGACGGGCCCGCGCGCGAAGCGGATTCTGACGCTCCAGACCACGAACCGCAATTTCCTGCGGGGGCTCATCATCCGGTCTGCGGATACCGTCACCGCGATCAGTTCCGTTCTGGTGAGCCAAGCGAAATCCCATGGATGTGACCCGGTCCTGATCCCGAATGGCATCCCACTGAAAGAGATCGGAGCTGCTGTGCAATCGCACAAGAAGGCGCCATTGAGACTGCTCTTCGTGGGGCGGCTGGAGAAGATGAAAGGGGTAGATACGATGCTCCACGCATTTTCGCTCCTTCCGAGCCCGAGCCCGGTCCCGAGCCCTCACCTCCACATCGTGGGTTCCGGGTCCCAGGATGCCGCACTGAAGACTCTCGCCCGGGAATTGCACGTCGATGACCGCGTGACATTTCTGGGACGATTGAGCGGTCCCGATCTCTTCCGCGAATATGCGGAGGCGGAAATCTTCTGCGGACTCTCGCGCAGCGAGGCGCTGGGGAACGTCTTCCTGGAAGCGGCGGCGGCGCGCTGTGCGGTTGTGGCAACGAACGTCGGCGGCATTCCGGACATTGTGCAGGACGGCATCACGGGGCTTCTCGTTCCGCCGGATGATCACGTGGCAGCGACGCATGCCCTGCACCGGCTCCTCACCGACGTCCTCACGCGCTGCGCGATGGCCGATGCGGGCGCGAAACAGGCCGCATCGTATGACTGGAGCGCGATCGCGGAACGGTATGCCGCCCTCTACGGCGCCTGACTACTTTCCCTGCTTCTCCCGCACGACCTGCGCCGCTTTGAAGAGGCTTTCGAACGTCCCCGCGTCGATCCACTCCTCTCTGAGGACCGTCGCGGTCAGTTCGCCCTGGTCCAGATACCAGCGGCTGACGTCGGTGATCTCGAATTCCCCGCGGGCGGAGGGCTTCAGGTTCCGGATAACCTCGAAGCAGCGGTGATCGTAGACGTAACATCCTGTGACGGCGTAGTTGCTCTTCGGCTTCTTCGGCTTCTCCTCGATGGACGTCACCTCCTTCCGCGCGTTGATTTCGGCAACCCCGAACCGCTCCGGATCCGGCACATCCTTGAGGAACACGTGCCCGCCCTTCGAAAAGCCCTTGATGGCGGGAGTGATGTCGTCGAAATAGATGTTGTCGCCCAGCACCGCGCAGATGTCATCGTTCGCGGCGAACTCCTCCGCCATGCCGAGCGCCTGCGCGATGCCTTCGGGCTTGTCCTGCACGCGGTAGCTGCACTTGCAGCCGAACTTGGAACCGCTGCCGAGATAACTGGCCATCTGGTCGATGTGCTCGTTGCCCGAAATCACAATGATGTCTTTAATGCCGGCATCGACGAGCTTGCGCAGCGGATACTCGATGAGCGGCCGGTCATAGACCGGCAGGAGGCTTTTGTTGGTGACTTCGGTGAGTGGGCGAAGCCGGGAACCCGAACCGCCGCAGATGAGGACGCCTTTCATGGGGCCAGAATACTGGAGTCCGGGGGCGCAAGAAACACGTTTTAAGGCTTTCCCATGAGAATCCCTAGTATTCCGGCACCCGGATATTCTACTATTCCCGCATGCAACGCACCCTCATCCTCCTCAAACCCGACGCCGTCGATAAGCGCTTCACGGGCAAAGTCATCACGCGGTTCGAAGACGCCGGATTCCGCATCCGCGGCTGCAAGATGCTGCACCTCAACCCCGCACTCCTCCGTGAGCACTACGCGCACATCGCCGACAAGCCGTTCTATCCGGAAGTCGAGCAGTTCATGAGCTCGGTCCCCGTGATCGCCATGGTCCTGGAGGGCGACGACGTCGTCGCGAAGGTCCGCGACATGCTGGGCGTCACCGACAGCCGCAAGGCCGCACCGGGAACGATCCGCGCGGAGCTGGGCGTCGACCAGATGGTCAACGTCGCGCACGCGTCGGACAGCCCCGAGGCCGCGGAGAAGGAAGTGAACCGCTTCTTCACGACGAAGGAACTGTTCGCGTACTGACGTAGTGAAAAATGAAAAGTGAAAAGTTAAAAATTGACTGCTTTTGTGGTCTTAAGAATTGCCACGAGTAAACGAATAATTTCTTCAACACTTAAAAGCAGCGCGCTGGCATCAGTGACTTCAAGGAGTGTGCTGTCACGCAGTAGCCTTAACCAATATCGTGTTTCATAGGCTTCTTTCGCAGCAATATGCAACTTGTTCACAAAATCTTTCCGGGATTGTGCCAGCTGTGCTTCTTCGATGTTTGCCCCAATACTCGTACCGGACCTCAACAATTGTTTACTGAGAATATATTCCCTTTTGGACTGCAATTCCCTGCAAGTGGCGATGATCCGCAGGGAGAAACTGTAACTTTTCTCTTGAAGAGGTCGTGGCTGCATGACTGTATTTTCCTTGTTTACAAGTATTTTGTATCGTTCAGAAATAATTTTTAACTTTTCACTTTTCATTTTTCACTCATCCAGAGGCCAAAACAAAGCGTTCCATTCAAGCATGGAACGGTCCTAGTTGCGCAGGTATTTTTCAATATTTTCCTTGTGCCCGTCGTACGTCTTCGCGCAGTGGATCTGCGCGTCGTTATCGTGCAGGTAGAACAGACAATCCGTTTCTTCCGGATGCAGGACGGCGTCGATGGCGTCGAGACCCGGATTGGCGATGGGTGACGGCGGCAGACCGGCGTGCAGATAGGTGTTGAACGGCGAGTCGATCTTCTTATCCGCGACGGCGACGGGGGCCCAGTAGCCGCTGCCCGTATCGCCGCGCGCATATTGGAGCGTCGCATCCACCTGGAGCGGCATTTTGATGAGCAGGCGGTTCCAGAGAACGCCCGCGATGAGCGCCATATCATGCTTTCCCCCCGCCTCCCGCTGGATGAGGGATGCGAGCTTGATCGCCGTGTCGTATTTGATATTCGCCTCACGTAGGGGTTCGACGTACGGGGCGAAATTCTCATTGAAGCGGTTGATGAAGCGCTTCGCCACGAGCGTCTCGTCTTCATCCACGGGAATCAAGTAGGTATCGGGGTAATAGAATCCTTCGGAAAGATCGTATGGCGGTCGTATGTCTGCGAGCAGGAACCGCTCCCGCTTCTGATCGTCCCATCCGAGCGCTTTTGCCAGACGGTCGGCAACCTGTTCGCGCCGCAGTCCTTCGGGAATGGTGACCCATTTGAGGGGCGGATCGGCCGTGAGAATGCCCGCGATCGCCCACGTGCCCATGTTCGCGGTCAAACGGTATCCCCCGGGATCAATGCGGCCGTATCCCCCGTGCAGGAGAATCGCCGGTCCGAGGAGCCACCGGCTTCCGAGAAGCTCGTCCGTAGACATCTTCTCCTGGATGTCCGCCGTTTCCGCAGTCCGGGAGACGACGAAAATACGGACATCGTCAGCCGGCAGCGAGGACGGCGCCGGACGGAGCAGGAACAGGGCGATGCCGATCGCGATGAGGGCCACGGGAATTTTCGGCGCCTTCAAGGTGAACGCCTTGCGGGGGCGGCCGGAAATCGTCTTCGTCGTGAAGGACATGCGGGCAGTTTAGACGAAAGAGCGCAACGCCGGCGATGTTCCCGCAATGCGTTCATGGATAAAAAAATCGTCGATGCCGCCCTGACGGACAAACACGTAGCCGTTTGCGACGAGAAGCGCGCGGATGGCATCACGGGCGGAGGACACGTTGTTGTGCTCGACGGTCATGGAAAGAAAGCAGTACTCATCAAACGGGAACGTGCGCAGGATCTCGTATTCCGATCCTTCGGTATCCAGACTGAGATAATCGATGACGCGCGGGGCTCCCGCATCGCGAAGGATGCTCGCCAGCGGACGCGTGGGGACCGTGACCGTCCGGTAGCGGTCACCTTGCAGGACACGCTTGACCGGTAGATACCTGAGCAGCTGTTCGCGCCGGCCTTGCGGGTAACACTCCACGATGCCCCCCCAGGCGGATGCGGATGCCAGAAAATCCGCAGTACCCTCGCCGGCCGCCACACAGGCCTGAACGCACCGGCAACGACGGCGGCGCTGAAGGGTGGCAAAGAGATGGGGATGCGCCTCGATGCACAGACCATCCCATCCGAATCTGCGTTCGAGAATGTACGTATTGCTCGAAATGTATCCGTCATACGCTCCCAGATCGACGAAATAGCCCCCTCTTCTTCCCGGAAACACTTCTTTCATCACCCAGCGGTCCTGCCCGTATTGGCCGGCGAATCCTTGCAGCCTGCGGAAGCCGAACCGCAGCGCATTCTTGGCGCGCGCCCCGATGTAATACGGGATATTCATGCGTGGGACGGAGAGGGGGCATTCACCGGAAGAGCGGACGTCACGGAGCAGGAAATGTTCTCCCAGGAATACCGGTCGCGGATGCAGTGCGCCGCCGCGAAGGAAAGACGGTCACGCAGGAGATCATCCCCGAACAGCCGCACCGCAGCGGACGCGAGAGCGTCCGCGTCATCGGCGATGAGGACCTCGCGGTCGTGAGTGACATCAAGCCCTTCCGCCCCCCTCGTCGTGGAGATAACCGGGCACCCGATGGCCATCGCCTCGAGGACTTTGAGGCGCGTGCCGCCCCCGATGATCATCGGCACGAGAGCGGCGCTTGCTGAGCGAAGAAACGGACGCACGTCCGGCACAAGGCCGGTGACGCGGATGCCGGTCCCGTCCCGGGCCGCCCGCAGCATGGAACGCGTCGGATTCCGGCCGACGAAGCAGAGCGTCGCGCTGGGAATCGCCGCGCGGATGCGGGGGAAAATGTGATCGATGGCAAAGGCGGCCGCCTGCGCGTTGGGGAAGTAACTGAAATTGCCGCAGAAAACGAGCGAGCAGGGCACCCGCGGGGAACCCGGCGCATCGCCATAGCGTCCCGCATCAATTCCATTGGGGACAATGCTGATCTCCGGTGATCCGGGATACGCCTCCCTGCAACGGGCGGCGTCGTGATCGCTGCAGACCCAGAGGCGCGACGCGGAGGCAATGCACAGACGCTCTGCTCGGTGCGCGAGCCGGCGCAGCATCATGGTGCGGCATTTGTCGGCATACCCCATGACCTGATGGCACATTTCCGAATACAGCACGCTTTCGATGTTGTGGAGATCGACAATGATCGGCGCGCCGTATGCACGGAGAACGGGCAGGTATCCGGACAACCAGGGCTCTTCCAGGAGGATCGCATCGGGGGCGAATTCGGCCAGCACGAGACGCAATGCATCCGCGATGGCGGGACGGAAAAAGACATCAGGCAATGACTGCGAAGATAGGACACCCTGGACCCAGCGCAGATACCCGCGGGGAAAGTGCGGCAGGGTATGCACGCTATGCCCTTCCCCGTCGTCGGCAATCGGCAACACGGACGTGCCGGGCATCTCCACGTGAAAAATACGCACATCGGCATGGGCGCGAAGCAGCGTGTGATTCTGCAGGTTACGCATGCTCGCACCGCTCCAGGCGATCGCGGGATACTTTCGCGTGATCTGCAGGATGCGTCGGGCAGGACAATGCATACCGGAACTATAGCAACCCGCGGCTGCCGGAGGGGGAATGCTACAATCCGGGCGTAGATTCACCCGCTTCTCCGACCCCCGGCCGAATCGCGCGCCTTCGCCGCACCCTGGAATGGCGGTGGGCTCTTTTGTTCATTGTTCTCTGGGGGGCGTTTTTACGGGTGCTCTATTTCTCCGTCACGCCGCATGACGTCCGCGGCTACGACACGAGAGGTCATATCGATTACATCATCTACGTCGTGCGGCATTTCCGCATTCCCCCCGCTCTGCTGGGATGGGAAACGCACCAGCCGCCGTTGTACTACTTTCTCGCGGGTACGTGGGTGAAGCTGGGCATGCTGGCAGGCAGGGCAACGGACCTGCTCTCGCGCGACGTGCGCGTGCTCTCGCTGCTCCTCTCCATCGCCACTCTCGCGGTCATCGCCTGGATCGCCACGATCCTGTTTCCCGGCAAAGAACGGCGGCTGCAGGCATGGATGTTCGCCGCCGCGGCGGGAACGCTCCCGAGCATCGCCATGGCGGCAAGCCGTGTGAACAACGATGTTCTGTCTTTCTTTCTGTCGTTCCTGTGGCTGGCGTTCGCACTGCGGTGGTGGAGCGCCGGTCGGCGGCGGGACTTTTGGATCGCTGCGGTCATTCTCGGGCTGGGAGTGCTGACAAAATTCACGGCGGGGATCCTGATCGTGCCGATGGCCGGATTCATTTTGCTGCGCCCGCGAACCGGGCTCACGCAGAAGCTCCTGCTGCTTGCATCGCTCGCCTGCGTTGCGGGTGTTTTAGGCGGCTGGTATTTCATCGTGCGCTCGCTGGGATATCTGGAATCCTTCGTGACGACGGGAACGGAGAGTTTTGACCCCCGCGTGGTTCTCGAGAACCGGCTGGTCGACTTTTTGATCTTCAACCCGGCACAGATTGTCCTGGTCCCGTTTGCCGCTCCGTGGGATCCCCTCTCCGGCCGGCAGTACATCTGGGAATATCTTTTCCGCACCGGCTTCTTTGGCGAATGGACCTTCCCCCATCTGACATGGATCGGACGGATCATCGTCGGCCTGGGCCTCGCCGGACTGCTAGTGGGCGCACGGGACGCGGTGAAAACCTGGCGGACATGGAACTTCCATAAGCCGCTTGCCGTCCTGATGGCGTTTCTCCTGCTGATGCTGGCGCTCAACCGCTTCATCCGGCCCTGCGCATGCAATCAGGATTTCCGGCTGATCCCGCTGATCGCCGTCCCCTTCATCGCCTGGGCCGTCCATGGATGGGGAACGTGGGGCGCACGGGGGCTGCGGATCGGCATTCTGGCGACAGTGAGCCTGATGGCACTGCAAAGTCTTTTCCTTCTGTCATTTCTGGTCGCGTAAGGCAACACCTCAGGGCAACGGCTGCTCCGCAGGTTCTTCGGACGGCACTTCGGGGGCGGCGGCCGGCACTTCGGGATCTGCGGGCGGCGTCACGGATTCCTCGGGCGGAACGACCGGCTCTTCGACGGGAGGCTCTGCTTCGGAAGGTGCCGTCTCCTCTGTGGGGGCTTCGGGCTCGGCAGACTCTTGGGCCGCGGGAGGATCTGACGGAGGCGTCTCTTCGGATGCCGGAAGCTCTTCGTCCGACGGCACAGACGACTCGGGTACGGGCCCGGGAACGGGCTCAGATTCGGGCTCGGGTTCGGGAACGGACTGGGGCTCGGGGGTGGTAACAACCTGGGTGACATACCCGTCCGGCAGGAGCAGCAGGGCCGGGCTTACGGACGTGTTGTAGATGAACGTGATGCCGAGCTCGGGATGCTGCCACGAGTAGCCATCGTGATAGCCGCCGCAGTTCACGGGAGAGCCATCTTCGGTGAGCAGCGGATGATTGCGGATGCACGAGTTCCAGGCTTCGCTGGTGCTGACGGGAACGCCGTGGGGATCGACGGGAAAGGCAATGGACTCGGACAGGATGTCCGCGCCCAGGCCATGCGTCGTTCGCGGATCCTCGACGGCGAGAGCGGTCCAGCCGAACAGGATGTTCCGGGCGGCGGGATTGCCGATGGAGAGCGTGAAGCCGGTTGCGGTGACGTTTTCGGTCCACCACTCGGAACCGACGCGGCCCTGCGGCGTGACGGTGACGACCGGTACCGCCGTCATGCCCGAGCCGAAAGCGACGCGGACCAGGGTCTCTCCGGTGCCGACCGACGCGAAGCCGGCCTGGCGGCTGCTGAGCGTGAGCTGGCCGGAAATCCGGACCTCGCCGAGGAATCGCGCCAGGCCGTCGATGGTGATGGGGCCCAGCACATGGAGGGCGCCGCGGACAATGAGATCCTGCGCGGAGAGGACGGAGCCGGAGCCGAAGACCATGCTCTTGGTCACCTGCAGGTCGCTGTTGAGCGTCAGCGTGCCGTTGATGACCGCGCCGGACTGCACCTCAAGCGACGCGGCATGCAGGCCGCCGTCGACGCGGATGCCGTTGGGAACGAACAGCTCGCGGACGTGGAACATGCCGTCGACGTAGAGGTCGCCGGCGAAGCGTCCTTCGCGCGCGGCGAGGCTTTCTTCGAGCGAGAGCGTCTGCGCACGGAGATCCTGGAGCGTCACGGAGCCGGAGAGGGACATGGTCGGGTTCGGGCTCAGACTCGGGTTCGGTATCAGGGAGCCGGAGAGAGCCGCGAGGCGGGATTCCATCAACGCCAGGCGCTCGGTGATGCTCTGGAGGCTCATGCCGGCAATCTGGCGCCGCACTTCCTGCGCTATGGGCTGGACGAGCGTGCCGGAGGCGCTGAAGTCATCGATAGCCTGCTGGAGCGACAGCTGCAGTTCGTCCTCGATCTTCAGGTCTTTGACCGTCTGGAGGACGCGGTCGCTGACGGCTTCCACCGTGAGCGGCGTGTTCTTGCGGGAGATGAGGATCTTCTTCATCGCGCGGCCGCTCTCCAGTCCTTCGAGGGCGACACCGACGGTCGATTCGCCGGCCAGCGCCTTGCGGAGGGTGCCGGGGATCGCGCCTGCGGCGAGAGAATCGCCCGGGCGGATACTGAGCGGGCCGGATTCGGAGTCTTCGACCACCATGTCGGCGGAAAGCTGGCCGAGGAGACCCACGAGGACGGTCCCGGGAACGGGCAGGCCTTCGGCGCCGGCGAACTTGTTGCCGATGAACGCGGCCTGCTCCTTGCTGGAGACAAGACCGATGATGTCGAGATCGCCGGATCGCGTGCAGCGGCGGACGCTGTTGGGACGCGAGGAGTCGATACAAACGGCTTCGCCGAACTTCAGGTTTGTGTCGGCCGTGAGGAACCACTCGGCATAGTCGGCTCCCCCGCCCGTGAAGGCGCCGTCGGCATGGACGTCGCCGCCCGCGGTGACGCGGAAGACCGTGTCGTCTTGCCCGTTCGCGTCGGATTCGATGCGCAGCACGCTCGCGAGGCCGTTCGTTTCGTTGACCGCGATGGTGACGCCGGAGCCGAAGAGGGCGGGCCCTGCGATATGCAGCGCGCCGGACGACGACAGGAGTTCCGTGGCATGGATGGATTCAGCGGACGCCACGGCGGTGGCGGCATCCTGCAGATTGACGTAGACGACGACGCTGCCGGTCTCGGCGAGCGTGCTGCCGGTGAAGGCCTGCAACGCGTAACCGAGGGTGACGTCGCCTTCGGACGCCTTCTTGGCGGTGCCGGAACGGGAACCCGGAGCGACGGCATCGCCGACGTTGATGGCGCCGTTCTCGCCGCTCACCCGCACGGGCACGCGGCCGTTGAGGGCCACGGCCACCCGGCGGGCACCCGGGAATTCGAGCGGGTCGCCGCGGAGCAGCATGCCGGGCTTGGTGGAGACGATACCGATGATCCGCTGCGTTCCGCTGCCCGAAGACCTTCGAACGTAGCCGGGATGCGCGGAATCGATGGCGATGACTTCGCCGGAGCCGAGCGTCGGATCCATGGTGGGATAGTGTTCGGCGTAGTCGGAGCCGTCGGTCGTCACGTCGCCGCAGTAGAGCTCGCCGTCGTGGCTGCGAATGGCCATGTTGGTGCCATCGCAGTCGCCGATCTGGTCGAAGTACACTTTGCCGTCGATTTCCAGTGCACCCTCGATGAAGAGGTCTGTGTTGGCATCGATATCGGCCTGTCCTGCGCTGCCGCCTCCGCTGATCATGTTGTAATCCAAGCCGCCGGAATATCCGCCGATCACGACAGTATCGTCGAAGTATGCCGCGCCATCGATTTCCAGCGCCCCTTCCACATACAGATCGTCGTCCGACGCAATGTCCGCGTGACCTGCAGTGCCGGTATCGGAGATGGTGGTGTATGCCTCCACGCTCGCACCGCCGATCGCAAGCGGCTTTGCGAACAGCAGGCCCGTATTGGCACTGGTAATGCTGCCATCGATCGACACATCCTGGCTCATGGCCACGTCTCCGTCGCTGTCCACCGTGAACCAGTCCGTGCCGTCGGAGGCTTCGAAGACGACGGTGTTGTTGCTCTGGTCGCTGCTGGCCTGGGCCGTGAGCTGGATGGTGTTCGTACCGCCGTCGATGATGAGGGCGCCGGTCATGGTGTCGCCCTGCTTGCTCACGTAGCGGGCATTGGCAAGTGCCATGAACGGCGAGCCCGGACTGACGGTGGCAACTTCCTGCCAGCCGGTGTTGTCGTCGTCCCCGACGGCCTTCACGTAAACTTTGCCATTGCCGGAATCCAGGAAGAAGGAGCCGAGCTGGGCCGTGGTGGCGCTTTCGGGTGAGCTGTTGCCGGTGTAGATGCCGACGGAGTCGGCGGTGTTGGAACCGGTGAGGCGGATGAATTCCTCGGTGGCAGCGCGCGTGATCGTCATGCGGTTGTCGATGAAGGCAAGACCATCCATTTCGAATGCTCCTTCGAGATAGAGGTCGTTGTCGCCTTCAATTTCGCCGCCGCCGGTGTGCGACGCGGTGCCGCTGTCGGAGATGATGTTGTAGACCTGGGAAGCGATGCCGCCGATGGCGACGGATTCGGTGACCTGGAGATCCTGGCTCATGGCCACGTCTCCGTCGCTGTCCACCGTGAACCAGTCCGTGCCGTCGGAGGCTTCGAAGACGACGGTGTTGTTGCTCTGGTCGCTGCTGGCCTGGGCCGTGAGCTGGATGGTGTTCGTACCGCCGTCGATGATGAGGGCGCCGGTCATGGTGTCGCCCTGCTTGCTCACGTAGCGGGCATTGGCAAGTGCCATGAACGGCGAGCCCGGACTGACGGTGGCAACTTCCTGCCAGCCGGTGTTGTCGTCGTCCCCGACGGCCTTCACGTAAACTTTGCCATTGCCGGAATCCAGGAAGAAGGAGCCGAGCTGGGCCGTGGTGGCGCTTTCGGGTGAGCTGTTGCCGGTGTAGATGCCGACGGAGTCGGCGGTGTTGGAACCGGTGAGGCGGATGAATTCCTCGGTGGCAGCGCGCGTGATCGTCATGCGGTTGTCGATGAAGGCAAGACCATCCATTTCGAATGCTCCTTCGAGATAGAGGTCGTTGTCGCCTTCAATTTCGCCGCCGCCGGTGTGCGACGCGGTGCCGCTGTCGGAGATGATGTTGTAGACCTGGGAAGCGATGCCGCCGATGGCGACGGTTTTGGTGAATCTTGCGTCGCCGTCGCTATCGACCGTGAACCAGTCGGTGCCGTCGGAGGCTTCGAAGACGACGGTATTGGCGCTCTGGTCGCTGCTGGCCTGGGCGGTGAGCTGGATGGTGTCGGTGGATCCGTCGATGATGAGGGCGCCGGTCATGGTGTCGCCGCCGACGTTGACGTAGCGGGTGTCCGCGAATTCCATGTATAGATCTCCTCCGCCGCCCGCACCGGTGTCTGATCCGCAGGAGAGAACGCCATTGGCATCGGTATCAATGGTGTCGCAGTTGGTAAGAGACTTGAATGTCAGGGCGCCGCCAACGACGAGAGAGCCGGACGTGTGGATTTTGGACGTGGCGAAGACGGTGGAGCCGGAGATGGTGCCAAGGACTTCGAGTTTGGTTTTGGCTGTGGTGGACTTGCCGATGCCAAGATTGCCGAGCACGTAGTTGCCCGCAGAACCCTGGGCCATGATCTGCAGCGCTGCGCCGGAGAAGGTGCCGCGGTTGGTGATGTTTCCTTTGATGAGAGCCGTGGTCCCGACACTGAGAGAGCCGGACGTGTGGATTTTGGACGTGGCGAAGACGGTGGAGCCGGAGATGGTGCCAAGGACTTCCAGCTTGGTTTTGGCTGTGGTGGACTTGCCGATGCCAAGATTACCGAGCACGTAGTTGCCCGCAGAACCCTGGGCCATGATCTGCAGCGCGGCGCCGGAGAAGGTGCCGCGGTTGGTGAGGTTGCCCTTGATGAGCGCGGTGGTATCAACGCTCAGTGAGCCGGAGGTGGCGAGACGGGATGTGCCGAAGAGCGTGGAACCGGAGATGGTGCCAAGGACTTCGAGTTTGGTTTTGGCTGTGGTGGATTTGCCGATGCCGATGTTGCCCAAGATATAGTTTGTAGCCGATCCCTGGGCCATGATCTGGAGCGCGGCGCCGGAGAAGGTGCCGCGGTTGGTGAGGTTGCCCTTGATGAGCGCGG
>CAZCFO010000001.1:469821-475224 GCA_964497975.1 uncultured Candidatus Peribacteria bacterium
TGGTATCAACGCTCAGTGAGCCGGAGGTGGCGAGACGGGTTGTGCCGAAGAGCGTGGAACCGGAGATGGTGCCCAAGACTTCGAGCTTGGTTTTAGGCGTTGTGGACTTACCGATACCCAGATCGCCGAGGATGTAATTGGTGGCAGAGCCCTGTCCCATGATCTGCAACGCGGCGCCGGAGAGCGTTCCTCCGACCGTGACGGAGCCGCGCAGGCTGCTAGCCCCCACGATCTGAAGTGTTCCGGATGACGTGAGATTGTTCTGCGCGTGCAGCACGCGTCCGGACATCACGCCGCCGATTTCGAGCAGCAGACCCGCGTCGGCGGTTCCAAGGTTGGTACTGCCGCCGTTGACGATGAGCAGGCCGCCGGTCATGGTGCCGCCCTGGCGCTTGAGATAGCGGTTATCGCCCAGCGTCATGACGTTGCCGGTGCCGAATACCGCTCCCCCGCCGCCTCCGGAAGTGTCCGAACCACACACGAGATTGCCGCTGGCGTCGGTATCGATGGTGTCGCAGTTCTGCAGGTTGCTGACGGTCAGGGCCGCGCCCGAGAGGGTTCCGCGGGTGGTGATGTTTCCCTTGATGAGAGCCGTGGCATCGACGATCAGCGACCCGGAGGATCGCAGGGACTTTTGGGCGAAGAGATCTGCACCAGAAACCGTCCCGACAATTTCCAGGGCCGTCTCCGGCGTGGTGGTCCCGATGCCCAGTCCCGTAGCCGTCAGGCGCATGCGTTCGAGGGAGGCCGAGGGGGCGAATGCAATCAATCCGGCATCCAGAGCAATATACGTGCTGTTGCCCGAGGCCGCGCGCAAATTGAGCGGACCATCCAGGCCTAGATAAGTTGCGCCGCCCGTGCGGATGAGGGTGTTGCTGCCACCGATGGAAAGATACTGGGAATCGGCGAGGTTCATGGTGCCGTTAACATCCAGGGTGTAGCCGGGAGTGGCAGTGCCGATACCGACGCGCTCGTTGGCGGAATCGACATTGAAAATCGGGGTGCCTCCATCCGCATCCAGTACCTGGAGGAAGGTGGAGGAATCCGTGGACGATTGGAAGCGGGTGGTGCCTTCCACCACGAGCGATCCGGAGGAACGCAGGGCGTCCTGGGCATGCAGCACGCGGCCCGACATGGCTCCCCCGATTTCCAGGAGAAGACCGGCATCGACGGAGCCGAGGTTGGTACTGCCGCCGTTGACGATGAGCAGGCCGCCGGTCATGGTGCCGCCCTGGCGCTTGAGATAGCGGTTGTCGCCCAGGGTCATCACGTTGCCGGTGCCGAACGCACCGCCGCCGCCGCCGGTTTCATCGGAGCCGCAGACAAGATTGCCGCTGGCGTCGGTATCGATGGTATCGCAGTTTTGGAGGTTGCTGACAGTGAGAGCTGCGCCGGAGAGCGTGCCGCGGGTCGTGAGATTGCCCGCGAAGACGCCGGTGCTCTTGAAGATGGAGAGGCCGTCGACGATGAGGGAGCCGGACGTGGCGAGAAGGCGGTCGGATTTGACGATGGAGCCGGAGACCGTCTGGGTGACCTTGAGCGTGCCGGTCATCGTGTCGCCGGAGGCGTTGACGTAGCGGTTGTCGAAGGCAGCGCGGAGGGAGCCGGTTGAAGTGCGGAAGTAGTTGGCGTCGAAGTAGGTTTTGAGGGATCCCGTGGAGGTGCGCAGGAAGAGGCCGTTGAAGAAGGTCTGGAGAGAGCCTGTGGAGCTACGGAAGTACTGACCGTCGAAGTAGGTCTTGAGAGATCCTGTCGAGGACTGGAAGTAGAGTGTATTAAAGAGTGCGCGCAGCGATCCCGTCGATGACTGTACAAACTGCGAGCCGAAGTTCGCCTTGAGAGCGCCGGTGGACGATGCCAGGAAGATGTTCCTGAAGGCGTTGCTGAGCGCGCCAGTGGAAGTCGCGAGGAACCCCCCCGCGCAGGAGAGGGCGCCATTGCTTGCGGTCTGAAGAGACTGGCAAGAGGCGAGTGATTTGAGCGTCGCACTGCCGTTGACGATGAGAGTGCCGCTCGACGTGAGACTGTCCATTGCCTGAAACGTGCGGCCGGAAGCCGTGCCCATGATCTCCAGTGCAAGGCCGGGGTGTGTGGGCGTGTAGGCGAGCGTCCCGAGAGGATTGATAATGACCGTTCCGGACACCGCAAGTTTCGCGCCGGGGTTCAGCGTCCCGATGCCGACATTGCCGGCCGTGTAGTAGATGGCGCTTCCGCTCTGCGTCCATGGGGCGAGACTTCCCCCGACCCCGCCTCCGCCTCCGCCCGGCATCAGCGCGTATTCGGTCCCGTCACTGAGTTTAACGAATAAACTCTCCGCAGTACCGTACCGTTGCGACCAGAGCGTGGCCGTGGAAGCGCTGTTGTACCGGCTGGCCTTCGAAATGCGGAACTCGTCGATAAAGCCCGTGAAGTAATTCGCATCGGCTGGAGATCCTCCGATGCTCAGGTGCCATGTGGAGATGTCGTCCGTGAGAATGGCGGTACTGTTGCCACTGTCCACGCGGGCTCCCGCCTGATACAGACTGAACGTATTATTGTGCCGCTCCAGCGCGACATGCACCCACTGTGCGGTGGGGAATGTGGAGGAAGCGGTAAGTGAGAGCGCTCCCGCATGCGCACGTAGCTTGTTTGCCGCGCTCAGTTCGATGTAGTACTGGGAATTGTTCGCCGTCAGGTCGCCGCCGTAGACGGCGATGACGCGCTCCGTCGCGTCGTTCGCTGCAATATACACCCACGCATCCACAGTGAAGTCGCCCTCGGCAAAATCAAAATCGCTGCTGCGGGGCAGATCGAGACGATCGCCGGTGCCATCAAACTGCATCGAGGTCGTGCCAAATTTTGTCTGCGTCGTGCTATGGTGCACATTGCCCACGACGGTGACCGGGTGCGATTCGGTTTTCCCCGCAGCGGAATCAGAAAACGTCGTGCTGTTATTCGACGTGTTTGAGTGAATAAGCAGCACGGTATTCACGTCGCTGCCGGAGCCCGTTTTCGTCTTTGCGTACATCTTGATGGAATTCGCAGTGACGGACGGGCTGCTGTCGCTCTGGTACATGCTCAGAACACCCGAGAGCGTCAGCGTATCGCTCGGATTGCTCGTGCCGATGCCCACCCGGTTCGTCGAACTGTTGACGAAGAAAGTGTTTCCATCGATATACGCGGACCCATTTACTATGAGCGTGCCTGACGAACGAAGTTCGTTCTGCGCATGGAGAACGCGGCCGGACATGGTCCCGCCGATTTCGAGGAGAATTCCTGCGTCTGCGGATCCGAGGTTGGTGTGTCCGCCGCTGACAATAAGGAGCCCGCCCGTCATCGTGTCGCCGGAGGTATTCACGTAGCGATTGTCGAACGCGGAACGGAGGGCGCCGGTGGATGTGCGGAAGTAATTGGCGTCGAAGAAGGTTTTGAGGGAACCAGTGGATGTCCGCAGGTACAAGCCATTAAAGAAGGTCTGGAGGGAGCCGGTGGACGAGCGGAAGTAGAGGCCATCGAAGTAGGTCTTGAGCGAGCCCGTAGATGTCCGGAAGTACTGCGTATCGAAGAATGTCTTCAGGGCTCCTGTGGAGCTGCGGAAGTACTGTCCGTCGAAGTAGTTTTTGAGCGAGCCGGTCGACGTTGCAAGGAATCCTCCCGCGCAGGAAAGATTGCCCGCGGCATCCGTCTGGATGGTCTGGCAGGTGGCGAGACTCTTGAGGATGGCGCTGGTGGCGATGAGTGAACCCGATGTGAGAAGGTTGCGGGTCGCAAAGACCGTGGAACCGGAGATCGTGCCCTGCACTTCGAGTTTTGTTTTTGCGGAGTTGGACGTGCCGAGAGCGAGATTGCCGAGGAGGTAGTTGGCCGCGGAGCCCTGTCCCATGATCTGCAGGGCGGCGCCGGAGAGGATTCCGCGAACAGTTGCCGAGCCGCGCAGCGAGGTCGCGCCGGCAACCTGGAGGGTGCCCGAGGAGGTGAGGTTATCCTGCGCATGGAGCACACGGCCCGACATCACGCCGCCGATTTCGAGCAGGATGCCCGCGTCGGCGGAGCCGAGGTTGGTGTGGCCGCCGCTGACGATGAGCAGGCCGCCGGTCATCGTGTCCCCTCCTATATTGACATAGCGCGCGTCCGCCGCGGCGGTATCCAGACCCGATCCGGCCGTGGAATCGGACCCGCAGACGAAGTTTCCCGCCGCATCGGTATCGATGGTGTCGCAACTGCGAAGGTTGCTCACGGCGATTGCGGCTCCGGAGAGCGATCCTCTGACCGTCAGATTCCCGGCGAATGCTCCTGTCGCCTTGAAGATGGCACCTCCATCCACGATGAGGGAGCCGGAGGTTGCAAGCAGGCGGTCGGATTTGACGATGGAGCCGGAGACCGTCTGGGTGACCTTGAGCGTGCCGGTCATCGTGTCGCCGGAGGCGTTGACGTAGCGGTTGTCGAAGGCAGCGCGGAGGGAGCCGGTTGAAGTGCGGAAATATTGTCCGTCGAAGTAGGTTTTGAGTGAACCCGTGGAGGTCTGCAGATAGAGCGTATTGAAGAGGGCCCGAAGTGATCCGGTGGATGACTGCACGAACTGGAGGCCGAAGTTCGCTTTCAACGCCCCCGTCGACGACGTCAGAGCTGTCCCGTTAATGATGGTGATGACGTTGCCGGTGCCGAAGTTTCCCGTCCCGCCGCCTCCGCCGGACGCATCGGTGCCGCAGACGAGATTGCCGTTGGCGTCGGTATCGATGCTGTCGCAGTTCTGGAGGTTGCTGACGGTCAGGGCTGCGCCCGAGAGCGTGCCGCGCGTCGTCAGGTTGCTGAAGTAGACGCCGGTGCTCTTGAAGATGGAGAGGCCGTCGACGATGAGGGAGCCGGAGGTTGCAAGCAGGCGGTCGGATTTGACGATGGAGCCGGAGACCGTCTGGGTGACCTTGAGCGTGCCGGTCATCGTGTCGCCGGAGGCGTTGACGTAGCGGTTGTCGAAGGCAGAACGGAGAGCGCCGGTCGATGTTCTGAAGTAATTGGCATCAAAGAGCGTCTTCAGGGAACCTGTGGACGTCCGGAGGAACAAGCCATTAAAGAACGTCTGGAGCGAGCCGGTGGAACTGCGGAAATATTGTCCGTCGAAGTAGGTTTTGAGGGAGCCGGTGGAGGTCTGCAGATAGAGCGTATTGAAGAGGGCGCGCAGCGATCCGGTGGATGACTGCACGAACTGGAGGCCGAACGCCGTTTTGAGGGCGCCTGTCGAGGATTGGATGAACTGCGTGCCGAAGTTCGCCTTCAGGGCGCCGGTCGAGGATGCGAGGAAGATGTTCTTGAAGCTGTTTGCGAAGGACGCCTGTAGGGAGCCTGTCGAGGTCCGAAGGTACAGGCCGTCGAAGAACGTCTGGAGCGAGCCGGTGGAGGTGCGGAAGTAGTTGGCGTCGAAGAAAG
>CAZCFO010000002.1:0-260242 GCA_964497975.1 uncultured Candidatus Peribacteria bacterium
TCCCGCAAGCGGGAGAGGGGAGATGCCCTCCCCCTGAAGCATCCCCCTATGACTCCCACCGCTGCCACCGCACCGGCTCCCGTTCTCGGCCCCGTCTCCGCCGCGGACCTGTGGCTGCAGATCCTGCAGAAGATCGAGGCAAAGATCCCGCGCGGGCAGTTCATCACGTGGTTCAAGGACACGGCGGTCGTCGGCAGCGAGGACGGCAATCTGGTCGTCGGCCTGCCGCTCCCCATGTTCCTCACGTGGCACATGGAGCACTACCGTACGATGACGCTCGAGGTGGCGCAGGCGATCGATCCGTCCATCCGCGAGATCGTCTACACCGTCGACGTGGGCCTCAAGGACGACCCCTCGCGCACCATCAACCTGCTCGAGCATTTCCCCGAGCTCAAGAAGCGCAAGCTGCCCGGCCGCCAGGAGGTGAAGCTCGCCGAGGGCATCGTCAGCAAGATCCTCAACCCGCGGTACTCCATCGAGAGCTTCATCGTGGGCGCGAGCAACCGCCTCGCGCACGCCGCGTGCCAGGCGGTGGCCAACCAGCCGGGCGGCAAGTACAACCCGCTCTTCCTCTACGGCGGCGTGGGGCTGGGCAAGACGCACCTGCTGCAGGCGACGGGCAATACCATCCTCAAGCACAATCCGCGCGCGACCGTCGTGTACACGACGAGCGAGGACTTCACGAACCAGGTGGTGGAGGCGATCGCCCACCAGAAGATGGAGCAGTTCAACCGCCGGTACCGCACCGTCGACGTGCTGATCATCGACGACATCCAGTTCCTCGCCAACAAGGACCGCACGCAGGAGATCTTCTTCCACACGTTCAACAGCCTCTACGAGGAGCGCAAGCAGGTCATCATCTCCGCCGACCGCCCGCCGCAGGAACTGCAGCTGGAGGACCGCCTCATCTCCCGCTTCGCCCGCGGCATGATCGCCGACGTCTCGTCGCCCGATTACGAAACGCGTCTGGCCATCCTCAGCGAGAAGGCCGCGCAGTTCGAGATCTTCCTCGACCGCACCGTCCTCGAATTCATCGCCGAGCACGTCACGCGCAACGTCCGCGAACTGGAAGGCATCCTGATGCAGGCCGTGGCGCTCTACGAGCTCGAGCAGCGCATGCCGACCGTCAAATCCATCGCCGAGATCATGGCCAAGCTCCGCATGGATCCGCTGCAGGAGGAGGAACAGGTGGGCTTCACGCAGGCGCCCAAGCGCAAGCCGACGTTCCAGGAGGTCATGGAGGCCGTCAGCCGGTATTACTCGGTCTCGGTGCAGGACATGATGAGCGCCTCGCGCATCCGCGAGATCCTCCATCCCCGCCAGATCGCGATGCACCTGGGCAAGAAGCACCTGCAGATGAGCTACGTGCGCCTGGGCGAGGCCTTCTCCGGCCGCGATCACACGACCGTCATGAACGCCGTGGAGAAGATCGAGGAGAAGATGCAGAACGATCCGCAGTTACTGCGGGAAGTACGGGCGATTGAGCAGGAGGCGGGATTGGTGTAAACGAATCAAGAATAACGAATTACGAATTCCCCTTTAGCGAATATTCGTTATTCCTAATTCGTCATTCGTCAGACGGCCTATCTGCTATTCTGCCCCCATGTCCACCCCCGTCTACGACGACCTCTACAAGCTCCGCCACTCGCTCGCGCACGTGCTCGCGCAGGCGGTCACTAGGCTCTGGCCCGACACCAAGATCACCATCGGGCCGCCGATCGAGTACGGGTGTTATTACGATTTCCTCTTCGCGAAGCCGATTTCGGAAGACGACTTCCCCACGATCGAGAAGGAAATGAAGAAGATCATCCATCAGGCGCAGACGTTCCGCCGCGACGAGCTCTCCCCCGCGGAGGCCAAGAAGTTCTGGAAGGCGCGCAAGCAGAACTTCAAGGTCGAGCTGATCGAGGACCTGGAGAAGAACGACAAGGTCGAGTCCGTCTCGCACTACGCCAACATCGGCCCGAAAGGGGACGAAGTGTTCGTCGACCTCTGCCGCGGCGGGCACGTGGAGAACTTCAAGGAGATCCCCGTCGACGCGTTCAAGATTCTGTCGCTCGCGGGCGCGTACTGGCGCGGCGATGAGAAGCGCGAACAGCTGACCCGCATTTACGTCGCGGCATTCCCGTCAAAACAGGAACTGGAGGACTATCTGAAAATGCAGGAAGAGGCCAAGAAGCGCGACCACCGCAAGCTCGGCAAGGAACTCGACCTGTTCACCTTCAGCGACATGGTGGGCGCCGGCCTGCCGCTGTGGACGCCGCGCGGCACCATCATCGCCGACGAAGTCGAACGCCTCGCCAAGGAAACCGAGGCCGCGGGCGGCTACCTGCGCGTGCGCACCCCGCACATCGCCAAGGGCGCGCTCTACGCGCAGACGGGCCATCTGGCGCACTACAAGGAGTCGATGTATCCGCCGATGACCTTCAAGGACGAGGAAGGGGAGTACTACCTCAAGCCCATGAACTGTCCGCACCATCACCAGATCTTCGCGTGCCGGCAGCGCAGCTACCGCGACCTGCCCATGCGCCTGGCGGAGTACGGCCAGTGCTACCGCTACGAAGGCAGCGGCGCGCTCTTCGGACTCATGCGCGTGCGGTCGCTCACCATGAACGACGCTCACATCTACTGCACCGAGGAGCAGTTTGAGGACGAGTTCAACGCGGTCATCGATCTGTATCTCAAATACTTCGCGCTGTTCGACATCCAGAAGTACGTGATGCGGCTCTCGCTCCATTCCCCCCAGGAACTCGGCAAGAAGTACGTCGACAAGCCCGACCTGTGGATCAAGACCGAGGACATGGTCCGCCGCGCGATGAAGAAGAAGGGCGTCAATTACGTCGAAGTCCCCGATGAAGCCGCGTTCTACGGCCCCAAGATCGACGTGCAGATCTGGAGCGCCATCGGCCGCGAGTTCACGCTCGCCACCAACCAGGTCGACTTCGACGTGCCCGCCAAGGTGGGCCTGCGCTACATCGCCTCCGACGGGACCGAAAAGGTGCCGCTGTGCATCCACCGCGCGCCGCTCTCCACGCACGAGCGCCTCGTCGGCTTCCTCATCGAACAGTTCGCCGGGCTCTTCCCGCTGTGGCTTGCGCCGGTGCAGGTGGGACTCGTCCCGGTGGCGGCGAACCATGAGGCCTTCGCGCACGACCTCGAGGCGCAACTGCGCCAAAGCGGCGTCCGCACGCAGTTCTTCGGGCACGAGGATTCGCTCGGCAAGCGCATCCGCGAGGGCGAGATGTGGAAGATCCCGTATCTGCTCGTGATGGGCGACAAGGAGATCGAGGCGAAGAGCGTCACGGTGCGCAACGTGAAGACGAAGAAGCAGGTGGGCGTTCCGGTGGAGGAATTCATCGCGAAAACGGTGGAGGATATTGCGGAGAGAAAACTGGAGGCGTCGATCGGATAAGGAACGCAAGGAACACAAGGAACACAAGGAACACGAGGAGGTCTCGTTGTGTTCTTTGCGTTCCTTGCTCTCCTCTGATGAAGATCATCTCCCTGGGTTTGTAGTGTGCTACCCTTCCCCCCGTGTTCCAAGCTTTCGAACTCGGCCCGTTTCTCATCTGGACCCGCCTGCTGTGCATGCTGATCGGCGTCTGGCTCTCGACGGAATTTTTCCTTCGGCTGGCCGAAACGGCGAACCTGAGCCTGCAGCACTTCCGCGACCACAGCCCCTGGTATGCCGCGGCGTTCCTGTTCGTGGGGCGGCTGGTCGCCATGCTGGCGGAATACAAGACGTACGTGCAGGACCCCCTGCGCATCGTCTTCCTCCATGACGGCAACTTCAGCTTCCTGGGCGGCGCCATCGGCATCGGCATCGTGCTGCATTTCGCCACGCGCGGCCATCGCAGCACCTTCCTGCAGTGGCTCGACGCGCTGCTGCCCGCAGTGATGCTGGGGCTCGTCTTCTCCTGGCTCGGGTCCTTCTTCGCGGGTGACGCCTACGGCCGCCCCACGGACGTCTTCTGGGGCATCACGTACGACGCCTCCAACGTCCGCTACACCATCCCGGTGCATCCCGTGCAGATCTACTACGCGGTGTTCTACCTGATCCTCACGTTCCTGCTGCTCATCATCCGGAAAAAATCCAAGCGGGTGGGCGCCGAAACACTCTTTGGTATCGTCATCGCCTGTGCGGGGACGTTCTTCCTGGACGCGTTCCGCGGCGATTTCAGCATTCCCGTGTTCGCGACGTTCCTGGATTTCGCGCTGCTGACGTTCCTCTTCTGCAGCCTCGGCGTCTTCACGCTCATTGAAAAGCGCGTCAGCAAGCGTTTTTCCATCGGCTACGAGCTTTTCCTGCTGATGGGCACACTCGGGTACATGTTCCTGCGCCCCTGGCTGGATCTGGAGACGTTTGAGCTGCGCCTGAGCCAGCTGATCGCGGTTCTCACGCTACTCATGACGATCGTGTACGTCGTCGTGGAGCGGAAGCGGCATCCGTATTTTTAGGGATGCAATCCTAAAGTGTCATGGCGAGGCGCCCGGCAATCGCAACCGGGCCTCGAGCCAATCGGCCCGTTTTCCATCATGGCTCGAGGCTCAGCGCTCCGCACTTCGCACCTCACCATGACACGGTGACAATCAAACTTCCTTGGCGACTGGCGATTGATCATTCATCATGCGTTCATGTCGTGGTTCCTCTCCATCCTCACCGACAACCCCGCCGTCCGCATGATGCAGCTGTCGCTCATCGGGGCCTCGGTCGTGGCCATCTATCTCGTCTTCTACACCACGCGCGACATTCTCCTGCGCACGCGGTCCTTCGCGTACCAGCTGGTTTCGATCCTGCTCGTCGCGATCCTGCCGGTTCTGGGTTTCTTTCTGTACCTGCTGATCCGGCCGGGCTCCACCATCCGTGAGAGAGAGACGGAGAAGATGATGCGGAAAATTCTTGCGAGCCGTTCCCCTTCAAAGAAACTGCCCAAGGCAAACGACGGAAACGAAGAAAACGACGCAAATGAGGAAACGGAACCCAAATAAATCATCGTCGATTGCCTCGTTTGCTTCGTTTGCCCGATTTATCTTTGCCTTCACAGCCGCCCGCTTCCTTGTTACCGTTGCCTCCCTATGAACGACTTCCTCACCTACGTCTTCTATCCGAACCCCGGCGACGCCACGTACGGCTCGCCCTCGATGATCGCCCTGTTCCTGCTGTGCGGCGGACTCATCGCGCTGTCGTTCGGCATCAAGTACTGGAGAGGCACGCTGCGCAACGCCGTGACCAAGAAGCTCAGCCGTTCCTGGCCGTCGATTTCATTCTGGTTCGGTCTCGTGGGTCTGGTGCTGGCGGTTTCCCGCGTGGAGCGCATCCAGTTCGTCGCCATGCGGTTCCTGTGGGCGCTGTGGCTGCTTGCCCTGCTCTTCGCCGTCTTCGTGCAGTGGCGTCTCTTCCGCGCGAGGCATTACGAGGTGCTGCCCCGCAAGGAGGCCGCCGTGGATCCGCGGAAGAAGTACATTCCGTAGTCATGTCATGGTTCGAGGCTCAGCATCGCGATGCTTCGCACCTCACCATGACACGGAGTTTACTGTCTACTTATGTTATCCAATAACGGTTTGACACCCCCGCAAGTATAGGAAAGTATACCTCTCCTATGCCACTGAAGCATTTCACGGAAACGATGCTGGTCATCGCTCTGGGCGCCGTCACCATCGTGACGGGCGTGGTGCTGTCGACCCTGCCGGGATTGCCGCAGGGCTTCTTTCCGTGGGCGGGCATCTTCGTCGCGACGGTCCTGTATCCCGCCTTCCTCTATCCGCTGCTCAAGAAGAACCGCGCTGACTATTCGTTCCGGGCCCTGCACTTTGCGCCGGTCTCGATGGCGCTGGGATGGATGTTCATCGAGATCCTGACTCTCAAGGTTCCGCAGTTCGACGTGGTACACCGCATCTACACGTGGGGCTGGTCCACGGTCGGCGTCGCCACCGCGTTCCTTCTCCTCGCGATCTTCTGCCTGCAGGTGATCCGCCGCCGCGTGCCGAGGCTCTTCTTCCTCACGCTGCTCTTCGTCCCGTTCATCGCGAGCGCGGTCGTCAGCGAGCGCGTGACGCACTGGGATACGAGTTTGGCGGCCCTTCTGTGGAGGAAACCCGTGGAAATCGCCAGCAACACCGCCAGCAGCAGCATTTCGTCCTACCTCTCCCCGAGTTCCAAGGGCGAAAAGGTGCTGACGAGCTCCTCCGTGACGGCCGAAGAGGAGTGGCGCAAGAAGCTCCGCGACCTGGAGCAGGGGAAGGTCCACTCGGTGCAGTCATCGTCCTTCTCCGCCAAGGGCCCCCTAGCAGGGGTCTCGGCCGCCAGCGAGCTTTCGACGGGCAGCGGTACGACGGGCAAAAAGTACGTCGCGCGCAAAAAGCACCTCACGGACGCCGGCGGCGAGATGGAAAGCATCGTGCTGTTCGCCGTCGCGGCCTACGCGGCGGTGGTGCATCAGAGGGCGAGGAGGAGACTGGTGTAGTTCCTCGTACGCTGACGGCTCCGCCGTCAGCTACTCGGAATGACAACGGCTTTTTTCGGATAGAAACACCTCGATACGCTCGCAGCTCTGCTGCGAGCTACTCGGTGTGATAGGAGCGTCGAGTGATGGCCGCGGCGCGGCCATCGTATCGAGACGCTATTCTTCAAAAGCGTTTGTCATTCCGAGTAGCCCGTGCCGGCGGCACGGGCGTACGAGGAATTATGTTATGCTTTTTCCATGCCCACCATCACCTCCCTCCACGCCCGTCAGATTCTCGATTCCCGCGGAACCCCCACGGTCGAAGTCGATTGCACGCTCAATGATGGCTCCTTCGGCCGCGCATCGGTTCCGTCCGGCGCGTCCACGGGCAGCCACGAGGCGCTGGAGCTGCGGGACGGCGACAAGAAGGTGTTTCTGGGCAAATCGGTGACGAAGGCGGTGCAGAACGTGAACAAGATCCTCGCCAAGAAGATGATCGGCATGGACGTGAGCGACCAGCGCACGGTGGATCAGGCGATGATCGACGCCGACGGGACGCCCAATAAGTCGAAACTCGGCGCCAATGCCATCCTCGGCGTGTCCATGGCGGTCTGCCGCGCGCGGGCTGCGGCCGAAAAGAAGCCGCTCTGGCGGTCGCTCGCGGAGCAGTACGAAGTCAAAAACCCGGACGGGAAGATCCTGCTCCCCGTGCCGCTCATGAACGTGCTCAACGGCGGCAAGCACGCCGACAGCGGCCTGAGTTTCCAGGAATGCATGATCGTTCCCGCGGACTTCCCCACGTTCAGCGAGGCGTTGCGCGCGGGGGTCGAGACGTTCCACACGCTCCATGCGATCCTCAAGAAAGCCGGCCACGTGACGGCGGTGGGGGACGAAGGCGGCTTCGCGCCGCGGGTCAAAAACGCCGATGAGGCGTTCGGGCTGCTCATGCAGGCCATCAAGGACGCCGGGTATGCCGGCCGCATCCACCTGGCCATCGACGCCGCTGCCTCCGAGTTCTACGCGGACGGCAAGTACACCGTCGACGGCAAGGTCATGACGTCCGGCGAGCTCTCGGATTTCTACATGGAGCTCGTCAAAAAGTATCCCATCGTCAGCATCGAGGACAGTCACGCGGAGGATGACTGGGAGGGCTTTGCGCAGATCAACAAGCGCACGGGCACGTCGGTGCAGATCGTCGGCGACGATCTCTACGTCACGAACGTGGAGCGCATCAGGAAGGGCCTCGACTGCAAAGCGACGGACGCCGTCCTCATCAAGCTCAACCAGATCGGCACCGTCAGCGAGACCGTCGACGCTATCGTCACGGCGCAGAAGAGCGACTGGCGCGCGGTCGTCAGCCACCGCAGCGGCGAAACGGAGGACACCTTCATGGCGCACCTCGCCGTGGGCCTGCGGACGGGGCAGATTAAAACCGGCTCCGCCTCGCGCACCGACCGGGTCTGCAAGTACAACGAACTGCTCCGTATCGAAGAAGCGGCGGCGCGGGATGCGCAGTTCATCGCGCCGTTTTAGTGGTCGGGACGACCCGTCTTCGCTTTCGAGCGAGGGCGAGGTCGTTCACAGATGATCATTCTTCCGCACTGTGGTGGAAGTCGAAACTCTGGTCGGGACGACAGGACTTGAACCTGCGACCTCATGCACCCCATGCATGCGCTCTAGCCAACTGAGCTACGTCCCGGGCATGCGTGATGCTACACAATGCATCGTGAGGGAGCCAGACGGGATTCTTCCAAGGGAGAGAGTCCTTCCTGCAGATGCCAAACCTTTTTGACATGTCCGGATTCAGCTACGGTAAACCGCTCCAAATAGACAAAAGAAGGTCATGCAAACCATTGAAAAATTAAGGGACGGATACTATACTGGGTCGTTCACATGGTGCCTTCACCCTTCAAGGTGTTAGAGACGGCCACAGAGGACTCCAGCCGATTATTTTGCGCCCCGCTGAGCGGGAATCAGCTGGAGAGGGAGGAATTCGACCGGCTCTTTGAACGGCTCAAGGGAACGGTCCTTGAGCAGAAGCCCGTGCTGAAAGAAATTTTGACGCATCACGGTTCCAAGAAGATTTACGACTACGCCAAGGACTACATCGACGTGAACCTCAACCCGCCCATCGAGAAGCGCCAGTCGGAGCTGCTCATCGTCATGCACGACGAGGTGAAGCGTTTGCTCGGCAAAGAGGTCGCCGACAGCGTCGTCCGCCAGCTGCCGAAGTACTACTTCGTGAGCACGGCCGACCATCACGGCCCGCTGACGCACCCGTTCTTCATCAACTCCAACCTGCTCATCGCGGCGCCTTTCAGCGAATACAAGGAGAAGGACTTCAACAACGTCATCGTGCTGGCGTGCGGCGCCGTCTCGCAGAACAACTCGTCGTTCCCGCGCGGCGTCGTGTTTCACAGCACCGGCAAGGACAGGAGCGGGCACTTCCACGCGGCCGCGTTCTTCCCGGCCAAAGACCGCCTGTGCCCCGTGTCGGGATTCCGGCCCTACGATGCCAAAGACCTCAAGCGTCTGCGCGAGGGCCTGGATGAGAAGCTCAAAGACGGCTGCCTGGACAAGCCCACCGCGGACCGCTTCGGGGACATCCTCAAAGACGTCTACGAGCGCGAGGAGATCTACGCGATGCCGTCGTACTCCGACCAGGTGACGAGGACGAACTTCACGCTCTGGAGGAGGATCCTCGAAAGCGGCGGCGAGAAGAAAGGCCCCAATCTCGTGTACCTGGAAGTCGAAAAGATCGTCGCGCGCCTCCTGATCGATTATCACTTGGGCGACGACACCAGCATCTACAACTTCCTGTTCAATACGGAGTGCCATCAGCTCATCGACCAGTACTTCCAGAGCATCACGGGCACGTACTCGATCGCGGAGAAGTGGGGCACCTACATGTTCTGGGGCCTGCCGAAGGGCGAGCGTTACCGGATGTCGCTCTGGCGCCAGGGCAGGGAACTCGTCTCGGAGAACGGCAAGCACCGGTTCGCGCTGACGCCCGAGTCCATCCGGAAGGGGATCGAGAGCGGCGAGCTGATCCCCAGCACCATGCTCGTCTACACCGTGTTGTGCTTCTACTACGGCCTCAAATGCCTGGGCGGCTTCAGCCAGGTGAACTACCTGACCTTCATGAAGAACGCGTACATCAAGATGCAGACGGACCGCGGAAAGTACCGCAGCATCGAGGTGTGCGCCCGGGCGCAGACGAAGGAAATCGTCGGAGACGTGAACGTCGCGTACATCGAGACGCCCAGGGGCGACATCATCCCCGCGACGGGCATCGACCTGATCATCCACGGCAAAAAGGACTGGTGGAAGCTGTTCATCGAGGAATCCAAGAACATCACGCTCAACCAAGCCATGAACCCCATGATGCCGGAGCTCTACACGATCATCTTCTCCGAGAAGGACCGCCGGCAGGATCTTCTCAAAATCTCCACCGAAGACATCACCCGCTACACGGGCCTGCGAGAGAAAATCGCGCCCTGTGCCTCCCTTCTCTGATATTTTCCATGGCTACGCCTTCTCCCAAGACGGTTTCCTTCTCTGTACTCTGGCCCGGGGGCAACACCACCGCGCTCGTCGAAGAGCACGTGGAACGCGCCCTCCAACCCGAGGTTGCGACCAGGATCATCCACGACATCCCCGACATCGAGCAGGTCGGGTTCCTGGAAAAGGCGACCAAGAAAGGCGCCGGCGTCCGTCTGCAGATGATGGGCGGCGAGTTCTGCGGCAATGCCACGCGGTGCGCGGGATTCTTTTGGGCGCGGAAGACGGGCAAGAAGACGCTGCAGATCGAAACGTCGGGTCTCGATGAACTCGTGAATGTCGACTGCTCGCGGGAAGGGGAGTGCGCCATCACCATGCCCCGCTCGTTCGTCAAAGCCATCCGCGCGCATCTGGAGGACTTCCGCGTCGATCTCGACGGCATCTCGCACATCGTCAGCTGGGCCGACCCCGGCTCCGTCGATATCCACAAGCTCCTGGAACCGCACCGCAACGTCCCGGCCATCGGCGCGATCTTCGTGGAACAGCCGGGCACGGCCAAGGCGCACATCGATCCGTACGTGTGGGTGGAGGGCACCAGGACGCTCATCCATGAGACCGGCTGCGCCTCCGGCAGCATCGCCGTGGCCGCCGCTCTCGCGCACCGCGATGGCGAACATCCGTCGTATCAGATCGTCCAGCCGACGGGCGAGATCTACACGGTGGGCTTCACCGCGAAGACGGTCAGCATCGGCGGAAAAGTGGAGATCCGGGATTCGAAGGTGGTGCATCTGTAGAGCCTCCGATAGATGTCCAGAAATGGCTTCTGTGAGAGCAAAAGTCATGGTTTTAGGATTGCCG
This sequence comes from uncultured Candidatus Peribacteria bacterium, assembly GCA_964497975.1. Taxonomy (GTDB): domain Bacteria; phylum Patescibacteriota; class Gracilibacteria; order Peribacterales; family Peribacteraceae; genus JABFSS01. The sequence continues at coordinate 10,803 of CAZCFO010000002.1, forward strand.
CAGATAATAGACAATATTCATAAATTATGTTATATTAATAATTGGTTCTTTTTCTCTGTCGGCTAGTGAAAATTTGAAGAGAACTGAGGAAGGAAAGACTCATTTTGGGGATCCGGGTAGCGGTCCTTGAAGAGAGTCTTTTCAACCCTGTTTCTCTTTCTCAAGGAGGCCCATCGTGAGCCTGTTATCACGGTATGCTCTTCATCCGAGCAAATGGATGACCGAGCCGCTGGAAGCGGCACTGCCGGACGATGACGATGTCTACACCGAAGTCTCTCTGCACGACACCCAAGATGTGCGTGTGGTCGAACTTACGGAAGGCATCATCCGCCCTGTCTACGATGGCGGGGACATCTACGGCAATTCCCATGACAACAGCATGAAGCTGCGCGGCGGTCTCAAGGACGGCAAGGTGTACGGCGTCGAGTCCCTCGTCCGGGGGCTTGAGTCGGCTAACCGCACTGTCCAAGCGTATTCGGAAGGCGACATGCAGCTGGTTTTCGTCGAGCTGCTTCGTACCCCGGAACGTCAGGGTTTCGGCCACGAGAAGGCCACTCTGCAAATGCTGGAAGCAGCTGGCATCAAGCAGCCCGACGCGGGCCAGGTCTGGAAGTACGGCAAGGAGGGCGGCAAGATTTTCTCCTACGTCCGTCCCGAAAAGAACGAGACCTATGCCAAGCTCTTCCGCCAGCTCAGCACCGATGCCAAGCTCCTCAGCATGCTCCGCGACGCCGCCAAGCTCAGTTCGGCGGATCCCGTCGATGACGTCCTCAGCGAGTACATCGGCATCTCCGCCAGCATGAAGCTCGGCGACATCGGCAACGCGGGTCTCTCTCTGCCGGCCAGTCACATGGTCCACGGGGGGGCCGCGGGCGACTTCTTCATCGCCGACCGTAAGGGGCGCATCCTGTCTATCGTCCCCTTCGATTACCCCGATGCCCGGCTCGCGGCGTATAGGTTTACGGAAACCGACGCCAATTACCAAGTCCTGCTGGACGAGATCGCCACTAAGCCGCTGCTCCAGGAACACTTCAAGAAGTTGGGTTACTCCAACCCCTTGGCGTTCCCGTTCAGTGACTGGCTGCTCTTCCAGCGCGCCAATCGGATGCAGGTGCGCGTCATCATCGCCATGGGCGGCACGACCTACCTGCACGAACGGTGGCACTTCGAGCTCGGCACGATGTGGCTCGACCTCCTCACGGGTCGTATGTACATCGATGCCATGGCCTCGCAGTTCCCGTTCAGCGGGGGGACCGGCCTGACCGCCATCAAGTGCGGTCGGGAAGGCTCCGCGGTGTGGCACACCCGTGTCACCCGCAAGGCCCTGGAACGCCAGGGTCTGCTCGCGGCGTAACATGCTCGGCGCCACAGTTGGCGCACCCTATTAAAATCTCATTACATAATCACTAGCCATTAACAGAAAGGAAAGAACCAGAGGGATTGTGCAGCAATGCATGATCCCTCGGTTTGGTGATGATTGCGCGCGATACATTTAGTTATATATTGCTATTTGTTCCAATCACTCTGGTTGGAACTAAAACCTGTTGTTCCTTTTCTGAGGAGAAAGACTATGTCGAAAAGAGAGGAAGTCTGGGACGGCCTGGGGCCGCCCAATGCTTGGGATGCCCCACCGCCCGAAGGCGATCCGGTCACTCCCGCCGCCCGGCGGGATACCGACGTCGACAAGCTTGTCGACGGCGCCCGCCCCTCGTGGTGGGCGCGCCTTTTGTCCGCCATCTTCGGATGGTAGGACACCCGAACAACAGAGGGGCTGCGCTGCGCGCGGCCCCGCCTTTTATTTATGCCAGCCACTTTTCTGCCTCCATATAAATCTTCGTTCGTTGACCGATCAGTTCGACATGAACGACATCCTTCTGAATCCAGTAAATCACACGGTATTCCCCGACACGCAGACTCCAGTACGGGAACAGGGGATTGCGCAGGGGCTTTCCATAGATTTCCGGGCGCGTGCACAGTTTCTCTTCTATTCCGACAAGAATCCGCTCACGTTCATTCTTGGGAATGCTGAGAAGTCTGTTTCGGTTGACTCGTTTGCCGTATTGAATCCGGTAGTTCATACAAGGCCCTTCCAGAATTCTTCATGCGAAATGTACCCCTTGCTGTTTTTCCTGCGCTCGTCCGCAATTTTTGCGAAGTACATGTCCTCCGTCAGTTCGATTGCCTGCTCGATCAATTCCACTGCCTTTTGTGACTGAGAAACCTCTTCATGCATGGAGATCTGTTTCAGATACACGGCAACGTGTTTCGGCAACGTAAGATTCAGGCGCTTCTTCTTGGTAGGCATAGTAACGATAGTGTAACACCGGTGTATCACCTCTATCAACGGGAATCCGGCTGATTGTGGCTATTCCCCCTGGCGTCGCTTTGTGGTTCCATAGACCCCATTCGGAATGGTACTTGCATAATTAATAGAATTATGTTATAGTATTCTGTTAACCGTTCTTCACACGAATGTCCCTCAGTCCCAAAGAGCTATCGGCCGCGACGGATGCCATCAACCGGCATCAGCGCCTCCTGGTGATCCCGCACGCAAACGTGGATCCCGACGGCATCAGCTCGGCACTCGCGTGCTATCAGATGTTCAAAGCCATCGGCAAAGACGTCACGGTCATCTGCCCCGATGTGTTCCCGGAGTCTCTGCGGTTTTTGCCGGGCTTCGAAAAGCTGGAGAACGAGATCGCCGAGGACAGCAACTTCATCGTCACGATCAATCTGGAGGACGGGGTGGAAGTCGATAAATTGCGATACACCGTCGAGGACCACAAAGTGAACATCATCGTGGTGCCGAAGACCGGGAAGATCTCCAGCCGGCAGATCACCTTCGCCGAGGGCGATAAAAAGTACGATCTCATCGTCATGGTCGATACCGCGGACCTCGCGCTCCTCAGCACGCTCTACACCGACCACGTCGATCTCTTCTCCCAGACGCCGATCCTCAACATCGATCACCACATCAGCAACACGCGTTACGGCCAGGCCCATCTCATCGATCCCACGGCGGCGTCGGCCACCGAAGTCCTGTACTCCTGGTTCACCCAGGTGCCCGACTGGGCCGGGCACATCACGCCCGACATGGCGACGCTGCTGCTCACCGGTCTCATCACCGACACGCGCAGCTTCCAGAACCCCAACACGACGCCCCGGTCGATGGAAATCGCCGCCGAACTGCTCGAAAAGGGGGCGCGCCAGCAGGAGATCATCCAGCACATCTACAAGACGAAGCCGCTCTCGACGCTGCGCATCTGGGGCCGCGCGCTCAACCGCATCCAGATGGACGCGAACGCCGGCATCGTGTGGTCCGCGGTGAGCCGCGAGGACCTGCAGGAGATGGAGGCGTCGTCCAAGGAGACGCACGGCATCCTCGACGAGCTGATCTCCACCATTCCCAACGCCGACGTGCACATCCTGTTCACCGAAGTCGAAGAGGGGGGATTCAAGGCGAGCATGCGCTCGTCGGCCGCCATCGACTGCTCCCGCCTCGCGGCCGAGACGTACGGCGGGGGAGGGCATGCCCGGGCGTCCGGCTTCCGCGTGAAGAACTACGACAATTTCCAGCTGCAGGTGCTCGAGAGTATCCGGAAGATGAAGGAGGGGATGGATAGGCAACGGAAAGAGAGTGATGCTCCGCGAGTGAGTGCAGCCCCGGAGGGAGTGCAAGGGAAAAAGGGCACAGAGGGCACAGAGGCGGCAGAGGAGACCGCACAGCAGCCGCGTCATGACCCCGTCGCAGCTCCCTCATGGGGAACGGATGTCGTTGAGGAGATATCGCAGCAGCAGGCAGAGGAGGGAGGGACGGATGTAGTGAAGGAGATCAGTGCGTAATCAACGAAACAGAGGCGGCAGGGGAAACAGACGGGGCAGAAGAGAAGATTTTCTTCTGTACCTTCTGCGGCCTCTGTTTCTTCTGTGCCCTTTCGGCGGGCCGCCGATGCTGTTAGACTGCCTCCGGTCAATTTCTCCTCCCGTATCCCATGCGCCTCGTGCAGGTGGCAAAAATCTTAGGCATGACAGGACAGGAGCTCCGTCACGAGCTGCTGCAGGTGAACTTCGGCATCAAGCCGACGGACCGCGAAGTGCCCGACACCCTGGCGAAAGGCATCATTCGTTTCGTCGCGCAGAAGAAAGGCCTGACGATCGACCTGGAGAATCTGGGTATGGAGGGGGCGAAAGAGGAATCAGAGGCGACAGACGGGACAGAGGGGACAGAGGGGACAGAGGCGTCATCCCCGGACGCTGCCCCTGTTGTCGCCACAACGCCGGCACAGGCTGCGCCGCGTGCCGCCGAGGGCATCACCGTCATGCGCAAGCTGACGCTGGAAGACGTGCCGAAGGCCGCCATCGCGCGCCAGGAACTCGCCCTCAAGCGGCTGTCCAAAGAGGAACGTGAAGAGCAGGCCCGGGAGCAGCGCAAAACCGCGCAGGCGGCCCGCGCCAAGACCTCGGCGCTGAGCCACGACCAGGAGCAGATCAAGAAGAAGGACGGCCCCGTGACGCTGCCCGACATGATCACCGTCAAGGAGCTCAGCGAGAAGATGGGCGTGCAGGTGCCCAAAGTCATCCAGGCGCTCATGAAGAACGGCGTCATGGCCACCATCACGCAGTCGATCGATTACGACACCGCCGCGATCGTCGCGACGGAGCTCCACATCGAAGTGATGCGCGAGGAGCGTTCCGCCACGGCGGAGCAGCTCATCAGCCGCAACCTCAAGGAACTCCTCCGCGACGACCCCGAGAACCTCAAGCCCCGCGCCCCCATCGTCGTCGTCATGGGCCACGTCGACCACGGCAAGACCGCCCTGCTCGACGCCATCCGGTCCACCGACGTCGTGTCGCAGGAGGCCGGCGGCATCACGCAGCACATCGGCGCGTACCAGGTGGAGCATGAGTCCTCGCTGCTCGGCAAGCGCGCGATCACCTTCCTCGACACTCCCGGCCACGAGGCATTCACCGCCATGCGCGCGCGGGGGGCGCAGGTCACCGACATCGTCATCCTCGTCGTCTCCGCGGAGGAGGGGATCAAGCCCACCACCGTCGAGGCGATCGACCACGCCAGGGACGCCGACGTGCCGATCATCGTCGCCATCACCAAAGTCGACAAAGAACGCGCCGATATCGACCGCGTCAAAGGCGAGCTGGCCGGCCACGGCCTCCAGCCCGAGGAATGGGGCGGCAAGACGCCCGTGGTTCCGTGCTCGGCGGTCACCAAGGTGGGGATTCCCGATCTGCTCGACCATCTCCTGCTGCTCGCCGACGAGCGGAAATTCACGGCGAATCCCGACCGCGCGGCCATCGCCACCGTCATCGAAAGCCATCTCGACACCTCCATGGGCCCGCTGGCCACCGTCATCGTCAACACGGGAACGCTCCGCGTGGGCGACGTGTGCGTGTGCGGCAAGACCACGGGCCGCGTGAAGGCGCTCATCGACGCCAAGGGCAAGCGCCTGCAGGAGGTGAGGCCCTCCGGCGCCGCGCGCATCTCGGGTCTGGAGAACGTGCCCTCCGTGGGCGACATCTTCCAGGTCGTCGGCTCCGACAAGGAAGCCCGCGCGCTCCAGGAGGCGTTCAGCGAGAACGCCAGCCGCACGCAGAAGCACACCTTCGCCGACCTCGTCTCGCGCCTGAGCGCCGGCAAGCTCAAGCAGCTCAAGGTCGTTCTCAAAGTCGACACCCAGGGCTCGCTCGAGGCGCTTAAGGAAGCGCTCGCGCGCCTTTCTCCTGCCGGCCGCGACGTGAGCGTGAAAGTGATCCACGGCGCCATCGGAGCGGTCTCCGAAAGCGACGTCATGATGGCCTCCGCCAGCGAAGGCATCGTCCTCTCGTTCCACACGCCCGTGCCCCTCGAAGTCCAGCGCACGGCCGACCGCGAGGGCGTCCAGGTCCGCCAGTACGAGATCCTCTACGAGATGCTCGATGAAGTCGAAAAGCTCCTCCAGGGACTCGTTGAACCTATCGAGGAGGAGAAGATCCTGGGGCATCTGGAAGTCCGCGGCATCTTCCTCACCAAGAAGGGCGAGCAGATCGTCGGCGGCAAAGTGACCGACGGCACCCTCAAGCGCGTGCCGTTCCGGCTCATCCGGGACGATAATGTCATCGGCACCGGACGCATCACCTCGCTCAAGCACGTCGACAAGGACATCAAGGAAGCCAAAGAAGGCCAGGAATGCGGCCTCAGGGTCGAAAGCACCGTTCCGGTCCAGGAAGGCGATCGTATTGAAGGTTTCGTGCGGGAATTGCGCAGGAAAGAGGAGTGATAGGCGGGACGATGAATCATGAATCATGAATTACGAATCATGAATTCTTTGTAAAAGACTCACGATTCATACTTCTGTGTTTCATCAGGTTCTCGACACGGTGATCCGCAGGGACGTCACACCGAACGGCCACGCGGATCGTGGGGGAGAGAACGACACCGAGCGTCCTCTGAGCGTGCCCACGATGATTTCCGCGAGCGTCGCATGTTGTATCTGGGAGACTGGAATATTCCGATCGGCACCCAGCAGACGCGCTCTGGCAAATGCGAGGCTCAATCTGCCGTCTGCGGCCACTCCCGCCCGCTGCATAGCCAGCATGGCGGAATCGGTCCCGGTCAGCGCCACCACGTTCAGCAGCATCTGGAGCGGCCGGCCGTTGATCTGGATGCCGGTATCCGTAAGCACTCCAGTCACCTGTCCCGGAACGATCTCGACCGGCTGGGAGCGGTCCCGGTTCCATGCCTGGAGCAGTGATGGAATTCTCTTCAGGATGTATTGCTGCTGCTGCACTTCGGACAGGGTGGGCCAGTCGGATCCCTCCACTTTCTTCTTCGCCGCTTCGTCGGCGGCTTTCTTCGCGGCATCGGCATCGGCTTTGAGTTTGGCCGCATTGGCGTCCGCCTGTATTTTCGCCGCCTGTTTGGCTTTGGCATCGGCATCCTTATCGACTTCCTCTTTGGGTTTCGCCTCCGTCTCGGCCTTCTTGCGCGCAGCCTCTGTAGCATCCGCGTCGGCTTTCACTTTTGCAGCATCAGCATCCGTTTTGGCTTTGGCGGCGTCCTCCTTCGCCGTCGGCTCCGGCGACGGCGGCGCCGTGAAACCGGTGGGTGCCGGACCGAAGAGCGTGGGGGATCCGGGGGCGATGCCGATGGGTCCGTTGCCGGGCCCGCCCCCCGGGGCGGCCGTCACCTTGGCGACCTGCTGGACGTTCTGCCGCGTCGCGCCGGACCGGACGAAGTTCACCACGATGCCCTGGGCATCGGGCGTCGTCGCCTGGTTGAGGAGGCCGACCATCATGCGGAAGTCCGCGCCCATGGCGGAACTGCGGTTCGAATTGATCATGGCGTTCACCTGCGGATGGATGCCGGCCGGAGCGAGCGCCAGGATCGCCGCCCGCTGCTCCGGTGTCGCCGGGTCTTTGTTGCCGGCGCGCAGGAAGGCGGCGATGAGGGGGTCTCGCCGGCCGTCCCGGTACCAGTTTTCGGCGAAGGTTCCCCAGTCGGGGCCGCGGACGCCGTACGCCGGGCGGCCATTGCCGCCGAATTGCAGGGTTTCCCAGTCGTTGTTGGCCGTGACCAGGAAGTCGAGCTGGCCCGTCAGGCGGTCGCTTCCGTTCTGATTGATGGATCCCCAGCCCATGGCGAGGCCCATGACAAGCAGATACGTGGCAGGAAGTGCCGTGTTTGCTTCCCCGTCTTTCGCCAATGCCGCAAGCAGGCCGGTGGCCACCGCGCCGACGCCGGCAGCCATGAAGATGCCGGTCCGGATCAGGTGGCTCTCGCGACGGTCAATGGGCGAGTTGTCCATGTAGCCGTAGGGATTGCGGACGATGACGGCGCGGTGCCCCTGTCCGATGGTGCGCGCGTACGAATCAAAAGCGTCCTCAATGGCCCGGATGCCCTCCTGGGTCTGGGTACTCGTGTCGGTCTGTCCGAGCTTCCGCAGCGTCTGGCGCTCCGCATCGATGTTCGCGAGGAAGCGCAGGATGGCGATAGGGTCTCCCGCGCTGCCGTCGCGGTTGGGGCGCACCGCGAGATTGCGGACCGTCTGGAGATTGCGTGTCCACTGGCCGCGCATCGAACCGGGCAGTTGCTCCGCCGCAGTCAGCGCGAGATCCGTCCGCGCGAGTGAATCGGAACCGTTCAGGCGTTCTTGCGCGCCGCGAACCCATTCGAGCACGCTGCCGCGGACGATCTTCTCGTTCTGCTGCTTCTCGAATTCCTGCTTCATGGCGCCGAGCTTGCCCTTCGTCTGCTTCTCGAGCGCCTGCCTATCCTGCTCTTGCGGGGAGAGCTCGGGGACGTCCGGCAATCGTGCTTCGGGGTCGGGCATGGGGGGTGATCAGGCGGATTAGGTCAGGCTGTTGGCCAGGTCGGGATTGTCCCGGAGGAGCTTCAGCAGGCGCTCGCGGTGTTCCGGCGAGAAGTTGGCATCGGCCTGCATGACGGATTCGATGATCTGCTGCGTCGTGCGCCCGTTGGTTTGGGTGCGGAACTGCGTACGCATTTCGCGGACGGTCTTCTCGATCTGCTCGCGCTGGACTTTCGCATCGCCGTTGGCTGCGGCATTGGTGAGGTTCTGGACGTTTTGCGTGATATGGATATTGTTGTTCTGGCGCTGTTTCTGCATGAACTGCGACAGCTCCTGCGGTGCCTGGGGCCGGATGCCGGCGTTCTGCGCGAACATGCCTTTTTCGAGGCGCGGCATGCTCTTGAGCTGCGATGCGAGCAGGCGGGGATCGATTGCGCGCAGTGCCTGGCCCGCAGAGATGTGCTCGCCGGCGCGTCCCGGCACGGGGATGAGCGGGATGGACATCGGGATCTGCGTGGCGATGCTGCCGAGGCTGGAGCCGATGCCCTGGATCTTGTCGGTGAAGTGGCCCATGAAGCCCGCCTTGTCCTTGCTGAGGGCCTTGAACGACTGGTCCCAGATGATGAAGATCGCGATGCCCATCCAGATCATCTGCCACAGGTCGCGCACGCCCACAAAAATCGGCAGGAGGGGAAGATCGCCGAGGTTGTCCGGCGCGTCCACCTGAGCACCAGCGTTCAACATGATAAAACCGATCACGAAGGGCACGGCGACGCGGATGGGCAGGATGACCGCCTGCAAAAAGTGCTCCTGCCACTTCCAGAACAGTTCGGCGTAATCGCCTTCGCGCAGCTTGGGGAAGGCGTAGCCCAGGGCCACGAGCGGCATGAATGCCATGCTCACCCAGAGCACGGGAATCCGGATGAAGAACGCGGCGCACATGGCCGCGAGCGGGAAGACGATGGCGATGTGCAGGACGAGGATGATGACGAGCTTCACCACGGTGCTCACCAGCCGCTGGAGCGCCTCGCCCGTGGGGCGTCCGGGTCCCAGCTGCACTTCGGCCTGCGTCAGCTGGGCGTCGGCGAGCCACTGGAGGCGGGCATGGTTGACCACGAGGCCGTCCAGCACCCGGGTCGAACTGCGCACCTGCGCGTCGGCCTGGTCGATATCCACGGTCTGGATGCAGACGAGCGGGGGCAGGGGACACGACCAGCCCGTGGAGCCGTCGGCGGTATCCACGCCGTCCGCCGCACGGACGGTGCGGGTCTGTTCCTCGAAGAATTTGAATTTGAGGACGATTTTGCAGGGACGGGGAGCGACGTCCTGGCCATTTGCCGGAACCGTGCAGCCGTCATTCCCCATCAGGGACGGGATCTGGTAGACCGTGTAGGTGAGGACCTGGGAGACGTCGAAGACGACGCGGGGGATGAACCACGAGAAGTTCACGAGAACGAGGCCCAGGACGAACTTGGGCATGTGCTCCTTCAGCTTGGTGCCGTCCGCCGTCACGATCATCATGATGGCTCCGATGATCAGGGCGATCGCGAAGCCGATGTTCACGAGGTCCCGGGTGAACTGCCAGATCTCCCGGAGCATGAAGAGCAGGGGGCCGTCCTCCCCGGTCTGGGGGTTCAGGGCGAAGATGAACTTCGGATCCATGATATGGTCCAGGATCGACAGGAAGAACCATGCAAAGAAGTTCAATATCGTGATCAGCAGGGTGGTCATCCGGGTGGCGCCCGCCACAAAGGTCTGCGCGGCGGTATTGCCCTGCGCCGAGGCGACTTCCGGGAACAGGAGAATCACCACAAGGAACATCGCCCCTCCCGCCGTCAGCAATTTGTGTGTTCGCATAAATCCAAGAAGTATACAGGATTTTGGCTTCTGTCTCAATAACTCAGAGAGTCTGTTTTTAGACGTTCCCACGCGCGTCGTAAGTGGTACGACAACATAATTGTACTTTTGAAGCGAGTATATTTTGTGTTCAACAGAAAAAAGTCAAAATGGCTAAATTAGCATTATTTGGCTTAAATAAAGGAAAATTAATGAATACAATTTGTATTCAACACGTCGATCACTTTTCTTGCGCTGTCCGTGTACTCATGAGTAATGTTTGTGATCGAGCTATGTCCTCATCCACTCTTAAAGCACTGTTTTCATCCCAAACGAGAGTGAAACTCCTGTCGACGTTTTTGCTGCACCCGGAAAGCGAGTACTTCATCCGCGAGTTGACCCGCCTTTTGGGAGAGCAGATCAACTCCATCCGCCGTGAACTCGAGAACCTCCGCCGCATCGGCCTGGTGAAGGCGCGTCATCGCAATCGCAAGAAGTACTACCGGGTCGATACAGAGTTTCCCCTGTATCCGGACCTGCGCAATCTCTTCTCCAAAGAGGTTCAGGCAGAGAGCCCCATCGTCGCCAGTCTGAAGAATCTCCCCAATGTGCAGCTCATCGTCCTGGCGGGCTCCTTCGCAGGCACCGAGAGCAAGGTGGACCTCCTGATCGTCGGTACGGTCAAAAAGGAACTCATCGAGGCGCTGCTCCTCCAGGATCCGCAACTCAAGCATGTGAAGTACTCGATCTTCTCCGAGGCGGACTTCCTCTACCGCCTGAGCCTCAAGGACCGGTTCATCCAGGAAATCCTCAACGATCCTCGCCATATCACCGCCATGAATACCATTGCGGAGAAGGTGGCGGAGGCGCAGGGGAAATAGGGAAACGAGGCAATCGAAGCAAACGAGGCAATCGAGGATCCTCGTTTTCGTCGTTTGCGCTCCGAATACACCTTTACAGGCCCCCAACTCGTCTCTACCCTATCCCGGTCATGAACGCATCCGTCGTCAACGCACAGGCCCAGCAGTACCTCCGTAAGGTTCCCGCCCTCGCTCCCGGCAACACGGTGCGCGTGCACGAGCGGATCAAGGAAGGGGAGAAGGAACGCGTCCAGATTTTCGAAGGCCTGATCATCGGCATCCACCGCGGCCATGTCCCGACGGACGCCTCGTTCACGGTCCGCCGCATCGTGTCGGGCGTGGGCGTCGAGAAGGTCTTCCCGATGCTTTCCCCGATGGTGGAGAAGATCGAAGTGAAGAAGATCGCCAAGGTCCGCCGCGCACGCCTCAACTTCTTGCGCGGCCGCAAAGGAAAGTCCGCCCGTATGAGCGAGCGCTTCACGACGTCCGAGGAATTCGGTGCAGCGGTGGCGGCTCCGGTTGCGGAGGCACCGAAGGAAGAGGTGAAGACGGAGGAGGCAGCCCCGGAGACGAAATAGGACATGAATTACGAATCGTGAATTACGAATGTTCTTTTAGTAGAAATTCGTGATTCATAATTCATGATTCGCCGTACAAGCGATTGCGTATACTCCCTCCATGCGTTGCATCCTCGTAGGCAACTACGGCGCCGGGAACCTGGGCGACGACGCGCTGCGCGACTACTTTCTGACGCGCATTCGTGACGTGGAATGGACGGTCGTGTCGGCTCGCCCGGGGCCGGGGGAGATGCCGCGGCTGCCCCTGGGCGTCCGGTCGTTTTTTTCCTTCGGCTGGCTCAAAACCCTTGCGGCCGTCCGCAGCACGGACGCCGTGGTCTTCGGCGGCGGCTCGCTCTTTACCGATGCCGAATCCGTGCGGGCCTGTTTGCTCTGGGGTCTGCATGCATTCGTCGCACGGCTCTTCCGCACGCCCGTTCTACTGGCGTTCCAGGGCATCGGGCCGTTCCGCACACGGCTGGGGGAGTGGTGCGCCAAACGGGTCGTCCTCGGCGCGCGGTTCGTCTCGGTCCGGGATCCGCAGAGCGCGGAGCGAGTGCGCCGGTGGGGGCGCGGCGATGTACTCGAATCGTTCGATCCCGTCGTGCTGCTCCTGACCGTGCGGGATGTTCCGCGAACGACCGGCTCCGCTCTGGCGGTGATCCCGCGGATGAATTCCGGTCCGGAATTCGATGCTGCCGTCGGTTCGGCGCGCGGGTTATCGGCAATGGTGAAGATCCTCTCCATGCAGCCCGATGATCCCGCAGAATCCGCGGTCTGCGAACGGCTGGCTCGCAGCCTGGGCAACGCGGAGGTGATTGCCGTGCGAACCCTCGAATCTCTTTCGTGCCAGCTTGCCGGCTGCACCTCTCTGGTCACGGCGCGGTATCACGGCGCGCTCGCCGGCATCGCGGCGGGCCTGCCGATGGAGATCATTCCGCAGCATCCGGGCGATAAGCTGGATGCCCTGCGAAGCCGGCTGGCATCCGGTTCCACCCCACAGGATCTTCGGCGCTTGGCAGAGGCAGGGGAGCGGGAATTGCAAAAATCGATAAATATGGTAAAATAAACACGTACATGCACATCCTCCCTGCGATCCGTACGTTTGCTTTCGAGCATGACGACGCCCCGGCATTTCATGCGACCTATCTCGTGATGACCGTGATCGCTGCGGCAATGTTCAACGTGGGCGTCTTCGGCCTTCTTGTGGCCGCGCACATGTGCCTGGACGTCTCCAAGTACCGTCGCATGAAGGGCGTCACGACCGCCGGCGTGATTACCCGCACGTTCCGCGAAAGCGTCGTCGACGTGTTCCTGCTGGCGCTCGCGCTCTGCTTTGCGGTGTATTTCCACCACGGTGCCGGCATCGTCGCGGTGAGCGGCCTTCTGCGCGTTGAAGAGGCGTTGGTGCGGGCAATCGGCATGCTCATCCCCCGCATGGAGGTCTTGTGGCATGGTACGAGCGCGTTCTTCAACTACCGCAAGCACATGCGCGAAATGCATGCTACGGCCGGTCCCTGGACGCTCGGGGAAAAGCTGTGCGTCGGCGGACTTGCCGTTGCCTGCATGCTCCTCCTGGTCGCGCCCAGGATTCTGCCGGCGTCCGTGGACGTCGCGCATGTCCTCACGGAGGAGATGGTGCCGTGGAGGCTCTGACACGGATGTATTCTGTATAACGTATTATGCATAAAGGCAGGGCATAATTCGAAATACGTAATACGAAATACACCTGGGAATTATTCCTGTGCAATACCGTCGGGGAATAGTTCTCGTTCCACCCTCTTCGCCTCCTCGTACCATCGGGAATGGTGCTCGGTCCATTTGCCCTTGCCGTACCGCTGCGCGAAGTCCTCAAATCGTTCATCCAGGGTCACGACCGTGTCCATCATCACGCGCTTGTCGGCATAGAAGAGCAGCTGCTGCTCCACCGTCCTGCGCTCCGGCGGCGGCAGGGTAAGGCCGTGCGGCTCGACGATATCGGCAATGACGGGAAAGCCCTCCTGTCGCAAAAAAGCGCTGCAGGCGGCCTCGTGCCCGAATCCGGGAAACTGAGAGCGCCATTCGTCCCATCGCGAGAGCGTCGCCGGCGGGTGATCGTTATCGGGATGGCCTCCGGGGCGGAAATCGAGGAATCGCAGGAGGTCGTGGATTTGCGCAGCGCGGCGCAGGGCCCGGAGCCGCACGAGCGATCCGCGGCGGACGAGTTCTTCCCCCAGCTGCACGGCCAGCGACGCTACCGCCTCGCAGTGCGCGATGATGTGGGCGGGGAGCAATGCATCCGTCCGCCAGGACCTGATCATCTGATCCGTCGGCAGGGCCGCATCGTGGAATGAGCAGCGGATACGGCGAAGGCAGGATCCGTCCTTCTGCCCTTCTGCCCTGCTGCCTTCTTCGATGTGCACATGAATCACCGGCCCCTCGGCCCGCAACGATTCCGTCGTCACGCGCTCCGACCATTCGATGCAGCGGATTCCTCCGGCATCCTCCGAAGAACGCAGGAGGTCGCGTGCCTGCTGCGGCGTCAGGCGGTAGAGGTCCAGATGCAGGAATTCCGCGGAATGCCGGGGCAGGCGGTAGCGCTGTTCCAGGGCGTACGTGGGGCTGACCAGCGGCTCCTGGATGCCGAGGGCTGCGGCAAAGCCCTGGAGGAAGGTCGTCTTGCCCGCGCCGAGCTCGCCGGTGAGGGCGATCGTGACAGGAAGCGCATAGAGCGTGGATGCAAGAGAGGCTCCTGCAAGGCGGGTTTTAGCCGCTTCCTTTGCCAATATGGTGCATACATCATGCATTGATAAAATTGTCAAAATATTGTATAATAATCAGGTAACAACACCAACCGCATGACGATTGTATCGAAGCGCACATTCGGCTTCACCTCGGCTTCCGTGTATCGGCGCCGGGAACCCCATGCCTTTAAGTACCTTTCGGAGCGCGCGACCTTCTGGATCGCCGTTCTTTCGGTGTTCGCCTTCGTGACGGGCAATATGATCGGACAGCACGGGTGGCACGTGTTCTGGAAATCCGTGATGGGGGAGGGGAGTGAGAACACCATCGTCTTCACGGGCATGGTACCCCCGGTCGCCCAGATTCCCGACTACGAACGCTGGGGCAGGCTGGGGGGCAATCCGCGTACCGACATGTTCCGCCAGGTCCCGCGCGACCTGCTGGTTCCGCTGCCTCCCTATATCCACCACGGCAACGACCTCACCTCTGACCAGGCCCTGCGCCGCGTGTACTTTGTCGAACACCTCGGCACGTACGCGACCGGGCGCGGCATGGGCAGCCACACCGGCGTCGATATCTCGCTGCCGCAGGGCACGCCCATCCAGTCGGTTGCCAATGGCGTCGTGGTCAAGTCCGCCAACGATCCCGGAGGCTTCGGTAACTACATCATGATCAAGCATCCCAATATCCCCGACGTCGATTCGGCCGGCACCAAGTCCGCCATCTACTCCATTTACGCTCACCTGCAGGAAAGCCTGGTGCAGGAAGGCATGGTCGTCCAGAAGGGCGAGCAGATCGCGCTGAGCGGCAAGACCGGCAACGCCACCGCGCCGCACCTCCACTTCCAGATGGAGCGCGACAGTGCCCCGTACCATCCGTTCTGGCCATTCAATTCCGCCGACCAGCGCAATGCGGGCATGAGCTTCGTACAGGCGATCGATGCCGGTCTCGGCCGCAGCCAGGGCGTGCAGTACGCGCTCGACCCCATGCTCACCGTCCAGTCGTACCTGTCGTACACGCCCGGTACCGCCGTGGCGCAACGGTCGAGTTCCTCGGTCCGCAGCCGCATCTCCTCCATCGCCGACCGCCGGGCCCAGCGTCTCGCGCGCATGAGTTCGCAGCCGACGACGCTTGTGGCATTCCATGACGCCGCTCCCGTCGCTCCTCCGCCGGTCCCGTCGTCCGCGCCCGCAGCGCCCTCTTCCGAATTGTCCACGTCCGTGTCCGCCCCCGCCCCCGCGGCTCCCGCACAGGCGGCCGTGGCCGGCGTCCGGCTCTCGCACAGCGGCTCCTTCAGCCGGGACCGCGGCTGGCAGACGCTGACGCTCTTCCTGCTCGACGCCGACGGCAGCGTCATCCAGACGCCCGTGTCCGGCACCGAGAAGCTGTACCTGACCACGGCGTTCGGCAAGGCGGAGTTCAAGCCCGCGTCCGTCACGCTCTCGGACTTCCGCAACGGCATGCTGCGCGTGCAGATGCTTCCGCTCGGCGAGCAGACCGTCCTCGTGCAGGTGCAGCCGCTGGGGAGCATGAGCACGCCGATGAGGTTTGTCCGGTAGGACGTTGAGGAACACAAGGAACGCAAAGAACACAAAGAGAGACTTCGTTGTGTTCCTTGTGTTCGTTGCTCTCCTTATTCAAGGTCTTTTTCTTCCGCCATCGCGAGGAGATGGATCGCAGGCTCCTCATACGGATGCGCCGCGCGAAGCTCTTTGAGGAGCTTCTTCAGATCGACATCATCCGGCACGACCACTTCGATCCGCTCCTCCTCCACTTCTTCCAGCCTGTCTTCGGTTCCCACGTGCGGATGCGCGCCCTTGAGCGGCCGGAACCGGCCGGTGCCGCGGGTCGAAAACGAGCAGCTGTCGTACTGCCCGATGTGTCCCGCGCCGCCGAGCGCCAGCACGTCGCGTATCTGCTGCGCGTGGGTGAGGGGGGCGTAGATGATGAGGTGATGACGCATGCGGGAATAATAAATGATACATCGTTAAGGAATTCAGAAATGGAGAATTTCTTAATGATGTATCATTTATCATTCGAATACCACGACAACCCCATCATCACCATCATCAACACCGCCCCCGCCGCCACTTTGCCCCACGTGCTCAAAAACAGGGCCGTGATGCCGAAGAGCGCCCCGATGCAGGCCGTGAGCGCGATCACCTGGCGCGGCGTCCAGCCTTTGCGCAGCAGCCGGTGGTGCAGATGCTGATCCACGGCATTGCCCTTCCACGGTTTCTCGCCGCGGCGGATTCTCCTCACCACCACGAACACCAGGTCCACGAGCGGCACGCCCATCACCAGGAATGCGGTGGCGACTTTTCCGCCGGAGTAGATCGTCAGCACGCCGATCATCAGTCCCAAAAACATCGCGCCGGTATCGCCCATGAGCAGCTGCGGCGGCGGAAGATCGAACAGGAGGACCCCGGCGCTCAGAGCCGAGAGGATGAGCGCGATCAGCCCGAGCGTCGGCTGGTTGACGCGGTCGCTCAGCGCCAGGCAGCCGATGGTGAAGAACGCGATGGTGGAGAGGGTCGAGACCTGCCCGGGAATGCCGTCGAACCAGTTGAGCGCGTTGATGGTGAAGAGCAGCCACAGCACGGTGAAGACGGCGCTCAGGACGAGCGGCCAGCCCGCATTGAGGACCAGGCTGGTGTCGGCGCCGAGGATGCCGGGGAGGGGATTGGTGACCGCGTCGATCCGGATGCCGCCGGCGAGCAGCAGGAGGGCGGCCGCCGTCTGCACCGAAAAGCGCACGGCGGGGTGCAGGGGATTGCGGTCGTCGATCATGCAGCAGGCGGCCAGAAGCGCGATGCCCGAAAGCAGCGCCGCGTTTTCGGTCGTGAGCGGCTGCAGGACGAGGAAGAACACCGCGAATAATCCCACCAGGATCACGCCCGTGGGGTAGGGGATCCGGGGACGCGACAGTCCGTACCGCTCCGGGAAGTCCAGGAGGCCCAGCCGCGGAAAGATCCGCAGGGCGGCGCCGTGCAGCGTCACCGACACCACGAATGCCAGGAAGGGGAGCAGCACGAGAGGGGAGGTGAACTCGGGCATGCGGCAATGATACTCCGCGGCGCCGGCACTTCCATGACGCTTTGCTTGCCCACGGAAGCGGGATTAGTACACTGTACGCATGAAAAAGATCCATGCACTGCGCGAAGCGAAACTGAAAGGCAGGCGCGTCCTCCTCCGTGCCGGGTTCGACGTGAGCATCGAGGACGGAAAGGTCATGGACACCGAGCGCATCGAGGCGCTGCTGCCCACCATGCGGCACATCCTCAAGGCCGGGGCGTCGCTCATCATCCTCAGCCACCAGGGCCGGCCCAAGGGGAAGCCGCTGCCGGAATTCAGCCAGGAGCCGGTCGTCCCGGTTCTGGAAAAGCTGCTCAAGAAGAAGGTGATCTTCGTGTCCTCCTGCGTCGGGAAGGAAGCGGAAGCCGCCGCGGCGGCCCTCAAGCCCGGCCAGGTGCTGTTTCTCGAAAATCTTCGCTACGAAGCCGGAGAGGAGAAGGCCGATCCCGCGTTCGCGAAAAAGCTCGCGAAGCTCGGGGACGTCTACGTCAACGACGCGTTCACCAACTGCCACCGCAATCACGCGAGCATGACGGCACTCGCGAAGCTTTTGCCCTCCTACGCGGGACTCCAGCTGCAGAAGGAGATCGACAGCCTGTCCCTGGTGGTCGAGAAGCCCAAGCGCCCCCTCGTGCTGATCGTCAGCGGCGCGAAGATGGAAACGAAGGTGCCCGTGATCGAGCACTTCCTCACGAAGGGGGACGACATCCTCCTCGGCGGCTGCATCGCGAACACGTTCATCGCGGCGCGCGGCTTCGACGTCGGCAAATCCAAATACGAAGAGGCGTCGGTCGAGACGGCCCAGGAGCTGATGCTGGAATCGCAGAAGAAGGGCCGCGCCGTCATCCACGTCCCGCGCGACGTGGTGCTCGCGACGGAGGCCTCCGCCAAGGCGCAGAAGCTCGACCTGCCGGTCGAAGACATCCTGGGGGACATGAGCATCTTCGATATCGGCAAAGTCACGATCGAGCGTTACAAGGAGGTGATCGCGAAGGCCAAAACGATCGTCTGGAACGGGCCGCTCGGCCTCTACGAAATCAACCGCTTCTCGCATGCCAGTAAACGGCTTGCCGAAGCCATCAGTGCCGCGACAAAAAAGAAGGGAGTCGTCTCCATCATCGGCGGGGGCGACACCATCGACTTCCACGTCCGCTACAAATATCCGCTCGACGCGTACACGTTTGTGAGCACCGGCGGGGGAGCGATGCTCGAATTCATCGGCGGGAAGAAGCTTCCGGCGATTGAAGCGCTGAAGCGTTAGCTTGTAGCTTGATAGCTTTTTAACTTTGCTAGTTTTTGGAATTCTTTTCTAAGCTAATAAGCTACAAGCTAATAAGCTAAACAGCTTCCGATCAAGCAGCTATCCTTTCTTCCGCATGCCCGCTGCCAAGCTCACCGTCGTTTTTCGTGCGGAAGAGGAGTCCTGGAACGCCTTTCTCCGGCGTATCCGGGAATCGGAGGGCGAGCTCGTCGTGATCCTCTCCAGCGCCGATAACACGCACCTGGTGCAGGAGGAACAGGACCGGCGGTCGTTTTTGGAAGCCTGCGAAAAACTGCGCTACCGCCTGCGCCTGGCCACCAAGGAGCCGCTCATCGCCGGCCGCGCGCGCAAGGCGGGGATCCGGGTGATTGAGAAGACGCGGCAGCTGCGCACCCTGCTCACGGGCCACCCCCGTGCGGCGGAATCGCTGCGGTTCTTCTCCCCGAGCCTGTGGCGCCAGCAGTGGCGGTCGCGGCTGCAGACGGTCGGCCTTCTGTCCGTGCCGAAGGTCCGCATCTGGGTGCTGGTGCTCCTCAGCGTCGGCTTCTTCGCGTTCGTGCTCTTCCGGTTGCTGCCGTCGGCGGATGTCCGTGTGTGGGCGCGCTCCGATCTGGTGTCGCAGACCATGAACGTCACGCTGGTGGAATCGGGGGCCACCATCGCGCTGTCGCCCCGGGTCCGCACCCAGACCCTGGAGAAGATCGCGGTGAAGATCCGCAAATCGATCACATTCGACGACATCAGCCCCGAATTCACCGGCACGGACGCCCAGGTGGAGATGACGCTCTACAACCAGGCCAAGGAGTCGTACTCGTTCCGGACGGGCACGCGGCTGCTCAACCAGGCCGGCATGATCTTCCGCATCCAGGAGCCCGTGACGATCGCGCCCGGCGAGAAGGTCACCGTCGCCACCAAAGCCGACCACCTCGATCTCTACGGGAAGATCATTGGCCAGCGCGGGAACGTCCCGGCCGGCCTGCAGTGGGAGATCCCGGGACTCTCGCCGGAGGAGCGCAAGCTCGTGTACGCCAAAAACCTCGTCGCCGCCCGCGGGGGGACCACATCGGAGCGCACCGTCCTGCAGCAGAAGGACCTGGATGCCGGCAAGAAGCGCCTCAAGCAGGAACTCCTCGTTGCCGCGCAGCAGCTGGTGGAGGAGGAGCGCCAGGAGCGCAACGCCACGGATCCCGGGACGACGCTCGAACTTCTGGCCAAAGACGACGTGATCATCGCCACCTACACCGGGTTCGTCATCCCCACCCAGTTCCTGGGACAGGCCGTGAAGTCGATCCCCATCGAAGGCGGGCTCGATTACGTGATCCCGGCCTACAACCTCCAGAAGATCCAGGAGGCCTACAACCCCGAGCTCCAGGCGCACACCGGCGAGGGCAAGCGCCTTCTCCCCGACTCCATTCACATCGATCCCGACAAGGTGATCATCATCGAGTACGCCGATGACGGCACGTGGATCAAAATCACCGCCGACGTCGTGGGTACCGAACAGTTCGTTCTCGACCCGCTGACGCCCACGGGCGCGAAATTCGGCACGAAGGTCCGCGAGGCGATCGCGGGACTGTCCGTCAAAGACGCGCAGCGCATCCTGCGGAACTTCCCGGAGGTGGAACGCGTCGACATCCGCACCTGGCCGCCCTGGAGCACCTATCTCCCCGCGATTCCTTCCAATATCACCATTTCGCCCCAATGACATGGAATTCTTGGCCCGAGCGGGTGGAGTTCTCGCTCCTTACGCAACGAATAACGAATTACGAATGATGAATCAAGCGCGAATTCGTTATTCGTAATTCGCTATTCGGTTACGATTCTCTCACTATGCTTCGCCGATCAGTCTTTTCCGCGGTTATCACTCTGCTCATCGGTGGCTTGTTTTACGCTTCCACCGTGCTCTACGTGGTGCAGCAGATGGACGGAAACGCGGTCTTTCCCGCCGACTGCGCCATCGTGTTTGGCGCTGCCGTACGCCCCGTTTTCGATGCCGAAGGCAGGGTCGTGAGTGTCACCACGGGGCCGGGGATCTACCGCCGGGTCGCCACCGCCGTGGAGCTGCTCCGGCAGGGGAGAGTGGAGCGCCTCTTCCTCAGCGGCGGCAAAGGGGAGGGGAACCAGAAGAGCGAAGCGCAGGTGATGCGCGATGTCGCGCTGTCGCTCGGCGCGGCGGGGGATTCGTTGACGCTCGAAGATCAATCACGCAGTACGTGGGAAAATCTCCAAAACACAAGGTCCTTGACTTCGGACTGCAAGAGTATCGTGGGTATCAGCGACGGATATCATCTGGCGCGGATCAATCTGTACGCGCGCGTGCAGGGCTGGGAGGTCCAGACGTACCCTGCGGACATCCAGCCCGATAAGGCCTTTACCCTGCGTTCTCTGCTACGGGAAGCCATTGGTATTGATTTGCTTGTGCTGGCCAGATTGTTAACATAAAATGCATTATGTTAAGTAGGAGAAGGTGTGGAAAACCCTGGTTGGGCCCTCCCCCTCTCCGTTCAAAAATCGAACAGACGGCCGACTGTATGTCACCCGCATCATGGCAACATCCGCACCGCCCTCATCGGCACTCGCAAAAGCAATCGATCGGTACCTGATGTTCCTCAAAGCCGAGGAAAATAAATCGCCGCTCACGATCACCGCCTACCGGCAGAGCCTGCATCTCCTGCTGACCCTCACCGACATCACCGATCCCCGCCTGTTCGACAAGAGCTCCATCCGGATCTACAAGTCCGCGCTGCACAGCTTCCGGACCCGGCAAGGCAAGGAACTGACCATCCGGACCAAAAACCACCATCTGACGATCCTCCGGGCCTTCCTCCGGTACTTGACGCGCGAAGAGGAGATGGACGTGTATCCATCGGATCGCGTCACGCGCTTTAAAGAGGAGACCCGGAAAGTCAAAGTGCTTTTTACCGATGAACTGGAGCGCCTCCTCACCGCCCCCAATACATCCACAAAAGAAGGCAAACGCGATGCGGCCATGCTCCACCTGTTCTTCTCGACGGGTCTGCGTCTTGCCGAGCTGCGCGGCCTCAACCGCAAGGATATCAATTTCGACACGCGCGAGATCTCCGTCCGGGGAAAGCGCGGCAAGATCCGGGTGGTCTTCGTGTCCGACCGGGCCGGAGCCGCCATCAAAGAGTACCTCGACTGCCGGCTCGACCACCTGCATCCCCTGTTCATCCGCAATCACGACCGGGCGTCCAATGCGATGCCGCCGGGGGAGGAATTCCGCCTCTCGCGCATCTCCATCTACACCGTGGTCAAAAAGTACGCGCGGCAGGCAGGCATCGTCTCGGATCCCTCGCCGCACACCCTGCGGCACTCCTTCGCGACGGATTTGTTGAGGAATGGCGCCGATCTCCGGTCGGTGCAGGAAATGCTGGGGCACAAGGACCTCTCCACCACCCAGATTTACACCCATGTGACAAACCCGAGACTGAAAGAAGTACATAAGAAATATCATGGCCAATCCTGATCCCCTGAAGGTTTGTCACCCTGAGCCCGTCGAAGGGTGACGAATCCCCGGCTGAAGGAGGTCCACAAGAAGTTCCACGGGAAGGCGGAATAGAAGCTGTTTAGAGGGGGTGCGGAACGGCTGCGGATTGTTTATAGTGCTCTCCTTTTTATGAGCACCCTCGACTCCATCGAAAAGTACATGCTCGGGCAACATCTCCTGACCCACGAGCAGGAGTTCCCGTGGTGCAGGCATCCGCAGGAGTTTGAAATGAAGGAGACTCCTCACACTCTCAATCGGCATTACCGTCAAAGGCTGGAACGCATCCTCGCAACGCAGATCCAGCCCCTTTCAGCCGGAGAACAGAAAAGAAGAGGCCTTCAGGAACTACAGGGAAATGCGAGGCTGCTCCGGGCAGTGAGTTTTGAAGCCCTCGATATGGCATGGTCACGCATCAATGGCATGCACCGGACGGGCGAGTCCGCTCTCGCGTCCTATCGTGATTTTTTGCAGTACTTTCTGGATAAGGGGCATATCTACACTCTCCCCGGTCATCCGTTATATGACAGGGCAAAGCATGGCGCAGACAAGAAACCGGCAGCGAAGTCCAAGCAAACGAAGACATCCCGGAAACCCATGACCTCTTTCCAGCTACTGGATCTGGACAGGGAACCCGAGGATATTTTCGCGGCCTTCGCAAAGCCGGCGGAGAGTTCCATCCAGACGGTTTCTGGGGGGGCCAGGAGCGACGGCCAGCCTGAGATCCGAAGCATGGAAATGACGCCGACGGAGAAAAAAGCATTGGCATGGCTTCTCTCAAGGGATCCCCGGCTGTACAGCTTTCCCGAGGCAGTCGATCCCCCGGCGGGCCTTGTCCGGGAATACGCATTGGATTTCCGCGTAAGGCTGAATCAGCGGCTGGAGGAATATGATCAACAGAATATTGAGCAACGTCCTCCTGTGGCAGATTTTCGCCGCGAACTGGTGACGGAGATTGCGATGGAATGGAGTGACCAGATGGCACTCGCGAAGGATGAAACGAGCGTCGTCGATTTTTACATCCGGCAGGCCGGCTTCAAGGATGTGAACGAACTCCAGAAAGCGACGGGTCCCGAATGGACTCAGGCGATTCATACGATCATGGAGCCTGCAACGCACACTATAGAAGAGGAAAGGCGGAGGATGCCTGCTCTGGAGCAGTTGCTGATCGAAGCTCTTCTCGATGGCTCACCCGAGCGCCTCAAGAGCCTGGAGGAGATCGCGAAGATCTGGAACGGTCTGGCAAACCGTTACAACATCCCCTGGAGCCGCCGCCCGCGTCTGGGCCTCGTACGCATCGCCGCCATGGCGCAAATGGATCCCCTGTATCGCAAAGATCGCAGCCCCGCCGAGTTGCGGCGTGAGCAGGAAACAGGAATCCAGACGAGCAACTCCCTGCAGGAGCAGCTGTACGTTTCCTAAATCGATATCTTCATCGTATGCATCCCGCCAGTCTTGCGGCCGCGCTGGAACATCTTGCTGACTTCTTTTTCCAGGTTCTTCGCCTTCACCATCGTCTCGAGCAGCAGGATGTCGTCGGCGTCGGTTGTCGCACCGGCGGAGGGGTGCTGCTGCCGCGCGTCGTAGGCTTTGCGGAGTCCGGCCATGAGGCGGTCCATCGACCGCATCATCCCCTCCTCCAGGGCCTGCGGGGTCAGCGGCTCGCGCTTCACTTCCTGCACGCGATCCTTCTTTCCGCACAGCGAGCATTGGCACGCAGCGGTGCTGGCCCGCGAAAAGTCCCACGCGCAGCGGGTGCACAGGTAGGTGACGAGCTCGGCGGCCTTCGACTTCTTGGGCATAGAGGCAGGCAGAATAGCATCGGATTTTGGCTTTGTCAGGCCAAACTTCCCGCAAGATCGCGGTTTTCCGCCAGATCCGCAAGTCGCTCGCGTTTAGTCGTATCTTTGCGCATTCTTGCCATGGTTTCGGCGCGCCGCAAAAAATCCTCATCGATGTCCCACATCTCCTGCGCTTTGGGATGATGTTCGTAGCGCAGGGTCACCAGTACCTTGGTGACGTGCTCGTGCAGAAGGTCTTCCACTTCTTTTTCCGATATGTCCGACGGCAGATACAGCACGGGCTTCCGCTTGCCGTTCTTGTCGCGCGTCCCCAGGCGAATGGAGAGGCCGTTCTCATCCCGCAGGCAGGTGATGCCTCGCAACATGAAGGCGTTCCGGACGTTCCCGACGACCGTGAGCGCTCTGCGCATGACGATTTCTTCGGGCGTCGGTTTTCCCCGCGTAAGGCTTCTCGCCGAAAACGGTTTCCGCTCATCGTTGGACGGGGTGATGCGGACGATGTCGGGGACGTCGAACCATTGCATAGCGCAGCATTGTCTTCTCTTTTTCTGCGGCGTCAAATTTCCCCGCTGTCGGAGGTCGATTTCCGCACGCGAACGCGGATGCTTTCATTCCCTCCACAGGTGGGGACATCTTCGATGACGACTGTTGCTGCAATGGCGCCTTCGATCGCCGTGCGGATCCCCTGTTTGAAATACGCAACATCCATTCCCGAGCTCACCTGAATCGCAAACTCGGCGTGGCCGCCGTTCTTGATCGCGACAATCGCGGCGCGGAGACCGGTTTCCGGGCTTTTGGACATGCGGGGAGTCTATGGATTTTTGTCCGTCACGAAAGCCAAATTTTGACGAACTTCCGTTTCCCCACCTTCAGCACGCCTGCCTCGACTTTTGCGTCAATGGCAGCCACTTTTTTGTCGTTCAGGTGCACTCCCCCCTGCTCGATCAGCCGCCGGGCTTCGGACTTGGACGTCACCAGCTTCTCCTTCACCATCAGGTCCACCAGCCCGCTCCCCTTCTCCGCCTTCACATCCTTCATGTCCTCTGGCAGCTCGTGCTTACTGAAGACCGCCGTGAATTCGGCTTCCGCGTGCGCTGCGGCGTCCTTCCCGTGGTAGAGCGCCACGACCTCGCGCGCGAGGCGCTTTTTGGCGTCCATGGGGTTGCCGCCCTTCTTCACCTCCTTCTCCAGCGCCGCGTACTCTTGTACCGGTACGTCGGTGCAGGCTTCGAAGTACGTGAAGATCAGGTTGTCCTTGATGCTCATCAGCTTGCCGTACATGTCCTTCGCCGAGTCCTCGAGCCAGATGCAGTTGTCGTACGTCTTGCTCATCTTGCGGCCGTCCGTGCCTTCGATCAACTTCGTCGTCAGCACGAACTTATCACGCTTGCCGAACGCCTTCTGCAGCGTGCGGCCCGCGAGCATGTTGAACAGCTGGTCATTGCCGCCCAGCTCCACATCCACGTCCAGCATCACGGAGTCGTAGCCGACCATCATCGGGTACAGGAATTCGTGCACGCCGATCGGGTTCTCCTTCTTCATTCGCTCCTGGAACATGTCGCGCTCGAGCATCTGGCCCACGGTGAAGTTGGCCGCGAGCTTGATGATGTCGTCGAACTTCAGCTTCTCGAGCCACTCGTGGTTGTAGCGCAGTTCAATCTTCGAGAAGTCGAGGATCTTCCCCGCCTGCTTCTTGTAGGTCTCGAAGTTCTTCTCCACCTGCTCTTTCGTCAGCGGCTCGCGCAGCTGGTCACGTCCGCTGGGGTCGCCGATCATCGCGGTGAAGCTGCCGATCAAAAAAATCACGTGATGTCCCGCGTCGGCGAACGCCTTCAGCTTGCGCAGCGGCACGGAGTGTCCAAGATGAAGCTTCGCGCCTGTGGGATCGATCCCTAGATACACGCGCATCGGCTTTTTCGACTTCAGCTTCTCCTCCGCGAGCGCGCGCGGGACAACGTCGGAGACGGCGCGGGTGAGGAGTTCGGACGATCCCATGACGGCAAGTGTACCAGAAGCGGGGTTTTAGACATGGATTCTGGCAATCCCGGAGGTATACTCTCCGGCCGTCATGAACGAATCCCCCCGCCACCTCAGCCCTCCCCAAACGGCAGATCGCCTGCCGGCGGACGACGATATCTGGGAGCTCACGAAAAAATGGAGTCTTGCCGACCGCCGGAAAGCCCTCACGGCGTTCTACCACTACCTGATGCACGAGGAATGCATGCGGTTGAAAGGCCTTCCCATGGACGCGTGGCAGCAGCACCTTGAGCGATCCGACCGCCAGTGGCAGATCGCGTGCGGAGTCTGCGAACAATACAAGCCCGAGGGGGACTTTCTGATCGCGCTGATGCTCGAGCACGACCGCGAAGAGGACCCCCGTCCGTTCACGAACGTCGTCTGCAAGCTGTGGAACCGCGCGGACATGGAGTTTTTGATGCGCGGACAACAGGAGGGGGTGTTGAGCATGATTGCGGGCAAATTGGCCCGCTGGCTGGGTCCCGTTTCCGATGAATCGTAAAAATGGAGCGGGACCTTGTGGATCCCGCTCATAAACCGGCAAAGATGTGTTGCCGGGTTGTGGAGGTCGAAGAGCATTGCGCTCTTCGTCCGGTCTTTCCGGATGCATCGATGACGCAGCCGGAAAGTGCCGCATCGTAGGCTTCCTGGATGCGGCGTCAAGAAGATGGAGCCAGGAATGAAATGTTCCTGCCCCCGTTCCGCTCTGCGCCAGGCGGGAGATGCGCAGGCGGCAGGCTGCCAGGACGGCAGCCGCTTCCTTCCCCTGCATCGTCCGGCCGAAGCCGGGGCTGGGAAGGAAGCGCGGGATGGTAGGACGCACCGTTGCCCCGGACAACTTTCGCGGGAGGACGTCTCCGAAAGCGGCTTCTGCGAGCCGAAAATATGATGTCTTCACGCCGGGGGCCTTCGCGTACACTGCCGCCATGGACTGGATCGTCTCCCTCCCCGATCGGCTCGATGCCTTTCTCGCCGCCGACGGCCGGATGCTCAGCCGCGTCAAGGCCCAGAAGGCCATCGACGAAGGACGTGTGGCCGTCAACGGAGCCGTGGTCACCCGGCAGTCCCACCGCGTGCAGGAGGGCGACAGGGTGTCGCTGACCGAAGACGCCGCTGACGCCCCGGCCGCAAACGATTCCATCGCCCCCACCGATCTTCATTTGGAGATTCTCCACGACGACAAATCCTGCATCGTCATCAACAAGCCCGCCGGCATCGCCGTCCATCCCGGCGCGGGCATGGCGCCCAACGAGCCGACCATTCTCCACGGGGTTGCGCATCTCTTCAGGAAAAAGAAGATCCGCTTCTCGCCCGATTCCGTGCTCGTGCACCGTCTCGACAAAGACACGACCGGCTGCCTGCTCGTCGCGAAAACCGCGGCGGCGCACCGCTTTTTGCAGGAGCAGTTCGAGACCAGGACGGTGAAGAAGACGTACCTCGCCCTCGTCGCCGGCGTGCCCGAACATGCGGTCGCGACAGTCGACGCGCCCATCGGCCGGAGCGTGGGCAACCGCACCAAGATGTCGGTGCGGGCGTCGCTCACCAGCCGCGAGGCGCAGACGACCTACCGCGTGGTCGGCTCCGCCAAGAACATCGCGCTGCTCGAATGCGACCTCCACACGGGGCGCACCCACCAGATCCGCGTGCACCTGCAGTCCATCGGCCATCCCGTGCTCGGAGATTCGTCGTACACGAATTCGCTCAGCCAGCGCCTGGCCCAGGAATTCGATATCCGCGGCGTGTGCCTGCATTCGTGGAAGCTCGCATTCGCGTCACCGGAAAAAAAGAAGGAATGTGCGATTGAGGCGCCATTGCCCCGGGATTTTGCAAGGGCTCTGGAGATGGTCGGGATATCCCGCGATGGCAGATAAATAACCGAAACATCAAATGGCAAAGAAATGATCAGAACCCAATGAACAACTCTTCAAAATTTTGAATATCGGACGCTCCGCTTTTGAATAGTTCTTTGGGATGTGATCATTCGGTCTTTTTATCGAACCGGAGTGTACTCGACGGTATACGTCATCTTGTCCACGATCTCACCCTTGGCGTTCCTCGCGACGATCACGTACTCGTTCTTGCCGGCCTTCAGGTTGTTGAAGCCCACGTCGACGATGTAGTTCCACGCGGTGACGCCGGGGCGGTAGAGCTGCAGCGTGTAGTCGTTCACGGAGACCGTGGCCGTCTTGGCCGACGTCAGGCCTTCGAGCAGGAATCCCGTCCCCGTTTCGGTGTGCGACGTACCGGCCGTGGGCGCGGTCACCTTCAGCGTGCCCGGGTCGAGCGGGGCGTTGTTGGGGAGCGGTCCGGATGATGCGGCGCCGGAGCTCACCGATCCCGCCGAGCTTACGACCCCCGTGGGGCCTTCCTCGCCCTGGATGATCGTCAGACGGGCGGCGGGACTCTTTTTGCCGGCGCTGTCGGTGGCGACGATGTCGTACGTGTTCTGGCCGGGGACCATGTTGCGCAGCCGGAGGCTGGCCACGTAGCTCCACTCCCCCTTCGACGGGTCGAACAGCTGGAGCTTGTACTCGTTGACGGTGATCGAAACGGCGCCTGCGGGGGCCGTGCCGCGCAGGATGAGCTCTTCGGCGCGCGTGCGGTACGTTTCGCCGGCCTTCGCGGGGGTGGTGATGGAGGGGGCGCCGAGCGCGGGGGCGGCCGGCCTCCGGACGGTGCGGCGGACCTGCGCGAGGACATTGCGGCCCGCGTCATGCGCCTGGACGTTGATTTCGAAGGGGCCTTCGCCCGCCGGGGGCGCCACCTGCTGCGAGAACGTGCCTTTGACGCTGTCGAGGATCGCGGGGTAGCCGTTGATGGTCACCTTCACGACCTCCGCCGATACGGTCCCGGTCACGGTGACGGTCGGATCCTTCAGCTGGAGGTCGTTGGCCGGAGCGGTCACGGTGAGGAGTTCGGTGCTGCGCGCGCCCGAGCCCGTGCGCTGTCCGATCTGTTTCGCGAAAATCTGCCGGCTCTCCACGACCAGCGGCGGCTTGGCCGCGAGCGGATCCAGCGGCGAGCGGAACTCAAAGACATTGTCGCCCACCGCGCCCGTGGCGGGCATGGTCCACTGCTGGCCCTCGCTGATCACGAAGGGCTCCTTGCCGGCCAGCATGACGGTGATCCCCTCCCCGTCCGTGGCGTACACGGTGACGGAAGTGGGCGAGAGCAGCGCTTCCGTCCCCGGCGCGAGCGTGTACGTGAGCGTGGGGGACGTGACGGTCCAGAGCACGCTGCCGGTGGTGCTGCGCTGGGCCGACGTCAGCACCCACAGGCTTCCTTTCTGCAGGTCGAACGTGATGCGCGACCTGGCGCCGCGGCCGCTCTCGCGGAGGACCACGGTCGTCGATTGATCAAGGCGCACGCGCGAGGCATCGAACAGCTGCATCGACGCATGGGCGCCTCCGCCGGTCGTCACGCTCTCGCCGGGGAAGATCATCATGCCGTTTTCCGCGCGCTGTTCCGTTCCGTCGATGGACACCGTCACCGTCCCGCGCTCCTCCACGGTCATGAACGCCCCCGCGCGGTCCACGCCGCCCGTCACGCCCAGCAGCCGCAGCAGCAGCATCCACAGCAGGTATGCCGTCACCAAAACGGCGCCCGCCGCGAGCAGCAACCGCATACCGCGGGGGAGCGTGTGCTCTTGGGCAAGCGGATACGCGCCGCGCCGGTGGCGTGATCTGATGTACATCGGAGTACAGCATACTAAAGCAAACGACGGAAACGAAGCAATCGACGCAAACGAGGATCGTCGTTTGCTTCGTTTGCCTCGATTGCCCTGTTTGGCTCAGCCGATCACGCGCGCCACCTCCTCCTTGAGCGTCTTCTTTTCCTTCACGACGACCTCGCCCCATTCCTTCATGCTGCGGAATCCTTCCTTTCTCGCCTCGGCTTCGATGGCGGGCGCTTCCGACAGGTTGATAATCAGCTGCTGGATGGCGGGCGTGACGAGGAGGAGTTCCGGCAGTGCCATCTGGCCGCCGAACGTTTCGTGCGATCCGGGATCGCAGGGCTTCGTCCCCGCCCGGCATTCGTCGCTGAGCGTGCGCACGAGGCGCTGGGCGAGCACCGCCCGCAGCGCCGGCGCGAGCGTGTACGGGCTCACGCCCATGGAGAGCAGGCGCGGAATGGCCTCGATCGACGAGTTCGTGTGCAGGGTGCTGAGCACCAAGTGGCCGGTGAGGGCCGCGTTCACCGCCGTCTGGGCGGTTTCCAGGTCGCGGATTTCTCCGACGAGAATCACGTCCGGGTCGTGGCGGAGGATACTGCGCAGGCCCGTGGCGAACGTGAAGTCGTGCTCCGGGTCGATTTCGCTCTGGATGATGCCGGGGAGCTCGTATTCCACCGGATCCTCCAGCGTGATGATATTGCGCTCCTTTCCGATGATCGTGGAGAGCAGGGCGTACAGCGTCGTCGTCTTTCCGGAGCCCGTGGGGCCGGTCACGAGGACCAGGCCGTTGGGGATTTCGACCAGCTGCGCGAGTGTCTTCACGATGGGTTCGGGAAATCCGATCTGCATGAGCGGCCGGATGCCGCGGTCGGGATCGAGGAGACGCAGGGTGATGGCCTCGCCGAAGCGCGACGGGAGTGTCGCGACGCGGACGTTCACGGTGCGCGGCTGCTGCCCGGCAACGGGCTCGGCGGCGAACACGTACTGTCCGTCCTGGGGGATGTTGGTGATGTTGAGCTTCAGCTTGGAGAGGAATTTCACGCGCCGGAGAAGATCCGCATAGGCCGCGTGCGAGATCGTCGCAAGCGTCAGCAGAATGCCGTGCAGGCGCCACTCCAGCCGCACGTTGGACTTCTGCGGCGAGAGGTGAAGGTCGGAGACCCCGTTCTTCGCCGCTTCCTGCTGCAGCGTGGTCAGCAGATGTTCCCCGTCGAGGAGCGTGTAATCGATGTTTGTCATTTCCGTAAATTATACCAGAAAAGAAGCATGTTGGCCATCTCCAAACGGAGGCGTTAGAACCACCTCCGCGCTCGAAAGAAACGAGAAATCGGAAACAGGAAACGAGATACAGGCAGCCTCCTCTTTCCTCGCTTCTCTCTGGCCTGATTTCTGGTCTCCGGATTCTTATCTCTCGGCCCTTCCGTGCTATCCTCCCAGTCCGCACCCGCGAGTCTCTTCATGGCCTATCGTCCCCATCATTCGGCGCTGTCCGAAACCCAGAAGCGGCGGTCGCTGCACCGGAGGACGTCCGTCGTGTACGGCACCTTTCTGGTGCTGCTTCTCATCATCATCGCGCGCCTCCTCGATCTGCAGATCGTGCGCGGCAGCGAATTCCGCGCGGAGGCGCAGCGCCAGCAGTTCGGCGGCGTCAAGCTGCCGGCGAAGCGCGGCGAAATCCTCGCGCGGGACAGCCGCACGGGAGAAGAGAACATTCTCGCCACGAACATCACGCTCGACCTCGTCTACGTCGACCCACTCATCGCCAACCCCACCGACCGCCCCAGCGACGCGCCCGAGGTCGCGCGCGTCCTGAGCACGGCGCTGCTGACGGAAAAGTACCACGATGACTGTTCCCACGGACGCGACACCTGCCCGCGGGAGCTGGTGCAGTTCTACGCGCCCGCCTTCGATCCGCTCGTGCGGCACCGCATTCTGGGCTCCGGCTCCCTCCTGGAGCCGCTCGCGCCGGGCGCTCCCCTCCCCCCGCAGCTCCTCCGCCTCCCCACGCTCACGCAGGCCCGCGACGCCTTCATGGCCGACATCCAGCAGCGCATCTCGCAGAAGAACGTCACGTTCGCGCCGCTCAAGTACGGCCTGACCAAGGCGGAGATGCAGGGCGTCCGCGAACTCGAGATCCCGGGCATCCGCGTGGTGGAGGAGGGCAACCTCGTCTACGGCAACCCCGAGGAGATCAACCAGGCGCTCGTCGACTCGTTCTCGCGCAAGCTCGCGCAGGTGCTCGGCATCGACGCCGCCGCCATCGAGGACATGCTCCGCTCCCGCCAGCTGCGGTACGTGCCGATCATGCGGCGGATCCCCCGCGAGCTGTCGCTCGAAATCCTGCAGATCAAATCGGCGTCCGCCAACGAGGCCCTCCAGGAGCTGGCGGCGTCCAAGAAGAAGGCCTCCTCCGCCGATCTCCGCTATCCCCTGCGCAGTATCGCGCTGCTGGCGGAGCACTGGCGGTACTATCCCGATACGACGCTGGCCTCGCACGTCCTGGGGTTCCTCAACACCCGGCAGGAGCCGCAGTACGGGGTGGAACGGACGTTCGATCCCCAGCTCCGCGGCCAGGAAGGACTCATCAGCACGGCGAGCGACATCAACAAGGCGCAGATTCTCAGCGCCGAGCAAACGATCATCGATCCGCGCGACGGCGACACGATCGTGCTCACCATCGACCGCACGGTGCAGAAGGAGCTGGAGCGCATCGTCCAGGCCGCCGTCGACAAATTCCAGGCCGACAGCGCGCAGGCGATCGTCATGGATCCGTTCACCGGCCGGATCATCGCGATGGTCAACGCGCCGCTGTTCGACAGCAACAATTACGCGGGAGTCTCGGAGAAGGAGCCGATCACCATCGGGCCCGACCAGCAGCGGCAGATCGTCGTCGAAATCTTCCATCCGGAGACGAACGTGCGCGTGGTGAAGGCGTACATCGACAACGTGTTCACGGCGTCCGGCCGCACGCTCCTCAGCGAAAAAACCCGCAAGGCCCTGGAGGACATGGAGCAGAACTACGACGTGAAGGACTTCACGCGGTATTACCTCTACATCGGCGAGAACACGCGCCGCGAGGTCTTCCCCACCCCCGACAAATCGGTGTGGATGAAATTCAAGAACAACATCGGCATCGGCGCCTACCTCAACCGCACCGTCCAGGAAATCTACGAACCGGGATCCGTGCTCAAGGCCATCACCATGGCCATCGCCCTCGACCAGGGGGAGGTGACGCCGTCGGACGTGTACAACGACACCGGCACCGTGGAGGTGGACGAATACAAGATCAAGAACAACGACAACAAGCACTACGGCAACGTGACCATGACCAACTGCATCGAGTTTTCCATCAACACCTGCATGACGGATGTCTCGTTCCGCCTGGGGGCGAAACTCTTCTACGGCGCTCTCGACCGCTTCGGATTCGGGAAAATCACCGGCATCGAGCTGGAAGACGAGCTGCCGGGCGAAATCCGCCCGTGGAAGGAATGGTCGCGCACGCTGCTGGCCACCACGTCCTTCGGCCAGGGCCTTTCCGCGACCCCGCTGCAGGTCGTCACCGCCTGGGCGGCGCTCGCAAAC
This sequence comes from uncultured Candidatus Peribacteria bacterium, assembly GCA_964497975.1. Taxonomy (GTDB): domain Bacteria; phylum Patescibacteriota; class Gracilibacteria; order Peribacterales; family Peribacteraceae; genus JABFSS01. The sequence goes on from CAZCFO010000002.1 coordinate 43,994, forward strand.
GGCGGGCGCCTGGTGCGCCCCGTCATCATCGATTCCATCATCCATCCCGACGGCACGGTCGATACCCCCCCGTCCCGCGTCCTCGACCAGGTGATCACCCGGCAGACGTCCGAGACCATCACCGCGATGCTCATCAGCTCGGGCACCAAGGGTTTCGCCAAGAGCGGCAAAAATCCCGGTCACCGCATCGCGGGCAAAACCGGCACCAGTCAGATCGCCGGTCCGGGAGGGAAGTACGAAACCGGCACCGGCTCCACGGTGGCGACCTTCGCCGGCTATGCCCCCGTGGACCATCCGAAATTCGTCATTCTGGCAAAAATTGACCGCCCCAAAACCGTGATCCACGGCGCGACGGCCGCCGCGCCCGTTTTCAAGGAGATTTCGGCGTTCCTTTTCAAGTACTATGGCATCCCTCCCGACGAGAAATAGACGGTTCGGCTGGAAAACGCGAGCGGAGCGGTGAGTTGTAAAAATGCAAAAATGATGTATAATACTCATGTTACCCACACACACATATGCAGAACCTTTCACGTCGAACGGTGGCCGTTGCCGGCATGGCGATGGCGGTTTTCGTGACCGTGGTCAGTACTTCCGGAGCCCCGCTCACCGGCGCCATCCCCACGTCCTTCTCGGATATTCTCCGGTGGTTGCAGTCGGGAGGATCGACGTCGACGTATGAGGCCCCGCCTGCGCGCCCCCGCCCCGCAGCACCGCCTGTTCGCCCCGGGATGCCTCCCGCTCCCCGGTGCGGCGACGGAGTCGTTCAGACGGGAGAGGAATGCGACGATGGCAACCTGACGAGCGGCGACGGTTGCAGCCGCGCGTGTACGAATGAGGCGCCGTCGGCATCCTGCAACGCGGGATACAGCTGCGTCGTCAACGGCAAGGTGGATATGGGTGGAGGGGCCCTGCTCGCATGGGAATGCGGCAACCGGTACGGCCATCATGACCGGCCGATGCTGGATCCGAACCAGCCCGCCTGCGGAGACCAGGGAAAGTGTCTGCGCTGCGAGACCGACTTCGAGCCGTGGGAAGGCGAACGCGGAACCGAACCGCCCGAGACTCCCTCGACGTGCGGCGATGGCATCTGCCAGGAAATCGTCTGCATGGCGATCGGGTGCCCGCAGCCCGAAACCCCCTCCAGTTGCCCCGTCGACTGCGCACCGGACGCGGCGATCACGCCCGTCTGCGGCAATGGCATCGTGGAAGCCTATGAGCTCTGCGACGACGGCAACGACAACGAAGAGACGGACGAATGTTCCCGCTGCGACATCAACAGCGCGTACATCAATTCCCGGTGCGGTAACGGCGTCCGCGAAGGCCAGGAGCAGTGCGACGACGGCAACATGATCAACGGGGACGGCTGTTCGAACTACTGCACGTGGTCCCAGATGGAGCCGACCGATCCGGTTCCTCCGTCCGGCAACAGCTGCTCGAACGGCTACGAATGCGTTCCTGCCGGCGGACAGATCTCCTGCAGCACCTCGGTGGTGACGGAGCAGCTCAATGGTCAGGATCGCGCCTGCATCCGTTTCGGCGGGCAGGAGGGCTTCTGCCAGTCCTGTCCGGCCTCCGGACACAATCCGGGTCCGCATCCCGAAATCGTCTGCGGCAACGGCATCCTGGAGGATGGAGAGGAATGTGATGACGGCAATGGACACAACTTCGACGGCTGCACCAACTGGTGCCGCTACGACGTCGAGCTTCTCTGCGGCGACAGCGTCTGCAGCCCGGAAGCCGGCGAATCCCCGCTTACCTGCATGCACGACTGCGGCCGTTCCGAGGATTCCCCGTTCACCCCCATCATCCCGCCGTACCACCCCTCCGCTCCGGGCGCTCACTGCGGCGACGGCTTCTGCCAGCTGGAAGGAGGCTGGTGGGGTGCCCCCGGAAACAGCGTCTGGACGCCTGCGGTGCAGGGCACCGAATCAGCGGAAAACTGCCCGGCGGATTGTTCCACGGGCGACTGGACCGGAGAGGATTGGGTGAACCAGTTGGATGAGCAGACGGGAAACAGCACGTCCGGACAGGCGACGTGGAAGTACACGGAGGGCCCGCTGCGGGTCACCATCGAACCCGCTTCGAGCAATATCAGCATGCCTTCTCCGTACGGGGGCTCAGTCACCTGGAAGGATCCTCTTCCGGCATACAGCCAGGATCTGGTCTTCAAAATCAAAGTAACGGTCAAAAACCAGCTGGCCCGGCGCACGGGTCCGCTCACGGATGTGAGTGTCCTGCTTACGAATGCCCAAATCGTGCACGCGTTGTCCGAGGGGGTGTATTGCGTTGGTGGACAGGGTGAAAACCTGGCAAGCGGCGGCGGCGGAAGCGGCGGTTGCGGTCTTGGCGCACTCGAAGAGGGGCAGACCAAGGAATTCGTTCTGGGATTCAAGCCCACGGCGCCGACCTGCCAGGAAATCAAACTGGTCTTTACCGGCAAGGCCAACGTGGCGCTCACCCAGTGGGAGGCCATGTACTACACCAGTCACATCGGAGGCGCGGCGGAGCTCACCCTCCCCTTCGGATGCCCCTGACAAAAGCATGTACTCAACCCGTCGCGCGGCGACGGGTTTTTTTTGTTACTTCTTCCCGGCCTGCGTGGATTTCGTCCGGTCTTTCCGTTCCAGGATATCGCTGCGTTCCAGGAATTCCCTGATCTGCTCGGCACGGACCGCGGCGGTGATGTGCCTCTCGGTATGCGTCGCGGTGGCCATCGCGGCCACGGGTGTCTCGACAGCGCGCACCCCTTTGCGGATCGTCACTTCGGGCAGGATCACGGGTCCGCCCGAATGTCCGCGTACCCCTTCCCAGGGACCGGCGGCAAGTTCGACCGCACGCACGAGAGGATTCCGTCCGTCCTTGACCGCGGGCAGCCTCCACAGCGTATCCGGACTCGACAGGAACAGGACCTTGCTGCTGAATTTGTTCTGGGGGTATCCGATCATCACGGCCGCGCTTCCCATACCCATCGCCTGCGGAGACGCGGAAGGATCCGCAAGGGGCAGCCCGGCCGGAACGCGGGGCATTTTTTCCTTGGGGATGGAGAACACGATGAGATCATCCTCAAAGGATTCTCCCGCGATCTGCGCGTCCTTCATCGGAAGATGATCCCGGAGATCGTCGGGGTGCAGGCTGGAGTAGTTGATCGAACGCAACAGCGTACCATCGTTGCTTTTGAGCACGTGATATGCGGAGAGAATGTACGTCAGCTTGTCGTCATGTTTTTTTCCTTCCGATCCCGGAGGCACCCGCAAAACGAACCCCGAGCCGTTGCCGATCCGGCAAACCGACTGCGCCGCCACCTGCGTCGCTTTCTGCAGATCCTCCACGGTCAGCTTGCCCCGGAGCGTTTCCACGTCGGCTTCCAGTTTCTGCAGTCGCCGCAGGATGTCCTCGATCTTTTCCTTCTCGTGCCCCTGCACGGCTTCGATGCGGTCTTTCTTGGTCTTCTCCTTCTCCTGCCCGGGAGCAGTGTCCATTGCCCCCGCGAGAGCGATAGTCGCCAGCGTCGCCGTGAGGAGATCCTTTCCGTACCGCATATCCAAAGTTTCCGCGGTATTTTTTTGATGTCAACAATACTTGTTGTCGGTCTATTTCTTGGGTGACATCTATTTTACGGTGACGGACTTCGCAAGGTTGCGCGGCACCCCTCGATACGCTCGCCGCTCTGCGACGAGCTACTCGGGATGCCCCGAATTGCAGATTAGACAAGTTCATAATCATTTTACCGTCACACTCTTCGCAAGATTCCGGGGCATATCGGGGTTCTTCCCCCGTTTAACCGCAAGATAATAGGCGAGAATCTGGATCGGCAGGATGTTCATCATCGCTTGGGCCGCTCCGGCGTCGGGCACCTTGATCCAGTGGTCGAACACGTCGAATTTCTTCGGGCCCACCCCGATGATCAATGCCCCGCGGGCCTTGAGTTCCTGGGCGTTGCTCAAAATGTCCTGCAGGACCTCATCATTGCCCGTGAGGACGATGCAGGGGCTCCCCTCTTCGATGAGGGCGATGGGTCCGTGCTTCAGCTCGCCGCCGGCGAACCCTTCGGCATGCACGTAGCTCACCTCCTGGATCTTGATCGCGCTCTCCAGCGCCATCGGGTAGTTCCAGCCCTTGCCGATGATGAAGAGGTCTTCTTCGTCCTGGATCTTCTCCGCGAGCAGTTCCAGACGCTCCACGAAGCGCGGGTTGAGAAGGTCGTTGATGGTTCCGGTGGTTTCGAGCAGCAGCGTGCGGCCTTCCTTCAGGCGTTCATCGAGGGCGTAGGCGATCATCAGGAGGACGGCGAGCTGTCCCGTCAGCGCCTTCGTGGACGCGACCGCCCGCTCCGGGCCGGCGTTGATGAGCAGCGTGTAGTCGGCTTCGCGGTCGATCGTCGAGCCCTCCACGTTCACGATCGCCAGCACCTTCGCGCCCTTGTCGCGCGCGACGCGCATGGCTTCCAGGACGTCGGCCGTCTCGCCGCTCTGGCTGACGACGATCAGGAGGCTGTCGGGCTTCAGGAAGTGATGGAAGAGCTTGAACTCGCTCGCCGGCGCGAAGTTCACGTGGTGCTGCGCGACGACGGAGAAGAAGTATTCGGCGGCCATGCAGGCCTTGGCGGCGGTGCCGCAGCCGACGAGGAACGTGCCCTTCGCGCGGCGGATGGCCTCGGCGATCGTGCGGATCTCGCCTTCGTCCTGGTTCACGGCGCGTGCGACGCTCTCCTTCTGGTCCATGATCTCCTTGAGCATGAAGTGCTCGTAATCCCCTTTCTGCGACTGCTCCACCGACCACGTGATGGCGATTTCGCGCTTGGGGCGCGTGTCGCCGGTCCTGATGTCCATGAAGGTGATCGTCTTTCCGTCCGTGGAGACCATTTCGCCGTCATCCAGGTACTGGACGACGCGCGTGTGCTTCATGAACGCCGGGATATCCGACGCGATAAAATACCCGGCGCCTTTTTCCACGCCGATGATGAGCGGCGAGCCCGTGCGCGCGGCCACCAGCATGTTCGACTTCGTGTGCATCGCGAGAATCGCGTACCGGCCCTCAAAGTGCAGGCACGCGCAGCGGACGGCCTCGGCGAAGTCCCCCGTGCGCTTGAGTTCCTCCTCTATTAGGTGCGGGATCACCTCGGTGTCCGTCTCCGATTTGAACGTGTGGCCTTTCGCCTTCAGATCGCGCCGCAGCTCCAGGTAGTTTTCGACGATGCCGTTGTGGACCACCGCGATCGCGCCGTCCTCGCTGAGGTGCGGGTGGGCGTTGCGCTGCGTCACGCCGCCGTGGGTGGCCCAGCGGGTGTGCGCGATGGCCAGCGAGCAGCCGGCGGAAAAGCGCCCGCTGTCGATCTCCCCGATCGGCCCGATGTCCTTTTCCACCTGCAAGTCGTCGCGGCCGGAGCCATGACAGGCGATGCCCCACGAGTCATAGCCCCGGTATTCCAGGTTCTTGAGGCCGTCGATCGCGATCACCCCTGCGTCTGTCCTCTTGCCCACATACCCGAAGATTCCACACATGGGAGCAGTGTAGCGATCCCTCAGAGTCGGTGCCAATAAAGGAATCCGAGAACAGGAAACCGAGGCAAACGAGGCAAACGAAGAAAACGAGGATCCTCGATTGCGTCGTTTGCTTCGTTTTCTTCGCTTGCCTTTGATGGAATGTCTCCCAAGATCCCTTTACATCTCCCAGCCTCCCCCCTACCCTCTCCGGGCTATGCCGATCACCAAGTCCGCCGTTAAAGCCGCACGCCAGAGCGTCGCCCGCCGTGGCCGCCGCCAGCCCTTCAGCACGCACATGAAGACCATGATCCGCAAATACACGGATCTCGTGACCGAAGGAAAGCGCGACGACGCCATCAAGCTGCTGCCGAGCGTCTACAAGGCCGTCGACACCGCCGCCAAAAAGCGCCTCATCCACAAGAACAATGCGTCGAGGAAGAAGTCGAGCCTCGCGCGGATGGTGGCAGCCAAATAGTTCCTGTAGCTTCTTAGCTTTCTAGCTTGTTAGCTTCACTGCTTCATTTTTGTAGTAACGGGAATGCAAAAGCTAAGAAGCTAAAAAGCTAGTAAGCTGAGTTCATGCGCCTTCTTGCATTGGACGTCGGCACCCGCCGCACGGGCATCGCGTATCTCGATACCGTCGTCGGCATTCCGCTGCCGCTCGATACGATTCATCACACCACTGCCGACGAACTGATGACGCAGGTTCTTCGCCTCTCTGCGGAACGGAAGATTGAAAAGTTCATCGTCGGTCTTCCGCGTCTTCCGTCCGGCGACGAAGGATCGCAGGCCGCTGTCAGCCGTCAGATCGGCGCCGCGCTCGAGAAAGCGGGCGCGTCCGTTTCGTTCGTCGATGAGCGCTATACGTCGCGAAAAGGCGGAACCCACAAGAACATGATCCCGGTGTCAAAATTCGATGGGGATGCAGCTGCAGCTTGTGCTTTGCTCAGCGGAAAAATCGACTATTGACATTAATGATAAAAGGATTTACTTTAACGTATCCAGCTCGTTGGAATCACCTGCTTTTTCTACCGTTCCCGTGAGGGGCATTGCGTCCTCATCGCGTCTGCATTCACGTCGGTGAATGTCACGATGATCATGCATCGCCCATCAGAAGTGTCAGTTTTTCTTCACATCAGCGCGCCAGAATATCTGCGCGCGTTGTCCACTCCAACCTCTCGCGGAACTTTTGCTTCTGTCAATTTTCTGGTAGAACGAGTGGTGATTTCTCCCCCGATGCCCCATGTCCACCGCCACGCTCCCCTCTTCCTCCTCCATGCAGGTTTCCGGCCCCACTCTGTCGCTGAATCTGCAGGAAGTTTTGGGCAACCTGTTCATGGTGCTGACCGAGAAAGAAGTGACCGTGGTCAAGAAGCGATTCGCACTCTTCGGTCAGCCGAAGCAGACGCTGGAGAAGATCGGCAAGCAGTTTAAGGTGACGCGCGAGCGCATCCGCCAGATCGAGAGCATCGCGCTGAGCAAGCTCAAGCGCACGGTCCGCACCACCCGCCTCGATGAAGTCAACGAGATGGCCAAGGGCGTGCTTCGCATGCACGGCGGCCTCATGCGCGAGGACGACCTCGTGAGCCTGGTCCTCAAGCGGATCCAGGGTTCCACGACGGTCGACGGTTCCGTCCTCCGCCTCTCCTTCTCCATCGATTCCGAAATGAGCAACGAGACCCGCACGGCCACGTTCGTGCCCCTCTGGAGGCTCGCCTCCCTTGCGGGCGACGACGTCTCGCTCATCGTCGATTCCATGGTCAAGATCCTCAAGAAGCGCAAGACCTGCATGAAGCAGGAAGAGATCGTCTCGGCCATCCAGGCCCTGAACCTCTTTAAGGACCGCGTTCCGTCCGCCGAGCTCATCGGCAGCAGCCTGCGCGTCGACGAACGCCTCAAGGAGATCGACGAGGGCTGGGGACTCACCGAGTGGCGCTTCGTCCGTCCCCGCTCCATCCGCGACAAAGTCGAGATCATCCTCAAGAAGTCCGGCGAGCCGCTCCACTTCATGGAGATCGCCAACCGCATCCGCGAGGCCCGCTTCGATCACAAAAACGTCACTGTCCAGGCCGTCCACAACGAACTCATCCGCTATCCCCAGTTTGTTCTCGTTGGTCGTGGTCTCTACGCGCTCCGCGAGTGGGGTTACGAGCCCGGCACGGTTGCCGATGTCATCGAGCGCATCCTCAAGGAAAAGGGTCCCCTGAGCAAAAAGGAGATCATTGCCGAGGTCGCCCGCCAGCGCACCGTCAAAGTGGGCACCATCAGCCTCAACCTCCAGAAGATGCCGTACTTCGTCCGTGTGGGTCGCGCCGTGTACGCGTTCGACCAGGCGAAGAAGGCCTAAATGGAAGGAGTTCATGGGTGGCTGTGTGTGTTCTTCATCGTAATCGGATGGTGGGAGGACGAAGAACACGAGGAACGCAAGGAACACGAGGAGTACTTGCCAGGCGCGATTGCTTTTATGAGTTTGTTGAGAAGGTAACTGACGCGCTGAAGATGATCATCTGCACAGGAGAATTCTTCCGGAGAAATGTACTGCAGATCCCTCGCAAGAAGAATTTCACAATGAATCTCATTGAGAGAACTGAGAGCAATTTCAAAAAAGCGGGATCGATCAATGGAGGAGCGTTTTGTATTTCCTTCTGCGATATTGATGGGGACACTGGTTGCAGCTCTTCGCAATTGCTGGGCAAGGGCAAACTTTTCCTCTTGGGGGAATTTTCGCGCGAGTTGATAGAGAGAAAGACATAGAGAATACGATTCTTTCCAGGCAATCAGATGCTGATAGGGTCGCAATTGCATGGTCCAAGTATGGCCGGGGTCACTGGAAAAAGATTCCTCGTGTTCCTCGTTCTCTTCGTGTTCCTCGCGCTCCTTTCGATCCCCAAGCCAAAACCCACCGTTCCATCCCCCCATGGAACGCCCTCCGCCCATCTCTGCTATGCTTTCCCCGATCTCATGAAGAAAACAACTGCCATTCTCTTTTTGGCTGCGATGCTGCTCACGGGCTGCGGCGAGCCCGAGGTCGTCCTTCCGCAGGGCCCCCAGGTGGTCCGCGGCATCCTTCAGCCGGTTCCGGTCTCCCTCAAGCGCCGCGGCACGCACGCGCTGCTCGGGCTCGACGGCAAGATGCTGTCGTACGCGGAGAGCACGGCGGTGAACCTCCATGTCCTCGTCGGCCGCGAAGTGGAGCTGGAAGGGACGCTCGAGAAGAACACCGATCCCAAGGAAATGCCGGTCTTCGTCGTGACCTCCGTCCGCTCGGGCGGCGGCGAGCAGACGCGCCCCTGGGTGATTCCCGCGCTGGGCCTCACGGTCGAGGTGCCCAAGAGCTGGAAGGCCTCCATCCAGAAGAAGACCGCCACCTTCACGGCGTCCGGCGCTGCGCTGCCCGTCCTGACCATCACCGAGATTGCGGCTCCCCTCCCCTCGAGTCCCAGTCCCCCGTACGGCCCCGCTTCCGTGAGTTCCGTTGCGGGCGAGGCGTTGACGGTCGGCCTGCGCAAGGCCCGGGCCGAGCAACAGGGGAACGAATGGATCGTCCGCGTCACCGGCCCCGGCGCCGACACGCAGTTCCGCTTCGTGCTGCAGCAGGATCTGGCCACGGATCTTCAGCTGTCGCTCTATCGTGCCATTCTCCAGAAAGTCACCTTCTCGTACGGGGTTCCCGCCGCGTCCCAGTCGTCGGCGATGTCCCGTCCCCCCGCCCAGACGCCCGGCGCCCCTCCGGCCTCCGCGGGCGGCTCGTCGCGCGCCGCCGGTGACGGCGCTCCCTGCGGTGGGGCAGCCGGCATCCTGTGTCCGTCGGGGTTCTACTGCCGCATCACCGACCGCACGGCGCAGTCGGGCATCTGCGTGAAGCGCTGACGGCGACGAGAGAGAAGAAATAAGAGGGAAGAGATGAGAAATCAGAGATGGGAATAATTCTGATCTCCTGTTTCTTTTTTCTTCTCTCTGGTAGGGTCCCATCATGATCTTCGTCGTCACCAACGTTCACGCCGCCGCCGCAGCCTCCTGAGGGTGTCGTGCTTCCGTGCATGTGCGCCCTCGACGACCGGGGGCTTTTTTTGTTTCTCCTTCCTTCCTCTCCATGGTTCAGGTTCCCTCCATCCCCGGCTTCCGTCCGGTCCCGCGCACCGGCGTCATCTACGTCACGCACCGCGCCCAGGAGGCCGGGTTCACCCCCGCCGATCCCGCCTGGGCCAATCTGGGACAGGGTGCCCCCGAAACGGGAACGCTTCCCGGGGGTTCATCACGTACCTGCGGTATTCATCTGGATGCGGACGTCGATGAATACGCACCCGTCGGCGGCCTCCCCGCGCTGCGCCAGGCGGTGGCCGATCTCTACAACGAGCTCTACTGCCGCGGGCATTCGTCCAAGTACACCGCGGACAACGTCGCGATCAGCGGCGGCGGCAGGAGTGCGCTCACCCGCCTGGCCGCGTCGCTCGGCGATATCAACATGGGGCACTTCATCCCCGATTACACCGCGTATGAAGAGCTTCTCAACGTTTTCCGGTCGTTCCACCCGATCCCCATCCCGCTCAAAGAGGAAGACAGGTACCGCCTCCCGGCCGGGCAGCTGCAGGAGCACATCCAGGGGCTGGGTCTTGGCGCGCTGCTCCTCAGCAATCCCTGCAACCCCACGGGCCAGGTGGTCGCGGGCGATGACCTGCGGGACTGGGTCCAGACGTGCCGGCGCAACGACTGCGTCTGCATCGTCGACGAGTTCTACTCCCACTACGTCTACGGCGGCGGCGAATCCTCGGCTGCGTCATTTGTGGAGGACGTGGACCGCGATCCCGTCGTCATCGTCGACGGCCTCACCAAAAACTGGCGCCATCCCGGCTGGCGCGTCTGCTGGACGGTGGGTCCCCGCGCGGTCATCGATGCCGTCACGAGTGCCGGGTCCTTCCTCGACGGCGGCGCGAGCCATCCGCTGCAGGCGGCGGCCGTTCCCCTGCTCCGCGCCGACGACGTGCGGCGCAACCGGGCTGTCCTGCAGGCGCATTTTTCCGCCAAACGCGACTTGGTGCTGGGCCGGCTCCGCGGGATGGGACTCCGGATCGATGCCGAGCCCCAGGGCGGCTTCTACTGCTGGGTGAATCTGTCCGGCCTTCCTCCCCCGCTCAACGACGGTATGGCGTTCTTCGAGGAAGGCCTGCGGGAACGCGTGATCACCGTGCCGGGCATCTTCTTCGACGTGAATCCCGGCAAGCGCCGCTCGTCGTCGCGGTACCGCAACTTCTGCCGCCTCAGCTTCGGTCCCGACCGGCCGACCCTCGAGCGCGGACTCGATGCGATCGCGCGCGTGCTTGCAAAGCACCGCTGAGAGGATGAAGTAACGGGGGCGTTCCACGGCGGCGTGGAACGCTCTTGGTGTACAATCATACACCACCAGAATCCTGTAAAGCTTGCAAGATCAAAGTTTTGACGCGGTTCTCCGGCGGCGTATTCTTCATGTGTACCTTCGTACACCTCCTTCGATTCCACAAAAAATCCGGAGGCCTCCTATCTTCTCCCATTTCCCACTCCTAGTATGCCGAAGTCTTCTTCTCCCACATCCGTTATGGAACCGGTGAAACCGTCCACCCCGTCCCGCGCCGCCTCCCCCGCCGCCAAATCCGCAAAAGCAGACCCCCATGCCGTCAGAAACGAATCCATCAGCGATGCCCTGGCCTCCATCAAAAAGAAGTTCGGCGACGGCGCCATTCTCCAGATGGGCGACACCTCGGGCATGAACATCGAGCGCTTCCCCTCCGGGTCCCTCGGTCTCGATATCGCGCTCGGCGGCGGCATGCCCAAGGGCCGCATTGTCGAAATCTACGGTCCCGAATCGTCGGGCAAGACCACCCTCGCTCTCCACAGTATCGCGCAAATGCAGAAGAAGGGCGGACGCGCCGCCTTCATTGACGCCGAGCACGCGCTGGATCCGCAGTACGCCAAAAAGATCGGCGTCGACATCGACACGCTTCTCGTCTCCCAGCCCGATAGCGGCGAACAGGCGCTGGAAATCGTCGAGACGCTTGTGCGCTCCGGCGCGGTGGACATCATCGTGGTCGACTCCGTGGCGGCGCTTACCCCCCAGGCCGAAATCGATGGCGCCATGGGCGACGCCCACATGGGCCTTCAGGCCCGCCTCATGAGCCAGGCGCTCCGCAAGCTCACGTCCATCGTCGGCAAGACCAACTGCACGGTTATCTTCATCAACCAGCTGCGCATGAAGATCGGCGTGATGTTCGGCAACCCCGAGACCACCGCCGGCGGCAACGCGCTCAAGTTCTACTGCTCACTCCGTCTCGACGTCCGCCGCATCGACAAGATCGTCGAGAAGATCGGCAAAGACGACGACGGCGCCGCCAAAGGCGACCAGGAGATCGTCGGCAGCCGCACGCGCGTGAAAGTGGTGAAGAACAAGGTCGCTCCCCCCTTCCGCCAGGCGGAATTCGACATTCTCTACGCCACCGGCATCAGCAAAGAGGGCGAAATCCTCGATCTCGGCGTCCGCTACGGCATCCTGGAGAAGTCCGGCGCCTTCTTCCGCTTCGGCGACGACACGCTCGGCCAGGGCCGGGAGCAGGCGAAGGCATTCCTCGCCGAGAATCCCAAAATCTCCGCCCAGATCGAAAAACAGGTCCGGGACGCGGCCGCGCGGATCTGATCCTACGACGGAACATGCACCGTGGCGGAAGGATCCCCTCTCCGCTACGGTATTTATATATGAGTGAGCAGCTCTACAAAGGTTTCGACTGGGGCATCACCCAGGAGTCTTTCTCGCTGCCGGATGGGCGGACGAAGGAAATGATCGTTGTATCTCGGCCGGATTCTGTTCACATTCTCGCCTTTCCGTCGCGGGAGAGAGAAACCATTCTTCTTTTACGGGAATTTCGTCCCCGCTATGGAACGTATATTTGGATGCTTCCAAGTGGTCGGGCCGACAAAGAGAAGGATCTTGCTGTAGCGGCACAGCGGGAACTACGCGAAGAAACAGGCTTTCGTGCAGAGGATTTGAAATTTTACTGCACCACGCGCCATTCTGAGAGTCTGGCATCCGGCAATCACGTTTTTATTGCGCGGGAACTGGTGAAGGATTCATTGCCGCAGGATGCAGACGAGATGATCGAAGTACACGAACTGTCGCTGGATAGGGCAATTGAGAATGTTTTGGGCAGTGCAGAAGTGCATACAGCTAGCGCATTTGCCCTGCTTAAATATGAGCGGGAGTACGGAACGAAGCGCTAGGTTTGCTTTCCACACTGTATCCACAATGCTCCCGCGCATCGTGTCAACTTTGTGTGCAACCGGCGACCCTTTTTCGTTGCCGGATTCCCTGACCGAACTACACTGAGCCCCTTCCCCTTCCGCAGGTCCGAAGACCTGCTCTGCCTATGTCCACGGCAACGATCGCACCGGCCCGTCTCCTTGAAGGTCAGCCCCATTCGGTCGAGGCCGAACGCACCGTGCTCGGCGCGCTGCTGCTGGATCCCGAGGCCATCATCAAGGTCAGCGATCTCCTCAAGCCGGAGGATTTCTACGATCCCACGCACCGGCTCGTCTACCAGGCGGTGTACGAGCTCTACCAGCAGCATGAGCCGATCGACTTCGTCACGGTCAGCGCGAAGCTCGCCGACAGCAAGAAGGTCCAGGAGATCGGCGGCAGCGCGTTCCTCGCGCAGCTGGCGTCGTCCGTCCCCACGTCCTCCCACGTCTACCAGTACGGCCAGATCGTCAAAACCAAGGCCGTCCACCGCCGCGTCATCGAAGCCGGCCAGCGCATCGCGGGTCTCGGCTACGAGGAGGGCAAACCCATCGCGGAACTCCTCGACGAAGTTGAAAAAACCGTCTTCGCGATCACGAACACCTTCATGAAGGACAAGTTCGTGCACATCCGCGACGTGCTCGACGCCCGGTACGAGAAGTTCTCCGAAATGCACGAGGCTAAGGACGACTCGGCCGTCAAAGGCGTGCCCACGGGTTTCCAGGCGCTCGATTACAAGCTTTCGGGCCTGCAGCCGTCCGATCTCGTCATCATTGCCGGTCGCCCGAGCATGGGAAAAACCGCTCTTGCACTCAACATCGCCCAGAACGCGGGCATCCGCTTCCACAAGACGGTCGGCATCTTCTCCCTGGAAATGAGCAAAGAGCAGCTGGTCGACCGTCTCTTCGCGTCCATGCTCGGCGTCGACTCGTGGAAGCTCCAGCGCGGCAAGCTGGACGACAGCGACTTCCAGAACATGGGACCCATCATGGACGAGCTCAACAAGGCCAACATCTTCATCGACGACTCCGTCGCGTCCTCCATGCCCGAACTCCGCGCCAAGGCGCGCCGCCTGCAGATGGAGCACGGCCTCGATCTGCTCATCATCGACTACCTCCAGCTCATGAGCACCGGCAACAACAACTACGCGGGCAACCGCGTGCAGGAAATCTCCGAGATCTCCCGCGCGCTCAAGCAGATCGGCCGCGAGCTGCACATCCCCATCGTCGCGCTCTCGCAGCTCTCTCGCGCCGTCGAAAGCCGCCCGGGCAACATCCCCCAGCTCTCCGACCTCCGTGACTCCGGTTCCATCGAACAGGACGCCGACGTCGTGCTCATGATGTATCGCGAGGACTACTACGAGGAAGACAGCGACCGCCCCGGCCTCACCGACATCTACATCCGCAAGCACCGCAACGGCCCCACCGGCCGCGTCGAACTGCTCTTCAAGAAGGAGCAGACCCGCTTCTACGACGTCGACAAGGCGCACTCCACCAAGCCGCTGCGGGATGACGATTGAGCTTCATGGTACGATTCCCGCCATGCCCCCCCTCCCCGTCCTCCCCCCGCGTCCCGACCTCTCGCTCCTGGCGATCCTCGGGTACGCCTTCTTCGCGTTCATTCTCGGACTCGCCCTGACGCCGGGATTCATTTCCTTCCTGCGCCGAAACAAGCTGGGCAAGCAGCTGCGGGTGGAAACCGTCGACGGCCGGGAGGCATCCATCTTCCGGAAGTATCACGAGAAGAAATTCGGCACGCCCACGATGGGCGGCCTGCTGATCTGGGGATCCATTGTCCTGACCATCGTTTTCAGCCGCCTGCTTTCCTACACGGGACTCGTCGAGAATTCCCTTCTGCAGCGCGGCCAGGTCTACATCCCCCTCTTCACGGTGCTCTCGCTCGGCATCCTCGGCGCCATCGACGATTACCTCAACATCGTCGGCGCCAACGAGGAACAGTGGAGCAGGCTGCTGCCCAAAATCCGCAAGGCCTTCATCGTCGTGATCCTACTGGCGGTCCTCAGCCTGGCCGTCGCGTTCTCCTTCGGGTGGCTGCAGTCGCTCCTGCAGATCCCCTTCGCGGGACGCGCGGATGCGGGAATCATCGGGCTGGCGTTCATCTTCGGCCTTCTGGTGGTGGCGTTGCTCTTCCTGGGCTTCAGCGGCGCGCTGGTCGATGACGTCCTGCGGCGCTTCATGATGCGCGAGGGCAAAAAGCGCGGCCTCGGGGTCCTCCCCAAGATCACGTCGCTGCTGCTTCTCAGCTTCATCGCCGCGGCGTGGTTCTACTTCAAGAACGGCTACGACAGCGTCAACGTGCCGTTCGTCGGCGACATCGCGCTGGGCTGGTGGTACATCCCGCTGGCCATGTTCGTGATCATCGGCACGGCGAACGCCGTCAACGTCACCGACGGACTCGACGGGCTCGCGGGTGGCCTCCTCGTCATCGCTTTCGCCGCGTTCGGCGGGCTCGCGTTCCTCAACGGGCTCACGGTCCTCACCGCGTTCTGCGCCATCACGGCGGCCGCCATCGCGGCGTTCCTGTGGCACAACGTGCCGCCGGCGCTGTTCTTCATGGGCGATACGGGATCCATTCCCCTGGGCGGCGTTTTGGCCGTCATCGCGCTCATGACCGATCAGGTGCTGCTGCTGCCCCTCATCGGCGCGGTTTTCGTCATCGAAATGCTCTCCGTCATCATCCAGCTCACGAGCAAAAAACTCCGCGGCGGCAAGAAGGTCTTCCGCGCGGCGCCGATCCATCACCATTTCGAGGCGCTCGAATGGGGCGAGAGCAAAGTGACGATGCGCCTGTGGATCATCGGCGGTTTCTGCGCGCTCCTCGGCGTGATCATCGGGTTTTACACCCGTTGAGCCCGTGTCATGGTGAGCTTGTCGAACCATGACATGCAAATTGTCGCAGTTCGACAGGCTCACTGTGACAATTTGCTTCTTTTTTGCTTATCCACAGCGTTGAACTCGGGTCCCGGTTCTGTCATGATTTCGACATGCTCAACATCGCCATCAATGGATACGGACGCATCGGACGCATCGTGCATCGCCAGCTTCTTGAACGATTCGGGAACGAGGTCAACGTCGTGGCGATCAATGCCTCCAGCGACGCGCCTATGCGCCAGTACCTGCTCAAGTACGACACGCTGCACGGCCGTTTCGGCGGCACCGTCGAAGTCGACGGCGACAATCTGACAGTGAACGGCAAGCCCGTCCGCGTCGTCCGCGAGCGCGATCCCGCCAAGTGTCCCTGGAAGGAGCTGAAGGTCGACATTGTGGTCGAGGCTACGGGCAAATTCCGCAGCAAGGATCTGTGTGCCCCCCATCTCGCCGCAGGCGCGAAGGCAGTCATCATCACGGCACCCGCAAAGGATGACACCACCATGATTGTCCGCGGCGTGAACGATGACGCGCTCAAGGGGTCACTTCCCGTGGTGAGCGCCGCGTCCTGCACCACCAACTGCATCGCGCCGATCATCAAAGTGCTCGACGAGGCCGTCGGCATCGAGCGCGGACTCGTCTGCACCACGCATGCGTACACCACGTCCCAGAACCTCCTCGACAACGCCTCCGACAGCTCCAAGATGCGCATCGCGCGCGCGGCGGCCATGTCCATCATCCCGTCCACGACGGGCGCGGTGAAGGCGTGCACCAAGATCTTCCCCCACCTCAAGGGCAAGATGGACGGCATGGCGCTCCGCATCCCCGTCCCCGACGTCTCCGCGGCGTATCTCTCCCTGCAGATGAAGAAAAAGACCACGAAAGAGGAACTGCATGCGGCGATCAAAAAGGCATCCGAGGGTTCTCTCAAGGGCATCCTCTCCATGGAGAAGGATCTTCTCGTCTCCTCCGACTTCCTCAACAACCCGCATTCGAGCATCGTGGATATGGATTCCACGGCGGTGATCGACGATACCCTCGTGCAGCTTCTCAGCTGGTACGACAACGAATGGGGGTACGCCATGCGGGTGACGGAGCTGACGGTGATGATGGGAAAGATGCTGTAAATTCAGAGAAGCGTGTCATGGTTCGAGGCTCGTCGCCCGCCTCGGCGGGCGGACTCGCACCTCACCATGACACCGGGTTTATGGTATTCTTGGACCATGCCACCCATGCGCGCCTCGCTTAACGAACATCTCTACAGCAAAGGAAAAGTCCCCGATGAGCTGCGCCATCTGATCCTGCACATCGCGCAGGCGGCCAAGTACATCCAGAACGCGATCCGGACGACCGACAGCGGCCTGGCAGGTTCCACGAACCAGTACGGCGAGGAGCAGGTGAAGCTCGACGTGGTCAGCAACGACATCATCACCCGGCATCTCAAGGAGAGCCGCCTGGTGGCGTCTTTCGTTTCGGAAGAGGAGAAGGAAATCATCGAGCTCTCGTCCAAGGCGCCGTACTCCGTCGTGTTCGATCCGCTGGACGGGTCGTCGCTCGTGGACGTCAACTTCGCGATCGGTTCGATTTTCGGCATCTATAAGGGAAAAGAAGTCATCGGGAAAAAATCCCGCGATCTCGCGGCGGCGCTCTACGTGATCTACGGCCCCCGCACGCTGCTCGTCTATTCGACCGGCGACGGCGTGCACGAGTTCATCCTCAACGACGTCGGCGAGTTCGTCGTCCTGCGGGAGTTCCTCGGCGTCGCCGACACGGCAAAGAACTTCGCGCCGGGCAACCTCGGGTCCATCCTCAAAGACAAGCCGTACCACGACGTGTTCCACGCATGGATCGCCGACAAGTTGACGCTGCGTTACTCCGGCTGCATGGTCAGCGACGTCCACCACATCATCAGCAAGGGCCAGGGCGTCTTCACCTACCCCGCCGGGTCCAAGTATCCCGACGGCAAGCTGCGGCTTGTCTTCGAGTGCGGGCCGTTCGCCTATCTGATGCATCAGGCGGGCGGAACGGCGTCGGACGGCAAGAACCTGATCCTCGACAAGAAGATTACCGACATCGATCAGCGCACCCCGATCATCATCGGATCGACGAAAGAAGTGGAGAGAGTCTGCAAGTTGTTACAATGAAGCACAAATTCCGAAACTCGAAACAATTAGTAAATAAAGAAAAGCAAATGAGAATGTAACTTGAATTTTTTGATTCTCGAATTGTTTTGGAATTCGAGTTTTGTGCTTCGTCTAATCCCAGTACGGTTCCTTCAGCGCCACTTCGATCACCTGCTCCAGCGTCTTCGTCGGTTCCTTCTTGCGCGGCTTGCCGTCGACCTTAAAGACGTTCTTCATGGAGCGGTACGTGCCCCACGGGTAGTACTTCCTCCACGAACGGCGGCGCTCCTTCGATCCCGGCTCGGGTTCTTTCGCCACGTACGGAAGCGGCTTCGGGTTGCCGTTGCGGCTCCACTCCAGCGGTCCGACCACGGAGTTCGTCTCCGGATCCACGTAGACCAGGTCGTCGGGTTTCCACTGGGAGACGGGGGCCGATGGGTCCTGCGTGTCGGTCATTGCAAGCAGAATATCATACGAATAACGAATTTTGAATTACGAATTCTCCTTAAAAAAGCATTCGTAATTCGTTATTCGCCATTCGTACGCTATGGATACAACGGATGATCCTCCGGAGCGGGTGCCGGCGGCGGGGGCGGCGGAGGCGGCGGCGGGGCCATCGTTTCCTTGCGGTCGGCGGGAGCGCGGTCCTCGGGATGATGGAACAGTTCCTGGCCAACGGCCTTGCGCTGCTCCAGATACCGCAGGACGGTTTCGAAGAGCGCCACGAGATTGCCGACGAGGCAGAAGTAAATGCCGAAGCGCACTTCCATGCGCGAGAATTCGAACGTGACTTTCGTGAGCACCGAGAGGCACGCGAGGATCAGCACCGACGCCTGCGCCGAGACGATCAGCCGCAGCACTTCGCGATAACGCTTTTTCAGGATCACCGGGCCGCCCAAAAGCGGCACGAGCGTGACCAGCAGCAATCCGACGTTGAACAGGAAGATGCCCAGTCCCAGAAAGGACGTGTAGAAGCCAAAACCGTTATAGGTGACCGTATCTCCGCCCAACCACTCGCCGCTGATCCACGGGAGAAAGACGCTGATCGCCGCGATGATCGCGCCGGCGTTGAGGATGCGCTCCTCCAGGTCGAGCGATTGGAGGCTGCGGAGAATGCGGTTCTGCATACGGACCAAGGATAGCATTCCGGATGCGGGCGTGCATCATCTGATACCCTGTTCCCGTGACTCTGCAACTCGCCGTCGATGTCCGGGAGGCATGCCGCAAAGAGCGGACCGGCAAAGGCCAGTGGACCTTCGGATTCGTCAGTGAGCTCCTGCGCCGGCAGGTGCCCGTGACGCTGGTGACGGATATCGACATTCCCAAAGAGTGGGAGGGTCGGTGTCCCGTGGCACTGCTTCCCGGCCGCGGGATGCGCTGGCATCTGCAGGCGCTGCGCTGGCTGCGCGTGAACCGTTCCGTCACGTACGTGAGTCCGGTGAGTTACATCGTGCCGGCATTCGCTCCGCGCTCCGCCGCGTGCATCCCCGTCGTTCACGATCTGATCGCGTTCATGAATGAACCGCATGACCGCAAAGCCACGTGGATCGAACGGCGCCTGCTGCCGCGGGTCGTTCGGAAATGCCGCCGCATCTGCACGGTGAGCGACGCGACGAAGCAGGACCTGCTTGCGCGGTTTCCTGCGCTTGCACCGGAGCGGGTCACGCCGGTGTATGCGGGCCCCGATCATCTGCACCCCGAACAGAACCGCCCGGACGGCAAAACCATCCTCTGCATCGCGACCCTCTGTCCGCGCAAAAACCAGCTAGGGCTGATCCGCGCCTTCGCGTCCCTGCCCGCGGAATTGCGGAAGAACCACCGCCTGGTGCTGGCGGGGGGCCGAGGCTGGCACGACGAGGACATCGTCCGGGAATCGCGCAATCTGACGGGAGTCGAATGGACCGGATACATCGATGCCAGCCGGTACGCGTCTCTCCTCGGCAGCTGCACCGTCTTCGCGCTCCCCTCCCTGTACGAAGGATTCGGCATGCAGATCCTGGATGCGTTCCAGCGGGGCATCCCCGTTCTGACGAGCGACCGGGGCAGCCTGCGCGAGCTGGCGGAAGGCGCGGCGCTGATCGTCGATCCCGAAAAGACGGACTCCATCGCCGCGGGCCTGGGGCAGCTGCTGTCCGATGCCTCCCTCCGCTCCTCCCTCGCCGAAAAGGGCCGCCAGCGTGCGGCGTCGTATTCGTGGAGAAAGACGGTCGATCTGTTTCTGGCGAGCGTATAATCCCCCTCTATGCTCAAGTACAAGCGTGTCGGCATCACCGCCAAATCGGACCTGAGCGAGAAGGACGATGTCCTGCGCATGGTCATCGATGCCATCGAGAAGTCCGGAGCCGAGGTCTGCATCGACAAGAAGCGCATGTCGGCGCTGCCCAGCGCCAAGGGCTGCCGGACCTTCACGGGCACAAAAGACATGGATCTGCTGCTGGTGCTGGGAGGCGACGGCACTATCCTTCGCTCCATCCGGGAGTTGGAGACCTTCAGCGTCCCGATCCTCTCCATCAACCGCGGCAACATCGGATTCCTGGCGGAAATGAGCGTCGCGGAGGCTCCCGTGCTTCTTCCCAAGTTCCTCGCCGGAGAGGGCATCAGCGATGAACGGAGCGTCCTGCGCATCACGGTCCTGCGGAAAGGGAGACAGTTTGTGGAGGGTTTTGTCCTCAACGAAGCAGTCATCTCGCAGGGGTCCATCGCGCGCCTCATCGACCTGCGGACGGAGGTCAACGGCGAGCCGCTGACGATCTTCCGCGCCGACGGCCTCATTCTCTCCACTCCCACCGGCTCCACCGCCTACACGCTGGCCGCCGGAGGGCCCATCGTGCATCCGCAGCTGAGCGCGACCATCCTGACCCCCATCAATTCGCACAGCTTCAGCCAGAAGCCGATCGTCATCCCCGCCGGGCACCGGGTGGATGTGGAAGTGATGAGCCGCGGCAACAAATTCGGCGACGTCGACGTGAGCCTCACGCTCGATGGCCAGGTGTACGTGGCGCTCCAGCCCGGCGACGTCATCACGTCGGCCGTCAATGACCGCCCCGTCAGGTTCCTGCGCCGCAAAAAGGAGACGTACTATGCGACGCTGCGCAGCAAGCTCAAGTGGGGAGAGCGGCCGGAAGAATAGTCACCGCACGATCATCTCCTCCCTCCCCTGCCCCGTACCGATGAGCCGCGCGGGCAGGCCCGTCTGGGACTCGATGAAGGCGATGTACTTCTGCGCGTTTTTGGGCAGATCCTCAAAGCTCGTGATGCCGACGGTCGACGTCTTCCATCCGGGCATCTGCTCCCAGATCACTTTGCCCGACTCCTCGAGTCCGAGCCCCACCGGAATGACGTCTTCGGTGTCCAGCACGTCGAGCTTGGTGATGTTCCAGCAGTCGAAGCCGTTGATCATCGCGCTGAGCTTGAGGTCCGGAATCGAGAGCCATCCGCAGCGCCGGGGGCGCTTGGTCACCGAGCCGTACTCCCCTCCCCGCTCGCGGATGCGCACCTGGACCGCCTCCTCTGCCTCCGTCGGGAACGGTCCGCCGCCCACGCGCGTGCAGTACGCCTTCGCGACGCCGATGCACGACTTCAGACATTTTGGCGGGAGCCCCAGGCCCTGCAGCGCTCCGGCTGCAGTCGTCTGACTGCTCGTCACGTGCGGATACGTGCCGTGATCGATGTCCAGCAGCGTCGCCTGGGCGCCTTCGATCAGCATCTTCTTCCCGTCCTTCAGCCATGCGTGGAGTTGATCCGTGCCGTGCTCGACGATCAGCGGCTGGATCACTTTCAGAGTATCGGCGATGAGCGCGCACTCGCGGTCGATGTCCACGGTGATGCCGTACATGGTCTTGAGCGAGGGGGCGCGCTGGGTCAGATACGCCTTGATCGCGCTCACGTCGCCGCGGAGCGATTCCATGCGCAGGCCCGCGCGGGTCGACTTGTCGGCGTAGGCCGGCCCGATGCCGCGCCTGGTGGTGCCGATGGCGGACTTGCCCCGCCGGTCCTCCTGCACGCCGTCGATGTCTTTATGGAACTCAAAGACGATGTGCGCGTTGGGTGCGATGTGCAGGCGCGGGAGGATGTCGATGCCTGCATCCTTCAGCAGTCCGATTTCCTCGATGAGGGTCGGCAGGTGGATCACCATGCCGCCGCCCAGGTAAATCTGCGCGTGCGGATGTAGGCTCCCGGAGGGCATCAGCCGGAAGACGTGTTTCTTCCCCTTCACGACGATCGTGTGGCCTGCGTTCGCTCCTCCGCAGGCCCGCGCGATCACGTCGAAATGCCCGGCGAGGATATCCACCGCTTTGCCTTTCCCTTCATCCCCCCACTGGGCGCCGATGACGGCGGTGACGGAACCCAAAGAAGAGATGAACTCGTCCACGGGGTAACGGTAACACGAGGGCTCGGGCTCGGGCTAGGGCTGGGGTTTGGATCTTCCTTCCATGATCCATCCCACACAGAAAGGATGCTCCTGCGCCTGCTTGATAATCACGTCCGAGATCCGGTCGCCGTCGGTTCCGCCGAACAGCGCGACATGCGGCTCAAAATCCTTCACGTCCTTCATCAGATCATTCCCGGACGGGATATAGGGAGGGTTGCTCACGAGCAGGAACGGTTCCGTCAGATCCAGCACGGGATCGAGCCCGCTCCCCTCTTTGAATGTCATGCGATCGAAAACGGCGTGACGCCTCGCATTGATCTTCGCGACGTCCAGCGCATCTTTCGAGATATCCGTCGCGATCACCCGCATCTGCGGCAGCTCCAATGCAAGTGTGACGGCGATGCAGCCGCTGCCCGTTCCCACATCAACGAGCGTCGACACTTTCCACTTTTCACTTTCCACTTTCAACTTCTTTGCGGTCACGATGATTCCCTCATCAACATCATCCTCTGCCTCCAGGCCGTCCCGCAAAAACTGCAGCGCCCGTCGGACGATCCCCTCCGTGGCGGGCCGCGGTATCAGCACGCGCCTGTCGACCGCGAACAGCCGGCCGTAGAACTCCTGCTCTCCGGTGATGTAGGCGACGGGCTCGTGGCGGCGCCGGCGTTCCACCCACTGCATGAAGAGCGTCCATTGCTCCGGGGTCAGCGGATCGTTTCCGTGGGCCATAAGCCATGCCCGGTCGCGATCAAGGGCGCGGCTGAGGAGCACTTCTGCATCGGCAGACGGAAGATGGGAGCCGCGCAATGCCTCTTGGATGGTCACGGGTCTATCATGCCCGGTATGACGATCGGGATCGACTGTCGTTTCGCCGCAACGCACTCCGGGCTCGGGCGGTACACGCGCGAGCTCGTGACCCATCTTCTCCGAAGGACTGACGATGTCGAATACGTGTTGTTTTCGGGTGAAGCTGACCCCGTCTGGTTGTCCGATATTCCTGCTGCACGATACAAAATACAGAATACGAAATACGGTCATTACTCGTTTGCGGAGCAGCTGCGGTTTCCGCTCGATATCAAACGTGCGCGCATCGATCTTCTTTTTTCCCCGCACTTCAACGTGCCTCTCGTCTGTCCCGTCCCGTTCGTCGCGACGATCCACGACCTGATCCTGCACCGGTATCCCAACCAGGCGTCGGGACTCCGGCGTCATGCGTACCGCGCGGTGATGCGCCACACCGTCCGCGGCGCCCGGAAGCTGATCGCCGTGAGCGCGTTCACCGCCGGCGAACTTGCGAAAGAGTACGGTCCGTCCGTCCGCAAGAAAATCACGGTGATCCACGAGGCGGCGTCGCAAGAGTTCTCCAAAAAATCGGGAGCCTCCTGCGCGCCGGTTCTCAAGAAGCACGGGCTCAAGAAGCCGTTCTTCCTCTACGTCGGCAACGCCAAGGAGCACAAGAACGTCCAGATGCTGATCGACGCGTACAAATCACTCGGCTCCACCGGGACCGAACTCGTGCTCGTGACGGGCGGCAGGGAGGCCGCATCATTACGGCTCTGCGACGGCGTGCGGCTGATTTCCGACGTCGATCATCACGATCTTCCCTGTCTGTACTTCTTCGCCGCCTGCTTCGTCACGGCTTCGCTGTACGAAGGCTTCGGATTGCCGGTGATGGAAGCCGCGGCAGCCGGCTGTCCGGTCATCGTCACCAACCGCGGGTCGCTCCCCGAGATCGCGCCTCCCGGATCGCACGTCGTCGAGCCGACGGTCGAGGCGCTTGCCGACGCGCTGCGGGAGCCGCCGGCGGCGGAGGAAGCGGCGGCGCCGAGGACGTGGGGGGACGTCGCGCTGGAGACAGCAGGAGTACTGATGAACTGCTTGTAATGGGAGTCAGTTTTTGAGAAACCGACGTAACCGACGACTCCGAGGAAACCGAGGATCGTCGGTTTCTTTGGTTACCTCGGTTTCTTCGGTTATATTTTTCTTCAGGAGTACTCTTCCTTCATGGACTCCCTCGGTTCCATCCTCCCCAAGGTCCTCCACCGCCGCGGCCTGCATGCGCAGGCATCGGCCTCGCTCGTGACCTTCAAGGCGACTGAGTGGCTGACGCTGGCGCTGCCCGGTCTGGTCCACGAACTCACCGTGGAGCACCTGCGCGACGGCACGCTCACGATCGCCTGCGGCCACCCGATCGCCGCCCAGGAATGCCAGGCCCTGGTGCCAGGCTTACTGGAATATTTGCAGAGAGAATGCCCATCAATCTCTATTCGGGAAATACGTCTAACACGCTCATCGCGCCGAATTACGAAGGACGAATAACGAATTCGCTATTCATAATTCGTCATTCGATTCCGCAAGGACAGCTGGTATTTGGCTGGCGAAGTGCTCTTGCGAGACAAAAGCCGTCTCGCTACACTCCTGCGTCAATGCTCGTCATCCGCCTCCAGCGCACCGGCCGCGAAAACCTCCCCACGTACCGCGTGGTGGTGGCCGAAAAGGCACGCCCGGTGAAGGGAAAGTTCCTCGAGATCGTCGGCCACTATCTTCCGGCCCGCGATCCGAAGGTCTTCGAGCACCAGGACGAGCGCATCCTCCATTGGATGGGCAAAGGCGCGATCCCCAGCAACACCGTCGCCCGCCTTCTCAAGCGCGCCGGCCTCAAGGACATGGACAAGTACATCACCAAGTACACCAAGAAGAAGTCGAAGAACGCCCCGGCTGAAGCACCCGCCGCCGCTCCTGCGGCCGAAGCTCCCGCGGCACCCGCCGCAGAGGCTCCGGCTCCGGAGGCCGCTGCCGCCTGAGATTCGTCGTTTCTCCTGCCTTTTGAGCCACTCTTTGCCGTGCGGGCTTCCTATTGCGGTTATTTTGGCATTCCCGTACACTTTCGCGGATGACTGAGACGACTGGAACAACGATCCCCGGACTCGACTTCCTCACCTACGTCCTGGAGTCCCTCGTGGACGACCGCGACGAACTGAAGGTGGAGGGCCGCATCGACGACCTCGGCGTCCTTTTGACCGTGCAGGTCAGCGAGCGCGACATGGGCAAGCTGATCGGCAAAGGCGGTCAGACGGTCAAAGCTCTCCGCACGCTCATCCGCGTCATCGGGGGCAATACCTCCCAGCGCGTGAATATCAAAGTCCTTGAACCCCTCTCCTCCTCCCCCACCCCCGTATGATCCGCGATTTACTGGAAAACGGCAGTATCATCGACATTATTGCCACCTTCATCGCGCTGGCGCTCGTCGCCGCGTCGCTGCTGTGTCTGATCTTCATCATCATCGGCGGCATCAGCTTCATCCTCTCCGCCGGCAACGAGGAGAAGATCAAGAAGGCCGTCCACACGATCCGGTTCGCGATCATCGGTCTCTTCGTGACCTTCATCGCGTTCTTCGCGGTTTCGTGGATCTCCAAACTTCTCGATATCCCCTTCCAGCTCAGCTTCTCCACGATCATCTCGCTGATGCAGGAAATCTTCGCCGCTCTCCAGGGCTGATGGCTCGAGGCTCCGGTTTCGATGACCGGAGCACCTCGCCATGACACGCTCGATGAAAGCCCGTCAGAATATGGCGGGCTTTTTACGAATGTCATGGTGAGGCGCGAGACCGCAATGACGGACGACGGTGATTGTCCTGGTGAGGTGTGAGGACGCCGCCGGCGGACGAGCCTCCCTGCCTGCCGGCAGGCAGGGAACCATAATGCTTAGCGGGACGAAGACGAGGACATCGCGGCCGAGGCCGAGGAGGCTTCCCAGTACTTCGTCGAAGCTGCGGGGTACGGGAAGACCGATCGTCCGCTTCGGACGGCCAGCTGCAGCATCAGGTCGTTCTTGATGAAGGTGGCGATCTCGGTGTCGCCCACGGGCGCCGAGATTTCGACGGCACCCTTCAGGTCCTGTCCCATGCACCAGTACCGGTCACCCTGCCACTTGGAGGGCTGCACCCAGGTGTATCCCTTGAACTTGATGGTGCCGAAGCTGAGAGCCTCGATGCGCCCCTGCGACTGCTCCAGGTTCTTGCCGCCCCATGCCTTGAGCGCGCGCATGCGGATGATGCCGTACGAGCACTGCTCCTTGGGCACGTAGTGCAGCGTGACGGTGCTGGTCACCGTCCTGGCGGAGTTGGTCCGCGAGAAGACGAGCGAACCCGTTCCTTTCTGGACGGTCCATTTGCCCGGGAGCCAGACCCTGCGGTCGATGAAGTCCCCCGTCGTCGATTCGGCTTTGATCGACGTGGTACCGCCGAAGCTGCGTTTGCCGTAGGCGAACGCGGCGAAAGGCATGAGAAAAATGGCGATGGCCGGGACAAGGAGGGGTTTATGCATATGGCACTCAACGTACTGAAATGCCGGTTTTGCGGCAAGTTTTCCGGAGGGTTTTCCCTCGCCGGAACTCAGAATTAACAATCTGATGATGTTCAATCGCTTGGTTCCGGAACAGTGATTGGAGGACGATTGTTGCTGCCACGGGAGGGGTTGGGAGGTCCTCCTCCCAATAAAAAAGAATAGCGAGCATGGCGAGCGTCACCAGTCGATTCCCCGCAAGGAATGACTTCCGCAATCTCCCACGGAGGAATGACGGCTGAGATCGACTGGTGGGCGGTACAGGAGTCGAACCTGTGACATCCAAGGTGTAAGCTTGGCGCTCTGACCAACTGAGCTAACCGCCCGCTGCCGGAATCATCGTTCATCAGCGCCCAATGATCAAATAGACCCTCAATCCCAGCGCCATTCGGTGATTCTGAGCGATTGCTCATTGGCCGTTCTGTCTATAGACTCTACCGGTCATGGCAACCATCGCCCTCTACATCGAAGCCGTCATCGCGATCCTCCTCTCGATCTGCATCCTCCTGCAGCACCGCGTGTCGGGTCTCACCGCCACCTTCGGGGGCGGGGGCGCCGTCTACGTGCAGCGCCGCGGCGCGGAAAAGGTGATCTACAAATTCACGATTATCCTTTCGATCGCCTTCTTCGGAATCGCGGTGCTCCTGTGGTACCTGCCTTCCTGATCCGTCCTCCCACCCGATGCGACGCATCCTGCAACTCCTCTCCGCGATGACACGCTGGGAGAGGTGGATCCTCTCCATGCTCGTGCTCCTGCTCATCGTGAGCATGGCCGGCCTGCTGCGGCTGTTTTACCTGCGGAACACGGTTCTCGTTCCCGCAAGCGGCGGAACGTACATCGAAGGGTCGGTCGGCGAGCTGCTGCCGCTCAACCCGTGGTTCATCGTGCAGAACGACGTGAACCGCGACATCGTCTCGCTCGTCTTCTCGGGCCTCCTCCGCTACAACCCCCAGACCAAGAAGATCGAGGAGGACCTCGCGACGATGCAGGTCTCCAAGGACGCCAAGGTCTACACGCTGACGTTGCGGGACAACATCTTCTGGCACGATTCGACGGAAGACGCCCCCCATCCCGTCACCGCAGACGACGTCCTCTTCACCTTCAAGACCGCCCAGGACCCCACGTTTCCCAACACGCTCCTGCAGCAGAATTTCGTCGGCGTGAACATCGACAAGATCGACGAGAAAACCGTGCGGTTCATCCTGGAGGATCCCTACAGTTTCTTCCCCAGCAACCTCACGCTCGGCCTGCTGCCCAAAAAATCCTTCGAGGGTATTCCCGTGGAGCGACTCGATCAGACCGTCGACTTCGGCTTCGAACCCGTCGGGGCCGGCCCCTACCGGGTCAAATCCGTCGTCCGGACCGACATCAGCACCGAAGTCACGCTCGAGCGCTTCCAGCGCTCGCTTGTCCCCATCCACCGGCTCGACCGCGTGGTGTTCCGCATCTTCCCCGATTACTCGTCGCTCCTTTCCGATCTCGGCAACATCCAGGGCGTGCGCCTCGTGCCCCGCAATGACGAGGGCCAGCCCATCATCCCGCGGCGGTTCACCACCAAGACCTACTCGCTTCCGCAGTACGTGGCGCTCTTCTTCAATATGGACCGTCCCGCGCTCCAGGACGAGAAACTGCGCATCGGCCTGCAGCAGGGCACCGACAAGCAGGCGATCGTCGACGCGCTGAACGAATCCGTGATCGTCGACACTCCCCTCCTTGAGCTCGATACCGCCGACTGGCGCTACAAATTCGATCCCGACGCCGCCCAGGGCGCGCTGGTCGCCTCGCGCTGGAACCTGCCCGAACGGTACCGCCTGCAGCGCGTGCTGGAGCGCGAGGATGCGAATGCCGCCGGGCTCGTCCATCCCGTCTCCGTGGCGCTGCTCCAGGAGGGCGGCGTGCTGACGCTCTCGGGCGCGTACACGTCCATCCCGCGCGACGCGAAAATCAACGGCGTCGCGATCCGCCCAACTCCCGTCGGTTCCGAGGCGTGGTACGCCGACCTCCCGATGTTCCGCGGAACCGGCTCGCTGCTCCCGGGAGAAAACCTGGTGAAGGTGACGGCCGGCAAGGGCCGAGTCGTCGACTCTTTTTACGTCTACGGCGCAAAGGATATGGCCGAATACAACCGCGCCATGGAGGAGCGACGGCTGGCGCTGCTGTACCGCGCCACCCGCAACAACGCCGCTCCCGCGGGCAAGGGCGTGACGATCGCCAACCTGGCCATGGAGCAGGGCATGCTCCGCCTGCGCGTTCCGTCCGATCCCCTCCCCACCCGCGTCAATGAGAAGGGCGAGCCCCTCCACATCACGCTGGTCACGAGCGACGCGCCTCCCTCCTACCGCACGGTGGCGGAGGAGGTGAAGCGCCAGTGGGCGAAGCTGGGCGTCGACGTGGGCATCGACGTCCTGCCCATGCGCGACTTTGAGGACCGGCTGCTGCGCCGCAAGTACGACGTCGTCCTGTTCGGCCAGTCGCTGCTCGACAACCTCGACAGCTATCCGTACTGGCATTCCAGCGGCATTCAGAAGCTGACCGGCAAGGATGCCGACCTCCGGCAGGACGCCTACAACCTGTCCCAGTACGTCTCGTTCAAGGCCGACACGCTCCTCGAAACCGTGCGCCGGACGACCGACGAGAAGGAGCGTCAGGACGCCCTCAAGGGGCTGCGCGAGATCCTCAAGCAGGACGCGCCGGCGATTTTCCTCTACTCGCCCATGTACGTGTTCGCCCATCACCAGGATATTTTCGGCATCGAGCTGGGGTCACTGTCACTCCACAGCGACCGCTTTTTGACCCTCTACAAGTGGTATGTGAAGCGCGAGCGGATCTTCAAGCCGGGCGAGGGTTGGACATCGTTCTTCTCCTGGCTCCCGTCGATATTGTAAAATGCCGTGAATCGTCAAAACGAAGCGAAAAAAACGAATTCACATCCTTTTGCCTCTTAATGCAAGTCCAGCCGCGTCACCGCGTGCGAGGATTGACGTCTCAGTGATCAGCGCGTACCATTTCGCGGCTCTGTAGAGAGCGGAATATCTCACTCCCGCGCAATGCAATCACTCCTCGACGACATGGAACTCCTCCTCCTCGAAGACATCACCGGCGTGGGCAAGCGCAACGACATCATCGTCGTGGGCGACGGCTTCGCGCTCAACTGCCTCCTTCCCCAGCGGAAGGCCCTCGTCGCGACCCCCACCGTCCGCAAGCGCTACGCCGACCAGATCAAGCGCCGCGCCGAAGAGCGCGAGCATGACCGCAAGATGCAGCAGGAGGCGGCCGACATGATTCTCGGCAAGATCGTGCACTTCACCCGCAAGGTGGCCAAGACCGACAAGCTCTATGCCGCGATCACGGCCAAGGACATCAGCGAGGCCCTCGCATCCGAGCACTCCATCAACGTGGCTCCCGACGACATCCAGATCGCCGATCCCATCAAGTCCGTCGGCAACGTCCAGGTGCAGGTCCGCATGGCCGGCCAGATGTTCCCGGTGCAGATCAGCGTGATGCGCGAGCAGACGGCGCCCAAGGCGGAGCCGGTCGAGAAGAAGGCCGCGTAACATCACTACGGAACGTTCAATTCCCGTCGGTCAGACCCGTTGTTTGCGATGCCGTCGCATGACCGTTGCGACGATTCTTCCGCGCGGATCGATCAGCCGTAAAAGCCGGAAGATGATTTCCCATCGCTTTTCCGAGGATGTCCGCGGCGGATCCACCGAGTCAGGTACGTTTCCCAGGAGCGGGGAATCCACCAGCGCATCGCGCACGGAGAGAGGCCAGACGTCATACCCGTATGCACGCAGATAGGCAGCCATGCGGGCAGCATTCCTTTGTCCCGCAATCAGCGTGACTGTCGCGGATCCGCCGTCATCACGCGCCCGCAGCATGCTCGCGACATTGCCGGCGCTTGCCGCGGTATCAAGCGACTCTTCGTCGAGCAGGATGGCGTCCGCGGGGAGAGCGTTCCCCGGTCGGGACAGCACATACTCCTTCATCCAACGGGCTTCGGAGATGCCCGCCGCGCCTGCCGTCCGTCCGCCGCTGCAGAGCAGCAGGCTTCCGGGATTGTTCTCGCACACGGCGGCAGCGGCCTCCGCCCGGAACCGTGACGTCTGCCCGCCCACGCCGGCGCCGAGGACGACGATCACGGATGCCGGAGGATCAGAATATTCATTCATGGGATAGCAAAAACTACCCCGCGGCCTGCTTGTGAGCAAATCGCGGGGTGTCTTGCGTTCGGGCATTACGCAGCCATGCTCTCGTTGACCGGAGCGTCGGCAGCCTCATCGTCGCCGGCCACCGTCGTCTCGCCCGCCTGGACGATCACGACATTGGAGGCCTTCGGGCCCTTTTCGCCCTTCTCGATGTCGAATTGCACCATCGCGCCGACCGGCAGGTTTTCGTACTGCCCGTTGCAGGCGCTGTGATGGAAGAAGACGTCCGCAGAGCCGTCGACGGAGATGAATCCGAAGCCCTTGTCGGTCTTCGTCTTGATAATTCCTGTAGCCATGAAAAGTGTAGAAAAAATAAAAGTGTCTGTTGAGACAGCTGAGCGTACGCTTTTTCGCATGGGAAAGCCATGATTTCGGACCACTAATTAGGAAAAACGGGAAAGCAGGCGTAGACTGCCTCCAGCACCTTTGCGGCTGCTTCCCCACCGTTCTATCCACCAGAAAAACCACGAATATTGCCCCGCCAGCGGGTGCGGCAAGCCTACCAAAGGCAAGCCGTACTGCCCGCAGCACATGTCACTCAGCGCCCGGCGGAAGCTCCCGGAGGGCCTGCATGCCAACATCCGGTCGGGCTGCTGCGACGCCAAATGCGTGATTGGCGAGGCGCACGACAGCGGCGAACAGTACTGCACCGAGTGCAAGCAGCCGTGCAACTGGAAGGTGAAGATCTGAAGTTTCGTGGTGGGCCAGGGGGGATTTGAACCACCGACCACCGGTTTATAAGTCCGGTGCTCTAACCAACTGAGCTACTGGCCCAAGATTTGACGATCGCGGAAGGAAAGAACAGGGATCGAGCCTTTGTATTTGTCGGCTCGGCATTCGCCTCGCCGGCCAACTGAGCTACTGGCCCACGCAAGAATCCTAGCAGAGGTGCATTTTTTCGTCTGGAAGTCGTTCTTTTGCAGAAAATGCATTGGATGAACGGAATCATTGACCCGTGCGCGGATTTTCATCATGCTTGCTGCATGACCCGCTTCGCTCCTCTCCTCTGCGCACTGCTCCTCGTCGCAGCCTGCACCCCCGTGCCGTCGGACGGCGATCCCGGGGAATCCTCATCCTCCGCTGTCGTGTCCTCTGTCGCCTCCTCGGCGATGGACGGTGATATCATCGTCGACTCCCCCGCTCCGGATGCGGTCGTGAAGAGCCCGCTGACCGTCACGGGCAAGGCGCGTGGCACCTGGTACTTTGAGGCCTCGTTCCCCGTCCGGCTTCTGGATGCCGACGGCAACGAGCTGGCGCTGGTGCCGGCACAGGCGCAGGGCGAGTGGATGACGGAAGACTTTGTGCCTTTCAGCGCGACCCTCACCTTCGCGACGAGCGCCAAGGCCGGCACGCTGGTACTGCAAAAAGACAATCCCTCCGGACTGCCCGAGAACGACAAGAGCGTGAGCATTCCGGTGCGGTTCTGATCGTCAGGCGAGCTTGCGGATGAACGCCTTCGCCTCCTCCCTGGAGGTGATCGTCTTCTTTGCCTGCGCCTCGTGCAGCTCTTTGAGGATTTTGCCGACGCCCGCGCCTTGCTTGATTCCCAGAATCTCCATCACTTCCTGACCCGTGAGCAGGGGCTTTGCGGGCCGCGGATGGGCGTCCAGAAACGCGTGATAATCCTTCACGATGCTGTCATACAGATCAAAATTCGCGGGGGTGGTTCCGGCGATATCCAGATAGAACACCTGCAGCAGCTCCGCGAACCAGGGATGAAAGTACCAGTGGGCCTTGCGGTCCTCCGGCATCTCCAGGAACGTCATCGACATGTGGTGGCGCACGAGCCAGTCGAGCTTCTCGATGCGCCTGCCCGGACACTGCATCCGCTTGAGCGCGGCGGTGAGCAAATCCGCCGAAATCGTCGCGTGATGATCGAAGCGGATCCTTTCTTTGAGACTGAACGTCTGCGCCTTGCCGCAGTCATGGAAGAGCGCCGCGATCCGCGTGTCGGGGGTATCCTCCTCCCGGAAGTTCCGGAGGCATTGCATCGTGTGGTCCCACACGTCGCCTTCCTTGTGGTAATCCGCGGGCTGCGGGATGCCTTTGCAGACGTGGAGCTCGGGCAGGACGCGGCTCATGATGCCCAGCTCCCACAGGTCCTCCAGGGCGCGGTCGGGATGGGGTCCGGCGAGCATCTTCTCCAGCTCCTCGAGCACGCGCCCGCCGGAGAGCACGTCGATCATCGGCGCCTGTTCCCGCAGGGCGGCATAGGTTTCGGGGTGGTATTGCCCGGACAGCCGCGCGCGGAACCGCACCGCGCGGAGGATGCGCAGGGCGTCGTGCTTGATGCGGATGGCAGGCTCGCCGATGAACCGGATCAGGCGTTCCTTCAGGTCGGCTTCGCCGCCGAAGGGGTCGTACAGTTCGCGTGAGACGGGATTCCAGTACATCGCGTTCACCGTGAAGTCGCGGCGCTTGGCGTCCTGCTGCCGCGTACCGAACGTTACCGCCTCGGGGTGGCGGCCGTCGCTCGCGTCATCATCCTCGCGAAAGGTCGTGATCTCGAAGACGTCGTCGCCCAGGAGCACCCGGACGCTCCCGAAGCGCGTGCCTTCGTCCTTCGAGCGCTTGAAGAGCCTGGCGGCCTCCTCCGGCTTTGCGGCCGTCGCGATGTCGATATCGGCCGGAACGTGCCCCTGCAGCATGTCGCGCACGCAGCCGCCCACCCACCACGTGTCGTGACCGGCGTCCTGCAGTGTCTCGGCGATCTTGTACGCCCGTTCGCCGTGCGGCGACGCGAGCGTGCGGGTGATGATGTCCTTGGCGAGCGGCATATGGAAAGAATCATGAATTATGAATCCTGAAGCAAGGAGAACGTGTGTCGAAATTCATGATTTGTGATTCACCGCCTGCAGCACGGGAATTTGTGCCGATGGGCGGCATGCAGACAGGCGTGCCCGAATTACACGCGAAGCCGGTCATCCTCGATTCTCCGGTCCATGAGGAGGCCCGCATTGATCTTCTTCCAGTACTTTCCGTTATGGAAGGCGTTGTTCACATTTCCGCGCGCGTCCGTGCGCACGCCCGTCGCATCCAGGGCATAGAGCAGCGTGCGGTAATGCGGCACCCTTTGCTCCGCATTCGCGGCGCTGGCGCTGCGGTCGACGCTCTCTTCCGCATCCCCAGACACAGCCTCCGCAGCGCCGGTGACTACGGCCGTCCGTGTCTTTTTGCATGCTTCGACCAGGTCCGCGCTGAGCGCATTGCCCGCAAGCAACCGGTCAATGCTTTGAATGATCTGCATGCCGGAGAAGAATCCATACGATGTCCGCCAACGGGACGATTCGCAGAAATCCTTTATAGACGCGAGCAAAGCGCCCAACTGGGTTTCGATACTCCTCTGGTGCGTTCCTGGATTCTTGCTCAGAGCGTGCAAAATTTCCCCTGCATCGTGAATGCAAGATTCTTTTTCGAAGCTTACAGAGAGGTCAGATGTTCCTTGCGAGGCTTTTGCCTTCACGTTCGACATTTTCTCAAGCAATGCGCTCACGTCGGCCTCACTGACTGTCGAGGGGTTCTTCACGTACCGCGAAATCAGTTCCATCTGCCTCGCGACGGACGTGCTTACCATGTCCTCGCATGCATCGAAGATCGCGTTGCCGTACTGATGGGTATTCCATTCGACTGCTTTGCCGGCGTCCGTCACCGAATAGGTCAACCGGTCATTCTCGTTGCGAATCGTGATGTTCTTTGAGCCTTCACGGATCTCGATGACTGCCGGTTTCGCCGGAATCTGACCCGTGCTGTCGTTTGCGACCCATCGGTGATGCATGTCGATCAGCACGTCCCGGAAGGTGATGGTCCGTGATCCGGTCTGCATCGTGCCGTTGATGATCCCCTGCTCGAACCCGCTGTGATTCTCCGTCGGATTGGGGATGTTCTGGATCATCGAAGCATCGACGCACGCCAGCGCTTCCTCCACCAGCACGCGCGCGCTCATGTCCGGCGAATGCACATGCCGTTGGCGCGAACGGGCGACCCTCCATTCATGTGCTGTATGCCCCGGCAGAAGGGAAATTTCGCCGCTCTTCACGGCGAGCATCCGGTCCAGGATGTCAATCACGTCTCTGAGCTCGCTGATGACCGAGCTGTCGTTAGCATAGGATCCCGCAGAGCCATACATGATGATCCCCTTGTATCTGATCTCATGCCAGGGTCCCGATGTGGCCGTTTTGTGGCGCTGGAGGGTGAAACTGGGCTTCCTGTCACCGCTATAATGAAAGTACAGAGAATCGACAGGTGTCTCGGCTTCGGCATCCTTCTGAGCTGGCAGCTGCCGTTGCACGGTAATGGTCAGGAAGCCATCGAGCGGCACGGACGGGAGCGTATCCATTGCGGATTCATCCTCCCGGCGTGAGCCGGTCTCCAGATTTCGCTCTGCGAGAGCGGACATTTTTGCCACGACTTTTTCAAATTCTGCGTCGATTATTTCTGTGACGGGTCCGTCTGCTTCGGTCGCTTCCGCGCCGGCACGCTGCCAGCCATCGGCGTTTTGCATTGCCGTCTCCCTGGCTTTCGTCAGTTCCGCCTTCAGGTCCGCGTCGCTGGTGACCCCCGCTTTCAGGAAGAGATCAATGCACGCGACCAGGGTGGATGCATCGTCGCCGTGGAGCTTCTCCGCCAGCTGGGGTAGCTGCCGGCCCACATACCGTCCCGCTTCAATGAGTTCGACTTTGCTCAGCCATGGGCACTTCTTTGCAAGCGCGTGCAGCTTCCCGATCGCTGTCGGATCAGACAGGAGGTTCTCGCGCAGCCACTGGGTCTCGTCGTAGATAACATCCGGATCAAGAAGTTCGTCAACCGGGATGCCGCTCTTTTTGCCCGTCGGCGTATTGGCAAGAACGCTGCCGATGCCTGCGGACGTCTGGCGCGTCTTCTGGTGCAGGTCGACATGCGGCTTCGAATCCGTTGCGGCACGGGGGGCTGCCCGAAGCTCGGACAGTTTTTTCACGATTGCCGATTTCAGGTCTGCGTCCTGGTCCGCATCCGCATTTTCCGCGAGAGAATCCAGGCTCTCCACCATGATGGCCAGCTTTGCATCCAGCGCTTCCAGCTGCCTCTTGAGGTTGAGAAGACCGGGATCCTGCGTCTCCAGCACTTTTGCCAGCGCCGCATCGGGATCGTCATCAATGAGCGACAGGAGCTCATCCTGAGACGCCGTGTCGTGCTTGATATCAAATTGCTTCTCTTTCACACGGCGAACGATCTGATTCGTCACCTCGCGGTACAGGCGGTTGGCTTCCGCCACGGCCTTCTCTTTTGCGGTCTTGATCGCCGAATGGATTTTCCAGGCGATCTTGGCGATCTTCGCGAACGGCATGAGAACATCGACGGCGGTTTCGCCGATCGCGGCTGTGACTTCACGCAGGATGATTTCGGTGACTCCCGGTCCGGCATTCTCCGCAGCTCCCAGCAGCTTCTTCATATCCTCAATCACTTCCGGGACGATCTCTCCGGCGGCCTTCGCCCCCTCGATGGTTATGTGCTTTCCAAAATTTTTGGATGTGGGCTGCACGGGATGGCGTGGGGATAATTTAATATATAATAGCATTAATTGAATAATGTGTCCATTTCTTCCATGGAAGCGGTTTTTGGCTGTACCCTGCTCCTATGCTTTCCTTTGCCGTCGCCGGCGTCCCCCATGGCACTCCCGGAGCCGGGGGTACCGTTCTCGGTCTCCGGCATGCGCATTCTCTCGGCATTACGGCGATGGAAATGGAATGGGTGCAGTCCGTGCCCAAGGACCCCAAGCGCATGGAGGAGATCCGCAGGACCGCGACGGAGCTGAAGATGACGCTCACCGTCCACGCGCCGTATTACATCAATCTGAACTCGCCCGATCCCGCGAAGCTTGCCGCGAGCAAGCAGCGGGTTCTCGCCGCGCTCTCCATGGGCGAGCTCGCCGGCGCGCGGTCCGTCTGCGTCCACGCGGCCTTCAACCTCGGGCAGCCGCCGGAGAAGGTCTACGACAACGTGCGCCGGGCCGTGGAGGACATCCTCAAGAAAAAAGCCAGGCTCTTCCCGCACGTGAACCTGGGGCTGGAGACCATGGGCAAGCACGCGCAGTTCGGCACCATGGAAGAGGTGCTCAGGATCAGCAAGGAATTCGGTCTCTACCCCGTCGTGGATCCTGCGCATCTCCATGCCCGTTACAACGGCGCGATCAACTCCGCGAAGGAATGGAACGAGATGTTCGATCTGTACGCGACGTACCTGGGCAAGAAGTCGCTCAAGACCATGCACATGCATTTCTCCGGCATCGCCTACGGCCCGCACGGCGAAAAGCATCACCTGCCGCTCAAGGAGAGCGATGCGAATTGGAGGGAATTCTTGCAGGTCCTCAAAGACCGCGACATCGGGGGCACCGTGGTGTGCGAGTCCCCTCTTTTGGAGAAAGACACGCTGCTGATGCAGAAGGAATTCGCGAAGTTGTAGTTCGCATGGACGGCGCTTGTGCGAAATTATTGCGACGGGTAGCCCCGCGGGTCATTTCGATGTGACAAACAGTATCCAAATTGCGTGAAGTGCGAGTAGACCATGGTGCATGTCCCGGAATACCTCACCGGAGGACATGCCTGCACTTTCCCCGTCCCGGGGAAGTCCGGGAGTGAGTCGCCGCGACTTTCTTCGTATTGCGGGGGCGACAGGGATTGTGACTGCGGTTGAATCTGTCTTTGGACCGTTACCCCGGGCCCAGGCTGTTCCCCGCGTCATGGAAGCGACAAAAAAAGTCATTCTTCTCTGGCTTCGCGGAGGCGCAAGTCAGTTGGATACATTCGACCCCGCATATGACGCCTCCGAGGAAATCCGCGGTCAATTCGGTTCTCTTCCCACGCGGAGCGATTATCGGATCAGCGATACACTGCCTCTTCTTGCGTCCAGAAGCCGGGAATTTGCGCTGATGCGCAACTTCGACAGTGGAAGCAATGATCATGAAACTGCCAAGGGTATCATTCTGAATCCCGACGGCCGAAATACGCTCGGCAGACGCCTGACAAGCCGGGATCGGACGCTTCTTCAACATGCCATTATCGCCACTCATGATGATTTCGGTGTGAGTGAGCCGTTTCAGCCGCAGGTGGCGGATATGAATGTTCCCGCCAGAGACTGGAGCGACGAGCGGTCATTTTACGGAGCACCGGATACCATCCGTCCGATCCCGGAAAATCGGATTCCCGCGCGTCGGCCTCTTCTCGAGAAAGTTGATAATCTCCGGCTTCCGCACGCTCTGGAGTCTGTGCATGGTCAAACGCGGACCAGGGCTTTTGATATCACATCCGGTGACGGGCGCTTGTGGAACATCTTCAATCCGTCTTGCGAAGAGCTGCACCGGGCACAGCAGCAGTTTGGACCCGGCCAGCTGGGAGCGTCACTGTACCTGGCGACAAAGGTGTCGGAGCGGGACGTGCAGTGCGTGACCGTTCATCACGGAGGGGGGGGTCCCGGGAATCCGCAGCTGGGATCTCCATGATGATATTTTCCCCGCCATGCGTACGCTTAACGGGCATCTGGATCACGGTGTGTCCGGAGTGCTCGAGTATCTGCGCCAAACGAGGCGTGACGACCTCCTGTTTGTCATGACCGGGGATTTCGGAAGAACGCCGCGCACGAATGGAAGCGGCCGCGATCATTATCGCCGGGGGAACTTCGTCGTGCTCGCAGGCGCAGGTGTCGAGGGAGGCGCGTGTGTCGGGACGACAAACCGGCGGACGGGCGTACCGCGAAGCGTTCATTCTCGTGAGGATGTACTGCGCACCATTTATGCTGCTGCGGGCGTGACCCGGGAGCCGGGAACGGCAATCGTCAACGGTGTCCTCCGG
Source organism: uncultured Candidatus Peribacteria bacterium (assembly GCA_964497975.1). Lineage (GTDB taxonomy): Bacteria > Patescibacteriota > Gracilibacteria > Peribacterales > Peribacteraceae > JABFSS01. The sequence goes on from CAZCFO010000002.1 coordinate 82,496, forward strand.
GGCAAGTGATGCACATCGGTATAAAAAATCACTCATTGCCCTGTAACGCGTGAATTGTCAGAATGCTTACCGTTCCCCTCTTCTGTTTTATGAACATCGCCATCAACGGATTCGGTCGCATCGGCCGCCAGGCGCTCCGCATCATCACCGAAAAGCACCCCGATCTCTCCGTCGTCCTCATCAATGACCTCACGGAGCCCGCGACGCTCGCGCACCTGTTCCAGTTCGACAGCAGCTACGGCACATTCCAAGGCGATGTGAGCTCCACGGCGGATTCTCTGACTGTGAACGGCAGGACGATCGCCATCACCGCGATCAAGGAGCCCGAGAAGCTCCCGCATGCGAAATTCAACGTGGACGTCGTTCTCGAGTGCACCGGCCGGTTCACCAAGCGTGACGATGCCGCCCTGCATATCAAGGCCGGCGCCAAGAAGGTGATCATTTCGGCCCCCTGCAAGGACAAAGCCGATGCCACTATCTGCCTGGGAGTGAACGAGAAGTCGTACGACGGAAAGACGATGCACGTCATCAGCAACGCCAGCTGCACCACCAACTGCCTCGCTCCCATGGCAAAAGTGATCCATGACGCCTTCGGCATCGAGAGCGGCCTGATGACCACGATCCACAGCTACACCAACGATCAGAACCTGCTGGACCTACCTCATAAGGATTTGCGCCGGGCCCGTGCCGCTGCGGTAAACATGGTGCCTACCTCCACCGGCGCCGCCAAGGCGATCGGACTCGTCATTCCGGAGCTCCAGGGGAAACTCAACGGTTCATCGATTCGCGTGCCCACCCCGACCGGCAGCATCACCGATCTCACCGTGGTGACGGCCAAGGAGGTGACCGCCGAGTCGATCAATTCGGCCTTCGAGAAAGCGGCAAAAGGCCCGCTCAAGGGCTACCTCCACTACGAGACCCGACCGATCGTCCTGCACGACATCGTCGGCGATCCGGCCAGCTGCGTGTTCGACTCCCCTCTCACGCAGGTCATCGGAAAGAAGATGGCGAAAGTCTTCGGCTGGTACGACAACGAATGGGGCTACAGCAACCGCATCGTGGAGCTTGCCGCCTATGTCGGGAAGTCGCTGTAAGAGGGCAAGACGTCTTGACCCTGGCACGCGCAGGTTTACGTTGTCCGTATGAAAAATCCCTCGTTCCTGCTGGCCCTGGAAAAAATGGCAAGCGTTCTGGAGAAGAAAAAGATGGCCGAGCCCGCGTCAGCATACGTCCCGTGCGCCGATGCCTTGCATGCGCAGTCGCGCGATGAGATCGAGAGGGCCCTCAAGAATGGCATTGCGGAGAGCATTCAGCGGGGAAACGGCGGCGGAAAGGCCGCGAATGGAACGAAAGTATTGACGGTTCCCACGCCCTCCGGAGTGGAGGAATTCTATGAGTTTGCGTGGCAACTGCGGTCGACGGACGGCGTGCCGCGCGTGGAAGTGCTGACGACCATGGAGAAGCTCCACAAGAACTACGCGAAAGCGCTGGATGGGAATCTGTCGTGAGCGGGTTTCAGTCCTTCTTCCTCTTCCGCGGGATCTTTTGCCCTCGCTGGGGAGTGACGCTCCTTTCGGCCAGCTTTTCGACGTCGTCCATAACCCCGCTGATTTCCTCCGCCGTCGTGTCGTCCACTCCGGTGCGCCGGCGCAGCCCGCTCCCCCTCGTAATCGATGTCTGCTGGATGCCCTTGCGTTTCGTCAGTATCGAAGCGAAAACGGAGACCGGCGGAGGACCGCTCGCCTGTTCCGTATCCAGACTCCGCATGAGCAATTGAATGTCTTTTCTCTTTCCGCCGCTGATCCGCGCCGCATGCTCCAGAGCCGCCTCTGCCTGCTCCTTCTGGCCAAGCTTCCTATAGAGCACGCCCTGCATATAGCGAAGGTCCGTCGAGAGGTCCGTGCGGTTGGCAAGAAGATCCGCCGCCTGTTGGAATTTTTCTTCCGTGATCAAGCGCGTGAGAAGCGACAGGATTACCGGCGCATTCGTATTCTTGTCCGCCGATTGCAGCAATTGGACATGAACAGTGGCTGGATCGTACGGATCCTCAAGCTTCTGCGCATCGGCTTCATCCTTGCCAGTGTTGGTCGTGCCATCAGGGCCGGTTTTCATAGAAGCAAAGTATCTCTCTGGAGTTGATAGTCAAAATAATGACGAATTTTTGCAAAGTTGCCATTTATTCTAATTTCATTAAGCCCATTTGGAAGAAGAAAAGTCGGATTTACTCGTCCTTCTTTTCATCCACGACCTCCGCGTCCTTCACCCCGTCGCCCTTGCCCTTCGCGGACGCGTCGGTCTGCTCCTGATTCTTCCTGGCGGCCTCCTCGTAGACGATCTTGCCGATGAGTTGCGCCTCGGCGCCCAGGGCTTCGGTGGCCTTCTTGAGTTCTTCGGCGGAGGCATCTTCCTTCTTGAGAAGATCCTTCACGTCGTTGATCTTGTCGTTCACCTTCTTCTTCACGTCGTCCGGGATCTTGCTGTCGTACTCGCGCATCTGCTTTTCGATGGTGAAGACGAGTCCGTCGGCCTGGTTGCGGGCGTCGATGGCCTCGCGCTTCTTCTTGTCGTCGTCGGCGTGCAGCTCGGCGTCCTTGCGCATCTTCTCCACCTCGTCCTTGCTGAGGCCGGTGGATCCCTGGATGGTGATGTGCTGTTCCTTGCCCGTGCCCTTGTCCTTCGCGCGGACGCTCAGGATGCCGTTGGTGTCGATATCAAAGGAAACCTCGATCTGCGGGAGGCCGCGGGGGGCCGCAAGGATGCCGTCGAGAATGAACCGCCCGAGGGATTTGTTGTCCTTGGCAAGCTCGCGTTCGCCCTGCACCACGTGGATTTCCACGGACGTCTGGTTGTCGGCGGCGGTCGAGAACACCTGCGATTTGCTGGTCGGGATTTTGCTGTTGCGTTCGATGAGCTTGGTGGCGACGCCTCCGAGCGTTTCGATCCCCATGGAGAGCGGCGTCACGTCGATGAGGACGATGTCCTTGTGGATGTCGCCGCCCATGACGCCCGCCTGGATGGCCGCGCCGATCGCGACGACTTCATCGGGGTTCACCCCCTGGTGCGGGTCCTTGCCGAAGAGCTGCTTCACTTTCGCGACCACCGCGGGCATGCGCGTCATGCCGCCCACCAGCACCACTTCGCTGATGTCGGACTTTTTGAGCTTGGCATCCTTGAGGGCCGCCTCGCACGGCTTCACCGTCTGATCGATGAGGTGCTGCACCAGCGCCTCGAGCTTGGGACGCGTGAGGGTCAGGTTCATGTGCTTGGGGCCGCTGGCGTCCGCGGTGATGAACGGCAGGTTGATCTCGGTGGTCGTGGCCGACGACAGCTCGATTTTGGCTTTCTCGGCGGCTTCCTTGAGGCGCTGGATGGCGATCTTGTCCTGGCTGAGGTCGATGCCCTGGTCCTTTTTGAACTCTTCAAGGAGCCACAGGATGATGACGCCGTCAAAATCGTCGCCTCCCAGGTGCGTGTCGCCGTTGGTCGAGATCACTTCAAAGACGCCGTCGCCCAGCTCGAGCACGGAGACGTCGAACGTGCCGCCGCCGAGGTCGTAGACGACGATCTTCTGGCTCTTGCCGCCTTTGTCCAGGCCGTACGCGAGGGCCGCCGCCGTCGGCTCGTTGATGATGCGGACCACCTCCAATCCCGCGATCTGGCCGGCATCCTTGGTCGCCTGGCGCTGCGAGTCGTCAAAGTACGCGGGGACCGTGATCACCGCTTTCGTGACCGGCTGCCCCAAGAACGCCTCGGCGTCCTTCTTGAGCTTCTGAAGGACCTTGGCGCTCACTTCCTGCGGAAGCATCTCCTTGCCGTCCACCGCGATCACGGCGCGTCCCTCCTTCGACTCCTTCACCTCGAAGGCCATCGACGACGCCTCCTTTTTCACTTCGCTGTACCGGTGCCCGATGAACCGCTTCGCGGAATAGATCGTGCGCTTGGGATTGGTGACCGCCTGGCGCTTGGCGGCGACGCCCACCAGCACTTCCTTCTCCTTGAACCCGACGACCGACGGGGTCGTGCGGTTTCCCTCCGCATTCGGGATCACGACGGGCTCTCCGCCCTCAATGACGGCCATGCAGGAGTTCGTGGTGCCGAGGTCGATTCCGATGATCTTGGACATAGAGGAAGGGAAATGTCATTCCGAGTGGCTCGTTGCGGTGCAACGGCGTATCGAGGAATTAGCACTCAAAATTGTAGAGTGCCAATTCTCCCCCGTCAAATCATTTCCCTTCCTTCGCAGTCGTGCAGCCGTCTTGCCCCGCCGCGATGCGGCCCTCCTGGTTCGCGATCGGGTGGGGATTGCCCGGTACCCCTGCCCCGGGTTAGGGAGTTTCCCCGACAATATTCATGGTCGAAACGGTAAAAGAGGGCTATTCTCAGGCAAAATCCCCTTCTGCTTCACGATCATGTTTTTGGACGAAGCCACCATCAGCGTCAAGGGCGGCCACGGCGGCAAGGGCTGCGTGGCGTTCCGGCGGGAGAAATACATCCCGTACGGCGGCCCCAACGGCGGCGACGGCGCGCGCGGCGGCGACGTGTACGTAGTCGCTGATGCGAACACCGACACCCTGAGCGACTATGCCTCGCGCAAAAAATTCGAGGCGCCCAAAGGCGGCATGGGATTGGGCAAGCAGTGCAACGGCCGCGACGGCGAGGACCTCACCCTCCGGGTGCCCCCGGGCACGGTCGTCTCGGCAATCGTCACCGAGCGCGACGGCACCGTGCACCAGGTGCAGCTGGGCGACCTGATGACGCCCGGAGACACCCTGCTCGTCGCCAAAGGCGGCCGCGGCGGCTACGGCAACGCGCATTTCAAGAGTTCCACCCGCCAGGCACCCGACTTCGCGGAGCTCGGCGAGCCCGGCGAGGAAGTGACGCTGCGTTTCGACCTCAAGCTCGTCGCCGACATCGGCATCATCGGCTACCCCAGCGTCGGCAAGTCGACGCTCATCTCGGTGATCAGCGCGGCCCGGCCCAAGATCGCCGCGTATCACTTCACCACGCTCGTTCCCAACCTCGGCGTCGTGTCGGTCGACGACCGGCAATTCGTCGTGTGCGACATTCCGGGGCTCATCGAAGGCGCCAGCGAGGGCAAAGGCCTGGGCATCGAATTCCTCCGGCACATCGAGCGTTGCGGCGCGTTGCTGCACGTCCTGGACATCGGACGCGCGCTCCGCGAAGGCGAAGAACCCGATGCCCAGCAGCTGATCGACGATTACCGGATGATCCGCAAGGAGCTCACCGCGTACTCCCCCGCTCTGGCGGAGAAGCGCGAACTGGTGCTGCTCAACAAGAGCGACCTCGTCGGACATGACACCGCGAAACTCGAAAAAGCCCTCAAGAAGGCCAAGATCAAGGTATTCATGAGCGTCTCCTGCGCGACCAAAACCGGCATCGTGGAGATGAAGAACGCGCTGCTCCATGCCGCGTTCGAGGAGCGCGAAAAGCGCCAGCCCCTGGATGCCGCCGGGGAGGCCGCCGCCGGAGCCGCGCCGATTCCCGTGCTCCGTCCCCACCTCAAAAGCGAAAAGATGGGGACGTACCGCATCGAGCGCCTGGAGGACGACACCATCGTGATCGTCGGCAAGCGCATCGAGCAGTTCACGGTGATGACGAACTTCCAGAGCGAAGGCGCTGTCCGTCGCTTCCGCGACGTGCTCGACCGCATCGGGCTGCTCAAGGCGCTGCAGAAGCTGCGCGGAGGAACCGAGATGCCCGTGTACATCGGAAAGGTGAGGGTGGATGGGTATCTGTAGGGCAAACGAAGCAAACGACGGAAACGAAGAAAACGAGGATCATCGATTGCCTCGTTTTCTTCGATTGCTTCGATTTCCTCACTTCCGGCATCCCTCCCACCTGTTCAGCGGGTCCATGCAGGAGCAGCGGTACTCGCGGCCCGGCACAACGCCCAGGCACATGCCCGAGGCGCATTCGCCGCCATGCGCGCAGAGCGCGCCTGCGCTCTTCTTCGCCGCGGCGGACGAGGACTTGCTGCTGCTGAAGCAGCCGCCCGACTTCACCCCGCCGAACGCGCAGCGCGTGATGTTCGCGGCATTGGGGGCGGTACACGGAACCGAGCAGACGACGTTGCCGGTCTCGGAACACGAGGTCGCCTTGGCGAAGGCCGACTGCATGACGGTGACGCAGTAGTTGTCGGCGGCCCTGGGGGCGGAGCACGTCACCTTCTTGAGCGGTGACTGGGAGAAGGTGCAGTTGACGCCGGCGACGGAGGAGGACGTGGACGAAACACTCCGGCGGCTGCTGGATCGGGACGATGAGGTCTTGGCCAAGGGGAGGGGCCCGTACATTTTGGATGACGACTTGGCGGACGACGACGATGCACCCGTTCCGCACCAGACGTACATTTCGCGGAAATGCTTTCCGATCGGCTGGCTGCAGGTTTCGGCCTCGTTCAGGTTGCAGGCGGGGCACACCTGGCACGTGTTCATCATCTTGCCGCAGGCGAGGCCCGTCTGGGGCGCCCCGTTGCAGTAGAAGCCGGCTTTGCTGCCGTTCACGCTCACGAGTTCCTTCGCGTTTGGATGGAAGAGTTTGCAGATCGAATTCGTGTTGATCGACTTGTAGCCGACGCACTTCATCTTGATGCTCGCGCAGACCTCATCGCCCGTGTCCATCTTGGGATCGTTCCCGTTCACCAGGTAATACGTGTTGCCGTTGAACTGGACGGAGAGGGGGGCGGCTGCAACGTTTGCGGCAAAGAGCAGCACTCCGGCGAGCGACAAACCGGCGAGGCCGGCAGCGTGCAGGGAACGGGTCATGGATGAGGAGGGAATGTGCGGAAAACTCTACGCCCGGGGTGTGGGCTTGGCTAGAAGTGGGGGCTGAAAACCTGGGCTTGATATGTAATGCAAAGGCAAACGAGGCAATCGAAGAAAACGAGGCAATCGAGGATCCTCGTTTTCTTCGTTTCCGTCGTTTGCATCGTTTGCATCGTTTGCCTTTCTACAGGCTCCGCAGGTTCCATCCCACCTGCAGCTTGGGAAGCGCGATGGAGCGGATGCCGATGTAGAACGCGCACTGCGGCGGGTCGTGCGGGAAGCGGTAGATGGCGGCCAGATGCTTGTTGCCGTTCTTGAAGACGTACCCGGCGCACGTGCCCGTGGCGGACACGGGTTCCCCGAGCGCCTTGGTCGTCTGCAGCCAGTAATCGACGTACGCGCGGCTGTAGCCCGGTTCGATCGGCATATCGGCCGGGATCGACACCGTGGGGTCCGTGAGCGACTGGACGAGCGAGAGGCCGCTCTTCCAGATGGTCGGGGGGGCCGCCTGGGCGGCCGGTGCCACGACGCCCTTGACGATCTGCCTGTCGACGATCGGGAGCAGGGCGGTGGTCACGGGGAAGAACTGGATGCCGCGGACGGCGCCGTCGGAGCCGTCGAAGAAGGTGGCGTAGTCGGCCTTGCCGCTCCAGAGGATCGAGATGATCGGATAGGCGAATTCCTCCGGGAGAGCGTCGGCGGCGGGCACGGCGTTGAGCCAGTAGACGCGCGCGGCCTGCGATTCCTGGGCGAACATCCACGTGCCCAGGTCCTCGAGCTTGGCGTTGCCCGACGTCCGGCCGTAGAGCGCGAGCGCGTACCAGGCGTGCATGGCCTCCGAGACCGATTCCTGGTTGGTGCCGTCGCCGAAACTCGTCAGGCCGTTGGCCCAGCTGTGGCCGCCGTACGGATCGAAGTAGCGCATGTACGGGAACGAGGGGTCCTTGCGGTCCGTGGACGCGATGTCGCGCGCGAGCAGGCGGAAACAGTCGCCGTATTTTTTGAGGAAATCCGGATCCATGCGGGCGATGATGGCGGCGGCATGGGTGTAGTACCCGTAGTGGAAGTGGTGGTCGTTGTAGTGCTCGCTTCCGTAGCCGGCGGGCAGGGCGACGATGCCGCCCGCCACGGGGTCCCACGCGAACGAGAGCGGGCTGCCGGGCGCGCCGGCGCAGAAGCCGCCGAGCGAGTAGCGCGCCTGCTGGAGGGCCTGCGCGCGCAGCTGGGCATCACCGACCAGGTCGGCGAGTTCGGCGAGCTGGGCCGTGCGGAGGATGCCCTTGCCGATCCAGTACGCGTCGCCCGAGGGCGGCACGTTGCCGGTGATTTCGCGGCGCAGCGTCTCGCGCAATGCCTGGCCGGAGACCACGTTCTGCAGCGGCGGGAGCGACGGGAGGATGGAGGGCCGGGGGACGGCGGTGCTGAACCCGTTGCCGCGGTAGAGACGGATGGGTCCGCGCAGCGAATGGAACGTGCCGATCAGCGTCCCGGGGCTGCCGAGGATGCCGGACGACGGCGTGTCCTTGGGCGCGGCGGCGAGCGAGATGAACTGGTGCGGCAGCAGGCCCATGATCGTGGGCTGCGGGAAGCGGAACGTCGTGTGGACCTGCGAGGACGTCAACGAGTAACTCGCCTGGGTGCCCGTGAAGGGGCGCAGCGCCGGGGCGAGATACGCGACGGGGTCGCTCTCGGGCGCGATGGCGACCACCGTCACCAGGGCGCGGCCGCTCTCGACGCGGGCCGTCACGATGCCGCCCTTGATGGTGAACGCGTTGCGCGTCGGCGAGACGAGCATGTACGTGGACGTGGGTGCGCGGATGTGCACCGCGGAGCCGCACTCGTTCTTGCAGTCGAAGACGGTGGGCACGGCGCCGCCGGGGAGGACCGCAGTGAGCGTGCCGCCGCCGGGACGGATGAAGACGAAGGGGCTGCCCTGCGTCATCGTCGCGTCGAAGGCGGTTTTGCCGCCCGCGCGCACGCGGAACGTCACGTCCCAGTCGCCGGCGATGATCGCCGAGGCGCCGGTCGCCTGGCCGCCGTCCGTGATGCGCAGCGGATCCTCCGCGGTGTGCATCACCGCCCGCTCATGGACCTTGCGTCCCACCTGGAAAAGCGTGAGACCGTCGGCGTTGAAGATGCCTTTGAAGGGCAGCGGGAAGACGGGCGCGGGCCACGCGTCGAGCGCGCCGGCGCTCCACCACGAGTTGGTGCGGACCGGGCGGGCGACGCCCGCGGGGACCGTCTGGATGCCGGTGCCGGCGGGGAGCTGCTTGAGCACCGTGTTGTCGCCCACCGTCGGCTTGACGGGCGTGCGTCCGGTCTCGGGCACGAGCGGCTCGATTTGGGGCGGCGTGTACGACTTCGCGGGGGGCTGCGCGGCGGGCCGCATGGCGCCCGTCGTCGACTGGGAGGCGGCGACGACGCTGCCGATCACGGCGACGGCGATCACGCCGACGATGCCTGTGCGGAGGAGGTGCTTGAGCATAATCATTGGGCCTGCGCTTCGGAGCGCGGGAAGAAGGAATGGAAAATGGAACTGACGATGTTCTCATCCGGGCGGCGCTCCTGCGACACGTACGCGTCCACCGGAAGGCCGAGCGGGAGGTTCTCGATGCCGTCGGGATACCGGAAGAGCTGCAGACGCACGCTGAGCGTCTCATCCTGCGAGTCGTACACCGGGCTGATCTCCTGGATCATGGCGTCGATCGGCTCGCCGTCGTTGAGGAATTCCGCCTGCACCACCGCGGTCATGAGCGGACGGATGCGCATGACGTCGTTGGGGGGCACCGCGATCTTGGCCACCACGTGCAGCGAGTTTGGCGAGTTGTCGACGATCGTCGCGAGGGCCTGCTCCCCCGTCACGTACGCGCCGTTGCGGACGGCCAGGTCCACGACCACGCCGGGATGAAGGGCGAAGACGGCCGTGTTCTCCTGGCGCCACTCCCCCGTCAGCGGGTTATGCACCATCCGCACCACGTCGAGGAGCCGCTGGTCCTGTTCGACGCGGTCATTCTCCTTCACGAGCAGATGCTGGATCTGCCCGGGCGTCGGTGCGCGGATTTCGCTGGAATCGCCGAGCATGGTCGCCTCCTTCGCCGTGAAGACGCGGGGTGCGACGAACATGCGCTGCAGCATCCATCCCTGGATGATCAGGAAGGCGACGACCACGAGTGTGAAGGTGAAGTACGAGGAGGTCTTCATGACGCGACAGCGGAAGAGAGTTTCATGGAGGGGGCGGGAGCGGAGGCGGGGTCAGCGGCGGGGAACGCGCGGCGGCAAAGGGCGAGGAGCAGCGCGCAGTTCCAGACGAGCCACAGGGACATCGTCACCGCGAGCATTCCGTTCTTTTCATGCAACAGGAGCACGGGAATCGCGCCCGCGGAAAGCAGGAGCAGCAGGAGGTGCATCATGATGGCGCGCACGTGGTCGATGTTGGAGAGGGCGACGCCGGACGCGCGCCACTTGAACCGGATGCCGGTCAGTACGCTCGCGCAAGCCGCCATGTGCGCCGAGAAGGCGGCTACGGCCATTACGAACGTCCGCCATTTGGGAATGCGCCCGAGGAGGTGCGCGGTCGTGGCAAACATCATCAAAAAGTACGGCAGGAAGTGTGCCGCCCATGAAAGTCCGCCGGCGGCAACGCTCAGCGGGTGCCATCCCAGGTACACGTAGAGCAGCGGCATCACGAAGAACGTGAAGACGGAGAACCCCGTGAGGAAAAACATCGACGTGTGGAGGTACTGCAGTTTCTGGTCGAGCGTCAGCGATTTGCAGAACAGCGGGTTCTGCTTGAAAAACAGCTCGTAGCCGCCGGTCGCCCAGCGGAACTGCTGGCGGAGGAAGTTCTCGACGGTCTCGGGAGCGGCGCCTTCGGCGAGTACCGTGGGAAGATACAGCGACTTCCATCCCTTCTGATGAAGGATGTACGAGGTCCAAATGTCCTCGGAGTGCGACTTGTCGTACATGCCGCCGAGCTCCATCACCGCCGCGGTGCGGAAGATGACGTTGGTACCCACGCAGAACGCGGCGTTGAATCTGTTCTTGGAGGTCTGGATCTGGCGGTAGAAAATGTCCTGCGTCTCGGCCATGCCGCCGCCCACAAACGAGTCGCGGTTGCTCAGGTACTGCGGGGTCTGCACGAAGGCGAGCTTGGGATCCGAGAGCATCCACGGCAGCGTGACTTCCAGGAATTCCGGATACGCGACGTGGTCGCTGTCGAAAATCACGAAGTAGTCCGACTTCACGCGCTTGAGGGCGTTGTTCAGGTTGCCGGCTTTCCAGCCCGTGCGGTCCGCGCGTCGCAGGTATCCCACGCCGAGTTCCGTTGCGAGGGCCTTCACCTGGTCCGAACGCCCGTCATCGAGCACGTAGGTTTCGTGCGGCAGGCGAACGTCGCGCGCGGCGGTAATGGTCGGGCGGATGACGCTGAGCGGTTCGCCGCAGACCGGGACGAACACGGCAATTTTTCCGCCAATGTGCGGCCGCTTGATCAGCGCGGTGCGGATGGCATCAATGTTGTATTTGGGCTGCTCCTCCTTTCCGATGATGATCGAAATCCAGACGCCGGCGATCTGGACGATGCCGAGGCCTTCGGCCACGACCAGCAGCGCATACGCGACCGGATGCCCCATATTCCGCACGTCGAGAAGCATCATCAGATACCAGCCGAGGCAGACGAGCGCGAACGTCAAAACCACGGGGGTGACGGCCTGACGCTGATACGGCTGATGCATGAGGAATTCTTCGGGGAAAAATGACTCTCGAACCTAACACGCTTCGTCGGGGGCAACTAGCATTTGAAGACGAAAATTCGGAGACATTCTTACTGCGGGAACGGCTGCGGCAGTGCTGGCGCCACGGCGCGACCGCGGGGAAAGGAGCAAAACCGTGAGCGTATACTTAATCATTAATCATCATAATTGTCAATAATGCGCTTTTCTCCCTCAACGGGCCAATCCACGGCGTTTGCCCGCTTCATTTTGCATTTCACTTTTCCCCGATTTTTCTCTGTAAGAAAAGGCCCTGGCGTCTGTCAGCACCACTACATCCGGTGTTTGTACTTTTTTGCTCCCTTCTTTGATATGTCCACTCCCATGAAGGAGGCCCAGCGCCTCGAAGAACTCTGGTCCGGCGCCTTCGGCGACGCGCTTACCGACCGGCACGTCGACGCCGTCAACGACCAGCGCCGCAAGCGATTCTGGCAGTCGTTGCTTCAGGAATTTCCCGTCGAGACGGTGCTGGAAGTCGGCTGCAACCAGGCATTCAATCTTGAGCATATGATCCCGCCGCTTGAGCAGCGCAACGTCTACGGCATGGACATCAATGCCAAGGCCCTCGCCATCGCCCGGAAGCGTCTGCCCGACGCGCACTTTTTCCGCGGTCCGATCAAGGACATCCCGTACAAGGACCGCATGTTCGACATGACGATCTCCGCGGGCGTCCTCATCCATCAGCCGGAGGAATCGCTTCGCGCCGTCATTTCCGAACTCGCCCGCTGCTCCAGGAAGTATGTCGTGCTCAGCGAGTACCACGATACCGAGACCGTCGAGGTCACCTATCGCGGCGAGCGCGACGCGCTTTTCCGCAGGGACTACGGGAAAATTTTTCTCCAGAACGCCCCCGGCTTCACGCTCGTGAAAGAGGGATTCCACGGGAAGGACGAAGGCTGGGACGACGAGACCTTCTACGTCTTCGTTCGCAAGTGATCGCGGCAGATGCGCAAGCGGCCCCTGCCCGACGGCGGGGGCTGTTTTCCGCCGTCGCAACAGCGGTAAGTATTCCGCTGGCCCGGCGTCTTAGTGGCGTACATGAAGACGATTCTTCCTCCGACGGCCCTCTCCCCTCTCCGGCGTGCTCTCCCGCCGCGCTTCGCCAAACGCGGGGACTCTGCGCGAAAACGGATGTTGTCGCCCATGGCGGAACGCGCGTTGGATCTGTCGATGCTGTCGATCCCGGCGCTGCTGCTGTTGCGGATGATGTAAGCGCCCGATCGGCAGATGTCAGACTGCCTTGTCGAGGAGATCCCGGAGCTCTTGGCTTTTATCGCGAAGAAACCGTTCAACGGCCCGGCCATCGGAATCGGGACCGGACATCTGCGGATGAGACAGGTCTTCGATGGCCTGCTGCAATTCCCGGGCACGCTTTTTATCTTGGGGAGAAAGTTTGCTAATCTTCGCCTCTGTCGAAGCATCGCTGAAGGGAATCATGTCGGGATGCGGGTTGTAAAAACGCATAGGAAGTTAGGAATGTAATATGTGTATATTATAACATAAAATCTAAAATTATGCAAACTACGCCAAAGCCGCGATTCCCCAGCGCCCAATGGGAGTCTGCAAGGCCTCGGGCCATTTTGATGGCGTCACAGGGCATTGCATGCGAGCTTGCCTCGTTCCGGCGGACGGGGAACTGACGACGCCGTCGTTAAAAAAACTATGTGGTGGCCCCGGTCAGTCTTCTTCGCAAGCTTCGAAGACTGTTTCCTGCACTTTCAAGTCATTCTGCTAAGCTCGCGTAGCAGAATGGTGGCCCCGGTCAGAATCGAACTGACTACGCCTGCCTCTTCAGGGCAGCGCTCTACCGGTGAGCTACAGGGCCACGGCAGCCGAGGGATGGTATCAAAAGGACCCCTTCTTTCCAAACGCCATCACGCCCGTTTTGTGCCGAGCATTTTCCACACGGCGCTCACCCCCGCCAGATATCCCGCATACGCAATCAGTTCCAGTCCGCTGGGATTGCCGTTGTAGCCGAGGAGCCCTTTGAAGATGCTCCCGATCGCGCCGTTTTCGTGCAGGAGCGGATAGGTCGTCTCCGAGAGCGGAGCGGGGTTCAGGTTCCAGAGCGGCTCCGTCAGAAACGGCAGCAGCCCGGCCTCCTGGAACTCATGCACGCCATGCGCGACGAGTCCGGCGGCGAACAGGACCAGCAGCACGCTGGTGACGGAGAACATGCGGCGCAGCGGGATGATCTCGATGCCGCGGAAGAGGAAGTAGCTCGCGACGACCGCGATGGCGATGCCCAGGAGCCCTCCGAAGAGCTGCATGCCGGCGTCCGCATGCACGAGCAGCGCCTGGAGGAAGATCACCGTTTCGACCCCTTCGCGCGCCGTGCTCACCAGCACGAGCAAAAAGATTCCGAGCATGCGCTCCTCCAGCACGTGTCCGCTCACCTTCCCTTCGATCTCGCGGCGGATGGTCCGGCGCTGATTGAGCATCCAGAGAATCATCCACGAGAGCAGTCCCGCCCCCGCGAACATCGTGAGGCCTTCGTACATCTGTTCCGCCGACCCTTCGAATTCCCCGATGGTCATCCGGAACGCCACCGCCACCGCAAAGCTGACGAGCATGCCCGCAAGCACCCCCAGCCAGACCGTCGTGTCGTACTTCCGCTCGCCGATGCGATGGAGGAAGGCGAAGACGATTCCCACGACGAGAGAGGCCTCGAGCGTTTCGCGCAGCGTGATGAGAGCGGCTGGGATCATAGGAAACGGAGAGAATGCCGTGCGCATGAGCTGAGCGCACCAGCGGGAAGATCGTATCGAAAGCCCGATGGAATGCCAATAAGGTGGTGGATTTGCAGTTGAAAATTTGTACAATAGGCCCGCGTTGCTCGTGGGGCTGTATCCGCCCAGGCGGATGATAGAGCCCATCCATTCATTCACATCGTGGGGCTGTAGCTCAGCTGATAGAGCGCTACATTCGCATTGTAGAGGTCAGGGGTTTAAGTCCCCTCAGCTCCACCATACATGACTTGTAAAACGGAAAAGCCTGCATTTGACATTACTAAAGGAAAGATTTTAAATAACTTCCGTGTTCATCCCCTACGACGAAAAAATGGCGGGATGGGAAGTGCGCTTCCGTGCCGATGAGAATCCGCAGGGACGTCTTTGTCTGACCACGGATGCCGCCAAGCCGGCGGGCGGAGCGATGGTTGCGACGCAGCTGCCCCTCCGGCCGGTCATCAGCCAGAGCCGCAATGCCCTCTGCATCAGCGGAGTGCACGACGCGGATCTGGCAACGTATCTCGATCTGGGAACCGGCATATCGGAGGTGCTGTCCGTCACGAAAAATCCGCGCGTGGTGATACAGGAACTCCGTCGCCGCGTGGAGGAAGTACTCGGCGTCCGCGCCGAAACACTTCCCGAGGGGGAGGACTGGATCGTCCTGTTCGATGTGTACGGTGAGGGCGGGTCCAAGAAGCTCATCACCAGCGCCGAACGCGCGTCGACCACGGGAATGCGGAAGCCGTACGTTGCCCAGGGCGCGGCGACGCTCGAAATCGTCGGCCTTCATCATACGCTGCTGCCCCAGGCGCTCTCCGCCGCGCATAATCTGCCCATGAGCCAGCCCGCTGAGGAGATCGTGCAGGAACTGCGCCGGAGACTGGATGGGATCATCGGGAAATACGACATCTGATCTCCCCACACAGGCGGTTTTGTTCTTCAGATCAAAAGGGTCTATCCTTCATCTTCCGTATGATCAAAACCTCCTTTGAACAACTCGTGCCGCAGCTTGTCGACGAACTTCATCAGTTTGGGGATTTGAGCATTCCCCTACTTCCGGAAGCCCATGGGAAAAGGGAAGAAGTCATCGCTTTGGTGAAAAACGCATACAGGGAAAAATATGGTCTCCAGGCTGGTATTCAGAGCATTTCAACGAACCATCAAAACCAGCTGGTGATCTTGTTTAGAAAAGGCCCCGATAATCCGGGGTATGAAGTTGATGAAAACTAAAATTATGGTATAATATTAATATGCACCATACCCAACCTGAGGAACTTGTTGGCAAACAAATCTGGATTCCCGATCTGCCGATCAATGACCGGGATAAAATCGGTCGCCTTGCGGTTGTCGTCGGTGTAGATGCAGAAGGAAAACTCGATGTTGAAATCGGCGTGCAGAAGGCAAAGCTCTCAGTCCGGCAACTACTGGGGACGCCGGAGAGTTCGAAGAATTAACTTTCGCTCAGAGTCAATCTTGCGTATGCATCATCAAAAGGAAGCTCTTCGGCAAATCCTTGCAGACATCCAGCAGGCCAAGGCGGGAGATCGCGAAGCTCTTGAGCGCGCGGAGTCGCAGCTTATTGCTCTACTTTCTGAGGATGTACGAACCGATATCAGTCAGGTGACAGCACTGGGCGCACGAGACCCTGGCGCTTCTTCGGGAATTGAGGAACAGATTGTTCACTCTCCCGTCGGCAAGACTTCGCTAACGCAAGCAACCCAAGTATTTGGGGAGGCATCGGTAGAAACTGCTGCAAGTGCTCCATCGGTCGCTGTACCGGTTGAGGCCGCTTCTGATTCGGCAGAGCTTCGCCGTTTGCTGATCGAAAAGGTTGCAGCTGTCGGGATTGCCTTCGTGCACACCCGTTGGACCGGAGGCGAACAAGTTCAAGGAGGTTTTGACATCATTCCCAGTATGAACAGCCCAATTGTCGATCAAATCAAAGGTATTGTTTCCAGCGGTCCAAGTAAGTTCTTGCAGCTCCCGAGCACGCACACGGGAAAAAAGCCCGGCTGCATCGCATGTCTCGTTACATATCCCTGCAATCTGCCAATGCGCGGGTATGGGAAGCGTGACTCGTTGGACGAGAATCCAGCCTGGATGGTCTATCTCGGCATCCGTGGATCGCGGGGCCAGTACAAGGACAGTACGACCGGGCCTGCGCGCGATGGAAACGTTGGAGACTTCTGTGTGATTCTGCCCGCATCACAACAAAAGGAGTTCGCGCTGGCGGCTGCCACAGATCCGACAATCGTGATTGATGCCGCGTTGGCCATGATTCCCGAGGAGATGCGCACGCGCCTCATCCTTCCAAAGCAGATCGACGTCATCGATCTTGGCGAAGTGGAGAATATCCGCAGCGGGACGGAGTGGGAGCAGCGGCGCGCGGCATGGAAGAAAGCCACGGACGGTCAGCTGTCCGTGCGTACAGTGCCCCTTGAGGAATACAAGAACTTGGGAGTGAATATATACGACAGTGAAGCAAAAAAATCCTAAAGCGGACCTTAGCCGAATATCCGATACAGTTCCAACAGGAGCAGGGTGAACCACCCGACCTGGAGGAGCAATTCGACCGCCAGAATAACGTGATGAGGCGAGTCATGCAGTTTCTGCAGTATACTGCTCTCCATGCATCAGTCGTATTGCTGCTTCGAACCGCACGAACTCCGCGTTCTGCGGTCTCTCCGCACGCCCCAGAAGATCCAGGACTTTTTGGATGAGCTGCCGATGAACTTCCGCGAGACCTACTGGTCGCCCCGGAAAGTGCTGCGGCTTCGCCGCGCGCATTGCATGGAGGGCGCGATGGTCGCGGCGGTCGCGTTGCGGCTTGCGGGCTATCCCCCGCTGGTGATGGACCTGAAGGCGACGCCCTACGATGATGACCACGTGGTGGCGGTGTTCCGGCAGGACGGCTGCTGGGGCGCGATCAGCAAGACCAATCACGGCGTGTTGCGCTATCGCGAACTCGTCTACAAGACCATCCGGGAGCTCGCGATGTCGTACTTCCACGAATACCTGATCAACGACGGCTCCAAGACGCTGCGGTCGTTCTCCAATCCCGTCGATCTCTCCCGGTTCGACAAACGGGGGTGGATGACCGACGAGGAGGATGTCGATTACGTTCCCGAGTACGTCGACAACGTGAAGCACTTTTCGATCCTCACGAAGGCGCAGATCGCGCGGCTGCGCAAAGCGCATCCGCTCGAGCGGAAAATCGGGCGGGTGAAGGAGTGGTGATGAGTAGGTCATGGTTCGAGGCCCGGTTCGACCGCCGGGCACCTCACCATGACACTCCTGTTGGCACTCCATCAGACCATCATTCCTTTTTCCGAACCGAGAAGGCCTGCTTTGCCGAGAGTGCCCCAGCGCGCGCCTCCACGGTCCATTGTCCGGCGACAGGCTTCCACGTCACCCGAAAGTCCGGGGCCATTCCCGTGCCGATGCTTGTTCCATTCACGAACCACTCGATGCGCGTGACGCCGTGCGGGGCCTCGGCTTCGAAGATGATCTTCTCACTGGCATCCGGCACCAGCGGGTTGAGCTCGAATTCGTCGTGGCTGGAGGGCTTCGTGATGATAATTGATTGCTCGTTTTCTCCGAGCCCGTCCCCGCTCCCGGGCCCGCGAGCGTTGTCTTCCCCGCAGAACGGAGAAAAAGCCTGCGGCGGCTCCTTCCAGCCGTTCTCCCGCGCCCAGCGCCGCACTTCCTGCGGGAAGATCGCGAAGGTTTCTTCCACGATGAATTGTGGAGGGCACGACTCCCCCGCCCGCAGCCCGTTGCGACGGTCGACCGTCACCCTCCGGAAAATGTCATCGGGCTCCGTCGGCTCCGTGCCGGCGATGAACTTCTCCCGCACCCGACGCGTGCACAGCTCGGTCGGCAGTTTGCCGGATACCGCGCAGATCTCGCGTTCGATGATCCCGTCGGGCCGGGGGAAGCCCATGCGCGGCAGGCCGTCCATCGCGGCGAGCATCACGTCGTGGAAGATCGGCCCCGCGCCCGTGACGCCGGAGGTGCCCTTCATGGGCGAGTTGTCGGCATTGCCCACCCACACGCCCACGATCCGCTGCGGGGTGTACCCCACCGTCCAGTTGTCGCGCGAGTTGCGGGTGGTGCCCGTCTTGGCGGCGACGGGGAAATCGAAGCTCAGCGGGCCGCCCTCCCCGAACTGCTCCAGGCGCGCGGCATCATCACTGAGAATATCGGTGATCAGCCAGGCCACGCGCGGATCCAGAACATTCCTTGATTCCGCGATGGGGTCGTCCATCACGGCCCGTTCTTCGAGCGTCTTCCCTCCGCGCGCGAACGCCGCGTATGCGCGCGTCAGCTCCAGGAGCGACACTTCGGGATCCCCGAGCGTGAGCGCGAGGCCGTAGTGTTCGGGAGTCTCCGTGAGGCTCGTGAGTCCCAGCTCGCGCAGAAAGTGCAACAGGTTGCCGATGCCCACGCGCTCCAGCACTTTGACCGCGGCGATGTTGTACGAGTTGCCCAGCGCCTCGCGGTAGCGCACCAGGCCGTGGTAGCCGTAGTCGTAATTGCGCGGGACGTACGGATTGCCCTCCTGCGTGAAGAACTGCGTCTCGACGTCGGCGACGGTCGTCGCGGCCGTGGCGCCGTTCTCGAATGCGAGCGCGTAGGTGAAGGGTTTGAGGGCCGATCCCGGCTGGCGGGGCGAGACGGCGACGTTCACCGCGCCGTCGTGCTCGGCGTCAAAATAATCGGCGCTGCCGGCCATGGCGAGGATGTCGCCGCTGACGGCATCCAGCACCACGACCGCGGCCGATGTGACGTTCTTGTCGCGCAGGGCCTCCATCTGCTTTTCAATCGATCGCTCCACCGCGTGCTGCAGACCCAGATCCAGCGTCGTCGTCAGCTCCCGGGCGCCGGGAGGGATGTCACGCCCGGCCAGCAGCTGGAACACGAAATGCGGCGCCTCCACGTTCACCCTGTCGGGAGCCAGACGGATGGCCGCCGCGGAGGCCTCCGCTTCCTGCCCGGCGGTGATAACCCCCTGTTCCCGCATCGCTTTGAGCACGGCCGCCTGACGCTCCCGCGCGCGCGGCATGGTGCGGAACGGGTCGAAACCCGCGGGCGATTGCAGCAACCCGATGAGCAGCGACGTCTCCGCGAGGCTCAGCTCGCCCGCCGATTTGCCGAAGTAGGTCGTTGCGGCCGCCTGCAGTCCGTAGGCCTGATGTCCGAAGTAGGCGGAATTGAGATACGCCTCCAGGATCTCCTGCTTGCTCATGCGCGCGTCGAGCCGGAGGGCGTAGTACGCTTCAAAAATTTTATGAACATACGAACGATTGCGGCCGGTAGGGGCATTGCATGCAATGCCCCTACAATCTTGATTATCATTCGATTGCTGAAGCAGGATTCGCACCAACTGTTGAGTAAGTGTGCTGCCGCCGGAGACGATCCGTCCTCCGGTGACGTTCTGCCATGCCGCCCGAAGTATCCCGCGAAGGCTGACGCCCGGGTGTGTCAAAAATGTCCGGTCCTCGACGGCGATGAGGGCGTCCACCGCGGAGGCGGGAATGCGCTCGTACGGCAGCCATTCATTGCTCCCGGGCGCGCCGTTGCGGTACTCGTAGAGCAGCGCGCCGTTGCGGTCGAGAATCCGCACCGTCTGCGAAGCATCCGCGCCCCGAAGCGCTCTGGGCAGCGGGAAGAATAAGAGAAGAAGAAGCACGCCGGCCGCGCAGGAAATCCAAAGCAGAGGCCGTCTGCGGACGGCCTCTGCGGAAACGCGGTACCAGCGTCGAAACAGGTTCATCATTCATTCACGGTAAACCATCCTCCCGCGGTCTGGCCGAACGTCTCGGGGAAGTACATCTCGAAGACGTGCGCCGGGCGCTGGCGGAACGTGCCCGGGGTCGTCGCACGGACGAGGTAGGTGTACTTGTAGACGCCCGCGGGCAGGTAGTCGGCGAACAGGAACACGCGGTCATCGCGGAATTCCTTGTGGTTGAAGCGCCAGAGGCCGTTGTCGTCGTCTTCGTCGAACCACCATGGTTCGACGGGGCTCACCATGACATCGTCCGGAAGGCCCGTCTGCCTGGATGTCTGGAGCTGCGGATCGATGCCTTCGAGTCCCGCCGGATGCGGGCTTTCCACGGCGACGAAATACCGGTCCTCCGGAACGGTGACGGTGAGCGTCACGCGGTACGTCTCGCCCGCTTTCACGGTCGACACGGACTGCGGCCCCTTGGGATCCAGCGATCCGAGTTCGCGCAGGATGCCGATGCCCTGGTCCGCGGGCTCGATGGTGTCGCCGGTGTGGAAGTACGACAGGAGGACGTCGTAGAAGAGCCTCCCCTGCCTGTCGACGCCGATGCGGACGTCGTTTTGCTGTCCCCGCTTGAGGTCCTTGAGGGCGAGAGTGACTTCCTTGCGCGTCAGGATGTTCTGCCTGGAGAACTTCTGGGTCGCGGCGATGGTGCCGTTCACCTCGATGCCCGCGATGTAGTCGGCGGAGAGCTCGTTGGTGGACTTCAGGTACTCCGTGAACGCGAGGATCGTCTGCACGGTCGACTGCGTGGAATCCCAGTGTCCGTCCTTGCGGGCGGCGAGCAGGAACCGCACGAACTGCGGGATCAGCTGGTTGCCCGGATCGATGCGGATCATCGCCTGCAGCGTCTCGGCCGTGGTCCGGGTGTTGGTCTGCATGAAGATGCGGTACGAGCGCTCGCGCGGCTCCTCCACGTGCGCTCCGCGCGGATCGACGATCGCGTTGTTCAGGATATGCCCGAGCACCTCCTCGCTCTTCTTCTGCATGCCGGATTTCTGCAGCGCCATGGCGAGCTCGGCCTGCGAGAACACCGGCAGCTCCTGGCGGCGGTCATAGAGGTTGTTGAGCAGGTTGGCATCCGGGTTCCCGGTCTCTGCGAGCACGTACAGGATGTAGGCGCGCAGCGGCAGGTCGCCGGCCTTGGCCAGCTTGCCGTCGGCGCGCAGCACGCCGGAGAGATACGCGGCCGCGCGCTGCATCACCGACGCATCCACGCTGTGGCCGGTTTCCTTCGCGAGGCGCAGCGCGTAGAGGATGTACGCCGTCAGGTACGGCTGGCTCTCGGGGCTTTCCTCCCAGTACCCGAAGCCGCCGTCGGGGCGCTGGAAGCGGTAGAGCTTCTGCAGCGACGTGGTGATGACGCCGGCGAGCGCCTGGTCATTGACGATCTTGAACGCGTCGAAGCCCTGGAGTTTCTTGAGGGCGACGTGCGGCAGGAACGCCGACGCCGTCTGTTCGGCGCAGCCGTACGGGTATTCGAGCACGTACTCGAGTCCGCCGGGGAGATACGTGGCCAGCGACGGCGACACGGTGATGTCCAGCGTGCCGGACGACGCGTCCTTCTCCGACGGGACGAGGATCTTCTCCGTGACGACGCTCTCGGTCTGTCCCGTGGTCGCCACCGACTGCGGCGTGCCGAAGATGTGGACGGGGATCTTCTCCTCGATCTCGTCGCGCGCGCCGTCCGTTTCCGCCTTCATGGTGATGGCGAGACCGTCGACGCTGCCCACCGTCACAGGGAACGCGAGCTTGGCCATCTCCCCGGTCTTCAGGGTCACGGTTTTCGTGGCTTCGCCCGCGTGGGCGAATCCGGTGCCGCTCACGTTGACCGCGAAGGTGCGGGTCCCGGGCAGGAAGTTATGGACGATCGCCCCCAGCGTGATCCTGTCGCCGCGCACGGCGAAGCGCGGGCGCACGGGGCGGATGATGACGTTCTTCGTCTCGACGATTTCCAGGTCATCGACGCCGAACTTCCCGTCCTTGGTGCCGCCCACCGCGAGCAGCTGCCAGGTGGTCAGGTTGTCGGGAAGGTCGAACGAGATCGACGCCTTGCCGTTCGCGTCGGTCACCACCGCGGGGTTCCAGTACGCGGTGTCGCGGAAATTGCCGCGCTTGCGGTCTTCGGGATCCGCGCCTCCGCCGCCCTTGGAGCCCGGCTTGAAGCGCTCCACGAGGTACGTGAGCATCTGCGACGTGTAGACACCCAGGCCGTGGTCGCTGTAGAAATTGGCGACGATGTCGGGCGGGCGGAATCCCGCGAGCGCCAGCACGCTCATGTCGACCGCGGCGAAGGTGAACTCCCCCTGCACGGGCTTGCCGGCGGAATCCTTCACGGTGAGCGTCGCGCTGACCTTTTCGCCGGGAAGGTACTGGCTCTTGTCGGTCGTGACGCTGACGTCGAGTTTCTTCTTGGCGGTTTCCACGCGCAGCTGCACGTACCCCACGCGGAAGGCGGGGACGCCCGTGTCTCTTCCTTCGTCATCGAAGGTTTCGCCCTGGCGGGGCTTCACGATGACCACGGACACGTACGCGTTGGGCACGAGGTCCTCGGTGATCGGGATCTCGATGGGCAGTGCGTTGCTCGTCACGTCCAGCACGGTCTTCGTCATCACGTTCTCGCGCTCCACGGTCACGAGGGCCTTCACGCCCTCGCCCTGGAACGGCGATTTGACGAGCAGCTTGGCCGTGTCGCCCACCGCGTATTCGGGCTTGTCGGCGATCACGTCCACGCGGTCGTTGTTCTCATGCGGCCAGTTCACGTACGTGCTCGACCAGGCGTAGACGCTGGTGCCGGCCTTGGCGGTCCTTCCCTTGGAATCCGTCGCCTCGGCGATCACCACGAACTGCCCCCCGGTGGGGATCGAGACCTGGGCCGTGGTCTTGCCGTCGGCGCCCGTGGTCACGGTCTGGCTGCGGATGAAGGTATCGGTATGGTCGTTCTCGAAGTAATACTCGCCGTCGACGCCCTTCTTGCGGATGGAGTTCCACGTGCGGGAGAGCAGCCGCAGCGTCACGCGGGTGCCCGGCAGGGGCTTGCCGTCCACGTCCACGGTGATCACGCCGATGCGCGCGGACTGACCGGGAGCGACCGCGTAGTCCTGGTTCTGCACGCCCACGTAGACCGAAGACTTATGCACGGGCACCGACACGCGGTTGCTGACGAGCTGGTTGTTGGGGTCCGTCACGTCGGCCTCGATCGTCGCGATCTGGCTCAACGTTTTGTCGCCGATCGCCGCGGGGACCTTCACCTTCAGGCGTCCCGACGCGTCCAGCTTCCCCGTTCCTTCGGTGAGGCTGGTCATGGCCTCGCCGCAATCCTGCCAGCACCAGTTCTCCTCCTCCGAGAACGAATACCAGCCGTCGGTGTACCGGTTGAAGTGCCAGTCGAGCAGCGTCGCGCGCCACGTGACGGGGGCGTCGGCGAGCGGCGCGCCGAAGTAATACGCGCCCTCGATGTCCGCCTCGATGGTGTCGCCGTCGTAGTAATCCTCCGACGCGGTCGTCAGGTCCACGCGGTACTCGGGCTTGCGGTACGCCAGCACCGTGAAGCCCTGCGTGTACACGTAGCCGCCCGTGTCGGATTCCGGCAGGAGCGCGAGCTGGAAGCTGTACTGCCCCAGCGGTGCGCTCTCGGAGGTCTTGAACGTGCCGGAGAACCCGCCGTACGGCGAGAACGGCAGCGTCGTCTTCTGCACCTCCGTGCCGTCGGGAGACTGGATGATCACCTGCATGGTGTGCTTGCTTCCGGGCAGCTGCAGATTTCCGTTCCAGTCCTTCAGGCGGACGATGCCTTTAAAGGAGACGGTGTCCCCCGGCCGGTAGACGGGCCGGTCGGTGACCATCTGCTGCATCAGGCGGTACGGCGGCGCGTCGGCGCTGTGGAAGTCGCTCCACAGCGAGAAGTCGCCCGGCTGGAACCCGCCGTTCCACTGGCTGCTCACGAAGGCGAAGTCCCCGGCTTTTTCGGCGGTGACCCAGAATTCGGGCTGCCACTCGTACGGCTGGTTTTTGAAATCCTTCATCGACACCGCGGATTCGAAGAATCCCTGGGCATCGGTCTTCCCCTGCACCGGCGTCCTGCCCCCGAGCGCGTGGAAGGCGATGTTCGCGCCGGCGACGGGCTTGCCGGTTTCCAGATCCGTCGCCCACACGAGCGCTTTGTCCCCCGAGTACTTGAGGGTGAGCCCGGTGTTCGTGATCACGAAGTACTGCTGCAGGACGATGGGCTCGCCGTCGCGGACTTCCGGCGCGCGCAGGAGCAGCGCGTAGATGCCCGGCGCCAGGGAGGAGGTGGCCACGGTGTTCATGTCGACCGGCGTCGTCTTCCAGGCGTTCTGCTTCCCGCTGCCGGGGAGCGACCAGGACCGATACAGACTCTTGCCTTTGAGATCGGGCACGAAGCGCCAGTCGCCGTAGCGCCGGGTGCGGATGGCCATGAAGTCCGCGAGGGTCAGTTTGGCGAATTCCGCGTTGATCGCGCTCACGTTCACGGCGTTCACGTAGTAGACCGGGGCCTTGCCGCGCTCGAAGATGCCGAACTCGCCCTTCGAGTACGCGAGGGCGATTTCCGGCGGGGTCGGAGGCGTCGTGAACGTGTAGGCATAGGGCTCCGTCAAATGCTGACCGTATGCGTCTGCGAAGTCTTTGGTCACCGTGAGCGTGTATGTGGTGCTTGGTTCCAGCGCGCTGGGCGAGACCGTCAACTGCCGGCCATCGGCCCAGTAGTTGGTGGACACACTGACGGTCGCGTCGGTGGAGAGCGGCGGCGTAAAGGTGACATGCCGCGCATCCGGATTCGCATCGAGAGGACTCGAGAACTGGAGCTGCAGGGATCCGTATTCATAGGCCGTCGACACCACGTTGAGCGGGCCGACGGTCGAGAACGGCAGCGAGTATTCCCCTGCGGTTCCCAGATCGCCTTTGGCGCCCAGAAGTCCCGGAGTGATCACGAGAGTGTACGACGCACTCCGGGCCAGTGGCTCCTTGGGCACGATGATCGCCGCGGTCTTGTCGGGGACGGTTTTGTCGTCATTCTTCTCGAGTGCGAATTTGACGGAGCCCACGGCTATGTCGATTCCGGACCCCGTCCCCTCCCTCTTCAGCAGCCGCACGTGCTTCGCGAGGCTTTCCAGACTTACTTCCTGATTGAACGTGAGTTTTGGCTGCGTCACCGGCCCGGCGAGCGCGTAGCCCGGCTCCGGATCCGACGCGGTCACGCGCATGCGCTCGGTCTCGAATTTCCAGCTCATGTCCTTGGGCGTCTTTTCGCCTCCCGCCGTCGGGATGCCCGCGGGCACCGTCACGGTGTAGAGGGTCGACGGGGTCAGTCCTCC
This sequence comes from uncultured Candidatus Peribacteria bacterium, assembly GCA_964497975.1. Lineage (GTDB taxonomy): Bacteria > Patescibacteriota > Gracilibacteria > Peribacterales > Peribacteraceae > JABFSS01. Next base: position 107,900 of record CAZCFO010000002.1, read on the forward strand.
GTCGGGACGGAACTGCGCGGCGTAGGTGCTGATCCAGCGCCAGCGGCCGGAGAGCCTGGGCGAAATCGTCACGGGCCACTCCCCTCCCGTCGGTGCGCCCTGCACCTGGGCGAGCGCCACCATGGGGCGGTCGAAGACGATGGTGATGTTCGTGCGGGGCGAGACGTCCGTGGCGTCGGGCGCCGGCATCCGGGCCGTGACGGCGGGATCGCCCGAAATCACGAAGCGGAACACGAATTCGCGTCCGACGGCCGAACTGTCGCTGCGCTTGGCGTTCCTTCCCACCACGAATTCATACGTCGCGCCGGCTTCCAAAGGCTTGGACGGCACGAAGACGAGCGTGCCCCCGTCCCACTGCGTCTCTCCTTCCAAGGAGGCGGGAATCACCAGCTCCTGCTCGACGCTCTCCTTATCCATGTCTTCGGGAAACGGCATCCGGAGCATCCCCTGCGCCGACGCGGTCTGCGTCACGCCCGCGGTGATGGTCTCCGCGGCCCTCCGGAGCCCTCCGATGAGGGAAATGCAGATTCCCAGTACGACGAATGCGCCTATGACAGCGGCGATAAGAACGTATTTGGATGTAAAGGATTGCGGGCTGCGCGTGGTCATAGGAGGAGGGGGCGGAATTGCTGCCGAGCATACCCACATCGTCCCAGACGTGCGATGAAAGAGTGGAGAGAGAACAATATTTGCAATATTATAGAAAATGTTGTATAATCGAAATTGAAATGAAACCTACATACAACCGTCATAAGCGCGTGTTTCTCGTTGTCGCACTGCTTTCAGTCGCCGGCTCCCTGACGGTGCATTCCGGCAGCATGTTTCTCCACGGGGAGGCCCTCCCTTCCGCCCGCGGGGAGGCTGTCGCTTATCGTCTTGATGATTTCCCGTCGGGTGCCGCCCAGGGTGCGTCCCGGTCCTCGGAAGATTCCCCCCGGGAGGCGGCGCCGGTGGTCCTGGACCTCTCCTCCTTCGATCAACGGGTCGCGGTCCGCCTGCAGCGTCGCATCGCCAACCGGTTCGGATTTCTGCTGTCGTTCCCCGCTGTCCTCTCCGGTCTCCGCGAGCAGCGCGAGCTTCTCGCCCGGTCGGTGACCGTGACGTTCGACGCCCAGGACGGGCGCGACATTCCCGCATGGAACGCGTCCGTGCAGTCGGCGCCTCACTGGATGGCGGTCGAGGTCTCTCCCCTGCAGCTGACATCCTCGCTTTCGCGTGAACGCATCGCGGAGGACCTGCGCACGAATCCCCCGGCCGGCATCCGGTATCCCGTCGATGCCGCCCTCATTGCGGTCGAAGAGGATGAAGACGGCATTCTGCGCGCCCGCACCGAAGGCGTCGCGAAAACCGGCGATGATTTCCATCCCGAAGCCGTCGCGGGATTCCTCCTCTCGGCCATGGGACAGTCCCAGACCGGCGTCACTCTTCGTCTCTCGACGAAGCCCGGCCGCCTCATCAACCTGAGCGGAACAGACCTCGGAAACCTCGAGCTGATCAGCAGCGGACGTTCCGACTTCGCGGGATCCGGCGTCGGCCGCAAGAACAACGTCCGCAAAGGGATCGCCAACTACCTGCACAATGCGGTGGTGGGGGCGGACGGAGACTTCTCCATGAACCGTGTGCTTGCCAACGCCCCCCTCAACGAGTGGGACATGGCGCTGGGCATCTTTGACGGCGGCGAACTGCGCCCGGTGCCGGGCGGCGGTCTCTGCCAGGTGGCCACGACCCTCTATCGCGCAGCACTCAACGGCGGTCTGCCGGTCCTGAGTCGCGCCAATCACAGCCTGTATGTCCACTATTACGAGAAGTACGGTGTGGGCATCGATGCGACGATTTTCCCCGGCAAGCAGGATCTCACGTTCCGCAACGATACCGGCCATCCCCTGCTCATCCAGGCCTATACCGAAGGCGACGAAGCCTATGTGAACATCTACGGCACCTCCGACGGCCGGGTGGCCAACCTGCGCGGGCCCTACTTCTCGACGAACGCTCCCGCGGACGTCACGGTCAACGGCCGCCCGCTCCGCTACAACGAAATTGCCTGGGTGCAGACCGTGCGGTTCTCCGATGGCCGCGAGGAAAACAACACCGTGGTCTCCCGCTATAAGTCGATCCCCCGGACGGTGGTCGCCACCTACCTCCATGCCGCCGCCGGGAGTGATGCCTCGGTAGATTAAGAAAAGATGAAGAAATGAGATGAAGAAAAACAGCGGTTTTGCGTGAAGAACGGAATCCGTCAAATCGGTTTGGATGAATCCCACAAGCCATTCTGTATGATGCACGGGCACTTTTCGTGCGAAATTTTTTATCCGTTTTCCTTCTCCGGAATATGAATTCCCTGCATTCGCCCGGTAGCCAGTACCCGGCATGGTTCGGCTTCGTGCTTGGCGTGATGGGCGGCGTTGCCGCGTCCGGCCTGCTCATCGGGCTTGCCATCGGCTACTCGGCCGGCGGCGGCATGGGTGGAGGCGGCGGCGCATACGTTGCGCAGCCCCCGTCCGCACCGTCCGTCCCCCCTGCTCCCGAGGCTCCCGCGGCTGCAAAGCCGGTTCCCCCCGTCACGGACAAAGACCACGTGCTGGGCAACAAGAACGCCAAGATCACCGTCGTGGAGTACTCCGATTTCGAGTGCCCCTTCTGCAAGCGCCATTCGTCCACGATCACGCAGCTCGCTGAGAAGTACAAGGATGACGTCAATATCGTCTACCGCCACTTCCCGCTCAGCTTCCACCAGAACGCCCAGAAGGCCGCTGAAGCCAGCGAGTGCGCAGCGGAACTGGGAGGCAACGACGCCTTCTGGAAGGTCCACGATGGCATCTTCGCCCTCGAAGCGCTCTCTCCGGAGGCCTTCGTGACGGTCGCAAAGGCCGCGGGCCTCAACGAAGCCAAGTTCAAGACCTGTCTCGACAGCGGCAAGTTCGCCACGCTGATCCAGACCCAGATGCAGGAAGGCATCGACGCCGGCGTCCAGGGCACGCCCGGCAACTTCATCATCAACAACAAGACGAAGGAGACGAAGGACATCTCGGGCGCTGTCCCCCTGTCCACCTTCCAGACCACGATCGACGCGATGCTCAAGTCCTGAGCACATTCATCCGCATTCATGAAACGCCTTTCCGTTCTCAACGGCATCGGTCTCCTCGCTCTCACGCTCACCGCGTGCCAGCTGACGCCGGCCGTTGAGAATGGTGCTGGCCTTTCATCCTCGTCCGCATCGGTATCGTCCCAGCCCGGCGTGAAGATGTCGGCTGTGGGCATCCTGCAGAACATGGGCGTGAGCATCTACATGCAGGGCACGCACCGACTGGTGACCGACCAGGGGCAGGAGTTGCTTTTGGAAGCGGAAAACGCCGCCATTACCCTCAATGATTACCTCGATGACCGCGTCCGGGTGACCGGCGAGGCGCGCGTGACCGTCGAAGGCAACGGGACCATCCTGACGGTGCAGCGCATCGAGCGCCTGGAGGACCGTCTGCCGCCGGAGGTTCTTATCGAGAGCGGGGCTGTTCTTTCCTCGTCCAGCTCTCTCTCTTCCTCTTCATCCTCCTCTTCTTCATCTTCTTCGTCTTCGTCCTCGTCCAGCTCCTCCGTGGTCTCCAGCAGCTCGTCGAAGTCGAGCGTGGTCTCGTCCGTTGTCAGCAGCGTTCCGCCGGCTTCCAGCTCCGTGAGCTCGTCGAGCTCGGTGTCGTCGATCGCCTCCACATCGTCCGCGGCAACATCCTCCACTGCATCCGCCTCCGTTACAGCGATGGCGAAAGTCTCCGGCGATGCGGCCGGCTTCACCCAGAAGTATTGCACGGGCCACATCGGGTTCTGCATTCCCATGCACCGAAAGTGGTTCTATCAGTCATTCGGCGCCAATGTCTCCCCGAACCTCTGGCACGTGGAGGTGGCCGATAAGGATGTCGAGGAGGCCGGCCAGGGTGTGATCCAGATCAATCTCGTCTCCGGAGCGATGTCCGGCGCCGAAGGCGTCGCCGTTGCCCAGGGATCGATGGTCGTCGCGCAGCGGCAGTGGACCGGCGGCCGTCACTTCGAAATCTCGGGTCCCGCGGAGCTGAAGGCGGCAATCGAGACCATGGCGGCGGGACTGGAGGTGTATGTCGCTGAGTAACTCTCGGAATCATGGTTCGAGGCTCAGCGCGCGGCGCTTCGCACCTCACCATGACACTCTTTGATTTTTCATGGCGAGGTGTCCGGTAATCGCAACCGGGCCTCGAGCCACGCTTCTCACCATGACATGCGCTATACTTCCTTCATGTCATTGTTTTCGTATACAGGAACCAACCGCAAAGGCGAGGAGGTCAGCGGCACGCTGGATGCCGTGGATGCGTCCGCCGCGCGCAAGGCGCTCGTGGATCTGGGGATTTCGCCGATGGAGATCACGGCTACGGACGCCTCTTCCCCGGCGCCTGTTCTTGCGTTGCCCGCTCCCGGGTACCACCCGCTCATCGACACGCTGCGGCTGTATGCCGGGTGGCTCCTCGCGATCCTCTTCCTCATCTACGCGGCCGGGAGCTATCAGCTCCTTAAAAAGCTTCCCGTGCACAGCGAACTGCTTCACGAATGGATCACCTCGTCGCTGATCCTTCATGTGACCGCCGTCACCTTTCTTTTTCTGATGCTCAGCAGCCTGCACCGCGCGATGGGCCGCGGCCTCTGGAAGGGACTGATTCTTATGCTTCTCGGATTCGGCCTTCTGGTGTTGTTCCGGTTGAATACCTAGCAACAATTGTTAGTGGCACAGAATGCTCCACGCGGGCAACGAAGACTCGTGCGTGATTTTGCGGAGTTTTCGGTCGTTGAATGAGATGCAGGTGAAGATGCAGCAAGTACGATCATTGACTGCGGCAATCCGGTGTTCTTAGATCTGCCGCTATGGCCAAGAAGCGTCCGCAACCGGAGACTCCACCCGCTCCCTATGAACGACGGGAGGTCGTCCTGCGTTCCTGTGAGGAACTTGACCTCCTGATTGCCCAGCCTGCAAAAATCACTCTCGCCGCCACCATGGGCATTCTCAGTACGGCGCGGCGCGCACTGGCGGAGGCTGTCTCCCTGGAGGGACCAGATGCGGCGGATGACGAAGAGCTTCGGGAGTTGTGCAGGCGGCTCCATGGGGAAGAAGACGTGATCGGAGCGGCCCTCGCGGCCAGGGCAGTTTCGCATGAGAACCCCTATGCACCGGCGTTTGATGAGGAAAGAACGCTCCCGCCGCTCAGCGAATTTGCGACCGGAACACAACAGGAGATCATTCGCGAAGTCGGCCTGCAGATGCGCGTTGCCGCAAATCTTCCCTCGTTGAAAAAAGCACTGAAAAAATCGGAAAAATCGGACACACGTTTCTACATGGATCTGCTGACTCGCATTGAAACAATCGGTGATGTTCGCGGTTTGCCTCCAGACGTGTATGAAGCAGTTTTATGCGAGGGGCAGTCCGTGTACCAGGAGGCCGTGGCGCGGATCCAGATGTGTATTGACAGCATGAACTCGAATAACCTCCCCTCGGCGCAGAGGCATCTGCATCATGCAGAAGACTTCCTGCAGGAAGCCGGACAATGCGGCGTCGATACGGCCGCGCACAAGCCCCTCCTGGAGTCGCTCCGTGCTCAAATTGAAGACCTTGCTGAGGCAAGAAGGTATCGAGGGAGTCGGAAGAGCCGCCGTAATCCCCGCAACCTATAAACCCTCGCGACGTTCTCATCGGCAGCCTTTCTGAATTGTCAGACCGGCTCGAACAGCCTGCTGAGATTGCTCATGCGCCACTGATGGAGCAGCTCTGTCGCGCCAGACGCAGCCTTGCTGACGCCATCGCCGCAGAGGGCACCCCGAACGATGACGAAGAGCTCGAAAGGCTCTCCCAATCACTGCAGGAGATGGAGCAGATCGTGGCAGCGGCTATCGCGGCACGGGTGCTTTCTCATGCAAATCCGGATGCAACACTTTTTGAGGAAGGGATGAATGCCGAGCCGTTTTCGGAGTTTGCGTCGGAGCAGCAGCAGCGCCTCATGCGGAAGATCGGATTGGAAATGCGTACGGCTATCTGTCTTCCTTACCTGGAAACCTGCTTATTGATGGACGAAGATCCGCTGGAAATATTTGATCGCATCGGCGATTGCAGTGGGGTGCCCTCGTCGCTGATGCATTCATTGCTTGACTATGGACTTAAGCAGTGCCGTATCGCTGCGAGATTGATAGAAGAAAAGCGCCTGACAGAAGCCAGAGAATCCGCCGCGGTTGCCCGAAATTTTTATACAGGCGCGCGCATTCGGGGATTTTCCATGGAGTCGCAGGAGGCCCATCTCACTTTGCTGGAAGCGGAAATCGACGAGCTGCTCCACAGTGCCCGGCAACGCAAAGCATCCAAAAAGCGCCGCCGCAAACCGGGCCAGAAGTACACATGACGGAGCTCAGTTGGGCGCTTAAAGGCCCAGCTGCTTGCGGATGTCGTCCACCTGGGACTGCTCCTCTTTTTTGGCATCCTTCTGCACCATGAACGACTGCAGGTCCTTCCAGTCCTCCGCGTGCTTCTGCTCGAGCTTCATGAGCTGCAGGAGGTGCTTGGGGCTCAGTTCGCTGAACTTGCGCTTCTCGTCGTCGAGGATCTTCTGGAGCTCGTCGATCTGGAACTGGCTGAGCTTGGGGATCGCCTGGATGATGCGCCACTTCTCGTCGCGCGTGAGCGAGATGCTGCCGCGCAGGAGGGTGAGGAAGACGGTTCCGTCGAAGTTCGTCTCCGGATGCGGAGGAATGCTGATGAAATCGTTGTTGAGGCGGTTCGTGATGGAGCCGAACCGGTAATCCTTCACTTCCTTCAAAATGCGGATGTCCTCGTCGTCGTAGCCCTTCGCCTTCAACTGATCGTCCGCCGGGAGCGGACCGGGGGGCGGAGGCGGAGGACCGGAATCCTGCGGAACCGCGCCGTCGTCACCCTGGCCTGCGCCTGCCGCGCCTGCCTTCGCCGGCGGGGGCGTCGGCGGGGCCGCGAACACCTGCGTCGGATCAAGACCGCCGTCCGGTACGGGATCGCCGGGACGGGGAGGAGGCGGAGGAGTGGGATCGGCCATAGGGATGACGAAAATCGTCTAAACCAGTCTAGCAGCGAAAATTCGGGTGGCAACCCCCAAATCCGTCACCCGGCTGCGTCCATGGCGTCGCGGAGCACGCGGACGTCGTCCGGGGTGCCCCCGCAGCAGATGCCCAGGATCCGTGCCCGGGCCTGAAGTGCGCACAGGGCAAGTTCCCGCAACTCCCGGTCACTGGTGTGAAGTTCATCCCGCAGCTGCAGAAATTCCACCTCGTCCGCTTCCGGGCGGACTGTCTGCTGTGACAGTGCAAGAAACCGCGCGGTCTTTTCACCGGAGCCGATCTTCGCCTTGTTGGGATAGACGGCGGCAAACGTGCCTGCAGGCTCTCTGTCCAAGGCCCGCAGGCAATCATCCGCGCTCACGCAGTTGATGCCGACTCCGACGCGGATGTTTCCGCGCGTGGCCAGCGCGATCTCGTTGCGCGCCTGCTCGAAGGTGAGCGGTTCCTGCCGCGGATCGAGGGACGGCACTTTTCCGTTGTGCGCCTCAAACGACCAGACGATCTCCTGCGCGCCGTAGTCCTCGGCGAGGCGTGCCAGCGCTTTACCTTCATCCAGGTACCGGCCGGCCTCCAGCAGGATCTTCGTCACGCCCGCGCCGGCGAGCGTCCGGATCTGCGGCTCATGCCGGCGATACGCCCACTGACGCCTCTGTGCCGGCGTGCCCAGACCTTTCCAGTGGGAGTCATCTTTGCCGGAGGTTTCCAGGAGCGGTGCCAGGCTGCCGTACGCATCCTGACCGTCGAAGACCTGACGCGTGACCTTTGCCGCGTGCACGTTCCAGTCGCGCAGCTCCGGCGTGAATTCCTGATCATCAAGCCCGCGCACATTCGCGCCCCACGTGGGCGTCACGGGAGCGGATGTGCCCGCTTTTTTGTTGCCGAGCAGTATCGCGCGGGCGATATCGAACCGTTTTTGGGCGAAGACCTGCTGTGTCGAGAGACCGCACGCCTCGCGCACCTGCGACCCGAACGGGCCGCTGAGTATTTCAAGAGTCGGATGCAAATTGTCGGGAGTCATGGGAGTGAAAAGGAAGGAAAAGAAAAACACCTCCGCGGCGGTCCCGCGGGGTAAGGAGGTGAAGCTGAGTCATTCACGCCCTATTCTCCCGCGGGGGCCGCATGGACATCATTTCGGCGCGCTTCGCACGGGCAACAAAAATGTCACAAGTCCAATTGTTGACTGCTTCGATGGCGTTATTCTTGCCGATACGGGCAAAAACCCCCGCGCAACCGATGTCGCTTTGCGGAAGTCTTTTGGAGATCACCAAATCGCTTCCCTCCAGCTCAAAAAGCTGGTGATCAGGGCGTGCCTCGGCAGCGGGTTTCCCTGAAAAATTTTCAAACTTCCCAGCAGGAATGTTAGAAAGCCGCTGCAATGCGGCCGCGACGCTTCCTCGAACCGCTTCCAGACGCTGTGCTACGGGAGTTTCCGAAGAATGGATGTAAAACAATCTGGGAAGAACATTGCGATACATACGAAATGTCTGATCGACTGCGGTATCCGCTCCCAGGCACAAAAATATTTCTGAATCCCGGGCCCTGGTCGGGTAAGTCATCCGATAAAATGCCTCGGAAGCCTGGTGATCAAAGCTTTTTTCGTCTTCCTTCGTAAACAGATCACGCAAAAGTTGGCGGATGTGATGATGAAGAACCTGTGTCGCACTCTGCTGAACTTCATCATCCGAGAGCTCGTGTAGATGGACAGGCTGCAAGGCATTTTGTGCCTTGTTCGGACGCCCGAGGCCACAGGACTCCGGATGCTCTTCGATCCATTGGAAGGCCGGGCGCAGCGCACGCTCACTGAAATAGGCACCGAGCGACGTTCGCGAGAACTGCGGGGCTTTGTCATGCAATTCTGCGATGACGCGCAGCATGCGCTCGTTGCCCTGACGGAATTCTTTTAAAACGAGCGGCATAATGCCTCGTAAGCCTGCCCGGTGAATCAGATCCGTCCTCTGGGGAAGAGCCTCACTGATCGCGGACCGAACGTGCTTGAGAGCGGGACTCTCGACGGTCCTGGTGCCAGCCGGTGGAATTTTCAGGGAAGACATAAGCTTGGAAAAAAAACCCCGCTTCGTGCGAGGTGGGAAGTGTGAAGGGAAGCTGCTCTCAGCAGTCACACCCGCCTCGCAGAGGGGACATCATCATCGCCATCATCATGCCTGCGAGGGAAGGGATCTTGAGCACGCGAGGAGGCTAAATGCGTCACTGCCCTCTGTCAAATTTCCGGATACGCGAAAACTCAGATCATCTTTTCCTTCACGATTTTCGCGTCGATTCCCAAAAATTTCTCGGCAGCCTTCCGTGCGCGCGCGATCAGTTCCGGATTCAGCAGCTGCGCCATCTCCCCTTCCGGAATGCCGCTCTGGCGCAGACCGAACAGCTCTCCGGGACCGCGCAGTTTCAGGTCGATTTCGGCGAGCATGAAGCCCGATTCGTGCTTCTCCATCGCCTTGAGTCGCGGCGAATGCGCCTGCTCCTGCGTGGTCGCGAAGAGGAAGCAGTGGCTCTTGTGCTCCCCTCTTCCGACTCTTCCGCGCAACTGATGGAGCTGCGCGAGACCGAAGCGCTCGGCGCCTTCGATGATGATGATCGTCGCGTTGGGCACGTCGATCCCCACTTCGATGACGGACGTCGAGACGAGGATGTCGCTCTTGCGGTCGCGGAATTCCTGCATGATGCGCTGCTTCTCCTCCGGGCTGAGCTTGCCGTGCAACATGGAAATCTTTCGGCGGGGAAATTCCTCACGGAGGCGCTTCACCTCCGCTTCAACATTTTTCACATCCGCGAGCAGGGTCGTTGCATGCAACGACCCTACGGCCTCCGTAATCAACGGACAGATCACAAATACCTGCCGTCCCGCGTCGATCTCGTGGTCGATGAACCGCTCGACGGTGACGCGGTCTGACGGCGCCACGACCTTGGTGTGGATCGCCTGACGCTTGCCGGGCTTTTCGAGGAGCACGGAGATGTCGTGATCGCCGTACGCCGTGAGCGCGAGCGTGCGCGGGATGGGGGTCGCGGTCATGGAGAGGAAGTGCGGGCTGCCTTTGTCGCGCAGCCTTTGGCGCTGGAGCACACCGAACCGGTGCTGTTCGTCCACGATCACCAGGCGCAGATCGCGGAATGCAACCTTCTCCTCGATGAGCGCGTGGGTGCCGACGACGATGTCCACCGTGCCCGCAGCGAGCCCCCTCCGGATGTCGTCCCCTTCCGCCTTGGGCGTCGATCCCGTGAGGAGCGCGATCCGGGGCAGCGGGAATCCCGATGCCATGGCCGACTTCCCGCCCGTATCGGCATGCAGGTACGAATGGAAATTGATGAGCAGCCTGCCGATGGATGCCGCATGCTGCCGGGCGAGCACTTCGGTGGGGACCATGAGCGCGCTCTGGCCGTGGTGCCGCAGGACGTTGGCGATGACCGCCACCGCCACAAGCGTCTTGCCGGATCCCACGTCGCCTTCCAGCAGCCGCGACATCGGGACGTCCTTTTCCATGTCGCGGAGGATTTCGTAGATCGCGACTTTCTGTCCGCCCGTGGGGGTGAACTTGAGCGATTCGAACAGCGCGCGGATCAGCTCCACGTCCATCGGCGTCTTGAGCCGGGACTGCGACGCCTCCTGCCACGACTTCTTGCGTTCGAGCGCGGTGCGCTGCAGCTCGTACATCTTCTCGAACGCCAGGCGCTCCATAGCGCGTCCGACTTCCGCCGGATCATCGGGAAAATGCAGTGCCCGGATGGTATCGGCGCGGCTGAGCAGTTTTTCGTCCGTGACCGTCTCCGCGGGCAGCGTCTCGGGAATCCTGCCGATCGCCGGTTTGACGAGCGCCATCTTCTCCCGCAGCCACCGCGTGGTGATCCGTTCGTGCTGCGGATAGATGGGCACGAGTCGTCCCGAATGGAGCAGGGGCCTGCCCGTCTGCTTTTCGAACACGGGGCTCTGCAGCTGCAGCTTGCGTCCGTTGATCACCAGCTTTCCCGTCAGCACCACTTCGTCGCCGTCGCTGATCATGCGCTTGATGTGCGGCTGGTTGAACCAGACGGCCTCCGCCGTTCCTCCGTCGGTATCCGTGAACTGCGCCGTGACGATCTGCTTTCCCCCGCGGATGCGGACCATTTTGATCAGGTTCACCGTCCCGCGGATCGTCACTTTGTCCCCCACGGCCGCCGTCGCGATGGTTTGCATCCGGCTCAGGTCTTCATGGGCGCGCGGCAGATACAGGAGCAGGTCCCCCACCGTCCGGATATCCATCTTCTCCAAGGCGTCGATGAAGTCCTTGGTGGTGCGGAGAACGGCCTGCAGTGGCGTGGAAAGCTCCATGATCGTGTGCGCAAAGTATAGGCTCCGGGGCGAAAATGTGATAGAATGGAGCATATGGCCGATTTCCAGGACGCCATCACCCAACATCAGAATCTTTCCGAGGAAGCCCAGAAGAAGGCCGGCCAGGCCACGGGCAGCGACATGTCGGCGCAGCACAAGCGGTTCCTCGCGGAGCTGATCGGCATGCTCGACCGGAAAGAGATGGATGCGCGCGTTCCCGCGTCCCTCCTCAAGCAGGAGAACTACGGGCCGCTCTCGCAGGAACAGAAAGACGCCGTTGATCTCGCGCTCATGAACATCACCGACGAGCTGCGCCTGATCGAGGACTATTACCGCAGCAAGGAGACCCCCAACGCCTCGCCCCAGCTCCAGACGATGATCGAGCACTTCTGGGACAAGAAGACCCGCCTGGAGGAAAAGTACGGCGACGTCCTCAAATTCTGACCTGTCATTCCCCCTTCCCCCATGACCACGATCCCCCGCAACGAAATCCTCGGCGGCCGCGCCCCCGAGTCGCAGCCCGAAGGTGCCGCAAAGGCCGCGCAGGGTCTCGACAAGCTCAGGCTGCAGACGGAAATCCAGCAGCAGGTCCGTGAGCGCGTGTTGGAGGAAAAGCTTCCGATCATCAACGAGACCGAAGACGGCCTGCGCGCTGCCTCCGAGTCGTTCCTGCGGCAGCACCCCGACGTGAAAGTCGACGTGCCGGATTTTTACCGTGTCGCCGCCTGATGCAGTGTCATGGTGAGGTGCGAGTCCGCCTCGTGCGGACGAGCCTCGAACCATGATTTTTGGAAGTGGCTCGAGGCCCGGTTCCGATTCCCGGGCACCCTGCCTGCCGCCAGCAGGCTCGCAATGACACTATTCTTTATTCGAGAGTGATCCACTCAATCCGTTCGTCTCCTTTCCACCAGGTCATCTGCCTCTTCGCGTATTGACGCGCCTTTGCGGCAATCAGCTCCTGCAGTTCTTTCCGTGACGGCGTGCCGGATTCCAGGAACGCGATGATCTCCCGGTAGCCGTGGCTCTTCATGGCGGGATCCTCCGCTCTGTATCCCTGAGCGAGCAGTCCCCGGACCTCGTCGATCCATCCCCTCTCAAACAGTTCTGTCGTCCGCAGATCGATCCTCTTTGCGAGCGTCTCGCGATCCCGCTCGATGCCGATGATGAAGAGATCATACGGACACGAACGCTTTTGCCTCGCCTGCGACGGCTTCTCCTTCGTCGATTCCCAGATCTCCATGGCGCGCAGCACGTAGGGCTTGTTCTTCACGGAAAACGCGGCCGCCGTTTCCGGATCGATCTCCGTCAGTTTCGCATAGAGGGCCGCTCCCCCGTCGGCGTCATAGTCCGCGCTCAGCCGTGACCGCAGTTGTGAATCCGGCGTCGCGGGAAACTCCAGCCCGTCGATGACCGCGCTGATGTAAAGCATCGAGCCGCCGACGAGCATCGGGACCCTGCCGCGCCGGTGGCAATCATCGATGGCGCTCTCCGCCATCCGCTTGTACTGCGCGGCGGTCACTTCGTCTTCCGGATCCAGAACATTCAACAGATGATGTGGCACGCCCCGCATCTCGTCCGGCGTGATCTTCGCTGTGCCGATGTCCAGGTGGCGGTACAGCTGCCGCGAGTCGCCATTGATCACATCTGCATTGCCCAGCGTCAGCGCGAGATCGACTGAGAGCCCTGTTTTTCCGCTTGCCGTAGGGCCGAGAATCACCACGAGCGGCCGCGATGACGCGGAAATGAATTCCTGAAGCCGTTTTTGGATATGTGCATTCCTCATGACATTCTAGAGTATTGCATCATTCGTGTCGTGATGCCTACTGCCGGAAAAACCGGAAAAACGGTATCATATCCACGAACAGAAACCTCTCCGTATTTCTTCCGATCCCCCGTTATGCACCCCCTGATCCAGTCCGTCGCCAAGAAGATTTCCCACGGCGCGACGATGTCGAATTTCCTCGTTCCCACCGTCATCGAGAAGACGCAGTTCGGCGAGCGCGTGTACGACATCTACTCCCGCCTGATGGAGGAACGCATCGTCTTCCTGGGCACGGCGATCAACGACGACGTCGCGAACGTCATCATCGCCCAGCTGTTGTTCCTGGAAAAAGAGGACGCGAAGAAGGACATCATCCTCTACGTGAACTCCCCGGGCGGCCAGGTCACGTCGACCCTCGCGATGTACGATACCATGCAGTACGTCCAGCCCGACATTTCCACGGTGTGTCTGGGCATGGCGGCATCGGGCGGCGCGATCATCCTGATGGGCGGCGCCAAGGGCAAGCGCTTCGCGCTCCAGCACAGCGAGATCATGATCCACCAGCCTCTCGGCGGCGCCGAGGGCCAGGCGACCGATATCGCCATCCACGCGGAGCACATCATCAACACGAAGAACCTCCTCAACGAAATGATCGCCCTGCACACCGGCAAGAAGGTGGAGCAGGTGAAGCTCGACACCGAGCGCGACAAGTTCATGAGCGCCAAGGAGGCTCTGGCCTACGGCCTCATCGACCGCATCGTCAGCAAGGCGAAGCCCGCTGCGAAATAAGCAAACGAAGGAAACGAGGCAAACGACGATCCTCGTTTTCGTCGTTTGCTTCGTTTTCCTCTCGGTGGTTTGTATGCTGTCTCCATGTTCGATTTACTGAAAACGACACCGCTGGGCCGCCGCGGCGTGCTTCATACCGCCCACGGCGACATCCAGACACCCTTCTTCATGCCCGTGGGCACGTGCGGCGCGATGAAGGGCCTCACGCATCAGGATCTGCTGGATCTGGGATCGCAGGTGCTGCTCTGCAACACCTATCATCTGCACCTGCAGCCGGGAGACGGCGTGGTGGAAGAGGCCGGAGGCCTGCATGAGTTTATCGGCTGGCAGAAACCCATTTTGACGGACTCCGGCGGATTCCAGGTGTTCAGTCTGCGGAGCATCAGCAGGATCACCGAGGCCGGCGTGCACTTTCAGTCCCATCTGAACGGCGATGCGCTCTTCCTGGGACCGGAGGAGTCGATGCGCATCCAGCACCGCCTGGGGAGCGACATCATCATGTGCTTCGACCAGTGTCCGCCGAGCACGGCGGCGCGCGCGGAGCAGATTGCGGCGGTCGACAGGACCCTGCGTTGGGCGAAAGAGTGCAAGAGGGTGCATGGGGAATTGAAGGCACAGAAGGGACACAGGGGACAAACGTCTGCCCCGTCTGTGCCATTTGCCCCCTCTGACCCTCTCCTCTTCGGCATTATCCAAGGTGGCCTTGAGCGTGACCTTCGTGAAAAGTGCGCTGCCGAACTCGCAGCCATCGGTTTCGACGGGTACGCAGTGGGCGGCCTTGCGGTCGGCGAAACAGAGGAGGAGATGTACCAGATCCTCGATGTCGTGTGTCCTGTGCTGCCCGAAGACAAGCCGCGGTACCTGATGGGCGTCGGGCGCATCGAGCAGCTTCGGACGGCGATCGGCAAAGGCATCGACATGTTCGACTGCGTGCTTCCGATGCGTGAGGCACGCCATGGAACGCTGTATCTGAGCGACGGGAAGAAGATCCGCATCATCGGGGCGCCGTACCGCAACGATCATTCGATGATCGATCCCGGCTCGCCCTCTCCGCTGGGGCGCATGCACAAGAAGAGCTATCTCCACCATCTCCTCCGCGCGGGCGAACGGCTGGGCGAGACGATCGCGTGCAGTCAGAATCTGGGAATTACCTTGCATGCTGTCAGGGCATTGAGAGAGCAAATCCAGTGAGGCAGAAAACTCACAACTCACAAAAAACAAACTCACAATGGATGTGGATTGGAAACTGTGAGTTGTGAATTACAGATTGATCTTCGTCACCTCCACGTACGTGTAGTTCTGGCGGTGGCCGGCCACGCGGCGATAGCGCTTGCGGCGCTTGAACTTCTGGATGCGGATCTTGTCGCTCTTATCGTGCTTAAGAACCTTCACCTCGACGCTGGCGCCGCTGACCAGCGGTGAGCCGACTTTGACGTCGTCTCCGTCGGCGAGCAGCAGGACGTCGCCGAACGTGAGCACCTTGCCCTCATCCGCCTTCTGCAGGGGGATTTCGAGCTTCATGCCCTTTTCGACCTTTTCCTGAAAGCCGCCGATGTCGACGATCGCAAACATGACCGGGAGAGTGTAGGGAAGGGATTCGGCCCCGGCAAGGCCAATTCTGGCCGCTTCAGGGGTTCGTGGTCCCCGGGACAGCGCTTTCGGGACGCCAGCCGAAGTCGATTGTGAGTACCTTTCCCTTGATCTGGAACTGCGTAAACAGGCGGTAGAAGTCGTCCTTGGGCCGCTGGATGGCAAACACCGGCGTCGCCACGTCGTCGATGGGATGCGTGTGGATGAAGTCACCGGACGTCGACAGGATGACGCTGTGGCCGGTCGCACCCAGATACTCCTCCAGCCGCACGGGCTTCCCGTCCGCGCCCCGGACGGTATAGGTGAATTCCACCTGGCTTCCCGATTCCTCGACGGCGAGTTCGACATCGTACCCGTCCACCGTCTTCTTCCGGTCGTGGTTCTCCTCGATCACGTAGAGGCCCCGGTCGCCGGGATACTGCCTCTTCCAGCGGATGGTGTGCGGCGTCCCGTCGGCGGAGGCGAAATCGGCGTAGAGCCAGTAGGGTCCTCCTTCGGGCGGCGTGAAAGCCGTCCTCCAGACGCCGTCGGCGTCCATCTCGGGATGAAGATGATGGAAGTGGCGCAGATCGTCGCGCACGACGATCAGATGCATCTGCTTGGTGTGCGTGACGGAAAATTCCTTCACGGGCTGATTGTCCTCGAGAACCCGGAAGGCAATGGCGTTCTCCGCGCTCATGTCCTCCACGCGCAATGCTTCCGCAGCCCGAGGATCATGGCCGCCGTGTATCGCCTCATTGGTCGGAGCGGACGAGCAGGACGCAAGAAGAAGGGCTGTGACGAGGACAGAACACGGGGGGAGAGGCTTCATAATTTGACGGGAAAGCAGGAGCACTTTACATCTATAGGCGTATGGAAACCCGCAAATTCTGGGAGCCGGAAATGAATACGGAAATGGGATCCGTGGAGCCCGTCATGACGATCGGCCCGCTGCGGGGCACGAACCAACAGATGAATATGGCAGAGAGCTCCATTCATTCCCTTCTTCTACGTCCGCTCGAGGCTTTGGAGGATTATCTTTTGGAGCGAAAGCGTCCCGAGGCGGAGCAGCGCGCCATCGCCAACGTGCATGTCCAAGTGACCCTCTGGCGGGAGGCTTTGGAGGATTTTCACCAGCAGGACTTTTTTGCCGATGAGGATGACTTATGATGAGCGGCTGTGAAACTTTTTCAGCCGTAGCGAGTTCGTCACGACGGACACAGAACTGAGCGCCATCGCGAGCCCTGCCAGCTCCGGCCGGAGCACCAGGCCGTAGCCCGAGAGCAGCCGTGCGGCAACCGGGATGCCGATGATGTTATAGATGAGCGCGAAGAAGAGGTTCTGCCGGATCTTGCCCATTGCACTGCGACTGAGCCGGATGGCGGTTGCCATGTCCCGCGGGTCGCTGCGGACCAGCACGATGCCCCCTGTCTCCATCGCGATGTCCGATCCCGAACCCATCGCGATTCCCAGGTCCGCCTGCGCGAGGGCAGGGCTGTCGTTGATGCCGTCGCCGACCATTGCGACGCGCTTTCCGCTTTTCTGCAGCGCACGGATTTCCCCCGCCTTGTCCTCCGGAAGGACTTCCGCGAGCACGCGCGAAATACCCGCCTGTTTCGCGATGGCCGCGGCGGTGCGCGCGTTGTCCCCGGTGATCATCAGGGTTTCGATGGCCATCGTCTTCAGTCGTTCTACCGCCTCCCGCGCCTCCGGCTTGATAATGTCCGCCACGGCGATGAGCCCCATGACCTGCCCATCGGTGAGGACCATCACCGTTTTACCCTCATCCTCGAGAGAGCGCATCCGTTCTTCGGCGAGCGTCATCGGCGCGTTGGCCGTTTGCATCATCCGGCGGTTGCCCAGCGAGTATGCCTTGCCGTCGATGTAGCCCTCCACGCCGGAACCCGGCACGGCACGAAAGCCCTCCACGGGTTTCGTCGTGATGCCCTTCGCCTTCGCATGACGCAGAATCGCATCCGCCAGCGGGTGCTCCGAACGCTCCTCCAGGGAAGCCGCGAGCTGCAGCACGCGCTCCTCCGCTGCCGAGAAGGCGATGACATCCGTCACAGAGGTCTTCCCCCGGGTCAGCGTTCCGGTTTTGTCGAAGACGACGGCGGTGATGCGTTCCGCCGCCTGCAGGGGCCCGCCCCCGCGGATGAGGATGCCGAGTTCGGCACCGCGACCCGTCGCGACCATGATAGCCGTGGGCGTCGCGAGGCCCAGCGCACAGGGACACGCGATCACCATCACCGATACGAACGCGAGCAGCGCGAACGTGAGCGTTGCACCCGCAAGAAGCCAACCGATGAAGGTGATCGCGGCGACGGCGATCACCGCCGGCACGAACCATGCGGCCACACGGTCGGCGAAGTCCTGCATGGGCGCGCGAGAGCCCTGGGCCTCCTCGACGAAGCGGATGATGTTCGCCAGAACCGTGTCGCGTCCAACTTTCTCCGCGCGGAATTCCACCGAGCCGCGGCCGTTCATGGTGCCGCCGTAGACCTTCGCGCCCGCTGCTTTTTCCACGGGCATGCTCTCGCCGGTGAGCATCGATTCATCGATGGACGTCGTGCCCGATGTCACGATCCCGTCTACGGGGATTCTCTCCCCCGGACGGACGATCACGATGTCGCCCGCACACACGCTCTCCAGTGCAATGTCCGCCGGTTTCCCGTCCCGCAGCACCCGCGCCGTCTTCGGCTGCAGACCCATCAGCCTCTCAATCGCATCACCCGTCGCTCCTGTTGCGCGGGATTCGAGCCACTTTCCCAGCATGACGAACGTGATGAGCAGCGCGGACACCTCGAAATACAGGTCGTGCACGTCGCCGGTCGCCGAGCCTGTCGCCATCACGTGTGCGGCGAAGTTCCAGAGGCTGTAGAGGTACGCCACGGACGTGCCGATGGCGATGAGGCTGTCCATGCCAAACGCGCGTGCCCGGAGATTGGCGAACAAGCCGCGGTAAAATTCGGCGCCGAAGAAGAACTGCACCGGGGTCGCCAGCAGGAGCGATACGAGAGGCATCCACGGCATCACAGCGTGTGCCGGCGACCCGTCGGGCAGGAACATCACGATCATGAAGAAAAGCAGAGGCGCACTCAGCACCAGGCTTCCGAAAAAAGCGTTTCGATATTTTGCGATCTGCTCGCTCCGCATCTGCCGCTGACGTCCCCGGTCGCCTTCACCGGCGATGGACGCGGTGAATCCCGCCTTCCCGATCGCTGCGATGATTTTCCCGTCATTCACCGTCGTTTCATCAAACACCACAGTCGCTTTCGCCGCCGCAAAATTCACGCCAGCTTCCAGCACGCCGGGCAATCCTGCGATAGTTCTTTTGATGGTCGCCGCACATCCGGCGCAGTGCATGCCACTGAGGGAATATGTTCGCTTCACTGCTGGATACTACGCGACTGCGGGGAAAGCGGGTTTCGAAAAGTACGGGAAAATATCTGTCTCATTCTACGGTCAATGCTACAGTCGTCGCCATGCATCGACGTTCCACGGCAGCTCTTGCCATCAGCCTCTCCCTGCAGATTCTCCTGCCGGTCTCTTCGGTGTCCGCAGCGACTCCCCCGTTCCCGGACATGAAGAATTCCTGGTACGGATATCAGGAGGCGGTGTCGTACCTCAAGGCGCGTGACGCCATCGGGGGCTATCCCAACGGGACGTTCCAGCCGGCCGCGACCATCAACCGGGCGGAATTTCTCAAGCTCGTCTTCCGCTCCCGCACCGGCGCCGAGCCGCTGAGCGGCGACTGCTTCCTGGATGTCCCGGCCACGGCATGGTTCGCGCCGTTCGTGTGCGCGGCCCAGCGGAGAGGCGTCGTGGAGGGGAATCCCGCTCCGGGCGGCCGAGTCTTCCGGCCCGAACAGCCGGTGATCTTCGCCGAGGCCATCAAGATGCTGTTGCTCGCGTACGAGAAGCAGATTGACAACCCGCGCGTCCTGCCTGGCCAGCAATGGTTCGAGCCGTACGTGCAGGCGCTCGACCGTCTTCAGGTGCTTTCGCGCCACACGTACGTTCCCGGCGATCCGCTCACCCGCGAGCGCGCCGCGGATCTCATTTCGCGCTTTCTGCGGCGGGAAGAGGAAAAGACCGACCTGACCCGCTCGCCGGGATGCGGGAAGCCGACCCCCGAACCGCTCACGACCGTCCGCGCGGGCGGTGCCGACCGGGCCGTGTCGCTCACCGTCCCGCGTTCGTACAAGCCCGAGGCGGCTTCGCCGCTGATCATCGTCTTCTTCGGACGCACGGCGGACTATGAGCAGCTCAAGTCGTACATCGGTATCGAGGAGCAGGCGACGGACTACCTGGTCGCATACCCCACGCAGATCCGCAGCCCGTCCGGAAGCTTTTCGTGGAGCCCCTCGGGCGTCAGCGGGACGTCGGTGGATCTCTCGTACTTCGACGCGCTCGTCGAGACCATCGCCGGGCGGTACTGCATCGACATGGAGCGGATCTTCGTCGCCGGGTATTCCACCGGCGCATGGATGGCCAACAGCGTCGCGTGTCTCCGCGGCGGCGTGGTCCGCGCATCCGGGACCGTCGCGGGCGACTCGGTGGCCGCGCGGTGCACCGGACCGTCGGCGGGCATGATCATCCACAATCCGAAGGACGGACTCGTCCCCTTTTCCGCCGCCGAGCGCACCCGCGATCAGCGCCTGCAATCCAACAACTGCCAGCAGCGCGCCGAGCTGGTCCAGCCTGACGCGCTCAAGTGCCAGCTGTACGAGGACTGCGACGGCCGGAACACCGTCACGTGGTGCCCGCATGAGCTCGACAAGGATCCACGGGGAGTCTTCTATCCGGAGAACTGGCCCGCCCAGGCGCCAGCGGCGATCGTGAAGTTCTTCGATACATTCCGGTAGATCCATTTGCCGCGCTTGGTTGCGCATTAAGAAGATTGCGGCGCAATTTGTAGAAAAGCCCTGCCGCTTCCCTGTAGGCTTGCTTCCGTGCGTAAATTAACTTTTGTCCTTGCCGCTACCCTCCTGATTCTCTCCGTCGCGGAAACTGTTCCGATGGCGGAGGCAAAAGTGATGCCTCTCGCCGAGCGCATCCGCATCCGCCGCAACCGGCGTCTGCCGGCCGCCATGGACGCGCTCAAGGTGATGTCCTCCACAAGCAGCTCCACATCCTCCGCCGGCCGCGCACCCGTCATGCGCCCACCGTCCATCCGCGCACGCCGCGCCCTGTCTTCGTCCAGTTCTTCCATCAGCTCCGGCATCAGCACGCCCATCCGCGGCGTTCTGCAGATCGACCAGGTTGCCTCCGGGCCCATGGACAACGTCGCGGGTTCGACCGCGGTGACGCTCCTGATGTTCGACGCCACCGTCGCGAACGAAAATGTCGTCCTCTCCACGCTTAAGTTCCGCGCCGAAC
This sequence comes from uncultured Candidatus Peribacteria bacterium, assembly GCA_964497975.1. Lineage (GTDB taxonomy): Bacteria > Patescibacteriota > Gracilibacteria > Peribacterales > Peribacteraceae > JABFSS01. The sequence continues at coordinate 128,809 of CAZCFO010000002.1, forward strand.
AGGGATCCCTGTCCGCGGCGGACCAGTACGAACTCCATGCCGTATCCTCCACCGGGCAGCGGACGCGGCTGTCCGTCGCCCCCTTCTCGTCCGACGTGATCGCGTTCCACGACCAGCGCATCCTCCTGCAGGAAGGCAAAACGCAGCGCTTCGCGATCACCGCAAGACTGCGCTCCGGGGGATCGTCCTCGTCGATCGCACTGGGCTTCCTCACCTCCGATCCCCTCTTCATCCAGGCGAAAGGCATCCGGTACAACCGCGATCTGGCGCCCGGCATCCAGGTCGATGACATTCCCTGCAACGGCGCCTACGTCTGCCGGGTGATCGTCCACACGCGCCCGGCGGGCAACATCACGGTCCACACGCTCGGCAATCTTTTTGTCACCCGCGATACGCTCCCGTCTCCCTCCCGCCAGCTGCTCTTGGGGGAGAAATCCGATGCGGCCCTGCGACTCAAATTCCACGCCACGGCCGAAGACGTCGCCGTCACGTACCTTTCAATCGGCGGCGGCAACGACAGCATCTTTGCGCTTGAGCTCTTTACCGACGGCTCTTCGACGCCGTTTGCGACCGCACGCGAAGTCCAGTGCGACACGCCCACGCCGGGAGAATTCTGCGCGCGGATGGCGGACGGCATGTTCACCGTCCCGCAGGACCGCGACGTCCGCGTCCACGCACGGGCGGTCATGAAGGCCAACAGAGAAGGGGGCACGTCAGGCGAGACCGCCGCATTCACGCTCACCGATTCCACCTCGTCGCACCTCGCCGTCAAAGCCCGCGGGCACAGCTCCGGCAAAGACCTTTCGCAGAACAACGGCAACTCGTCCACGGAGGGCGAAATCTTCATCGGGCGCGAATCACCCGGCGGCAACTCCTCCATCACGTCGTCGACGCATGATGCCGTCGCCGCGAAGATCACGGGCATCTCCAATGCCAACGCCGATGCCGACCAGTCAGCGATTCCGTACGGGCTCTCCACCTTCGGCGCATTCCGCTTTACCGCCGCGCCCAACCAGAATGCGCGCTTCGTAACCTTCACGAGGCTCGTCTTTACGGTCTCGGCGCTGAATTTTCAAGTCGCCGACATCCGGCTCTTCAATACCGCTGATAGCTCCAAAACGATCACCTGCTCCACCTCCGGCACGACGGGAACGATCACCGTCACCTGCGACAATCCCGTCAATGGCACCGTGGTGACCTCCATCGATCAGGGCAGTACCGCCACCTTCGCTCTCCGCGGGTTCATCACCTCCGGCAACATCGGCGGCACGGCGTTCCTGCAGGCCACGCTTGGCAGCCTGGGCGACCGCAGCACGCCGGGGTCCGTGGAATGGACCGATGGCGAAAGCAGCTTCACCTGGATGGACGTTCCGGTGACGCAAGTACGGTCGACGCAGTATCGGTCGTGATTACTAGTCTTGAGAGCGATCAAATGCAGATTGCAATCCACCTCTTAAATTCTTCCACGAGAATGCCTTGTCATACTCGCTACAAAATATTTCAGCTTTTTTTTGGTATTCATTAGTTGCCTTCGACCAGCGAAATAGTTTGCTTTTCTTGAGTTCGAAATTAATTCTAAATCCATTTGCCGTAAGTGGTTGCGGACGGTCTCTGTAGTATCTTGCGATATTTTCTTCAATTGTTGTTAATTTATCATCCCTTCTGTGTGGCTTTAACTCTTCCCTATTTTTTGCAGAACTAAAAATAAAAGTTATTTCGGCATAAATATTCTTCAATGACACCAATAAATAATCAGAACCACTTGATGTCCTAATAATGCCTCCTGGGGGCAGGAAGAACTTTTGATTGGTTCCAATTAAACCAAAATAATCCTTTAGGCCGATTTCATTTCCTTTTGATTCTCCACTACAAGTGATTCTCTGAGAGCCACCGGATAATCCAATAAACATCGGCTCTGCCTTGCAGCCCGCCCAGTCGGAATTCTTTACGTGCATCCAAGAGAGAGTGGCGGCTCCTAAAAGCTGTAAATCATACTGAGGGTGCTGTTTTGTTTCTGTCTTCTGCAACTGATCAATGCCACTTATTTCATTGTAACCGTCTAATTCTCCGTTCAGCCATGCGACATTATCATTGTATAAGGCGAATATCTCAGGGGATATTAAATCACCAGAACCAGTTTTAAAAAGCATTACATCAGTAGTGCAACTAATCGGCTCCAGTTTGTTATTGATGTTCCATAAGACAAAGCTAACTGAAGAAGCCACTACAAAAATTACTACTTTTATCCACGTATGCCATTTTTTGTCAGCAACCCAAATACCCAAGCCCGCTATAAGAATTGTCGCAAGAAGTTGACCACCAATAACATCGCGATCTGTAGGATTTATAGGCCAATTTGCCCAGAATATAATAATTAAAATAGTAAATACGCAAGCTGCGATAGAGAGAATGATCGCGGGTTGTCTTTTTTTTCGCATATTTATTGAAGCAGTAATCAGGATCTTGGTTGGCTGGGCCTGACGCGCCGCATCCGTACTTTTTGCCGTTCCGGAGCCAAGAACGTGGCATTCGTGCGCTGCGATTTGCAGGCTCAACAGGTCCGATCGGCAGTTGGTGACGCGGATCTCAGCGTGCAACGGCGGAGCGAGTCAGGGAAGAGCGATGACCGCCAGAAGGCAGCCATCTGCTCCGCGCCTATTTGCCACACCCCGGCCCCCGAGTTATAGGATGACCTGTTCCCACCTCTTTCGATGAAATACTTCCTCTACTGCCGCAAATCGTCGGACCGGGAGGACCGCCAGATCCTGGGGCCCGAGGCGCAGAAGCGGCTCCTCCTGGAGTTCGCCGGTAAGAAGCACCTGGACGTCGTCGACGTCTACGTCGAGCACCAGACGGCGTACAAGAGCGGCCGACCGCTCCTCAACGAGATGCTCAAGCGCCTGGAGCGGGGCGAGGGCGACGCCATCCTGACCTACCACCTGACGCGGCTGGCCAGAAACAGCTTCGACGGCGGCCGGATCATCTACATGATGGACGAGCGGACCATCCGCGAGATCTCCACGCTGGAGAAGACCTACACCAACCACGCCGACGACAAGTTCCTGATGCAGATCCACTTCGCCATGGCGAAGAAAAGCTCGGACGACACCAGCCAGTTCGTGACCCGCGACATCGAGTCGAAGCTCCTTAAGGGGGAGTACCCGGGCCTGGCCCCCCGCGGCTACCTCAACATCACCCGGGACGGGCACATCGCCCGCTCGCGCGACACGACGGAGCGCTACCTGCAGCTGCTCAAGCTCGGCCGGCCGCTGAGGCGCGAGGAGATCGACCCGGTGGAGGGCCCGCTCGTCCGCTGGCTCTTCGAGCAGGCCGCGGAGGGGAAGAAGACCGTGCGGCAGCTGCAGCGCCTGGGCTTCCAGGCGGGGCTGCGCTGCCCCAAGAGTGGGCGGATGCTCACCAAGGCCACCGTCCGCAACATCCTGACGAACCCCTACTACTACGGGGCCATCGAGTACCGCGGGAAGCTCTACACCCAAAACGTCCAGCACGAGCCGCTCGTGTCCAAGGCGGTCTTCGACCGGGCCGTGCAGGCCCTGGGCCGGCGGGGGCGGTTCCGCAAGCACGTCTACACCTTCGGGCGGGGCTTCGCCCACTGCGGGAGCTGCGGCAGCGTGGTGACCGCGGAGACGCACAAGGGGCACGTCTACTACCGCTGCGCGAAGTCCAAGACCACCTGCGACCAGAAGAAGTTCGTCCGCGAGGAGGCGCTGGAGTACCAGGTGATCGAGCTGCTCGACGGCCTGCGGATACCCCGGGCGTTCGCGGAGTACGCCCGCGGCCGCCTGCCGCAGGTGCAGGCCGAGCAGGAAAAGGTCGCCGCCCACCTGCGCGGGCGCTACGAGGCGCGGGTGGCCGAGTGCCAGGGGACGCTGGAGCGGCTGCTGGAGTTCAAGACGTCGCCCAACAACGCCGACGGCCGGCTGCTCTCCGACGAGGAGTACCTGCGGCAGCGCGAGCGCATCCTGGAGGAGCTGGACGCCTGCAAACGCCAGCTGTCTGGGCTCGGCGGGACCGCAGGGGCGGCCCCCGTGAAGGAGCTGCAGTCGCTGATCCACAGGTTCAACGACTCCACATCCGAGGAGAAGCAGTCGATCCTGCACCAACTCGGGACGAACTGGAAAGTCCGGGACGGGCGCATCACCGGAGAGTTGCGGGAGCCGTATAGCACTCTGGTTGGCCTTGCGGCCAGCGGGCAAGGAAACGAATGAGTGACAAACAATCAATCAAGATCGGGAGCTGATTCTAAATCAAACGAGCGGCCACCCACCTGCAAATTCTTCTTTGAAACCCAAACAAAACCTTTGTCGGGAGTAATAACAGCAACATCGACAGCCCCACCCACGCCCGGAACGTCTCCCGGATCACCGCGTATGCCATCCGAGAATCGTTGGATAGCAGTTGTCGTTTGGATTAGAAGGACAGAAAAATCGATGCCGTCTTGTAACGTCATGGTCCCCCATTGGATAGCGTATTCTAGCTGCTGCAATTGCTGGTTTATAACATCCTGTCCTTGTGTGGAGAAGGCGTTATGAACAAAGGACAGGTTTCCAATTCGAGGATCAAACCCGAGAACGATCCTTGTTACGACATCAAACTGGCCGATCCAACTCGCCCCAAATTCTTGTCCCTTTTTTGTGCTATCTCTCTTTGTCTCGACTTCTCCTGGAACATTTACTATCAGGACTTGATGGGAACCATCAGGGTTATATCCGGCCAAATGGAACTGTAAGCGATCTACCGCTGCCATGCCGGATTTTTCAATTCCTGCCGGATCAATAAAGGAAAATGTCAAATGTCCTTTTTCTTTCTTAAAAGAAATATTTGTGCAACCTTGCCTCTCCAGGTCAGCCTTGATTTGAAGAGGTAAGGCTTCGAGCTGTGCATGATACGGATATTTCTTTTCAAAAAAGTCCTCCAACTTTTTCCCGATTTCTTTGATAGTCATTTTCTCAATCTCGTGAATTCTTTTAAATTCGTCAAGAAAGTGACTGATGTTCTTCTGTATACCATCTTGATCTTGTAGGAATGCCAAGCCTGCCATGATCACGCCGACTCTTTTCCCAAGGCGGTACACTTTCGATGCGGAGTCGGAGCCGATCCGGCTGATATTCTTGTGATTGCGATACGACTGCCGACTATCTGCGGCGAGGACCATGCCTTCTGACGTGGTAGTGTTGATGCCGAGACTCATAGATCGGAGGGAAAGAAGCGGAGTGCGAAGAACACGCCGAGAAACAGAACTGCCACCCAGGCGAGAGCCTCGATACCGAAGCCAATGCTCCCAGTTACAGTCTTGAAAAGCAGAAGTGCGATGCTTGACCACAGGGCAGCCGAAGGCACCCGAATCGCAGAAGGTGCAGCTTGAGCGTTGCGACCCGCAGTCCATACCGATGGCCGCTGCGTATTTGAATTACTCGTTGAGACGTTTGAGTCGGAGGCGCTTGTTCCGTTTGCTTGCAAGGTGTGTGATTTGAAGCGCGCAGGATCAACATTCGCTAGCTGGTTCTTGGTAAATGGTGAGGCACCATTCGCTGGGGTAAAAGAGGGTCTAGGAATTAATTGTTCCATTGGCGCTCTGTGGTCGTACCTCGCGAATGGAAAGCGGAGTGCTGTGGGCATCCGCAATTCCCGATAGCTCTTGTCGGTCAGCTGCATTGAGCGGGGAGATTTCTTTACGAGGTAGCCTTTCTTGATCAGAGCGCCCACGACACCTGCCGCGGACTTGTGGTCTGAAAGGCCGATGGTATCCGCAATCTCTTGTAGGGTCGGTGCAGAGAGATACCGACAGCGGTATTCGAGAACGAATTGCAGAACTCGGAGCTGGTTTTTAGAAAGCACGGTCGGTAGTTTACTACCCACTGGGTGGGTAGCGCAAGCGCACTGCGCAAAAAGCTGCTTTTTTTCGGTAAGAAAAGCTTCGCCTATCCTCTGCGTAAGCAAGGATTTGAACCCACTTTTTCGCTTCTGTTCGCCATCTAACATCGTGAATATTTTGTCGTGGGCGTCAACGATGGCGTACAGATGCCCAAAAAATAGGTGACAGAATTTTGGCTGGGGAGGATGGATTCGAACCATCGAATGGCGGCTTCAAAGGCCGCTGCCTTACCACTTGGCGACTCCCCAATGCGAGTGAAATGGTAGCAGAACCGCGACGTGCCCTGAACCGGAGCGCAGCGACTGGTTCAGGGCTCCCCAATGCGGAAGGAAGTTTACCAGAGTTCGTTTCCGGAAATGCACAACGATATATCCTGCTTTGGATGCTCATTTCTCTATGTACGAGATCTTTAGAATACCTGCAATTGTATATACATTGTACGTACAAAAGTATATACTAAACACATGACTACCACCATCCAAGTCCGGACTGATCAGGGAACAAAGAAGGCTGCCCAGCAGATTTTGCAGGCTCTTGGTTTGGATCTCAGCACAGCTATTAATATTTATCTGGTGCAGATTATTGAAAAACATGGCATCCCCTTTCCCATCGTGACCGAAAATGGATTGAGTGAGGAAACAGAGAAGTCGATTCTTAAAGATCTTGAAACTGCGAAGAAGAGCAGAAAGAGCTTTTCTTCTGCTAAATCCATGCACAGGGCTATACTTTCCAAGTGAATCAGGGCTCTCGAATTCCAAAGGCTTACCGCATCGTTCCCAGCAATCGCTACGAGAAAGATGTGAAGCGACTTGCAAAGTCCGGTGCGGATTTGTCAAAACTGGAAAGCGTCGTAGATGCACTCGCGCAAAACAAACTCTTGCCGGCGCGGAACAGAGATCATGAACTGAAGGGTGATTTGAAGGGAATTCGCGAGTGCCACATCGCCCCGGACTGGCTCCTGTTATACAAGAAGGAGCGGCACCGTTGCATTCTTCTGCTGTTACGGACAGGGAGTCACCGCGACACATTGAATCGCGAGTAATTACACCCCGCCCTCCGCGCGCATCGTGCACCGCACGAGCCGTAATGTCGTGTACGAAACCTGTTCCCCGAGGGTGTCGAACACCGGCCGCAGCCGGTCGGTGCCGCATTCCTCGAAGGCGTCGCGGATGCTCTGGATGTCGGGAACACCCTGCGCGAGGTAATCGAGCTCCAGCGGAATCCCCTGCTCCAGGAAGTCCTCGATGTAGAGAAGGACGCGGTCCGGCTTCACGTTGCAGGCCGTGACGATGTCGTCGAACGGCTTCTGTTCGTCGAGCATCGCGCGAATCATGCCCGCGCGGCGCAGTTTCACGCCTTCCCCGGTTTTCTCCTTCTTCGGCTTCTTCACTTTCTCAGGAGCAACGAACAGCGGCCGCGGCGTGTACGTGCGCATTTCGTCGGCAAGCGAGTCGTAGAGCTGTGTCACCAGCTGCTCTGCACGGATGGACGCTGGTGACCAGCGTTCCACGAAGAGACCGGCCGTGGAGCGGACACGGCTGAGCGCGACGTAGGCCTGCCCCGGTTCCCAGAGTGACGAGAGATCGACGATCATCCGGTCGAGCGATGCGCCCTGGGCTTTGTGGATGGTCGAAGCCCACGCGAGGCTCACGGGAAAGTTCCACGCGCCGAGGATCTCGTTGCCGTCGCCGTCGAGGCATGTGAACTTCTGCTTCTCGAGCTCGATGGTGTCGCCGGTGAAGAGCGTGATATAGAGGAGCTCTTCCGTGATCGAGCGGATATGCCCCAGGCTGCCGTTCACGTACAGCCGCTCGGGAGTCACGTCGTTCTTGCGGAGCATCACCAGGGCGCCTTCCTTCAGGTTCAGGATCTCGGGAATCGGCAGCGATTTCTTCGCCGATTCCCTGTACCGCTCGTCGCCCGCGTACTGCGTCGCGAACGAATGGACGGGTCCCGGAATCGACTGCAGGCGGCGCTGGTTGTACTCCTCGGCCTGGGCCCGGTGCGGGTAGAGCCGCGTGGCGTCGACGTTGTCGGAGAGCTGCGTGGTACGGTCATTCAGAAAATCGCGCACATCGTCGTTGACGATGCCCGCACGGACGAAGTTGAGGATATCGAGGAAATCCGCGTCCTGCGTGCGCATCACCGTCGAGAGCAACGCCGGCCGGAACTCGCTGCGATGCCAGACGTGATGCAGGAACGCCCAGTCCTTGTCGTATCCGCCGTAGGTGACGGGCGGCAGCTGCGCGAAGTCCCCCACCGCGATGATGCGCAGTCCTCCCCAGGGCTCGTCGCTCCGGCGTGCAATCCGCGAAATCTGTTCCGCGGCGGCGAGCATTTCTCCGGAGAGCATCGAGACTTCGTCGATCACCACCACGCAGGCGATCTGCAGGCGGCGCATTACCCGGCCGCTGCGCATCGCGCGCGCGACCGTCGCTTCGTAGCCGCCTTCCATGATGCCGAGTCCGAAGAAGCTGTGGAACGTGCGTCCGCCGATGAGCACCGCCGCCGCGCCGGTGCTGGCCACGACCGGAAAGAGGTCCGACGGTTTGTCCCGGAGGTAGTGATCGAGAAGGAATGTCTTTCCCGTTCCTGCCGCACCCGTTAAAAAGACATTCCCCTGCCGCTTGAGGATATCCAGCGCCTTGTCCTGGCAGCTCGTGAGTGCGGGGGGCGCTGCGAGGACGTCTGTGCACATGCGGCAGGCAGGATAGCAGGCGCCCGCCCGTTGCCATGCCGAATCCGCACTTTTACTTTTTGCCCGCTATTTCGGGAATCCAGTGCTTCTTCAGCAATCCCGCGGTGAGATCCTCCATGTAACCGAACACAGTCGGCGCCTTCTGCGCCGGATCTCCGTTGCCCATGCGCACGAGTCCCGCGAGGCACGCGTGGTATTCCTCCGTCCTGTCGTAGCGCATTTTCTCGATGGCCTTGCGTATCGACATTCTGCAGTCGAGGACGAAGCCGTCTTTTCTCTCCTGCAACTGCAGCCTGTCGGGATCGAACAGCAGGCGCATGTAGGTCTGTGTTCCGTTGCCAATCAACCGCAGATTGCTGCTCAGGGCCTTCTCCACCAGCACCGCAAACTGGCCGGGGACCCGGGCCAGCGACGAAAACATCTTCTGCGTGCTCCGGGGGAGAAGCGCCCCCAGGTCTTCCTCCGACGCATCCGGATCGACTTGCGCCCGGTAGGTCTGCACGGCGCCTTCCTGTGCGGCGACCATCACGCTGGCGCCGTGGCCGATGAACATGCGCATCTCGCTCATCGCATCCTTGGCTCCCAGCGAATATGTCCTCTCGGGCAAATGCATCAGATCGTATTCCAGCTTCGCTTGTGCAAATTCGGGATCGCTTTCGCGGGCGTGATTCATCGATTCCCGCACGAGCGTCATCACGGCCAGATAAATGGCATCGACGGGCTCGATGCCGCCTGAACGGAATCCGCCGATCCGCTCGTCCAGGGTTCCCGTGTTTTTCCCGAACTGCCGGAATGTCGGCCGGAGCATTTTTGCCCGAAGCACGGCGTATTCGTTTCCGCAATCCGTTCCTGGGATCACCAGGCTCGTCGGCGGCTTGTCGATGCCGAGCTTGACGGGCGGCCTGCGGTTGAACGGCTCGCAGATCTTTTCGATCTCCAGGAGGCCAGCCGCTGCGGTGGATTCCGGTGTCATGGGGCCGGGCATTTTCGTCCAACACAATATTTTGTCAATAACCTGCAAGGTGCGAATAATGGCTTTTTCATGAGAAAAAGCGGAATAGCGGAGGAAATTCGTTGAAGTCCCGCCAGCTCGTCCATAGAGTCCGCGCCTATGATTGAGAGCAATCTCTACATCGAGGAATTGATTGCCGTCCCCAAATCCGACGAGGGACTGAGGCAGTTCCTGGAAGCCGCGAAGCAGTTTTACGACCGCATCAAACGTATCAGAAGCCTGCCATTGCCTCCTGATGCCCAGGATCGTGCGATTCTGGCATTGGAGGGTGCGTTCCAGAATCGCCTGATCACCATTCTTCAGGACCCGTCATCGCGGTGGGGAAGGTAGGTAAGGGACGCAGCGACGGAGACGTGCAATACTTGTGTCGTGCATACGCGCGCCCGCCTCCACGGATGGCTGCTTCTCAGTACCGTCTTCTGCACGGGCGCATGCGTGCTGATTCTGGAGGTGCTTGCGGCCCGGCTGCTCGCGCCGTATTTCGGCAGCACGATGTACGCGTTTTCGAGCGTGATCGGCGTCACCCTCGGCGCTCTGAGCGTCGGGTACGCGCTCGGCGGGAGACTCGCGGACGCCCGGCCGAACGCCGCGTATTTCTTCGGCATCATTCTGGTGTCCGGTGCCGCGGTGCTGCTGACGAAGCTGCTTTCCGTCACGGCTCTCGTCCGATGGCACTCCGCGTTCTCCCTGGCGACGGGGCCCCTCGTCTTTTCCATTCTGCTCTTCACGATTCCTTGCGTGCTGCTCGGCATGCTCTCCCCCTTCGCGATCCGGCTCCTGCAGACGGAGGATCCGTCGCGGGTCGGCAGCCTTTCGGGAAACGTGTTCTTCTGCTCGACGCTCGGCAGCATCGGCGGGTCGTTTCTGGCAGGCTTTTTCCTGATCCCCACGCTCGGCGTGCAGTCGATCCTGCTGATGCTCGCCGCTGCCCTGCTCTGTATGGGCGGATTCGGGGTGCTGGTCTTCCGCAGCGGCCTGCGCCGGCCGATCCTTTTCGTGTTTGCAACGCTGCTGGCGTCCGTTCTTCTGGCTGCGGGCTCGCTGGAACGTCACAATCCCGACATTCTGCATCAGGAGGAGGGGCTGTATCAGTCGATGATGATCTATGACGCCGAATTCCACGGCCGGATGGCGCGCTTCATGCGTCAGAACTTCAACGCCTCGTCCGCCGTCTACCTGGATACCGGCGAGCCGGTGTTCGCGTACACGCGCTACTACGCTCTCGCCGAAGCGCTGCATCCCGACCTGCGCAAGGCGCTCGTCATCGGCGCGGGGGCCTACACGATCCCGCAGCTGCTCCTCGGCAGTTCTCCCCAGGCGGTCACCGACGTCGTCGATATCGAGCCGTCGCTTCGGGACATCGCCCGGGAATACTTCGGCGTCGCCGATGATCCGCGGATCCGGACGTTCACCGCCGACGGGCGTCGGTTTTTGCAGGGCAGCGGCACGCAGTACGATCTGATTTTCTCCGACGCCTACCAGAGCCTGTATTCGATCCCCTCGCATCTCGCGACGCTGGAATTCTTCCGCGCCGGTTCGGAGTCCCTCACGGAGCGCGGCGTCTTCCTGGTGAACTTCTCGGCGCGCATCCGGGACGAAAATCCCTCCCTGCTCTGGTCCGCGGTCCGCAGCTTCCGGGCGGCCTTTCCTCATAGCGCCTTCTTCGCGGTGACGTCGAAGGACACGGAAGAGGTCCAGAACATCGTGTTCCTCGGGTGCAACCGGGAGTCCTGCGGGAATCCCTGCGCGGAGGCCATGGCATCGGCGTTCCTGGAGGAGGCATGTCGGAACCGGCTGACCGTGGACGACGGTATGCTCGCTGCCCACCCTCTCCTGACCGATGACTACGCACCGGTGGAATTTCTGGCGACCTTGCAGATGAAAGACTACTAACGGCCAAACGAAGCGATAAAAATGCCTCGAATGCCCACTGGGCTACGGCTATTGTTGATACTGGACAAGTAAGAATTTAAATGATATAACACACTCCTTGTTTTACTAAACAATCTTTATGACTTTTATCAAGTCACCCGGTTCCGCTGTCCGCTTCCTCCCGTCCCTGGGGGGCTGCGCCTGCGCCTTCCTGCTGCTGTCGGCCTCCGTGCCTGCATCGGCACAGACGTACCAGGAGATCCAGAACTTCCGCATCGCGATGACGGACGGCGCGTATTCCGCCGCCCCCGGAGCGGTTCTGACGTACAACATCAGCGTCACGAACTCCACGAGCGTCGCCATGAGCAACGTGAGCATCAGCGACACGGTTCCGCGCGAGCTCATCATCAACTCGGCATCCGATAACGCCGATATCAACGGACAGGTCGTCCAGTGGTCGGGCCTGACGTTTTTGCCCGGCGAGATGAAGCTCCTGACGCTCAAGGCGACCATCCAGATGTCGGTCCGCAACGCCGCAGTCATCATCAACACCGCGAAAATTGACGGAGGCGCGATGGCGCAGGACACCACCATCGTTCAGAACGGCCTCGGGCAGGGCGTCGGCTTATCGGTGACGCATAATCCCGACACGGCGGTTGCGGGACAGATTGTGTCGTACACGCTGCGCCTGACGAACAGCGAACAGGCCACCAAGGACATCGACGTCCGCGCAAGCTTCAGCAGGAAATACGCGTTCCTGACGGCGACCGATCAGGGCCATCCCCGTGGCAATCAGGTGGAGTGGAACAACCTCTTCGTGGACGGAAACGCCGCGCGCGACGTCATCGTTTCCTTCAAGGTCGACGACGCGGTGAAAGCCGGCGAGGTGCTCAGCTTCAACGCGAGCATTCCGGGCTCCCAGGTCGAAGATCCGGTGACGGTATCCGCCGCCGGCCCCGCACAGGTTGCGTCAAGCGCCACGGTTTCCCAGCAGCCCGCCGATGCGTCGAGCGGCTATGGCGCGTTTCCGATCGATCCTAATGCCTACGTAAACGAGTCTGTTCCGACCGATTTCCTTCCGACGGCGGTCGCAGAACCAGCGCCGGCTGCAGTGCTCGCGGAAACGCAGCAGATTATGCCCCAGACTGGTATCGCCGACTTCACGGGCGCACTTGAAAACACCCGCATCTTCCTCCGTCCCATCGCCGAAAACCCCGCCGCCTCCGGCGCCACGGGACTGTCGTGGCTCCTTTCCGTTCCCGGTCTTCTGATCGGCGGACGCCTCGCGCGCCGCCGCCGGTAATCACTGCGTGCGTTCATCCGGCGATTCCCCCCTTCCATGATCCGATCCCCTCTCGCTCTCGGCCGCCGCATCCTCTTTACCGCCCTTGTCGCGGCGGTTCCCTGCATTGTTGCGCCGTCCCAGGCACATGCTGCTGCGGATCCCGGATGCATCGACGTCTTCGTGGAAGTTTTCGACCCCGCGCTCAATCCACTGCCGTTTGCTCCGCAGTTCACCTTCCGCCTCGACGGATCAGCCAGCACGCAGAACAACGCCAACGGCGTCGCGGCATTCACCAACGTGCAGTCCGGTTCCCATACCGTCACCATTGACCCGCACTCCGCTTGGCAGACCCTGTCGGTGACTCCCGGCGGCGGAGCGCTCTCCGTTCCGTACGGCCCCCAGTGCGTCACGGTTCTCTTCAAGATGCAGCTGCTTGTGCCTCCGAGTTCCAGCTCCAGCTCGTCGTCCAGCGTCGCCACCGGATGCATCCGCGTCGTGAAGCAGACGATCGACGCCGGCGGAGCGCCCATCACGCCCGTGGAGCCGTTTGATTTCTGGCTCGACGGCAACCAGGGCATCACACAGACGAACGACGCCGCCGGCAACGCCGTCTTCCAGAATATCGCCGCTCCCGGCATGCATCAGATCAATGAATTCCCGAAGGCCGGCTGGACCCTCGTCTCCTGGGTGCCGCAGAACGGCGACGTGATGGTCAATCCCGGCCCGGATTGCGCCGTGGTCACGTTCATCAATCAGAAGGCCGCCGGCTCCAGTTCCTCCTCAAGTTCGTCGAGTTCCTCGAGCTCCTCGTCCTCTTCTTCCTCCTCAAGCTCCTCGTCCTCGTCTTCCTCCTCAAGCTCCTCGTCCTCGTCTTCCTCCTCAAGCTCCTCCTCGTCGTCCAGTTCCTCTTCCTCGGGTCTTTCCGGTTGCATCAACGTGATCAAGAAGACGTTTGCCGAGGACGGCACGACGCCCGTCACGCCGGTCGTTCCGTTCACCTTCACGCTCGATGGCAACGCCGGCATCACGGCGATCAACGACGCCACGGGCAACGCCACGTTCCAGAACGTCGCGGCGCCGGGCATGCATCAGGTCAATGAGACGCCGCTGGCCGGCTGGACCCTGGTATCCACCGATCCGCCGAACGGCGACGTGATGGTCAATGCGGGGCCTGACTGCGCCACGGTGACCTTTGTGAACAAGCAGGGTTCCTCCAGTTCGTCATCGTCGAGCACGTCATCTTCCTCGTCCAGCTCCAGCTCGTCATCCTCCCAGAACGGAGGCGGTGGCGGCGGAGGAGGAGGCGGGGGCGGGGGTGGTGGAGGCAGCGGCGGACACCGCGGTCATGGCACGACATACCTCAGTTATCTGCCGCCGTCCGCGAATGTCGTCGTCCCGCCCGAGCCCAAACCTCCCCGCAGGCGCATCCAGCCGCCGGTGTACGTCCCGCCGCCGGTCATCAGCGAGCAGCCTCTGCCCAAGACCGGTATCGATGACTTCATGCGCCCTCTTGAGAACACGCGCCGCTTCCTGATGCCCCTCGCTTCACGTGAAGGATCCGCTGTCCTGTCGTGGGCGGCGCTCGTCCTTACGGGCATCGGCCTCGGCATCGCCGCCGGCAAAAAGGCCTTCCTGTAATCCCCTCATGCCGTCTACGCGCTTCGACCGTGCAATGGCCTGGCTGTACGCATGGTGCAGCGTTGTGATGACGGTGGGATTATATCTCGACGGATGGTCGCATCAGTTCATCTTCAATCAGATCGATTCGTTCTTCAATCCCTGGCACGCGGTGCTGTACGCGGGATTCGCCGCGTGCGCCGTGACGCTCGCTGTGTGGACGTACCTTCGACGCAGCGCATTTCGTACGTTTGCGGATGCCGTTCCGCCGGGGCACGGACTCTCGGCCTATGGCGCGATTGCGTTCCTGTGGGGCGGCATCGCCGACCTGACGTGGCATCAGCTTTTCGGTTTCGAAAAAGACATCGAGGGGTTCATCAGCCCCACGCACCTGGTCCTTGCCGCCGGCATGGCGCTGATGCTTGCGGGCAACGTGCGCCACTGGTCACGCACGCATGCGCGCGGGGAAAAGACGCATCTGTGGACAGGGCTGCCGCTCGTGTTGGGCATGCTGTGCATGCTGGCGCAGTGGACCTTCCTCACGCAGTACGGCCGCTACACCGACTTCACCGCGACGGGCATCTTTCCTGACGATGCATTCTATCGCTTCTGCACGCAGACCGTATCGATCCTCGGCATTCTCGTGTTCAGTGCGCTGCTCTCCGGCCTCTTCACGTACGTCGGCCGTCGTGCATCCATCCCGTTCGGTTCGGTCACGGTTGTCCTGACGGCGCAGGTGTTCATGCTTGCGATGATCCGCTACGGCATCGACTTGGTTCCTGCGGGCATCGCCGCCGGCATCTCCGGAGATGTTTTGCTCCGCTATTTCCCGAAGCGGCTCGCTCAGGAAAGACTGCTGGTGTTTGCATTCACGCTCCCGGCGCTTTTTTACACGGCCGTACTTCTGGTTCTCCACGTGCACGGTGGGCTGTGGTGGTCCATGCATATCTGGAGCGGCGTGCCGGTATTCGCCGGTGCCGCTGGGCTTCTGGCCGGACTCGCCGGGACCCCGATGGAGCAGGGAAAGGAAACGGATGCATAGGACAATTTCAGTCGCTTCGTTTGCCAGATTGTCTCCTTTGGAAAAGAACAGCGCTTATTTTGACAGTTATAAGTAATTATCGTACCGTGACTCACTTCGTTCCCCCGGTTTTATGGATACCTTCCGCCTTGTGCGCCGTTTCCCCCTCGCTTTTGCGGGCATCGCTCTGACGTTTCTGCTGCCCATGCACGTGAGCGCATTCGGAAGCACGAACATGATGGTCGACAGCGCGTCGATCGTGAAGACCGGACCGTTCACCATCCAGGCCGGAAATTTCATCACGTACACGCTGACGGTAAAGCGCTCGAGCCCCGCCCTCGACATTGTCATCAAGGATACGTTCCCCGCGCACCTCGTCTTCGATCCGGCGCAAAGCACGCCCGGATGCACGATCGCCGGCAACGTGGCAACCTGCAACTGGGCGCGCACGATCAACTGGTACTCCCCGCAAACGCAGACGACCACCTTCACACTGACGTTCTTCATCCCGCCGGCCAACCCGCCGTGCGTGCTTATCAACACCGCAACCGTGTCGACCACTCCGCGCCTGATGTTCGGCGGCGGGCGCGTGGTCCCCAACAACATCATCGTCTACGACTCGGTGACGGCCAATAACACGAGCAGCACCACGACGGCTGTCACGAACTGCGCGACGAGTTCCTCCTCGTCTTCCTCCAGTTCTTCCAGTTCCGTGCCCACGCAGGGCTGCATCCGCGTCTTCAAGGAAACGTTCAACATGCAGGGACAGCAGATCAGCACGGTCGCGCAGTTCACGTTTCATCTCGATGGCGGCGTCAGCGCGGTGAATGATGCGAACGGCGACGCGCTGTTCACCAACGTCACTCCCGGAGTCCATACCATCACCGAAATCATCCCCAGCGGATGGACGCAGCTCAACGTCACCCCCGTAGCCGGCGTGGTGGTTGTCGCACCCGGAAGCCAGTGTGCCGGCGTGGTCTTTAAGAACCAGCAGACGCTTCCGTTCAGTTCCAGTTCCAGCTCCAGCAGCATGTCCAGTGTCCCCACGTCTGGCGGTGCGGGCTGCATCCGGATCGTCAAGGAAACCTACAACGCGCAAAACCAGCAGATCCCGCCGGTCATGCCGTTCACCTTCACGCTCGACGGCAATCCCGGGCTTACCGTGACCACCGATGCCTCCGGGGTCGCCACATTCACGGGCGTCGCCGCTCCCGGCGTGCACACCGTCACCGAAAACGTCCCCGCGGGTTGGACCGCCATCGGCGTGGACCCCTCAGGCGGCGTCGTGATGGTGAACCCCGGACCGCAGTGTCCGACCATTACGTTTAAAAACCGCCAGAACACCGTCAGCTCCAGCTCCAGCTCCGTTCCCAGCTCGAGTTCCAGCAGCACGTCCAGCGTGCCGACGTCCGGTGGCGTGGGCTGCATCGAAATTGTGAAGGAGGCTTACAGCGCCCAGAACCAGCCCATCACGCCCGTGACGCCGTTCACGTTCACGCTTGATGGCAATTCCGGGCTCTCGGTAACGAACAATGCGTCGGGTGTCGCCGTTTTCCAGAACGTCGCTGCACCGGGCATCCACACGGTTGCCGAAATCGTTCCCGCGGGCTGGACGCTCACAAATGTGACTCCCGCAGGCGGCGTTGTGATGGTCAATCCCGGTGCACAGTGCACGAGGCTCACCTTCCGCAACCAGCAGAATGCGCCTGCCAGTTCGAGCTCCAGTTCCGTTCCCCCGGCGACCGGGTGCATCCAGATTTTGAAGGAAACGTTCAATCCCCAGGGCCAGCCCATCACTCCTGTTGCGCAGTTCACGTACCAGCTGGACGGCGGACCCGTCACCCATAGCGATGGCTCGGGTAACGCGCAGTTCATCAATGTCACCGCTCCGGGCTTCCATACGATCAGCGAGATCGTTCCTCCGGGATGGACACTCATCAACGTGACGCCGCCGGGCGGCGTGGTGATGGTGAACCCCGGCAGCCAGTGCTCCGCGGTGGTGTTCAAAAACCAGCAGAACGTGCCGGTCGCCAGCTCCTCCAGTTCCAGCTCAAGCTCGGTTCCGGCTGCCGCACAGGTGGGCTGCATCGAAATCGTGAAGGAAACTTACACCTCGCAGAACCAGCCAATCACGCCCGTGATGCCGTTCACGTTCACGCTGGACGGAAATTCCGGATTGTCCGTCACCAATAACTCTGCAGGCGTCGCCGTCTTCCAGAACGTCGCTGCCCCCGGCATCCACACGATCGCCGAGATCGTGCCCGCCGGCTGGACGCTGACAAACGTCACCCCCGCGGGGGGTGTGGTGATGGTGAACCCCGGCGCGCAGTGCACCCGCGTGACCTTCAAAAACCAGCAGAACGCCCCCGCCAGCAGCTCCAGCAGCGCCGCTCCCGCAGGCATGGGCTGTATCCGCGTGCAGAAGTCTGCAGGCGTCTCACCGGTCCCGGCGTTCACGTTCACGCTCGACGGCAACTCCGGCATTTCGGTCACGAATGACGCGGCAGGCGTCGCCGTGTTCCAGAACGTCGCCGCTCCCGGCATGCACCACGTCGACGAAGCGCCGCTCGCCGGATGGACGCAGGCGTCCGTGTCTCCCGCCGGCGGCAATGTGATGGTCAACCCCGGACCAGACTGCGCCGTCGTGAACTTCGTGAACACGCAGGCCGTGAGCTCTTCCAGCTCCAGCTCCTCCTCTCCGGCTTTGGGCTGCATCGACGTGCTCAAGGAAACGTACGACACGCTCGGCAATCCCCTGCCGCTCACCGCGCAGTTCACCTTCCGGCTCGACAACGGGCCAACCGCGACCAACACCAGCAACGGCCAGGCCCGCTTCAACAACGTGCCGCTCGGCATGCACACGGTCACCGAGGATCTTCCCCCGTCGTGGACCCTGCTCTCCGTCACGCCGGTGAACGGCCAGGTGAACGTCACTTCCATCACGCAGTGCGCCACCGTCGTCTTCAAGAACAAGCAGACGCTCACCGGTCTCGGCGGCTCGTCCTCCAGCGTGAACCCGTTCTGGCTCAATAACACGAACCTGCAGTTCTGGCAGCTGTTCTACCAGTCACTCAACCCCTGACGTCAGGCTTCACGCTTCCACTGCATTTCGAAGAGCGCGCCCAGCATGTGAGCCACGGGCGCGTTTTTCATGATGCACGCGAACAGCGCGCGGCCCTCGATCGTCGCGATGAAGACCGAGTCGCCGCACGTCATGATTTCCACGGAGGACGGTCCGAAGACGTCTTCGTGGAGCACCCGCGTTTCGCGCAGTCTTTCCAGGGTCTGGGCCGCCATGGCCTTCGCTTCGGGACAGTGCGACGCCAGCACCCGGGCCCGGATCTGCTTTTTCTTCCGCAGTGCGGTCAGCCTCGTGAAGCTCTTCGACAGGTCCGCATGCTCGCCCGAGAGATCCAGCGGCCGCATGAACGAGAGGGTCTCCGAACCGGCCGACGCCTTCTCGAGCATCTCCTGGTACGCGGCGACGAATCCATCCTTGCCTTCGAAGAAGTGTATGTGGGGAACGCTGGCGGCCCCCGCCATGAGGCCCGTGAGCTGTCCGGCGACGGCGCGCAGTTCCTCCTGCTGGTCGGCGAGGAGGTCTTTCTGGCGGTCGAGCATTGCCAGGATCCTCTGGGGCGGCTCGCAGGAATAGAGGTACGTGTTTTTCTTCTTGGTCGCCTTGAGGAAACCGCGCTGGGCCAGCTGGTTGCAGGTGAACTGCGTGGTGCTGCGGACGAGCCGTGCACGCTTGCTGATGGTGGAAGCCGGCGCGGCGCCCAGGGGCAGCAGGGCGAGATACACGGCGGCTTCTTTGTCCGTGAGTCCGAGGTTCTGCAGGACGCGTTCGATGGAGGGCATGGTCGCATCGTACACGATAATTCTTGAATTGACAAGTATTGTTGGCATCAAATTTTCGCTTAAGAATGCCAAAAAACAAGCATATGGGGGCAATTGTGCAATAAATCTTGTCGAAATCGACTTCTGTTCATAGAGTTCCTCCTTTTGTCCGCTACCCCCCCCGCTTCCATGGCCCGCCCCCGCTACGGATTCCTGCGCAGGACAGTTGTTTTCGCCGTGACCGTCAGCACTGCCCTTGCGACGCAGCCGGCCGGCATTGCCCTGGCACTGTCGTCCGACGTCACCCTGAATGTGCAGCTCCAGGCTCCTGCGGGCCCCTTTGTGGACCATCTCACGAACGCGCTGGCCGTCGCTCCGGGGACGGACATCACCGTGCGCCTGACGTACGATAACCGGATGGACCGCGCGGGCACCGACGCCCGCATTCAGGCGATGATCCCCGCCGGCTTCACGCTGCTGCCCGGGACCACGAAAAACTGCCTGCATCCGACGGATTCCGAGACGTTGTGCAACACGTCCCCCGGCCAGATGGGGCCGATTGTCGAACAGTCGGTCTGGAACGGAAGCTTCCTGGCCATCTCCCCCACTGCGGGAGTCGAAGGAGTCCCGCCCCATGAGACCATCGGCGTGCTCGAGATGGGCCGCCTGCACTATCTGACGCTCCGCTCGGAAGGCGTCGCCAACTATGAGAACGGCAATCCGTACTCGCCGCTCAATACCCGCTGCGCGGCGAACATCAGTTCGCGTTTCGAAAACCCGTACGTCAATTACGCAGTTCCCACGAGCCCGACCTGTCCCGCCAGCGGCCGCGACCTGTTCGGGCAACGGTGGTTCATCGTCCGCAGCGAGGCCGTCGCCAACTATGAGAACGGCAATCCGCAACCGGCGGTCGATACCAGCTGCATCCTGAATATTTCCTCGCATTTCCAGAACACCCCCGTCGCCCAGTACGCGGTTCCGGGGAATCCCAGCTGTCCCTCGTATTCGCAGGATACGCTCGGCAAGCGGTACTACGTTATGCGGTCCGAGGCGGTCGCCAACTACGAGAACGGCAATTTCCAGGATCCCGACATGAACAGCTGCGCCATCAATATTTCGTCGTACTTCACCAATACCCCCGTCGCCACGTACGCCGTGCCCCGCAACCCCAGCTGTCCGTCGGTGTCACATGACTTGCTCGATCGCACCCGCGGCCGCGGCTACATCGAATTCCGCATGCGCGCGTCCACCGTGCCGGGCATCTACAACCTGCCCGCCACGATCACCGGCTCCGAATTCACGGCCGCTTCCGATGCCGGCGCCATCGAGATCCGGGGGCCGGGGACATCCTCGAGTTCCAGTTCCTCTTCCTCCCCCACCGCCTCCTTCGGTTGCATCCGCGTCATCAAGCAGACCCTCACCTCCGCGGGCGCGCCCTTCACGTCCCCGGAAGCCTTCAGCTTCTGGATGGACGGCAACCAGGGCATCTCCCGGACGACGGACGGCAGCGGCACCGCTACGTTCACCAACGTGGCCGCGCCGGGCATGCACCACATCGATGAGTTCGCGAAGCCAGGATGGTTCCTCCAGTCCGTCAGTCCCGCAGGCGGCGACGTGATGGTCCAACCGGGTTCCTCGTGCGCGGTCGTCACTTTCGTGAATCGGCAGGGGGCGTCTTCGAGTTCTTCCAGCAGCACTCCGCTCTTCCAGTGCAACGACGGCGCCGATAACGACGGCGACGGGAAGATCGATTCCCAGGACCCGGGATGCCACAGCGATGGCAACGCGGCCAATCCCGCCTCGTACGTTTCCACCGACAATGACGAGGCAAACCCGGCTGCATGCATTCCTGGCAATCAGCCGACGGTGCTCAAGAGCCAGTTCATCATCACGCCCAACGGCTATTGCTCGAATGCATGGCAGTCGCAGATGTGCGCCAACCAGTTGCCAGTGGACTTCGTGCTCGCAAGCAGTACTCCATCCCTCCTCGTCCAGTATCACACCTATTCCGGACACTGCTCGTCCGTGCGCATCCACATCCGGCTGGATGGCATTCTCAAGACCGTCACCAGGTTCATGGGCTGGCCCACGGACTCCACCGGCTTCCTGGATATCGGCCCGGTGCCTGCCGGAAATCATCAACTGACATTCCAGGCGGAGGGCACGCCGGGAGGCTGCAATACCGGCACGCTGGGCGGATGGGGCGGCACAGTGAATATCGCCCTTCCCGCCCAGAGCTGTCCTGTCGCGCCGCAGTGTTCGGACGCAGCTGATAATGACGGCGACGGCAAGATCGACAGCCAGGATCCGGGGTGTCACAGCGACGGCAATGCGGCTAACCCCGCATCCTACGTACCGACGGGCAACGATGAGTTCAATGCCGCGGCGTCCTCGTCATCCTCCAGCAGCTCCACGGCCAGCACGGGGGTGGGCTGCATCCGCATCGTGAAGCAGGCGCAGAACGCCGCAGGCGCTCCCATCAACTCCACGGAGCCCTTCACCTTCACGCTCGACGGCAATCCGTCCCTCAACGTCACCACCGATGCCAACGGGAATGCGACCTTCCAGAACGTCGCCGCCCCCGGCATCCATACGGTCGCTGAACTCTCCAAGAGCGGATGGACTCTCCAATCCATGTCCCCCGCAAACGGCGAGGTTCTGGTCCAGCCCGGAGGCAACTGCGCGGTTCTCACGGTCGTGAACCGCCAGACAGGAGCTTCCAGCTCAAGTTCGAGCTCTTCCATCGGTCAGGGCTGCATCAAGGTCTTCAAGGAGACGTACAACGCCAGCGGCCAGCCGATCGCGACCGTCGCCCAGTTCACCTTCGTCCTCGACGGAGGGGTCCAGATCCAGAATGACGCAAACGGCAACGCCCAGTTCAACGCTGTCTCCACCGGCGTCCACACCGTCACCGAGGTCCTTCCCCAGGGCTGGAACCAGCTCAACGTCACGCCCGCTTCGGGCGTCGTGATCGTCTCCCCCGGCAGCCAGTGCGCCGGCGTGGTCTTCAAGAACCAGCAGACGCTGCCCGTCAGCAGCTCCGTCGCGAATGCCAACACCGGCTGCATCCGCATCGTCAAGCAGACGGTCACGTCGGCGGGGGCGCCCATCACTCCGGTTGAGCCGTTCACCTTCATCCTCGATGGCAATCCGAGCCTGAATGCGGTGAATGACGCCTCCGGAACGGCCATCATCCAGAACGTCGCCGCTCCGGGCATGCACCAGATCACGGAAACCCCCAAAGCCGGTTGGACAGTCCAATCGATGTCGCCGGTTAACGGCGACGTGATGGTCCAGCCGGGTTCCGCCTGCGCCACCCTGACGATCGTCAACCGAAAGACAGGGGGGTGACGCTATTTCCGGAAAAAGGGGTTTTTCTCGGGGGAATAGCGGATAAAGCCAAAGCCGGCATTGCGCCGGCTTTTTGGCTTCCTAGGGGTATTTGGGGCCAAATTTGGACTATACATCAATAAAATTGTGTGATATAACTTCCCCCTTTTGTCCCCAATCCTATGTTTTCGTCTGTCTGCCGCCGATTCCTCGCTGTTTCCCTGGCGCTCCCCCTCGTCCTCCCGCTGAGTGCGGTGGTAACCGTCGCCGAGCATGCCCATGCGGACTACACCGACTGCAGTGACGGCATCGACAACGACGGCGACCGCCGGATCGATTACCCCGAAGATCCCGAGTGCTCCTCCATCAACGACACGACGGAGGACTACAACCCCGGCATCTTCGTGACCGTCACGGACAACCGCGACCAGATCAACCCGAGCGGCGCCCTCACGTACGTCATCACGCTCAAGCAGCAGCGCGACCCCGTGGCGCTCGTCGACGTGTCGTTTCATGTTCCCGCGCAGCATTCCATCGTCTCCACGAGCGATGACGGCTCCATCGTCCCCGGCACGGTGCACTGGACGAAGGTCGCCGTGTTCAAGGACAACGTGCGCCGCCTGCAGGTGCACGTCGCCGTGAGCCCCCATGCGGGCCGCGGTCAGCTGATCGTCGCCCAGGTGAGCGCGGGCAACAACCAGTCAACCGACACCACGATGATCAACCCGCAGAACGTCCTCCCTTACCCGCAGAACCAGCTGCAGGTGACGGTGAGCGACCACCGCGACAACGCGCTCGGCGGCGATATCCTCGATTACGTCATCACGGTCAAGAACCCCGAGCCGAACCCCGCCACGTTCCACGTGCAGGCGACGATCCCGCCCGCGCTGCAGATGATGGATGCCCAGGGCGCCGACCGCATGGGCGACCGCCTCGTCTGGCAGAACATCACCCTCAACCCCGGGCAGGAGCGCGCCTTCGTCTTCCGCGCCTCCGTGCACAACCAGGTTCCCAACCGCTATCCGATCCAGGTGGTGGCGCGCGCCGGCAATGTCGTCGCGACCGACCGCACGATCGTCGGCTCCGGCGGCGCGGGCCCGTACTCCCTCTTCGGCACCATCACCGACAACCGGGATGTCGCCGAGCGCGGCGACCTGCTCACCTACCGCATCCACGTCGACAACACGTCCGGCCGCCTCGAGACGGGCGCCAACATCGACGCCGCCATCCCCAACTACGTCGAATTCGTTTCGGCGACGGAAGGCGGAACGCTCGACAACCGCAACGTCCGCTGGCTCCGCACGATCGTCGCCCCGGGCAGCAGCCGCGACCTGAGCTTCACGGTCCGCGTGCGCACCGACGCCCCCGATCGCGCCCTCCTGCGCGCCACGGCCACCATCCAGGGCGCCACGGCCAGCGACATCACGGAGGTCGGCGGCGGCCAGTACAGCTACGGCTCGTACATTTCGTCGTCCCGCGGCACCGGCTACGGCACCCCCGGATCCCTTTCGGTCCGAAAGACCTCCGATAACCGCGCCGCCTACCCGGGCAGCACGGTCTCGTACACGCTGACAGTCCGCAACGCCGACGGCGGCGAGCTCCGCAACGTGGCGGTCACCGATAACTTCAACCCGTCCGACTTCGTCGTCACGGACGCCGGCGCCGGCAACGTCGAGCAGGGCCGCATCGCCTGGAACATTGACACGCTCCGCCCCGGCGAGACCCGTTCCTTCCGCTACACCGGGCGCATCGCGCGCGTCGGCGGCGATTCCCTCGTCAACACCGCCCAGGCCTACACCGCGGACCTCGATTACGCCGCCATGGCGGGTTCCAACGTCGCGGTCTACGACGGTTACCACGGCGACTACCTGATGCCCCAGACGGGCGCCGGTGATTTCTTCGGCCCGATCGAAAACACCGCTCAGTTTCTCACGCCCGTGAGCGCGGCGACGGAGGGCAACGCCCTGCCGCTTCTTCTCTGGATTGCTTTGATTGTTGGAGGCGTGGCTGTGGGAGGTGTGGCAAGCAAGAAGTTCATCGTCTGAATCCCGTATGACGTATCATGAATTATGGATGTCCGAGAGGGCATCCCTAATTCATACTACGTAATACGTAATACATAATACGTAATTCATTCGACCGCCTTCTCCATCACAAACGTCTTCACCGTCTCCGGCAGCGTCTTCAGCATGTCCTCAATCCCCTTCCTCTCCTCCGCGGGTGGCACGCTCAGAACCCAGGCAGCCAGCTCCTCCCCTTTCGGATGCGATCCGCCGATGCCCAGCCGCAGACGGGGGAATTCCTCCCCCAGCACCACCACGACCGACCGCAGGCCGTTGTGGGTGCCCGCTCCGCCCTTCATGCGCAGGCGCGCTTCACCCAACGGCAGGTCGAGATCATCGGACACCACCAGGATCTGTTCGCGGGGGTTGAGCTTGTAGAATTCCACCAGCTTGCGGATGCACTCCCCGGAGCGGTTGACGAACGTGAGGGGCTTCACCAGCAGCACGGGAACCGTGACGATGCGCGCCTCCTGCGCGACGCACTGGAATTTCTGCGTTTCCTTCCACGGGCCCTCGCCGTACGTGCCGGACAGGACATCGATCGCCTGGAAGCCCACGTTGTGCCGGGTGTTCTCGTACTGCTTCCCCGGATTGCCGATACCGATGATGATCAAATGGGGCTTCATGGGGTCAGGCCTTGGGCAGGCCGATGCGGCTGGAGCTGAAGGCTTTTTTGGTCGGCCGCGACGGCACGGGCTTTTCGTCCGTCGACAGAGCCGGCTTCGATCCCTTCAGGGCGCTCTCCTGGATATGTCCGGCGACGAAATCCGACAGCAGCGTCTGGATGTGCTTGGCGTTCTTCATGTTCTTGGAATGCAGGTAGCCCTCCATGTTGCGCAGGATTTCGGATTCGACGCGGCGCGGGTTGGGCACCTGTGCCACCGAGATGGCCGAGCCGGTGGAAATCTTCTCGATCGATACCGACCCGTAGCGCAGCAGGGTGCCCAGGACTCCCTGGATCTCGTAACTGACGCCCTGGATGTCGCTATAGAGGATGCGGGCGGACTGCCGGTGAAACCATCCCTTCCATTCGAGATCGATGATCCCGTGATCAGTGATGATCCAGGCGTCGAGGTAATAATCGAAAAAATTCCGGGACAGCCACAGAAGCGACAACCCCTCCCACAGCAGGCCCGTGACCAGCGCGGTCTGCGAA
Organism: uncultured Candidatus Peribacteria bacterium; assembly: GCA_964497975.1. Classification (GTDB taxonomy): domain Bacteria; phylum Patescibacteriota; class Gracilibacteria; order Peribacterales; family Peribacteraceae; genus JABFSS01. Next base: position 154,599 of record CAZCFO010000002.1, read on the forward strand.
TGGCGCAGCACCAGCAGGGCCGCTGCTGCAAGAAACGAAGCGGCGGGCAGCGCGAGAACCCGCAGGCCCAGCAGCCAGTGCCGGTGCACGATCATCCGGACGTGCTCGTCGTCCTCCAGATGCTTATGAAACAGCAGGGAATCCAGCATGGCCCCCAGTGTACATCTATCGCGCAAAGTGCTGTACACAAGCGGGATGGCACTCCTACAATTCCCGGGCATGCGCATCCAAAAACACGGTTTCTGGTATCACCTGCTCGACGTTCTGTTCAACATCGTCGTGATCGTGGCCATTGTGGCGGCAATCAGGACGTTCCTCGTCTCCCCCTTCCAGGTGGAAGGCAGCTCGATGGTGGATACCCTCGCCGACAAGGAATACATCATCATCAACAAATTCGCCTACCTTGCGGGCGATCCCAGGCGCGGCGACGTGGTGGTGTTCCGGCCTCCCAACGATCCGGACAAATATTACGTGAAGCGAGTCATCGGCATGCCGGGCGACAAGGTGATCATCCGCGACGGGTTCGTGTACCTGCAGACCCCCGACGACACGACCGAGAGGAAAATCGACGAATCCTCGTACCTCAATTCGCGCAATATCGGCCAGACGTATCGGCACCCGCCCAGCAGCGGCGACAAGACGCCCGAAGTCTACGAGGTTCCGGCGGACCAGTATTTCCTCCTGGGCGACAACCGCCAGGGCAGCCTGGATTCGCGGAGCTTCATGACCGAAAGCGGCAAGCCCGTGCCGTTCGTCGCCGATGCCGAAATCAAGGGGCGCGTCTGGTTTATCGCTTTGCCCATCACCAAGATTCACGCGATCGAGGCGCCGGAGTACGGCATCTGAAACCCGATCCAGCCGCTCACCGCGTGAATGTGCGGACGGCCGGCCTCTGGATGGCGCGCGGAGCCTGGAAGCTGCGCGACTGCGCCGCCGCTGCGGACTCGCGCATTTTCTGCAGACGCATCATGGGGATCATCCGCTGCGAGCTGAGTGAGGCCGCATTGCGCAACGGGGGCCGGGTCGTCGTCACTGCCGGGCGAGTCACACTGCGTCCGGAGATGCCTGACGGCTGCCGGACCGTCTGCGCCGTCATGGACTGTGCGTACGACAGCACCGCGCCGAGGGACGCGAGAGAGATGGCGAACACGGCTGTCAGGATCTGGATGCGAAGCGCGTGAACATTCTGGAGCGAGGTCATAGAGAGAATGGATGTGGATATATGAAGCTATTATACAATATTTAAAATATTTAGCAAATTCATTCGTGTCAACGCAGAAGAAGCGCCTCTCGATTCTCTTGCGGCAAACGTGCCATACGCTACAATAGGAACGGCCCTCGGGGCTTTTTTCATATCACCCGCACAATGTTTACCGCCGTCTCCACGTACATCAATGGCGCGATCCAGGAGCTCGAGCTCGTCCGCTGGCCCACGCGCCAGCAGGCGGTCCGTCTTTCCGTGATCGTTTCGATTTTCACCGTTGTCTCGGCTGTGTTGTTCGGCGCCGTGGACTTCATCCTCAACCGATCACTCCACTTCCTCCTTTCCATCACCCTCTGATATGGGCAAGCAGGATCCACGCGCAGGGCGCAACTGGTACGTGCTGCACACGTATTCCGGCTACGAAGACAGCGTCAAGCAGGCTCTCGAGCAGCGCATTGAGTCTCTCGGCATGCAGGATTACATCTACACGGTGATGGTGCCCAAGGAGAAGCAGCTTGTGTTCAAAAAGGGCGAGCCGGTCGAGGAGGAAAAGAAGCTCTTTCCGGGCTACGTCCTCGTCAACATGGTCGTGACCGATGAGAGCTGGTACGTCGTCCGCAACACGCCCAACGTCACGGGTTTCGTCGGCTCCGGCAACATCCCGGTCGCCGTGAGCCCCGAGGAATTCGGCGTCATCGAGCGCCGCATCGGCGAGGAACAGGCCAAATTCCGCAGCGACTTCCAGGTGGGCGATCTCGTGGTGATCATCGACGGACCCTTCAAGAACTACGAGGGCAGCGTCCAGAGCGTCGACGTGAACAAGGGCAAGCTGAACGTCGCCGTTCTCATCTTCGACCGCGAGACACCCGTGGAACTGGATTTCACCCAGGTGAAGAAGAAATAACGTTGCATTCCTGGGCTGCTGTGGCAGGATTCGCGCCTTTTGCGAATCACATTGCGGTATGGAACTGGGACCCCTCCAGCAGCGGCAGTACATGGATCCCCGGCACATCAAGGAGGTGATGCTGATGATCCACAAGGCGTCCGATATGCCCTTCGGCGATGCTGTTGATCTCAGCGATAAACCCGATCTGGAAGCGTTGCTGGGCACGCTCGGAAAAATGTGCGCATCCATTGAGCCCGATATGGACAGAATCAACAGGTTCCTGTTGCTCAATCGCGAGTACCCGGGCTTTCTGGAGACAGCGAAAGCAATCGTCTCTTCGTGCAGGGAGACGAATATGATTGAAAGCATGGGCCTGGTGGAGATCTCTCTGCAGAGATATTTTCATACTCTGCTCATGGAAGCCGGTGCATATTCGGAGGAGGTCCAGGCGGAAATCGAATCGGTTCCCCTGCACTCCCCGTTCTACAATTTGATGATCATTATTCGAAACATGTACCGCGACCGGCTTGCCCGCGGCAACGAAAACGAGGACGGGGAAGAGTTGGTTGCCTGATTCTGTATCATTCCATCATGCCTGCACGTCACCTGCTGATCACCGGTATCGTACAGGGCGTGTTTTTCCGTGCTGAGACGAGGAAGAAGGCGCAGGAACTTAGCCTCGCCGGTTGGGTCCGCAACCTTGCCGATGGATCCGTCGAGGCGCATGCCCAAGGGCCGGACGACGCCCTCGATCAACTGGAGCAGTGGTGCCGGCGCGGACCGCCGCGCGCGCGGGTGGATGACCTCGTCGTTACGCCTGCGGAGGAGACGACGTCGGATGTATTTGAGATCCTCTGATTTTCCGCATGAGCAAGACACCGAGCACCGATGCCTGCAGGACCTGCCCGATGGAGTAGCCCAGCGGCAACGAGAACATGCCAAGCCTGTCTGTAAGGAAGTACGCGATGCCGACCGAGCCGACGGCGCAGACGACCACGAGAATCGCAGGCGTCACCGTGTCTTTGTAGGCATAGAAGCCGCGAAGCAGAAGATGCGACGCACTCTCGAACGGCGCGCTCAGCGCGTATACGATGAGGGCAATGCGGAAAACCGGGTACCACGCATTCGCATTGAGGTGCACGAGCCACGCCGCAAACGGCGCCACGACGATCAGGAGGATGCTGGCGGGAATGATCAGCAAAAACATCATGCCGAGTCCCTTCTCCACGTAAATCCGGAAGCGCTGCACTTCGCCCTTGGCCGCCGCCTGGCTCATCAGCGAGTACGCCGACTGCGCGAGCGCGATGCCCGCGACCCCCACGAGGACGCTCTGGAAATTCCTCGTGTACGCGTTGATGGTGATGGATCCCGCGTCGAGTCCGGAGGCGATGGTATCGAAGAGGAGCAGCTGGAGCTGCAGCGCTCCCAGCGCGAACATGCGCGGCAACATCAGGAATCCCATGGAGTTGAGATCGGGATGCCAGAGTGACCGCGGGACGCGGTATCCGTAATGAAAAACCGCGCCCATGCGGAACAGGACATAGGCAATCGCGCCGCCGACCGTGCCCAGCATCGGGCCATAGACCCCCGCATACGGCGTGAGGAAAATCGTACCCATAATCGTGCCCGTCGTGTAGAGCACCGGGGTCAGCCCGTACACCCAGTAGCGCTGCTCGGTGATCAGGTATTGCCCGAACGCGTTGCCGAACACGAAGAGGAAATTCGTGAACAGCGCGAGCTGACCGAAGCGGATGTAGAGGTCGAGCTGCTCGCCCGTGAATCTGACGAGGTACTGCGCCACCCACGGAAAACCGATGCTGAGCGCGAGGCCGATGAATCCGAACAACGCGCCACCCATGAGCATCGTTCCCGTCAACACCTTGTCGATCTCCTGCCGGCGTCCGTGTGCTTTGTGCGCGGCGAGAATCGGCACGAAGACCGTCCCCAAGGCCGACATGATGCAGATCTGAAACAGGAGATCGCTCGGGCGGAACGCGGCCACGTACACGTCCACGACGCCGAGCCCGGGAAACGTCCGCGCCAGAAGATTGTCGCGGATCAACCCCGCAAAAGACGCCCCAAACTGCGTCGCGGCGAGGACGATTGCTCCGCCCATCAGGCGGTTTTGCTGGAGGAATGCAGGCAGTCGCACGGGGGACAGTGTACCCGCGCAACAGGAAAAAAAACTCCCGGGCCTCCCGTTTTTGCAGGACATGGGCCTGCTGTAGAATCCCCCGCTATGGAAATGACCACGACCGCCCAGGAGCGCCCCGCTGCGGTCACTGATGATCAACGGCTGGAACAGCTGAAGGAAAAAATCTTTTCCGGCAAACAGCTGCTGCGATCCATGGATGCATCGGCCCACCGGCACTGCATTGCGCTGCTCCTTGGGGGAATGCAGTACTTCGGGCAGATGGAGATCACAGCCGCACTGGTGGCCGCGTATTCCGCCGGGTCGTACGGATGCGGCGTCGTGACCCGCATGCGGGTACGTTCACTCTTACAGGAAAAGAGGCAGATCCTGACAGCACGAAGACAGGCCAGAGGCGCCTAGTCACGCGCAGGCGGCGGCTCGCCCATTGTGTTTTGCCAGGCTCGCGAAGATTGCGTATTGTTCCCTTATAGAAGTCCCCACGCTCCATTTTTCGGCAATGACGGAGGCGGAAGTGAAGGCGGCGCTCAAGAGATACTCCATCGGGCTGACCGTCGAAGAAGCGCGCAAGATCGAGACGCTTCTCGGCCGCGCCCCCACCGTCGTCGAAGCCGTCATCTGGGGGATCCAGGGAAGCGAGCACTCCAGCTACAAATCGTCGCGGCGGTTTTTGAAGATGTTCCCGGTCACCGGCAAGCATGTGATCCTCGGACCCAAAGAAGACAGCGGCATCGTGGCGTTGACTGACGGACCTCAGGGAAAACGCTGGGGTATCGTCGTATCGCACGAATCGCACAATCACCCCTCGCAGATCGTGCCGTTCGAAGGCGCCGCGACCGGTGTGGGGGGAACGGTCCGCGATGTCGCCTGCATGGGCGCGCGCGTGGTGGGGTGCATGGACCTCCTGCGGCTCGGCGACCTGAAAGCCCCGGAGACCCGCAGCATCGCGAAGGAAGTGATGCGCGGCATCGGCGGCTATGGCAACCCGCTCGGCGTGCCCAACCTGGGAGGCGACACGGTTTTTGACGCGGGATTCAACAGCAACTGCCTGGTCAACGCGATCGCCATCGGCATCATCCGCGAAGACGAGGTGATCCACAGCGAAGTGCCGGAGGAGGCGGCCAAGGAAGGGTACGACATCATCCTCATCGGCAAGCCGACGGACCGCAGCGGCTTCGGCGGGGCGGCCTTCGCGAGTATTTCGATGGAAGAGGACAAGAAGGAGCAGAACAGCGGCGCCGTCCAGGAGCCCAATCCCTTCCTCGAGCGCCACATTCTCATCTCCACGTACGCGCTCTTCGACTGGCTGGCGGCGTCGGGCAATCTTCACCGCGTGAGCTTCAAGGACCTCGGTGCCGGTGGCGTCGTGTGCGCCACGGTCGAGCAGGTCGCCGGCCGCGATTACGGGGCGGATGTGGAGCTCACGAAGGTCCACACGTCCATTGCGGGGCTTCCTCCGGAGGTGATCGCCTGCGCCGAGACCCAGGAGCGCTTTTGCTGGATGTGCCACCCGGATCTGACCCGGAAGATCCTCTCGCACTACAACGACGACTGGGATCTCCCCAGTGTCGCCGAACACGCCCGTGCGAGCGTCATCGGCAAAGTGAATGCGAGCGGCGTGTACCACCTGACGCACGGCGGCGTGACCGTCTGCAAGGCGCGCTCCCAGGATATCACGAGCGGCCTTCTCTACACGCGTCCCACGAAGCTCGAGGAAACGCCGACGCCCGAGCCGCAGATCTCGTGCACCGATGCGGGAGCGATCTCCATCGGTTCCTTTACGACGACGGTTTCCGAGGTGCTGCGGGCCATGCTCGCCCACCCCAATCATGCATCCAAGTCCCGCGTCTTCCGGCACTTCGACAAATCCGTCATCGGCAACACGATCGTCGACGCCGGGGAATCCGACGCTTCGGTCATCATGCCGCTGCGGGACCTGCAATCGTATCTGCCGGGAGGATCGCATCCCGGCTGGGAGCTTGCCCCGGCAGAGGAATTCACGGGCGCCGCGTTCGCGGGCGACGGCAATCCGCGCTACGGCCGCATTTCCGCCTACGAGCAGGGACGCCTGGCGGCGCTCGAGTCGATGATGAACGTCGCCGCCTGCGGCGCGGTCCCCCGCGCGCTCACCGACTGCCTCAATTACGGCAACCCCGAAATCCCCGCCCAGCTGGCCTCGCTGGAAGAAGGTGTCCGCGGCATCAGCGACGCGGCGCGGACGGTGACCTTCGCGGGCGAATGCGTTCCGGTGATTTCGGGCAACGTCAGCCTCTACAACTCCGTTCCGGGAGGAGGCTCCATTCCCCCGTCGGCGATCGTCTGCTGCATCGGCGCGATGCCGGACGCGAGGAAGGCCGTCACGATGCAGATCAAGCGGCCCCATTCGACGCTCTACCTGATCGGCGACCGGAAGGATGAATGCGGCGGTTCCGCGTACTACGAGGTTCTGGAACAGATGGCCGGTGCGGCGCGCGATGCGTTTTTGGGATCGTGCCTCCCACGGCCGGACGCCAAAGTCCTCGCGAAGCAGATGCAGCTCGTCATCGATGCCGCGCGGGACGGCCTTGCGCTCTCGTGCCACGACGTCAGCGACGGCGGCCTGCTGCTGGCGTTGTTCGAAATGCTCATGCCGCAGCGGAAAACAGGCGGTGTATTCGGCGCAACGGTGGATATCGAGGCTCTGGCGCGCGCCCTTTCGGTCGATCGCGTGCTGTTCTCGCAGACGCCCGGCTTCGTCGTGGAGGTTGCCGGTGAACACACGGTCGCCTTCATGAACCTCGCCCGGCTTAACGGGATCATGCCGGTCCGCCTCGGCATGGTGGATGATTCGGGCGTGCTCAAGGTCTCCTCCGGCCCGAAGCTGATCATCGATGCAAAATTAACGGACCTTCGCGGTGTTTGGGAGTCGACGCTCGAACAGATGCTCGACCGCCGCTGACGCGTCTGCGCTTGCGGGGAATGGAAAATGGGGCGCAAAATTCTGGCCGACCTGGCGCTGGCGCCTCTAGACTTCCGGCATGCACACACCACTCCGACGCCTGAGCATGACGCTCGCATCCACTCTTCTGCTTCTTCAGTCCCCGCTTTCGGCGGTCGCGCAGGAGGAGCAAACAGCGCCTCCGTCCGGCAATGTCCGGATCGAGCAGACCAGCGACATCGAGGCGATGGGCGTCTGGACGCTCCTCAAGCCCAACCACGAATCTTTCGAGCGCACCGACACGACGCTGGACGTTCCGGGCCTCGCCCCCGGCCAGTATTCGTTTTTCGCCACGCCGCCGCAGGGCACCACGACGCATATCGACCTGTATCTCGGGGATGACGTCATCAAGTCCTCCGATACGCCGCAGATCACCTTCGATATCGCCGACAAGATGTCGCTTCGGCTGGTTGTGAAGTATTCCCTCACCGTCTTCGGAAAAATCGGCGTCAGCAGCGAGCCGCCCGGCATGCCGTTCACTCTTCGGGGACCGGATGGTTTCGTGGAGATCGGCGTCACTCCCGTCGAATTCCCCAAAATGCCGATCGGCAATTACAGCGTGACGTACCGGCCCGACGGGTGCCCCCAGCCCCCCGACAAGGCGGGGCTGCTGCAGAGCGAGGACCGCGTCGATTTCAACGTGCAGATCGTCTGCAAGACGTTCCGGCCCGCGGAGGAATCGACGAAGCCGAAAACCGTCAGCACCCAGATGAACGGCAAGACCGTCGAATTCACCGACGTCCCGGCGAGCGCCTGGTTCGCGCCGTACGTGTCGACCATCTCCAACCGGAAAATCATGCTCGGCTACGTGAACAGCGACGGTACTCCGAGCGGGAAGTTCGGGCCCGGCGACCACGTCACTCTCGCCCAGCTCGCGAAAGTCGCCCATCTTCTCATGCGGATCGACGAACAGGCGGTCAAAGGCGCGCCGCTCAACCCCCTCGCGCGGGGCCAGTGGTTCACCCGGTACGTGGCCTCCGCGGAGGACCGCGGCTGGATGGTCTTCGCCGACGGCTCGGTGGACCCCAACCGCGCCGCAACGCGCGGCGAGGTCGTCGTCACGCTGCTCCAGGCGCTCGATATCCCGATGAACTGGCCGACGGGAGAGTCGTTCACCGACGTGCTGCGCAGGACGCCCTACGCGGGTGCGATCGAGACGTTGGCGGCCGAGGGCATTGTCAGCGGACAGATGGGGGGCGACGGCAAGCCCACGGGCCTCTTTCACCCCGATTCACCCATCACGCGCGCCGAGATCGCCAAGATCGTCATCGGCGCATACGAGAAGTACCTTGATCCGGATTTGCATCCGGCGCCCAGGGATCGCTGACAGGCCCGTGTCATAGTCCGAGGCTCGGCCTGATGGCCTCGCACCTCACTGTGACACCAGCTTCCCGGCCAGATCGGTGATATCCCCTGCCCCCATGCAGACGAGTACGTCGCCCGCACGGAGGATGTCCGTGCGGAGGATCTTCTCGGCCTCCGCAAGCGAGCGTCCGTTGACGAAACGCACCCCGCTCGCCGCGGCGACGTCGTTGCCGAACGCCTCCACGTCCACGCGCGTCGATTCGATGTCCTTCCGCGCTTCATAGATATTCGGGATGACCACGGTGTCGATGCCGGAGAACGAGCGAGTGAATTCGTCGTACATCTTCACCGTGCGGTCGTGCGTGTGCGGCTGGAAGACGCAGATGATGCGCCGCCCCGGATACGCGCCGATGATCGCATCGAGCGACGCGCGGATCTCGACCGGGTGATGCGCATAGTCGTCGATCACAGGGATGTCTCCGAATGAGCCTTTCAGCTCCAGGCGGCGCCAGCTTCCCGCGTATCCCCCCACGGCCGCTTCCGCCTGCTTGGCGGGTACGCCCAGGTGCCCGGCCAGCGCCAGCACGAGTTGCGCGTTCCGCTGCATGTGGGTGCCCGGCGTGCGGAGGGCGATCATGGGGAAAACATCGGCGTCGATCGTGCGTCTGCCGGCGGCGCGGGCAACCGCGGCGCAGTCGGGATCCGACAGGTGCGTGATCAGGACGCCGTCCTGCGGAAGCTGCCCGATGAAGCGCACGAACGCGGCGCGATAGTCCTCCGGAGTCTTGTAGAAATCGAAATGGTCCCCGTCGCAGTTGGTCATCAGAATCACCGTCGGATGGTAATTATGGAAGGAATGACGGTATTCGCACGCTTCCAGAAGAAACGTTCCGTTGGGCCGGCCCGTCCTCCAGTTCCGTCCCCCGAGCTCCTGGATCTTGGTGCCGATAACGACCGTCGGCTCGCGGCCGCTGTGCATCAGCAGACGCGCAGCCATGCCCGTGGTGGAGGACTTTCCGTGCGTGCCGCAGACGGCGATCACCGCTGCATGGCCGGCGCTGAGGTTTCCCAGCGCCTCCGGATACGACTGCTGGGGAATGCCCAGCTCCTTCGCGCGCCTGCGCTCCGGCGCATCGGCGGGAATGGCCTCGGAATACACGAAGAGCTGCGCGTCGGCGGGAACCGCCGAACCCAACTGGTCCACATGCACGGTGATTCCCTGCGCCCGGAGGTCGTCGATGAGCGCGCTGCCGTTCCTGTCGCTTCCGCTGATCTCATTGCCCGCGGCGCGCTGCAGCGATGCATACGCGGAGAGTCCAATTCCCCCGATCCCTGAACAGTAGATTTTCATGGCGGCAGTAGTATAGAACCGTTATAACCGGCTGACGACGAATTATGAATTATGAATCAGGAAGATTTTCCCGCAAGTATTCATGATTCATGATTCACAATTCATATTATGTTCTCCGTCTGCTTCCACTATTCTTCGATCCATGCCGTATAAAGACCTAGAGCCGATCAGCAAGCAGCTGACGATCGTCGTCGGCCTCACGGTCGTGGGCTTCATGGCCTTCGGTCTGATTCTCTCGTACTACCGCAACATTCTTTTCGACGAGCACCTGCTGGAAATCGCGCAGCAGAACGAGGATCTTAAAAAGCATATCGATTCCGAGCAGAGCGATCTCGATTACTACCAGTCGGTTCAGTACAAGGACAAGTACGCCAAGGAAACACTGGGCAAGCTCAGCCGCGGGGAGAAGGCGCTCATCATCATGCAGCCGTCCAGGGCTCCCGAGGTCGCCATGACCGACGGCCTTACGCCCACCGAACAGCAGCAGGCGGCCTACGAGCAGACGCTCCGTCAGATGCCCGTCTACCAGCATTGGGAATTGTTTCTGTTGGAACGCGACCGCATTGATGAACTACGAAGAGGGCTATAAGCCCTCTAACGGAAGAATTGCGCGTCAATACGTGGTTGCGGGGGTGGGATTTGAACCCACGACCTCGAGGTTATGAGCCTCGCGAGCTACCAGGCTGCTCCACCCCGCGTCGCGAAAAGCAGTGTGCAGGAGGAGTTTTGCTCTTGCAAGCAGGAAAAACGTGTCTACAATGCCTCCGCTATGGCACATAAAAAGGCCGGTGGGTCTACACAGAACGGGCGCGACAGTCGGGCGAAACGCCGCGGCGTAAAACGCTTCGGAGGCCAGAAGGTCCGCGCAGGCGAGATCCTGATCCGCCAGAAAGGATACTGGTACATGCCCGGGAAGAACACGCACCTCGGCAGCGACTGGACCATTCACTCCGATATCGACGGCGTCGTCTGCTTCGCGCAGAAGCGCAAGCTGAAGTTCAACGGCAGCCGCCAGCGCAGCACCGTGATCTTCGTGGAGCCGGTCGCCGCCGCGAAATAGCCTCTTCGGTCTCCCGGATTCTTCGGTTTCCATGAGTCCGGAGCTTTCTGTACCATACCGCCATGTCCGAGACGGGAATTGATATCGGCATGCCCGGCGAGGGGCAATCGGGAGCCCCCGAGCAGCTGAGCGAGGACGCCAAGCAGCGGTTTGCGGCCGCCGCGGCCGCGATGATGCAGATCCAGCGCGAGGAGAAGCGCAGCAAAAAGCGCGACTCCCGGGTGGCGCGGACGATCATCCAGTTTTTGAATGATGACCGGTATGCACACCTCTTTGTGCTGATTTCCCGCCTGGTCGCGCGCGACTGCCCGTCGGTCTTCATTCTCGCGATCCTGTCTCTCGTGAATGAGGAATGCCGCACCGTCGTGAAGGAATACCTCCAGGAGGTGAAAGCGGAGATGAAGGAGGCGACCGCCGGCAAGGTCAGCGACGATCTGCAGGTCATGGACGATGACACGGTCGGCGCCGAAACGAACGGCATCCTCATCTCCTGGATCACGCGCATGCAGATGGTCATGGCGCTCGACGCGCAGACGATCCTGAAAAAACTCATGGTCGACCATCAGAACATCGACGGAACGGTGCTGCAGCTGGCCACGTTCGTGCTGCAGGAATTTTTCCGCTCTCCCGACGGCGGAGGCCGCAGCGCCCCATTTGAATCGCTCCAGGGCCTGACGATCAGCATCCTGCAGACGGTCTTCGAGCCGTTCCTGGATACGGTGCAGCTGCCCGCAAAGGAGAAAGACGATGACGAGGAGGACGACTAGGCCGCGTATTTCCGGAACGGGAAATCCTGCAGGGGCGTCTGCACGATGCCGTTCACTTTTGCGTAGAGCCGCAGATGATCGACGGACAGGGATACATCGGCGCCGGACAGCAGTTTCATGATCTTCTTTTTGTGGACGGCGAACCGCTGGGGGTGTTTGATGCGCGCGAGCGTGACGTGCGGGCTGAACGGCTCGATATTCGGCCAGGGGCATCGCTTCTTCAGGCGTGCCAGCTCCTCGCTGAACGGCACGCTCAGGTACAGGACCCGGTCTTCGCCGCGCGAACCGTAGGTGGCGGCGCCCTGGATCTTCAATGTGAAGGGCTCCGACGTATCGGCGATTTTTTTGCATTGCGGAACGATCTGGCAATACTCGATCTCCATCACTTCCTTCCAGAATTGCAGGGTCAGGTGGGGAGTTTCGGGGCTCTGAAACCGCAGGATATCCCCGTACTCGGACAGCCTGCCCTGGAGATCAGCGAACAGCTCACGCACCGACTTTTCGAGTGGCAGAGCCACGAATGCGGACCGGAGAGGGAAACTGATTTGCGGCATTGCCAAAAGACTATCACTCTCTGCGCATGCCCAAGAAGAAAGCCCCGGAATCAGAGACGCTTTCCCACCTTCCCCCCGCCGACCGGCTGTTCCTGAAGATCAGCGAAGCGAATCCGGAGATCATCCTCTCGCTTGCGGAGAATCCGGTGCCCCGGGCCGTGGAAGAACGTGAAGGAATGGTCCGGTTGTGGCTGAAGGGCCTTATTACTTCAGGACGGGAGCTCCCGAAAGGATATGAGCGCACGGTGCAGAGGCTTGCCGCCGAGATTTTCGGAAGGCTGAAGGGAACAAACCTGTTGGGACAGCGTGGTACCGCCGACATGCTGCAGAAACGGTACGTGGATGTCTGCAAGGCCGCGCGGGAAGAGTTGCGTGATCGGGTGATGCAGCTCCTGTCCACTGTGGACGACCAAAAAGATCCCGATGCCCAGGAAAAGGAAGATGTGGAGGAAAAGCCTGAACCGGATGAAGCTTCTCCTGCGGAGTCAGCCGTGGAATCTCCTCATCCGAAGAGCGAGTCCGTCGAACAGCCCCCCAAGCGCGGGCCAGGGCGCCCAAGAAAGAATCCGGCCCCTAGCGTTTCAGAACAGCAAGAAACGCTTCCTGACTGAGATTCACTTTGCCCATCATCTTCATCCGCTTCTTGCCCTTCTTCTGCTTGTCGAGGAGCTTGTTCTTGCGCGTCACGTCGCCGCCGTAGAGGTAGCCCGTGACGTCCTTGCGCAGAGCGGACACCGTTTCGCGGGCGACGATCTTTCCGCCGATGGCGGCCTGGATGGCGATGGGGAACTGCGCCTTGGGCAGCACTTCCTTAAGCTGCTTGCAGATGACCATGCCGACGTCATGGGCCTCGGACCGGTGCACGATCGTGCTGAGCGCGTCGGACGGCTCGCCCATCAACAGCAGGTCGAGCTTCACCAGGTCCCCGGGGCGGTACCCGAGAGCGTCGTAGCTCATGGAGGCGTAACCGGAGGTGGCGGACTTGAGGTGATCGAAGAAGTCGAGAACGATGCCCTGCAGGGGGATCTCGAATTCCAGAAGAGCCCGGTCTTCATCCAGAAAGCCCATGGCCTTGTTGAGGCCCCGCCGGTCCTGGACGAGCTTCATGCAGGCCCCGACGTCCTTCTCGCGGCAGACAATCTCCAGCTTGACCCACGGCTCCCGGATCTCGTCGATCACCGACGGATCGGGCATGTCCGCGGGATTCGAAATGCGCGCGACGTTCGGTTCGTCGGTTTTCAGGAGACTGGCGCGGACGACCTCAGCGGGGTTGCGCGAAGTCAACTTCACTTCATACAGCACGCTCGGCGCCGTGACGATCAGGTTGCAGTCGTACTCGCGCTCCAGCCGCTCCTGGACGATATCCAGGTGCAGAAGACCGAGAAAGCCGCAGCGGAAGCCGTTGCCCAAGGCGGAATTGCGCTCATGCTCCCATTGGAGCGCCGCGTCGTTGAGGGACAGCTTCTCGAGTCCTTCGCGCAGCTCCGGATAATCGTCGGCTTCGGACGGATACAGACCGGCGAACACCATCGGCTGCACCTGCTTGTAGCCGGGCAGTGCTTCGCCACGCTCCTCGGAAGCCACCGTATCGCCCACCCGGAGATGCTTCACGTCGCGCAGGCCGCTGACGACGTAGCCGATCTGGCCGGCCCCCAGCGAGTCGTCCTGCACGTATTTCGGCGAGAAGTGTCCGACTTCCAGGACCTCGAACGGGGTCTTGGTCCCCAGCAGCCACATCTTCTGGCCCTTGGTGATCCGTCCTTCGATGACGCGGATGTAGCCGACCGCACCGCGGTACGAATCCATGATGGCATCGAAAATCAGCGCGCGAACCGGGCCGTCCGCCGACGGATTCTTGGGCGGGGAAATGCGGTCGATGACCGCCTGCAGCACATCCGGCACTCCCCTGCCCTCCTTCGCGGAAATGAGAAGGATATCGTCTTTTTTGCATCCGACGAGCTTCATCACCTCCTCGCTCACTTTGTCGGGGTCCGCGGCGGGCAGGTCAATTTTGTTGAGAACCGGAATGATCGTCAGGTCGTGCTCAAGCGCCATGTACAGCACCGCGAGCGTCTGCGCCTGGATGCCCTGCGACGCGTCGACCAGAAGGATTGCGCCTTCGCATGCGGCGAGCGACCGGCTCACTTCGTACCGGAAGTCCGTGTGCCCGGGAGTGTCGATGAGGTTCAGCTCGATGCCCTTCCATTTCATGCGCACCGGCGTGAGCTTGATGGTGATGCCGCGCTCGCGCTCCAGATCCATCATGTCGAGGGTCTGGTCCTTCATCTCACGCTTCTGCAGAGTCCCCGTCATTTCGATCATGCGGTCGCTCAGCGTCGACTTTCCATGATCGATATGGGCGATAATGCAAAAGTTTCTAATGTCCATCCTCCCTATAGTAGGGCATCACATCGCCAAAAACATCCTATGAATTGACTGTTCGCCGCGGATTTCCGGATGAAACGTCCCTGCGAGGATTCGTCCATCCTTCACGAGCACGGACTTGCCCCCATGAGAAGCCAGAATCTCCACGGACTTGCCCACCGAGGTGATCACCGGCGCACGGATAAATGCCACCGGCAGAGGGCCCTTGAGGCCTTTCACGGACACTGTTGTCTCAAAACTCTGGGCCTGCGTACCGTATGCATTGCGTTCAACCGTGATATCCAGAAGACCGAGCGTCTTCGGCGCATTTTTTCCTGTCGCTCTTCTTGAAACGAGAATCGCGCCGGCGCAGGTGCCGTAGACCGCCAGGCTGCCGTCGGCGGCACGGGCTTTGATGAGCGGACCCAGTCCGCCCTCCTCCAGAAACCTGCTCATGACCGTGCTCTCACCGCCCGGGATGATCAGATGATCAATATCCTCAAGATCCACTCTCCTGCGGATCTCGATAGCCTTCACGGCCAATTTCCGCAGAACATCGATGTGTTCCGCAAAGTCGCCGTGAAATGCGAGCACGCCAGCGTTCATGGCAGCAGTTTACCACCCCCGGCCCTGCATTTTCGTCTCCAGAGTCGATATTTCGAGACCGGGCATCGCCTGGGGAAGGTTGGTGGAAACCCCGGCAAGCTTTTTGGCGTCGTTGAAGTGCACCGTCGCCTGGACGATCGCCTCCGCGGTGCGCTGCGGATCCTTCGACTTGAAGATGCCGGAACCGACGAACACGCCCTCCGCGCCCAGTTGCATCAGGAGCGCGGCATCCGCGGGCGTCGCGACGCCGCCCGCAACGAACGTGACCACGGGAAGGCGCTGGTCCTTCTTCACCGTCTGCAGAAGCTCCAGAGGCACGCGCTGGGCAGTCGCCCACTTCTTCATCTCCGCGGGCGACATCGACTTCAGGTCCGCAAGCTCCTTCTTGATAAGCTTCAGATGCCGCACGGCCTCGATCACGTTGCCGGTGCCCGCTTCCCCCTTCGTGCGGATCATCGCCGCGCCTTCGTTGATGCGGCGCAGGGCTTCGCCCAGGTTCGTCGCGCCGCACACGAACGGGATGCGGAACTCGCGCTTGTTCACGTGATCGAACGGATCGGCGGGGGTCAGCACTTCGGATTCGTCGATGAAATCGATTTCGAGCGCTTCCAGGATCCTCGCTTCCGCCGTGTGTCCAATCCGTACCTTAGCCATGACCGGAATACTCACGGCCTTCTGGATTTCCTTGATCAGCTGGGGGTCGCTCATGCGCGCCACGCCGCCCTGCGCGCGGATGTCAGACGGCACGCGTTCAAGCGCCATCACGGCGCACGCACCCGCCTTTTCAGCAAGGACGGCCTGTTTCGCGTTGACCACGTCCATGATCACGCCGCCCTTGAGCATGCGCGCCAGGTCTTCTCCGAGGATGTTGCGGGAGGTCTTTGCCACAGATCCGGAGTGTACAGGCCTACGCCAATTTTTCCAGATCCTGGAGGACTTCTTTGGCATGCTCCTCCGGCTTCACCTTCCCGTAGACCCTCGCGATGTTCCCGTCCGGATCGATCAGGTACGACGTGCGCAGTATGCCCATCGAGGTCTTGCCCAGGAAGGTCTTCTCCCCCCAAGCGCCGTACGCTTCGATCATCGTCCTGTCCGGATCGGCAAGGAGAGCAAAAGGCAGCTGGAACTTCTCGGCAAATTTCCTGTGGCTTTCCACGGGGTCTTTGCTCACGCCGAACACGGTCACGCCCTTGCGCTGAAGAATCTCAAAATGATCCCGGAAATTGCAGGCTTCCGTCGTGCATCCCGGCGTGTCGTCCTTGGGATAGAAGTACACCAGGACCCATCGCCCGCGTTCATCGCTCAGTGAATGGACGACGCCGTTCTGGTCGGGAAGGGCGAAGGCGGGGGCTGGAGTTCCATTCGAAAGCATCATGGATTCATTGTACGCTATGCTTTGAACGTCGGGACGTAGCTCAGTTGGCTAGAGCGCCTGGTTTGGGACCAGGAGGCCGTGGGTTCAAGTCCCTCCGTCCCGACCATCCTTCTTTTCCCCTATGACAACATCCCGCTCCTACCACTATCTCGATCTCGTGATGGCCGCCTTCGTCACGGTTCTGCTCGTCAGCAATATCGCCTCCTCCGCGAAAATCGTCGACTGGGGATTCTCGATCCGCGGGCTTCCGTTGGCATTCGATGCCGGCACGCTGATGTTCCCGCTCAGCTATATTTTCGGCGACATCCTCACCGAAGTGTACGGATACCGCCGCAGCCGCAGGGTTATCTGGGTGGGCTTCGCGGCATCGGCAGCGATGAGCCTGGCCTTCTGGATCGTGCAGCGTCTGCCCGGCGAAGCGCAGTGGATGGGCTATGCCGGCGACGAGGCCTATGCGGCGATCCTCGGCGGCGTCAGCAGCGGGGGGATCATCGTGGCGAGTCTGGCCGCGTATTTTCTCGGTGAATTCAGCAACTCCTTCACGCTCGCGAAGATGAAGGTCGCCATGAACGGCAGGCATCTGTGGATGCGCACCATCGGTTCCACGCTGATCGGCCAGATCGTGGATACGGCCGGTTTCATTCTGATCGCCACGCTTCTGGGAGTGTTCCCGTGGGAAATCTTCTGGTCGCTGGTCATCACCAACTACGTCTTCAAGGTCGCCGTTGAGGTGCTCTTCACTCCCCTCACCTACGGCATCGTCGGGTTCCTCAAGAAGTCGGAGCACGAAGATGTCTACGACCGTGATACGGACTTCAATCCGTTCAGCTTTTCCGGGCGGTGACCGCTACGCGGTCATACTGCGGAACTCGCGGTGCAGTCCTGTCACGTACGCAGCGAGAGCGATGGCGACCGCCGAGAGAAGAACACCTGTGCCGATCGTCGCCGCGGATGTCATAAGCGGCGCGGAGGCAAAAGCGAACGCTGCGATGAGAAGAGAAAAAGTGAGCCCCCGGATTCTCGCAGCCGACGACAATGCCACATGAATTTTCTTCAGCGTGAGCGGCACAAGGAGCGCCGTCAGCAGCACATGAACCAGGATCAGCGCCCAGGCAGCGCCCACGAAGCCGAAACGGGCCGTCCAGAGCAGGTTCAGGATGACAGAAAGCACAACGCCGATCCCGAAGCACGCGACCAGCTGCCTCCACGAGTGCAGCGCCAGACACACGTAAAAGCAAAACAGCACGATGCCGTTGAGGAACATCGGGACGCTCATCAACCTGAACGCTGTATCCGTTCCTGCGTGAGCGGCTGTCGAAAGGTAATCGGGTGTTGCGAACAGAATCGTCAGCGGGCGCGCCCAGGCGTACGAGAACGCCAGGAAAATCGCGCCCAGGATGAACAGCGCGAGCAGCGTCTTGCCGAGCAGCGTCGAGACGTCTTCCTTTGCCGCCATGCGTGCGCTCAGCATCGGCAGAACGGAATTGAGGAGCAGCGTCGGCATCAGGAAGGCCATGTCCTCCACCCGGCCGGCGAATCCGTAGTAGGCGTTCTGCAGGGCGAAGTCGGGCCGCAGGAACGCGATAAAGGCGACATCCAGCTGCCGGTAGAGGGTGATGAACAGGTACGTAATCCCGAAGGGGGCGGCGATGAGGAGAATCCGCCGGAAAAGCGCCCACTCGAAGTGCGGGCGGATGCGCATCAGGCGCGACGCGTAAAAGTAGGAAACAAAAAAGAGCAACGCTGCGCCCGCCCCGCCGATCCACAAAAACCATTCGTACATCCGCACGTCGGTCGACAAACGGACGCCGTAGACGATGAACAGCCCGATGCCGATGGTCGTGAGAATCCGCTGCAGGATTTCGGCGATGAAGACGAAATGCATCTTGTACTGCACCTGGAACACCGTCCGCAGCATGCCGGCCAGCAGCGTGAAGAACGGCACGAGCGACGCGATGGCGACGCCTATAGGGAACGGCGTACCGCGCCACGTGGGCACCACGAACACGCACAGGATTGCCGCCGCGAACGACGCGAACGTGATGATGCCGCGCAGGACGATGAAGGTCCCCAGCATCTTCTCCTTGTCGTGGGCTTTGCTCACCTCCCGGACGGAGACCGCGTAGAGACCGAAGTCCGCGAGAATCGCGAAGATCTGCAGGAAGCCGTAGGCGGAGTTGTAGTAGCCGGCCAGCTCGATGCTCAAGCCGATCGCGACGAACTTCGCCGTCACGATGCTGAGCGCCGCCATCACCCCCTGGCTTGCGATTTGCCAGAGAGTGGACGTTGCGATGGGGCGTGTGGACATGACGCCGCAGTATAGCGCTTTTGAAAAAACGGGCCCCGCATTCGTGCGCAAGCCCGCTTACGATGTCATTCCGGGCAGCTCAGTGTGGAACACGGAGCGTATCGGGGAAGAGGTCAGCTCTTGGCTCCGAACCCGACAACGAGACACACCGCGGCGATGGCCGCATGGAGGATGTTGTCCGCCATGTTGACGGCGAAGAGGCCAAGAACCGTGTTGCCCTGCACGTAGCCGATGAGGGCCACGCCCGCATACACGAGACCGAAAATGATCAGAAACATTTTCGACATCATCTGGTTGCCTGCGACGATCAGCGCAATGGCACCCGACGCGAGGTGGATGATGTTGTGAAGCATATCCACTTCAAAAATGCCGAGGAGCGGGTTCGACATGAAAAAGCCGAGAATGCCGACGAGGACCAGAACAACGCCGAGGATCCGGGTGACGGGACGAACGAGAGTGCCCATAAAGGGGAAGGGGGAAGAAATTTCCTCTAAGAATACCAAAGAGATTGTGCTCACCATTCAAATTGCAAAAAGCCGCAAGAGATTCTGTACAGCGGGAGCCTGCTGGTTCAGAGTGATCGCATGCCCGCGAAGACCACAGCCGCCGCCCCGTCCGCGCCCCTGGCCTACAGGATGCGCCCGCGGACCCTTGAGGAATTCATCGGTCAGGAGGACGTGATCGGCCCGGGAACGGCGCTGCGCGCGGCGATCGAGAGGGATCAGCTGAGCTCCGCCATCCTGTCGGGGCCGCCGGGAACGGGAAAGACGACGCTCGCGCACGTGATCGCCAACATGACGCAGGCGCAGTTCGTGCAGGTGAACGCCGTCACGAGCGGCGTCAAAGAGCTGAAGGCGATTTGCGCACAGGCGGAGGAAATGTTGCGGAACCTTAAGCAGCGGACGGTCCTGTTCGTCGATGAGATCCACCGGTTCAACCGGGGCCAGCAGGACGCGCTCCTGCCCTCCGTCGAGAACGGCAGCGTGATCCTCATCGGCGCGACCACCCAGAATCCGTACTTCGACGTGAACGCGGCTCTCATCTCGCGGTCGCAGGTGGTGTTGCTCAAGCCCCTGAAGCCGGAAGACCTGCAGGCGATATTGCGCCTGACATTGGAGGATGATCGCGGACTGGCCGGAAAGGTCAAAGTGGATCCGCTTGTGCTCGAGCGCATCGCGCACGTGAGCAACGGTGACGCCCGCATCGCTCTCAATACCCTCGAACTGGCGCTGATGACGGCGGGAAAGAAAGTGACCCTCGAAACCGCCGAGAAAATCCTCCGGCAGAAGTCGCTGCGGTACGACAAGTCCGGCGAGGACCACTACAACGTCATCTCGGCCTTCATCAAATCCATGCGTGGCTCCGACCCCGACGCGGCGCTCCTCTGGATGTATCGCATGCTCGAGAGCGGAGAGGATCCGCGGTTCATCTTCCGGCGCATGGCGATCTTCGCGAGCGAGGACGTCGGCAACGCCGACCCGCGCGCGCTGCAGTTCGTCGTCTCGGCCTGGCAGGCGTTCGAATTGATCGGCCTCCCGGAGGGCGAATTCTTTCTGGCGCATGCCTGCGTCTATGTGAGCCAGGCGCCCAAGAGCAACCGGGTCACCGAGGCCATGGGCGCGGCGAAGAAGGCCATCCGCGAATTCCCGACCCTGGAAGTGCCCAACCACCTGCGCAATGCCCCTGTGAAGGGCATGAAGGAGCAGGGCTATCACAAGGGCTACGAATACCCCCACAGCCACGAGGGGGCCGTGGTGGACGCGCATTACTTCCCCATCGGCATGCAGGCGACGAACTTCTACGAACCGAGCGACCGGGGGTTTGAATCCGAGGTTCGCGATCGTATGAACAGGATTCGTGCAATTGTCCGGGCAGCGCCTGTTTCACAGATCTGACGTCGAAGGTTGATTGGAAATTATTGACAATATTTAATAATGCCTGATAATATTAACCATCACGTCTTTCCCCGTCACCTATGGAACATCTCAAGGAAGCAGCAAGTGAGTTTAAGCGTTTGAGGAAAATTGCCAGTAAGCAGGCGGGTTATATCGCCCATGACGATCGGTTCGGCGAACAATTGCTCGACGAAGCCACGGACATCATCAAGGGCGTGACAGCACTTTCTGAGGCAGAAAAAATCCAGCGGCTCAAAGCCATTTCGAATACTCTTCGCGACATCATCAAAACGAACGTGCCGGGGGCCATTTTGAAGGATTTGGGAGATTTGTAATATCGCGAATCGCTGCGAAGTTCGCAGCACCCGGGTGGTAGGATACGTTCCCATGTTTGCGACCGTCGTCACCGCCTCCACGTCCTCGGCCATCGGCACGGGCCTGACGTACGAGTTCACGGACGCAACGATCAAGCCGGGAACGGCCGTGCGGATTCCGCTGCGCAAGAGCATCGTCGAAGGCATCGTGATCGAGGTGATGGAGAAGAAGCTGCAAACCGAGTTCGATCTGCGGTCGATCAAAGACGTCCTGGGTGACCGGCCGCTGCTGACCGACGCGCAGATGAAGACCGTCCGCTGGATGTCCGGCTATTACTGCTGTTCGCTCCGCAATGCCATGAGCGTGTGGCTGCCCGCCCCGCCGTGGTCGCGGCTGCTGCCCAAGGAGATTGTCGGCTACAAAAAGACCCCTTCTGCCGGTCCCCTGCCCCGCGGAAAAAAGGCGCAGGCGGTGATGGAATTCCTGCGCGACCGCGAGTGGGCTTCCCGCGACGAGATCATCCACGAAACCGGTGCCGGAGCTGCTGTCCTCAAGAGACTGATCGAGCTACGGCTTCTCATAGAAGAACGCTCCAGGGCCCCCAACCCTACCCCCAACCCGGACCCGGGCCCTGTTATAACCAATCATCAGACCCTCACTCCGGTTCAGCGCGAGGTCTATGACGCGATCCACAGCGACCCCCGTCCTTCCCTCCTGTTCGGGATCACGGGTTCCGGCAAGACCGAGATCTATGCATCGCTGGTGTCGGACGTTATTGCGAAGGGCAGGTCCGCCATCGTCCTGGTTCCCGAAATTCTCCTCACCGAGAACATCATCGACCGCTTTGCCCGCCTGCTCCCGCGCGAGAAGATTTCGATTTTGCACAGCCGTCTCAAACCGGGTGCACGGAAAAACGAATGGAAGCGCATTTATGCGGGCGAGGTCAGTCTCGTTATCGGTTCCCGTAGCGCGCTCTTCGCGCCACTCGCGGATGTCGGGCTCATTATTCTCGATGAAGAGCACGAATGGACGTACAAGAACGAACAGACGCCGCGTTATCACGCGCGGGAGACGGCGGAGGCATTGTGCGGCCATGCCGGCGCCAAGCTGGTATTGGGGAGCGCGACGCCGTCGCTGGAGTCGTGGCATCGCGCGAAGACCGGCCTCTATCACCTGGCACGACTGCCCGAACGCTACAACAGCAACATGCTCCCGACGGTGACCGTCGTCGACCTCGCGGAGACAAAATTCGACGGCAACTATCCTTTTTCGCCGCAACTGCTGACCGCCATCGCGGACCGGCTCAGGAAGAACGAGCAGTCCGTGCTCTTCCTCAATCGCCGCGGCACCGCGAGCGCCCTGCTCTGCCTGCAGTGCCGCCGCCGCGTCATCTCGCCCGAATCGCAATTGCCGTTCACCGTGCACCACCGCCCCGACGGCACACCGTACCTGATGGACCACACGACAGGCATGTCCGCTCCCGTCCCGGCGCAGTGCCCGCATTGCGCGAGTACGAAGCTCCATGAAATCGGCGCCGGAACGGAAAGACTCGAAACGATCATCAAAAAGCTCTTTCCCGCCGCCCGGGTCCTGCGCGCCGATACCGACACCCTGCAGAGTCCGGAACAGATGCGCACGCTTCTCCAAAAGATGCAGCGCCGCGAAGCCGATATCCTTCTCGGGACGCAGACCGTCGTGAAGGGGCTCGACCTGCCCGAGGTGACGCTCGCCGCCGTGCTGGTCGCCGACATCGGGCTCAGCCTGCCGCATTTCCGCGCGGGCGAACGCATCTTCCAGCTCCTGACGCAGCTCACCGGCCGCAGCGGGCGCTCCAAACCCGGCGAAGTGATCCTGCAGACCTTCCGGCCCGACGCGCTCGAGGTGATCGCCGCCGCGAAGCATGACACCGAAAATTACCTGGAGGGCGAACTGCGGATGCGCACGCACGCCGGGTACCCGCCGGCAACGTCGATGATCCGCCTGCTGATCCGCGGGCCGGATGCGGACGCCCGGGCGAAGAAACTGCAGGGCGAAGCCATGAGCGCGAATCTGCGCACCGGCAATCCCCTCAAAATCAGCCTGTCCCCCACCCTCTTCGGCGCCGGCCGCGAGTGGCAGATTCTTCTGCGCGGCCCGGACCCCCGGGCTCTGCTGGATCACCTGCAATTGAAGGGGGTGATCGTCGACCGGGACCCGATCGAGACCGTATAGCGTCCTTTTGTGTCATGGTGAGGTGCCCGGAAATCGCAACCGGGCCTCGAACCATGAGTATTACTTGAACCACCCATCATGGTTCGAGGCTCGTCGCCCGCTGCGGCGGTTGAGCGTCTCGCCTCACCATGACACTTCCAAACGTGGCATTGACGACTCTTGGTTCCTGATACGAAGCGGTCTATTCACCGATTCGTGACTTCTGTAGCGTAGAAGTACTTTCTCCTCACACTCGATGCACTACCACAAGTACGCCGCCGAATTCGTCGGAACCTTCGCCCTCACGCTCGTCGTATGGCTCTCCGTCGCCTTCGCGATGCCGTTCCCGACTCCGGTGATGGCCGCCCTCACCCTCGGACTCTTCGTCTACACGATCGGGGGCATCAGCGGCGCGCATCTCAACCCCGCGGTGACAATCGGCATGTTCAGCGCAAACAAGCTCAAGACGAATGACGCGGTGATGTACGTCATCTTCCAGATCGCGGGCGCCGCCGTGGCCATGACGCTCGGGCGCGCATTGAGCGGCCAGGTGGCCTCGGTGGAATACGAGGGGACGCTTGTGGCCGGTGCCGCGGAGGCCTTGGGCGCCTTCTTCCTGGCATTCGGCGTGATGTCGGCGACCCTGCAGAAGGTTCCTCCCGCTGCGGCGGGCCTGGTCGTCGGTACGTCGCTCCTGGTCGGCATTTACGCCGCATTCCCCTTCAGCAACGCCATCCTGAACCCGGCCGTCGCTCTGGGCATCAACTCCTTCGGCCCCATGGAAATCCTCGGACCCATCGTCGGCGCGGTGGCCGGAGCATGGGCCCGGGTGGCGCTGGAGAATGGCAAGCATTCCTGAGAGGAACACGAAGACAACGACGAACACAAGGAACACGACGAGCATATCGTCGTGCTCTTCGAGTTCCTCGTGTTCCTTGCTCTCCTGTGTTCAGGTGTTTCTCAGATGGTGTAGAGCGATCCCCGCAGCAACCGCCACATTCAACGACTCCTTCTTCCCCAGCATCGGAATCTTAACGACGGTATCGGCCAGCGCCAGCAGTTCCTCAGGCACGCCGGAAAGCTCGTGTCCGACGATCAGGCAGACCTTGTCAGCAGGTGCGTAGCTCTGAAGATCGACGGCGTTCGAGGACAGTTCCAGGGGCACAATGGACCAGCCGTCAGCCTTGAGCGCCTGCACGACCGGCAGCGGCTCGCGGGCATGCTCCCACGGGATCGTCTCGTCGGCTCCGAGCGCGGTCTTGGCGATTTCTTTGCGCGGCGGCGTGCCGGTGTATCCCGTCAGCCAGATTTTCTCGATGGCGAAGGCATCGGACGTGCGGAAGAACGCTCCCACGTTCCAGAGCGATCGGACATTATGGGCCAGCAGGCAGATTCTTCTTTTGGACGTCATAGAGAATACGGTGTGTCATCCTGAGCTCGTCGAAGGATGATGTCATGGTTCGACCCTTCGCCTGGCTCAGGGCAGGCTCTGCTCACCATGACAGCTTCTCAAGAGTACTTGCGTGCGGATTGCAGAACACTTCGAGCAGTTTGGAGGAGGACAATTCCTGATCGGTCACGTTCTCGACGCCGTACGCGACGCCCGTCTCGCTCCCCTGCCCGAATGCACCGGCGCCGGTATCGGGAATGTCCCGGCGCAGAAGAACGGTTCTGCCGCTGAAGATGTTCTCCGGGAGCGCTTCTTCGGCCTTCTTCGATGCGTTCCAGCGGCTGATCCTCCCTCCGCGTCGGATGATCGCCTTTTCCTTGTTGGAGTTGAACACCGTCAGGTCACCGAAGAGCTTCATGACCGTCTGCTCGGGAACGGAGAAGTATTTCCACTGCTTGAGCTTCAGCGACGGTGTGACGCGCTTTGCTGCCTGCTCCACCGTCCGCTCTTCGTTGTTGGTGATCAGCGTTTCGATGAATACTTCGACATTCTTCCCGGAGCGCATTGGAAGGGAAACTGAAGCAGCGCTCGTCTGTGTCCTCTGTGCCGTTTGTGTCGTCTGTCCCCTCTGTGCCCTCCCGAGAATCCATTCCCTCATCGACGCGAAGTACGCTTCGCCCTGCCCCTGTGCGCGCTCCGGATGGGGCATGAGAGCGATCACATTCCCGGCGGGGTTGCAGATACCGGCGATGGCGAGCATGGAACCGTTGGGCGTGATCGAGGGATCCTCGCTGACGTTTCCCCCGGCATCGCAGTAGCGGAAGGCGATCTGGTCGTTCTTCTGGAGTTCGGCTATCAGGTTCTTGTCGTTCGTCGTAAAGCGGCCTTCGCCGTGGGCGATGGGAATCTGCATGACGCCATCCCAAAACGCGGTGGCGCACCGCCCGCGCTTGCAGCTGCGCGTTATCCAGACCCATTCGCTCAGAAGCGGCGTGCCTTTGACGCCGTCGGGCGTCTGAATCGCGTTGCGGGCAAGACACATCTGGAGGCCCTGCGCGTTGGGGATCAATCCGCTTTCCACGAGCACCTGCGCGCCGTTGCAGATGCCGATGACGACCTTTCCGGCCGCCGCCTCCCCGCGGATGAAGTCCATCAGCGGATCGCGCGCGGCCACCATGCCGCTGCGTCCGCGGTCCTCGTAGCTGAACCCGCCCGGGATAAAGTACCCGTCGACGTCTTTGAGCTTGGCGTGATCGTCATTCCACCGGAAGTACACCGGTTCCATGCCGTTTCGCCGGATCACGCGCATCGATTCGACCTCTCCGTTGTTGCCGGGGAACGAGAGGATGGCGATGCGGGGGGTCTTCATAACGGAAGTTTACCATGCTGATTCGTGACGGGAGAAAAGCAAACGAGGCAACCGACGCAAACGAAGAAAACGAGGATCCTCGATTGCCTCGTTTGCTTCGGTTTCTTCGTTTCCCTAGGAAACGGGAGAGCCCGTTGGCCTCCGTGTTAAATCTTCATCACTTCCTCCTCCTTCTTCTTGGCCAGATCGGCGATCTTCCCGTTGAAATCATCCACCCCCTTCTGAAGCTCTTTATTGAGCGTCTCCTTCACGTCCTCGTCCTTCTCCGGCTTGATGGCGTCGTGCGATCCCTGGCGGGCCTTGCGGATGCCCACGCGAGCTTCTTCGGCGAGCTGATGAACGACTTTCTGCAGATGCTTCCGCCGCTCCTCCGTCATCGGCGGCAGCGTGAGGCGGATCACCACGCCGTCATTGATGGGCGAGGCGCCGAGATCGGCCTGCTGGATCACTTTTTCGACGGCGCCCAGAATGGACCGGTCCCACGGCTGGATGACGATCGACCGCTGGTCGACGCTGATGCCGCAGCATGCGCGAAGTTCCTGCTTCTGGCCGTAGGCGTCCACCTGCAGGTGTTCGACGAGCGCGGCGTTCGCGCGGCCGGTCTGGAGGCGGCTGTACTCGGTGCGGAGGTTGCCGAAGACTTTTTCGGCGTCCGTGAGGAAGAGCTGGATGCGGGGGTCGATCATACGGTTGGAATAAAGAATTATGAATTACGAATTTTTTGACAGGGTCATCATCGCGCAAAGGTTACCGTTTTGCAAAAGCATGTTTTACGCGTCTAGTTCAGGGAGAAGTATTCATGATTCGTAATTCGTAATTCGCGTTTAGCCATGAACCACCGTCCCGATCTTCTCGCCTTTGGCAGCCTTCAGAAGGGCTCCCGCCTTGAAGAAGTCAAAGACGACGATGGAGAGCGTCTGCTCCCGGCACAGGCTGAACGCCGCCTGATCCATGATTTCCAGCCGCTGCTCGATAGCCTGGTCGAAGGTGAGCTCATCGTACTTTTTGGCGTTCCTGAAGCGCTTGGGGTCCTTGTCGTACACGCCGTCGACATTCGTGGCCTTGAGGATCACGTCGCAGCCGAGTTCCAGCGCGCGCAGGGCGGCAGCCGAATCGGTCGTGAAGTACGGATTGCCGGTGCCCCCGGCGCAGATCACCACACGGTTCTTCTCCAGATGACGCAGCGCCCGGCGCTTGATGAAGGGCTCCGCCAGCTGCGGAACGTCAATCGCCGAGAGCACGCGGGTGTGCGTTCCCGCGGACTCCAGGGCCGACTGGAGTGCGACCGAGTTCATGATGGTGCCGAGCATGCCCATGGCGTCGCTCACCGTGCGCTCGATGCCCGAATCCTTCGTGTCCTTATACCGCCAGATGTTCCCTCCGCCCACCACCACGACCACCTGACCCATCTTCGCGACTGCGGAGATCTGTTTTGCGACGTTCGTGAGCGTCGGCCGGTCGATGCCGTAATCGTTTTTTCCGGAGAAGACTTCGCCGGAGAGTTTCAGCATGATGCGCTTGTACGGCATGAACGTTGAGGAGAAAAGAATGAAGAGATCAGCAAAAGAATCTACGCGGAAGGCGGCGTCTTTGACGGCAGCTCGATCACCGTAGGCACGGGCTTGTTGGATGCCGTGGAGGAGGCCGTCGCGGACGATGCCCGCTTCGGATCCTGCGTTTTGGTGGAGCGCAAAGCGCGGGCAAGGCGCGCGACGTATTCCACAAGCTGGGCCCACGCCTGACGGAGCGAAATCTGCCCGCGCGAGAGCGGACCGACGATGGGAATATCCTTCCACTGGCCCTGTGCGGCGTTCACGAATCCCCACACCATCAGACACAGCACGCCCAGCTCCAGCACGCGGTTGATCATCGGGATCAGCGCCACAACGATGGAGATGGCGAACAAGACCATCGACTGTTTCGCATGGAAGCGGACAAACGGAGAATTGCGGCGCAGGAAGTACACCACGAAGCACATGATCCACAGGTATCCGAACGCCGCGATGTCCTTGTTCATCTCAATGTCTTTTTTCACGGAATCTTCAACGACTTCGGCCGGACGCGGTCCGGAGTTGGGCTGCGACGGCGACGTTGGTTGATCCATTGCCGATACTATAGCGGCCCGTTGCACCCTTTGCATGTACTATTCGGGCAATATGCTGCAGGCAATCCTCGATCGGCTCACCCCCCTCCGGATCTGCGTTTTGCTGGGTCTGGGGGCGGTCCTGCTCTATTGGCCGGCCGTGCACCATGGATTCATCGACGTCGATGATCCGGGCTTCATCACCGCGAATGCGCTCATCCAGATGCCGCCCCCGGCGGGCATCATCGGCGCATTCACGGGCACGACGATGCTCTTGTATCTGCCGCTGACCCTCATCAGTTACCAGATCAACTTTCTGACGGGCGGCCTGCATCCGTCGGTCTATCACCTCACGGACATTCTGCTGCACGCCGCGAACACCGTTCTGGTTGCGCTCATCATCCTGCGTCTGCTCAGGAGCCGTCTCGCGGCGATCCTGTGCGCGCTTCTGTTTCTCGCGCATCCCATCCAGACCGAGGCCGTGCTGTGGGCTTCCTCGCGGAAGGATCTTCTCTCGTCGTTTTTTTCTCTTTTTTCCCTCCTCTATTATCTGCGATACCTTCAGGAAAACGATGAACGCTCCAGATGGTACGCGATCGGCCTGTACCTGGCGGCGCTTCTTTCGAAGATCGCCGTTTTTCCGCTTCCCATCCTCTTCATCCTGCTCGACCTGCGCGAGGGCTGGTCGTGGCGCATCAGCCTCCGCGAGAAGATTCCGTACGCCGTCATCGCGATTCCCCTGCTCCTCATCGCCGTCGTCGCGGGCAATCAGTTCGCCCTGGCGCTGACGCCGTGGGAGGTGCTGCTGCTGGGCGCGAAAAACGTTACCTTCCTGCTCTGGCAGATCGCCTGGCCGGAGCACCTGTCGCTGCTGCATCTGCAGAGGTCACCCGTGACGATTGCGGACCCCGTCTTCATGCTCTCGCTGACGGTTTTTACGATTGTTTGTGCAGGCGCATGGCTACTCTGGAAGCGCAGCATCATGCTTCCGGCGCTCGGTCTTCTTTTCTTTGTCGTGATGCTGATGCCCACGTTCTTGGCAGCGCAGAAGGGCGGCATGCTCTTCTTCACGTCCGATAAATACGCGTACCTCCCGATGCTCGGGCTTTTGATCTCACTGGCAGTTTTCCTCCGGTGGCTGGAAGAGCGCTGGCAGTCGGTGTTGGCCCCGGTAACGGTGCTGATGATCTTCCTTTCCGGCCTTCTTGCGGTGCATACCCGCACGGCCATGAGCGCGTGGGCAAGTGCGGAGACGATCCAGCGGCGCGTGCTTGCCGAAGACCACACTAATCCAGTCGCGCTGAGCAATCTGGGACTCCTGCTGCAGGACGAAAAGCCCGAGGAAGCACTGCAAGCCTTCCAGGCCGCGATGTCTGCCGACCCGCACTACGCGATTCCGTACTTCAACGCGGCGGCATTGCTGCGAAAGCGCGGGCGCGAAGCCGATGCCATCACCACGTGGGAGAACATGATCCCAATGCTCACGGCACGCGAGATCCGGGGAGATCGGTCACTCCAGCGTGCGCTCGTGTGGCTGGAAGGCAGGTTCACCGAGCTCGGCAGGCCGGATCTTGCGGAGAAGCTGAATGCACGGGTGTTGGAGTTGGTGCCGAATGGTGTTTCTAACTAGCTGCTACAATTCACGCAGTGCCCCCGTAGCTCAGGTGGATAGAGCAGCAGGTTTCTAACCTGTTGGTCGCAGGTTCGAGTCCTGCCGGGGGTACCACGTTTACTATGTTTGAACGGGAAAAGTAAGGTCAAAATTCATCTGGGCGGTCCAGTTCAATACTTGCCTAATTATCGATTATAACGTAAAAGTAAATTGTGATTGAAGATCGATCCTCACAAGAATTCGTTTCACTTGAGAAGCAGTTCGAAGAGATTGACTCGGAGTATTTAGTTTTGCGAGAGAAAACTCGACAGCAAGTGGAGCAAATATTGAGCGAATTTGCCAATAAACCCTTTCCTTCATTGGAAGCAAGGCAGGCATTTGCAGCGTTTCTGCGCGAACGCCTTGTGCGAGTTGGGCTTCGCATCCAATGCCCTAAGTGTGATAGTCCATCCATTCTCCGAGCGACTCTCGCAGGAGACTCAAAGGAAGGTGTTTTCAAATTTGAACATGGATCAACAGGACACGGTGGATCCTCCACCCTTTCTTCTCATTTGAAAGTGATTGATGCTCCCCCGGATCGGCGAGTAAAACACTAGCAGGAGCTGGGGATGCTCGAAATAAATGGTGTGCTAAGCGTGACGTGGCAACAATAATTGTCAGCACAAAACTTTTGATGTGCAGTTAATATAATGAATCAGAGTGAGAAATAATTGGAAAATGCGCTGCTGTCGCCCGGTAAATGACAAGTAAATTTGACACCCCGATACGGCGCAATACAGTACTGGACCTATGTCACATATTCTTCCTGACGATGACTTCCCGGAAGGGCCAGAGGATTTGGGAGAAGGCTCCGATCATTCATCAGAGCCTGACATCGATTGGGATGCCTTACGGCTGATGTCACGGGGCGAGATGCCCTATGCCCAGGCAGCCCGATACTTGCGATACATAGAGCAGTATCCCCATTGGGCGGAGGCAATGGACATTGTCGATCGTCAGGGCTGGGCACACGCCAGCATCGGCCTGAGAGCACCTCAGGCTCTGGATGAATCCACGGCTCCTCCCATTGATCATGAACTCCTCCAAGCATACGCAAGGGACCCTGATGCTCTTGCTCCCGCTCAACGGACTCATATGTATCGGATGTTGAATTCTTACCAGAGCTGGAGGCAAGCGTTGAAAAAACTTCGGTTTGGAAAATAATTTCCCCTCTTTACCCATGGAATCAAAGCACTTTGAAGAAAAGATCCCCACACCGGAGGAAATTGCTGCAGTCCAGAGAGAAGACCGGGGCCTGAAAAATGCGGTTTGGCTTCTGCTTGGCAAGAGCGGGATTACAAAGGACATGCTGGATCCTATGGAAGAAGGCAGTCCGTTGTCTGAAGAAGACATGCATCAATTGCATGCCTATCTCCATCGTAAACTTTCAGCGGAAGAAGCATGTGTTGTCTCCCGAAATATCGGAAAATACCGGACCTGGCGACAGCAGTATCAAAAGATCATTGGGGATAATTGGGGAGTCGGCCCCTACGGAGCAGAGCTTCCTCCGGAGTGGAAATAGGAGAAAGAAGCGCTGAGTGTATAATCGGAGGAAATTCTTCTCCCTCTATGCTCATCTACTTCTACCCACTCATGTCCTGGGCGCTGCTCGCCCTTCGTATTTCGCTCGCCGCGATGTTCTACATGCACGGCCTGCCGAAGGTCCGCAATTCCGAGAAAATCGCCGCGCACGTCAGCATGCCCGCGCAGAAAATCTGGATCACAGGTGTTCTGGAACTCGCGGGAGCCGCGTCGCTGCTCGTGGGACTCCTCACGCAGCTGGGCGCACTCGCGATCATCATCGTGATGGCCGGCGGCATCTACTACAAGACGCAGAAGTGGCATGTGCCGTTCTCGTCGAGTGAGAAGATCGGCTGGGAGATGGATCTCGTGATTCTCTGCGCCGCGCTCGTCCTGGGCATCCTGGGTCCCGGTACGCTCAGCCTCGACTGGATGATGCTCGGCATGGCGTGATCTGCTGGTACACTGGGTTCCATGTCCCTCATCCAATGGTTGCCTGACCGGTTTGAGCCGCTTGCGTTGTTCCTGTGCCATCTGGGGCTCCTGAGCTTCGTGTATGCGTGGATCGTGCTCACGATCACGGGGTTGATCGGCTCCGTGTTCACAAAATTGCGCGTGCCGTTCGACGTGGGAGCCGTGCTGCGGTTCACCGCCGGTCACTACCTGCTCACCGCCATGACGATCCTCGCCGTTCTCAATCCCGTACAGGGTGATGACGGCAGCAAGTTGCTCTACGGCATCCTCGCGACCGTGTTTTTATGGATCACGCTCGCGCCGGAGATGTACGAGGAATACAGCAGCGTCCCCAGCGACCGGCAGCAGCGTTCGCGTCTGCTGTTCGTGCTCCGCATGGCGCTTTTCGTCTTCTGGATCACGGCGCTCGTGCTGGGCGTGCGCGAGGTGCTCTCCATCGTGGTGCAGCCTCTGCCCGAATGGAACCGCCTGCTGGAATCCGTTCTGATCATGTCCGGGTCCATCGGCATCATTCTGGGGGCACTGGGAGCCTATGGACTCTTCCGGTCGCTCTTCCGCGGCTTCTTCGCGACCCTGGGTTTGCTCGGCGAATTCCGCGACATGATGCGGCGCCAGCCGCTTCCGGCGCAGACGCTGCCGTGAGAGACTGCGCACATGACCCGGATGCAGATCCTCCGCTCCCGCGCATTCCCCATCGCGATGCTCGCTGTCGCTCTTTTGGCCGTGTACGGGAAGTCGCTGCGCAATGACTTCGTCATCTGGGACGATGACTCTCTGGTGTTTCAAAATCCGCTCACGGAAAGCCTGAGCCCCCAGACGGTCGCGGGCGCCTTCACGTCGTACGATCCCGAGCTCTACGTCCCGCTGACGATCATCAGCTACCAGATCGAACACGCGCTCTTCGGGTACAACCCGTTCTTCTATCACCTGACGAACCTGGTGCTCCACATCGCCGTGGCGGCGCTCGTGCTGTTCCTGCTGGAGAGGTTGGGCCTCAAGAAATGGACGGCATTCTTCGCTGCGCTGCTCTTCGCCGTGCATCCCATCAATGCCGAAGCCGTCGCTTGGGTGAGCGCCCGCAAGGATCTTCTCGCGTCTCTCTTTTCTCTTCTTTCTCTGCTGGCCTATCTGCGCATCCGGGAGGATGAGGGCAACTGCTGGAAGATCCTGTCACTTGTGTTCTTCCTGCTCGCCCTTTTGAGCAAGCCCGTGGCCATCATGCTCCCCGCTGCATTCCTGCTGACCGATTGGCTGCGGGATGGAAATCTGAAGAAGGCCTGCCGGCCCGGCGTTGCGATTGCGGCCGTGATGAGCGCGGTCTTTCTCGTCATCGGACTCTACGGCAAGCAACGGAATATCAGCGCGTTGAGTGTGCTCGATACGCTGCTGCTGGCTGCCAAGAGCGCCGTCTTTTCGGTGACGCAGTATCTGTTCCCCGTTTCGCTGTCGCCGCTGTATCTGCAGACCGAGCCGATCACGCTCAGCTCCCCGCAGTTTTTCGTCGCCGTGATCCTCTGCGTGGTCTTGGGCGCAGGAGTGATCCTGATCGCATTGAGAGCTTCACGGTACGCATGGGCCCGCACGATCCTCTTCGGTCTGTGTTGGTACGTGCTGTTCCTCGCACCGTCGTTTACGAACTTCACAAAAGATCAATCGGTGTATTTCTTTTCCGACCGCTACGTCTATCTCAGCCAGATCGGGTTGCTGTTCATGGGTGGATGGCTGATCGACAGCATCACCCAGCGATGGCGAACGATGATGGGGATTCTTTTCTCTATACTCCTTCTTCTCTTTTCCGGTCTCTCCTACGCCCAGAGCCAGATCTGGCACGACAGCGAAACCCTCTACCGCGACGCGATCACCAAGAACGAGAAGAGCATCGTCATGCACTATAATCTGGGGCTCCTGGAGCAGAAGAGCGGCAACGCGGACTCGGCGCGGGCCGAATACGGGAGGACGCTCGCTCTCGATCCCCATCATGCGAAGGCGTTGATGAATCTGGGCATGCTCTACGCCGACAACGGAGACCGCGGCAAGGCTCTCGAGCTGCTGCGGCAGGCCGTGCGGGAGGACCCCTCACTCCCGGAAGCGCACAACAACATCGGCACCATCCTGATGGACGGCGGCGACACCGACGGCGCCATCGCAGAGTTCCGAGAGGCCATCCGGCTCCATGACCGCTTTGCCCAGGCCTACATCAACCTGGGCGGCGCACTGGGACGGAAGGAGCTCTATGCGGAAGCGCTTGCCGCTTACAAAATGGCGTTCGGGATCGATCCGTCGCTTGGCGAGAGACTGCCGGAGGTGCGCAAGGCCCTGGAAAATCTCCGGTGAATCGTGTAGCGTCTCCGTCAATGCGCCGCCTCACAAAGATCATCTGCACGCTCGGACCCACGTCGAAGACGCCCGAGCAGATCGAAGCCCTCGCGCGGGCGGGCATGAACGTCGCGCGCATCAACCTGTCGCACGGTTCGGTGCAGGAACATTTGCACACCATCCGGCTGGTGAAGGCGCTCAATAGGAAGCTTGCCAAGGAAGGAAAGCTCCCGGCGGCTGTAGGAATTCTCCTTGATACCAAAGGCGCCGAAGTGCGCACCGGCAGTGTTTCCGCGACGCTGAAGATTAAGAAAGGCGAAGAGATCGTCTTCTCCTACCATCCCCTTCCAAAGGAGAAGCGGCAGGTGGTGATTGTCGACTACAAGAAGTTCAGCCGCGACGCGAAGGCGTCGTCGCTGATCCTCCTCGATAACGGAAAGATCACGTTCGACTTCATCGCCGCCCGCAAGGACGGTTCCGTCGTCGCGAAGGCCAGGCAGGCCGGAACCATCGGGTCACGCCGGCACGTGAACCTGCCCGGAGCCGATCTCGACATGCCGTCGCTCACCAAAGACGACTGGAAGAGCATTTCCATCGGCGCGGAAGAAGGCGTCGATTTCCTCGGACTCTCCTTCATCCGCAAGGCATCGGAAGTCGACGAGGTCCGACGGTGGCTCGCGAAGAAGAAGATCTCCATCAGTCTCATCTCCAAGATCGAGACCCTCCAGGGCGTGCAGCAGCTGCAGGAGATCATGGAAGCCTCCGACGGCATGATGGTGGCCCGCGGAGACCTGGGGGCCGAGATCCCCTTCGAACAGGTCCCCGTGCTGCAGGACGTCATGGTGCTGCGCTGCCGCAACGAGGGCCTGCCCGTGATCGTCGCGACGCACATGCTCGAAAGCATGATCGACAA
Source organism: uncultured Candidatus Peribacteria bacterium (assembly GCA_964497975.1). Lineage (GTDB taxonomy): Bacteria > Patescibacteriota > Gracilibacteria > Peribacterales > Peribacteraceae > JABFSS01. Next base: position 189,625 of record CAZCFO010000002.1, read on the forward strand.
CCCCATCCCCACGCGCGCCGAGGTCACCGACGTGGCGCACGCGGCGATGACCTGCACCGACAGCACGATGCTCTCCGGCGAGACGGCTAGCGGATCCCATCCGCTTCTGGCGCTCGATGCGATGGACCGCGTGCTGCGCGAAACCGAGAAGCACCTTTCCAAGACCCAGAAGATGATGGAAGCCCCCATCCGCTCCGAGCGCGACGCGCGCGCGGAGGGCGCCGTGACGCAGGCGATCTCCTCCAGCGCGACGGCCATCGTCGCCCTCACCAGGAGCGGTAACACGGCCCGCGAAATCTCGCGCTTCCGCCCCAACATCCCCATCATCGCCATCACCCCCGATCCCCGCGTGCAGCGCTCGCTGCTGCTCTCCTACGGCGTGTTCCCCCTGCTCACGAAGTTCAAGAAGGACCCCGAGGCGACCGTCGTCAACGGCATCGCGATGGCGCGCAAGGCGGGGCTGCTCAAAAAGGGCGACACGTTCGTCGTCGTGACGGACGCGAAGGCGCATCAGGAGAGTGTGAGCTCTATCCAAGTACGAACCGTTGCCTAATAGAATTACGAATAAGGAATTACGAATTTCCTTCTAGCAAATATTCGTAATTCGCAATTCGTTATTCGCGTAGGAACGCCACGACCGAATCCTGTTGCGTATATTTCAGTTTCTCGGCCGGAATCATCGCCTGGATCACCGGATCCTGCTGCAGCCGCTCCAGCGCCTGCGCCTGCGCGATCTGCATGTTCAACACTTCCTGCTGCAGAAGGAGGATGGAGCGCTGGCTTTCGAGCTTGCGGAGGTTGTAGCCCTTGGTCGCGTTCGCATTCTCATGGAACAGGATCAGCAGCGCGAGAATCAGGATGAGTCCCCCGATGCACACCATCAACAAGGCCGTGCTCTGGGTCACCATGCGGCCCAGCGAGGCGCGGCGGGGCATATCGGACGATGGTGCGAGGAACGGTAAAGTAAACATGCGGGGAGACCGGTGGGGACCGGACGATGAAGTATGGTACAAAACGGGCGACGGAGGCAACAGGAGTGGAAGAAAATCAGGGACGGGTTCTGCGGATGGCGCGGAAGCGGGCGCTCCTGGACCGGGGGTTGGCGGCAAGCTCGCCGGCGGACGGTCCCACGGCCTTGCGGGTCAGCAGTTCCCAGGGCGCGGCCTCCGCGATCTGGCCCGTGCGCTGGTCCAGGACGGGCGTGGAAAGCGAACGGAACGTGTGCTTGACCATCCGGTCCTCGAGCGAGTGGTAGCTGATGATGCCGCACCGTCCTCCCGGCCGCAGGATCCGCGGCAGCAGATGAAGCAGCGACTGCAGCGCGCCAAGTTCGTCGTTCACGGCGATACGCAGTGCCTGGAAGACCTGGGGCAGCACGCGGGGAGCCTTGTACGTGAAGATCGCTTCGACGCACGACACCACGTCCGCGGTGGTCCATGCCTTCCCCGCATTCGCTTCCGAGCGGAAATAGATCGACAACGCGCGGGCGAGAGCCCTGCTGCGGGGAATTTCGCCGAATTCACGCAGGACCTCCGCAATGGTCTCCTCCGACGACGATCGGAGGAAATCCGCAGCCGTCTCGCCGCCGTTGCGGTCGTAGCGCATATCGAGCGGAGCGGTCGTGCGGAAGGTGAATCCCCGTTCAGGATTGTCCAAATGCGGCGAGCTGACGCCCAGATCCGCCAGAACGATATCCGCCTCCAGCGGGAGCAACTGCTCGAGATCCCGGAAGTTGCGGTTATGCAGCGTCACGCGCTTGCCAAACGGCTTCAGACGCTCTGTTGCGACCGCCAGATTGGTGGCGTCGGCATCCAGGCCGATGAGCCTGCCATCCGGCCCTGTCGCTGTCAGAAAACCCTGCGCGTGCCCCGCGAGTCCGAGGGTGACGTCGAGAACCGACTCCCCCGGCTGCGGCGCGAGAGATTGCAGGACCTCGGTGTAAAGGACCGGAACATGATTCGGCGACGCGTTGCCGGGCGCCTGCGAATCATGCGATTGCATTCCCGGATTCTACGAATCGGGCGCAGAAGGGCAATCAGTTGGACTTGGCGAAAGCGAGGGCCGCATTCTTGTATACAAAAGATATTCAATAGTTGACTCCCCTGCTCTCCATAATTCTTATATATCGCTATTTGAGGCCATTTCTTGCCAATTGACATATTTTAGTAATTGTATATTATGCAATTTCTTGTTCGGACGTCTCCTGACCGCCTCCGGCATGCTTCTGGTATCCGTCGCAATCCCCGGCTTCGCGGGCGCAACGGACTTTTCGGCCTGGACGCCGGAGCCGGCAGACGTGTTCGTCGTCGACGTACCCAATAACATCGGGTATCTGATTCACGCGGACGGGGGCTTCATCTCGTTTCCGGTCGCCACCGGTCAAAAGGAAACCGTTCACTACATCGGCCGCACGTACAAAGCAAACACGCCCATCCGAATCTGGACCGTGCAGCAAAAACAGATCAAGGGCGACCGCCGCACCTTCGGCGTCTCCGGACGGTTTCTCCGCCTGTATCGCAACGGCGAAGAATCCCCGTACGGCATCCACAGTTACTTCAGGGTCCATGAATGGATGGAAGATGACTACCGCTTCCGGTCTATGGGCTGCATCGTCGTAACCGAGGACATCCTGGACATCATCGAACGGACCTACGACGCCGCGGGCGGCTCGCTTACGGTGATCACGACTACCGACGTCCAGGCGGAACTGGGCAGGCTGACCGCGACCGGCGACGGCAACGCGTAAATGGCATCGCGCCCATGCACCAAGCAGCTTCGTTCGTGCGTTCTTTGGCATGACCTGCCATGTCCCGGAGCCCTGCAGGCTGACTGGTACATGGCGGAGAGGGGGGGATTTGAACCCCCGATACGGTTTTAACACCGTATACCGCATTAGCAGTGCGGCCCTTTCGACCACTCAGGCACCTCTCCACGCCGGGGGAAGTATAGAGCATGAATCCTGATGTTCCAGCCGAGATCGCGTTCTTTCAGGGCTCGCCGGAGAGCAGTTCCACGGCCGACGCAGCCGCCCGATACTGGCACCATTCGCAGTCTTTGGCCGGAACCGGGACGGTCGGCCTGCACAAGCATGCTTTGGCCTCGGTCAGGGCTTCTTCCACCCACCGGTCATCGCCCGCGTACGGCAGAATCTGCATGCGGAATTCCAGCTTCGCACCGAAGTGATCCAGCGAGCCGTCCGCGTTCACGTACACGAAGTACCCCAGGTTCGAAACAGGCAAGGCCAGGCGCCGCAGCAGCCATTGGTACATCTCGATCTGCCGCTTGTACGACTGCTTCCATTTGTCCTCCAGCGTGATCTCCCGCATGGTGCTGGTCGCCTTGTAGTCAACGACGTGCAGCTCCCCCGCCGGGTTCTTCCAGACATCGTCGACCGCGCCGAAGAAGAGGAAGTTGGACGGAGCGTGGAACGCCTGGATGCCGTGAAAGTTCGTGCGCCACTGGTCGAGATCCGGGTGATTGAAGGGTACCGCGTCCACCCCGAATTCCTTCATCAGCGCGTGTGGCTCCTCCCGCGCCCGGTGATAATCGAACTCCCGCTTGAGCAGGGCATCCACCGCGACGTTGAGCGTGAACGGCGGCCCGGGAGGCTGCCCGATGCCGCAACGGCGGTCGAGATAGAAGCAGCGGGGGCACTCCAGAAACAGCTCAAGCTTGGAACGGCTCAGCTTGTAGGGTTCCGGCGAAGAGGGATCGAACAGGTTGCGGACGCGGACACCGTTTGTCGGCATAACGCCCCGAGGATACTCCCCTCTCAGACGACGGCCATCTCCCCCGCCACCAGCGCCCAGCGGCGCTTGCAGTCCTGCACGAGTGCCTGCGCCTCCTTCTGGCACAGGAGCAGCCGCTGCTTTTTGAGGTGCGCGGAGATCGTGACGGCCTGCTTCATGGCATCCAGCCTCCGCAGAGCATCCTGCTGCATCGCCTTGCAGAGCTCGATCTGCTCGGGCGTGGCGGAGTTCTGGAGCAGGCGCGTTCCAAGTTCGGTCAGTTCCTTGCGCGCTGAACCGATGGACGCCAGCACCGTCGCGCGCAGTTCCGCGATCGCATGCATCATCGCCTGGGACCGCGTCTTGTGGGCGATGACGGTCTCGGGCTGGACACGCTGGACGTCCCAGACCAGTCCGACCGCCTCCATGCCGCGGATCAGGAGCCCCGACAGGTCGAACTGCCACCAGCGCATCCCGTGGAACGCGTTTGCGGGGAATGCGTGGTGGTTGTTGTGCCATCCCTCGCCGAACGCGAGCATGCCGATCACCCATTCGTTGCGGCTTTCGTCGGTCGTCTCGAACGCCCGGTGCCCGAACGTGTGGCAGATGGAGTTGACGCTCCACGTGACGTGCGTCGTCAGGAAAATGCGCACCACGCCGCCCCACAGGAGGCCCGTCCAGCCGCCGATCGCGAAGGGAATGAGAAGAGCCAGGCCCATCCACAGCCATGCGAACCGGTCGACGAACACGGCCACGCGGTCCTGGAGCAATTGCGGCGCGTAGACCCTGGCGTCGGGAAAGCTCTTCTTGGAGAAAATCCAGCCGCAGTGCGCATGCCAGAAGCCGTGCAACGGAGAGTGCGGATCATCATCCTCGTCCGAGTGCGCGTGATGCTTGATGTGCGTCGACGTCCACATGATCGGCGCGCCCTCCCAGGCCATGCACCCGCAGATCAGGATGAGTCCCCGGAGCCACGAGGGGGCCTTGAAGCCGTTGTGCGTGAGCATCCGGTGGTACCCGATGCCGATGCCCAGCACCGTCACCGTGTACATCGCCGCAAGAAGGAGCAGGTCCGTCGCGAAGACGTACCGGTTCCACAGCAGCACGACGGCCACGGCAAAGCCGACCAGCGGCAAGACGACGATAATCAGGCCACGGATCTTCTGCACGGCTTCTTCGGACATGAACCGATCATAGAGTCAGAACGGGATAAGAGGCAATACAGAGGCCTCACAATCCCAGATCCATACTTCCGTTGGCGTCGATCGCGCCGTCCGCGGCGGCCCCAGCATCATTCACCGCTTTATTCACGCTGTCGCTGATGCCGGCGCCCGTGTCGGGCGCTCCGGAGGAGGACATGCCCGCTCCGGCGGAAGCATCAATCTTCGCATCCGCGCCCGCGCTGACGGAAGCATCACCCCTGCGGTCCGGCGAAGCGGAGGATGAAACGGAGGAGAGCGAGGAGGAAGCGGTTTCCCCGATTTCGGCCGCAGCCGACATCGTCGTTTCCGCGGAGGACGTAACAGCCGAGCTCATCGAGGAAACGACTTTCTTGATCGACGGGAATTGATCAGCATCGCGCAGGACGGGCTCATTGCCGCGCGTCCTGCCCTTGAAGACTTTCTCATACCGGTCTTCGGTCGCGTTCAGGCGGGCGCGCATGCGTGCTGCAGCCTCCTGATTGCCCTCGGCTTCGAGCTGCTGGATGTTCTTGGTCGCTTCGCGGCGCTCCAGGCGGTATTCCTGATCGAGCTGATCGGTGGTGGCCTCATTCAGTTCACCTTTCACTTCCAGCGCGGCGGCTTCGTCGAGACGCGCGTCCATGTGTTCGCCGGCGACTTCGGCCTTGGATTCGGCCGTAAAGCGGAGATTTGTCTGGATCGACTCGTGGACTTTCTTGAGGGGGTAGAGGAAATCCCCCGGCAATGACGACTGCGCAGCGGTAATGCCCGCACCGCTCAGAACGAGGATGATGACGACGGCGGCAACGGGCGCCCACGCGCCGGAAAACGAATGCAATGCCCTCCACAGGAAACTGCCCGAGTATTCGGACGTTGCGGGAGGCGCCTTGCGGATCGAAACAAGCTCGCTATAGATACTTTCCTTCTCATCCACCGTCAGACGGTGGTTGGACGGGGGGCCGAAGAAGTCGTGGAGGTCGCGGTCCATAGCGATATGAGGGGTTGGACAGAAGTCAGACGGTCATCGAGCACATTCCTTACACAGCCGAAATACCGTGCCCAGAGTTGGAAGAATTCGAAGAACCTGAGGGCTGCATACATGACCGCAACTCGCGTATAGCACGGTGCAATCGGACGGAAATGGTATTTGGAGACTCCATAAGCACTTCAGCGATATCTGAGGGGGACAAGCCGTCAATATAGCGCATAACAATCAATTCCCTATCTCCGTGCTTCAAATTTTTGAGAGAATCAAGAATTTCATGAAATTGGACGTGGTTCTGCATTTCCTGGGTTTTATCTTCGCCCACATCCCATCCGGACTCCTGAAGCTCGTCTAGAGATGCCTCCTTTTTCTTCCGGACATAGTCGACGATAAGATTATTTGCGATTCGATAAAGGAACGCGCGCATGTTGAGTACCTGAGTGCCCTTTCCAAGTTCATTCCACAATCGCAGAAAGGACTCCTGCATAAGCTCTTTCCCTACCTCGCGGTTGACCAGACGAAAAGCACAGTGCCGAAAAATCGCGTCGGCGTAGTCCGCATAAGCGTGCTCGAAGATGTGATCAATTTCCTTCGACATGGAAAACTATCCTAGCAAGAAATTTGAATCGTCAATACCAATCCATACGAAAGTTACTACGCTTGGCTGGTAGACTGGACGTCAGTGAAAAAAGCATCCTCTGTCATCGGCATCGACATCGGCGGCACCACCACCGCGGTGGCGCTGTACGAGAAATCTTCGGGAAAAATGATCGTGGGGCGAAAACTCCCCACGGACGCCCCGCGGGGGTTTCCGGCGATCGTGGAGGAAGTGTTTGAACTCGTGGAAGAGTTGCGGACGCCGCAAACGGTTTCCGTCGGCATCGGCATCGCGGGGCTCACGCGCCTCGACGGCGTCATCCATACCTGTCCCAACATTCCCGGTGCGGACGGCTTCGCGCTGCGCGAGCGGGCGGAGAAACGACTGAGGCTCAAGGTGGCCGTGGAGAACGACAGCAGCTGCTTCGCGCTTGCAGAAGCCCTGCACGGAGCCGGAAAGGGCCACGGCGTCGTTGTCGGCGTGACGATGGGAACCGGGGTGGGCGGCGGCATCGTGATCGACGGAACGCTGCTGCGGGGCGCGCACGGGTTCGCGGGGGAAATCGGACACATGCTGCTGAGGCCCGGCGAGCCGCCGTATCCCACCGAAGACAGGCGCGGCGAGATCGAGCAATTCCTCTCGGGCACGGCGATGGGCCGGCGGTGCGCCGCGGCGAAGCGCCCCGAGGAGTACCTGGAGGGGGAAGTGTGCGCATTCATGCAGCCCGAAGTCTTCCGCGAGACGGCCTGGATGATCACCAGTCTCACGCATCTGCTGGATCCCTCCATCATCGTGCTGGGCGGCAGCGCGGGCCGGGCGCTCAAGCCCCACCTGAAGGAGGTGAAAGCGGAACTGGACGCCTGGCTTCTGCCCAAAATGCCCGTGCCGCTGATCGCGATCGCGGAAAGACAGGACGCTGGAACGCTCGGGGCGGCCATGCTGACGGCTTAGGCGGCCTTCCGCGTGATGTATTGGTTGGAGGCAAAGGTCATGCCCAGATACTCCTGGGCGGTATCGGCGTATTCCGCATGGTTGTGCAGGTCTTTTTCCAGCCAGAGCCGCGTGCACTCGCTCACGTCCATCGCCCCCTGATAACCGTTGTCGGCGTTGAGAACGATGCCGTTTTTGAGCGGCTTGAACGTCCAGTGCAGGTGCGGTCCCGTGGCGTGCCCGGTTTTGCCCGAGAGCCCGATCGGATCGCCCTGCGCGATGCTCTGCCCGGTCGCGACCGTCGCCTTGGAGAGATGCGCCAGCAGACTGCGGCGTTTGCCGTCGTCTATTGTGACGCTCAGACCGTAGCCCTGCGTGCCCTCGTCCTTCACGGTGATGGTTCCGTCATGCGGCGCGAACACCGCCGTGCCTTCCGGCACGCCGAAGTCGATGCCGTTGTGCCCCGCCATGCCGAACGCGGCGTAGTCGCCCGGATTCTGACCGAAGGCCTGGGTGATGAGCGGGGTTCCCGGGAGCGGACTGAAGATCATAACGAAGTGGAAAATAAAAAGTGGAAAGTTGAAAGTGGAAAATGGAAAGTAACGGACCAAACGGATTCCTGGATACTTTCCACTTTCCATTTTCCCTTTTCAACTAGGTTCCCCACTCCGTATGGAAAACACCCGGTTTGTCCGTGCGGTGATAGGTATGCGCCCCGAAGAAGTCCCGCTGCGCCTGGATCAGATTCTGGGGCAGGCGCTCGCGCCGCAACGCATCATAGAACCAGAGCGACGACGTGGTGGCCGGGAGCGGCACGCCCTTCGCGATGCCCCACATGACGGCCTGCCTCCAGCGGAGCTGGTCCTTGCCGCCGAGTTTCTTGAGGACGGCCTTCTTCGCGGTGCCGTCGCCCGCCTGCGCGCGCTCGAGGATCTCCAGGAAGCGCGACCGGATGATGCAGCCGCCGCGCCAGATGCGCGCGATCTCGGCCAAATCCAGGTTCCACTTTTTTTCCGACGACATCTTCGCCATCAGCTCGAAGCCTTCGGCGTACGAACAGATGATGGAGAGCGCCAGCGCCGAGCGGACGGTTTCGGCGACGGTTTTCTTCGACATCGCGGGGACGGGAGCATGGGACTCCGGGAATTCCTTCGATCGCCGCGAACGATGCTCCACTTCGCCGGAGAGGATGCGCGCATCCACCGCCGCGTTGATCGTCGGCACGGAGATACCCAGATTCATCGCGGTCTCCGTGGTCCATTTGCCCGTGCCCTTCTGGCCCGCGGCGTCGGCGATCAGATCGATGAGATCCTTGCCCGTGTCCGGGTCCTTGACCGTGAAGATCTTCGCCGTGATTTCCATCAAAAACGATCCCAGATCGTCGCTCGTGCTCCATTCGCGATAGACACCGGCAAGTTCCTTATTGCTGAACCTCCCCAGCGTGCGGAGCAGGTCATAGCTCTCGGCGATCAGCTGCATGATCCCGTATTCGATGCCGTTGTGAACCATCTTCACGAAGTGTCCCGCTCCGTCGGGCCCCATGTACGCCACGCAACTGCCGGAACCGACCTTGGCGGCCATCTTGCGGAACATCGGCAGAAGAATTTCCACGGCGGCCTTGTCGCCCCCCGGCATCATGCTCGGACCCATCAGCGCGCCTTCTTCGCCGCCGCTGACGCCCATACCGACGAAGTGCATGCCGAGCTTCTTGAGGCGCTGCGCGCGGCGTTCGGTATCGCCCTCGTGGCTGTTGCCGGCATCGATGAGGATGTCGCCTTTTTCGAGCATCGGGAGCAATTCCTCCATGACGGCATCCACCGGATCGCCGGCTTTCACCATGAGAAGGATGGCGCGGGGCGATGACATTTCGCTCACCATCTGGCGCAGCGTTTCCGTGGGAACGAATTTCCCCTCCTCGCCGAATTTCTGCATGAACTCGGTGGTTTTCTCCGTTGTCCTGTTAAAAAGAAAGACGCGGACGCCATTGCGTGCCGCATTCCGCGCAAGATTCGCGCCCATGGTGCCGAGGCCGATCACACCCAATTGCATAGATGAGCTTGTTAGCTTGTTAGCTTTTTAGCTTTTTAGCTTGTTAGCTTCAATCAGAAATCAAAAATATGAGAGTGTTCCACAGCGTCATGGAACGTCTGATTTTGTTTACTGGATAACAAATGTTCACAAAAGATTTCGTAAACTCTTTTTAAGGTCTCTTTGTATAGGCACCAGTCTGACAATCTCGTCAGGCATGGTAGTGCACTCGTACAAAGAGCTCATTGTATGGCAAAGGGCAATTCAAATGGTTCAGGCTGTCTATGAATTAACTGAATACTTCCCTGATAACGAACAATACGGACTGATATTACAAATGAGACGATCTGCAGTTTCTATTCCTTCCAATATTGCGGAAGGAAGGAAACGCGGTTCCAGAAAAGATTTTCACAAGTTTTTGAGAATAGATTATGCATCCGGCGCCGAACTTGAAACACAGATTGAAATTGCAAAACACATTCCATTCAGCAAGAAACTTAATTATGCAAAAGTTGATTCTCTTTTATTGGAAGTAATGAAAATGCTGAACGTTATCCTGCGTAAAATGGAAAGCTAACAAGCTAATTAGCTAAAAAGCTAGGGAGCTATTTCTTCACCTTGTCCCAGTCCTCGAGGAACTTCTTCACGCCGCTGTCCGTGAGCGGGTGCATGGGGAGCTTCTTGAAGACGTCGTAGGGGATGGTGCTGATGTGGGCCCCCAAGCGCGCGGCGTCGACGATGTGGCGCGGATGCCGGGTGCTGGCGACGAGCACTTCGCACTCGAAGTTGTACTGGTTCCAGACCTCCATGATCTCGGCGATGAGCTGCATGCCGTCCTCGGAGGCGTCGTCGAGACGCCCGATGAACGGACTGATGATGGTGGCGCCGGCCTTGGCGGCGAGGATCGCCTGCGAGACCGAGAAGACGAGCGTCGTGTTGGTACGGATCCCTTTGGATTTGAAGTGCCTGAGCGCCTGGAGACCTTCGGTCGTCATCGGGACCTTCACGTACACGTGTTTGTGCCAGGACGCGTACTCCTCGCCCTGCTTGATCATGCCCTTCGCATCAACCGCCGTGACCTGCGCGCTGACGCAGGGAACGTGCTTACACATCTCCAGAACGGTTTTCTTGAAATCCTTGCCCTCCTTCATCACGAGACTGGGGTTGGTGGTGACGCCGTCCAAAACGCCCCATGCGGCGATTTCGGCGACGTGCGCGGCGTTTGCAGTATCGAGGAAGAGCTTCATAGGGCTCCATTCTCGTCTTTTCGCGCGCTTCGCGCAAGGAAACGCTTGTCACATTTGCGGTACGCTGCCGTCTAACCTGTACTGGTTGTATTCTCCATTTCGTATGCGACACCATTCTGCTCTGCTTCTGACCCTGGCTGTTCCCTGGATGCTCACAGCGTGCACGAGCTCGGATACCGTTGAGACTCCCGTCGATCCTCCAGTCGCCGCGGCATCGTCGGTGTCTTCCATCGCTTCGTCGGAGCCCTCCGCTGCGGTCGTCGCCTCTGTTGCGTCCTCTGCTCCCGCCAGCCCCGCCCCGGTGGATTCCGTGGACATGATCGGTCCGCTGGAGGTTCCGTTCATTCCGCAGGCCCCGTTTGCGAACTGGGATGCGCTGCATGAGGAAGCATGCGAGGAGGCTGTGCTGCTTATGCTTGTCCACTATGAACAGAAGAAGCCGCTCTCATACGAGGAAGGCGACAATGCCATCCAGGAACTCGTGGCCTGGGAGGAACAGAACGGCTACGGCGTGGACATCGGCATGGAGGAGATGGAGGAGATCGCTTTCAAGAAATTCGGACTGAAAGCGAGCGCCCGGAAGGAGGTGACGGCAGAGACCATCATGCGCGCGCTGCTCGCGGGACACCCCGTGATCATCCCTGCGGCGGGGCGCGACCTGGGTAATCCTTACTTTTCCGGGGAAGGCCCGTGGTACCACGCCATCGTCATCATCGGCTACAAGAAGGGATGGTTCGGCGAGTACTTCATCGTCCACGACCCGGGCACCAAGCGCGGGAAGAATTACGAGTACGCCGTCGATACCCTGCTCAACGCCGTCCACGACTGGACGGGCGTGAAGGAGGAAATCCGCACCGGTCCGCGGGCGATGCTTGTGGTCGAAAACTGATCCTGTGGCCATGCGCGCCGTTCTGACGGTATCATCCACCCATGAGACCTGATCCCAAAACCATGGCCGGTAAAAACGTTTCGAAATTTCCGATGTCCCTGCAACGCATCGCGGGAGCGTCCCAGCCCGGAGAACGTCACTGGATCGGCCCCGCGCAGGCGAAAAAGCTTTCCGCGGAAGCGACGGAAGCCTACGGGACCGCACACAAGATCATGGCGCACCTGTGCATCACGGGGCCCACGAAGCACAAGTCCGGCCATCCCGGCGGCCCGCTCTCGGCCTTCACCTTCACGTACCTGGTCTGCAAGCGCCGCGACCCGAAGACCGATCCCGGCATGCGCATGAGCGTGGGGCACCTGAGCCTGCTTGCGTACGGCATGCAGTGGCTCATGAACCGCGGTGGAAAGGATCCGCGTCTGGCATCGCCGCAGGCGATTATCGACAGCTTCCGCAAGCCCGACGGGCTGCCGGGGCACGTGGAAGCCGGCATCGGCGACATCCCGTTCGGCTTCGGGCCGCTGGGGAAAGGCCCCAGCAACGGACTCGGCTTCGCGCTGGGCCTCAAGTACCTCAAGAAGCCCGGAACGGTGGACGTGACCATCGGCGACGGCGACAGCCAGGAGGGGCAGGTGATGGAGGCGTTCCGACTCGCGCCCCAGCTCAAACTCGACAATCTCGTGGTCCACGGGGACTTCAACGACGTGCAGCTCAGCGGCCTGCCCTCCCAGACGGTTGCCGCCGACTTCGCGGCGATCGCGTCGGCCAGCGGGTGGACCGTGATCGAAGTGCAGAACGGCAATGACCCTGCGCAGGTGGAAGCGGCCCTGGACCTGGCGGACGCGCAGAAGGGTAAAGGCAAGCCGGTGTTCATCTGCTATTACACGACGATGGGCTACGGCGTGAAGATCATGGAAGAAGGATCCAACACCGGCACCGTCAACTATCACGGCAGCCCGCTGAAGGACGACGTTGCCGCCGCCGCGCTCAAGGATCTTCCCCCGCTCGAGGATCTGACGAAGACGTACGAAAAATTCCGTTCGGCACCCGTTCAGGTTCCCCTCCCCGAGGCGCTGCCGTTTTCCGCCGGAAATCTGAAAGGATACGTGCGTACGATCACTCCCGAGAAAGGCGCCGCCCGCCAGGATTTCGGCGCGGTGCACCTGAAGAACATGATGAAGGCCGACCACCGCATCGTGGTGCTTCACGCGGACCTCGCGGGATCCGGCGGCTTCGACAAGGTCGCGAAGGAATTCCCAGACCGGGTCATCAACGTGGGCGTCGCCGAAGCCAACATGTACATGATGGCCGCCGGCATGCGCCAGGCGGGACTGCTGCCCGTGACGTACACCTTCGCCGCGTTCGGAACGAATGAAGCCCGGGCGAACGCCCGTCTCATCGACGTGAACTGCGGCCACACCCGCTGCGGCGTCCTGCACGACTGCACGCACGCGGGCTTGAGCGTCGGCGAGGACGGCGAAACGCACCAGGAGCGCAACTACCTCAATATCCCGCTCGACAACACCGACGTCTGGATGCCTGCGGACTCCAACCAGGCCGCGGCGGCCGCGGAACGCGCCATGGAAATCGTCGCCGACGGCAGCCGCAGCGTGTACGCCTTCTTCCCCCGGTCGGGTCACCCGCAGCTCAAATCGCCCTCCGGAGAGGTGATCTACGGCAAGGACTACCGGTTCGACGGGAAAATGGATGTGGTCCGCGGCAAGGGCGACCTGACCGACGCCGTCACCATCCTGGCGACGGGCATCTCCGTGCACGACGCGGTGGCGGCCGCCGACCGGCTGATGGCGGAGGAGAAAATCCCGGTCCGTGTGCTGAATGTGGGATGCATCCGGCCGTTCGACGCCGCTTCGGTCATCCAGGCGGCGCTCGAAACCGCGCATCTCATCGTGGTCGAGGACCATCACAGCGAAGGAGGCATTGCCACGCAGGTCGCGGACGTCATCGCCGATTTCCAGCTGCTCAGCTCGCTCAAGAGACTCGGCGCCAACCACTACTTCCCGTCGGGAACGGCGGAGGATCTCAAGATCATCGCCGGCCTCGACGTCGACAGCATCGTCGACGCGGTGCTGGATGAGAAGCGCGCCGAGGTCTGCGGCGGCGAGGACGTGTTCGTCACATCGATGTTCGGGCTCGCGCAGAACGCGAAGAAGAGCCGCTTCCGCCTCCAGGTGCAGCCGTTCCTCGAGCGTCTGATGGACGAGAAGGGCTACATGGAAGCGCTGCGCGACAAGTGGAAAAACCGCGGCTGCCCGCCGGAAAAAATGCCGACCAACGACGAGCTGCGGCAAAAGTTCCGTGAATGAGCGGCTTCGCACGGGTATACTGGAACGCACGGAGAGGTGGCCGAGTGGTCTATGGCGCCTGACTTGAAATCAGGTAGGCCCGCAAGGGTCTCGGGGGTTCGAATCCCTCCCTCTCCGCCAGATTGTCAGCGTGCTTTGGCAAATGCTCCACTTCAAAGGCGTTGTGGATCTGCTACACTGTCCCCGACATCCATGATGACTCCGACGCGAATTCCTCTCCGGCTTCTTTCGGGAGCAGCGATGACGGCCGTCGCCTGCGTGCAATTCGCTCCAGCCGCATCGGCTGCGGCGTTCCCCGATGTGCCGGCGTCGCACTTCGCCAAGGACGCGATCACCTTCCTCAGCGACCGCAACGTCCTCACCGGTTACTCCGACGGGACCTTCAAGCCCGACCGGCAGGTGAACCGCGCGGAGGCGCTCAAGGTGATCGCCTCGACGTTCATCCCCAAGACCGAGAACGTCCAGCGCAAGAGCACGGCGTTCACCGACATTCCGGACAATGCCTGGTACCTTCCGTCGATCGAATGGGCGCTGACGAAGAAGGTGATCGACGGTCCTCCGGCAAAGACGGCCTTCGCGCCAAACCGCACCGTCACGAAGGCGGAATTCCTCAAGATGCTGTTTGCGGCAAACGGGATCGACATGAACTCCTTCGGAGACATCTCGCTGCCTCTCGCCACCGACACCACCGACACCAAGGCATGGTATTACCCCGTCATCCGCTACGCGATCGCCACGGGCACCACCATGGCATCCGACGCGGGCTTGATCGGGCCGAACCGCGAGCTGACCCGCGGAGACGTCGCCGTGCTCCTGCACCGCTTCACCCTGTACCGCGAAAACCAGCGCACCCAGGCGCTCCTCACGGAAACGAAAAGCGAGGTGGAGGAGATCATCACCAACCTTTCCCGCGCCAACGCAAGCGCCGCCGAGTACGCATCCGCACGCGCTATCCTCATCGCCCGCGGCGCGCTGCTCACCGAGCCGGATGAGGCGGTCGTGAAAGTGGCCGTGAAGATCGCCGAAGGATTCCGCGCCCTCACGCGCGCCTACCGCGCCGCCATCAACGGCGACAAGGCGGCGGTCATCAAGCACGCCACCGATGCGTCGACGCTGGCCAGCCAGGCGCGGAAGATCTCGCCCGAGTCCAAAGCATTGGCGGATCAGCTCGACAAATACAGCAAGAGCTTCAAGGATCAGGCGCGATGACCGGTTATTGGCTTTAGCCCTTGCAGTAGCCAAAATCGCTGTTTTTTGGTATACTGATCCGATGCCCATTCCCAACGTTCCAGAGGAGTTTCTCCGGTCCGGCCAGAGCGTCGCGAAGACAGTGCGCGAGGCGCAGGGCAAAGGCTGGTTGGATACCGGCATGAACAAGGCCACGGGCGGTTTGGCGGAGCTGGCCAAACAGGCATTCATCGTCCTGCCACACCGTCTGTTCGTGCGTCCCGTCGTTGGCGGACTGAATTCCGCCGTGCAGGGAACGGTGCGCAACGTGGCGGATTTTACCGGAACCCTCATCACCTCCATCCCCTGGATCCCCGTGCCCGGACGGGGCTCTTCCCCCGAGAGAAGCGGCCCGCTAGCCTCGAATCATGATAAATCCCCTCCTGCGCTTCCGCGCCCGGGTGATCTCCGGATCGGCCAGGGGCCGGACGCTCGGGGTTCCGACGCTGAACCTGGATCTGGCGGACGTGCCGCCTGAGCTGCAGGAAGGGGTGTACGCGTCCAGAGTGATCGTCGACGGACATGCGCACCCTGCGGGCATGCACTACGGCGCGCGTCCGACGTTTGATGATTCGCGCAGCTGCGAAGTGCACCTCATTGACCATGTTCTTCCTGCGGCTCCTCACGAAGTCGATGTGGAGGTGATTCAATGGCTTCGCGCTATTACCAAATTTGATTCTGCAGAGGAGCTTATCCTTCAGATGAAGGAGGATATTGCACAAACAAGAAGACTAACAGAATAACGGAGTATCGGAATAACAGGGCGTCCTGTTATTCTGTTATTCTGACATTCCGTTACTCTCGCGTCGTGAAGAATATTCTGCGGACACTAAAGGCCTCCCTCTCTCACCGCCATCCGGCGCGCCTCGCCTGGCACCGGCTGAAGGCCTTTGCGGCTGCGGCAAAAAACGGATTCCCCGCCAAACGCCTCAAAGTCATCGGCATCACCGGCACCGACGGCAAGACGACAACCGTCGCCATGACCGCGCACATCCTCCACGAGTCCGGTATTCCGGTCTGCGCGGCGTCCACCAGCTTCTTCCGTATCCGCGGGGCGACGGAGGAGAACCCGACGCACAAGACATCGATGTCCCCGTTCGTCCTGCAGGCTTTTCTGGCGAGGGCGGTGGCGGCGGGCTGTACCCATGCGGTCATCGAAGTCTCGTCGCACGGTCTTGTACAGCATCGCAATGATTTCCTGTGGCCGGCGGTTGCGGCGCTCACCAACACCTCGCCGGAGCACCTGGATTACCACGGCACAATGGAACAGTACCGCGCCGACAAGAAGATCCTGTTCGGCATGCTGCGCAGCGACGGCGTGAGCGTGCTGAATGCCGACGACGAAACGTTCGAGGATTACCGCGGGGCACCCGGCCGGTGGAGGATCGCCTGGTCGTCGTCGCACGCCTTCTCTTCTGCGCGGGACGATCGCGAGTGCGCCTTTTGGGCATCCGGCGTTCGCGAGGATCCTCAGGGGATTTCGGCCCTGCTGCAGTGCAATGCCGATGACGACACGTGGACTCTGCGGCTGCCGGTTCCCGGACTCTTCAATCTCGAAAACGCCCTCTGTGCCATCAGTTGCGCGCACGGCGCCGGCGTTCCCGTGGAGAAGGCCGTGGGAGCGCTAGAAAGCTTCCCGGGCGTCCCCGGGCGCCTGGAACGGATCGACGAGGGCCAGCCCTTCGCCGTCTACGTCGACTTCACCGTGACCCCGAATGCGTACGAAAAGACGCTCTCCGCCATCCGCGCGACGCTGTCTCCGGGTGCGCGGCTCCTGGTCCTCACCGGCAGTTGCGGCGACCGGATGCCCGAAAAGCGCCCGATGATCGGCAAGATCTGCAGCGAACTCGCGGACGTCGTTGTGGTCAGCGAGGACGAAACGCTCACGGAGGATCCGCTGAAAGTGATCGACGAAGTCTGGGCGGGCGTCGATCCCTCCCGCGCCGAGGCCCACCGGATTGTGGACCGCCGCGAAGGAATTGCATTCCTGATGAAGGCGGCGCGCCCCGGTGATGCGGTGGCGCTGTGCGGGATGGGCGCGTGCACGACCATGCAGACCCGCACGGGGCTGAAGCCGTGGGATGAGCGGAAGATAGCGCTGGAAATCCTCGGAAAAACTCACAACATCCAATTCACAACTCCCAAGTAAAATGTGAATTGGAAACTGTGAGCTGTGAGTTTCTCAGTGCTAGGATTCGGTCCATAGAACCCATGCAGGCCATCGCAGGGATCGACGAAGCCGGACGCGGTTCCGTGGCAGGACCGGTGGTTGCGGGTGCCTGCCTGGTCCCCTGCGGACTTTTTCGCCGGCGCCGCTCGTTTCCGTGCTGGTCGCCGTTCAAGCGGCGACGGGAGCTGGATTGCTTCATCGCCGACAGCAAGCTGCTGTCGCCCGAGGAGCGGGAGCGGACGTTCGACTGGATCGCGCAGCACTGCGCGTTCGGCGTCGGCATCGTGAGCGAAACGATCATCGACGAACGCGGCATCATGTTTGCGAACCAGACGGCGATGCTCCTGGCGCTCGAGGACCTCCGTGCCAAAGCCGACGTGGCCTCGCTGCTCATCGACGGGCGCGATCCGTACCGTTTTCCGCTGCCGCACCGGTCCGTGATCCGCGGCGACATGCTGCATCCCCAGATCGCTGCGGCATCCATCGTCGCGAAGGTCACGCGGGACCGGCTCATGCGCGAGAGAAGCGCGGATCATCCGCTGTACGGATTCGACCGTCACAAGGGCTATGGAACGCCGGAGCACCTGGCGGCCATCGAGAAGCACGGCGTCTGCGCGCTGCACCGCAAAACCTTCCTGCGGATGCTGCTGGAGAACCAGGCGCTCCCCCTGCTCATCGACGAGGACTGCGCGCTGTCGCTATCCAAAGACCCACTCCCAGAAGAATCACGGGAACCGTCAGCAGCTGCCCGCGGGTGAGCACGATGCCCCAGAGCGCCACAAGCGAGTGCTGCTGCTCGCGGACGATTTCGATCTGGAACCGCGCGGTCCCGTAGATCATCAGGAAGATCGCCGCCGTGCGCCCGGCGATGTACGCCGTCCGGCTGCCCGTCGTCCGCAGGTGCCAGTAGCAGAGCCCCGCGGCGAGCAGGTTCGTCGCCATTTCGTAGAACTGGATCGGATGACGAAGACCCTCGGCGCCGGCAAACGCCATGCCCCAAGGCAGGGTGGTGACCGTGCCATAGAGTTCCTGGTTCACGAAGTTCCCGAGCCGTCCCAGCGCCAGACCGATGGCGACCGGAATGACGATCACGTCGGCCAATGCGAGCAATGAAATGTCCCTAGCGCGGGCATATGCCCACAGCGTGGCCAACACGCCCAGGAAGCCGCCGTGGAACGACATGCCGCCCTTCCAGACGGCGACGATATCCGCGGGGTTTGCTAGGAAATACGCCGGCTCGTAGAAGAGGACGTAGCCAAAACGACCGCCCGCGATGACGCCGATCACGGACCAGGAGAGAAGCGCGTACCAGTCATCCCTGCTGAGCGGGAGCCTGCGGTACCGGCCCAGCACAGGCAACAACAGCGCGCCAAGGGCAAAGCCGAGCAGATACAGTAGGCCGTACCAATGAATGCCGAATCCGAAGACGTCGACGGCGACCGCCCGTGACGGGAAGAACGAAATCATCAATGCGTACTATACTACCCCCATGCTGATACTGGGCATCGAAACATCGTGCGACGAAACCTCCGTTGCGGTCGTCCGGGACGGTGTCACCGTGCTCTCGAACGTCATCTCCAGCTCGCGCAAGACGTTTGAGGCGCTGGCGGGCGTCATCCCCGAGCAGGCGGCGCGCATGCAGATCGAATGCATGATCCCGGTGCTCGAACGGGCCTTGTCGGAAGCCAGGGTCACGATGAAGGAGATCGATGCCATCGCGGTGACGCGGGGACCTGGGCTGCTCGGTTCGCTGCTCGTCGGCACGGTGACGGCGCGGGCGCTCGCCGCGATCCACCGCAAGCCTCTCATCGGCGTCCATCACACGCTGGGCCATCTGAGCTCCCCGTGGCTCGACGGCGGCCTCACGCTCCCCCCGTCTCCGGGTCGGATTCCGGCGTTCCCCGTCCTGACGCTGTCGGTCTCGGGCGGGCATTCGGACCTGTGGCTCCGGACCTCCCACGTGACCGGCGAGCTGATCGGGCGAACGCGCGACGACGCCGCGGGGGAGGCGTTCGACAAGGGCGCGTCGATGCTCGCGCTGCCGTATCCCGGCGGGCCGTCCATCGAGCGAGCGGCCAGGACGGGCAATGAGCGCGCGTACGACTTTCCGCTGCCGCTTCACGGCGAGGACACGCTGGATTTCAGCTTTTCGGGCCTGAAGACGTCCCTCAAGTATCTGCTGCGGGATCAGCCGGACGCACCGGTGCCCGACGCCGCCGCGTCGTTCCAGTACGCCATCTGCCGCCACCTGGTGCACCGGCTGCAGAAAGCCATCCACCGCCATCCCGGCGTGCAGGAAGTGCACATCGTGGGCGGCGTGTCGGCCAATGCCCGGCTTCGCCAGGCGGCGTCCGACACATGCGCGGAGATCTCGCCCGCCACGATCGTCCGCGTTCCCGCGACGCTGGCCTATTGCACCGACAACGCGGCGATGATCGCCTCCGCCGGCGAATTCATCGCGCGTGAGCTCGGAGACGGGGCGTACGCGACGTTCGCGACCGCGGCATCCCTTCCCCTGGCGGCATCCATGCCGGGACTCAACTGACGAATGCCGGCAGGAGCGCACTGAGGACAATGCCGATGATGCCCAGGAGGGCGATGGACCGGACGAGAGTGGAGCGTTTCATGGGGCGGGGTGAACGGTAATGGCGATGGTCTTCACATCCTGGTTTCCGAAGGAGTCGCGCAGCGTGAGCGTAACCGTGTATTCGCCGGGATCCTGGAAGACGTGGATGTAGCGTTCCTCGCTGCTTTGCCCGTGCACGATCTCCGGATCATCGTCGCGGCGAACGTCCCACAACGCGGACGTGGGCGAACCCGCGGAGCAGGACGAATCGAAGGACACTCCCTTCCCGGCATCCACGGTGAGGCGGCTCGCGGTGATGCAGGCGCTCAGCGTGGGCTTGCGGACGACGATGGTGCGTTGGACCGTGAACTCCTTGCCGGACGCGAGCACCACATGGAGCTGGATGGCGTATTCCCCCGGATTCTTGTAGGTGTGCTCCACGCGCGCGGCGCTGAGTTCCGGATTCCTGTTCGTGTTGCCCTCGTCGCCGAAGAGCCACTTGAAGCCCGCCACCGTCTGGCCGGGCGGGACGAACGTCTGCGACGCGTCAAACGTGACCGTGAGCGGCGCGACTCCGCCGTCGGGCGTCATGAGAATGGTGGGCTCCGCCGAGGGGGGCTTCACCTCGATCGGGAGAGACATGCGCATGCTTTTGCCCTCCGCACCCTCCGCCATGAGCATGACGGTATACGTGCCCTCGGTGCGGAGGATGCCCGTCAGGCTGGCGTCGCGCGCGTCGAAGTCCGTCCCCTCCGGCAGTTCCCAGGAGAACCGCACGAGCGGGGCGGAGGTTTTGGGCTTCAGATTGATCTCCAGCGGGACTTCGCCGGTGATTTTGCCGTTCAAGACGGGCGGTGTGCCCGTGAACTGCAGATCCCGCAGCTGGAGGACCTCGGTCGCGCGGACGATGGAGGTGAGTTCGGCGAGCTTGCCGTCGGCGGATCGCGCGCGGACGACGACCGGGTAAATGCCGGCGCTGTCGAACTCATGAGACTGGCGAAGCAGGGCCGCCCCCCTGTCCTCCTTGCCGTCGCCGAAGGTCCACGACACCTCGCTGAGCTTTTCCGCGGTCTGCAGGCGGAAAATGACGCCGAAAGGGGCGGGTCCCACAAGCGTCTTGGGTTCGGTGATGAGCGTGATGGGAAACGGCAGCGGCGGCGGCTCTTCCACCACGACGGTCTTCTTGTACGTCACCTGCGACTTGTTGACCAGTTGCATGACTGCCGTGACCGGATATTCACCCACGGCGTAATACGTGTAGGCGATATCGGGTTTGGTGGTCGTCTGCGCAGGATTGCCGTCGCCAAAATCCCACTGCACCTGGCTGATGGCCTTGGGATCGGCGACCAGAGTCGCCACGCTGAATTTCACCGGTTTTTCGACGATGGGCTGCGCGGGGATGACCGAAAACACCTCCTGGGGGATCACGACGCTCCTCGTGGAACGTCGGAAATTGGATCCACCCAGCATGATGCGCACCGCCGCGGGATACACGCCCTGCCGCTGATAAACGACCGTCGTCGTGGGTACCACGGTCTCATCGTTGACCTTGCCGTCGCCGTCCGTGTCCCACTGGTATTTGACCGGACGCATGCCGAGGTTTTTGAGGATGGTGGTCGCCCGCTCCGCGCTGAGCGTCACGGCGACGGGCGCGACGAATTCGGCGGCCGTCTTCGGCGCGACGATGTCGAGCGGCAGCGAGGGCTCCCGGATGATCAGGATGGGCGTCGCCACGGCAAGCGCCAGGCCCGGCAGGAGCACGGCAATCAGCTTGAGGAGGCTTTGGCGCCTGATGGCGATGGAGCTGGTGGACGCCGAAATCCGGCGCAGCAGCAGCAAGCCGATCCCCAGGATGCCGGCGATGCCGGCAATCGACACGGGCAGCGCGATCCGCACGAGGGATTTTCCGTCGCCGGTCGGGCTGGGAAGAATCACGAGCAGCGTGAGGCACCAGAAGATGAACAGCAGGTAACATGCGCACGCGAGCATGACCAGCTGGCGCTTGACGCGCTGCACCTGGGGCGCAAGAACGGGCTTCCCGGAAACGGGCGCGGGCGCCGGTCGCGCGAGCCCGTCAACGGCCGCCGGCTGCGGCGCGGGAGTCTGCCCCCCGGCGGGAGGAAAGGACTGCGGCGGAGGCGGGAGGGAGTCAACCATGGAGATCAGCGGGAGAGCGCACCGGATGCGGTGGCGGGAAGCAGCGCGCGAAGAATATCCTCGCGGCGGAAGGTGCCGAAATCCGTGGGGATCGCGACCGGCGGGACCGCATTATGACTGGAGAGGTCGGCGCGGAAGGAAAAGCGCAGACGCGAGGGGCTGTCCTTCGCCGTGACGGTCCACGACAGCCGGTGAATGAAGAACGTCCCGGTATCGATCCACAGTTCCCCCGTGGCGTCGTACTGCAGAAGCTCCCCACGGGCTTTTACTGCATCAAACGGCCTCCCCTGCTCCTCCGCGGATGTCTTCATGAGGGCGGCGAGACGGTCCGGGTCCACCGAAACCGTGTAGTGGTACGCATCGCTGCCGTTGACGCGCTCAAGCCCGTGGTCCGTCACCACTTTCACGACTGCCGCTTGCGCGCGCAGGAACGCGGGATCCGGCGTGAGCTGCTGGGCAGGCAAGGGGCTGTCGCCCTGCGGGATCTTCCACCAGGTTCCCAGCAGGTTCTGGGCGGCCCCTCCCAGGTCGGGCACGGGAACCATGCTGAGCGACCGGAGTTTGACGTAGACGTCCTGCTGCTCACTCACCACGTCCGCACTCACGGAAGCAACGGTCTTCTGGCCGGAACGGTCCATCGTTCCCTGCGCGGAGAGAACAAACGCGGCTTCGCGGCCGCCGTGCGCCAGAGAACCCTTCAGCGTCGCGTTGCCGTCGGCCTGAAAAGCCGCGTTGCGGACGGAAATCGCAAGCGCCACGCCATACTCCGCGGACTCCAGCTGGCCGCTGGCCAGCGTCGCGCGGCGCAGCACCTCGTCCGGCGAAAATTCCCCCTGCCTCCGGCAGGCGGAGAGAGCGAGAATGCCGAGGAGGGAAAGCACTGCCAACCGGCGCATGGTTGGCGTGTAGTGTACCCAAAACCGGTTCAACTCCCAATTGCCAATCCGCCGGATTGCGTATTCACCGTGCCGCCGGACCCGTCACGATGTCCGACGGCTCTTCGACCGTCAGGATAACCGTCTTGCGGCGGCTTGCCCGGATATCGGCCCGGACCTGCAGCAGGCGGACTTCGTTTCTGCGGATCAGAAGCGGCGGATCGACGACCAGCCGCACGCTGTCGCCGTCGAGAGAAGGCACCGTTGCGGAGAGACGCGTGTGGCCGCTCGTCTCGAGAAACAGGTTCTGGACGTCGTCGTTGAGGGCCGTTCCGTCGTTGGTGAAGGTGATCGACGTCAGGTGGAGATCGTTGCGCGCATCGCCGCGGATCCGCAGCCGCGCGGCGGTCCTCGCCGATCCGTATGTGAGCGCCTGGGGGAGCGGCAGCAGTTCGGAGGATACCAAGCCTGCCGGCTGGCCCACGGGAACGGTGACCGCGATGCCCGCGGGATTGATGAGCACGCGGACGGGAGGATCGGTCACCACGTCGCCGTCGGACTCGATGACCAGCTGGTGCTCGCCCGCAGCCGAGGCGCTGGGACTGAAGTCCGCAAGGATGTCGATGGCCTCGGTCGCGCAGGCCTTCACCGCGAACCCGCGGAACTGCAGGCGTCCGATCCCCTGCTTGTCGGTGAGCGGAACGCTGCGCGTGAGCCGCATGCCGGACTTCTGGGCATAGATGCGTTCAATATCGCGCGGATTACCGAGGCCCTTGTGCCGGAAGGCGATGGACGCCACCGACACGTCGCGCGTGCACGAGGCGGTCAGGCGGACCGTCAGCATGGGCACCCGGCTTGCGCCGAGCGCGACGGAAGCGGACGGGCGCGGCAGGGCCTGGACGGTCAGGGTGTTTCCGTCGTCCGCGGCCGCGGCCGCGCCGAAGGACGGCGTCGATCCGAGCAGGAGGACGGCGAGGACGAGAACGCGAAGATTCTTCAGATGCATGGGACCCAGTATACGCCGATTTTTTCCGCAACAAGTTTTCTTCGGGGATTCCCGGTCACCAGCCGCCGCTCGATCCCCCTCCGCCGGATGATCCGCCACCGAATCCCCCGAATCCCCCGCCTCCTCCTCCATGACCGCCGCCGAACCCGCCTCCCCAGAATCCACCGCCCCGCCCCCGGCGGAACGACTGCGGGTGCTTGGACGCGATGTAATCGAACAAGAGGCCGAGGAGCACGAGGACGGGAATGGACAGCCACCACGCGAAAGCCACGGCCAGGATCACGCCGAACACCCCCCCGAGCACGCCGCCCAGCCACCACGATTTGCTGCGCCCCAGCCACGCGCCGAAAATATTGAGGAACAGGAAGCCGAAGAAGAACAGAAACGGGAGAAAGCCTCCGTCACTTTCTTCCTCCGTGTAGCGCTCCGCCGTGTATTCGCCCGCGACGTGCTTGCGCAGCGCGTCGATGCCCGCCGCGATGCCGCTGTAATAGTCGGCGTTGCGGAAGTGCGGAGCGATGTCGTTGTCGATGATACCCTTCGCGACCAGGTCCGGAACCGCCCCCTCCAGGCCGTACCCGGTTTCGATGCGCATCTTCCTCTCCGCGGTGACGACCAGCAGCAGGATGCCGTTGTTCTTCTTTTCGTCACCGATGCCCCAGGTGCGGAACACCGTGTTAGCCGTTTCCTCCAGATCATCTCCTTCCAAGGACTCAATCACGAGGACGGCGATTTCGTTGGAAGTCGTCGCGCGTTCTTCCGTCAACGTGGCCTCGATGCTTGCCTCCTGATCGGCGCTGAGGACCGGCGTCGTCTGGGTGTAGAAACCGTCATTGGGCGGTACCTCGAATGCCTGTGCCGCCATTGGCAGCACACCGGAAAGAAGGAGAATGAATGCCGGAAGAAGAATCCTGTACGAGCGCATAACCGGGAGGAAACAATCGCGTGCTCAGAAGTTCACCGCGGGCGCATTCTCGGCTCCCGGAGTGCTCTCGAACATCTTCTCAGGCCCGAAGCCGAACATGCCGGCGAGGATGTTACGCGGGAAGCGCAGGACGAGGACGTTGTACGACTGGACCGCGGTGTTGTAATCGCGCCGCGCGGTGGCGATGCGGTTCTCGGTGCCCTCCAGCTGCGTCATGAAGTCGCGGAAGGCCTGCGTCGCCTGCAGCTGCGGGTAGCCTTCGACTGTGACGAGCAGCCGGCTGAGCGCGGAATCGAAACCCGAGGCGGCGGCGACTTTCTCGTCGCGTGTCCCGGCGCTCTGCCACTGCGAGCGGGCGGCCGTGACGGCGGTGAAGGTCTCCTGCTCAAAGTCCGCGGCGCCTTTGACGGTGTTCACGAGGTTGGGAATCAAATCGAACCGACGCTGGTATTGCGTCTCCACCTGCGCCCATGCGCCCTCGACGCCCGCCTTGGCGCTGATGAGTCCGTTGTACCCGCTCCAGGCCCAGAGGCCGAGAACCACGACGATGCCCAGTACGGCGATGAGACCTTTGGAGAGACGCATAAAAAATCTGAGGGAAGGTGCCGCAAGAATACAGGACAATTGAAGCCGCGACGGAAAAATCCGTGGTTTCCGCTCTGCTACCAGTAAATGGTCAGCACCGTGGCGATCACGAGCATGTTGACCAGGTCAAAGGCCGAGTTGATGAGCAGGAGAGGCACCGGCTTCTTGGCGAAGAGGTGGTGCATCAGGCCCGGGAGGAAGTTGAAGGCGATCCAGAGCAGGATGGCCAGACCCAGGTTCACGGGGAGCGACTTGGATCCCATGATCCCGATGAAGAGCCACAGCGTGGCTGCGGTGACGACGGCCGACACGATGCTCGCCGCGTACGCGATGCCGCCGGGCCCCTTCTTCATCATCTGCGGCGTGATCTTGTTCATCGCCATCCACGGCTTTCCGAAAAACGAGTGGTTGTACCACATCGCGCCGAGCGGGATCGTGAGGACCGCTGCGACGAGAACCGGGACGTACTGGACGGCGATGTTCATAAAATGGTGAGAGAAAGTACGGCTAAACAGTCCCACCCTAAGGAAGCGTCCTGAGCAATGCAATGGACGGAATGGGAAGGAATGCGTGCAATGGGGTCTTTGACGATGTTTATCATGATTGACCGTTGTCTATCGCACGAGAATACTTTTTACAGTGTCAACTCCTCAGATTCCGTTCCTTTTGTGAGGACTTCCTTCCATGAAGCCCATCAAGCTTTTGGATTTTTGTTAGCACCGAGAAGCGGCTCTCGCCTACGCGCTTTCCCGACGGTTCAAACCCTTCACCGACTGCACGAAGAAATGGAAGAAGTTGAACGGCTTCTGTTCGCTCCAGAAGACATTGAAGAAAAATGCAGAGCTACCCGACTTCTTCTCTCCATGACTTCACTCCTGTGGCTGGCTGTACTTCGCTACAACTGCAGCCACCTGCCCCTCGCCATCGGCAAGAACCGCCGCGTATCCCATCCGAAAATTTTTAATGCAAATCTCGCGTGTACCCACGTCGAGGCCAGAGAGCCATACTGCAAACTCTTCCTGATTGTATGGAGGAAACGGGGTAGTCCTTCCTGCCGACATATCTTTCATGAACCGCACGTACGATTCATACAAATCACCAACTGCTTCGCTCTGTTGTACTCCTGGCATGACGGAATCTTACCTCTACATCTCCCTATCACCAACCAAATCGCGAAAAGCATAAAGTTCCACGGCAAAATCCCCACCCACACGCTCTCCTCCTCTTCCACCGCACCCCATTCTTAATGACTCATGCCGCTTCAGAAAGAAAATAGCACCCGTACGTAAACGGTAGGGCTTGGGGCAAAAGATGACGATGGTCGGGACGAGAGGACTCCCTTCGGCTCTTCCTCGCTCTGCTCGGAATGCTCAGGGTAAACTTCTCGTCCTCTCGACGCATGCAGGAAGTGACTGCTGAGCATCGTGTTTTTTTTGATCTGGTCGGGACGAGAGGACTCGAACCTCCGGCCTCACGGTCCCGAACCGTGCGCTCTACCAACTGAGCTACGTCCCGATATGGTAATGATGACACAAAAAGCAATTCGATGACCCAACGGAGCGGAGCGTGTTCTGAGCCGCAGCGAAGGATCCCGATGCCGTGATGGTACAGAAAAGAAATCATCGCTCCAAATCCACATTGGCGCCAAAACATAACCACATCCCGTCGGAGTTCTTGACGCTGCAAAAAAATCTCCTATTCTTCGCGCGTGCAGCCCCGCCTGACCATTATCCGGGCGATTATCATCCACCCGCGCATCGCGTGAGGGCTTAGCTGCACAGCAGAACTTTTCGCTCCTCTCACGCAGACGGGGCGTTTTCTTTTATTTCCCCTTTTCCCCAGTAGCCATGACCACCCCCGAAACAGGCATGAACGATTCCGCTTCCACCCTTCCCTCTGGAGACGGTGCTGACCGTCTGGTCTTCCTGGTGAACGACACCCTGGAAGGCCTGACCAAACACATTCACGGACGCCATTCCCGTTCTCCCGCGATGAAACAAACGATCAGAACTCAGGCAGACACCTGCCGGGAACTCATCGACCAATTGGAGGCATTGAATCCCTCAGTGGGAAAAGAGGCTCGCCAGCGTCTCGAAACACTCCTGAACCCCCCTGCCAACCAACCGCGTCAAAACTTATTCAAACTATAGTTTTAAATAATTGGCAATTTTTCTCGATACTTGTAGTGCCATTTATTGATCAATTTTTTTATACAATGTGGTCCCCTATCACTCTCATTTTTCGCAAAATTTAGGCACTTCCCGACGTGAATTACTGACTAAAAACTGCTTCGTACTATTAATTTGAACCGTCAATATGCTACCTAGACACACTCCCCTCCCCCTGTACACTGCCGTACCCCTTCCCCGGGGCTTACTATGGTACGCGTGAAGCAATTCACATCCTTCGCTTCACTCTCGCATGTATGGATGCATGCGCTGCTCATCACCTTCGTCACGCTGAGCATGGTGATGAGCCTCCCGGCCCTCGGCTGAGAGCAGAGTGATGCACCGCCTGTCGCACAGGTCACACACCACACCAACCCTCGTTGCGACATCCCAGATCGGTCTGCAGACCCCCTGCGGAGATCGTCGCATAGGCGCGCTTCAGCGCGTTCGCTGCTTCAGGATGCCACTGGCTACCACCGGATCGTCCGCCGACGGGCCTCCCGGCCCCTGCAGCGTGACGACCACCTCCGTCCAGTCGCGAAGGTCCTGCGCGACATCGGCGGTGATCAGGTAACGGACGTCATTGAGCGGATTGAGCAGTTCTTCGATCCGGATGCGCTCGGCGGTGCCGGGCTTCTGCAGCCAGGCGACGTACGCCGATCCCTTGGGTGCCACTTCGATGTTGAGGTTGACCGTGGCGAGCGTCGTGCCGTCCTCAAACACGTGCGCCTGCGCGACGCCGTTGGCCTTTTTCCCGTTCTCGCCCTTCATCGCCCCCATGCCGAACCACACTTCCTTGCCGTGCTCGGGGTGCTGCACGTTTTTGTCGGTCGGCATCATGACGTTGTACGCCTCGGTGCCGAGGATGATCTCGCGCTGCACGCGACCGCGCTTCGCGCACGCGGAGAGCAGCAGGGGCGTCAGGATGAGCAGTGAGAGGAATCGCTTCATGGCAAAAAGGTGAAGAGGAGTCCGACTGTAGCATCCGCGTTTTGCCCGGGCAAACCTCTCACCACAGCATTCCCGGGGTCCGGGCGGAGGACCGGAGCCGCTCCTCCCGCGCGTGGGCGAGAACCTCGGTGGCGAATGCCGAAAGAGCGGCACGCTCCTCCGGATACAGCGTTTGCAGGAGAACGCTCACCCGATCGAAGGCCTCCACGCTTTCGGAGAGCGCGATGAAATGGGCGTTGTGCAGGATCGCATCGCCGAAAGCGCGGAACGTCTGCAGGAACTCCTCTTTCCGGGCAGGCACATCCCCGGGGTACTGGCCATGCACGAGAATGCGGATCGCCCCCTCCAGCGGCTCCAGGTAGTCGTACCGGCCGAGCCGGAGCGCGGCGGAGAAATGCACGTACGCCTTCTGCTGATCCTGCCGGGCCAGCGCGGCGTATCCCCGCAGGATCCACAGCCGCGGGTCCTCGGCGTTCGTCGCGGCATAGTCCGCGAGGGCAGCCTCCGCTTCGGCCGTCTCGCCCCGTTGCAGGTGCAGGGCGGCCCGGCTCATGTGCATGTCGCGGGAGAAGATCTGCCGGTGAGCCCGGCCATACCAGTACAGTGCCTCCTCCGTTTTGCCGGCCGCCTCCGCGTGGCGTCCCAGCGAGGAGAGAGCCAGATACCGGCCTTCGAGCATCACCGTGCACCCGAGGATGATCGCGAGTGCCAGTTCAGCCGTGCGGAACACCCTCCGTGTCCCGATGGTGGGAAGGCTGCGGGGGGCGATGGCCCCCGCCATGAGCCAGAACGGCAGCGCGACGCCGGTGAACTGCAGGTTGTAATCGATCAGGTTGTGGGCGAGCACGCCGGAAAGCGCCACGATGAACAGGATGCGGTGCGGTTCCTTTTCGCGATCGACAGGCGACGTGGCCCGTAACAATGCAAAGCCCAGGACAATCAGGAACACGGCCGCGAAAAACATCGCCGACGGCCAGCCTCTTTCCATCGCCAGTTTCAGGAAGACGTTGTGGGGATGATCGGAGGTGGCGAACACTTCCGTCTGCAGGCGCGGCTGGGTGAAGCGGAAACTGTACGGACCCCACCCGAACCAGGGGCGTTCCATGGACAGGCGCAGCGACTGCTCCCAGAAGTCCCGCCGTTCCGAAATCGAGGTGGAGCCTTCCTCGGCGGTGAACGTCGCCTTGCGCGTGACGGATTCGACCTGATGGTACTGCGCGCGCGTCGCGTTGATGCCGGTAAAGACCGTCGCCGCCAGCAGGGCAGTGGTGGCGATCATCAGTCCCGCGGGCCACAGGGCAGTCGTGATGACGGACATCTTCCTGCCGCCGCGAAGCCATCGGACTCCGAGGAGAAGGACAAAAAGACAGAGCTGGCTGCCGAACGCGATGAGTGCCCCGCGCGAGTAGCTGAGGAACAGCGCCCCGATGACGATCCCCAGGCAGAGGACGCGGACCCACGCCGGCCGGCGCGCACAGGCCAGCAGCACCGCGGGCCACAGCAGGAGGATCGCCTGCGCCCAGGCGTTAGGCCAGTAGTCGGTGTGGAAGCGCCAGTCGAAGAATGTCCCCACGAACCGGTTGACCGGCTGCAGCACGTAGACCGCCGCGCCGATAACGCACGCGAGGAGGAGCGCCGCCGCCATCGCTACGGCGAGCCTGCGCGTCAGCGCGCCGGCGTCATCCCGCTCCTGCCGCGCGCTCACCCATGAGGCAATCAGGACCAGCGCGGCATCGCGAAGCAGTTCGTCGAGGCCGTAGTTCTGCGTCCGGGAAAAGAGAAACGAAACCAGACTCCACGACAGAAACAGCAGCAGAAGTCCCCACACCCATCCGGACAGCATGGGAGAGAAGCGCTTTCCCGCCGGCTCATTCCACCAGCGGATAAAGGTGATCGCCACCGCGAACGCCGCCAGGAGCCAGGTGGCCTCGAGACCCTTCCCTCCCCGCCAGAGCACCGACAGAACCAAAAGGACGGGAAGCGCCCATTCAGCCCCCTGTGCTGCCCATACCCGGATATTCCTCATGGGTGCCAGTATGGAGGAACGGCCCCGTAGGCACCAGAAAACGCGGATCGCTGTATTTGATAATAATACTAATTTGTTGTATAATACTGTTATGAACAAACACCCCCACAACACGGCCGACCAGCGCCGCCTGGTCCTGTTCTCTATTTACGCATCGCTGTGCTCAATACTCGTACTGCAGCTCGCGATCCGGTCCGCCACCACGCCGATCGTCTTCAGCGCAAACACCACGGAGGTGAGCGCGCTGATCGGCGACTACGGCACGACGGTGGAAGACCTGCGTTCGTTCCAGCGCAGCGGCCGCATCGCCGCGCGCAGGACGCTCCGCCTGCACACCGCTCCCAACCGGCAGGGAGAAATCCGTGGGCATCAGGTCCGCTTCGGCCGCTAAACCCAAACAAAAACGTCTGTCAGTCCTATGGGCTGGCGGCGTTTTTTGCAGTTCAGTCTTCGGGCAGCATGTCATCTGCTTCCATCTCATCGATATCATCCGCGGAATCAGGAGACAGGAATCGATCGGAGCGGTTGCGCGGCGCCGTGCAGGACTGACGGACGGGGGGGCGGACGCGGTTGGGACGGACGCAGGTGTAATCGATGATCCTGCACTTCCTGCGCTGATAGCCGTTGCGATTGCACTGCGCGAAGTCCCCGCAGGCCCATGCACCCGATGTGCATTCACGCCGCTCGGGGGGACGGCCCCGGCTGCTGCCTCCGCCTGCCGCCGCGCTCGACGAAGCGCCCTGCGAACTGCTGGAATCGGAGGAGGAGCTGGAAGAAGACGATGACCAGGAGGACGTGGAGCTCGACGTGAACGAGGAGGAGGTCGAAGAGAACGACGAACTCGACGAGGAGGGGCTGGAGGACACGGACGAAGACCAGGAGGAAGAACTCGAGGTAAAGGAAGAGCTTGAGGAAGTCGATGAGGAAGAACCGGATGACACGGAAGAACTCGAGGAAGACGGCGGACTCGTCGAGGATGAACTCACGGAACTGGAGGACGACGTGGATGAGCTCACGGACGTAGAGGAGGAACTGCTCGAGGAGGAGACGCTGCTGGAGGATCCCCCGGTGCCCAGGATCATGTTGATCGCCGCGAGCGCATCGACTTCGCCGAATCCGTAGAGTGAATCAAAACCCGGCGCGCCCAGATCCTGCGCTGTCGATGTGAGAACCGTGTACACGCCGAACGGCGTGAGATTCGGCTCGGCCTGGAGCATGAGCGCCACGACGCCCGCCGCGTGAGGGGAAGCCATGGAGGTGCCGCTGCCCTTGGCATACGACGACACGGGGAACGTCGAGGTGATCCCCACGCCCGGAGCGGCGACGTCGATCGCGCTGCCGTAGCTGGACCACGAGGGACGCGACCCCGCGGAGTCGACCGCGCCCACCGCGATCGCCTTGGACGCGCACGCGGGGGTGGCGACGCCCTCCCCCGACTCGCCGCTGTTTCCCGCGGCCGCGACGACAACGACGCCCTGATCGACCGCCCAGTTCACCTGCTGGGCGAGAGGATCGCCGTCGCAGTGCCCCGGGAACCCACCGCCGCCGAGACTCAGGTTGATCACGCGGGCCCGCTGCGCCACGGCCCACTCGATGCCCGCGGTGATGTCGCCTTCCAGGCAGTAACCCTCGTCATTGCAGACTTTGCCGACGATCAGCTGGACGCCCGGGCTGACGCCGAGCGTGCGCGTGGTGGACGAGCCGTCCGAAACGATCTGCACCCCCTGTCCGGCAATGATGCCCGAGACGTGGGTGCCGTGGCCGATCGCATCGGCATCGGCGCCGGTCGTGAAGTTGCGCACGATGTTCACCCGGCCGAGGAGATCGGGGTGGTTGGCATCGACGCCGGTATCCAGCACGGCGACGATCACGCCATTGCCGGTGGCGCCGGCCTGCTGCGCGGCGATCGCGTTGATCTGCGCTGCGGAACCGAGATCATCCACCTGGAACACGCGCTCCGCCTCGGCATTGGGAACGGCTGCGCCCTCTGGGCACGTGATGCCGGTCTTCTCCTTGGTGAAACGGTTGGTGCGGCAGCCCTTGGAGAACGCCACTTTGAGGGCGGCGTTCGTCAAAGGACTGTTCGTCTTCAACAGGAGCCGCTTCTCTCCTTTCTTGCACAAGCCCACCTCGTCGCAGTGGAGGATGCGCTTCTGCTTCTTGCGGACGGCGACGGACTGGAGCGGCATTTTTCGCGGGCCAACCGCAACCGCGGCTTCGCCGGACATGGACAACAGCATCAGGACGGCGACGGCGAGCGACGCGGACTTCTTGGGTGTTCGGAGCATGGAAAGAATCCTATGGAGCAACGCCAGGCCTGTCAAAAAAACGCCCGCCGGAAATGCCCACGCGCAAAAAAGAGAAGAGCGCCCCCGGCGCGCCCTTCCCTTCGTTCGATGTCGGATTGTGTCATACCATTCCGACGCGTGTGGGGACGAGGCAAGCGGGAGCACGTTACGGGAATACAGATGCTTCCCCGAAAAAAAGCAGTGCTGTGCTATTGTGAAACACACATGACGCGAACTGACGAGGACGCAAAAAACTTCTGATCTGATACGTCACACCGCGGCCTGCCAATCCCGGATGGCGGGAATCGGATGCAGCAGCATGAGAATGTTGAGGAGCAGCGTATCCCGGATGAGAAGGAGCAGCAGGAGTTCGGCGACAACGAAGGCCAGGAGCCCAGCCTTCCATCCCCATCGGGATGCGATGAGAAATCCGAGCGCGGCAAAGCCGAGGTCGCCCAGGGAATTGAGAATGCTGTCTCCCGTGTAATCGAGTGCCGCCGTCGCCATGCGGTAACGGTTGATAACCAGCGGCGTATTTTCGAGGATCTCCCAGCCCGCTTCCAGCACCGTGGCGATCAGGAAGCGGGTCCGGACCGGCATGCGAGGACGCACATAGAGCAGGATGCAGAAGGCGAGGATGCCGTGCAGCACGTGCGTCACCGAATACGGATCCGCGAGGTACTGCGACGTGCAGTGGCTCCAGGCACTGCTCGTCCACAGACCGAATCCGCAATCGATGACGAATTCCCGTCCCATGAGCGCGAGAATCGCGGTGAATGCTGCAACGCCTGTGAGGATGTATGCCGGAAAATATTTAGAGTGCATCATACTGCTCCGCCAAAAACGACCTGTGAATCTCAAGACAGGCGCCCGGCTTCGTCTGCGGACTCCGCCGTGGCATCCGGCTGTCGATCTGAATCATCTGCATGAATCCCGGCGTAGTCCCTGCAGGGACGAAGCCGGATGGTGCCCAGAAGAGGACTCGAACCTCCACATCCGTGAGGATACACGCTCCTGAAGCGTGCGCGTCTACCAATTCCGCCATCTGGGCAAAGGCAAGCAAGGAATGCGCAGATGATTATTGATCTACGAACGGTCCTGAGCGAAGTCGAAGGGCCGCCATCTGGGCAGTCGTACCAAAGAGCACGGAGATGCTACCAGATCGCGGGCGGGGCTCCATGGAAAAATGCATGCAGCTTCAGGAATTTGCCCGAAACCGCATCGACAGCGAATTGACGCAGTGGCGCGTGTTCTTGGGCGTGAGCCGCTCGCCGGCAAACACGTGCCCAAGATGCCCGCCGCAGTTGGCGCACTGGATCTCGATACGGAGCCCGTCCTCGTCGGGCAGCCTCTTCACCGCTCCGGGGATCTCGGCGTCGAAGCTGGGCCAGCCGCATCCGGAATCGAATTTGTCATCGGAGCGGTAGAGCGGGGCGTCGCACCGGCGGCAGACGAATGTGCCTGTCTCATGGAAGTCGTTGTACTCCCCTGTGAAGGGCGCTTCGGTACCCTTGTGCTCGATGATCCGGGCTTCCTCCGGCGTCAGGGGGTTGAGCGGCATGCGGCTATTTTCCGCCGCCCCGGATCCCGCGGCAACCCTATTGCGGGATCTTGCATGCCGCGGCGTTCTTCCTTATAACGCCTGCTCCATGAGTACACCCGACCGCTCCCGCATGCGTCCGGCTTTCACCCAGGATATCGATGGAAGCATGGATCTGCTGCACGATCCGCATCTCGGCTCTTTTTATACCGACGCGGTGCGGCCCGAGCGCTACATCGTCATCGAGGAAGCGTACAAAATCGTTTTGCGGAAGGATGGAGCAAAACAAAAAGTGCCGACGCTGGTCGCCGCCGTGTCGAAGGGGAAGATCCAGCGTCTCTTCCAGCGCATGATTGCCCGGATGCCCGCGCGTGTGGACCTGATCGTGGAGGCAAGCCACGGACTGCAATCACATTCAGACTGGCGGGAACTGGAGCGCGAGGATCTGGACCGCGACGTGGTGATGGAATGGGTGCAGGAGTTCCACGACCTCCTGATGAACGACGGCTGCCTGGCAGTGGCGATTGTTGATCCTGATACATCGTGCGAGCTGTATCTCGATACGCACAAGCAGCTGGTCGCCTACGGGGATATCGAAAGAATGGAGGAGGAACTGATGCAGGAACGCATCCCCCGGAAGAAGATGAAGGATCTGACGACGGTGGAAAATGTGATGCATGTGCACTTCACCTCCGACGAATTCGAAGACGAACTGCAGCGGTTCCGCTACCGCACGGGTATCGAGGACTGGACTGAGGCGGAGGAAAAATTCGGCGGCGAAGACGACGACGGGGACCTTCAGGCCCCCTGATGCCGAAAAGAGAGGGGTATCCGGTCAGAATTTGACAATATTCCCGATTAATTTACCGTATGCCGCTTATGTCCTCCCCGGAAGACTCCCCCTCATTTAACGCGGAGCGGCACCAGCGCGGACTGGACAGGGATTTCAACCTGCTGATTTCGTACGTTCCGGAAACCGTGGGGAAGGAGCTGGCTGCGGTGCGCGATCTTCTCCATGTCATTCTTACGCACGGCACTCCCGCCCGGTTCGAGCACGGCTGGGGACTCGACCTCCCGGAGCCGCTCCGCCGCGAGATCGCGGCCCGTCTGCAGCGCCTGTCGCTCGACGCGATGCTGCATGTGCAGGAGCTGCTGCGCGAAACCAACTCGCCGGCGCTGGAAGTGGTGCAATGGCTGCGACAGGGACGATGGCCGGCACGGGATTTTCTCGGGCAGTCGCGGATGTTTTTCCAGGACGAAGGCACCCGGGGCATGAGCGCCTATCCCACGCCGGCATTCGGCGAAAAGCTCAATGGGGTGCTGGAGATGCTGCGCGACCCTTCCGATACGGCTCCTCTCGCCGGAGCCCGGAAGCTCCTGGCGTTCACGCGGGAAAAAGCGCCTCGTACGCCGGAGGGGAAGGAAGTCCCCCTGGAAATGCTGGAGCCGCTGTGCAAACGGGATGAGAGCGCGCTCTTTTTCGCCAATAAAATGTCCGCCCAGCTGGAAACCGGATCGGTGGCGCTGTGGACAGGGCTCCGTCCGCATCACTACGTCCCGCGGTCCGACGAAGGAACGGCGGGCGAAGCGGAGGATTTTTCGCAGGCGGACCGGGTGGATATCGCCGACTTCACGCACTATCTCTCCCTGCTGCATATCGAAATGAACCAGCAGCTCGGGTGCCAGTCCCCGGACATGGGCCCCATCAGCCGGCAGGCGGGAGGGCACCTGATTCACTCGGTCTGCGAGGCGGCATTTCTGTTTTTTCTCCGCGGCCGCTTTAAGGGGCTGCTCGCGGCCGCCGACACCATTCTGCCGGACGGGAGTCTCAAAACTCCGGAGGAGCAGGCGCTCTACAACCGGGAGCGCGTGCGGAAGTGGGAGATGTTCTGCCGGATCCGCGGGATGCTGCATTCGTGGGAGAAGGCGTCGAAGGCCATCGAGGCATCGGCCGATTCTCCTGACCTCAAAAACGCCGCCGGCCATACCGGGTGCATGCTGGCCAATCTTGAGCGGTCGCTGTACGCATTCGGCCTGCTGCAGTTCAAGGCCAATGCCGTCAAGATGCCGAAGTCGACGCGGCGGAATCCCCCGGAGAAAGACTACACCGTGCGTCCCCTGCCGGAGCGGAGCTTTTGTCAGTACCTCGAAAGCCGGGACGAGAAAACCCCCCTGGACGTCAGCGCGTACAGCACCCGTCGCGGGTGCAGTTTTACGGACAGGGCTGTGTCGGGCACGTACCGCAGATACCAGTCGAAAGGCTCGGGGGTGGAGTCGTCGGAGGCAACAGTATCCCTGCACCGCCACCAGGGGAATCCATGCCTGACCGACATTTCGCACATTCCGCTGGAACACATGCTGATGCCCGAAGACCCCGCGCTGATCACGGCGAATTTCCTGGCGAAACAGGCCGACAGGCACAACGCGTACATCGAGGGCATGTGCAAGGACTTCGGCATCGAAGAAGCCGTCCACAAGGCAAAAGGCAAAGTGAAGCGCATCGACTTCATCCACCGCATCCGCAAAATGAAGGGTCGGTGGCGGTGGCTCAAGCTCGACAGGGCCTACGAGCAATACGAGTATCTTCTCGTCTCGCGTGCGGATGCGGAGGCCCTCGGCATCGCGGACCGCGTCGTGCCGCTGCCCAAGAAAGAACGTGTCTTCCTGGAAGAGCATCATGGATACTGCCCGCCCGACCCGGTGATGATCCGCATCGACATGGAGCCGCCCGATGATGACGATGACGGGCCGCCGCCGCCCGAGCCCGCGCCACCGGAACCGGAAGAGAAGAAAAAAGAGCAGCCGGTCCGGCCCGTCCGGAGCCGCGAAACCGCCAACGTCTGATTTACGGCTTGCGCAGGGCCTGCAGCCGCTCCGCGGCGAATGCATTCGCGGAATCCAGCTGCAGCGCGCGCTCGTACGCGCGGATCGCGTCCGAGGGGTTTTGGCCTTTCTCCAGAGCGATGCCGAGGTTCAGGTAGATGGAGACATTGCCCGGGTCGAGCGCCTGGGCCTTCAGCAGATGTTCGACTCCCTCGGTCACGTTGCCGGCATCGGTGAGCAATGCACCCAGGTTGAGCTGCGCGAGCAGGTGATGGGGCCGAAGCTCAACGGCCTTCGCGAAGGCGCCGATCGCCTCCACGGATTGCTTGCGCTGCATGAAGGTAACGCCCAGATTGAACCATGCGTCACCCGTCCCGCCGCCGCTCACGGCGGCCTGGTATTCACGCAGCGCATCGTCGGACTTTCCCTGCGCGTCATAAAACGCTCCCAGGTTGTTGTGCGCGATGGCGGATTCCGGATTTTTCGCGAGGGCGTCGAGCAGGAGCGTCTCGGTGTTGACCCATGCGCCAGATCGGTGGAACGAGAGAGCGGCCAGCAGGATGAGCACGATCGCAACGAGACCGGTGATGACCGTGCGGTACCGGCGCCGGAATTCGTGAAGGATGCGGGCATCGATGAAAAAGAGACCGATCGCCGCCAGGTACACGTACCGGTCCGACGTCAGGTACACCTCGGGCACCAGATCCTGTCCCTTTTCCACTGTGAAGAAGCTCGGCGCCAGCAGGAGCAGGAACCAGAACCACCCGAACAGAAGCGCGGGGAATTTTTTCCGCAGGAGGATGACGGCGATGCTGATCACCGCGATTCCCGCGGCCGAGAGAAGCAGATCCGGATTCAGCACGGACACCGGTCCCGCGTAGGGATACAGGATCGACAGGTTGAGCGGCAACATCAGGTGCAAGAGGGACAGGAACGCCGACTCCGCACCCAAGAACATCTTCTCCACGAGGGAGACCTGCCCTCCCGCCTTCCCGAACATCGCAATGACGCCAAAAACCGCGCTCAGTCCCACGTACGGCAAGACGCCCATGATGTCGCCCCTCGTGATGCGTCGCGTGCGGTACCAGCCGCAGAGGAGAAGAATGAACGGCAGCGGGAGAATGCTCGCCTTCGAGAGCAGTCCGCACAGGAACGCGATGATGCTGACCGCATAATTTTTTGAGCGGCCCGTGTCGCGCCAGTGCAGATACTGCGCGAGAGACAGAAGAAAAAAGAACGACGAGAGAACATCTTTGCGCGCGCTCGCCCAAGCCACAGCCTCGACATTGATGGGATGAACGAGAAAAAAAAGCGCTGCGGTCATCGCGACAAACCGGCGCCGGGAAAGCTGCAACGCGATCCATCCGACAAGCACGGCGCTGCCGGCGTGGAGCAGGAGGTTGGTCAGGTGATAGACGGACGGATGAAGTCCGGCGATCGCGTAATTGATCTGGAAACTCAGGAATGTGAGCGGTACGTAGAGGTCGGGATCGTAGGTGGTGAAGGCCTGGGCAAGATGCTGGATGGAGAGGCCGTGCGAAATTGGCTGATCAAGAATGAGCAGCGTGTCGTCCCAGAAAACGAAATCACTGCCAAGAGCGCGCCCGAAAACGAAGAACGCGAGAAGGAAAATAGCGCCGGCGAAGAGCCAACAGTCGCGCCGGGTGAGAGTCATTCCGGAACCGTTCACGTCGTCACGGTACGGATTTTCCGGGCAAAACTCAATCCAGCGGCCCGCCGAAGCCTCCGGTCTTGTTCACCTTGAGCATTGCCGCCGTGATGGGACAGTTGCCGTCGATGAGCCCCGGGAACGTCCATGTGTCAGAACCCGTTGTGACGTCGCCGAGATCGAACAGATTGAGCAAACTGCGGCTGCGCTGGCACTTGCCCGACGGGAGCGGTCCCAGGCTTCCGCGAAGACCGCCGTACCCGGTGATTC
Organism: uncultured Candidatus Peribacteria bacterium; assembly: GCA_964497975.1. Lineage (GTDB taxonomy): Bacteria > Patescibacteriota > Gracilibacteria > Peribacterales > Peribacteraceae > JABFSS01. Next base: position 228,778 of record CAZCFO010000002.1, read on the forward strand.
CGGGACCCGTGCTGCCCTGCAGCCCGCCGTTGCCTCCAAAACCACCGCCGGGATTGCCGCCGATGAATCCCCCGCCGGAGTTTCCGTTTCCATTGTTTCCATTCCCCGGAAATCCTCCATTTCCGTTGCCGGAGCCGCCGGGGAATCCATTGCCTCCCGAGCCGCCGTTCCCCGATGACCCTCCATTGGCATTCGTGAATCCCCTGCTGCTGAAGGAAGAGCGTGACGAACTCACAACGCTGCGGCTGCTACTGCTGCGGGTGCTTGTGCCTGCCGGAATCGTGACGGTGACGCGCCCCGGAGAACCGATAACCGCGCCGCGGGTGGGCGATGTGAGCGAGACAGTGAACGACCGCGGGGAGGTGCTGCCGGACAGGGGAAGCGTGATCGTCCTGCTCGTCTCTCCATTGCCAAACGACACGGTGCCCCGGGAGGACGCGCTGCCCTGGGCTCCGCTTCCCATCCCATAGCTGACGGCAACCTGACCGTTCGTGCTGCCCGATCGCTGCACGGGGATCGTGACGCTCGATGCGCCGGGCGAAACGGTGATCGTCTCGGATGTGAAGCGGATGACCCCGCCGCCCTCCGCTTCTCCATTGATGCTGGAACTGGAGAAGAAGCCGCCCTCATGATCGCTGCACCGCGGAAGGAGCTGGATGTCTGGGCTGGTGGAAGCGGCCACCGGCACGGACGATGCGGAAGCATTCCGGTCCCAAAGGCCCCGCTCGTCCTCCGATGCGCTTCCGCTCTCCCAGCCCTGCGCGCATCCCCCCGAACGAATGACTCCATCGCGGAAATCCACGCATGCCGGACGCGTCAGGGATCCCATACGTCCTCCGCACTCACGGCTGCTGCAACCGGACGTGTTTCCTCCGGATCCCGCTGACCACGCATTCTGTGCGCGTGCTGCAGCGGTCGCTGATGACACATAGTCCTCGTACTGGTCATCGGGAACACAGGACGCAGACAGCGGCGGCATGGCGGCTGCGGCGAAATACATTCCGGATTCCGCTGGCTCTGCAGAAGCGGAGGGGTCGTACATCGACCAAGTCGAAGACGACGACGCGGACGACGGCATGTAGTTGGGATACGAGCGGGAGGAGGAGGATGACGAGTAAAACGACGGGGGCAGCGCGTAGGAATCGGAATAGGACGGCGGCGAATAGTCGGAGCCCGACGGCGGGGGGTATGAGGAGAATGCAGAGCTCGAAAAGCGCGACGACGACTGGCCGGCACTCCCGCCGGACGCGGATGATCCGTACGAGGGAGGCAGGACGTACGTGGAGGGATCCTCCGGAAACGCGGATGATGCGGAGGAAAACACGGGGGACTCGGCGGACGGCTCGCCCGGGAATTCAAACGAATCCTGCGAATCCATCGAGGACGACGACGCTCCCCGGCCCGTAATCCGCTGGAAGACCGAGCCCGATCCCGGAAACCAGCCGGGCATCGAAGACGACGATCCCGGACGCACCTGATGCTCCATCACCAGCTCCATGAACGCCTCCTGGTCGAAATCCGTCTCGAAATCCTTCTCCTGCGGATAGCACAGTCCTGTTTTTTTGTCGGCCGTGCAGGGCTGCAGATGGTCTGCCGACGAGCCGTCGTCCCCGTTCACCGACGCCGACGAACTGCCGCCGCATGCGGTAAGCAGCAGCACGGGAAAAACAGCCAGTGCGAGGATGCCGATGGGAGTCGGGCGCAGTCGCATGGAGAAGTGACAAAATATACTAATAATACTTAAATGTCAATATTCGGCTGCTTGACGATTGATGTTATCACTCTACAATTACGACTGCTAACGACTCATGATGATTCTCTACGATCGGTCATCTGAGCCCAAATTGACGCACCTTTGCCCACTCTTTCTTTCCTCTTTCTCTTATGTCCAGCTCCACCCATTCCGTTCCCAAGCTCGCGGTCGAAATCGAGCCGCTCGGTGACCGCGTCGTTGTCATGCCGGTCGAAAAGGAGACGACGACCAAATCCGGCATCGTCATCCCCGATACCGCCTCGGGCGAGAAGCCCCAGGAGGGCATTGTGCTGGCACTCGGCAACGGCAAAGTGAAGTACGACGGCAAGGAACTCACGAACCCCCGCGACTTCCTGAAGGTCGGCGACCGGGTCCTCTACGGCAAGTACGCCGGCGACGAGGTGAAGCTCAAGACGACCGAGGGCAAGGACGTGGAAGTGAAAGTCCTGCGCCTCGATTCCGTTCTGGGCAAGATCAAGGCGTAATAAACCGCGGGTCGAAGACCCGCGCTAATTTCTTTTTTCTTTTTCTCTTCTCTCCGCACATATGGCCAAGCAACTCCTCTTCTCCAACGAAGCCCGCGAAAAGCTCCTCAAGGGCGTCTACAAGCTCGCGAGCGCCGTCTCCACGACCATGGGCCCGATGGGCCGAAACGTCTGCATCGATAAAAAGTACGGCGGGCCGACCGTCACCAAGGACGGCGTGACCGTCGCGAAGGAAATCGAGCTCCCCGACGCGTTCGAGAACATGGGCGCGCAGATGGTGAAGGAGGCCGCCACCAAGACGAACGACGCGGCCGGCGACGGAACGACGACCGCCACGGTCCTTGCGCACGCCATCATGCAGGAGGGTCTCAAGCACCTCGGCAGCGGCAAGAACGCCATCTCCATCAAGAACGGCATCATGAAGGCCGTCACGAAGGTTTCCGAGTACCTGGAGACGATCAAGAAGAACGTCAGCAAGAAGGAGGAGTTCGCCGCCGTCGCGACGATCTCCGCGCAGGATGACGAGATCGGCTCCGTGATCGCCGAAGTCATCGACGAAGTCGGCAAGGACGGCGTGGTGACGGTGGAAGCCGGCCAGACGCTCGGCCTTGAGAAGGAATTCGTCGAAGGCATGCAATTCGACCAGGGCTACATCTCCCCGTACTTCGTCACCGATCCCGCGACGATGAAGTCGGTCTTCGAGAAGCCCTACATCCTCATCACCGACAAGAAGATCGGTTCCATCCAGGAGATCCTCCCGCTGCTCGAAGCCGTCGCGCAGCGCGGACGCAAGGAACTCGTCATCATCTGCGAGAACGTCGAAGGTGAGGCGCTCGCCACGCTCGTCGTGAACAAGCTCCGCGGCACGTTCCACACGCTCGCCATCAAAGCTCCGGCCTTCGGCGACCGCCGCAAGGAGATGCTCCGCGATATCGCCGCCCTCACGGGAGGACGCGTGATCAGCGAGGAAGTGGGTCTCAAGCTCGAGAACGCCACGATTGAAGACCTCGGCACCGCGCGCCGCGTCGTCGCGACCAAGGACAACTGTCTCGTCGTCGACGGCGGAGGCCGCAAGAGCGAGATCGACGCCCGCGTGAACGAGATCAAGGCCACGCTCGAGACCACCAAGTCCGACTTCGACCGCGAGAAGCTCCAGGAGCGCCTGGCCAAGCTCTCCGGCGGCGTCGCCGTCATCAAGGTCGGCGCGGCCACCGAAGTCGAACAGAAGGAGAAGCAGCATCGCGTGGAGGACGCGCTCTCCGCGACCCGCGCGGCGGCCGAAGAGGGCATCGTCCCCGGCGGCGGCACGGCGTACATCCGCGCCATCGACGCGCTCTCCAAGATCAAAGTCGAGAACGATGACGAGCAGATCGGCGTGGACATCATCAAGGGCGCGCTCTCGGCCCCCACCATGCACATCGCCAACAACGCCGGCGTCGAAGGCAAAGTGGTCGTCGAGAAAGTCCGCAACGAGAAGGGAAACATCGGCTACAACGCCATGACCCACAAATACGAGGACCTCGTGAAGGCGATGGTCATCGACCCGAAGAAGGTGACCCGCTCCGCGCTCGAAAATGCCGCCTCCGTGGCCGCCATGTTCCTCACCCTCGAAGTCGCCATCACCGACATCCCCGAAAAGGAGAAGGAGATGGCCATGCCGGGTGGAGGCATGGGGGGAATGGGAGGAATGGGTGGAGATTTCTAATCGGAAAAAATTGCCGCACCCCCGCCGCACCCGCGGAGGGGTGCGGCTTTAAAATGCGTCAAACGTTGTAAGAGGAACTCTAGCCGCAGCCCTCCGTGGCTGCGGTGCTGCGGCGGAACGCGATTATTGCCACCATTCAAATTCATCAATGATCCATTTCCCGGACGCGGACGACCATGGATATCCGGTCGCGGTTTTGGATAGCCCCTGTTTTACCGGATTATCATGCACGTATTTCAATGCCGCCTGCCCATCAAAAATCAATCGGATGTGATAACGCCTCTGCCACAGCCTGGGCACTCCCAGATCGAATGTCAGTCCCGATTTGTATGCATTCATCACCCGTGCGATCGTCTCCGGCGCTTCCACGCGTATCAGAAAATGACAATGATCCGGCATGATCACAAATCCATGCAGCAAGAATTCCCGGATACGCTTCACCCGATACAGGCATTCGATGGCTTCACGGGCGTACGCGGGGTTGGAAAACATGGGCTGCCGGTGCAGCGTCACTGTGGTGATCAGCATTGCCTCGCTATTCTGGATGGGATGACGTTGGGTCATGACATCAACATAGACACTATTTGACTCATCGACAGGACAGCGCGGCAGATCAGAAATTTCCGATGATGATATTTTGTGTAAATCACAACGGATTTGGGCGTTCCATGATGATGTGGAACGTCTGCAAATCAATCCCGAGAAACCCAATCACATTAATCGTTCCCCAGCCGCACAGAGTGCGCGGCTGGGGACGTCGCCATTCCTTGGCTAGAGATCCCATTCGCCTTCCTGCGTTAGTGCCGGTTGCCATCTAGGAGCCTGCTGCGAAGCGGCTCCTAATGGCTGAGGAGCCAAAACGATCGGCTCCGTCGGGGGCGGAGGACCTTGGTAGGTCCTTCCCTGAAAATTCGGGGACTGATTGTACAGTCCCATTCTGATCAGACGTTTTTTCAGCGCCGGATAAAGGGGCCTCTTCTTCTTTCCGCGACGCTTCTGACGATTGCTGTACGACATCGTACAAAGACCTCCAGTAAAGGAATGGAAACATTTCCGCTCGATATGAGCGGATTTCTCGTTATGCGTACGTTGTCAAAGAACGAAGTGCGGCATCGTACAGATCCACATTCCCCTCGTCATCGTCAAAATGCCGACACGTTTTCGTTCCCCCAGGACCACGTCTTGGAGTGGGCGGGCTCCTGCGGAGGCTTCGTGTGAGAAGGCTCCCCGTTAACCGGCTTTTTGACCAGATGCTGCAACGATTCGTAGTTACCGGCCTGCAGGTCCTTGAGCGGAATCCGTGCGTTGCCGCGCTGGGGGGCGCCGTCATTCATCAGTTTTACGTTTCCGTCCCCCACCAGCTCCGACGGCGACGCCAGGACTTCGAACGTGTGCAGCTGGCCGTGGATCATGAGCCGGATGCGGCTGCCGATGGCGAGCACATGCCGCTCGATCGATGAGCGGAACGATTCGATCTTGCCGGCGAATTCGGTGAGCTCCACGCCCATCACATCATTGCTGTTTTTCAGTGAACGGAGGAGCACGCCGCCTTTATCGAGCTCCAGAAGCACGCATGACCCGAACCCGGGATACACGAGTGTGTCTCCCGGCTGGAGGAGCGGCCGTTGTCCGGGCTCCTGCGACTCGTCGTTGCTGAGATGTTCCTGCTGAATCATGAAATACAAATATATACTAACAATACATTACGTCAAACGTTACTTACCGCAGCTGCAGTGACGGAAGAATGACGTCCTCCAGCGCCTGGCATTTCTCATCGCCCGGCTGGCAATGCAGGACGAAGACAATCCATTCCTTATTAAAGATAACCGGCTTCAGGATTCCAGGGTCCGTCGCGATGAAGTCCTTTTTAATGGCTTCCAGCGATCCGTATCCTAGGGCGTTGGGCATCAACACCATTCCGTACCCGTAATTCTGATCGTTGCGGTAGAGAACGATATACCGGATTTCCGGCTTCCCTTTATACGCGTCCGCGAACGTCCTCTCGTAGTACTCCTTCCGCTCCGGGTAGGCCGCCGGACCGGTGATCAGCCAGTACTGGAGATCCTGGTCAACGGTCGTCTCCTGCTTCGTCACCACTGCATCCAGGTCCCCGATCGAAAACGAAACGGGCTCGTCGCGCAGGTGATAGATGACGCCCTCGGGCAACGGGACATCCTGCGGTGCCACGGGAGCGGGAGGAACCGGTACGGACGCCTGCGGTGGGCGCGCACACGCGCTCAGGCCGAGCGCGACGATAATCAGAAAATATCGGGCATGCATGCGCGCACTGTATCACGAGACGCAGGTACTCAGTGCTTTCTCAATTTTTCGTAGTTCACACGCCTCATGATCGCCGCATAAAGATCACGGGAGTCCGTCACGCCGCGATCAATCGCCCGGCGCGCTTCGAGCGCCAGCGCATTCCGGAATTCCGTGAACCAATCGACGCCCATGATACTCTCGATCTGCGGTTGCGTATCCAGAACCGCAGTGGCCGCCAGTTGTTTCTTGTCCTCTTCGCTGATGCGGAGACGTCCGTTGCTCTTCATGAGCCAAGGCTAGCAAACACTCGCTCTCTGTAAAGAGCGCCAGTAGAATCACCGGCAATGACTCCACTCTTCATCGTCCTCGACGGACCCGACGCGACGGGCACCACCACCCACGCGGAATTTTTGGCTCAGCGCCTGGAGAAGGAAGGCCGCCCGGTGATGCTGACCTCGGAGCCGACCAACGGGCCCATCGGGAGGAGGATCCGCGAATACCTGTCGTCCGGGGAGGCGGATCCGCTGGAGCTGCAGATGCTCTTCACGCAGGACCGCGCGTGGCACGTGGAGAACGTCATCCGTCCCGCGCTCGAGGCTGGAAACACCATCGTCTGCGACCGGTACTGGTACTCCACGGTGGTCTATGCCGAAGCGCAGGATCTGGATGCGACGGAGATCCGCAGACTCAACGCGAAATTCATCCGGCCCTCGGCGGTCATCTTCACGATGCCTCCCTTTGAGGTGTCGCTGAAGCGGATACAGAAGCGCGTCAACAGGGAAATTTTCGAGCGGGAAGACCTGCAGCGCAAAGTCCACGCCGGCTATGCGCGTATGGCGCAGGAAGATCCGCAGATCCGCACGGTGGACACGTCGGGCACGAAGGAAGCCGCTGCCGAGACGATTTGGAAGATCATCGAGCCGCTTCTGTAACTTTCCCCCCGTCCGGGCCGTTATACCGGACGAAGACCACTTCTTTCCCCTTTTTGTATGACACGCTTCCACCGTTTGATCGGGTCCGTCGCCGCTGTGGCAATGCTGATCCCGACCGTTCCCGCCTTTGCCGCATTCAGCGACGTCGGCGCCAAGGCACAGTATTCGGCGGCCATCAACGCGCTGCAGAAGAAAGGCGTTCTCCAGGGCTACGCGAACGGCACGTTCAAGCCCTCCGCCCGCATCAACCGCGCGGAATTCGTGAAGATCATCGCCGCAGCCGCTTTCGATGCCGACTTCATCGAGAAATGCAAAGACGACAAGGCGCCCTTCCATGATGTGAACGGGGACGACTGGTTTGCGAAGTACGTCTGCGTCCTGCGGACGACCAACGCGGTGAGCGGCTATCCCGACGGCACCTTCCGCCCCGGGACCGACATCAACTTCGCCGAGGCGTCCAAGATCCTCGCGACCACTTACTCCACGATGTTCCAGGAGAACGGCGAGGAATGGTTCACGGGGCCCGTCCGCAAGCTCGAATCCGCCAAGGCCATCCCCGACTCCGTGGCCAAACTGGATTCGTTTCTCACGCGCGGCGAAATGGCGGAGATGATCTGGCGGCTCACGGAGAACAAGACCGACCAGCCCACAAAGGGACTGCTCAACCTGCAGCACCCCGAACTGAAGATCAACACCGCGTCCGACAGCGTCCAGTTTGCGACGTCCTGCACCGACCTGCAGGCATTCGCCGCGACGGCGCAGGCGACCACGCGCACCGACATGTACTACATGAAGGGTGGTCCCGTGATGATGGAGGCCGATGGAGCCGTGCCGCCCATGGCCCCCGCCCCCAATGCCGGCGCCGCCAAGACCGCCGGAGGGGATTACTCGCAGACCAACGTGCAGGTGCAGGGCGTCGACGAGGCCGACATCGTCAAGACCGACGGCACCTACCTGTACGTGCTCAGCACGCGCGAGAAGCCGGTCATCCGGATCGTCCGCGCCACGCCCGCCTCGTCCATGAAGGTGGAGAGCACGATCGATCTGGGCGCGGAGATCACGCCCACGGAGTTGTACGTGGATGACGGCAAGCTGATCGTCATCGGACCGAAGATGTTCGCCTATCCCATGCCGACGTTCCGCGACAGCGCGCAGGGCAAGATGATGGCGCCGGGCATCTGGCCCGGCCCGTCGTACATCCAGCGGACCGACGTGCGCATCTACGACGTCTCGAACGCCGCGAGCCCCACGCTCGACCGCACGGTCTCGTTCGACGGGTATTCCGTCTCGACCCGCAAGATCGGCAGCAGGCTCTACCTCGTGCTGCAGCAGCCGATGCCCTACTGGGGCGGACCGGTCATTATGAATTCCGGATCCCCGGCGATGGAAAAGCCTCTGGTGCCGCAGTTTGAGGATTCGCGCACCGGCAAGACGGTCGACGCGGCGCCCTGCGCCAGGATCGCCATCCTTCCGCGCGTGCCCTCGCCGCAGTACATGACGGTCGCGATGGTGCCCACCGACAGCACCGCGAAGGAGGTGAAGACCACGGTGGTGCTCGGCAGCGCGCAAAACGTGTACGCCTCGCTTCAGAACCTGTACGTCGCCACCTCGCACTGGAATTACCGCTGGACGGACGTCTTCGCCCAAGACCAAGAAAAGACGCGCATCTACCGCTTCGCATTCACCGAAACGGGCGCGGAACTCAAAGCCCAAGGCGAGGTCCCCGGCCACATTCTCAACCAATTCTCGATGGACGAGCATGAAGACCACTTCCGCATCGCCACGACCATCCAGCAGTGGGACATGGAAGGCAGCCAATCCACGAACGACGTCCACGTGCTGGGCATGGACATGAAGGAAACCGGCGCCGTGACCAACATCGCTCCCGGCGAAACCATCTACTCCGTGCGCTTCATGGGCGACCGCGCGTACATGGTCACCTTCAAGACCGTCGATCCGTTCTTCGTCATCGACATGAGCAACCCCCGGAATCCCAAAGTGCTCGGCGCGCTCAAGATCCCCGGCTTCAGCAACTACCTGCACCCGTACGACGACACGCACGTGATCGGCTTCGGCAAGGACGTGGACGAGTCGATCGACGCCGACAAGGTGCACTCGACGGACGCGATCTACTACACGGCCGTCCAGGGCCTGAAGATGGCGATGTTCGACGTCACGGACGTCGCGAACCCCAGGCAGATGTTCGTGGAAGTGATCGGCGACCGCGGCACCGACAGCCCGCTCCTCAGCAATCACAAGGCGCTGCTCTTCGATAAAGACCGCGGCCTGCTCTCCTTCCCGATTCTCGTGACCAAGCGCCCCGCCGGCACCGAGAAGAGCGCTGACGGCAACCCGTACTTCCAGGGCGCCTACGTGTACAACGTCAACCTCCAGAAGGGCTTCGGGCTGCGCGGCACCATCACGCACTACGACAACACCGATGAATTCATCAAGGCCGGCAGCTACTGGTACGGCGGCGAGCGCGACATCCAGCGCATCGTCCGCATCGGCAGCCAGCTGCTCACCGTCTCCGACGCCCAGGTCCGCAGCCACGACGAGGCCACGGTGAAGGAGGCGGGGAAGGTGGAGTTGAAGTGATAAGGAAAGCGGCAGTGTCATCCTGAGCCCGACGAAGGACGACACTGCCGCGCTGCATGGTTCGACGAGCTCACCATGACAGCGCTATGATGTGTCCATGACCGCCCTCCTCCTCGCCGGCAAAGACGTCGCCGACGCAATGTTCAAGGACCTCGCACCGCTGGTGAAGACCCTCGATCCCAAGCTCGTAATCGTGCAGGTAGGAGACGATGGCGGCAGCGAGAGCTATATCCGGCAGAAGATGAAGAGCTGCGCCGCGGTGGGTCTGCGGAGCGAGCACATCCACCTGAAGGCTGATACGACCAAGACCGATCTCTTTTCGACGATTGATCGTCTCAACGCCGACAGCGACGTGACGGGCTTCATCGTCCAGTTGCCGCTGCCCGGCCATCTGCAGGAATTCGTGCCGCAGGTCATCAAGGCCATCGACCCGAAGAAGGACGTCGACGGTTTCGGCGCGTACAACCTGGGCAAGATGTTCCTCTCGTCGGAATTCGAGCACCTGCCGCCTGCAACGCCGTCCGGCATCATCGAGATGTTGAAGTTCTATAAAATCCCGGTCGCCGGGAAGCACGCGGTGATCGTCGGGCGCAGCAACATCGTGGGCAAGCCGCTCTCGGTGATGCTGCTCAATCGAGACGCAACGGTGACGGTCTGCCACAGCAAGACGAAAGACCTGAAGGCCATCACGCTGCAGGCCGATATTCTCGTGGCTGCCGTCGGCAAGCCGAAGATGATCACGAAAGACTTCGTAAAACCCGGTGCGGTGGTGATCGACGTTGGCACCAGCAGAGTCGACGGCAAGCTGACAGGCGACGTGGATTTTGAAGTTGTAAAAGAGATCGCCTCGGCCATCACGCCGGTCCCGGGAGGCGTTGGCCCGCTGACCGTCGCAAGCCTGATCCGCAACACGGTGCGGGCGAAACAGAGGCAGTGCCTGTGAAATTTTGACAAATTTTCAAATAATTTTATATTGTTGTCTATGGGCGCTGTAGAGACCATGGGCGAATTCTTTGCCACCATGGCGAAGAACGATGCAATGCGGCAGATGCAATTTCAGGCAGTCATAAGGGAATTGCAGGAACACCATATCCTCACCCGGTCGCGCATTCTCGACATCGGCTGCAACGAAGGATTGTTCACGCGGATGCTGGCGTCACCGCCGCGGGAGTACCAGATGACCGGCATTGATTCCGGCGCGCCATTCATCAAATTCGCAAGAGATCAGGAAGTGAAGCGGTCCCTGGGCATCAATTATGTACATATTGATGCTCGCCAGTTTGAGTCAGCGCAGCCCTTTGACGCCGCCGTCTGCGTGATGGTGCTGCCGTATGCAAAAGATCCGGAAGCGTTGCGCGGTCTGTTTGCATCGGCGTTCCGCAATCTGCTGACCGGGCGCCGGCTGACATCCGTGGTTCTGCATCCGGAGTTCAAAGCGCAGGGGAAAGTCGTGGGCAACAAAATCTACACGCCGGAAAATGCCGACACCGTGTACGTCCAGATGCTGAATACCGATGGAAAGGGGATGTATGGAACGAGAACGCGGCAGTTTACCCGCGAGCAGTACGAACATGCCGCACGGCATGCTGGTTTCACTGATGTCGTATGGAAGGATGTGATGCCGGCCGATGAGCAGCTGCTGACCAAGAGCCCCGAGTTCTGGCAGTCTGTGCTCCAGGAAAAGCCGTATGCGCTGCTGACCGCCCGGTGACGATGGCGACCCCGATCAGGAACACCATGAGGACGAAGCAACGGCAGCAGGCAAACTAGACCGTTCCATCGTCCAGTGGAACCTCCGGCCATAGCTTTGGAATGCAGAAAACTGTCGTAGGAAAAAGTGAACCACGCAATCAACTCTTCACCCTTTCCATGGACTTCCGCAGAGTGTTCTTGCACTCTTTCTTCCTCCTCATGGCGACCGACATGACAGCCCCGGCGACAAAGCAGGATCTGCAGGATTTTATGAAGCATATCGATGGGACTATTGCTGATCTCTATAGGGCAAACGAACAATGGAAAGATGAAATCAAAGGAGAATTGATGGAATACATGGATTCCAAGGAAAAAGATCTCCGACTGCACTTTGATTTCACCGTCGAGAACATCCGTCACGACCTGCGCGGTGCGCACCATGACGATATCGACAACCTCAAAATACGCGTCACGCGCCTGGAACGGCATACGAAGCTGCGCGGAGCGTAAGAAGCTTTTGCCGGCGCTTGCGCAAAACACCGCCGAATTGATTTGCCCCCGGACCCTTTCCCCGTACAATGTGGGCGTGGAGATGTCGTCCGACGCCTTTTCGGCTTTCCCCGTCCTGGGAAAAGCCATGCTTTTCCACGTTGTAACTCACGAGAGTCCACTCACAGCATCTTTGTGTTGTGAATTGGAAGCTGTGAGTTGAAATTTTTTATGTGTGGAATCATCGCCGTCTCCGGCTTCCGTGACGTCATCCAGGATCTGTATGACGGCCTCATCGTGCTCCAGCACCGCGGGCAGGACGCCGCGGGCATCGTGACCTTCGACAACCAGTTTCATTTGAAGAAGAGCAACGGCATGGTGCGCGACGTATTCCACTCGCGCTCCCTCTCGCGCCTCAAGGGCCCGATGGGCATCGGCCACGTGCGGTACCCGACGGCCGGCTGCAGCAGCGAATTCGAGGCGCAGCCCTTCTTCGTGAACTCCCCTTTCGGCATGGCGCTGGCCCATAACGGCAATCTGACCAACGCCGACAGGCTCTCCAGGGAAATCCGCGAGCAGGATTACCGGCATCTCAACACGACCTCCGACTCCGAAGTGCTCCTCAACGTCTTCTCGCTGGCGCTCCGCAAGCAGCGGCCCTCCAACCTGACGCCGGATCACGTGTTCCGAGCCATCAAGACGGTGTTCCGCCGCTGCAAGGGCGCGTACTCCGCCGTCGCGCTCATCGGCGGGCACGGCATCGTGGGCTTCCGTGATCCGCACGGCATCCGCCCGCTCCAGCTGGGCAAGCGCAAGTACGGCATGAAGGAGGAATACATGATCGCCTCCGAGAGCACGGTCTTCAAAGCCCTCGACTACGAATTCATCCGCGACATCCGTCCCGGCGAAGTCGTTTTCATCGACCGTCACAACCGGCTCCACTCCCGTGTCGTCAAAAAAGGCGACCTGTCCCCGTGCCTCTTCGAGTGGGTTTATCTTGCTGCGCCGGATTCCACGATCGACGGCGTCAACGTCTACAAGGCGCGCGTCCGCATGGGCGAGGCTCTGGCCGAGCAGATCCGCAAGAGCGGCATCAGGATCGATTCGGTGATCCCCATTCCCGATACCGGCCGCCCCGCAGCCGCCGGTCTGGCCGACCGCCTGAAGGTCCGCTACCGCGAGGGCTTCGTGAAGAACCGCTACATCGGCCGCACGTTCATCATGCCGGGCCAGGAAATCCGCAAGCGGTCGCTCAACTTCAAACTCCATCCCATCGAACTCGAATTCAAGGGCAACAATGTGCTGCTCGTGGACGACTCCATCGTGCGCGGCAACACGAGCCGCAAGATCGTGGAGATGGCCCGCAAAGCCGGCGCGAAGAAAGTCTACTTCGCCTCCGCCTCGCCCCCGATCATCGGGCCGGACCCGTACGGCATCGACCTGCCCACGACGGGCGAACTGATCGCCGCGGATCATTCCATTGCGGAGATCTGCAAAGCGATCGGCGCGGACGGCCTCTTCTATACGACCGTCGACGATCTGCACAAGGCGGTGCGCATCGGCAATCCGAACATCAAGCATTTCAGCGAAGGATGCTTCACGGGAAAATACCCGACACCCGAGGTGAACAAGAAGATGCTGATCAGGCTCGGCTGCATGCGGAACACGACGCGCGAGAACGCCAGTGCGTCGACGGATGAGGAGGGGGAGGGGTATCGGGCGATGACACTTCTGTAAACGAATTTCGAATTACGAATCACGAATACGTGCCAGGAGAAATTCCTCATTCCTTATTCGTAATTCGTTATTCGTTGGTTAGAGAAGTATTGGTATGATCCGGTCATGAAAATCCTCCTCGTGACCTCCTCAGCCCGCGGCCACGCATTAGCCGACGCTCTTCATCGCAGCCCCCAAAAGCCCGAGATCATTTCTGTCTGCGCCAACCGCAATCCCGGCGTGCGTGCGCTCGCGTCCGAAATGCACGTGATGAACGTGATGGATTTTCCGGCGATTCTCGAGATCGCGAAGAAAACACAGCCCGATTTCGCCGTCATCGGTCCCGATGACCCCATCGGCGGCGGCCTCGCCGACGCGCTGGAGGAAATCGGCATCAAGAGCATGGCGCCCAAAAAGAGCTTGGCGCGTGTGGAGAGCAGCAAGGGTTTCACCCGGGAACTTCTGCGAAAGCACGGTGTGGACGCCTCGCCCAAATACCGGTTTTTCGACCGCCGTGAGAATTCAAGTCCAGACCGTCTGGAAGAGGAAAAGTCGCTGTATGCCTTCATGACGCAGGACCTCAAAGGCAACTACGTGGTCAAGTACGATGCGCTCAAGGGCGGCAAAGGCGTGAAGGTGAGCGGCGAGCACCTGCAGAACGTGGACGAAGGTGTCGCGTACGCGATGGAGTGCCTGGACGAATGCGGCCGCGTGGTGATCGAAGAGAAGCTCGTCGGCGTGGAATTCAGCCTGCTGTCGTTCGTCTCCGGCAGGCGCGTCGTAGACATGCCCGCGGTACAGGACCACAAGCGCGCGTATGAAGGCGACACCGGACCAAACACCGGCGGAATGGGCACCTATACAGACGCCAATCACTCGCTGCCCTTCCTGACGCCGGCGGACCTCTCCCGGGCTTCGGAAATCAATCGCCAGGCCGCGGACGCGTTGCTCAAGGAATGCAGCGAGCCGTTCAAAGGCATCCTGTACGGCGGATTCATCGCCGTGCGCGACGGCGTGCGTTTGATTGAATTCAACGCCCGGTTCGGTGATCCCGAAGCATTGAATATCCTCCCGCTCCTCACATCGGACTTTGTCTCGATCTGCCAGGGCGTGATCAGCGGAGAGCTGTCGCCGGAGATGGTGACATTCGAAAAGAAGGCCACTGTCTGCAAGTACATCGTGCCCAAGAGCTATCCCGAGAAAAAAGACGAGAAGGGCATGGAAGTGACCTTCCCGGAGAACATCCCCTCCAACGCCCGGTTATTCTTCGGCGATCTGGCGGAGAACGACGCGGGAAAGTTCCTCCTGGGAGGTTCGCGCACCGCGGGCATCGTGGGCATCGGCAAAACCATCGCGGAAGCGGAGAAAGTCGCGCAGTCGCTCTGCAAACAGGTGCAGGGACCGGTGCGTTTCCGCGGGGACATCGGCACGCAACAGCTCATCGACGCCCGCAAAAACGTGATGCAGCGCCTTCGCTCCTGATTTTTTACCATCCCAGCAGCTTCTTCCAGAGCGGCCTTTTCGCTCTCTGCTGTTTTTCCTTCTCCAGAGCAGCAAACCGCGTGACATCCGCTGCGGCCTGCGGCACTTCTATTGTCTCTTTCGGATTCAGTTCCCGCACCTGCCATCCCCGGGAAGTTTTCTCCATCGGAAGATATTCCAGCTGCGGACGGCCTTGCTCGTCGGTCTTCACCGTCGTGAAAATCATCTGCCGGGGTTCCTTACGGTCACTCTCCGGAAATTTGGGACCGCGCTTTCCCCACACATCGAATCCAGCCGGAAAAGCCAGGGTGCCCGCCTGCAGGAAAAATGTGCGGGCGTGTTCCGGGTGTGTCTTCAGAAAAGCATACAAGCTTTCGGCCTCATTTGCCGGAAGGCGAACTGCCACCGCAACTACGGATCCAGAGCGGGCGTTGGCGGTCGAGTCCGTGTATGTGCGGCTGGTGTAGTAATAGACGAGTTCCTTTTCACCTGATGAGGCCTGACGGAGGGCAATAGATTCCGCGGAAGGAACGAATGTCGCTTCATTCAGGACGCTATACAGATGCCTCCCGCCGTCTTCAACGCACACAGCCGGGCTCCAATCGGGTTCGTCTGGAATGCCGCTTCCCCGCACCGTCGACAATCCGCCTTCGACACCGGGCACATCGTCGGGTCGTAAATGCAGGTGACAGAGAACAGTACCCGATTTTTTTAAACCATCGAGAACGCGACCTATTTCGTCTTGTTCCGGTGGCGCCTCTGCGGCTGCCCGCGTCCCATCAGCAAGAACAATTGCCGGAGTTGCGGATGCCGGCATACGAACAGGCGCTTCGGATGCCTGAGAAGGCGGGGAGGCCCGGGGCGATGGTGGGGAAGCAGCGGGAGCAGGTGAATTCTGCTCTCGTCGCGCCGGGCGCTGGTTGTCGCGTTGTCTCAATGCCGTCGCCTGGAGACGGCGACGGATGCTGTCGGTAACAGCCCTTTGCTGCCCCTGTAGATCCTCCAACACCAGCCCATCCTCGCTCAGGAGAACACTCTCCGGACCCTTTCCTTCTCCAAAATTCACCATCCTAAGCATCTGGGCTATTTCCGAATCGGACAATTCACGTGAATCCATATAAATATATTATACAATATTATTCAAATTTATGAATAGCACCGTTATACGCATATACTCAGTTTCATGCGCTTCGATCTCACCCGGGCTTTGATTCCGTTTGTATACTTCATCGCCGGAGCAACATCGCTCGCCGGTGTCGCGACGACGTTCTATTACAAGGATGATCTTCAGTTGAGTATCCAGCAGGTCCAGTTTCTCGGATCAATCGCGATCATCCCCTGGAGCATCAAGCCGTTCTACGGCCTCTTTTCGGACGTGCGCCCCGTGTTCGGCCTGCGCAGGAAGCCGTACCTTTTCCTGGCCGGACTCTTTGGCGCGGCGGGTTACTTTTCGATGGCGACATGGGTGAGCGGATTCTGGGGCGCTGCATTCTCATCCATTGTTTCTGCGATGGGCTTCGCCCTCGCGGACGTGATCGTCGACGGTATCGTCGCGGAGAAGAGCAAAACGCAGAAGGAGGCGGGCAGACTCCAGAGCATCTGCCGCGGGGCGCTGCTTTTGGGAGGCGTCATCGTCGCGTATTCCTCGGGCGTGCTGGTGGAAGTGATCGGCCCGCGCAACGTCTTCCTTATCACCGGATCGCTGCCGCTCTTCACCACGCTCTTTTCGCTCATCGTGCTCGAGGGACCGCTGCCGGAAAGCGGCTTTTCCATGCGCAAAGCCTGGAAGCAGTTCCGCGCAGCCGTCAGCCCCGCCGTCCTCTGGAGCGCGGCATTCCTGTTCCTCTGGCGGGCAACGCCGACCACGGGAGGCGCCTTCAATTACTATCTGATCGACGAGCTCGGCTTCTCGCCGGAGTTTTTCGGGCGGCTGGCGTTCTTCAGCTACGTCACCGGAATCATCGGCGTCGTGGCGTTCCGGAAATTTTTACTGAAGGTTCCGCTCAAGACGCTCTTCTTCTGGCTGATGATCGCAAGCGTCATCCTCTCCGTACCCTCGATAGGGCTGATCTATAAATGGTACGAGATCATCGGCGTCAGCCCGCAGTTCTTCGCGATGGCCGACACGCTCATCAGCGGCATGCTCTTTGAGCTCGGCTTCCTGCCGCTGCTGGTGCTAGTTGCCCGTGTATGCCCCAAAGGCATCGAGGCGACGATGTTCGCGGTCCTCGCGAGTCTGATGAACATCGGACTGAGCGTGAGCGACATGGGAGGCGCGGCCCTGACGGCGGCCTTCGGCGTGCGCTCGGCCACGGAAGCGCTCGCCGCCGATTATCACAACCTGCATTGGGTCATGTGGATCGCGATCCTCTCCAGCCTTCTGCCGATTCCCCTGCTCCGCTTCCTGCCCGAAACGAGGACGTCGGAAGAGGCGCTGCCCGAACAATCGGCATCGGCAATCATTCCCCTGCTGACGCCGCTTGAGCCGCAGAAGCAGGAGATCGCGTAGAAATCACATCTCGATCCCCAGTTTGCCCACGAGTGCTTCCCGTGTTTCATCGTTCATTTCTGACAACACTTTACGAAGACGACCGGTCTTTCCTTCATCCCTCAACGCCTCGAGAATGCGGAGCTTTTTAATGGAGACGCCCTCCACGCCGGACTGAAGAGGTTTGTTGCTTCGGGAATTGCCTGTGGAGGGTGCGACCATTTGTTCCATGGACGAAACGCGATGGTACCGGAAGATTTTCCGAGAGCAAGCTGAACACATTTTTTGTTCAAGTTTTCTTCTCAAGATTAGCCAATTTCTGCTCTTCGTCCTTTTCACGAATGGTCTCGAAAATCTTGCCCGCATTGCCCTCCATAATCGAAGGAAGGTTGCTGAAACTCTCGCCCACGCGGTGGTCGGTCACGCGGTCCTGGGGGAAGTTATAGGTGCGGATTTTCTCGCTGCGGTCACCCGTGCCGATCTGGCCCGAACGCAACTCCCCTCTTTCCTTGGCAAGCCGCTCCTGCTCGGCGGAGTAGAGGCGCGACCGGAGGAGGCTCATCGCCAGGATGCGGTTCTTGAGCTGGCTGCGCTCCGTCTGGCACGCGACCACGGTGTTGGTGGGAATGTGCGTGATGCGGATGGCCGTCTCGACCTTGTTGACGTTCTGGCCGCCCGCGCCGCCGCTGCGGTAGGTGTCGATGCGCAGGTCCTCGGGCCTGATGACGATATCCACCTCTTCGGCCTCGGGAAGGATCGCCACGGTCACCGTCGACGTGTGGATACGCCCCTTGGCTTCCGTCGCCGGGATGCGCTGCACGCGGTGCACGCCGGATTCGTATTTGAGCTTCCCGTAGACGCCCGTGCCTTCGATCTTGCACGAGGCTTCCTTGATGCCGCCGGAATCGGCGTCCGATTTGTCCATCAACTCCGTCTTCCAGCGCTGCAGTTCGGCGTAGCGCAGATACATGCGCAGGAGCTCCGCCGCGAACAGCGCCGCTTCCTCGCCGCCGGCCCCCGCGCGGATTTCGAGAATCACGCTCTTGTCGTCATCGGGATCCCGGGGAATCAGGAAGGACTTCATCCGCTTCTCAAGAGCCGGAATCTTCTCCCTGGCGGCATCGGCTTCCTCCTGCGCGAGCGCCTTCAGCTCCGGGTCGTCTTTGATCTTCGCGACTTCGTTGATGGCCCGCCCGGCGGCATCGTATTCGTCCAGAAGCTCGATCAGCGGATCCAGCTCCTTGATGCGCCTGCTGATCCGAGCAACCTCCTTGGGATTATTGAACACCTCCGGCGACTGCAGACGCAGCGTCAGATCGGCGTGTTCGCGGGCCAGTGAACGAAGCTTGTCGACCATGGAGAAAGGATAACGGAAGACCGGAAGTTCGGAAGAACGGGGCCCCGGTTCCGGGCACCCCGTCGTTCCCTGCAATGCACGCTAGCGGTTCTGCTGATCGAGGGTGTTCGTGGTAAAGCAGTGGCGTCCCGCCGGGTGATTCCAGAAAATGTCGTACTGCTGGTCGCGCGGCAGCGAGAACGTGGCGCAAAGCTCGAAGCTTGTCGGCGACAGAACAGCGTACTCGTACGGAGCGCCGGTTTCGGGATCGAGGGTGGAAATCTTCTCATAGGAGGCATTGGCGGCGATCTCCTGGAGCGTCTGGGGCAGCTCATGAGGGGTCGCGGTGGGCGGCGTTCCCGAGGGCGGGACGACGTACCGCTGGTTGCCCCAGGCGATATTCAGGGTTTCATTCTGGATGGCGCGGAGATCCGTGATGCGCTGTTCGTCGAATCTCTCGGCGCGGCCGCGCAGGGGGCTGCCGGCGACGACAAATGCGCCCACGACCGCGGCGAGGACGATCGCCACGCTGCAGTAGAAGTACCGCATGTGGATCTTATGTCCCGAGAACCGCTCGGCGGGGATGCGCAGCGAGTACAGGTAGTAGCGGAACGGGAGCCCCGCGAGGACGAGGACGGCGGCGACCTTCAGGAGGAAGCGGACGGTGATCTCGCCCTGCAGCAGGTTGAAGATGAGCGCGATCAGGTCGCCCACGAGCATGCAGGCGGTAACGAAGAGAATCAGATAGGTGAGCCAGCGGCGGACGCCGGAAGCCAGCTTTTCGTGATGCGCCGCGTATTCCCTGAGCAGAAGGCGGGACATCCAGATGTACAGCGGATACGAGACGATCAGGATGGCGAGTTCCCAGCGGACCGACGACAGATTGTCGCTGTAGTAGTACGTCGGGAATGCCGCGTCCGGCAGGAGGCGGTTGAGGAAATCGAACGCGAGGAAAATCAGGCTTCCCACGGTGGACGCGAGCGACGTGAAGCTGAGCAGGAGGAAGAACGCATCCCGCGCGGAGCCCGCGTCGGGCGGCATCGGCACCGGCATGCCCAGGCTTTCGGAGGCCATGGCTTCGGAAATGTCCTTCTCCTTCCATCCGGCGGAGAGCAGGAGCATGCGGATCGTCTGGTGGTCGAGGTTCTTGGACCGCGCATGGCTGATGAATGAAGCGAGAGAGGAGTGGGTCATAGACCCGGATTGTACAGGCGAAACCGCACGTGCGCATCATTCCGAAGGAAAGTTCTTCACTTTTATGCGGCTTCGGACAGCAGTTCTGCGTACGCAAGGCGCATTGCCATCATGGGACGAAGGCGGTTATACATCTCCAAAGCCTGCCTGCGGTACC
Organism: uncultured Candidatus Peribacteria bacterium; assembly: GCA_964497975.1. GTDB lineage: Bacteria > Patescibacteriota > Gracilibacteria > Peribacterales > Peribacteraceae > JABFSS01. The sequence continues at coordinate 249,067 of CAZCFO010000002.1, forward strand.
ACGACGGCTTGAGCGGGTTGAAATCGTCTGCGGCGTACATTTGTTCGATGGCCTCCTGGGCAATCTTCCATTCTTGGTCAACCCGCACGGGGATGCGGTCGATTCGCATATGCGCAAAAACCGCGATGCGCTGCAAAGCCTTCCAGGCACGCATATCCGGATACGTTTCCACCTGCCACTGTTCATGGATGCAATCGGCGACAATAGCGGGGGCAAGCATCACGGGAACCGTAGCCGGAGGATCGGCCCCTGCAAACTATCGAGAAGGTTCCCTCGAATAAAGCGCTTCCAGACGATAGAATTCCATGGTGAAGATTCTCGTTGCATTATCGGGGGGCATCGATTCATCCACCATGGCGCACATGCTCCATGCGCAGGGGCATGAGCTCGTGGGCGTGCGGTTCACGCTGTGGAGCGACCCGCTCGCGCCAGCGCTGGCCGACATCCTCCCGAGCAAATGCTGCAACGCGCAGACGGCGGCGCGCACCCGTCACGTCGCCAGGCAGCTCGGCATTCCGCTGCACATCGTCGACCTGGAGAGTGAATTCAAACGGAACGTCGTGGATCCGTTTCTCGAGGGCTACCGCAAGGGGCTCGCGCCGAATCCGTGCATCGGCTGCAACCGGACGATCAAGTTCGGCAAACTGGCGGAACTGATGACGGAACTCGGCTGCGAGCGGCTCGCGACGGGCCACTACGCGCGGACGGCGCGCGAGCGGCTGCCGGACGGATCCGAGCGGTCGATTCTGCTGGAGGCGGTGGATGCCGCCAAAGATCAGAGTTACTATCTGTACGGACTGACCCAGGAACAGCTCTCAAGCGTCATCTTTCCGCTGGGCGGCATGCGGAAGGCGGAAGTCTTCGCGCTCGCGAAAAGTTTCGGCGTGCCGTTCGATGACTTCTACCGCGAGAGCCAGGACCTCTGTTTTTTCCCGGAAAAGACGCCGCAGGAATTCCTCAAGCGGCACCTGCGCGACGCGATGGTTCCGGGAAAGATCGTCCGCCGCGACGGCACCGTCGTCGGGAGCCACGACGGATTGCCGCTGTACACCGTCGGCCAGCGGCGGGGACTGGGAATCGGCGGATTGAAGATTCCGCTCGAAGTCGTCGCGAAGAATGCCGGCGCGAACTCTCTTGTCGTCGCGGAGAAGGGACGGGAGAAGACGCCGTCCGTGGAGCTCACCAACCTGCGGTGGATCTCGTGGAAACCGGAGGAGGGCTCGGCGATCCCGTTCGAATGCCGGACGCGCTCCCTGTCGCCGCGCCTTCGCGGGTCTATCACGGTCCGGGACAACCAGGGAACATTCACCTTCGAGACCCCCCAGCCGCCCCAGGCGGCGGGTCAGTCGCTGGTGCTGTACAGGGGGGAGGAAGTGGTGGGCGGAGGGGTGATGAGCTGAGCAAACGAAGGAAACGAGGCAAACGACGGAAACGAGGAAGAATTTTCGTCGTTTTCTTTGTTTACTTCGTTTGCGTCGTTTGCCAATAATGGTCCTCTTTCCTTTCTATGAAGCCGTTTTTTTGCTATAATCATTGGATTTGCTGAACCCCGCCTTCCCCCACCGCGCGTTCTACGATGACGAGGGCAATATCATCCTGCCCTCCCTCGGCCTGAGCCGCCGTGCGGAGCCGGAACCCATGCCTGCGCCGCAGGAGACGTTCGAGGAGATACGCGAACCCGCACCGCAGGAAATGTTCGGGGAAATTGCAGCGCAGGAGACGATCGCGGAAGCGCAGGAGCCCCGCGTGAGCTTTCTCTCCCTGCTCTGGCGTGCGAGGCAGCCCCGGAGGATTGTCGAACCTGTACTGCCCGAGGCCAGGCCCGAACCTGCGCCCGCGTTCATGAACGCGGCGTCGGAGGAAATCATCCAGTGGATCATTGAGGAAGACGAGCCGGAGAGTCTTCACAAGCTCGTCGCGGAGGAAACCGTCGTGACAGCGCCGCGGGAGACGAGTGCGACGGCCGCGGAGGACATCGCGTTGCCGGAATCCGAGCCCGCCCCCGAGGCCGTTCCCGAACCTCTTCCCACGACCGAATTCGTCCTCGTGACGCCCATCGAGAAGATCACGCCCCCGCCGCGCAAGCGCACCCCCCGCACGCCGCTGCGCGTGCACGTGCAGAACGGCATCAACCGGGTGCAGACCACCTTCGGCAAACGCGTCGACCGGCAGCGCGAGCTCGTCTGCGACCGCATCGTGGCGCTGCGCCGCGTGACCCGGGAAACCCTCCGCGAGGGGGGACGGCAATACCGGGTGAGCGTCGACAGCGGCCGCCCCATCATCTGGGACATGGCCGATGACGTCCGGCGCTTTTTCCGCAAAGCCTGGAACTTCCTCGCCCAGCCCGTCTGGGTGCCGACCCGCAAGAAACAAATCAAGCAGTACAGCCGCGGAACCCTCTTCATTCTGGACATCTTCCGCTTCGGCGGCACGTTCGCGGTCATCTTCCTGGGTCTCTTCGTCGCGCTCAACTACGACAGTTTCTGGCAGATCGCGGAATCCCGCGTCACCACGATCCTCGAGAGCCCGAGTATCGAATCCCCCGAGGCCGCCGCGGACGACGAAATGCTCCAGACCCTCAAGGCGACCGCGCCGGATGCCACGCCCGAAGCGCGCGAGCGCGGCGAGCTGCTGAGCTTCCTGCCGAACGTCGGCCCGCCGGAGAACCGCGTCCTCATCCCCAAACTGAAGCTCAACGTCCCGCTGGTGGAGCCGAAGATCGATTCGCTCCTGCGGCAGGACTGGGAGCAGGTGGAGATCGACATCCAGGACGCGCTCGTCAACGGCGTCGTCCATTACCCGGGCACCGCGCGTCCGGGCCAGGCGGGGAACTTCTTCGTCACCGGGCACAGCTCGTACTACCCGTGGGCTCCGGGCAAATACAAAACCATCTTCGCGCGGCTGCAGGATCTGGTGCCCGGCGACGAGTACTGGGTCTACTACAAGGGCGACAGGCACCGCTACATCATCACGGAGAAAAAGGAAGTGAGCCCGAGCGACATCACGGTGCTCGATCAACCGGAGAACCGCCGCATCGCCACCCTCATGACCTGCACGCCGGTGGGCACCACGCTGCGCCGTCTGATCATCGTCGCGCAGGAAGTCGATCCGACCACGGGCGAGCCGCTCGCGGTGGGCCAGCGCGGGGACAAGGGCGTGTCGCCGAAGTTAGAACTGGAGGCGCTGCCGATCTGATCGACTGATGATTGCTCGAAAAGTGCTACTTTAATTAAATGTAGTGCGAATTTGGGATTATTCGAGCTTGTCTTCCTCTAATTTAGAAACGGACCAGTGTGTAAAATCGGAGTTAATATGAATTTTAAAAGTAAATGAAGTATTTTCATGCAATTCAGTTAGCGTATACATAAGACCTCTCTCATCCTTAGTTAACAAGCCTATTAAATAAATGATGCCAAATTTACTTTTGCCCTTAATCGCCTCACGAATTTTGTTGCGGTACCACTTCATAGCTCCATCAAAGAAAACTACGAGTGCCAATTTATCAGCGTCACTGTAGTTCTTATTTATCTTGAGATTTATTTTTTCAATTATTCTCTGATCGCCCAATGGCAAAATTTCTCTCGCATTAGGATTATCAAGAGCGCAAACATGCTCTGTTCGAAAGCCCTCCTGTGTTTTTCTGTTAAAAACAGTGCCATCGCCATTTCCATCATCGGCAAAAGTAATTTCTGAGGAAAAATATCTTCTTAAGTAAGCACACAGTAACCAGTTTCCCCACATTTCAATCGCACTCAAAGATGAGCCAGGGAATTTTTTTGTCTTTAACATTAACCCAGGAAAATCTGTTACAAAGGGCTGCATCATCTTGAGCAATTTCTTAAAGCTTCTAATAGCGTTAACCCTTTCTTTCATTGAGTAAGTAGAAGTCCACATGGTGCCGCCGGCTGGAATTGAACCAGCATGACCCGATAAAGGGTCAGGGGATTTTAAGTCCCCCGTGTCTACCATTCCACCACAGCGGCAAAGAGCTTCTCCTATCTTAGAACAACTTCCCCCCGAGCGGCACCTCCCGTTCGGGATGGAGCAACACCGCATTCCCCTCCTGATCGGGAATGCCCAGCGTCAGGCATTCGCTGACATGCTTTCCAATCTGCTTGGGCGGAAAATTCACGACCCCCAGGACCTGCCTTCCGACAAGTTCCGGACCCTCATAGAGCGGCTTGAGCTTCGCGAGCGACTTTTTGGTTCCGACCTCCGGACCAAAATCGATGTGCAAAATGTGCGTCGAGTATTTGCCTTCCGGGAATGGCTCGACGCTCAGAATTTTGCCGACGCGGATATCCACTTTCTGGAAATCGTCGAAGGTGATCATGCGCCCAGTGTACACTCGGTTCATGGTCAAAAAGCTGCTCATGGCCGCGCTCACGATCGTCAACATGTCTCTCAACCTGCTGCAGCTCATCTTCATGTTCGTCATGACCTCGAAGGTGGCCGATATGTACGGAACAGGGGCGGCCACCCTGTACATCCTTCCCGTGCTCGCGCTCATCGGATTCCTCTGCGGTTGCGGCATCTGGATTGGACGCGCGAAGCCGTGGGCGCAGATCCTCATCGCTCTCCCCCTCATTATCGGACTCCTCGGCAACTGGACGCCCGTTGAGGGATTCCTCAAAACCAAGGCGATGCGTGATATCGATGAACGCAACCGCCGGCACATGGCGTGCGTGGCCGAGTTCCTGCGAACGCATCCGGGCGACCCGGACTGGATGACGGCGTGTCCTATCGTGCGCCGCCCTTGAGGGCCCGGATCGCCGCGAGATGCTCCATGGCTTTTTCGTATTTGGGAGCCAGTTCGACGACCTTCGTGAGCTGCTCCTCCGCTTCCGCCAGCTTCCCGCGCTCGGCGTACAGGCCCGCCAGGTGGTAGCGCGAGGGGACGTGGGACGCGTCGAGGGCGATCGCGGTTTCGAACACCGCGACGGCGTCGTCCCCCCGGCCGGTTTTCTGCAGCTGGAGTCCCAGGTTGTAGTACGGCTCCGCGAGATCGGGCAGCGCCTTGATGGCGGCGGCAAACTGCGCGAGCCCCTCCTCCGTCCTGCCCATGTCGACGAGCAACTCGCCTAGGCGGTAGCGCGGCGAGAGATCCTCCGGGCGGGGATCGGCGGGGATCGCCGCCACGGACCTGGTGAACCAGTCGACCGCCGGCTCGTACTGGCCGCGCTTCAGGTAGACGCCCGCGACGTTGTCCATCGCCTGGATATAGGAGGGATTCTGTTCGGCGGCCTTCATGAACCAGGTGAGCGCGTCGTCATACTTCCCCTCGCGGTAGTACGCGTCGCCGATGTTGTTGAGGGCGAGCGCGGAATCCGGATACCAGCGCAGCGTGTTGGCATAGAGCGAGATGTCCGTCGCCCACACGCGCGTCTGCAGCCCGGTCAGGATGCCGAACGCGAGGATCACGGCGGCGGCAAGGCCCATCAACGGCGGACGAAGCTGCCGGCGGTACCGCAGCCCGACAAGGAGAAGCGAGCAGACGATGACGATCAGTCCCACCGACGGGATGTACATGTACCGGTCGGACGCGAAGAAGATGAAGCGGTTCTTCCAGAAGTTCGCGAAGTTCGGGAGCAGCATCAGGAGGAAGAGCGCGATGCCGAAGGACGCGTCGCGCCACCGGTTGCGCAGCAGGACCATCACGGCGAGAAGTACGACTGCTCCCGCGAGCGGCACGAAGAACTCCGGCGACGAGAGCGTCACCGGCGTCTGCTGCGCGTAGATGACGGAAAGGTGCACCGGCGCGAAGAACTTGAGCAGGTAGAACATCACGGCTTTCCCCGCGAGAAGACCCGTCCTCCAGAGACCGAGCTCGCCGATGCCTTTCGCCTTCCCGAAGAGGGCGATGATGATGAAGAGCGCGCTCAGCAGAAAATACGGCCATGTCATGTTGAGCGCGTCGAACCATGACCGGCGTGTATCCGGAGCCTGCCCTGAGCTCTGACGAAGGGACGGGCTCAGGATGACACGCCCTTCCCGCCAGTCGAGCAGAAGGAGAACGAGCGGCAGCAGCGCGACGGTCACCTTCGAGAGCAGCGCGAGCAGAAACAGGACGATGCTCCCCCACGGCCACCCGGGGCGGTCTTCATCCCTCCATCGCAGATACAGGAGGACGGCTCCGAAGAAGAAAAACGACGACTGGATGTCCTTGAGCGCCGACGCCCACGCGACGGCCTCGGTATTGAGCGGATGCAGCGCGAACAGGAACGCGCCGAACGCCGCGACACTATCGTCCCTGAGCATCCTGCGCAGAATAAGCAGCACAAGCACGGCGCTCCCGCAGTGAAGCAGGAGGCTCGTCAGATGGAACAGGAAAGGCTGCGCGCCGACGAGCGCGAATTCGATCTGGTAGACGAAGAGCGTGAGCGGGATGTAGAGCTCGGGGTCGTACGACGTGAAGACGTGCGCGATCGTGCGGGGGCTCAGCTCCTGCACGGCGGCGTTTTTGGTGATGAGCAAACTGTCATCGATGGAGACGAATCCGTCGCGCGCGACGGACGGAAGGTAGACCACGAGCGGCACCAGGAAGACCAGCAGCGGCATCCAGACGGCCTTGGAACGGAAAAGGGATTCCATGGCCCCAAGCCTAGGCTATTTGCCCGCTGTCACGGAAACCTCGTTGTTGCTAAATATACAGTTTTATGTTAAAATAACACAAACAACAACCTCATGATCCACCTGTCCGTCCAGTGGCCGTACCTCGAATGGAAGCGCCAGAGCGTGTCATCGCGCGCGCTGGGCTGGACCGCGCTCGTCACCTGCATCCTGTGCGCGTCCACGTACAACACGTTCGCCAAGATGCTGACGGGGTCGCTGTCGCCGCTGACGCTGTTCTTCGTGAGCGAGTTGCTGACCGGATTTTTCGTCGCGATGTCGTTCGGCCTGATGCCCGTCCTGCGCGACATCGGGCGCATCAAGAAGAAGAAAATACTGCCGCTGCTGCTCATCGGCATGACGAACGGCACGATCGGACCGATCCTGCTCTTCGCCGGTCTGCAGAACAGCACCGCCGTGAACGCCTCGCTCTTCACGAACATGGAAATGTTCTTCCTGGTGCTCCTCGCCGTGCTGGTGCTCAAGGAACCGTTCCGCCGCAAGCACGTCTATTCCACGGTCGCGATCACCGCGGGCATGCTCATTATTTCGCTGCGCGGCTTCACGGAAGGCCTGACCCTCAACTGGGGCGACATGCTCCTGATCCTCTCCAGCCTGTCGTTCGCGCTGGGCAGCATCATCTTCCGCCGCTCGCTGCACGACGTGCACCCGCGTTTGGTGCTGTTCGTGCGCGCGGCGGTCGCCGTGTGCTGCTTCTTCCTGCTCTCGCCGTTCATCGACCATCCGCTGATCGAGGAAATCCGCGCGTTCCCGCTCGCCGCGCTGCCGGTGCTTCTCGGATTCGGCTTCATTTCGCGCTTCCTCAACGTCTTCAGCTTCTACGAGGCCCTGGACCGCCTCAAGGTCACCACCGTCTCGATCGTCAGCAACGCCACGGTCGTCACCTCGCTGATCTTCGCCTGGAGCATGCTGCACGAACCCATCCTGCCGTATCACATCATCGGCGGTGCTCTCATCGTGCTGGGCACCGTCGTTCTCGAATTCATGGGCGTCCACCCGACCCGCAGGCACCTGGTGAAGCACCTGCAGCAGAGGAACGGGCACCGATAAAGGGATGTCATCCTGAGCTCGTCGAGGGATGACGTCATGGTTCGACGCGCTCACCATGACATCATTCACTCCCCATACATCTGCACCGCCAGGCTGATGATCTTGCTCATCTCCGCCCGATTGACCGGCTTCTCGGGGCCGAAGTACCCCGTGGGGTTTCCGGATGCATCGCTGAAGCCGGCGACGATGCCGCCATCGAGCGCCGTATAGATGGCCGAGGAGAAGAGCGTCGACGCCGTGACGTCTTTGAGAGTCATGTTCCCGGGCGGCGACTCGCGGAGGCTCACGCCGAACGCCTGCAGGACCGTCATCACCACCTCCGCGCGCGTCGCGGGACGGAAGATATCGACCGTGCCGTCGGCGTAGACCGCAAAGTTATGGAGCTCGGCGCACCGGATGTACGCGGCCGACCAGAGCTTCTGGGCGGCAGCGTTGAGCGGCGCCTGCCAGCACTCGTCCAGGTTGATGTCCGCGGCGGTTGTCGCCATTTTCGCGAGCTCCTGGATGCTCACCGGGCGCTCGGGTCCGAAAATACCGGTCGGAATCCCGTTGGTGTCCCTGTATCCGGAGACGATGCCCCGGTCCGCGGCGTCGCGCACGTACGGCGCGAACCAGCTGGTGTTGGGCACGTCCTTGAGGACATACGGAACGCCGTCGATGCGGAAGACGACGTAGGGGGACGCCGAAAGATCATCCCCTTTCCGGATCGTGCCGCTTCCGCTGCCGTCGTCGGGGAAGAACCCGTCGCCGGATTGAAGTTTCAGCTCGGCATCATCGGCCGGTTGATCACGGATATCCTGCTCCAGCACGGCGTCGAAGCCGTTCGTGTGGGTCTGGAGGTCCTGATAGGTGTCGGCCAGCGCAGGCGTCACAACCAGGAAGATTGCCGATGCTATGAAGAAAGTACGCATCGCATGAAAGTGTACCAGAGCTTCGAATTACGAATGACGAATAAGGAATGGTTTTAGCAGGAATTCGTAATTCCTAATTCGGAATTCGTTATTCGTTCTTCGCCGTACCAGAGATACAACGATGCAATCCTCACTTCTTCCCTTGCCTAGCTCCCTCCCCTTCCCTACTCTCCCCGGGACATGATCGCTTCGAAGGACGTTGGCGCCTCGACGCCCATACAGGGCGAGGGGAACGATTTTTCAAAAATTACAACAATCCTGCTCCTCGGATCGGGCGCGCTGAAGATCGGGGAAGCCGGAGAATTCGACTATTCTGGCAGCCAGGCAATCAAGGCATTCAAGGAGGAAGGCAAGCGGGTGGTGCTCATCAACCCCAACATCGCGACCAACCAGACGAGCTGGGGACTGGCCGACGCGGTCTACTTTCTGCCGGTGACCCCGCAGTTCGTGGAGCGCGTGATGGAGAAGGAGAAGCCGGACGCCATCGCGCTGAGCTTCGGAGGGCAGACGGCGCTCAACTGCGGCGTGGCGCTCGACGGGCAGGGCATCCTCGCGAAGCACAAGGTCACCGTCCTCGGCACCCCGGTCCTCAGCATCCGCAAGACCGAGGACCGCGCGCTCTTCAATGCCGAACTGCGTTCCATCGGCGTCGACGTGCCCCGCTCGCATGCCTGCGAATCGGTGGCCGCGGCCATGGACGGCGCCAAAGACATCGGGTTCCCCGTGATCGTCCGCGCGGCGTTCGCGCTGGGGGGCAAGGGCAGCGGACGGGCGCAGAACGAAGACGAGCTGAAGGACCTGCTCAAAGTCGCCTTCGTCGAATCGCACCAGGTGCTGGTGGAGGAAGACCTGACCGGCTGGAAGGAAATCGAATACGAAGTGGTCCGCGACCGAGCCGACAACTGCATCACGGTCTGCAACATGGAGAACGTGGACCCGCTCGGCATCCACACGGGCGAGTCGATCGTCATCGCGCCCAGCCAGACGCTGGACAACACCGAGTACCAGATGCTGCGGTCGATCGCCCTCAAGGTGATCCGGCACCTGGGGATCGTGGGCGAATGCAACATCCAGTACGCGCTCGATCCCCGCTCCCGCAAATACCGCGTCATTGAGGTGAACGCCCGTCTCAGCCGGAGCTCGGCGCTCGCCTCCAAGGCCACGGGCTACCCGCTCGCCTTCGTCGCGGCCAAACTCGCGCTCGGCTACACGCTGCCGCAGCTGCGCAACGCCATCACGCAGGTGACGTGCGCCGACTTCGAGCCGTCGCTCGACTACGTGGCGGTGAAGATGCCCCGCTGGGACCTGCAGAAGTTCCGCTTCGTGTCCGACCAGGTGACGAGCGAGATGAAATCGGTCGGTGAGGTGATGGCGCTCGGCAGGACGTTCGAAGAGGCCCTTCAGAAGGCCATCCGCATGCTCAACATCGGCGCCGACGGCCTGTACCCCGTCCCCTTCCCCTTTGACGACCTCAACCGCGAGGTGCGCCGCCCCACGCCCCGGCGCCTGTTCGCGGTGGCCGCCGCGCTGCAGGGCGAATGGACTCCCGCGGAAGTCTCGATCGCCACAGGCATCGACCGCTGGTTCCTGGAGCGCATCAAGAGCTGCGCGGGCATCGCGAGGGAACTCTTCCAGTCCAAAGCGGCGGCGCTCACGGACGATCTTCTCCGCAACGCCAAGCGTCACGGGTTCTCGGACCGCTCCATCGCGCAGATCCGGGAAGACGACTACGCAAAAATCCGCGCACAACGCGTCGCCTCCGGCATCGTGCCGGTGATCAAGCAGATCGACACGCTCGCGGGCGAATTCCCCGCGCAGACGAACTACCTGTATATGACGTACCACGGGACGGAGCATGATGTTCATTTTTCACAATCGGACCAAGTGGAAAGTGGAAAATTGAAAGTGGAAAATTCACTTTCCACTTTCCACTTGCCACTTTCCACTACCGCTTCGCGGAAGCGCGTAATCGTATTGGGCGGCGGCCCCTACTCCATCGGCTCGTCGGTCGAGTTCGACTGGTGCTGCGTGCAGGCGGCGCACGAACTCCAGCGCCAGGGCTACGAGGTGGTGATGATCAACAGCAACCCCGAAACCGTCAGCACCGACTACGACGAGTGCGACGCGCTGTTCTTCGAACAGCTGACGGAGGAACGCGTGCGCGACATCGTGGACCTCACGCGGCCGGCGGGCGTCGTCGTTTCCATGGGCGGGCAGATCCCCAACTCGCTCGCGCCCAAGCTCGCCCGCGCGGGCATCCCCATCCTGGGCACCGATCCGGCCGACATCGACCGCGCGGAGGACCGCCACAAGTTCAGCAGTCTTCTGGATACGCTCGGCATCGACCAGCCCTCGTGGAAGGAATTCGCGGAGATGGGCACGGCGCGCGCCTTCGCCGAGAACGTGGGGTACCCCGTCATCGTCCGGCCGAGCTACGTGCTCTCCGGCGCCGCGATGGCGGTCGTCCATTCGGGCGATGACCTGGAGGAATACCTCAAGCAGGCCGCGCTCGTCTCCAAGGAAGCCCCGGTCGTCATCTCCAAGTTCGAGCAGGGCGCGAAGGAGATCGAATTCGACGGCGTCGC
>CAZCFO010000003.1:0-215310 GCA_964497975.1 uncultured Candidatus Peribacteria bacterium
GACCGGGATTGAACCGGTGACCCACGGTTTACGATACCGTTGCTCTACCGCTGAGCTACGGCGGCACGCGGGGCAGAATGCGGTATCCCGGTCGTTCTGGCAAGCGGAAGAATGCGAGAATAGGGCGCATTCTCCGCTTCGGTAAGCCACATCTCATGCAGCGACGACGACTACTTCATCGGATGGCTCTGGATGCGGCTGTTTTCCGCCTGGCGGTCGGCGTATTCCTTCACGGTCTCCTTGGGCTGCTTGTCCTTGGAGTTGTCCGTTTCCTTCAGTGTTTTCGAGGTCTGCGAGTCGTTGGTGCCCGTCATATAAAGTATGGGGAAATGAATAGGTACACCTGAGGACGCTCCAAAGACCGTCCCGTGACCGGAGGTTTGGGGAAAAACCCCGCCATTCCACAGGTATAGTTCTTGCGATTTATGCGCGCTTCGCCTGCCCCCGCCTTCCTGTTCTGGTCCCGTCCGCATCTTCTTTGGGGTCTCGGCACGGGGGCGCTGTTCACGATCCTGCTCAATGTCATCCATCTGCTGCCCGCGCTTCACGGGCAATTGACGGTCATCCATCTGCTCAACCACGGACGGGACGAGGCGTATTACGCTGCCGTCATCCGCGGGCTCGCCCGGGGTGCGGACATCTATCACGCCGCGACGCAGGCGCCGCTCCTGCAGTCGTGGCTGCTGCCCGCGGGCGCGGGCCTCACGGGCACGCTTCTCGCCGGCGACGTCCTCTATCCGTTCCTGGCCGTCTTCTTCCTGTTCTTCGCCGCGCTCGGGCTGCTGCGTTCGCCCAGGTGGGCGGCGGCGTCCGCGATGATCGCGGCGGCATCGCTCGGCGGTTACTGGCTTCGCACCAGCAATCCGCAGGTGCCGTACGTGCTGGTTGCCGCGTATGCCGCGCTCTACTGCAGCCGCGACGAGCGGCGCGGCATGTTCCTCGCGCGCGGGGCGGTCATCGGGCTCCTCTGCCACGTCCAGCTTCTGTACGGATCATTTTTGCTCATTCTTGAAGCCGTCGACGCCGCCCGGCGGTTCTTCCTCGACCGGGAGCGCCCGCTCGCGGTCGTCCGGGACACGGGTATCGTCCTGGGCGCAACCGCCGTCCTCTGCCTGCCGATCCTGTGGGGGGTGTTCCTGTCCGCCGATCCGGCGGGCGGAGACATCTACCGGCGCCTCGGCGTGATCCCGAGCAGGTATCCCTCCGCGCCTCAGTTCCAGCTCCAGCTGCTCCTGGCGGCAGGCATCTTCCTGATCGCCCGCGCGAGACCAAAAACGGAACGGCAGGTGATCGACCGCGTGCTCGTCGTGATCGCCGCTGCGCTCCTCGGATTCAATCAGGCCCTGCTGCACGGCGTCGACGCCACGTTCAGCTCGTACTACGTGAACGTGCTCCTCCTGCTCCGCTGGCTGGCCTTCCCGGTCCTCGCGATCGCGTATCTGGGCAGGACGCGCGGAACGACCGCGGCTCTGGCCGTCGCCGCCGTCTTCATGCTGCTGCGGTTTGCGGGCGAGATGGGAACGGAGGCCGCTGAGGACGCGCGACGCATCGCCGACTACGCCGGCAGCCAGGAGCGTTCGGTCATCGCGGTTTTGCCCACCGCGACGGGCGCCGTCGCGGCGCCGCTCGTTCTCGCCGACCGGATACCGGTCCTCACGGACCGCGACGCGCTCTTCACGAGCTACGCCTACAACTGGCGCATGCCCGACCGCGAGCTCGCCGAACGGTATCTGCTCCAGCGTGCCTTGTTCCCGTCCTCCGGGGATCTGACCGAAAAAGAACGTGGCTATCCCTCGGTCTTCGGGGGCTATCCCGGCATGCTCGCGGCCCGCGAGCGCACGGTATGCCGGTACCGGGCCCGTCTGCTGCGGCGCGATGACGATTGCGTCATCGATCCCCGGACGCTCGTCGTGCATCAGGAGCTCCTGGCGATGCTCGACAATGCCGACGCGGATCTCCCTTCATTGGTGAAAAAATTCCGCGTGGGGCTGATCGTCACGGACTGGATTCTTCCATCCGGCCTTCAGGACATCTGCACGGCGGAAGGGACGGTGGGGACGTATACGGTATACGGCTGTTCAGCGAATGATAAATGACAAATCGTTAAGGAATTCATGAAGCCGAAATTTTGAAATTCAGAAATTCTGCACTTCGATCTGTCTTAGCGATTTATCATTTATCATTTTCTGTGTGGATGTACCCAAAGATCCCATCGTAATCTGAGAACGTCCAGCGCCGCGTCGATGACGGTGCTCATGCGTGCGCCGCGGGCTTTGCCTCCCGCCCGCTGTTCGTGCCTGATCTCCACCATCGCGAGCTTCCTGCCCGCGCGTACCGCGCGGATGACCCGTTCGGCTTCCACGAAGACGCTTTTGCAGACGACGGGCGTGTTTACGATGATCGAACGCTTCATGCACTTGGTGCCGCCCGGATCGCGCAGATCGACGCCGAAGAGAACCAGGGGCATCAGGCGGTAGCAGAAGGAGACGATCTGCCTGTACAGCGTGTAATTCTTGGCGACGCGCACGCAGGCGACAATATCGTGTTCGGGAATCAGCTTCGCGCATTCCAAGAGCGCCTCCGGGGGATATTCGCCGTCGCCCGGCGTCAGGAAGACGTATTCCTTCGTCGCCATCCGGTAGAGGTCCTCGAACGTGACGGCGATTCCCATGTTTTCCGCGTGGCGGGCGGTGCGGATGTGCACCGGATCCGTCCTGCGGATCTGCTCCATGATGTCGGGCGTCCGGTCCGAGCTGCAGTCATCGAGGATGATCAGCTCGTAGTCATCGGTGCACGCGCGCAGGGTCTTGAGACACCGCTCGACGGTCGCCGTGAGCCCGGCTTCTTCGTTGTACGCCGGGACGACGAGGGAGATGGAGGGCATGAGGAAATGGTAGCGGAGGGATCAGCTGCATAGAATGAGGATTTCGCTGCCGGGCACTTCAATTCATCACAGACACTCTTTTACTGCCGTCACTACGGCATCCTGCTGCTGCTCCGTCATTTCCGGGAACATGGGCAGCGAGAGGATTTCGTCCGTCATCGCTTCCGCAACGGGGAAGTCGCCGCGCTTGTGCCCGAGGCTGCTGTAGACCCGCTGGAGGTGGAGGGGGATCGGGTAGTGGATGCCCGTGCCGACGCCGCGGTCGGTGAGCATCGCCTGCGTCTTCCTGCGGTCCTTCACGCGGATCACGAAGAGGTGATACACGCTCTCGCGGTCGGCATCGTCGGCGATGAAGCCGATGCCGGGGACGCCGGCAAGCAGCGATTGATAGCGCTTCGCGAGTGCGCAGCGGCGCGCGTTCCATCCATCCAGTTTCGGGAGCTTCGCGCGCAGGATGGCGCCCTGGATGCCGTCCATCCGGTCATTCCTGCCCACGACGATGTGCTCGTACTTGGTTTTCGATCCGTGCTCGCGCAGCAGCCGCACGTTTTCGGCGACGCCCGGATCGGCCGTGGTGATCGCTCCGGCCTCGCCGTAGGCACCCAGGTTCTTGCCGGGATAGAAGCTGAAGGCGGCCGCATCCGCGAGATTTCCCGTCCGCTTTCCTTTGTACACCGCGCCGTGGGCCTGGCAGCTGTCTTCGATCACGATGATCTTCTTCGGCCGGGCGATCGCGAGAATCGCGTCCATATCCGCAGGCTGGCCGTACAGATGCACGGGGATGATTACCTTCGTCTTCGCCGTGAGCACTTTGGGGATCGCCGCGGGGTCCATCAGTCCGCTCCGGAGGACATCGGTGAAGACCGGCGTCGCGCCGACGAGCGAGACCGCTTCGGCCGTCGCGAAAAACGTGTGCGTCGGCACGATCACCTCGTGTCCCGGTCCGATGCCCCACGCGCGCAGCAGCAGTTCCAGCGCCGCGGTTCCCGAGCTCAGCCCCACGCAGTGCGGAGCGCCGCAGTACGCGGCGAATTCCTGCTCAAATGCCGCGACTTCCGGGCCTCCCGCGAACGCCGTCTTCGCGATCACGCGCGCGATGCCGTCATCGATCTCCGTCTTGAGGGAGCGGTACTGCGCGCCGAGGTCGAGGAAGGGGACGCTCATTTTTTGGGAATCACCCGCGCGGGGTTTCCGACGACGATTGTATCGTCCGCGACGTCCTGCGTCACCACCGCTCCGGCGCCGATGATCGCCCGCTCGCCGATGGTGATGCCCGGCAGGATCGTGGCGCCGGTGCCGATGGAGGCGTTCTTCTTCACGAGAGTCCGCTCGAGCTTCCAATCCGCCTCCGTCTGGAGCGCGCCGCCTTCCGTCACCGAGCGGGGATAGCGGTCGTTGGTGAACATCACCCCATGGCCGATAAAGCAGCCGTCCTCGATCGTCACGCCCTCGCAGAGAAAGGAGTGGCTCTGGATTTTGCAGTTCTTGCCGATGATCACGCCTTTCTGGATCTCCACGAACGTGCCCACGCGCGATCCGTCGCCGATCTCGCAGCCGTAGGCGTTCACGAAATCGCGGATGATCACGTCTTTGCCCATCTTCACGTTGTTGATCAGCTTCATTTCCATAGATCCGCCGGAAGGGGAATGAAGGCGCCATCCGCCGCAACGGACTTCTGCGCCGCCTCGAGAAGCGCGGCGACCGCCAATCCATTGAGCCCGTCCGTGAGCGGTTTTTCGGACTTCCGGATGCAGTCGACGAAGTGCGCTGCTTCGCGCCGCAGTGCCTCCGTCCGGTCCAGTTCGGGGATCAGCACGTCACCTGCGCGGTAGATGGGGTTGAATGCGGTCACTTCCTGCCCGGGCTTTGGCGTCATGCTCACGCCCTTGTCGTAGATGCGGACTTTTTCGCTCGGCTCCACGTCGTCGAACACGATCATCTTCTTGCTGCCGACCACGAGCGTCATGCGGATCTTGAGCGGCGAAATCCAGCTGAGCCGGATATTCGCGTGGAAGCCGCTCGGGTAGACGAGCGTGAGCGCCGCGATTTCTTCCTGCTTTGCGCCCACGTGCCGGTGCGCCACGGCCTGGATCTTCGACGGACGCTCATCGACCAGATAGAGGAGGATCGACAGATCGTGCGGCGCGAGATCCCAGATCACGTTCACGTCGTGCTGGAGGAGCCCCAGGTTGAAGCGCGCGGAGTCGAAGTAGTAGAGGTCGCCGAGTTCTCCTGCATCAATCAATTCGCGCATCTTCCGCACCGCTCCCGTGTACAGGAACGTGTGGCCCACCATGAGGATCAGCTTCTTCTCCTTCGCGATCGCGATCAGTTCGCGGCACTGCTCCGCCGTCTGCGCCATGGGCTTCTCCACCAGCACGTGCTTGCCGGCCATCAGAGCCGCCTTCGCGAACGGATAGTGCGTCGAGACGGGCGTCGCGATGGCGACGGCATCCACTTCCGTATCCGCGATCAGATCGGCGGCTTCGCTGCAGGTGCGGATGGCGGGGTACGTCTGGTTCACGAGCTTGCGCCGCTTCTCGTCGCGATCGGACACGGCGACGACCGCGGCGGCGTCCGTCAGCGAAAAGTTGCGCACGAGGTTGGGACCCCAGTACCCATAGCCGATGACGCCGACACGGACGTTGGACACGTGGGAACTATACATGATTTCACTCTCGTTTTTTCGGCTTCTTTTTCGGCGGAACGGGCAATTCGTCAGCGGTTCGTCTCACCAGCTCCGCCATCCATGCAGCGTCACCCCACCGGTCCTCGTCGATCACCAGAAACGGTTTCGATCCCGGATACGGCGGCGCTTCTTCGGGATTTCCGGCGAACGCCCTGCCCGCATCGGTCGGTTTTACGAAGAAACGGTCGTCGCAAATGAGCGCCACCACTTTCTCGTCGCAGTAGAGCGCGTATTCGCCGAACATCTTGCGGATCCGCACGGCCCCGGCTCCGGACACCTGTTCGAGAAGATAGCCAGCGGTGGATTCCTGGGTGGCCATGTCACGACGCGTAGACGACGGGAGGGATGCGGTCCCATGCCAACACCTGCGCCGCGAAGAGGATGACCAGGAGCAGCAATCCGATCAGGGCATACCGGCGGATCCGCCTCGGCGGCATCGTCCACAGCGCTCCCACCATCATCAATCCGAACGGCGCGAGCGGGAGGCCGTAGCGGGATTCCACGGGGAGCAGAGCGGTGTAGGCGAGGTAGGCGAGGGGATAGAGGAGGACGACCAGCACGGGCTCCCCTCGGCTTCGCTCGGGGCCTTTGGCGGGCTGGGGCTTGGGCTTGGAAAAGTGTCGGAATTTGCGCCAGACCATCATCACCGCAGCGATTATCATCAGTACGAAACCAGCGAACGCCAGCTCATCCACCACCCGGTTCATGAACATCACCGGCACGGGGGTCATCAGCGTCGCGTAGGTCTGCCAGTGATAATTATCAAACAGGCCGATGAGCTTCTTCCCGTAGAAGAGGGGAAGCAGGTGCGGACGCCTGAGGAAGCAGAGGGCAACATCCCGTGTCGCCGTCGTTTCGCCGATCGGACAGTGCCGCCCCAGGAGTGATGTCAGCCACGGGTCATCCACGATCTCCAGGCGCGCCTCGCGTTCGGGTCCTGCCACGGTATACGCGCGGACGTTGCGGAGCCCCAGCTCGAGCAGGATGTGCTGCTGCGTCGCTGCGAGCGCCGGCAGGGTGAAGCAGAATGTCCCCGACGCGTTCGAACAGGCGATCACACGCGGACTCAGCAGAATTCCCGTCACGGCTGCAGCCGCGCAGGCGAGGAGCAATCCCCGCCATGACCGGGAGATGAGCATGACGGCGATCCAGGCCGCGAGGAACAGCATGACGGCCATCAGATGGGGTGCCCGGACCCAGATGAGCGTCGCGAGCAGGAATCCCCCCGCCGCGGTCCATGCCCATGCATTGCGCGTGCGGTCTTCCAGTGCGCGGAACACGCAACAGAGCGCAAGCAGCATCAGGCTCACCGCCAGCCCGTCGCTCAGCGGAAGCGCCGCGTGGGATGTGAGACCCGGATGTGCCAGCAGGAGCATTAAGGCCGCGGGATGGAGGGGATACGCGCGGCGCGCGGTCCGGTAGAAGAAGAATCCCGCGAGCAAATGAATCACAAGCGCGGAGATCGCCGCAGCATTCACCCAGAGAATCTGGCTGGTGATGCCGATCATCCGCAGTGCGTATTTGTGGATCGCCAGGAACGCCGGATACCCGAGCGGCCGGTACCCGGCGTCGGTGAAAATCAAACGGACGAGGCCGCTGATTTTTCCCGTTGAGGGTGTTTCGACCGTTGTTTCCGTCGTCGTGTCCGAAACAGAGGAATCAGACGGCTCCATCACTTGTTCCAGCTTCGCGCTCCCGGCTCCGCGCAGGTAATCCGCCGCGTCGCAGCAGAGCATGCCCCGGTACACCGACGGGAGCAGGATCGTCGGGGTGAACCACGCAAGAGCAAGCATCACGCCCAGCGATCCCCATAGGATTTCCGATGAGAGGAGTCGGCGCTTCATCTTGGGGAGAGTAATACCAATTTCTGATCATCGGAAGGATGCCGCCATGACACACAGGAGCCCTTCCGTCTGCGCGCAATCCGCCCGACGTTTCTCCCCACGAGCACCGCGGGCGTTCCACGGCGTCATGGAACGTCCTTTGCCGCATGCCGGCGCGGAAAATTCATCCCACCGCAAAAAAATCCCCGGCGCGACCCTCCTCATCGGCCGCCGCAGACGTACGGTGCGACCATGACAGATTCCTCCCAACGCGCGGCTCTTCTCTGGTCCTGCATGCAGGTTCTCAACCGGGAACGGCACAAGGCCCTCCTCTCGGTCTTCGGCAGCCTCGAAGCCGCGGCCGCGCACGTGGACGGCGAGCTCCTGCGGGGGCTGGGCTGCCGGGAAGAAACGATCATCAACGTGCTGCAGCGTCTGGAGAAATGCGATCCCGATGCGGAGCAAAAGCTCCTCGCCTCCGCGGGGGCATCCATTTTTTCCCTCTCCGATAACGAGTATCCAGATCGTCTGCGGGATATCCCGGATTGTCCCGTGTTCGTCTACGCGCGCGGCGATATCTCCGTGCTGTCGCAGCCGTGCGTGGGAATGGTCGGCACCCGCAAGATGAGCCCCTATGGCCGACGGATCGCGGAAGAATTCACAAGAGCCCTTGCTGAAGCCCAAATCGTGACGGTCAGCGGGCTGGCGCGCGGCATCGACGCTCTCGTCGCCCGCGAAACGATCGCGGTGCGTTGCGGAAAAGGCAGGACGGTTGCCGTTCTCGGTCAGGGCCTCCTGACGCTCTCGGAAGGCGCGAAGGAACTGGCCGATGCGATCGTCGCGGCCGGCGGATTGGTCCTCTCCGAATTCCCGCTGCGGATGGGCGCCGACATGTTCACGTTTCCCATGCGCAACCGCATCATCGCGGGTCTCAGCCTCGCCACCGTCGTTCTCGAGGCACCCGAAAGCAGCGGCGCGCTCATCACCGCCCGCCTCGCCTTCGACTACAACCGCGACGTGTTCGCCGTGCCCGGGCAGATCTTCGATGCCAACTTTGCGGGTTGCCATGCTCTCATCAAAAACCAGCAAGCCAGGCTCTGTACCTCGGCAAAGGATGTTCTTTCGGAACTGGGAGTGATTGTTCCCGAGGAGGATCCGCAGAGGACTTTCTATTTCGCTCAAAGCCCCGAAGAGGAGCAGGTATTGAAGACACTTTCGACCATGCCGCAGCTGGTGGATGAGATTGTGGAGAAGAGCGGGATCGGCGCGAGTGCGGTGAGTGCGATTCTCACTGTCCTGGAATTGAATGGGGCGGCGAGGAACATGGGATTGGGAAGTTGGATACGCACTTGATCGAATTTCGAATTACGAATTACGAATTTTTTATGAATACAGCCCTCTCATCACAGAAAATTCGTACAGTTTTTGATATGCATTCTTGGCAGCAGGCGCATCAATTATTGTTATTGGTCTACAAATACACGGATTCCTTTCCGCCAAAGGAGATATACAAGCTCACGAGTCAGATACGCAGCGCCGCCGTTTCCATTACTTCAAATATTGCGGAAGGATTTGGCAGAAAGTCTTACAAAGAAAAACTTCAGTTCTATTCCATTGCCATGGGCTCCCTCATTGAAGTGCAAAACCAGTTATTCATCAGTAAAGGTGTGCAATACCTCTCTCAAGAAGGATTCGATCACATTTACAGGCAAAGCATTCGTGTTCACAAATTACTGAATGGACTCATGAAGAAAACCAAGACGGTGATTCGTAATTCCTAATTCGTAATTCGTTCGGCCGCCTCAACAATTTTTTTGAATTCATCAAGTTTTAACGACGCCCCTCCGATCAACCCACCATCAATATCCTTCTGCTTGAGCAACTCTTCCGCATTCCCGGCGTTCATCGAGCCGCCGTAGAGAATCCTCGTATCCTTCTCCGGGAGCAGCCCCCGGATAAACGCATGCATCTCCTGCGCATCCTTCGGCGTGGCGGTCTTGCCCGTGCCGATCGCCCAGACGGGTTCGTAGGCAACGGTCACGCCCGCGGGGATCTCCTTCAGCTGCCTTTTCACGACGTCCTTCTCCTTTCCCTTCTTCCGCTCCTCTTCCGTCTCCCCCACGCAGACGATGGGATGCAGGCCCGCTTCGAGCGCGGCGACCGCCTGCTCTGCGACCTGCGTGTCGGTCTCGCCGTGATACCGGCGGCGCTCCGAATGTCCGCACAGGACGTACCGGCAGCCGATGGTCTTGAGCATGGCGACGCTCACGTCTCCGGTGAACGCGCCCGACGGCTCCGCCCGGCCGCACTGGGCGCCCGTCATCAGTTCCGCATCCAGGCACTTCCGCAGGTCCACGAAAGAGGGGAGCACGACCACGTCGACGTCGGCATGCGTGCGGTAGGGGGAATCCTGTCCGTCAAATCCCGCGGGGGCGGCATTCATCTTCCAGTTGGCGGCGATGAGGAACTTCTTTGGCATGTGCGCAGTCTAGCGTCTCGGCTATGCCTCTGCCACGGGCGCCAGTTCCGTCTCTCCTCCCACTGCCGTTCTCCGGCGGCTGCCGGTCAATTCCGCCAGCCGGTCTTCCATGGCGGGCAGCGCGTCCCGGGGATGCACTTCGGTGAATCCCAGATGATAGGTTTTGCAGAGGAAAAGAAGCCTCTCCAGTTCTCCGGCATTCAGACCGTTGATCATCGTGTACGGGAGGTTCAGGGGGCCTCCGAGTTTTCGCTGATGCCGGAAGACCAGCACGTCCTCGATCTCCTTGAGCGAGAGCACCGGCGGCAGCGGGACGTCGCGTTCCGCGTTCACCGAAAAATGCAGCTCGTCGCCCATGTCCACGCCTTTTCCCGAATTCAGCCCGTCATGCAGAAAGTCCTTCATGATGGTGCCTGCGGCGGCCTGCACGACGATGGGTTTTCCTCCGAGCAGTTTTTTCGCTTCATCGCGGGACATCCTCAGGAGATATCCGAATGCAGCTTTTTCCCGCTGGTGATTCAGATTAAAGCGGCGTTCGCCATGTTCAAGGATCCATTGGAGCACGATCAGTTCAAATGCCACTTTCTCCCGCCCGTGCGAAATCCTGTCCGATACTTCCACCTGCACCATCGTTAGGCCTTCGGCTTCGTCGGCGGGACGGATGGCCGTTGTATCTTCACGCACGGGAGCAGGGGGCATGCGCTGCATCATGCGAGTATTCTCGCTCCTGATGGGGCTGAAAAGAATTATCCTCAGGCGTCCTGTTTTTTGCTCTTGCCCTTGAGCTTAAAAAGAATGAAGGGACTTTCCGTTTCTCGCGCTTTCTGTATTCTGTAGACATGCGAAAGCCCCCGCGCGTCGCTCTCGGCACGGACCATGCCGGCTACAAGCTGAAGGAAATCATCAAAGCCCATCTGATGAAGGAGGGGATCGACGTTGTCGACGAGGGGACGTTTTCGGAGGATCCCGTCGACTATCCCGTGTTCATTCGCAAGGCATGCGCGGTCACCCTCGAGCAGGACTGCCCCGCGGTCGTCTTCGGCGGAAGCGGCATCGGTGAGTCGATCGCGGCCAACAAAGTGCGCGGCATCCGCGCGGCCCGCTGCTGCACCCTCGAAGACGCGGAACTCTGCCGCAGGCACAACGACGCCAACGTGCTCAGCCTCGGCGGGCGCATGCTCGATCCGGAACTCGCGAAAAAAATGGTCGATGCGTTCCTCTCCACGGAGTTCGAAGGCGGACGGCACGTCGCGCGGATCCAGGATCTGGAGTAAGCGGATCCCGCTGACCGGTACACTCTCTCCATGGATGTCTTTCTGATCCTCCTCGGCAAACTCAGCCCCCTCTATCTGCTCATCGGACTCGGCGCCGCCGCCGAGCGGCTTCTGCGCGTCCCCAAGGAAACCGTCGCGCGGCTGCTCATCTATCTCATCGGGCCGCTGATGATCTTCCACGGTATCGCGACCATGGAACTCGAATGGGGCCTGCTTCTGCTCACCCCCATCATCGTCCTCATGGGCGTCTGCCTGTGCCTGACGTTTCTCGCCATCGGCCGCCGCCTGTTTGACGCCGAAACCGCGCACCTTCTTGCATTCGGCGCCGGCATGGGCAACAGCGGCTACTTCGGCTTTCCTCTGGTCCAGGCGCTCTTTCCGCCGGGTCTCTTTCCCGTTGCGCTCCTCATCGACCTGGGCATGGGCATCTACCAGCACACGTTCGGCGCGTTCATCGCCGCCCGCGGAAACCGCACGCTGCGGGAGAGCATCGTGACGGTCCTGCGGCTCCCGATGATCTACGCGATGCTGGCGGGACTCGCGTGGAATGTTCTGGGATTCGGCATGCCGGCGGTCCTCCACGATCTGGGGCTGCAGATGCGCGGCGCGTACATCGTGCTCGGCATGATGCTCATCGGCATGGGCCTCTCGGCCGTGCGCATCCGCGGCATGGACACGCGTTACCTGTCGCTCGTGTTTGCGGCCAAATTCCTCGCCTGGCCGGTCGTCATGATCGCCTTCATCCGCCTCGATACGGCCTGGCTCCATCTGTTTTCCGGGCCGGTGCATCAGGTCCTCCTCTCGCAGGCCATCGTCCCCGTGGCCGCGAACGTCGTCGCTTACGCGTCGGAATTCCGCCTGCATCCCGCAAAAGCCGCGGCTGCGGTGTTCGCCACCACGGTGTTCGCCTGCGTTCTCGCGCCCGTCGCTGCCGCGCTGCTCTTTTGAGCGCCGGGCGGAGGAGTACAATGGCCGTCATGACTCAGGGGTCCGTCCTCATCACGCCTTCCATTCTCTCGTGCGATCTGGCGCGGCTGCAGCAGGAGGTCGACAGCGTCGAGGCCGAGGCCGACTGGCTGCAGGTCGACGTGATGGACGGGCATTTCGTGCCGAACCTCAGTTTCGGCGCGCCCGTGATCAAGTGGCTCAAGACGAGCCTTCCGCTCGATATCCATCTGATGGTCAGCAATCCGCATGAGCGCCTTCCCGAGTTCCTCAAGATCGGCGTGAAGCACGTCACCTTCCATGCCGAAGCCGTCGCGAAGACCGCCGACCGCAGGCATCTCATCAGCGAAATCCGCTCCCGCGGAGCCACCGCGGGCATTGCGATCAACCCGGGGACGCCCGTCAGCGCCATTGAGGACGTCACGGACGACATCGATCTCGTCCTCGTCATGTCGGTCCATCCGGGCTTCAGCGGCCAGAAGTTCATCCCCGAAGTGCTCGAGAAAGTCAGCGCGCTCCGCGCGAAGTATCCCGCGCTCATGATCCAGATGGACGGCGGCATCGACGCGAAGAGCGCCGCGCAGTGCAAGAAGGCGGGCGCGGACAACCTGGTCGCCGCGAGCTTCATCTTCGGCGCGAAGGACCGGACGGCCGCCATCAACGCCCTCCGCGACGCATGAAGGCATCGGTGTTCGCCAGCGGTCTCGTCAGCACGTCCGTCTTGCTGCTCATCGGCTGTGCCGGCCAGACCGCGGTTCCGCCGCCGCCGGCTCCGGTTGTGTCGTCGTCTTCCGTCCCGTCATCGTCGGCATCATCGGTGACATCATCCGCACCTGCGACGACCGCCATCCATTTGAGAGGACCGGGCGGCCGTTCCGTGACCGTGCAGGCCGAACTCGCCCGGACCGACGCGGAGCGCTCCACCGGCCTCATGCACCGTACGCATCTGGATGCCGATGCCGGCATGCTCTTCGTCTTCGACGAGCCCCAGGAACTCTCGTTCTGGATGAAGAACACGCTGATTCCGCTCGATATCGCCTTCTTCGATGCCGCCGGCACATTCGTTTCCGCGACGAGCATGGAGCCCTGCAGAGCCGATCCGTGTCCCAGCTATCCCTCCTATGGCGCGGCGACGTATGCACTCGAAGTGAATGAGGGATTCCTGAAAAAGCACGGAGTGAGGGAGGGATGGATGATGATCCATGAGTGAACTCTCAACTCACAAAAAACAACTCACAATGCGTTATTGTGAGTTGAAAACCGGGAATTGTGAGTTAGACCATGTACTCCTTCAGATTCCTCCCGATCCGTCCGATCACATCCGGATCTTTCGGCACCTGGAATTCCAGACCCGTCATCTTTTCGTAGAGGCTGATGTACTTGGCCGCGAGCATGACCCGCACGTCGTCGGTGACTGGCGGGCGCGGGCGTCCGTCGTCCACGAAGCCCTGTTCCTTCAGCCACAGCCGGAAGAATTCCTTATCCAGGGATTCGGGCTCCTTCCCCGCCTTCATGCGTTCGTCGTAGCTCGACGCGAGCCAGTAGCGGGACGAATCCGGCGTGTGCACCTCGTCACCGACGCGCAGGACGCCGTCCTTGTCGTAGCCCATCTCGTACTTGGTATCCACGAGGATCAGCCCCCTCTTCGCGGCGACCTCCTGCCCCCGGCGGAACAGCGCGAAGGCGCAGTCCTTCACGCGGTCGATCTCCTCGCGGTTCGTGACGCCCAGTTCGATCAGGCCCTCGGGGCTCATCGATTCGTCGTGGCCGGTTTCGGGCTTGGTGGAGGGCGTGAAGATGATGTCGTCGAACTTCTGGTTCTTCCTCATGCCGTCGGGAAGCCTGTTGCCGCAGAAGTCGCGCACGCCCTTCTCGTAGTTCACCCATGCGGAGGTTGACGTGGAGCCGGTCAGGTACGCGCGCACGACGACTTCGAACTTGATCATGCGCAGCTTGCTGGCGACCGTCACGTTGGGGTCTGGCGTCGCGAGCACGTGCGTCGGCATCACGTCCTTCACCTGGTCGAACCACCAGTCGCTCAGCTGGTTGAGCACCTGTCCCTTCAGCGGGATCGTGCACCATTGATAGTCGAAAGCCGACTGGCGGTCGGTCGAAATCAGCACGACGCGGTCGCCGCTCGAATACACGTCGCGGACTTTGCCGCGGTACTTGGATCCGAGTCCTGCGAGGTCCGTGGCATCCAGGCAGGTCGTGAGGAACGGGCGGAGGGCGTCGTGGGTGATCATGCCGGCATTCTAGAATCATCCGCGGTCCGGATGCCAGTGGATGCCGTCTTGCGCATGGCTCGGCCCCGGCCTACCATTTCTGCTGACTTCCCCATTCTGCTTCATGGAAACAACCGCCTCCCCGTCCCGCTCCAAGAAAGGCTCCGCGATCGGGAAATTTTTCGGATTTCTCGTCGTCCTGGGCCTGATCGGCCTCGTCGTCGTCCTCGACATGCAGCGTCGTCAGGCGGAGCAGAAGCTCACCGAGCTTTCCATGAAGTACGACGGCGCCAATCCCTCCCAGAATCAGGAGGCCGCCAAGGAAATCGTCGCGCGCGTCCGCAAGATCTACTCGATCCCCGCCGGGATCGATCCGACGGTCGCCACGATCGTGGACGTCACCCAGCTCCGCGCGCGCAACGCCTTCTACAACAAGGCCAAGAACGGGGACCACCTGATCGTCACCAGCGACCGGGCCATCCTCTACGATCCCATCGCCGACAAGATCATCGACGTCGTTCCGGTGCAGATCCAGGAGGCCGCGGCCTCGTCGGTATCGACTTCCGCCGCCGCGTCGCTCTCTTCCGGACGTTCAACGTCCTCGGCACGCACGTCTTCATCCGCCGTCTCCTCGTCCGCCAGGTCGTCCTCCGTCAGCAGCCGCTGAGGCGTCAGACCGAGAGCAGCAGGATCACCCACAGCACCACGGAGGACTGCAGCAGTCCCGTGGCGATGTGCCGCGGCAGCGTGGGAAGCCGCGATATGCCGTACACGATGAAGTACGCCGCCGGCACCAGCATCGCCGTCGAGTAGCGGAAGTCCTGCGACGTGGAGAAAGGCGAGATCCAGCGGAAGGCCATGTGGCCCGCGGCGAACACCGCGAGGCTCGCGAAGAAGGGGAGTGCGTCGGGCAGCCTCCTGCGGACCGCGTCGACCATGCCCCAGAGGCCCGCCGGCAGCAGCATCAGGGCGAACATCAGGATCCACATGCACAGGATCTTCAGCGGTTCGCCGAAGTTCCACTCGCCGAAGAAGGCTGAGCGGAAGAGGTACTCCCAGAAGTATTTCCGCCGCGCGCCGTCGTCCCAGGGGTTCGCGTACGGATACTGGAGCATGCCCGCCGGGTTGAACGTGACGTAGCTTTCGACGTCGTTGGGGATCGCCAGGGGCCCGTTGAGCGACACGATATTGCCCACCATGTACCGCTGCACCGACGACGTATCCGTCCGCGTCGAGAGCACCGCCGAGGCGCTGGCCACGATGAGGACGGCCGCGAGCCCGTGCAGCATGCGCTCCTTCCACCGGATCTCGCCGCGGATCGCCAGCAGCAGGAGGGCGATCGGGAGCAGGAGGAGGCCGTTGCTCTTCGTCATGACGGCGAGCGCGGCCATGACGGCCATCCCGTACCAGAGGGGATGGGAATGTGGACGTTTCCACCAGGCGAAGAGCATCGCCAGGAACACGAAAGCCAGCGCCGTCTCCAGCACGTCGTTATTGATGAAGGCGACGAGGTACAGAAGCCCGGGAAACGCCGCCATGATGGCCGTATAGTGCAGGCGCTCGGGCCGGTTCGCGTTTCCGGGGAACGCGGCGAAGGCAATCCACATGCCCGCCGCGAGAATCACCAGCGACAGCAGGAGCGACTGCACCTGCACGCCGAAGAGCATCGCGCCGCTGCTCCAGGAAAGAAGGATTCCCAGTTCGTACCACAGCGCCGACACGGCGTAATACAGCGGCGGCTGCCAGTACTCCCATCCCGCGTTGGGGGGCGGCAGGGCCCAGTTGTCCACGAGGTACTGGATGTATTCGATGTGCCCGTCCGTGTCGTGTCCCCGCAGCGGAACGGGCGTGAGGAGCATGTACACGAAGCGGAACGCGATGCCTCCCACCGCCAGCGCCAGGATGCCGATGTCGTCGGACGCCCCGCGCACCGGGCGCATCGCGGCCGATACCGCCCAGAGGATCACCATTCCGAGCAGGGCCATCAGCCCGATGACGAGGGGGTCATGGGGGGCCGTCTGCACGATGAGCCCCGCGCCGCCTCCGGCATTGGTGGAACGGACCGTCACGGTGTTTTCCCCGGCATGAAGGTACTCTCCCAGATGCAGGACCTTGTAGCGTCCGTAATCGCAGAAGGGGAGGGCCGCACCGGTCACCGGCTGCCCGTTCACTTCCACCGACTGCAGACAATCGTCGGTCACGAACAGGTACGAGCCGGGATGCAGGAATCCCAGCCGCATCGGAAAGCGGATCTCGAAGTTCCCCTGGGGGTCTCCCGGGATCCGCAGCGGCAGGGTGAAGCGGACCGGGTCCTGGCCGTTCACGGCGTAGGTTCCGGTGCCGAAGTCGGGGGCGATCGCCATCCAGAGCGTCGCGCCCAGCAGCAGCGAGAGCATGGAGGGAAAGACGATCCGCCGCGCGGTCCGCACGCGGCGAGCCCAGCGTTTTTTTCGCCGCGTCTCGTACGGGGGAGGGAGTGCAACGGGTTTGTGAGGCATGCGCAGGTTCGGTCCATCGACTCTACGACCCAAACGCCGCAACAGGAAGCCAATGCGCTGGACACCGCCGCGGAGAATGGACCAATCATGGTCGTTTGGAATTGACATCATTCGCCGCCCTCCCGAAGATGCCGGCATGGAAGCCTCCACGCTTTCGCTGGTTCTCCCGTGCTTCAATGAAGAAGCGAACGTCGAGCGCACCGTCCGCGACGTTCTCGGGTGGTACGACCGTTCCGGCACGCAGGGCGAAGTGGTCGCCGTCGATGACGGCTCCCGCGACGGCACGCGCTCGCTCCTCCAGAAACTCGCCGCAACGGATCCGCGTCTCCGCGTGGTGTGGCACGAGGTCAACCAGGGCTACGGGGCGGCGATCCGCACGGGATGCGACAGCGCCCGCATGGAGATCCTCGGCTTCATGGACAGCGACGGGCAGTTCCATGCCGAAGACCTGCGCCTGCTTCTGCCGTATATCAAGGACTTCGCGTTCGTCACCGGACGCCGCCGCCGCCGCGCCGACTCCTTCACGCGCAATATGCTCGGCAAAGTCCTGGGGCTGATGAACTGGATCGTCCTGGGCCTCTGGGTGCGCGACGTGAACTGCGGCATGAAGATCTTCCGCAAGGATCTCTGGCCGAAGATCCGTCCCGTCCACGGCATCGAGAAGCTGTTCAACACCGAGCTCTTCATGCATCTGCGCGAGAACGGCATCGCCTGGAAGACCATCGACGTGCCGCACTATCCCCGCACGGCGGGCAACCCCACGGGAGCCAAGTGGTACGTGATCCGCAGGATGCTCACGGAGCTGAGGGGGCTGCGGAAGGTGAGGAAACCCTACAAATGATCGTACAGCTGTTTTTCGTTCCGAGGCGAATTACGAATCATGAATTATGAATACTTTCTAGTAAGGTATTCATAATTCATGATTCTTGATTCACGTTATTCCCCGGGCCTCTTGTTCGGGATGACCAGCCCGTTGTTGCGGGGACAGTTGACGCAGTGCATGTCCCACAGACTGAAGATGTTGCGCAGATTGAACTGGGCGTCGGTGAGAGGCTGGTAATACGTGAAGGGCCGGTAGAACTGGAACGAGATGAAGATCATCGTTGCGAAGCCGAGCGCCAGCAGCGTCTTGCTGTGCTCCTTCAGCACGTGGCGGCCCAGGTTCTGGAGGTCATCGAAGACGAGGCCGAGCATCACGAAGCTCAGCGTGAGCGGGATGAAGTAATGGTACAGATAGAGCACGCGGTCGATGCGGCTCACGGCGATCATGAACGAGACATACATGCCCAGGAACACGCACATGAGGAACCGGTTCTTGAGCGGCTTCTTGGGCGGGCACAGGACGGAGCAGGCGAGCATGGCGGCGGTGAGCAGGACTGCGCCGAACGCGGTCCACCAGACGACGGGGTTCGGGACCAGGTACAGGTAGCGGTAGCTCGAGCCGTCGGGCGTCTCCCACCGGAAGTTGATGGTGCGCGCGCCGAGCGGCCAGAAGTAGAACGGGCTGCCGTTCTCATCCTCTTTGCAGAGGTCGAGCCGGGGCGCGCCGTTGTTGTAGTGCGACACGAACGCGAGGGAATCGCGCAGCAAAATCGGGAACGACAACCAGGAGCCTGTTGTTCCCTGCGCGATCACGGACTTGTAGGTCTCGGAGGCCTGGTAGTAGCCGTTGTCGGGCAGGTTGGGGTTGATGGTCTTGCCGAGCGAGAAGTGGATATGCCACACGCTGCAGTAGACGATGATGAACGGCAGGATGAAGCAGCCCAGGAAGATAAACATCTTCTTCGCGTGCGGGAACATCACCCACCAGAGCGGCAGCAGCAGGAGAATGAAGAGCAATCCGAGGACCTTCGTCGTCACGATCAGCGCGAAAGCCACGCCCATTAACGCGCTCCAGACCAGCCATCGTCTCCCGGGCTTCTGCCAGTCGTTGAGCAGCAGGAAGAACATCAGCGTCATGAGCACGCAGAAGAACATCAGCGGGCCCTCGAGCATCGCGCCGCGCGTCTGCACGATGATGCCGTTGTCGAAGATGTAGAAGAAACTGAGCAGCGCGCTGTGGAGGGGATTTTTGAGAATCAGCAGGAATATCAGAAACAGCAGGGGCGCCGTCCACCATGCGAGCAGCGCCGAGAAGAAGCGATACCCCACGAACGAGAAGCCGCCGCTGAAGTCCGTGCCGTAGTCCGTCCCGAGGAACTGGTCGGTGCGTTCGTTGGCATGGAAGAGTTTTTCGCCCGCGGCGACGAGCAGCTTGCCGAGCGGGGGATGCTGCTCCATGAAGTACACGCCGTTGAGGTACTTCTGCGCGCTGGCGATGTGGTAGTTCTCATCCCAGTACACCGCCTGCGGCTGCCAGTACCGGTGGAAGTAGGTCAGGTACGAGAGGGCGATCACGAAACCGAGCAGGAGCAGCACATGGGAGCGCTTCCAAATAGTGGGGGAGTCGGGCTTGGTAGTCATATGGCGGGAGTATAGGAGGCGGGTGGGGGAAGGAATAGGGCAGATCGGCCAATGGCCCGCATGTGCACGCCGGGTCTTGCTTTTTAGACATTTGTTGTTTATGACATTACAGCTTTGTGCCGTCAAGGTACCAGGGAAACACTGATGGTGCAGACGCACCGCTCCTTGGAACCGCAGATGGCACGACTCAAAGAAAAGGTGTCCCATGAACCGTTTGATCGCAGCCTGGATTCTCGTCGCCGTGTTTTTCGGCGGCGCCCACATTATCAACACGGGCGCACAGGATGCGCCCAAGGAACTCGGCAAGAAGCCGATGGATCCGCCACCCAAGCAATTGACGCTTACCGTCATGATCGAGAGCGCGTCCCATCTCACGCAGACCGTGTTGATGGGCCAATCGAGTGGCATGTACGGTGAAGTCGTCACTGCCAAGAAGGTGGGTGACAACGTCAAAAAGGGTGAGAAGCTCTTCCAGCTTCGTTTTTTGGAAGGGAAACACGCCGAGCTGAAGGCACATCTCCATGCCGCCAAGGACCTGGCGCACGCCGCTGAGGCGGCATTCGAATGGAACGAGCACCTCAATAAAACGGCTGCAGTGCTTGCAAACAAGGGCGCATCAGCCAAGGAGGAGGCGGAAAAGCGCAAGCTTGGCGCGCTCAAGGCCAAGTTCGAATGGGAAGCTGCGGAGCAGCATGTTATTGCCGCCAAAGAACGTTCGTCACCTCACAATCCCGTCGCCGAAATCGACGGCGAGGTCATCTCGATGGATCGTCGGTTGATCCGTGGTTTCCAGATCACGGACCTCCCCATCACTATTGAGTTGATGCGGATCGCGGATCTGAAGGAGCTGGAGGTCACCCTTCAGATTCCTTTTAAGGTCCGCCATCGTATCCAAGGATACGAGGTGACGCCGGTGCGCGACGGAAAGAAGCGCATCGGTCGTGAAGTGCGCGTCAACAAGCTCACGGATGAGCTCCTCGAAATTTCCGTCGTCTTCGGCAACGAAGACGGCACCCTGCGGCCATTCGAGGCCGCCGACGTTGTTGTCCGTCTGCGAGACTGAGGAGCTTGCCGTCTGTCCGTTCGCCATTTGGCGGACGGACGGGCGGCGGCTATTTTTTCGTGTTTTGCGAAATTGTCCGCTTCCCATGCCAACAACCATTGACACCCTGAGCGTTCGTCCTAGCATGCGCCCCTTTCCCTCCTCCCCATGGAAAAGCGCGTCACGCTCTCGGTCGAACCACTGCATGCCCGCATTCTGCCGTCAGCGACTCCCATGCCCATGCCCGCGCCGGAGCTCGCGCCCGCGCTCGTGTCGACTGTTCACGAGGAAACGATGGAGGTGTTGGGAGCCTCTGCGGAGGATGCATTCGAGGCGGAAGGCGTGGCGGATCTCAGCGGCGTCGAGCATCCGGAGGCGCTCTTTGAGGAGAGGCCCGCAAACCTGCACGTGGAGTTCGACGGTCACAACACCCTGACGCTGCACATGGATGAGTCCATCGCGGACGTGCATGTGTCCATCACGGTCGCCGGCGACGGTTCCATCACCGAGGCGGGCGATCACACGTTCATCCTCTCGCCCGAGGTCACGTCGGTGACGATCACCACGAAGGCCACGCTGCCCGGGTCCGCCGATTACCCGGAGGAAGTGGAAGAGCTGTTTGATCACGGACACATGGTTTCCTTCACCGTCGCCACGCCCCACGATACTCCGTCCGAAACCGAACACGGCGCCAGCATCGCGACGCATTCGCACGATTCCCATCACGAGGGTGAGGAAGAGGAAGAAGAAGAAGAAGAGGAGGAGGAAGAAGAGGAAGAAGAGCATCATCACGAGCATGAACATGAGCATGTCCACGCGCACGAGCATGAGCACGCGCATGAACATGCGCACGAACATGCCCACGAGCACGCCCATGCGCACGAGCATGAACACCCGCACGAACACGGGCACGCGCACGCGGAGCACGAGGAGGAAGAGGAAGAAGAAGAAGAAGCACTCGTCGATCCCCCCGCCGAGAATCCGGCCGGGCGCCCGGACGAGGATCCCGAGGATCGTCTCACGGATGGATTGGAAGAGGATGTCGGTGCATCTGCGCTTACCGTTGAGGAAATGACGCCCGAGGAACCCGTGGAGATCGTGATTCCCGCGGGGTACTCCGTGCAGACGACTCCGGAGGCAAAAGCTGCCGCGATGCAGGAGTGGCTTGCCCGGGATGCCGGGGGCCCGTCCGCCGAAACCCCCGTGTTCCTCCACACGGAGACGCTCGACGAGGCGCTCGCCCAATGGCTGGCCGCGGCGCAGCTTGCCGTCCTTCCCGCCGTCCCCGCGGAGCAGGAAGACGCCGATGCCCGCCGGAAAAAGTCGCGCAAGGCCGTGTCATGAAAAGCGACCGAGACCGTCCCGTTTCCTTCGGAATCCGGAGTGACCGGTCCGGGCGGGAGTGCTACTCTGTCTGCCCGTGGCCTCTCCTTACCGTCCACCGCAGCGCAGCAGGCAACAGTGGCTCCTGAGCATTCTGCTCTTCGGGCTGCTGGTCTTCCTGTCCATTGCGTTCCTCTTGAATCCGCAGTGGGAGAATGAAAAGAAGTACGCCGACGCGAAGGAAGTCCCCCTCAGCCGCATCACGCAGGGGTATGCCGCGAAGGAATTCAAGGACATCCTTATCCGCGACAGCAGCGTGTACGCCACGCTCCAGGACGGCACCATCCTCCAGTCGTATAAGGAGGCGGCCGACACCGTGAGCGAGCTCGGCTGGAACGATCCCGAGAACCCGACCATCGTCTCCATCGAAAACCAGGAGACCCGCAACTTCCTGCTCGCGATCCTCCCCGACATCCTCTTCTTCATGCTCGTGATCGGCGGGGTGGTCTGGCTCTTCCGCGGCATCGCGCGCAGCCAGTCCACGGCGCTCTCCTTCGGCAAGTCCCGCGCGCGCATCGCCGACGCCAAGCAGGTGAAAACCCGCTTCGTGGACGTCGCCGGAGCGGAGGAGGCGAAGGAAGACCTGGTCGAAGTGGTCGATTTCCTCAAGAACCCCGGCAAGTACACGAATATCGGCGCGAAGATCCCCAAGGGCGTTCTTCTCGTCGGCGCTCCCGGAACGGGCAAGACGCTCCTCGCGCGCGCGGTCGCGGGTGAAGCCGGCGTGCCGTTCTTCTCCATCGCGGGTTCCGAGTTCGTCGAGATGTTCGTGGGCGTGGGCGCCAGCCGGGTCCGCGACCTGTTCACCAAAGCCAAGCGCAACTCGCCCTGCATCATCTTCATCGACGAGATCGACGCCGTCGGCCGCCAGCGCGGCGGCGCGGGATTCGGCGGCGGGCACGACGAGCGCGAACAGACCCTCAACCAGATCCTCACCGAAATGGACGGCTTCGAGCAGGGGACCAACGTCATCGTGATGGCGGCCACCAACCGCCCCGACGTGCTCGATGTGGCGCTGCTGCGGCCGGGACGCTTCGACCGCCGCATCTTCATCGACAAGCCCGATCTCAACGCGCGCCAGAAAATCCTCGAAGTCCACGCGCGCAACAAGAAGATGGGCAAGAGCATCAAGATGTCCGACGTCGCCAGGCAGACCGTGGGCCTCACCGGCGCCGATCTGGAGAACATCATGAACGAGGCGGCGATCTTCGCCGCAAAGCGGAAGCGCCCCGCGGTGACGCAGCGCGATCTCATCGACGCGGTCGAGAAGGTCACCATCGGCTCCG
The DNA here is from genome assembly GCA_964497975.1 of uncultured Candidatus Peribacteria bacterium. Classification (GTDB taxonomy): domain Bacteria; phylum Patescibacteriota; class Gracilibacteria; order Peribacterales; family Peribacteraceae; genus JABFSS01. Next base: position 22,992 of record CAZCFO010000003.1, read on the forward strand.
AAAAGAAGTCCCGCAAGCTCACGAAGCACGAAAAAGAAATCACCGCCTATCACGAGCTCGGGCACGCGATCGTCGGCCATCTGTGCACGCATTCCGATCCGCTCCACAAGATCTCCATCGTTTCGCGCGGCTCCGCGCTGGGCGTCACGTGGTTCCTGCCGCAGGAGGATCAGTTCACCACGTCCAAGTCCAAGTTCATCGATGAGATCTGCGGACTGCTCGGCGGACGCGCCGCGGAGGAAATCATCTTCGACGAAATCACGACGGGCGCCAGCAACGATCTCGAGCGCGCCTCCGCGATCGCCCGCGGCATGGCGATGAAGTTCGGCATGGGCGACGACGCGCTGGGTCTGGTGGTGTACGGCGAAAAGCAGGGATCGATGTTCGCGGGAGTGGACCCCAGCATGGCGCAGAACTATTCCGACGCGATGGCGCTGAAGATCGACGATTACGTCCGGAAGGTCATCGGCGAGCAGTATGTGCGCGCCAAGGCTTACCTCACCAGGCACCGCGCGAAACTCGATGAGCTCGCCAAAGTGCTGCTGCAGAAAGAGACGATGACGGTCGAGGAATTCGTGGAAGTCTTCGACGGCGAGAAGGGAAAGGAGATCGAGAAGAAGAAGGCGAAGGACCGGGGCATCAAGAGCGAGCTGACCAAGGAATCGGATGAGGCGGAGGCGGCCGGGGAGGGTGAGGAACATGTGTGACGTTCTTTAGGGCACTCTCATACGTTGAATCATGATTTTTACAAAATCAAATTTTATGTTATAATAACATAATGGGAACGATCCTCGGTGAATCTTCTGCGCTCTTTCCCGGCTTCGCGCGCCCGGAGCTTTCGCATGTCGACCCGGCCGTGCCCGAGCAGCGGGTGCACGCCGACGCGGCGCTGCGTGCGCGGGGCATCCTGGAAACCCGGTGGTCTCTTGAGCTGGAACAATCGCTGATTCCCCGGATGCTTTCTGCGGATGAGCAGCGCGTGACGGATGAGCGCGTTGCGGCCCTGCGGCAACGGATTTTCGCGCACATGAACCGGCGCGTCGCGGAGGCCCGCACACCCGAAGAACGTGCGACCGCGGAGCGGGAGCGGGCCGCCGTGGAGACGTTCGGCGCCAAGGCGCTGTTGCTCTTCGAGCTTCATGACCTGCATCCCGAGACCAGCCCCGTCCTCCAGAGGCTCTTTGGCGAAGGAAGAGGCGATGGCGGGTACTACGACGCTCCCGGCCTGCCGGAGTTCAAGTTGAAGCCGGTCCCGTCCGGGCAGTTGCAGACGAACGTGGAATCCCTGCTTCGGGTGATCCAGGAGAAAGCTGCCGAATACGGCTTCGACGCGCCCCCGCCGTCCCCTCATCTCAATGCCAGTTTCTGGGATGCCGATGGCAACGTGTGCAATCCCCGTCATCCGCGGTTCACGACCGTTGGAGGACGGATTGCCTCGGGGGTCGCCCGGGCGGTTTCCCTCGCGGACAAGGCGGTTCCTCTTCACTGCGACGCCTCCATCGGTCCTGACCGGAAGCGCGCGATTCGCATGACCGGCGAAGATGACGAAGGGCGTATGGAATTCCGCCTCCAGGGCGACAGCCACGGCATTGCACTGATGCATCTCCCGTCCATGATCGAGGGCGTCATCAAGCCCGGCGCCACACAGGGTCTTGATGGTGACCGGCTTATGCCTGCGGCCTCCCGGGCCGTGCTTGCCATGGAAGGGGGCGCGTACAAGATGATTCTTCATGCGATGCAGGGTTCGCTCGTGGAGAGCGAGGGGCCTTCCACGTACCGGCTGAAGCCGCCGGAGAGGTACGTGATCGACGCTATGCGCAAGAATTCCTCCGCAATCTGCCGCGAGCTTGGCAAGGAATTCGTGCCCGAGCTCGATAAGGTCGATCTCGACGGCTTGCAGGACGATACGCGGATGCAGGACATTGTCTGCCGCATGCACACTCCCGATCTTCCCAAGCAGAAGAGCTACGAGGATTTCGTCGCGGCAAAGCTCCAGGCTATCCGCGAGCGGGGCATGGGCCCCCGCGAACTTCTGGAGTTCTTCCAGGGCATCAGGATCCGGGAGGAGGACGGCCGATACCAGATCGTCTTTCCCGGCTCGTACCGTCTGTTCGGGGAGTCAAAATCCGTGGATGCCGCTGCTCTCTCCCGCGCCATCCGGTGCGAGGGCATCGTGCCGACGCTCGTCGCCCCGCATGCCGATGTGGACAAGGCGGAGGTGGCCGTGAGTCATCTCGCGTCACTCCAGGCGGACTTCCGGGATCGTTTTCAGCATTGCCTGAAGAAGGGCGATGTTTCCTGGCACTTCCGAGGTGGGGGACGATGGGGAAGATGAAGAAAAGTCAAAGAGCTGTTCGTGATCGCAGTATTGACCTCTTCGGCACCACCGGTTTCGCATGCGTACGTTTTTGATCAACGATGCGCTACAATGGGTCCCGATGCAGCCCCTCAGCCCCCTCGACGGCCGCTACGCGAAGTCCGTTGACGCGTTGCGACCGTTCTTCAGCGAAGAAGGCCTGATGCAGGCGAGAGTCGAAGTCGAAGTGCGGTACTTCATCGCGCTGTCGAAGGAGAAGGGCGTCAAAGAACTGGCGCCCGTCAACAGCAGCCAGGAACGGCTGCTGCTGGGTTTGTTCGAGAATTTCACCGATGCCTCGTACGCGGCGATCAAGAATTTCGAGAAGACGACCCGGCACGACGTGAAGGCCGTCGAGTACTTCATCAAAGAGAAGGCCGCGAAGATCCCCGGACTCAAAAAGTCACTCGAGTTCGTCCACTTCGGCCTCACGAGTGAAGACGTGAACAATCTCGCGTACGGCCTGTGCATCCACCGCGCGATGTTCCAGGTCCTGTCGCCGTCCTTCTGCGGGTTGCAGGACGCGATGACGGCGCTCGCCAAAGAGGCGCGCGGTCTCCGCATGCTCAGCCTCACGCACGGCCAGCCAGCCACGCCCACCACGCTCGACAAGGAGATCATGGTCTTCATCTCCCGGGTGCACCGCCAGTGCGATCAGCTCTCGAAATTCCGCATGCAGGGCAAGCTCGGCGGAGCCGTCGGCAACTTCTCGGCGCACAAGGTCGCGTATCCCGACGTGAATTGGGAGAAATTCCGCATCACGTTCGTCAAAAGTCTCGGCCTGATCCCGCTCGAGCACACCACGCAGATCAATCCGCATGACGACCTGGCCGAGCTCAGCCATCACCTGTTCCGCATCAACACGATCCTCATCGGCTTCTGCCGCGACGCGTGGATGTACATCAGCCGCGGCGTGTTCCGCCAGAAGGTCGTCAAAAACGAAGTCGGCTCCTCCGCGATGCCGCACAAGGTGAACCCCATCGACTTCGAGAACGCGGAGGGCAATCTGGGCCTCAGCAACGCGCTCTTCAGCCACTTCGCGGAAAAACTGCCCATCAGCCGCCTGCAGCGCGACCTCACCGATTCCACGGTGCAGCGCAACCTGGGCGTCGCGTTCGGCTATCACCTGCTCGCCATCGAATCGCTCAGGCGCGGACTCTCCAAGCTCTCCATTGACCGCGACCTGATCGCGTGCGAGCTTGCCGACCATCCCGAGGTGATGGCCGAGGCGATCCAGACGATGCTCCGAAAGCACGGCGTCGACGGCGCATACGAGAAGCTCAAAGAACTCACGCGCGGCGAGGCGATCACGCAGGAATCGCTGGAAGTGTTCATCGGCAACCTGGAGATCCCCAAAGCGGAGCGCGAGCGGCTGCTGGGGATGTTCTGAAGGACGCTGAAACGGGGTCGGTTATTTCTCAGAATATCTGCCAACATCCATTGTGGGCTTTTGGAGAAATCGATTTTTGTAGCCCTGTATCGGTCTATACGCGTCTTCGTCGTCAAAATAGACAAAAATGAATATTAGGTAATAATAACCATTAGCTGGTCCGGCACAGTGCCTGTACTGGCTACTCGCCCTTTCACATTGAGGTGGTCATGCCTGGCCTGTTTCAGTTCATCGGGTTTTTAATTTTTGGTTCGAACGCCGCGTTTGCGTTCGTTTTCATTTTGGCGGGGGAGGGAAACCTCCTCCACGTTATTTTGGCCCCCGTCCTGGGGGTCTGGGCCATCCGCTGTTTTGCAGCCTACCGGCGGGCCTGGAAAAGGGCCCACCAGTGGGTGGGCCCGGAAAATATGCGGAGCGAGTACGCTCGCCGGCTGACTTGGAGTCAGCCGGGATTTCGGTTCCACCACCATCTCCTGTGGTATTATCTCAGGAGATGAAAGGGCTTTCCCCTGTTTCCGGCCTCGTGCCGGGAACAGGGGATCTGTTTTTTTCTCCACAAGCAAAAACCAAAAGCATGCCGGGCATGCCGCAGCGGCGCTTCTGTTTCCGGGTATACTTCTCCGCAATGCTCGCCTCCTCCGCGGACGTTTTCCTCTGGCTGCAACAGTACGGCTATTTCGCGATCTTTCCATTGATGATCATCGAGGGGCCCATCGTCACCATCATCGCTTCGTTCCTCGCGTCTCTGGGAACGTTCAGCGTCCCTTGGGTGTACGCGTTGGCCGTGGCCGGCGACATCACCGGCGACATCATCTATTACGTGATCGGCCGGTGGGGAGGCAAGCCGCTCATCGAGCGGTGGGGCAGGTGGGTGGGCCTGACGAAGGAGCGGATGACCGCCGCGGAGCAGTACTTCAACCGGCACAGCGGCAAGGCGCTGGTGATCGGCAAGCTCACGCACGGCGTGGGCATGTGGGTGCTGATGGGCGCGGGTGCGGCGCGCACGCCGTTCTGGCCGTTTGTCTGGTTTAACATGATCGGAACGATCCCCAAGGCGTTGTTGTTCGTGGTCATCGGCTACTTCTTCGGGCAGGCGTACGCCAGCATCGGCGGCTACATCAACGATGTGTCGATTGTCCTGGGCCTGATCGTCCTCGTAGTCGGGGGAGGATACGTCCTCCACCGTCGGCTCAAGAAACCCTCCGCTTCGGATCTCCGATGAGAATCGCCCTCTTCTCCGACAACTTCTATCCCGAGATCGGGGGCATCCAGGATTCCGTCCTGACGCTGGGACGGGCACTCGCGGCGCGGGGACATTCCATTGCGTTCTGCGTCCCGAGTTTTTCGGAGCGCGACTGCCGCCTCGCGGGAGTTCCTTTCCGCGAACTGGATCTTCCCGGCAACATCTCGGTCCTGCGATTCGCGTCGATTCATGTTCCCAGTTCCACGCAGCAGTCGCGGCTGGTGATCCCCACGTGGCGGCGATGGAAGGCGCTCAAGGACTTCCGGCCCGAGATCATCCATGCGCATACCTTCCTCGGCCTCGGTCTTGAGGCGATCACCGCGTCGCGCCGTTTCTCCGCCCCCCTCATCGGGACGAACCACACGACGGAGATATTGTTTTCGCGGTTCAGCTCCGTCCCATCCGGTTTTCTCGCGCGCGTCGCAGGCCGGTTGATGGTCTGGTACTACAACCGGTGTCTGCGGGTGACGGCTCCATCGCAATCCCTCATCGATGAGATGCGCAAAAACGGGCTGCGCGTCGCTGCCGTCTCCATATCCAATCCCATCGATACAGATGCCTTTTCGCCCGTGCCGGACGAACGCCGGCGGGAACTCCGGAAAACGTTCGGATTCACCGCTCCGGTGGTCATGTACGCGGGACGGCTCGCGCTCGAAAAAAGCATCGACGTCGTGATGCGCGCCGTGGCATCCGTTCCGGACGTCACGCTCGCGCTCGCGGGACACGGGAATTTCCGCCCGGAACTGGAACGTCTTTCCCGCGATCTGGGCATCGCGGACCGGGTCCGCTTTCTGGGCACGCTCGACAAACCGGCGTTGGCCGATCTCTTCCGCGCATCGGATGTCTTCGCGATGGCGAGCACCACCGAGACCCAGAGCATGGTCACGCTGCAGGCGATGGCGTGCGGCGTTCCCGCGGTCGGCGTGCATGCCGAAGCGCTGCCGGAGTACATCGAGAACGGCGTGACGGGTCAGATCGTTCCCCGCGGGGATCACGCGGCGATGGGGGAGGCGATTCGGCGGCTGCTCTCGTCTCCGGAGCTGCGGCACCGGCAGGGCCAGGAAGCCGCGCGGCAGGTGCGTGAACACTACGGCATCGAGGCGATCGTGAAGAAGTTTGAGGAGGTGTATGAGTGTCATGGTGAGGTGTGAGGCCCGTAGGGCCGAGCCTCGAACCATGACACGCTCAGTATGCTCACCGCACATCCACGTACTTCTTCGTCACCGTCTTCCCGATCACCGCCTGCGAGAGAAAATTGGCAGCGTACACGGCGCCGGTGCGGAGAATTCCCCGTTCGCGCAGCCGCCGTCCCGACGTGAGAATCACGAATTCCTTCAGGAACTTCACCGGGCCGATGGCATGCAGCCGCCGGGCGATGTTGGCGTCCTCGCCGTAGAAGGGGATCTGCGTGTCGAAGCCCCCGATGCGCAGGAGGGCGTCGCGCTTCGCGACGAAATTTCCTCCCACCACCATGTACTTGGTCATGCGGTACGTCGACATCGCGAGCATGTTCCAATACAGCCCCACGGCGGATTTCTGCCATCCGGGGATATCGAAGTACTCGTACGGGCCGCTCAGGCAGACCATCACCGGATCCTTTTCGAACTCCCGGTTGACCGTCGGAAACCAGCCAGCGGGCACGCGCGTGTCGGCGTCGATGCTTGCGAACAGGTCGCCGCGCGCCTCCGTGAGGCCCCGCTGCCGCGCGCAGGTCAGCCCTTTCTTCGGCTCATGGACGACGCGCACCTTCGGGAACTGTTTCGCCACTTCCGCGGTTCCGTCGGTGCTCGCGTTGTCCACCACGATGATCTCCAGCAGGTTTTCCGGCGCATGCTCGATGCAGCTGCGGAGGCAGTCGCCGAGATATTTTTCCTCGTTGTACGCGGGGATGACGACGCTGATGGTCATGGGGCGGAGAGGGGGCGATGCGGGGATTCCGCAACCGCGGCTCCATTCTGCCACGTGGACGCCAGACGGTATATGGTCGGAACGATGAACGGCACGGCGAACACGTCGATGGAATAGTGCGTGTGGGCCAGCAGCACCCCCATCGCGATGCCTTCCCCGTACGCGCGGGTGCGCCAGACGCCGGTGGAGGGGAAAACGATATCCATAGGAAGAACGCTCAACGGCCCGCGTTACGGGCACATCAAGAAGACGGGAATCCTCATCGGACCTGACAGACAAAGGGGCTGACGTCCGTGTTTGCGTATCGTTGATTCTGGTGCCCAGGAGAGGACTCGAACCTCCACGGCCTTGCGGCCACCAGCCCCTCAAGCTGGCGCGTCTGCCATTTCGCCACCTGGGCAGGTGAACGACGCTCAAGTCTAGCAAGCGCTAGCGGAAGCGCAATATCGAGTTCCGAGGCCTTTTTGACCCGCAAAGGTCTTCCGGTGATTACGGGTTCCGAATTATCGCTTCACGGACAGCCGCCCATCGCATGCCGTGCGATTTTTTGCAGGCCGTTTGCGCAAAGAGTACCATCCGGAACCTCTATTTTTTCTCCATGAGCCCGAAAAGCCCTGATTATCTCGCCGAAAAAGCGTCCGTACGTCTCTTTGACAGCATGGCGATCCGGCCTTCGGAATTCATCCCGCAGTTGGAAGAATGGGAGGAGTTGAATGCGGATACAAAAAGAATAGCCGCGGCCTCCCTGGGAATGCATTTCGCCGATGACCGGTTGACGGACGCGTCCGGGGCGCCGACCCGGCGGGCAGACAATGAGGAGCTGGCACGTGTCGTGAAGGAAGAGCTCCATGAATGGCAGCAGACAGGTGTCCTGTCCGAGGATCGAAAAAGACTGTTCTATTCCATCTTCCGCTCTCTTGCTCCCAAGACAGAGCTTGCTCCGGACTGCGGAGCAGACGAGCTGCTCGAGAGTCTGCAACAACTCCTCAAAGGACGGGAATTGCCCCCGATCCACGTGATGCTGGAAAAAAGCGATCAGGAATACAGCGCGCTGATGCGGGTCCTGAGGGGCAGTGCGTTCGAGACCATCATCAGCGGCACGCTCAAAAAAATCGGGAGGATACTCGGTCAAGACGCAGAATTCATGGAGCGGTGCCGCCGGGAAAGCCATTGCATTCAGGACGGCAGCTCTGCGACGGCGGTTCTTGATCTCTTCGCGGAGAAGCTGGTGACGTTCGCCTTACGGCGTTCGCCGCTTCTGCGGATGACCCGCTGCAGAAAAGGCGTTGAGGAACGGGTACATGTCCACCTGACGCGGATGTTCAAAACGAGAATCGAAGAGACATTCGGCAAAAAAGCCTGATCAGGCCTTCTTCAGCAGATCCCGGATCTCGGTAAGCAGACGGACCTCCTCGGGCGGCGGCGGAGGGGCCGGGGGCTTGGCCTCCTCCGGCTTCTTCTTTTTGAAGCGCTGCAGCTGCTGGATCATCAGGAAGATGCAGAACGCGACGATCAGGAAATCCACGATCGTCTGGATGAACGCGCCGTAGGCGATTTTCGAGTCGCCGACCTGCAGGGCGAGCGTCGAAAAGTCGACCTTGCCCATCAGCAGTCCCACCGCGGGCATGATGATGTCGTTGACGAGCGACGTGACGATTTTGCCGAACGCGCCGCCGATGATCACGCCGACGGCGAGATCGATCACGTTGCCGCGCATCGCGAATTCCTTGAATTCCTTGAGCATAGGGGAGGGGGAATGCAATAAGCATAATCGGGCGCGTCGAAATTTCCAGCAGGTTGCGGAGAATCGGGGCTCGGGTTCGGGCCCGGAGAGGAGCGTGGCATACTGACGACATGCAGAGCCCCCGCCTGCCGGCTGTTCTGGTGCGCCATCCCTGGATCACGGCGGCAGCGCTCGGTCTCGGGCTCACGCTGTTCCAGATTTTCCTCGCGCTGCTCGTGCAGGCGGATTTTTCGCCGCACGGGTACCGCGGGCTCTTCCGGTGGGACAGCCTCCATTACGGGCGGATCGTCGAGAAGGGATACTTCAACAATCTGCCGCCGCTCATCGGCGACACGGATCCCAGCCGCGCGAGTTACCAGCGCAACACCAACGTCGCGTTCTTCCCCGGATACATCATCGCGGGACGCGCCGTCCGCGCCGTCACCGGATTCTCCATCCCATTCTCTCTCCTTCTCGCGGCCGCCATCGCCGCGTGGGGGTTCTGGACGGAGCTCCTGCTCCTGCTGCGGCACTGGAACCTGTCCGTGTGGTCGCGCTTTGCGGTGACGGCGGCGGTCCTCGCGCATCCCACGGCCTTCTATCTGGTCGCGGCGTACTCGGAATCGCTCTTTCTGCTCGGGATCGTCGGATTTTTCTTTTGGGCGCAGCGGGGCGTTGCGTGCAACGCCCCTACAAAATTCGTGCCATCGGGACTCCTGTGCGCGGCCGCGGCGATCGGGCACGGCATCGTCATGACGGCGACGCGCATCTTTGGGCTGCCGCTCTGCCTGTACCCGGTCATCGTTGCGGCTCTGCGACGCGGAAAAACCCCCGATCTCGTCCGTGCGGGAGTCATCGCGACCGGCGCAAGCCTGGGCGCGCTGCTCTTCTTCCTCTATTCCTCCGTCGCGCTCGGCAAGTGGAACCTGTACATGCTGACGCAGGTGAAGCAGTGGGGCCTCGTTCCCGATTACCTGTTCTTCCTGCACGCGCCGCTCAATCTCTGGCTGCCCGTCCCGCCGCCCGCGCTCTTCGTGAACAACGCCATCGGGCCGGTGGCGACATCGCTCACGCTCTGGCTGCTGCTCGCTGCATCGGCGGCGGAATTTTTCTCGGGCAAGCACACCGGCACCCGTCCCCAGCGCATCGCGCTCCTCGCCTGCGCGTTCATGAGTCTCTACGTCAGCCTGATTGCGCTGGCGAACGCCGGGATGCGCAGCATGGTCCGGTACGCGTTCATTCCCTACGTCTTCATCGTTCTGCAGCTGGCGCTGCTCGCCCGCGAACATGCGTGGACGCGCGGACGCCGCGTCATCGCGACCGGCGTGATCGGCGCGGCGCTCGTCCTCCTCTTCGTCACGCAGGTGATTCTCCTGGACATCTTCACCTCCGGCGGGTGGGTGGCATAACGTACAGCGGGCGCAGCGTGCTGCGCCCCTACCGGACATGCGCGCGAATGTCTGGACCCGAAAATCAAATCCCGTCATGATGAACGGTGATTTCCCCCGATCACTCATGACCACGTTCCCCGATCTCCTCAAAAAGTCCGCCGCCGACTGCAACCGCGCGGGCAAGCCGCTCGGCATGGCCGTGTTGCTCGCCGGATGCGTGACCATCGCGATCACGCTGGTGCTCTGGGGCACGGCCCTGCGCAGCGGCATCCGGGAACTCTCGACGATCATCGGCCCCGATGCCGCATCCCGCATCCAGGAACAGGTGATGTATTCCGGCTCGCGCTCCGAGATGCAGACGCTGATGTCGGAGGTGAGCAAAGAGCTCGATGCAAAATTCAAAGATATGACGCCGGAGCGCAAGGCGGAGATGATCGGACTCTCCTTCGGCCGATTCATGACCGACGTGGCTCCGCTGTTCATCGGCTTCATCGTGTTTTCCGCCATCCTCGGCGTGTGGATGCGCGGCTTTTTCCTTCTTCTCGCCATCCGCAAGACCGGTGACTTCAAAGCGCTCGCGGGCGAGGCGCTCACATGGATGCTGCCCCTGCTGGGCCTGGGCCTGCTCCTCGGCGCGGCCTTCGGGGCCATCGCGCTTGTTCCGTTCGTGCTCGGTGGTCTGCTGGACAATTCGTACGTCATGGGCATCGGCGGATTTCTGGGAGTCGGTTTCGTCCTCTATCTCGTTCCGCGCGTGGCCTTCGCGCCGGTATTCCTGATCCAGGACAAAACCGGCATCCGCGGCGGCATCCGCAAGAGCCTCCTCCTCTCCGAAGGAAAGTGGTTCAAGATCGTCGGCAACCTGCTCGGTGCGGGCGCGATGGTCTGGATCGCGGTGTTCGTCTGCCAGTTCTTCATCAACGTGCTCAGCAGCATCGCCGGTCCGGTTCCCGCGTTCGGGCTCATCATCGGGCAGGTGATGGTCTTCATCACGCTCATCGGAAAGGCCTACTCGACGGTGTTCCTCGTGCGGTTGAAGGAGGGATTGAAGGCGTGATGTCATGGTGAGCCTGTCGAACCATGACATCTGAGTGTCATCCTTCGTCAGGCTCAGGATGACAACATCTTCTTGAATTCCCCCTCATCAATCACCGTCACGTTCAACTTCTTCGCATCCTCCAGCTTGCCCCCCGCCTCGTCGCCCGCGAGCACGTAGTCGGTCTTCTTGCTCACCGCGCCGCTCACGTTTCCGCCGCGGTCCTTGATCATCTGCCGCGCCTGCTCCCGGCTGAGGGTCGGCAGCGTTCCTGTGAGCACGAACGTTTTGCCGTCGAAGATCTGCGTCATGCCCGAACCTTCGCTCTGCAGGCAGACGACGCCCGCCTCATCCAGTTTCCGCACGAGTTCATCCGTTGCCTCATCCTCAACCCATTCCATCAGCGATTCTGCAACCACGCTTCCGATCCCATGCAGCGCGGCAATCGCCTCGGGTCCCAGCTTTTTCAGCGTCGACCGGACGTCCGAGGGCTTCACCGCCGTCAGCGTGATCTCGCGCTCTTCGGGCCCGAACAGCGATTCCTGGGTGGTCATCTGCCTCTCCTTCACGGTCAGCTTGCGGCTCGGCCATGCGATCCTCCGCGCCAGCAGCTCCGCGGTCTCGCGGCCCACGTGCCGGATGCCCAGCGCGAACAGGAACCGCTCGAGCGGCACGCGCTTGGCCTTCTCGATCGACTGCAGTGCATTCTCCGTCTTCCTCTCCTTGAAGAGCGGCAGCTGCATCAGGTCTTCGGCGCCCAGCGTGAAGATATCCGCGGGATCATCAATAAACCCGCCACTGATCATCGCCTCGATGCTTTCCTTGCCGAGGCCCTCGATGTTGAACGCATAGCGCGACACGAAATGCTCGATGCGCTCCTGCTGCACCGCGCCGCAGCGGGGATTGGGACAGCGATGGGCGACTTCGCCTTCGGCCCGCACGAGCGCCGTTCCGCAGCTGGGGCAGTGCTTGGGATACCGGAACGGCTTCGCGTCCTTCGGCCGCAGGTTTACCAGCACTTCCATCACTTCGGGAATGATGTCGCCCGCCTTGCGCACGATCACGGTGTCGCCCAGCCGCACGTCCAGCCGCGCGATTTCGTCCTCGTTGTGCAGCGTCGCGCGCGTCACCGTCGTCCCCGCCAGTTGCGTGGGGCTCAGGTGCGCCACCGGCGTGATGGCCCCCGTCCGCCCCACCTGCAGCACGATATCCAGCACCTGCGCCGTCTTCTGCTCTGCGGGGAATTTGTAGGCGCGGGCCCAGCGCGGCGCCTTCGCGGTCGATCCCAGATCCCGCTGCGTGCGGCGGTCATTCGTTTTCAGCACCACGCCGTCGATATCGAAGGCAAGCGCGTCGCGGTTCTTCTGCGCTTTCTCATAAAACGCCCGCACTTCCTTCAAAGATTTCGCGAGCACGAGTCCCGGATGGACGGGAATGCCGATCCGCGTCAGGAATTCCATCAGGCCCTTCTGCGTCGTGATGCCGAAGGCGTCGGCGGCCGCGGTATTGAGCGCATAGCAGAGCATCCGCAGGTCCCTCGAGGCCGCGATTTTGGGATCCAGCTGCCGTACTGAGCCCGCCGCGGCGTTGCGGGGATTCGCGAATTTTTCGTCGTCCTCCAGCTTCGCGTTCGTTTTCTTGAGCGCGTCTTTGGTCATGTACACCTCGCCGGAGATTTCTAGGAAGCGGGGGGCATCGCCCGCGGGACCCTCGGAGACCGAAAACATCAGCGGAATGCTCTCGATCGTCCGCACGGTGTGTGTCACATCCTCGCCCTCGATGCCGTTGCCGCGCGTCACCGCCCGCACGTACCGGTACGTGACCGCGTTGTCATCCTTCGACGGGCTCAGGATGACACGTTCATAGATGAGCGAAATATTCAGCCCGTCGATCTTCAGCTCGCAGAGGATCTCGAACTCGCGCCTGTCGTCCCCCAAAAAACGCCGCATCTGGTCGATCCAGTCCTCGAGCTCGCTGTCCTCGAAAATATCGGTGAGCGATTCCTTCGGCGTCAGATGCCGGACCTTCGGCAGGCGGCCGTCGAGCGGGGAGCCCACGCGTTGGGTGGGGGAGTCGGGCGTGATCAGATCGGGGAACTCGGTTTCGAGCGCGATGAGCTCCTGCTTGAGCGCGTCGCGGATCTCCTCGGGCACGTCGGTGCGGTTTTCGATGAAGTACGCCGTGTTCAGGCGGAGAATTTCGCTTCGCAGCTTCGTAACCCTCTCCGCCGCCCGTTGCCGATTGAGTGCCGCGCCCATTGCGCTCACAATACAGCAAATGCTTCGCCGTTTCCTCCAGCAACTGGTCGTCATCGTGTACTGCCTGATGACGGTCAGTGCGCTCTTCTTCACCATGACGAAGACCGCGTTTCCGCTCCCGCATCCAGTCATCCGCTGGAATTACGGCATGATGGCGCCGTACCAGGGCGATACCACCTGGAACGCCGACTTCATCTACGAGGGCCGGCGCGCCGACGGCACGTGGGAGGTCATCAACACCGATCCCTACCTGCCGCACGGCTTCGGCGAAAAGAATGTCCGCAAGTTCATGCGCGTCTTCGCCTATCTCGGCGGCCTGGGGCATCGTGTGAAGTTCGGGGAGTACGCACTCCTCCTTATGGACCGTGAGCGGGCCCGCGGCCGCGACTACCGCGCGATCCGCGTGTGGTTCGACCAGTGGGACCGGTCGCCCGCGGGCTACGAATACCTTCACACGCCGCTCTTCACCACCCGTGAACTTGTCACCCAAGTGCAGGCTCCCGATGAACAACCATGATGAAAACACTGTTCCATGACCGGCGATTCTTCCCGCCCGCGCCCCGCGGCGCGACTCCCTGGCAGACCTTCGCGGGCGCATGGAATCACTTCTGGTTCCGGCAGGGTCCGCCGCATCTCCTTGCGGTCTTCCGCATCGTCTTCGGCGTGTGGCTCCTCTTCTATTTCGGCCTCCAGCTGCCGAGTATTGTCATGCTCTACTCGCGTGAGGGCATCCATCTCCCGCTCTTCACACCCTCCACCGCCCTCACGCTCGTCTTCACGCCTCCTCCCCCGTGGGTGGCGTGGACGATCTTCCTCACCTTCTATGCCGCCATCGCGCTGTTCACCGTCGGGGCGCTCACGCGCGTGATGGGCTGGGTCGTCGTGATCCTCTACGCGTACTATTGGATCCTCTCACTCTGGCAGTTCGGCACCTCGTTCGACCGGCTCTTCCTCTTCATCATGCTCATTCTCGCGCCGAGCGGATGCAACAAGACGTTCTCGGTCGACATGCGCGTCAAACACGGCTCGTGGCTCGCGTGGGAGCCCATCAGCATCGTGGCGCAGCGCATCCTCGCCGTGCAGGTGATGATGACGTATCTGGGGGTCGGTTGGCAGAAGCTGTATCTGCCCGCGTGGCAGACGGGCAAAGTCCTCTCCGTCGGGTTTATGGGCCGGTGGGCGACGCCGCCGGCGTGGTGGATCGCGCGGCTCAATCTTCCTCTTCCGTTCTACGACGTGATGACGTGGGCGATCAAAGTGTTTGAGTGCACGATTCCGTTCGGGCTCTGGAGCAGGAAGTTCCGCTGGTGGTTCTTCGCCGGGGGAGCGGCGTTCCACATCGGGATCTCCATACTGCTGAATATTTGGTGGTTTCTCCCCTTAATTCCTGCGTACATCCTGTTTTTTGAGCCGGAGGAGGTGCAAATGGCGCTCAAGCGCTGGATGAAGTTCGCGTAATCCGCACCGTTCCACGGGCTCATGGAACGTTTATTTTTGGCCTTAAATAGCCAAAATTCATAGATCACGGTGATCACCCTCCTTCACTCGTTCTTGTGTTTGCAGTTGCCGCTTCCCCTCAATTTGACTCCTCTACCTTAATGTAGTCTTTACTTACTTCGCCCACCCCGGTAGCGTACGGATTTGTATGAATTCCATCCCCGCCGGAATCGAAACATCATTGCTTGCGGCTGGCTTCACTCCGACCGAAGTCCTGGTGGTGCGGAAGCTGATGGAAAGCGACGCGCTCACCCTGCGCGAGCTTGCCGCGCGTACGGGAAAGGGGATCGGCGTGCTCGATCAGGCGGTAAAGAAGCTTCTCCGCAAGAACATTCTTCGCCGGGACACCATTAATGATTCCGCAAAGTACACGCTCACTTCCCTCGATCAGGTTTTGCATTGGGTGGAAACCGACATGAACCAAAAACGCGAAGTTCTCCAGCGCCAGCATCAGAACTTCGAACAATTCATCCGCACGTTCGAGCAGGATAAAAAGAGGCCCGATATCCAGTACTTTGACGGGCTTGATGGGCTTGCGACCGCCTATCGGAAACTTCTCGAGCGGGGAAAAGAGATGCTCGCGTACGTTCCGGTCTTTTGCAGCATCGAGGATCACCCGCTGCGCGACTTCATGGTGGAATGGTTCCGCATCCGTCGGAATCATGGAGTGTTCTTGCGCGTCATCGCTCACGACACTCCTCTGGGACGCCGGTACGTTTCCCGCGATCCGTTCGAATACCGTCAGACGGTTCTGGTGGATGAGAAGACCTACCCCTTTACCTTTGAAAAGATCATCTCGGGGGACACGGTCGCCTGTATTAATTATGCCGAAAAACGGGCGTGCCTACTCCGGTATCCGGAGTTGTCCACCATGGAAAAGTCGCTCTTTGAAGGCATTTGGAAGCAGGAACAAAAAAAAGATGTATCTATAAAATCCACTGAAGCCATTGTGACAGCAATTAAAGTACCAAATACTGCGACGATACGAGTTCGTGTTCTCTCTGCGCTGCGAGAATTTTTTCTTAGCAAGAAGAGTGCTGCCATTATTTTGGTAATTATGCTCTTGGCCATAGTTGTAGCATTTGCAGTCCAAGCCTTATCAGAGCCCCATTCTGCAAGTGAAGTTTCAACAAGGATTTTCAAGTTTATGCTTTCGTTTTCAGCTACTTTCTTATTGTTTATAACAGTTCGCCTAGCTGCTGCCAATAAGTCATTAATAAAGGAACTATGGTCGGTATTTAAAATTAAAAAAATTCTGTTAATTGCGGCACTATGTCTTGAACTTTCTTTTGCAATAACATTTGCAATTTATAAATATTCATTAAATCAAATAATTGATGAAATCGGAATGAAAACTATGGCAGCAATGGCTACTGCTTCGACGGAAATAAAAACAGAGGATCTAATAAAAATTCAGTCAGCTGAAGATATGAAAACAGATAGTTATCAAAGCTTATTCCAAAAACTGAATCTAATTCGCACTACAAATCCTCATATAAAATACGTATATATAATGCGGTATTTGCCTAAAGAAAATGTCTTTGAATTTGTAGTTGATGCTAATTCAAACTTCAATTTGCCTGCGATTGGCCCCGATCTTAATGGAGATGGAATAATCAATCAGGCAGACGAAAATGTTTTTCCTGGAGTAAAATATCCTGTTGAAGGGAAAATGTTACAAGCTTTGGAAACCCCTTTATATGAATCTGAATTTTTTGCAGATCAGTGGGGCACTTGGATATCGGCGTATGCCCCACTCAAAAACAATAAAGCGAAGTATGCACTCTTAGGGGCTGATGTTGATATTTCAGATGTTTATGCATCTCAAAATCGAAAATTTTCGCCATGGTTATGGTTTTCGGGAATCTTTGGCCTTTTGGCTTTATTGTCCATTTTAATCAAGAGTATAAAGCCCTAGCAGTGAACATTACATTTGCTCTTTAAATAGAGTAAAGTTCTTTTTATTATGAAAAATTTTGTATGGGCAATGGCCATTATGGGGGCTGTCGCAATCGCTGCCTTGGCAGATTCCGTTAGTACCCTTTGGGCAAACGGTAATAATAGATTTTCAATTTATTTATTGTTAATTTTTCTTTTAGGCCCTCTAGTCTTCATAAGCTTTGGTTTAGTAACGACAAAAGTAGGTTTGGCCATAACATCGGGGGTGGTGAATTCCTTATTGGTACTAACATCTATTTCTATCGGACTTTTTGTTTTTGGAGAGTGGAATAAAGTTTCCTTTCTTCAGTATGTCGGAATGGCTTTTGCAATTACGGGAATAATTTTTATGTTGTTTTTTCCGAAGGTAAATTCCTAGGCTATGCCTAAAGCTTTTGAAAAAAAACTTCTTCATGTATCAAATGTTTCGATTAAGAGGCAAGCTGCATCAGAAAAAGAGGGCAGCTATTTGGAAATATTAAGCTTTGAACGAATTAGCAAAAAAACAAATGCTTTTGCAGATCACATTCAAAAAAATCTTGAAAAAATCACAAATGTGCTTTTGGAATATGAAAGTTATGAAGTAGTAATGGACGAGATTTCACGTTCGCTAGATTTGTTACAAAATTTACAGGAAAACAGGACCTACTTCTCCTTAAGGATTGGGAATATTGTCGCCTTTTTACCTCGTAACCAGCCTCTTTATGCATTTACATGTTTTGTGATCGTCCCATCACTGATGGCAACAGAAGTACACTTTAGAATTCCTCACAGCATGAAAAAGTTTTTTCCTCAATTATTAGACATTCTTGAGGTAAGTGACTTTTTTCCAAATGTAAAAATTTCTAAAAAGGAACGAGTGGAATTTTTAAGTGAGCATTCCTCATTAAGATTTGATCCACTCACAAATCGGGCATTGCCTTTAACTGAGGCGGTAATATTTACTGGAGCCTCACATCATGCTGAAAAATTACGTTTAGTTTTTGATAAGCGAACCCTGTTTATTACAAATGGAGCAGGCCACAACCCTTTAATTGTCAGTTGCGATGCAGATATGCAAGCGGCAGTTACAGCGGCAGTTAGTCTGCAATTTTATAATCAAGGCCAGGATTGCGCTGCTCCGAATGCAGTTTTAGTTCATTCTAAAATATTTAATAAATTTGCAAAATTGCTCAGGGAAAAAATTAGTCATCTTAAGGTTGGGCCATATAAAGATCGATCTTGTCGGATAGGACCCATCAGTGACTCTAGGGATTTGGTTAGAATACAAACCATATTAGTGGATAATGAGAAATGGTTGGACCCAAATACTCCTGGCGTAATTTCAACAGCTCAATCCCTTGTAATGCCGACTATTATTAATAAGCCCCTACAGGAAGGAGGTAATTTTACAGAAGTATTTGCACCAATACTTTTTTTGCAAAAATATAACGACGACCCAAGTCTATCTTTGTATTTTGAGGATAAAAGCTATGCACGAAATGCAATGTACGTAACGCTTTATGGTAGCAGTTCATATGTAGAATCCTTGGTGGGTAAAACAGTGCATGGAAAAATACTCCACGATACGGATTCCATATTAATTAATAAGCATTTGCACGAAAAAGGTATTGAAAGAGGGACTAAGCCGTATGGTGGATATGGTATTGGCGCTTCAAGTCTTAGTATTAATTCGAAAACAATTTGCATGCCGACCCTTCCTCAGCGCGATATCTATGAGCATCTTGCAAAACCGTTTTTAAATGAGAAAGAAAGGAGTATTCAGCAAGAAATGATCAGTCGTGCTTCCATCCTTCTCCCGAAAGACATAAAAAAATTCTTGGCATTTAGATCAATTGAGGACAAGGAAAAACAGCAAATATCCTTATTAGATTCTTACATTGACTTGCAGGGAATGAAAGTGGACGGAAAAAGATATGTAAAACTACAACCTGAAAATAGTTATACGCTTCTTGATAAGCCAAACATTCCATATGCAGCTCATTTGCATCCAAAGGACCTACAAAATATTAGATTACTAAGAGAGTTTTTAAAAATTGATAAGAAAATTTCTCCCGAAGAGTTTTCAAGGTTTTTATACGATTTACCCAAGGGACGGGAGGAAGCTTCGGAAGCAAATCACACAGCACAAGCGAACTTCTTTACACACATCTATTATTTGGTATTTGGGAAATCAACAGGTCCTCGACTTGCTAGATTTCTTTTGGAAGTTGATAAGCAAAAGATATGTGAACTGTTGGATGTATAAGCAAATTAACTCTTTATTGAAAGAGCCATTTGTGCTAGAATATTAAGATGGATTCTCAGTCCAAGACAAAAAAGAAGTGGCAGTCAACATTAATACAAGGGTTCATTGTATTAGTAGCTATTCTAATAACAGCAGGGGTTTCTTGGTTTTTGTATGAGCATACCGTTAATCTTTTAACTGATAACTTGCGTCAGCGACTTCTTTCTATAGGAACCACTCAAGTAGCTAATATTGATCCGTCAGATGTAGAAAAATTGCAAAAAGAAGATGATTGGAAACGACCCGAGTGGGCCAGAGTTGTAGGGCAATTAAAGAGGGCAAAAAATAACAACTCAAATATTGTTTTTATGTACATTTTTAGAAAGAAAGGAAATGATGCCACGCAAATGGAATTTGTAGCAGATGCAGAGTCAATTAATCCATATGCCAACATTGATACAGACTCTTCAAATGACGTTGATGCTAATGGAGATGGAAAAATTGAACCGGATGGAGCTGACCAATTACAATGGCCCGGGCAAGATTATCCAGAGCCACCGGACGAAGCCTTTCTGGCATATGACGGACCTCTTACCAATAAGGATCTCTATGCTGATGCCTATGGGCAAGTACTCACAGGTTATGCACCCATAAAAAATGGTAGTGGGAAAGTAATCGCAATCCTAGGTACTGATATAAAAGCCAATGACTTCTTTACGGTTACACGACAAACACTTTATCCATTTTTAGCTTTCATTATTTTGCTTATAGGGATTTTGCTCATCCTTGCCAGTAGCCTTATTAAAATTTGGTCCAAGCAAGTGGATTTGATTGTTGAACTAGATCGTCAGAAAGACTCTGTTTTGCATATGGTTGCCCATCAATTTAAAGGGCCTGTTTCCACCATTAACTTCACTACGGAGCTGCTTCTCGATGGCACTTATGGGAAGCTTTCCCCTGAGCAGCAGGAGAACGTAAATGTTATTCGTACGGCTTCGCAAAAGATGGGATCGCAATCAGAAATGGTCTTGGATGCTGCAAAAATTACGCTCGGGAAGCTGCCGCTTGAACCCAAGCCCGTTGAGCTTGATCAGCTCTTCAAGGAAGTAGTGAAGGAGGCCGAGACTCACGCAAAGGAACGCAAAGTGAATTTGAAGGTTGTTCTTCCCAACGAACCGCTTCCCACAGCGACTCTCGATCGGAGATATACACAGCTGGCCTTCGATAACCTTCTCAGTAATGCCATTAAATACACCGCTCTGAAAGCGGAGGGCGGCAGTGCTGAATTCATCGTCCAAATGCAGGGTAAGACGTTACGTGCTTCCGTGAAGGACACCGGCATCGGTATCCCCAAGGCAGAACAGGACAATATCTTCAAGGAACTCTATCGTGCCTCGAATGCTGGCAAGGATGGCAATGGGCTTGGTTTGCACGTCACCAAGGGCGCCATCGAAGCCCAGGGCGGCAAGCTGTGGTTTGAAAGCGAAGAAGGGAAGGGAACGACGTTCTTTGTGGAGCTTCCCTTGAATTCTTAAAAAGTCGCCTCCGCGTACCAGTGAGAGTTTTCTCGATTTTCAACTCCTAACATGTGAATTTTGTCCTTCAGGAAAAAATAAAGCATGGGAGTATCGTTATCAGGCGATGGCTCAGGCTCAAGATGCACACTTGGGCTATTAGGGTCAGGATCGAGATTAAAAAGAAGATCGACCTGTCCATTTTGGTCAGCGGTGGCTGGTGTATTTAAAGCAGGAATGTCGCACCAAGTTGATGGAGCTGTATTTTCAATCGTTGCTTCATAATCTCCATCTCTTACAGTTTTGTCAGAGCAACTTAAGCCCGCTCTCTGGATCACTGCTCCAGTCATTTTCTGGCCCATAAAAACAGAAACGACAAGATTATGCTTAGGGGAGTAAGAAAAAATTTGGCAGCCTGCTAAGATAAAACATCCGATAAAGAAAATCTTTTTCATGATTCTATACGGTAAATAGTGGTGTAAGTTGCCTTCAAATTCAACGAATTAAAGGACATGAAATGATATCGTGGGGTATTATCTGGCTGTTTCCACAGAGTGGGTTGAATGCCTGCATTTTTTTCCTCAGCGGTTAATTCTCTTGGGCTGTGAGTGAATTCATCAATAACACCACGTGTAATTTCTAAATGAGTATTTATATCTCCAGGAAAATCTTTAATTTCCATCCAATTTTCATTATTTCCGAAATTCGTATCAAGAACCCACAAACCATCGCTTTGAATTTTTGTAATCAACATTGTGTGCGGAATGCTCCCATATCCCATTTGGACAACATCTCCGACTTTCACATCAGAGCTATTATTAATCATTTCCTCAAACGTTTTGTCGCCTCGAATAGATGCAACAACAGTTACGTTGGCAGTAGTACTCGAAAATGAATTCCATTCATACGAGCCTATCCCTTTAATGTCGCTGGTTTTATTTGTCGGCAGTTTATTAAGAGTAATTCCACTCGATTGTAGCCAGTTTTGAATCCAAGTTTTGCACTGCTCCAGTCCAGTTCCGTGAAGTTCTCCAATAAAGGGATATGTGCCATTATTTTGATATTTAAGGGTAGGAATAATGGAATTCATCACATACGTCAGGATTTTCTGATTTGTTTCCGGCAGTTCATTAAAGTTGTCGATGCTTAAAACCTCTTGGGCAATTTTCTTTTGTGCGTCAGTAAGATCATCCCAGTTGCGCGGAATGCCACTTGTGTTGGCAGCTCTCTCCACCACCTTCTGCACTCCTACCTGCAGAGCCGGCTTCAGAGAATTGAAAAACGAGGTGAATGAGGACGACACTCCCGTTACAAGCTGCTCCGTTCCTTGCATTTTGGCAGAAATCCATTTGGATACTTCGGAAAGGTCTCTTGCGATGAGCGTAATGGGATTGAACGTCGAAGGAGGAATGCCCCCTGCCGTCGCAACGAGATAGGCCGATTGCCGCAGGGTGAATGTGCCGTCGGAATTGCGCTGCAGAATGAGTCCCTCACCCATGGAATTTCTATAGGCGATGGCGGTGCCCTCCTGAGTGACAAATTCCTTGGGAGGCTCCACTTTCGAAGCGGCCACAACGGCGCCGGAGAACTTCGTAAACTCGGCCACCGTCCACCCCGCCCGGTCCGGTGCGCCGGCGACGGCAACGAAGACTTTATCGAGTGCAAGCTGCTGTTCAGTCGTCCGTTGCGCAATGGGAATGTTCTGGACGTGCAGCAGCCCCGCTGCCGCCAAGGCATCGTGCAACGCCTGGTCCTGCTCCTGCGAGCGCACGCTCGCGGCATGCTCGGCGTTGAACACGGCGATGCTGTCGGCGCAGATGCGCTCGTACTCCTGTTCGTAAATCTCTTCGCACCTCGCCTTGCACATCCGGTAGATCTCGTCCCGCGACGGGAGATTGGGGATGGAGGCCTGCGCATTGTGTCCAGTGGGGTCCTTGATGGGGGAGGTGTTGCGCGGCAGCACCACGCCGTTCATTTCCATCAGCACCGTGTTCCAGGTGTCCTGCACCGCGACGAGATAGGCGTCCCACATGCGCCCTTTCGCGACTTCAATGGCATTGCGCAGGTCTGACTGGCCCTGGGGGCTCAGCTGGTCATAAGCGGCGCTGCCCATCTGCCACCGCGCGATATCGGTACTGGACGAATTGATCGTGACGACCCCCGGCCCGCGGTCAAAGAGGTTCAATTTCTCGATGATGCCCGTTGCGAGGAGGTTCTGCAGCGCGGGGTTCACGTTGCCCATGCCGTATTCGCCCTGCCGCGGAACGCTCGTGGGGACGAAAGCCGCTTTCAGATCGACCTGGATGGAATCGCACAGATCGTCCGCGCCGCTCGTGATGGTCAGGACGATACTGTCGCCGGCTGCAAGTCCGAAGAGGCGCTGGTCGAGGGGGAGGTTGTCGAAATTGGAAAGAGCCCCGCCGTTGGCGATGGCCTTCCTCCACTGCTCGCGCATCGTGCCATCCGCCGAGCGGATACTCAGCGCCACCGTTACGCCGTCCCCCACGCGTGCGTCCAGATCGGTGATCGATCCGCGCAGCATCGCGGTGCCCGAACCGTTGGGGGTGAACAACACCCGGACGTCTTTGTCTGTCGTCGGGTGGACAAGAAGGGTCTGGCCGGCGAGAGGAGCGGCATTGCCGGTTCCTTCCAGGGCGGCCGGTGCATCGCTGCGGTTGACCGCCACGCTCAGCGGAAGGTCGCGCGTGCCCGCCGGCGGCGCGTAGGCGATCTGCGAGAGATTGAAGGCGCTCGGCTGGCCGGTGTAGGTATCACCCATTACGTACGCTCCGGCCTTGGTGCGGATATTCCAGTCCCGGGCATCGAGCGGAATCTCCATGACCGATGTGCCCGCGGCGATATCCAGCGTCACGGGATTTTTCCACGGCCGGATGTATTCGAGCACGTACCCCTCCGCGAAATTCCGCAGGGTGAACCGCTGCTTCTGCGTGTCGCCATCGGGGTAGATCTCCACGCGCGGCGTGATCCTGGGGATCTCTTTCCCCTGCGTTCCGTCCGGCGACACGCCGCTGAGCGTCCCGATGGGGGCTAGCTGGGAGAAGGAAAGGGGAGTCGCATTGCCTCCGGTCGTCACCACTTCCGCGCTCCAGGTTCCGATGACGGAATGGGAAAACAGATCACCGGTGGCGGTCATTGCGGCGGGCATATCCCAGCTTTGCATCTGCCTGTTCACGATCGTCTGGATTGCCGGAAGATCGCCCCGGATGGTTTCGGGAACAACCCATCGCGGCACCTTGATCACGCGGTCGCCGGCTTCGGGCGTGATCGTCGCGCTTCCAAGAGTGAATGACGCCGTTCCGCTGAAGTACTTCGTCCGCAGGTACAGCCAGTCCATGTCGCCGGTGATCTCCACGCCCATGGACATCCGCACAAAGGATTCCTTCACCGTCGCCTGAGGGACGAGCGGCGCTTGGGGAGAGAGCAGCTCCTGTTGTTTTGCGAGGAACATCTCCACCAGTCCCTCCACTTCCGCATCCAGCGCATCCACGAGCAGCGTTTCGTTCTGCAGCGTCTGCCAGACCGTCCCCAGTTCTTCCTGCCGTTCCTCGAGAAGGTTTTCCGTTTCCGAGAACGCGGCGAAGACCGCGTCATATGCCGCGCGTGAGGCCTTCACTTCCCCCCGCAGTCGCTCCACGGCCGCATCCAGGGACGACAGCGCTCTCTCGGCGTCCTGGCGGCGGGTCTGGGCCCCGGCAATGTCGGCCGGCAATACGTTCAGCCGGTCCTGCAGGCGGGCGAGCTCCGCTTCGTCCGCCGCTTTCGCCGCGTTGACCGCGGTGATCTGCGCAGATACGACCGTGCGCTGCGCCTGCACGCCGTCGATCTGGGGCTGCAGAATTTTGATCGAGGATTCCAGCGAGGATTTCTTGCTGAGCAATTTCTTGTCTCTGGGACGCTTGGTCAGTTCCTGCGTGACGATTACAAGGTCTTTCTGCAGCGTCTCCATTTTGGTGAGCATCGGGGCAAGCGTCGTCTGCAATTGCTCGCTTTGCGCGCCAAATGAGGTGAGCTGCGACTGAAATGCGGTGATTTCCCCCTGCAACGCGGAGACTCTCTGCAGCGCGGAGCCCTGCTCCGCACGCAGGGACGTTTCCTGTCCCTGAAAGGTCTGAACGTTCTGGGTCAAGGGGGGCCGCTGGTCGAGGGCTCCCTGCAGCTGACTGTTCACGACGTCCCACGCCGAGCGCGCCGCTTCCGTCCCCGCTTGTCTGGCGCCCAAATCCTGCGTGAGCAGGGAGACGTCGTTTTGCAGGAGGCCCGCGCGGGATGTGACGGTATCCAGGACGGCGTGCTCCTGCTGCCACGCCACTATCTGCGGGTCGGCGACCAGGGCGGGAGGAACGCTCACTAGCGCGGGCGTGTCCCGGGTTTCGAGTTGTTCAACGTTCAAGGCTGTGTCGCGGCGGTTGTCCATGAGAAAGGATGGGAAGAAATCCTGGCCATCAAAGCGTGTACGACGGAGGGGTGTCAGATGCCTGAGGAGTCTTTCTTTTGCATTCCCATTTTTTTGTCTTCAACTAGGGCTCTTCCCGGTTCCATATCCCTGTGGAACAGGGGCCAATATTCATACGATTCACAATAGCCAAGCCTTCGATGCAATGTCCATGAGTGCACCACCTTTCACTTGAACTGCTTCCGCTTGGGTCTCCATACTGTCCCCTGAACTTTCCCCACAGCCCGTTATGAAATCCCGCCTCCTTCTTTCCGCAGTCTTCCTTCTCGGCCTCGGCGTCGGTGCGCTCGCGACCGTGGGTGCCGCGGACGTGCTCGGCTCCGCCGTCTTCAGCGACGTGCCCTCCGGCTCGTACTACGATGCTCCCATCGGCCGTCTCTACGGACAGGGGATCATCAAAGGATCTGGCGGCCGGTACAACCCCGCAGACTTTGTGACTCGCGCCGACATCGCCGTGATGCTCGATCGGGCGCTCAACGGCGGCGAAGGCGTGAGCAGCCGTTCCAGCAGCAGCCGCGCTCCGCGTTCGTCTTCCTCCAGCAGCAGCGTGTCGTCCTCGTCCAGCGTCAGCTCGGTTGCCAACATCGGCGCCGCGGGCGGATTCCGGTTCACGAACGAGAAGTTCAACTTCCCCGAGAGCGCGTCCAACGTGACCATCGGCGTGCAGCGCTACGGCGGGACGGCTGGGAGCGTGACGGTGAAGTACCGGACGGTCGACGGGTCCGCCAAGAACGAGAAGCGGTACAACGCGAAGGAGGGGACGCTGTCGTTCGGCGACGGCGAGACGAACAAGACCATTTCGCTGCACTTCATCAACAACCTGATCGCCGATCCCAACGAGACGTTCACCATCGAGCTCTTTGAGGCCACGGGCGGCGCGGTCGTCGGTACCCCTGCGACCACCACCGTCACGATCCTGGACAACGACGGAGGCGGCGGCACCACGGTCTCGTCCTCGTCCTCGTCGTCCCTCAACTCCAGCGCCGCTGCCAGCGCGCCGGGCGGGGTGATCACCTTCAGCGCCTGGGCGTACGCGGTGGACGAGAAGGCCGGATCCATCACCGTCAACGTGCTGCGCAAGAGCAACAGCTCCGCGGCGGTCAACGTCGACTACGCCACGGTGGCGGGCTCCGCGACGGCCGGCACCAACTACACGCACACCGCGGGGACGCTCAGCTTCGCCGCCGGCGAGACCAGCAAGTCCTTCACGGTCCCCGTGCTCTCGCAGACGACCATCGACGGCAACAAGAGCCTCACGCTCAAGCTGACGAATCCCACGGGCGGAGCCCTGCTGGATTCGCCGAGCTCCGTGACGCTCACCGTCATCGACAACGAAGCCGTGGGGGCGGCGGGCTCGGGCACGGTCATGCTCTCGACCTCCACGTACACGGCATCGCGCCGCGACGCGAGCGCGCTCATCACGGTCCATCGCCGCGGCAGCTACACGGGCACGGTCACCCTCAGTTACGCCACCTCCGACAGCACGGCGATCGCGGGCACCAATTACACCGCCACGTCGGGCACCATGACCTTCGCGCCCGGAGAGTCGAACAAGTCGTTCACCATCCCGCTGCTCACCGCATCGTTCATCGGCGAGAAGAACGTGAACCTGACGCTCAGCAACCTGAGCGGCAACGCGGCATGGGGCACGCCCAACACCGGAGTGCTGACGATCTACGGACAGTAATCCCTCGATACGTTCGCATCTCCGATGCGAACTACCTGCCTGCCGGCAGGCAGGCTCGGGATGACATGAGCATCCAGCCGGCGCTCCGCGAGGGGCGCCGGTTTTTTTTGTTCCTCGTACGCTGCCGGCTCCGCCGGCAGCTACTCGGAATGACAGTGCATTTTTTTAAAAGGTAACCCCTCGATACGAAACCTGCTCCGCAGGTTTCTACTCGGGGGCATCTGTAATAGTACGTGCGCCGAGTAGTTCAGCGCGGAGCGCTGAACGTATCGAGGCGTTACTCTTTCAAACCCTATGTCATTCCGAGTAGCCCGCTTCGGAGAAGCGGGCGTACGAGGAACGGATAATTCTGAGCCAGGCACGGGCGTATGAGCAACAAAAAACCCTCTCATCCGAGAGGGCTCTTGGGGATTGAACGCCTGTCATCCCGAGTAGCTGGTGCCGGAGGCACCAGCGTATCGAGGGGTTAGTAGCAGTTGATGCCTTCCCTGCACGGGTACATTCCGTACACGTCCGTCGATGTGCGGCCGTTGTACCACGTGTTCTCGGTCCCGTAGACGGTGCCGCGCGGCGTCAGGCGGTAGCCGTAGTTGGGCGGCTGGACTTCCCCCAGGCGGCGGTAGACGGGCGGGTACCCGACCGGGCCGTAGATGCCGTCCTCGCGGTATTCGATCGCGTTGGAGCCGAAGCCGCTGGCCAGCACGCGGGTCGTCATGGAATCGAGGCTGCTTCCGGCGTGCGCCTGGAAGGCGAGCGTGCGGCCCACGGGGATGTTGCCGCGCACGTAGGCGTTTACCTGCACCGTGCGGCTGGACATGGGCGGCATCTGCATCGTGTTCCAGCGGACGTTCTTGCCGTCGCTGTAGCCGCCGAACGTGGCGCTTTCGAAGACCGTGTCGCTGTCGAGGTACGCGCGCAGGTCCACCGTGCGCGTCTGGCTGTCGTTGTTGCGGAGGTAGACGTTGTACGTGATGAGGCCGCGCGGGGCGACCGTGGTGGGCGACGACGAGACGCGGACCGTCACTTCGCCCGTGCAATCCGTCGTGGGGGTGCAGGCGTAGCGGTAACCGTACATGTTGCCGTTCACCGTCGCGGACCAGGGCTGGCGGATGACCGGCTGCGCGTAGCGGACCGGCTGGCGGTACGTCGGTGCGACGTAGACGTTGCGGTAATCCGGGTCAGCGGCGTTGCGGTAGTCGATGTAGCTGTAATCGCTGCACTCGCCGCGGGCGTTCCAGGCATGGCAGACGAAGCCCGGGTAGGAGCGGAAGGGGAGCGACGCGTCGTACGCGAAGGCGGGGGAGATGAGAAGGGCGCCGGACACGATTCCCGTGAGGGAAGCGGCGATGCGGAGGGAGAGTGGACAATTTTTCATAGGGATGATGCTATGCTGTACGTACGGCAACTGTCAATCGTTCTGTCAATCTCTCTGCGTCTTTCCGGAGGCGTGAATTTGCGCTCCGTCTTGCGAACGGGGGTAGAATTCGCCTGTTTCTTCCCCACCCCCTCTCTATGTCCTGCGGATCCTGTTGCTCGTCGGGCTGCGGCCCGTGTCTCGTCTGCAAAATCGCCAGCGGCATCGTCGGGCTCCTCGTGACCGTCACGACCGTCGCGACGCTCATCGGCGTCTGGATGACGCACAACACCCCCGAGGGCTGGGCCTTCGGCACGCCGAACGGATCGCTCTCCGTGATCGCCTTCGTGGTCTCGGCCGCGGTCTGGCTGAAGATCTTCAAGAAGATGTGCGGCTGCTGCGGCAAGAAGGGCGGCGCCTGCAAGGATGGCGCCTGTACGGATGGCGGTTGCGGCGACGGCTCGTGCGGCGGCAAGTGAGCCACGACGTGAATCGTGAATCATGAATCGTGAAGCGGTCCGCCTCGGCGGGCCGCTTTTTTCGATGTCATCCCGCGTGCCCGTCCGTAGCTCGGAAGAGCGAAGGCGGGAGTAGTTCGTGGCGGCCCACGAACGTAACGAGGGACAAACAGCGGCCCGGCTTCCCCCGTACCAGTCGCTGCGCTCCGGTACAGGACATGGCGCTACTCGGACACGTTCAAACAGCGGGGCAGCGCTGTCTGGAGTCTCCTACTCCTTCTTCAATTTCGGGCGGACGAAGACTTCCCTCGCATCATCCTGATGCGTGAGGGCGACATAACTGGTGCCATTCAGGCCTATGTGCTTGACCTGGATTTCACCTTCCTTGGCTTCGCGACTGACAAACGTTTTTGTGGTTCCGTCCGTGTAATCGATCCGGACGGATTTTTCTCCGATAGTGAAGCCGGAGACCGGAGTTGCGTTGGTCAACTCCGAATGCTGTCTCCAGGTTGTGATCGCCGCGAGGACGACCACGACAATAAGGGCCAGGATAACCGCATACTCGACGGCCGTCGGGCCGTCGTCGCGCTTCAAAAAAGAAAGAACTCGTTTCATGGAAAAAACTCCGGTTGTTGCTGCCCCACATCGTCCTCCTTCCTTCGCTCTGCCCAGCGACGGTCGAAAGACGATCGTGGGACGTTGCGGGTCCGCGGCCGGCAAACGGCCAGCCACGGTTTCCTCGGAATGAGGACGAGTGGGTCAAGGCGGTGGATTTTCAAAAAACAGTGGGTCATTCTGACCGCATGCCAACAAAATTCAATAGCAGATGAGCTCCGCACCGCTTTGTATCACGAAACGGCGAGGGCAGCGCCGCTTGGGGGAGTCGAGGTCACTTTTTGGTGACCCCGTGGATGACGGGATGCGCCGGACGCTGAGGCGGTTTTCTCAATTCAGAGAAAATCACCCAGGCGAAGACGACGATGAGAATCATCGACGCATACACATTGCATTCCGTTGCACTCAGACTTTCCAGGAAAGCCTGAATCCGTGCGTGAATTCTTTTCACGAACTCGACAATGTTTTTCACAGGAATTTCTCCAAAACAATAACCAGAAGCAGAAGAAAAATGACCAGCAGGCCGAGCATGAATGCTTTCGCGTGCTCCACGCTGCCGCGACGCCGTCGGAAGCAATATTTCATACGGACTCCTTATCTGTGCTGCCCCCACGATCCTCCTTCCTGGACGGAAACCGCACCGAGCGGTCTCACGGGAAAAGAGGAATAGTAGGGGAAGGGGAATGACAAAGAGCGGTCAGCCGAGCGGTGCCATCAGGCAGACGTTGCTTTCGCCGGTCTCGGGATCGATGTGGGTGCCGCACATGGGCAGGGAGATGGAGCGGTTCGCGCGCTTTTCCAAAACCCTCCGGAATTTTTTCTCATCCACTTCCCTCATTTTCTGAAGGTTCCGGCAGGACTTTCCCATTTTCTTCCGTGCAGGGGCCACGGCCAATGTCGGAACAATGGGCTCGTCGTACAAGCCGTCGATTTCCACCTGGGAAGGCACGAAGCAATTTAAAAATATTTATGACTTATAGTCAATGTTCGAATTTCCGCACACGCAAAAGGCTGGGGGGCGACGGAATCCCAGCCATGTTCGACGTGAGTCGAAAGATTTTTACATCAGGCCGAGAGCGTGCAGGACGCACCCGGCCAACATGAGGCCGCCCGCGAGAGCGGCGAGGCAATCGCGCCATGACATGTTTTCGACGACGGGGAACTGATTCTGGCTCATTGTGGAACTCCTTGTGCCCCCACAGCATCCTCTTTCTCATTCACCTTGCCGGTGAATCGAAGATTCACTGTGGGCAAAATGATGGTGCGTCGGCTTGGAGCCGACGTTCCCTCGAAAAAGAGGGTGCGTGGGGATGATGCGGTGATGACAAGGGCCAAAATCGCTGAGGGGCAGTCAGCGAGATGTGGCATGGCGCGAGGCCCTGCCAAAAATTATTTGATCGTCAGGGTGCCGGTTTGATCCGGCGCCCTTTTCAAAGTCAGAGACTTCGACTTGGTCGTCGAAATCCTGACTTCATCGGAGGTGACGTGAATGGAACTCACGTCACCCTCGAGATCGTGGCCTTCCTCAAGCCACGTGACCGTGATGCCCGGGCGGGGCGTCACGTCGTCGGGATAGCGGAGCTCCATCTGGAGCCCCGCGACGGTGTAGCGGCCCGCGGTCGTCGTGACCACGAGCCGGTTTTTTTTGAGCTGAACGGCCGTGATGGCTTTCCCTGCCATCTGCTGAGTTTTCTTTTCACCCGAGGCGTCGGTGGCGGTGACGCCGATTTGCATTCTGGGCGAACGTTCCTCCGTTGCCCAAAAGCCGATGGCCGTAGCGAGGCCAAGGAACGTGACGAGCATCAGGGCCGTCATACTTTGCGATCTGATAATCATTAGATTCTCTCACTTTCTGCCCCCACAGCATCCTCTTTCTCATCGCCCTGCCCGGCGATTCAAAAAAGAATGCCTGAGGGCAAGACGTAATAGTTGCGTCAGCCTGCGGCTGACGTTTCCTCGAAAAAGAGGGTGCGTGGGAACGTGCGATGATGACAAAGGCCAAAATCGCTGAGGGGCAGTCAGCGAGATGTGGCATGGCGCGAGGCCGTGCCAAAAACTACTTGATTGTCAGGGTGCCGTATTGATCCGGCGTCCTAGTTAGGATCACGAGCTTCGACTTGGTAGTCAAAAGTGTGATTTCATTGGCGGTGACGCGAATCGAACTTACGTCACCATCCAAGGTGTGGCTTTGTTCAAGCCACCTTATCGTGACGCTCGTTCGCGGCGTCACGTCCTCGTGGTACTCGAACCGCATGTCGCGGCCCCCGATGGGGTAACGGCCGGCGGTGGTCAAGATGACCAGCCGGTGTTGCTCTACGCGAATACCGCTGATCGATTTCCCAGCGATAGGGTAGCGCGGATCCGTCCGGTACCCTTCTGGGTCGATCCTGGGTATCACGACGATGTCATTGCCGCTCGGGTTGACGAGTGCCCAGTAGGCACAAGCCGCCGAAAGGCCGACAAAAGTGACCGACAACACGATGACCAATGTTTTCTGCTTCATAGCTTTCTCGCTTTCTGCCCCCACAGCATCCTCTTTCTCATCGCCCTGCCCGGCGATTCAAAAAAGAATGCCTGAGGGCAAGACGTAATAGTTGCGTCAGCCTGCGGCCGACGTTTCCTCGAAAAAGAGGGTGCGTGAGGGTGCTTGTTGATGACAATGACCAAGATATTATTATACCATAAATAATAAAATCAGTCGAATATGCGCTTCCGGAAGCGTGAAGTTTGCCCTACACTCTCGCCGCTCCGGGACCTCCGGAGGAGCTTCCCGCTGCTTTTATGAGTATCCGCAATATCGCCATTATCGCCCACGTCGACCATGGAAAGACGACGCTCGTCGATGCGCTGCTCAAGCAGGGCGGGGCGTTCGCCGCGCATGAGCAGGAGAAAGTCGGCGAGCTGATCATGGACTCCAACGCGCAGGAGAAGGAGCGCGGCATCACCATCTACGCCAAGAACTGCTCCATCCAGTACAAGGACTGCCGCATCAACATCGTCGACACCCCCGGCCACGCGGATTTCGGTTCCGAGGTCGAGCGCGTGCTGCGCACCGTCGACTGCGTGCTGCTCGTCGTCGACGCGCAGGAAGGGCCCATGCCGCAGACGAAATTCGTGCTCAAGAAGTCGCTCGAGCTCGGCCTCAAGCCGATCGTCGTCATCAACAAGATCGACAAGCCCGCGTCGCGCGCCATGGAGGTGGTCGACGAGGTCTTCGATCTCTTCGTCGCGCTCAAGGCCAACGACCAGCAGCTCGACTTCCCGTACATCTTCGCCATCGCCCGCGAGGGCATGGCAAAGCGCAAGCTCGAGGATTCATCCAAAGACCTGACACCGCTCTTCGATTTGATCATGGAGCATGTTCCCGCCGTGGAGCAGAACATGACCGCGCCGTTCCGCATGCAGCCCTGCAGTCTTGCGTACGACAACTACGTCGGCCGCCTTGCCATAGGGCGTGTGACCGAAGGCGTCGCCAAGGTCGGCGACAAGGTGTTCATCAAAAAGCCCGACGGACACACGCGCACCAGCAAGATCACGAAAATTCTGCTGTACAAAGGGCTCCGCCGAATTGAGGCCCCCGAGGCCGTCGCCGGCGACATCGTGACCATCGCGGGCATTCCCGACATCTACGTCGGCGAGACCATCACCACCAGCGATTCCGCCGAGGCGCTTCCCGCGCTCAACATCGACCCCCCGACGATCAGCATGGAATTCCTCGTCAACAACTCGCCGTTCGCCGGCAAGGAAGGCGAGCTCGTCACCACGCGGCACATCAAGGCCCGCCTGGAGCGCGAGAAGGAGACGAACGTCGGTCTGCACGTGGAGGAGGTCCCGAATTCCGACACGTACAAAGTCTCCGGCCGCGGCGAGCTGCATCTTTCGGTGCTCATCGAGGACATGCGCCGCGAGGGCTTTGAGCTGCAGGTCTCCCGCCCCGAAGTGATCATGCGCACGATCGACGGCAAAAAGCACGAGCCCATCGAGCAGGCGATCATCGACGTTCCCGAGGAATTCACGGGCACGGTCATCGACATGCTCTCGCGCCGCAAGGGCGAGCTCGTGGACATGAAGACCTCCGAAGGCCACGCGCGCATCGAGTTCAAAGTGCCCACCAGGGGCCTGCTCGGCTTCCGGGGCGACTTCATCATCGAAACGCGCGGGGAGGGGATCCTGAGCCATTCCTTCATCGGCTACGAGCCGTACAAGGGCGACCTGCCGGGCCGCACGCGCGGCTCCATGATCTCCATGGGCGGCGGCAAGACCGTCGCGTTCGGTCTCTGGGGCCTCCAGGACCGCGGCAAGCTGTTCGTCGTCCCGGGCGTCGACGTGTACGAAGGCATGATCGTCGGTGAGAGCGCGAAGAACGAGGACATGATCGTGAACGCCACCAAGGAGAAGAAGCTCACGAACATGCGCGCCTCGGGCTCCGATGAGGCGATCAATCTGACGCCGGTCAACCAGATGACGCTCGAGCAGGCGCTCGAGTACATCGCGGATGACGAGCTGGTCGAGATCACGCCGAAGAACATCCGTCTCCGCAAGAAGCTGCTCAAGGAACACGAGCGGAAGAGGCAGAAGTGAGCGCACGTCTTCGATGTGCGATTGGACGCGTCATTCACACGGCCGAAATATCGCTTGTTTCCCACCGTCTGTTAGCGGACGACCAGGGATATTCATCAGCAGACTCACACAAATTTTTTTTCAAAGGGTTCGCATGGATGTAATCGCGTGCGTCGGGAATGCTATGTACGCATCGGATATGAAAACGTCTTTGCCAAAGGGAATGAATGCCTGTTTGAAAAGACAGCCCCATTTTATAGATGCGCATGATATTGGAGATGGTTTCCGGCTCAGGGATACGGACCAGCAGATGCACATGGTCGGGCATGATGACGAATGCGTACAGGAGGAATGGCCGCTGTTTCTGAACCCGATAGATGTGAGTTGCGGCTTCCTGGGCAAATGCAGGAGATGCAAAAAACGGACGTCGGCCGCGGGTGACGCTCGTCACCAGCATGGTCTCTTCATTTTGAATGAAATGGCGCTGGGTCATGACGTCATCATTTCTTCTGAAACTGTCTTCCAGCAGATCGGAACTGTGCGATGGAAATATGCAAATGGGGGTTTTATGCATTGGCATGGGAAAGCAGTCGGTTCCATGGAGCAGTGGAACGCCACGGCCGCACGTCGAAGACGTGCGGCTGACTGCCGACCCCATTTCCGCGGCTTTTTCATTGCCCAAACCCCCGTATAACCCTATAAAAGGGCGCTCCAATTTGTCCGGAGACCCTATTAACACTATGCAACAATTCTGCTATAATAGCAATGAACCGCTCACACCCATGCAAAAAAAACATTTCCGCGTCCTCCTGATGAATGTGGGCTATGCCACGGGCCTCGACGGGTCCATGCGGAGCTATCTGACGCAGTGGTACCGGTACCTGTACACGCCGCAGCGGATCATCCGCCAGGTGCGCCAGTCCATCTACGGCCTGCTCAACCGCGAGAACCCCGATCTCTGCTGCTTCGTCGAAATCCACCGCCGCCACGGCTTTGTCCCGCACCCGCATGCCTACACGTCGCACATCGACAACAAGTACGGCCGCTTCTCGCCGTTGCGCTTCATGCCGTTCTTCCGTGACAACTGCAACGGCTTCTTCAGCCACCACCAGTTGCAGTTCAAAAAGCGCTACTTCAAGAACGGCTCCAAAAAGCTGATTTACGACATCAATCTGGGCAACGGCATGTCGCTGCTGCTCATCCACTTCTCTCTCAACCGCGATACGCGCAAGCTGCAGTTCCGCGAGCTCAAGAAGATCCTCAAGGGCCGCCCGAACACCCTCATCTGCGGCGACTTCAACATCTTCCGCGGCACGCGCGAACTCCATTCCCTCGCGGAGTCCTGCAATCTCAAGATCGTCAACGCGCATTCGCCCACCTTCCCGGCCGCCCGTCCCAAGCGTGCGCTGGACCTGTTCCTGGCCCCCAAGTCGCTGGAGCATGTGTCGGCGTCCGTGATGGGGGACGTGCAGGTGTCGGATCACCTGCCGGTGATGCTGGAGATGGCCTTCTAGAGGGCAAACAGGGGACATAGGGCATAGAAGGCATACAGGATTTTCCTGTATGCCCTGTATGCCGTTTATGCCCTTTTTCCTTTAAAAAACGTGCGCGTACACGGTACTTGACGTAATACAATAAAAGTGATATCTTGCACGTCCTTCGTTTTCCTATCCCCCCTCTATCCATGAGACTTTTGGCTTCTGTCAGCGCCGCAGTCATCCTCCTTGCCGGGGGCATGGGTATGATGCCGAATACCGCTTCCGCCTACACGTACTACGACGTGTCCTCCAGCGCCCCCATGGTCCCGTCCAGCGCGGGTTCTTCGGCCGGAACCACCAGTTCCGTCACGGTGAGCCCCGCATCGGGCGATTCGACCTCCTCTGCAGTGCTCCCCCCCTCGTACTACAGCTCGTCGTCCGTATCGTCCGCTCCCCAGGCCGTCGATTCCCCGTACCCGTACTTCCGCCGCGATGACGGCGCGGGTTCCGTTTCGACCGACCAGGGTCAGCAGCAGTACGTGCCCCAGGACACGGGTCGTCCGTCGTACATCAGCGACGTTCCCAAGGTCGGTCTCTCCGTCGAATCGGACCGCAGCGAGGCCAACCCCGGCGACGATGTCCGGTACTGGATCCGCGCGCGCAACCTGTACAGCCGCGACCTGCCGCAGTGGAAAGTCGCCTTCTTCTTCGACCCCAACGACATGCAGATCCTCGATGCCGGCGGCGGCCGCATCCAGGGCGACCATATCCTCTTTAACGTCCCCGCCTCGCGCTCCGACGAAGAGCACGTCTACAGCGTCCGGGTGCATCTCTTCAAGAAGCACAAGAACGGCAAGGTCATCCGCGTCTACGGCTCCATGGTCTGGGACGGCACCATCAGCCCAGCCTGCTCCAAGAACGAGCTGCGCATCATCGAGAAGCCGCCCGTGACGGGTGCCGACGACGACTACACGGGTCCCGTCGAAAACCTCCAGGCCTTCCTCCGTCCCGTGAACGCCGCGACCCATGGTTCCCCGATGCCCCTTCTGGTCTGGATCGCCGTCGCCGCAGCGGGTATCGCCATCGGAGGAGCGGTGAGCAAGAAGCTTGCCTAAGGCAAAGGAAGGAATCGAAGAAAACGACGCAAACGAGGAAGAAAACGAGGACTATCCTCGTTTTCTTCGTTTGCCTCGTTTGCGTCGTTTGCCTCTCCGCTGGCAAGCCCAACTCCTTGAAAGACTGTCGGCTTCCTGCCATCCTTCGTCGTCCTTCCCACATACCCGCTATGCGTCGATTTTCCGTGGTTCTGGCGTGTCTGTCGCTGTTGATCTTGCCGCTGCTGAGCAGGGCGGTCTGAAGCAGAGTAGCGGGGATTGGAGTAGTAGAGTAATAGGGCGAGGCCAGGAGGCCTTGCTCTTCCGTAGTACGCTGATTCGCTTTCCTACTATCCTGCTATTCCAGTAGTCCAATATTCCTCATCGTTCGATGCGTTTTCCGTCCTTACTTCTTCTCACCATCTTCGTTGCCTCCTGCTCCGCCAGCGCGGGTCCGGTTGACGGCACGGCCGGCGAAATGGGGGGAAACTTCGGCGACGAGATCAGCACGGTTCTCTTCGTCGATCCCGCGACGGTGACGGCGGAGCGTCAGGCGTTCATCGCGGAACTGCGGACGATCCCGGCCCGCGCCAGCAAGCGCGAGCTCTATGAGAAGTACGTGCCCGTCATCGGCGCCAACGGCGTGCTGGAGGGCATCACGCAGCTCTGGCCCACGTGCCACAGCGAAGCGCATGACCTGGGCAAAGTCATCCAGGCGACGATCAACGACATCGGCACGTCGCTCCGGGTCTGCCGCGACGGCTGTTATTCGGGCTGCATGCACGGGGTGCTCATGGAGGCGTTCGCGGGCGCGCGGACGGGCGCAGAAAACGATCCGGAGCGGCATGTGGATGTCGAGCTGGTCAAAACGATGCTCAGCGATCTCTGCGCGCGCAATGAGACGATGACCGCGGCGTACTCGCCCGGCGATTGCGCGCACGGCGTGGGCCACGCGCTCATGGTCCTCTCGGACTACCGCATTCCCGAAACCATCCGGTACTGCGACGGGTTCGGCGAAGACCACCTCAATTATTACTGCGCGACGGGTGCTTACATGGAATACGTGACGGAGCGCGACGCCGAGGACGTCGCCACCGGCAAGCGCGAGTTCTATCCCTGCGATGTCGGCAAATATCCCGCGGCCTGCGCGCGGTACAAGATGGTCCACGTGATCCCCCGCAACGTGAAGTCGCGCGCGCAGATCGGGCCCTTCCTGCGCAAGTGCGCTCAGCTCACGGGCAAGTACCGAGTCGGCTGTTACCACGGCGCAGGAAACGGCTTCATGGGGCCCATCGTGCAGGGCAAGGTCACCCTCCTGGATGTCTGCGGCGGGGCGACGGGTGATGACCGGTTCGCGTGCATCGAGGGGGCCATCGAGCGGATGGTCAAGTACCACCCGGATCTCGCGAAAAAAACATGCGCCACGGTGCAGGGAAGCGACAGAGAGACGTGTGACGACGCCATCGCGCACGGCATGTACAATATGGAGAAGGACATGTCGCTGTACGCGCATTAGGAAAAGCCGACAGCTGCGGAATTCTTTGCCGTGTTTTTTTGTCATGGATGGGGGTGCCGTCTCAACGCCGCATTTCTCCTGTTTTTTTCCATGCTGACGTCATCGAATGCGCGCCGGGCGCTCAGTCATTTCAGTCTGGCGACATTCCTGTTGTCGATATTTCTCGGCTCCCTCGCAGCGGCATTGCCGGTGGTCAGCGCCCCTGGGTTGACAGCCTACGTTCCTGCCTCGCCGCCGACCGCCTGCAACGGTTCGCCGGCTGCCATCGATGTTGCATGAATCGCATACAAAAGAGCTGTGATTGCACGTGAAGTAGGATTTGCACAGAATCCCGTTCTTTCGCATAACGAAAAAAATCCTGCAGATCTCATCACTCTGTCGGACCAATCTTTCAATTTTCAGCCTTTCAGAGCTCTCTTTGGCGTATGTTGCCTCATCGATATCTGCGGCTGGAGTGGATTCCTGCTTTCGCTCTTGCCTATGACATCCGGCTTTGAATGTGTGGGCAACAATGGTCCAGATCGCGGTAGAGATTCTCGCTTTTGATCTATTATATGGCTCCGGAAGCCTTGACTTGCTAAATGCCATCAATATGATTTGGATGATTTCCCCCTCCTCTTTATGTCGAGTTCCTTCTCGCGCGTGCGGTCCGCATTGAGTACGTTTAGTACGACCGCGCTTGTTTTGAATATTGCTGTTGGTTCGCTCGTCGCGGCGCTGCCGGTGTTCTCACCGATCGCTGCAGCGGCGACTTTTGGTCCGAGTAATGCCGGCGCAGGCGCGAATGTGACGGGTGTCGGATCGGTAAACTGGTCGAACGCCGGATTCATCATCGCCGATGATACGAATTACGCCACGGCTACTCTCGGAGCATCAGCAACGTCTCGTTATCTGCAGGGCACCAATTACGGCTTCGCTATTCCCACTGGTGCGACGATTAACGGAATTCAGGTATCCATCATGCGTGAAACTTCTGACGTGACTCTGGGTGCCAGTATCGATGACAATATCGTCCGCCTGGTAAAGGCAGGGACTATTGTTGGTGATAACAAAGCAACATCCGCTGATTGGCCTACCTCTATGACTGCAGCCAGCTATGGCGGGCCGTCCGATTTATGGGGCACAACCTGGACTGCAGCAGAAATCAATGCGAGCAATTTCGGTGTCGTCCTTTCAATTTTGAATGA
Source organism: uncultured Candidatus Peribacteria bacterium (assembly GCA_964497975.1). Classification (GTDB taxonomy): domain Bacteria; phylum Patescibacteriota; class Gracilibacteria; order Peribacterales; family Peribacteraceae; genus JABFSS01. Next base: position 61,896 of record CAZCFO010000003.1, read on the forward strand.
AGGAATTGTGACTTCAAGAACGGGGAGAGTTGATTACATGCAGATTACCGTCACGTATACCCTTTCCACGGGAACTATTCACGTGACCAAGACTGCGGTGGGCGGCGACGGGACATTCAATTTTACGAATGCGGCCAGCTTTGCGATTACCACCACCGGCGGTACGGGAACGCACGATATCACCGACTTGTCACCGGCGTCGTATTCGGTGGATGAGACGGCGCCCACGGGCTGGACGGTCACGAGCAACGGTTGCCAGAACGTGTCGGTGACCGCAGGCAATACCACAAACTGCACGATCACGAACACCAAGCTCGGTACGGTGACGGTTATCAAAAATTCCCTTCCGGTCAGTGCGCAGTCCTTCCCGTTCACCACCACGATCGGAGGTGGCGAGGGGGGATTCAGTCTCAGCGATGATGGCGAAGGCTCGGAGGACACGGTTGAATTTACGAGCGTCGCTCTCGGCAGCCACACGATTACCGAAGGATCGGTCGCGGGCTGGAGCCTCACGGGTCTCGTGTGTACCGGCGGCGATGCCGACGGATCCACCGATCTCGTGACCCGTACCGCCACGATCGACGTGGACGCGGGCGAACACATCACCTGCACGTTTACCAACAGTCAGTACGGAACGCTGCACATCACCAAGAACGCGTACGGTGGCGATGACGAATTCGACTTCACGATCGATGGCGAGGGCAGCGACGTCCTTGAGTCCGCTTCCATCACCACGACCGCCGGCACGGGCACCGCCGATGTGTCTCTCCCCGTGGGCGATTACAATGTGTCCGAAACTCTTCCCGAAAGCGGCGCATGGCAGCAGGTGAGCAACGGCTGTTCCTTTGCCGTCATCCAGCCCGGTCTGACCACGAATTGCACCGTCGAGAACGTTAAGCGCACCCGCATCTCGGTGGGCAAGGAGACGACCAACGGCGGCGAGGCGAACTTCACCTTCACCCGGAAATTCGGCAGCAGCAGTAGCAGCAGCTTCTCGCGTGGCGTCACGGAACCAGGCGTTCCTGTGGGCCTCGATTCGTTCTTCGAAATCTTTGCGTCGGTCAGCTCCAGCAGCGCGGCTGCGATCCCCGTCGAAATCGTCGAATTGAATCTTCTGAACTGGAACTTCAACCAGGTGCAGTGCACCCTCAACGAGAGCCCGATGAGCGTCACGCCCCAGTTGGGAGAAGACGGCGTTCTGATCGGTTTCAACGCCCAGGCAGGCGATCAGATCCAGTGCCTCTTTAACAACAGAATGTCCGTGTGTGGCAACAGCGTTGTCCAGAGCGGCGAGCAGTGCGACGACGGCAATGCGACGGTCGGCGACGGATGCTCCGACACCTGCCAGTACGAACTTGGCTGGTCGTGTAATCACAACGAGCCGAGCGTTTGCACCACGAGCTGCGGCGACAATATCGTCGCCGGAGTGGAGGAGTGCGACAATGACCTCACCAATACCAGCGGCGACGGATGCGACGCCTTCTGCCACATCGAAGTCTGTGGCGATGGCGTTATCAACAATACGCATGTCGAGGGTGAAACGACCGTTACCGAACAGTGCGACGACGGCGATGACGATGCGGGCGACGGATGCTCCGATACCTGCCAGATCGAAATCGGCTACGCGTGTCCCACGGTCAACGAGTCGTGCGTCGCAATCTGCGGCGACGGCCTGGTCCTCGGCGGCGAGCAGTGCGACGATGGCGAGAGCAGTTGCGGCGACGGCTGTTCGTCCTCGTGCGAAGTCGAAACCGGTTACCAGTGCATCAACAGCACCGAAACCGATCCCAACAGCACCTGCGAGCTACATCTGGATTTCGGCGACGCGCCGGATGGCGAGGGTGAAGACGCCGGATATCCGACTCTGCTGGAAGACAACGGCGCCCGTCACGTTATCGTCGAGGAGTACATGCTCGGTGCGACGATCGACGGCGAGCCCAATGGCCAGCCGGATTTTGCGGCCGCTGGCGACGGTTCGGATGAAGACGGCGTTTCGTTCACGACGTCACTCACCCAGGGTGCCACCGCAGGTGTGACGGTAGTCACCTCTCTGCCGGACGGCGAAGGCGAGGATGACGGTTATCTGGAGGCCTGGGTTGACTTCAACCAGGACGGCGACTGGGACGATGAGGGCGAACACGTCATCGACAATCTCTCTCTTACGAGCGGCACGCATGCTCTGACGTTCTCCGTTCCCGCAGGCGCGGTTCTGGGCGAGACCTACGCCCGGTTCCGCTGGAGCAGCATCGGCGGCATCGAGGAAAGCGGTCTTGATGTTACGGGGTACGCGCCGAATGGCGAAGTAGAGGACTATCTGGTCACGATCACGGCTCCCGTTACCGAGACTACCTCCGACGACGAAGACGAGGGTCCGGTTTCGGATGACGGCGGCAACGGGGGTTCCCGCGGCAGCCAGACGAACCGTATTGGAGCGGCTATCAACAGGTTGATCTCCAACTTTATCGGCGACACCCCTCCTCCCGCGTTCGGAGGCACCGATGACGCTCCGTTCTCCGACGAGCAGAACGATCTGCTGCGGAGAATCAATCTGATGATCGGCTGCAACGCGTCGAATTCCGTCTTCCATGCTGCTGCTCAGATTATCGCCAAGAAGTTCAGCGGCAACACGGCCGCCATCGAGGCTCAGATGCAGCTCATCTGCACGCAGCTTGCGGAGCGGTCGGGCATGAACAAGCCCGTGGTCCAGATCAAGCCCCGCCAGATTGTGCTGGCCGAGGACGGTTACCCCGTTTCGAGCGACGATCTCTGGAACCTCTGCGTTCGTGGCAAGGCGACGCTTGCGGATTTCCGCAGCCACCCCATGGTGATCGACCGCGACACCGGCAAAACTGCGTCGAAAACATGCGGACTGTATCGCATATCCGGCACTCAGATCTGGAAGTTCCCGGATGATCTGTTCCTCACGGGGCTCATCATCAATCCGTCAAAGTCCGGCAAGCCCGTCGTCAGCGTGTTCCAGAAGGGCTACGCGGTGCTGCCGTCCGCTCAGCGGACCGCCGAGGCCAGTTCGGCTGCGGCTCAGTAATAGCATCGATTCTGCGTCATAAAGAAGGACGGCACGTGCCGTCCTTCTTTTGCGCATGATCTTCATTCACGCCCCTCCCGCGTAGCGCCGGATGAACTCGATGGGGTTCACCATCCAGCGGTCCGCTTCCGCGCGCGACATCACGCCCGACGGGACATACGGCACGTGGATGCCCGCGCCCTGCCCCCGGTCGACCTGCAGATGCAGATGCGGGGCGCTCGTGTTGCCCGTCATGCCCACCGTGCCGATGAACTCGCCCGGTTCCAGATCCTGTCCGGGCTTCACCGCGGCGAACCCCAGGTGTCCGTAGACCGAGTAGAACGTCTGATGCCCGATGCGGTGCTCGATGATCACGTGCAGGCCGAGCGTCTTGGTGGTGGTCACCGTCTGCACGCGGCCTCCCGCGATGGCACCGAGCGGCGTGCCGAGCGCCAGCTTGAGGTCCACGCCCGGGTGCGTGCCCTCGTACTCTCCGGCGTCGAGGCTGTAGGTGGAAAGGTACTTGGTCGAATAGAACAGCTTGCGGGTGATGTCGTCGGTGTCATCTTCCTGCACGTACTTCTTGAACGGCGTCAGGAGCTTCTGCAGGTCGTACTCCGGCACGGGCACGAAATCCTCGCTTGCCAGCTTGTCGTAGGGGCGGTTCCATTCCGCCGCAGCGTGCATTGCGCCCCAATTGGGCACTTTCCCCACGGGATAGACGGTACGGCCGAAAGCAGGGAAGTTCGTGCTCCCTTCGACGTCGCTCAGGGCCTTCGGCGTGCTCGGGCTTGGACTCGGACTCGGGCTCGGGTGCGACATCTCGCTGGAACTGCTGACCGGCGTCGCGACGGGCAGGGGGGTCTCGGTGGAGATCTGCGCCGGGACGGCGGCGCCCTGCGTGGGGGCTATCACCTGCTGGGGCCACTGCCGGACCTGGGGCGAAGCTGCCGCGTGGTAGGACGCCGAACTCTTCGTTGCCGGCACCCACGCGCGGCGGGAGATGACACTGCTGGAGGATGCCGCGCGGCTGATCTGCGAACTGCGCGCCACGGAGCGTGTCGCCGGGGATGACCGTCGAAGCCGGAAGATCACGCGGGAGCGGGACGACGTCGCGGAGGACCGGCGCGAGGACACTGCCGCTGTCCGTGACGACGATGACTGCATCAGCGCGTCGGAGCGCCACTGCTTCATGCTCTCGAGCACGTACCCCTGGAGTCCCGTGGAGTGCGTCGCGAGCGCGATGCCCCACAGAAAACTGGCCACGCAGGCAACGGCGATCCGGGGATCGATATGCAGCGACTGGCAGAGCCGGGAGAGGGTGTGTTTGAGTTTGTTCACTTCCTTGTATTATACAATATTATGTTAGTTTTGTCATTATTTCAAAAGGCTGATTGAAGCGGAAGGAACACCAGGAACACAAAGAACACAAAGAATATCTCGTCTTTGCTCTCCTTGTGTTCCTACGCCCGTCGTCCGAGCAATCCCCACAGCCCCTTCCGCTCCGGCGGCGGGCAGAGGAACACGACGACGGCTCCGGCGATCGCGCCGTTGACGGTGCCCCAGGAGACATCCACCAGCGCCAGCACGATGTCCCACCAGGGGAGCAGCGCGTGGTTCAAAAAGTTCACCGTTCCCGTCACCGTGAATCCCAGCAGCGCGCCGAGCCACACGGCATCACACACCGGCTGGCCCGAGGGGCGGCAGTGCAGGAGGATGTAGGAGAACGTCACTGCGTTGATGGCCTGCACGAGGAAGATGAACGGCGAGATTGAGGGCCCGCCCACCACATTGGGGTTCATCAGCGCCAGACGCTGCCCATAAAAACTCATCATGAGACCGCCGTGCCAGACGGCGTCCGAAATGGTGAAGAGCACGAAACTGACGACAAAGGCTTTGACGAAACGGGTGGGGGTCATGCGGCATCTATAGCACCGGTCCCGGCATAGGTACAATCCGCTCATCTTGCACTCTTTCGAGGACGTTCTCCGGCTCTATGACTACGCCCTCCCCCCGGAGCGCATCGCGCAGGCCCCGGCCACGCCGCGCGACAGCGCCAGGCTGCTCGTCTACAGGAGAGCGGCGGACGCGGTTGAGTGGAGCACGATCAGCAAACTGCCCGCCCTGCTCCCGCCGCGCGCGGTCCTGGTTCTCAACGAAACCAAGGTGATCCCCGCGCGCCTGCCGGCCAAGCGGAGCACCGGAGGGCAGGTTCTGTTGCTGTATCTGGGCCGCAATGCCCGGGAGCTGAAATTCCTCTCCAATCGACGATTGCGCCCGGGAGAGGTGTTGCGGATTTCCCCGCGCCGCACGCTCACCGTTCTCCGCGCCGACGCGAAGGTCTGGTTTCTCAAGCCCTCGTTTTCGCCGTCCGCGATCCGCTCCGTTCTCCATCGTCATGGCATCGTCCCGCTGCCGCCGTACATCAACCGCACGCCGCTCAGTCGCGCCGAGGTCCGCCGCCGCTACCAGACCGTTTTCGCCAAAACCGAAGGATCCATTGCGGCGCCCACCGCGTCGCTGCACTTCACCAGGGGGCTGCTCCAGAAGCTCGAACGCTCCGGGGTGTCCATCGCGCGCGTCACGCTGCACGTCCATCTCGGCACGTTCTCGCCGCTCACCGAGGAGCATTGGAAAACCGGGAAGCTGCATCCCGAGAGTTACTCCATCGATTCCCGCAGCGCCCGTCTTCTCGCGGAGGCGAAACGCACCGGTCGTCCCATCATCGCCGTGGGCACGACTGCCCTGCGAGCGCTCGAGTCTGCCGCCGACGGCCGCGGGCGCATTGTCCATCCGCAGGGCGTCACACGTCTGTTCGTCCGCGAGCCCTATCGGTTCCGGATCATCGACGGCCTGCTGACCAACTTCCACGTGCCCAAGAGCAGCCTGCTGATGCTCGTGGCCGCGCTCACCGGCCGGGAGAAGATTCTCGGGCTGTACGATGAAGCGATCCGCAGGGACTTTCGGTTCTTCTCGTTCGGCGATGCGATGCTGATTTTGCAGTGATACGAGGATATTGACAAATATAATCAAATAATTTCTAATACGAACATGTCGCTTATCATCCTTGAGGAGGGTTCGAACAATGAGGAGCAGGACGAATATGACAGAGTGTCCCTGAAGGCATGGCAGCCGGAGTGTGAATGGATGCGGGAGCGGGGCGTCTACGCCGACATCGCTTTTCTCGTGGGGCTCAAGCGTGGCGACGTGTACATGAATCTCTGCGCGGGACTCTGTCCTCTGGAAGAAGAGCTTCTCCGGTCGCGCCCGGAGGCACACGTCATTTCCGTGGAGACGAATCTCCGGACCATGGATGCCGCTGCACGCAGGCTTATCGAGCGGGGCATTCCGGTCCATCGCGTTACCACGCGCGCGGAGGATGATGTGTTCTGCCGGGGGCCGGGCGGCATTGCGGATGTGTATCAACGGTCATGGCAATCGCTCTCCGGGGAAGTGCTGGCGCTGCAGGCCGACATTCATGATCATTCCCGCGTGCGCAATCTTCTGGGGACTCAGCAGCCGTCCGTGACGACGCTGACCTTCGCGGGGGCATCGCTCAAGGAGGTCTACAAAAAGTACGACATAGGGATCGCGGGGTCCCAGGGGATGCAGAACACCATCGATGACGTCATCCGTGCCGCGTATGCCCTGACGACGGCCATTACTCCTCCGGGAGGCAGGCTCGTTCGCGCGGAACGCGCAGCGAGAGGACAACGCGAGTCGCCGGCGTCCGTGCTGAATTGTGCTGCCCGGGAATACCGGGCCAAGGTGGGGCGGTATTGGGAAGTCGGAGTGCCGCAGTATGTCCAGGAGCTCACCGGCGCCCCGTGCGCCCACGAATTGCAGGCGCGCCTCGCCGGCATCACCCGATTCGCCTACGGCATCGTGCTGCAGCGAAATGACCGGCCCTGCACTCTTCCGGAGGCCCAGACATTCATGGCATCCGCCGAAATGGATGGATTGTAGACGGTCGCACGGTTTTGGACTTAAAGGTGTTTTTGCGCTATAATAGAAGGAATTCCACACACACAGAAACGTATGCCCAAAAAATCCCGCGCCCGACGTGCCTGCCGCGTATCGCAACAGACGTTATTCGTGATCATCGCGCTGCTTGCGTCCATCATCATCGTTTCCTCCCTGGAACTGTCCGGAGGACAGGCGCAGGTCACGCGCCCCACCATCTCGCGGCCCGTTCCGTCCGTGCCCCCGCCCGCGCCGGCCACCTACATCCAGATGCGCTGCGGCGACGGCGTCGTCAGTCCCACGTGGAACGAGAAGTGCGACGACCGGAACACCTTCAACGGCGACGGATGCAGCAACGTCTGTCAGATCGAAGCGGGATACTCCTGCCCGCCCACGGGCGGCCGCTGCACGAATACCAATCCGCCTCTCTGCGGCGACGGGAAATGGAACCCTCTGGAAACCTGCGATGACGGTAACAAGGCGGGCGGCGACGGGTGTTCCGCCCTGTGCACGCTCGAACGGAACATGTACGGGAATCAGACGCCGGTCTGGTACTGCACCACGGAGTATCCCACCCGGTGCTGGGTTATTTCGCTGTCGATGCAGACCACGTGCGGCAACGGCACGATGGATACGCGCCGCAACGGGGAGGCCGGAGAACAGTGCGACGACGGGCAGCTCCGCAACGGCGACGGCTGCACCAGCCAATGCAGGATCGAACCGGGATACCTCTGCAGCGGCAGGCCCAGCAAGTGCACCCAGGTCCCCACGTGCGGAAACCGGGTGCGCGATCCCGGCGAAACCTGCGAAGACGCAAACACTCTTTCCGGTGACGGCTGCTCGTCTCTGTGTCAGATCGAACCCGGCTACACCTGCCAGGGCTTCGTCTGCACGAAGCCCGTCTGCGGCAACGGCATCGTCGATACGCAGGAAAACAGCCAGGAGCAGTGCGACGACGGCAACCTGCTTTCCGGCGACGGCTGCAGCAACCGGTGCGCGATCGAAAAAAATTACTCCTGCACCGGAGCCAGGCCCAGCGAGTGCGAGACCGTGTTTACGTGCGGAAATGCCTCGCTGGAAACAGGGGAGCAGTGCGACGACGGCAACAGGGTCACGGGCGACGGCTGCAGCGCGCAATGCTCGACGGAAGCGGGATTTTCGTGCGGCAGGGTGTACCAAAATGGCGGGTATGTGAGCCAATGCATCAAGTTGTATCCCTGCGGCAACGGCATCGTGGAGCTCACGGATCGCTGCGACGACGGCAACAATGTCTCCGGCGACGGCTGCAATTTCAACTGCCAGCTGGAATCGGGATATGTCTGTTCCGGACAGCCGAGCAAGTGCGAGCGCAACACCTGCGGAAACGGAAAATATGACTGGGGCGAGTACTGCGACGACGGCAACACGGTTGCCGGCGACGGCTGCAACGCCACGTGCACCGCCGTCGAACCCGGCTACTACTGTTCCGGACTGCCCAACACCTGCAAAAAGCCCGTCTGCGGCAACCGGATCATCGAACCGACGGAGAGCTGCGACGACGGCAATAACCGTCCCGGCGACGGCTGCTCCCTCTGCAGGCTGGAAGGGGGATTCCAGTGCATACCCGATTACGGCTGCACGAGAATCGCGCGCTTCTGCGGCGACGGCGTCACGCACCTTAACTACGGCGAAATGTGCGATGACGGCAACGGCGAACCCGGAGACGGCTGCAGCACTCTCTGCACCGTCGAACAGTATTTCGTCTGCAGCACCCAGTCGCCCAGCCGGTGCACGTACACCTACGCGTCGAATCTCTGCGGCAACAAGGCGCGCGAAGGCAATGAGCAGTGCGACGACGGCAACATCAAGTCCGGCGACGGCTGCGACATGTTCTGCCGCCGCGAAGAGGGCTTCGTCTGCTACGGGGCTTCCGCCACCGGTTTCCAGACGCCCAGCATCTGCTGGCGATTCCTTTAAATTTTTTTCTTCATTCCTTTCTCTCCCCTATGAACAAGCATCATCTCAGGATCGGTGAATCAGGCGAGCTATCCCCGGATGCAGATCGGTCATCACCCAATGCGTCAAGTATCGGAGCCAGAGAAGCATCTGTGCGTGGTCAGGCTGAAGGACTTCTGGGAGAGAGCCGCCAGGAATTACGCGTTGATGCATCCAAAATGCCCGGTGACGTGCGTGACTGGCTTCAGGCCCAGGGGATTTCCCTGGATGCTACGTCGATGGTCAGCGTTGTCGTCACAACTCCGCTTGGTCGGCAGCAGCGTGAGCAGGTTACATCCCCGGAACCCAAACATGCTGTATCTGTAGCGGAAGGGGTTCCACCGGCGTTCAATGTTTTCACCGATTTTGTCCAGAATTTACAGAATCGTGTCGCTCAAAGGCCGGGACTCCGGCACCTTGCCACCGCCCTCGCTCCGTTGGTGGATGATATTCAAGAACTGACATCAGCGTCGGAAAACTCTTCATATCTGGCAAGAGTCCTCTACATTGACACGTGCGATGTCAGTGCCAAGATTTTGCTTATGGATGGACCGGAGGCGCCGGAATTCAATTACGGAACAACGTATAAGCGCGAGATCAATGAGACGGTGGATCAGCTTGTCGCATTTCAAATCGGATTGCTGACGATGATGAAAGAGCGTTTTGGATTGCAGACAGCGAAGACGGGTATCTACAAAGACAATACGGTTTTTGACTACAAGGACGGTGCACAAAATGAGAGCCCCAGTAAGCGTCTTTATGTCATCATCCGGCCTTCTCTTGTTCAGGGGGCGAAAGAAGTGACCGGACCGAAGGTGATATGCTGCCCAGACACGGCTGTATGGCGCACATGGGCGGCGGATCGATATTTTGATGATCAAATCATCCGACCGTGACCATTTTCTGATAACCGAAGCTTTTTTACAGACATCCCTCATCGCCCATGCGTTCCAAAAAAACCACCAACCACCGCCAGGTCATCCTCGCCGCGGTCGTCGCGCTCTCCGCCGTCGGGCTGGCCACTGTCAACGGTGCCACCCGTCTCGCGCAGTCGTGGGACGCGGAAACGCTGAGCTTTTACGAAGATCACGATGCGGTCTACGGACCGCTGCCGCTGCATGATGCCGCCGCGGAGCCGTCCTCCCGGACCGCGGACGACGCGGTCGTCACGGATAATGGCAATGCCCTGCGCGTCGCGGAACTGGAGGGACAGATCACCCGTCTGGTGAAAACCAAGGAACTCGTCGGCAAGAAGATCGTCCGCACCCGCGCCAACGCCGAGAAGTTCGCCAGGAAGCTCGCGACCACCCAAGACGAGGAGCGGAAGGAGGCTCTCCGCAAGCGGGTGGCGCAGTACGCGGGAAAGCTGGAGGATCTGGAGCAGGACTCCCGGGATCTCGACGATGAAATCGCAGACCTGCGCGAGGAGATGGATATTCTCTCGACGGACGATCTCTGATTCCCGTCCCGTGCGCGTCAAAAAAAAGCGGCCGCGACGGCCGCTTTCGTTTTTCACGTGAATTTCCCTCAACTTGCCGAGCTGCTGGAGCTGGACAGAGACGTCGCGCTGGAGCTGGAGGAGCTCTGACTGGCCGAACTCACGCTGGAGCTGGACGAGCGGGACGTGGAAGAGCTCGAGGAGCGGACGGGAACCGGTTCGCCGCGCATGCACTTGAGACGGTCTTCCTGGATGCCATACCGGGTACACGACGGGCGTGGGGTGCGGACCACGGGCTTGGACGAACTGCTCGACTTGGGCTTGTTCAGCAGGTCTTTGCGCTGCTGCACCTGGCACTGCGCCCGCAGGATTCCCTGCAAACGGGTGCATCCCGCGGACGGGACGCTTACGCTGCTGGAGGAGGAGGCGACCGGGGACGACGATACCGACGAAGATGATGACACGGAGGAGGATGTCGATGCCGCGGAGGACGAACTCACGGAAGAGCCGGAGGACTTCGGCGGCAGGCGGCCGAGTCTGCGAAGTTCTTCCTGGTGGCGCTCAACAAGACACTTTGCTTTCTCGAGGCCGTACATGCGGGAGCAGGAAACGGGGGCCGTCTGCGCGAACGCGGAGACCGATGTGCCGAGCAGAACGAGCGCGGCAGCGATGGAGAGAGGAGTGCGGGTGTTCATCGGGGAGAGAGAAGGGATCGGAAATCAGAGCGGGTCTTCGGCCCGCGAAACATCAGCTGCTGTGGGCGCTGCTGTGGTTCTGCTTGTTCATGGACTTCGTCGACGACCGGTTGGAGGCGTTGGTCGAACGGGTGGATGAGCGGTTCGCGGCATTCGTCGAGCGGACAGAGGAGCGGACCATCTGGTTGCCCGAACGCATCGAGGAGAGGTTGGCCTTTGCCTGCGAGCGCGCCGAGCCCACGTTGCCGCCGGTGGCCTTGGCCGAGCTGATCATCGCGCGGTTGCTGGAGCGCGTGGACGAGCGCGTCATCATGATCGTGGATTTTGCCGATGACCGGTTAGCGGCGTTCGTGGAGCGCATCGACGAGCGGTTCATCGCGTTCACCGACTTCGTCGAGGACCAGTTGGCCTGGTTCTGCAGCCGCCAGGCGGGCAGCGACGACGCCGAACTCTGGGCGAGGGCGGTCCCTTCGGCGCTCAGGGCAAGCTGTGCCAGCATCAGAGTCATGGCTGCAGCGGCGAGCAGGGGAAAGCGGGAAGATTTCATAAAGAGAATGGTGGAAAGAAAGCCGAAGGAGTCTAGAGCAGGAATGCAGCGTAAAGCGATGGCTGGGGTGGATTTTCGGCAAAATTCTTCTATGGCTCTTTTCCTCTTTTTTGCCCTATACTCCGCGAGCTTCGGCCTACATTCCCCTGTAGCTCAGCGGTAGAGCAGCTCGCTGTTAACGAGAAGGTCGCTGGTTCGAATCCAGCCGGGGGAGCCAATTTGGATCACCATCGCTTTCGAGCTTCTGCTTAAACGGAGAAAGCCAGTCTGAGACTAGCTTTTTGTCCTTTACTGCGTAGTTCGAACATAGGGACTTCAACAAAGCCTCTCTCGTTTCGGGTGATCCGAGTTTGAGGGCTCGCTGAGTGAGTTTCACGAGTTCGAAGCACCGGAGCGCGTGGTCAATCCATTCATCACTCTCATCATGGAGCCTGTCCATCGCTTGCTTAATCTCATCCTTTCGCATTTTGAGCTGCGCCAGCTTCATGCTGATTGTCTCTTGGATTCCATACTTCTCAGCTTCAGCAAGGCGCATGAACACCGATGTAATCTGCTGTTCGATCTCGTGGTACTGCCCTTCAAGCACACATCGCCGCTCACTCTGATTCTTAGTTTCCCTTTCATGCACTTGCTTCAGGGTCACTCGTGCAAGCTCATACTCATTATCACTAAAACGGAGCTGCTCTATTTCTTCGTTAAGCTGCTTGAGAAGATCATTTTGATTGATGCAGTTCCGACATTTCGTGGTGCGATTCTTGCACTCATAGATGACGTACTTCCCCTTCGCATTGTACGGAGACATGGTGCGCTTGAAACAGACACCACAACGCACACATCCTGCCATCACAAACAGCTCACGCAGAGATATATCTTGTGGCCTAGCGGCATTTGTACAACGACTCACGAGTGACAACTGTACCTGCTCCCACAAATCCCTTTCTACAATTCCTTCATGCTCGCCTTTGAGTATCTCGCCCTTGTATGGCTTCATTCCTTTATAAGTCGGGTTCCTAAGCATCTGATGGATGGTAGTCGCACCCGGCGACAATCCATTGGGATACCGCTTGGTTGGTCGCGTCTTGAGACCAGTCTTCTCCGCCGCGACCTGAAGGGCATCAAGTGAGTATGCGCCAGTTGCCGCAAGAACAAAGAGATGTCGCACGAGGGGCGCAGTAGCAGGATCGGGCGCGATAAATCTGCGATTGCCCTCAGCTTTGTTCAGATAGCCGATGGGAGCCCAGCCTGTGCTGCCACCTTCCTTAGCTTTCTGTTTCATACTTTGGCTCACACGCACTCCTTTATCGGCACTATCTTTCCAGCTCATCGTATTTTCGAGTGTGAGCATGAAAATCTGTCCGGTGTCACTTCGACCATATCTTTTGCCAGTAACTGTCAGAACTTCAGGGATGCGACCATCAGCAAGACGCTGAACAAATCTACCCGTATCCTCATGATTCCTACTGATTCGTGTCGGATCTAGAATGATAATTTTGAAAATCTCGCCTCTGTCGGCCATTGCGAGCATCTCATCAAACTCAGGGCGATTGTTTGGAATGTACGCGCTGCGTGCCTCACGCATGAAACGAAGCTCGTAGGCTTTATCTGATTCCGGCAAGGCATCATAGAAATCTTGTATGAGCCTCTCCTGATCTTCGAGTGAGCGCACTTGCTTGTCCTCCGTATCAGTAGATTTTCGACAGTAGCCAATGATGTAGCGAACGGATGCCTGTGATAGCTTCGGTTTACGAGCCATAGCAATAGGAAAAGGTTAAAATGAAAAAGCGAAAACAGAAAAAGTGGAATCATTATTTTTCTCAGAAGCTTCAGCGATCTTCTTGAGTACCTCGTTTGCATATCCGTTCTCCACTTCATACCGCTTCAATGATGAGAGTTCTTCGTGGAATACTAAAATTACGCCATGCGTGGAATCGGTTACATCCTCGTTGATTGAACCTGCGCCGGAATTAACAAGCGCCTGTGCAATATCGTGTATGAGTGAAAAACGATCGTGATCAGTCATTTTTACATCAGGCGTATCCAGAAACTGCATCTCATTGGTTTTGTCTTTGAATAGGACGAGTTCCATAGCGGAGGGGGTAAATAAGTAGAAATGCCCACGAGGGGCGCTCCGGCTTCCCACTCCGTGATTAGATCGCGGCGTGGCGGAGCGCCCATCGTAGGCACTATGAACCACGATCTAATGGTGGAGGTGGGAAGCAACAGAGATCATACAGGTCAGATGGCATTGTGCGCGAGAGATGCTCTTGGATTGTCACAAACTTAGCTTCATGTCTTTCGTATGGAGGTTTGGCCTTTGCAATGTAGTGAGGCACAAGACACTCATGGCATTGAAGTGCGCGCACCATGGTATCGAGTGCATAATCCGGTTCTTGGGACTGATCATCTGTCATCACGAGCTCAAGTTTCATCACAGGGTCAGGTTCAAACTTGTAGGCATGAATGAGAATGGGTCTTCCATTCCAAGAGATTCCTCGTGTGAGAATGGGTTGCAACTTCTCATGTCGATCCATTCGCGCCTCGATGTCGCGCTGCGTCTTTGTCCAAGATGAGCCTTCTGATGCCCAGCACCATGACTGCTCCCAGCTTGGAAGTGCTGCCACAGTCGTTCGCAGATACGTCACAGTTTCTGACCTGCTCTCGAAAAGGCGATACACCTGCAATGCCTTGCCAGTGTCATGCACAGCCGTAGTGGGGCTGTGTTTAAGACAGAGATCTCGCTTCTCCCGCATTTCTGTCATGAAGCCATAGAGAGCTTCGATATAGCGGGAGAAGTTGTCGCCGTTGGGTTGCTGAGGTTCCACGGGACAAGTTTTCCCATGTTGTCATTCGGCAAACTTCGGCAACTTCAGAGAAGCCTCGTCACTCTCTCTTGATCGCAACTAAAAAGTTGCTGTGAGAACTTTTTATCAGACCAGCGGTTTGCTGACCGCACGTTTTCGTATAGACGTTTCCAGCACTCCAACGGGCTTGAAGGATATGGCTCCCATTTCCTGCATTTCGGCTGATTGTTTCGCAGGTACTCGTACAATTCTTTTGGGGTGATGAAGGAGCCTTTTTGTCGGCAACTTGAGTATATTTTTTCGCAAACAGAAGCCAAAACAGTATTTCGAGTTAGAGAATAATCTTGCGTGGTATCTTTATTTGAATCGTAATACGTAACTACTAAAGCCTTTGGGTCGAATTTGACGCGGGAGGCTTTTGGCTTCTTCTCGAGCACCCCACTCTGTTCTGCATACTCAATCGCTCGCTGATAGATCTTTCTCGCTTTTTGGAGAGCTGATTCCCATGTTGTTGCCCTTTGCTCTCTTTCTTCCTGCGAAAGGATTGGTCGCACAGTGTCCGGCACAAACCAACTCATAAAGCTTTCTTCCATATCGGAAAATTGCTCAAGGTAGTGAGGCATGTCCAACTTGGACAGAAACTCACTGCGCTCATTGAACCAGTCACGTACCTCTCGAATGAAGAACAGCACATTCTTCTTTCCAAGAATGGGATACGCCTGTGGATCTGGGATCTTTTTTTGCATTAAGAGTGGGAAGCCGCCTCATAAAATAGCGTATGAGGGCTCCCTATACGACCACATAGCTGCTAAACAGCCGTCGTAGGGCTTGCTATGCCGCTCGATCAGCGCTTTCTTTTTATCCGCGCATCGGTCTTTGCTTTCTTTTCCCGCTCGCGCTTGAAGGCAATCACATCCTCTTCCATAAAAACACGCCCTGATGAGGTCTGTTGGTACGGTAAACGACCTTCCTGAACGAGCTTATCAATGTACTGATAGGAAACACCAAGGAGTTGAGCCACGTCACCTGCTGCCAAGATTTTAGGAGTTTTTACCATGAGGGATCGCGTGTATGCGATTCCTCGTAGTATGGGTTTTTGGTTGGATCATTACAGTTGGAACATTACAACTAAAACAATATACTGAGGTCACTTTCTCTTGAGATGAAATCTAGTCACGACCCCTCCGGCAGCAGTACTTCCAACGCAGAAGAGCCACTCAGAGGTTTGATCGAGGAGTTTGCTCGCACACATGAAACGAAGTTCGGCGAATGGATTGCGAACTATCCTGTTGAAGAGGGATACAGCGCAACAGCGAAACGAGATGCAATCTTCCTGATCATTCTGGAGTTTTTTCAGTGGGCTTCTCGCGGTGGACAACTACCGAAAATCAGCCAGAGTCTCGCAAATACCCCACTCCAGACAAAACGAGTTAAGCGCAAAGTCATTCAATACCTGCTTGTTCTTGTGACGTTTATCGTGATCTTCCTTATGTTGTGGTTAGAGAAAGGAAATCCTCCGATGCTTCCGTTTCTCGGAACATTCTCTTCGGCTCTCGCAGTGATTCTTTCACAAGCTGCACTGCTTTATCTTGGGTACAGATATACTGAAAAAACCCCAAATTGTTCTCAGGGAGTCGCAATACTCCTAATGATTGCCGCCTTCAGCATCCCTGTCCTCCTGTTCAACCTCATATCTGCCTTCGTTCAGTGAGCATGGTAACTACAAGACGCTCTGAGGCTCATTACGAACGCCGGAGACAGCTTGTTCTCCTTGGATTGGGGAAAGCCTTGATCGACTACCGCAACACCCTCCAGAGGGCAAAGGAAGCCTGTCTCAGTTACGCTTCTGTCGCAGGTAGCGAAGAAGGTCTTGGCGAGCCTCTTCAGCGGTGATGTCCTCTCGCGGGAACCCAAGCTGACTTCCATGATTTTGGATTCCAGCGCCTTTCCAGAGGCCGAGATAATCTCCAAGACATGAGAGTGCCTTAATCTTTGCGGAGAGCGGCACAAGCTGTTCCCGAGGCGCTTCACGCTCACGCCAAGGTGCGAAGGCAATGGCAGCGAGTTGCTCAATAACGCGCTCTACTGTGATACCTGCCTTCTCAAGGGCGGGGGCTTCCAGCTGTTCAATGGCTCTCCGAATGTGAGGTTTTGTGAGGTTTTCGTGTGCTACTGCACGAAGGGTCTGGTTGTTACCTTTGTAGCCAGCAACTCGGGCGGCTGATACACCATTATGACTTTTAATGTACTCAAGAACGAATGAACGCTGTTTTGCCGTTAGTGATTGAAAATCACTTTTTTTCATACTTCAATTTTACAGCAAAAAGTATCTATGATTGCATCCGCAACTACCGCTCCTGAATATGTTCTAAGCTGAAATAATTCGCTTACTTCATAAGGAGTTAAGGAATTTTGCACAGCTTGAGTAAAGAGGTTACAAAAGTTGGTTATCTTCTATAAAATCGGGAGTATGGCACAGATTAAAAAGTCAATTTCAGAGCAATTGGGTGACATTCTAAAAAGATGGCAAGAAAGACTGATTGATGTTTCTAAATCTAATCCGTTACTTGGGTTAAACCGATCTCGTGCTGCAAAGCTTGAAGTGGAATCTGCAGATTTAATCAAGATCGCAAAAACCTTATTGTCAGATGGTGATTCAATCAAAATGCCTTTTGTTCAGAAAAAAGCAAAAAAGGCTCTTCAGCTAGACGAAGACCCAAGCATCAACACTGAAGAGGAATATGTTCTTCATGAAGGTGATATCAATTTCATATACCAAAACCTTGGAGATCTAAGACGTAAAACGAGAAAGATTTTTGATAACTCACGCCTTACTTTGAGTGAGCGCGGTGTAAATACTTTATATGTCGCATTAGGGTGCCTTGAGTGGTCAGATTCCATGATGGGGAAATCTGAAAGCCCATTGATCATGATTCCTTGTGAATTTGAATATAAGGGCGCAAGCAAAGCACTTGAACTTAGAATGGCTGATGAAGATGTGATCTTGAACCCAGCGATCAGGTACTACTTGAAAGAACGGGAGGAGATAGATCTGCCTGAGATTGTTCCGGAGGAATTTGATTTCGATAAAGTTGATTCTCTACTCCAGTCGATTCAAAAGCTGGTGAAAGTAAACGATTGGAAGGTAACGCAGCGTGCGTGGCTTGGTGTTTTTAGCTTTGAATCACTCGCTATCTACCAAGATCTAAAGGCTCTTGATGCACAGGCGAGAAATAATGCCTTGGTTCAGGCCATTGCTCACTTAGGAGGAGAAGCAGTTGAAAGCCTCAATCTCGATGATGAATTGGATGAAATGCAGACGCCGGATCAAATCCCTATTCCTGTTGTGCAAGCTGACTCAAGCCAGTTGAGAGCAATTACAATGGCTGCTCAGGGTGCGAATGTCGTGATTCACGGCCCACCGGGTACAGGTAAGAGCCAAACTATCACGGGAATCATTGCAAATGCACTCTCTCAGAAGAAAAGGGTCTTGTTTGTAAGCTCAAAAATGGCTGCATTGAATGTGGTGCACTCGCGTCTTCAGAAAATCGGATTGGGTCAATATTGCCTTGAAGCACATGGTGTTAAATCTGGAAAAAAGAAAGTTATTGATGAGCTCAAAAGATCCCTAGAACTGAATGATGAAATAAAGGTCGCAAGAAACTTTAATGAAGATCTCGCAAAGATGGTGGAAGGCAGACATTCCTTGAACAGTTACGTCAAAGCTCTGCATAATACAAAGAATGAATTATCAATAAGTGTATTTGGAGCCTATGGCAAATTTGAAAACCTTACTGAGTTTCCTCAAACCAAAGCTCCTTTGCCTTGGTCTAATGTCTTGGAGGTATCAATGAAGGACTTGGATTACGCGGAAGAGCTTCTCAGGGAGGTAAGGGATAATGCTGCTTTATTTAGTGGTAGGAATGAACACCCCCTAAGGGGGATGAAATCCGGCGGTATCAACTTATCAACACAAGAGCTTCTTGAGAGACACCTTGAAAGCTTGGTTTCATTTTGTGAAAGCGTAACTACTGAAACGAAGAAGCTGTCCAAATTATTTAAATCTATCGATTTATCAATCTTTGACTTATTTGCCTCTATAGAGATTTTCGAGGCTCTTTCTAAAATTGATCAATTGCCTGTTGATTGGGAAAAAAGAAGTATCAAAGAACTCACTGACAAGCTGAAGAAGGTCATTGAGTGTCAGGATTTATTCAAGAAAAGGGAAGCATGTCTGAGGTCATTTAAGGAATTTTCATCTGGGAATCCGAGTGAAGTGTTAGAAGTGATTGAAAAACATCTCCAAAAATATCCGAATTGGTATTCGCGTATTAACCTGCGGTATCCGGAGGACAAAAAGGGGTGTAAGGCAGTGTTAGATAAGGTGAACAAAATTAATTCATCTGTTCTGCGCGATGTGAAGTCTTGCTCCAAAGAGTTCTTATCTTCAGAGAGCGAATTGAGTAAGAAGATCGATGAATTATCATTCGATGAACTGTATACGGAGGAAGTCTTTGATAAGCTCGTATATATCCAGCGCAAACACGAAACTGCAATTGCCTTAAAAAAGTGGCTCGATATTTCGAATGTTGAGTTAGTTGATCGTCCCGTCTTTGCAGCGGAAACTTCAAATGACATCTCTGCCCTTGTCGATATCCTCAAATCTTCTAAAAAGGATATCGATGAAATCCAGCAACAGATAAACATCTACTGGCCAGTTGGATTGCTCTCAGAGACAAAAGTAGAAACTGATAAGCTCAGCAAAGTGGGTCAATCCAGCAAGCTGGTATTAGCTAATCTTAAGCAGGATGAAGTACGTGATTGGCAGACGATATCTAGAATTATTGAACGCTGTGAAGGTAACGGACTGCTTCCTTTTGTAGAAAAGATTACCAAAGAAGATCTGCCACAGGTGCCTGAGATTTTCAGAAAAAGGTTCTATTCCCTTTGGATAGATGCGATGATTCACGCAAATCCAGTTCTGAATGAATTCTCAGGAAGTTCGCAGAAAGACCTAATTTACAAATATAAACTGCTAGACGAGAAGGTGATGAAACTCAGTTTATTAAACGCAATTGCCGTACCTGCCCAAACTGCCAGTGGCGTAAAGGCTGCACACACTGGCGTGGGTAATTCCAATGGTGTTGGAATCCTTAGGAAGGAAATGGAAAAGAAGAAGCGGCTAAAGCCCTTGCGCGTGCTTTTCAATGAGATCCCTCAGGTATTACAGGCTCTAAAGCCATGCTTTCTAATGAGCCCACTGTCGGTCTCGACATTTTTGAAGCCGGGTGCGTTTAATTTTGACATTGTTATCTTCGATGAGGCATCTCAATTGCCAACCCCAGAAGCTATACCTGCCATTCTTAGGGCAAGACAAGTGGTGGTAGCTGGTGATTCCAATCAGTTACCTCCTAGCTCCTTCTTTAGGACCAACCTTGAAGGAGATTCAAATGAATGGGAAGAGGGTCAAATTGAAGAACTTGAATCATTACTTGATGACTGCAAAGCCTCCGTCCCCTTCTTTCAGGAGACAGATTTAAAGTGGCATTATCGAAGTCGAGATGAAAGGCTGATCAATTTCTCCAATCACTACTATTACGAGAATCGCTTGGTGACTTTCCCGTCTCCAAGCATGGATATTAAAAAGAGCGGCGTTATTTTGGAATATGTTCCCGAAGGAGTGTGGGACAGAGGAGGTAGCAGGGTAAACAGAAAGGAAGCGCGACGTGTCGCTAAATTAATCATTGAGCAATTAAAATCAGAACCTGAAAAAACACTCGGTGTTGTGGCTTTCAATTCATCACAAAAAGAGGCTATTGAAGATGCGCTTGAGGAAGAACTACAAACACACAAGAATCTCTCAGCATTACTAGACCCAGAAAAAGAAGAAGCATTTTTTATTAAGTCCTTGGAAAACGTACAAGGTGACGAAAGGGACGTAATAATCATCAGCGTCGGCTATGGAAAGGCACAGGACGGAAAGATGTCGCTTAACTTTGGTCCACTTAACACGGCAGGAGGCTGGCGTAGATTGAACGTTCTTGTAACAAGAGCTAAATGGAAAACGATTTTGGTCACATCGGTAAGGTCATCCGAATTGGTTGGAATCAACCCAGAAAACAAAGGCCCTGTTGGACTAAAAAATTACATTCAATATGCAGAAACGGGCTTCCTGAATGAAAGCAAAGAGGCGGCAAAACTATTGGCGGAGGAAACAAATGATTTTGAGGATTCTGTACGGAGGGAATTGGAGCTCAGGGGCTTTAAAGTTGATGCTCAAGTTGGAGTAGGTTCATTCAAAATAGATCTTGCCGTAAGAGACCCTAAAAATCCTACGGGTTATGCAATCGGTATTGAATGTGATGGTGCCACCTATCATAGCTCTAGGTCTGCAAGAGATAGAGATATCTTGAGACAAGAAATCTTGCAGGGAATGGGTTGGAAGATCCACCGTATTTGGTCTACGGAGTGGTTTAAAAAGCGCGAAGGAGCAATATCTGTTCTTGTCGAAAACGTGAATCGCGCAATTAGCGGTGAGACAACTAACGAAACAACATCAAGTGTTGTGGTGGATTTAGAAGAAGAAACTGATTTGAAATCGGTCCCACTAAGAAAGTCTCGTTCTGGCGTGGAATACACGAAATCAAGAATCCGATGTAAGAAAGAAGTAATAATGGATTCAAAGAGAGTTTATCAACTTTCGGAAATCATTGTGAATCTCACTAAAGACGAAGGGCCCATCCATATTGATCTGGTTTTAGAAAGGCTAAAGGATTCAGCTGGAGTCGCTCGTGCTGGATCCAATATCCAAAACAACTTCAAAAAAGCCGTAACTTTAGCTATTAAGGCTGGAGAAATCACTCACACGAAAGAGGATAAGGGCTTTCTTCATAGTGCAGGGAAGAAATTTTCAACGTTCAGAATACCTGCTGATGGCGTAGAGCGTCGTTTGGATCAGATTAGTAAAGTTGAAATTAGTAACGCCATTAACTTTTTAATCAAAGACCAATTCGGCCTTGCTTATGACAATGCCGTTCAAAGCATCAAGCATTTATTTGGAATTAGTAGAGTCGATCCTGAAGACGGTGACAGAATAAAAGATCTTATAGATGAAATGATTGCAGCGGGGCTTCTCGTTAGACACGGACCCCTGTTACAGGCTGCGATGAATAATTAGCCCTAGAAGTATCTATGCAGCCCTACATTTCTAAAACACAGTTCCTACACTATCTTCAATGCCCAAAATACTTCTGGCTGGAAAAGCATAAGCCTGAAGTAGTAGAAGCTATTGAGATTTCTGACTTTGAACAGCAGATAATAGATCAAGGTATCGAGGTAGAGCAGTGGGCGCGGAAGTTGTATCCCACTGGCAAATTAGTTGAAGGAAGAGAGTTAAAAGCTGTCGATCAGACCAAGAAATACCTGCACGAAGGGAGCACTGTTTTATTCCAAGCAACATTCTTAGCCGAAGATTTATACGTAATGGTTGATATCTTAGAATGGGACAAAGAAGGGAAATTTTGGGTTATCAATGAGGTTAAAGGAACGACTTCGAAGGAAGTTAAAAAGGAGGTTCACTATCAGGATGCAACCTTTCAAAAAATTGTTCTTGAAAAAGCGGGTTATAAGGTCGGAAGAGTACAACTCATTGAGCTAAATAAAGAGTTTGTGAAGCAGGGAGATATCGATCCTGTCTTTTTGCTGCAGAAGACAGATATTTCAGCCGAAGTAGCTGCTTTAGAGCCTGAAATACTATTACAAATTGCAGAGGCAAAAAAGCTCATGGAACTGACTACAGAGCCTTCAAATTGCGAATGTATCTACAAGAGCCGTGAGCATCACTGTCCTACATTTGCATATTGCCACCCGCACGTCCCAGAGTATTCGGTGCACGATATATGCAGAATTGGATCAAGCCCAAAGAAGTTAGAGGAAATGATTGATAGCAGCTGGTTTGAAATAACGGACATACCAGAGGAATTTCAGCTTAGCCCAACGCAGCAACCGCAAGTGCATGTCACAAGGACGAATGAAGTTATTATAGAAAATAAAAACATCCATCGTGAATTATCCGTGATTCAGTTTCCTATCTATTTTTTAGATTACGAAACGTATCCAGCGGCCATTCCCGTCTTTGATGGATGCCATCCATTTCAACAGGTTCCTTTTCAGTACTCGCTTCACATTCTTGCAGAGCCAGATTCCGAGTTGATCCATAAGGATTTTTTGCACATAGAAGCAAGCAATCCTATGGAAAGCTTGGCGAGGAAACTGCGAGAAGATATAGGAGACGAAGGATCTGTGATTGTTTGGAATAAGAAATTTGAAGGTAAATGTAATGAAGATCTGGCCTTATTTATTCCAGAACTTGCAACATTCATGCATGGGATAAATAATCGTTTTTATGATTTGATGGAAATATTCAGCAAACAATTGTACGTCCATAAAGATTTCAAAGGTAGTTATTCAATCAAGGCAGTGCTTTCCGTCTTAGTCCCTGAGCTTTCGTACAAGGGACTAGAAATTCGAGATGGTGGTATGGCGTGCAGCGCATGGAGACAAATGGTTTTTGGCTTTGAAACCGAATCAATGAAACAGAAACTTGCAACTAGTCTTAAAAAATATTGCGAGCTAGACACAATGGCGATGGTTCAAATCTTCGAAGTGCTAAGTAAGCTTCATTAAGTGAATTTACTTTTAATTTTCTGTATAAAGTCAACAATCGTAAAATGAACATTTATCTATATAATTAGGATTGTTATGGCAAAGGCTGGTTTATTTGATGGCCTATCAAGTGTTGAATTTGAAGAATTAACGTATGATCTTCTTCATGCATTGGGCTTTGTAAATTTAAATTGGAGAAAGGGCTCAGGAAAAAGTGGACATAGTGCTGATCAAGGCAGAGACATTGAAGCAGAAAGACGGGTTAAAGACGTAGATAGTAGTGAATATCTCGAAAAACACTTCATTCAATGCAAACATTATAAAAAAGGTGTTCCACCGGAAAAATTACACGACGCCATCGCATGGGCAAGTGCTGAAAGACCCTCGGTTCTTTTATTTGTGACTTCAAATTTCTTATCCAACTCTGCAAAAAATTGGCTTAAAGAGTACGAGCAGAAGAATAAGCCAGCTTTCAAAATAAGAATTTGGGAAAGGAAAACTCTCGAAAGATTCCTGATCTCGCAGCCTATGATTGTGGAGAAATACAATTTAATTCTGAATGTAGGCTTAATAAATCTTCATCCTTCTCATCTTGAATACATATCAAAACCTCATTACAACAGCCTAGAGCAATTTTACAAAGCGATAGATCTACTAGACCCCTCAGAAAGGGACGAAATTTTTTCTTTTGCATACAATTCAGTTATTAAACCTCGATACAGAGAAGCTCTTCACGAAAATGAACGCATGGGTGACCTGATGCTTGATAAGGTCGACTACTACAGTTTTCGAGCTAAATGTAATCAGCTAACGGAGCATGTAGCGGAGAACTTTTTAGTTTACTCAATTGTCTCATACACTCTTAGCTGGCTTGCACATTTCTCCAATCCAACATCTAATATGGAGATGATTAAAAGAAACCAAGATGTACTATCAGATTTGAAAAATCCCCTAACAGAAGATTATCCGGAAATGACAGACGAAAGGCGTCTGAACATGATTAAGTTCATTGAAAATCACATCAAAAATGCCCCTGATATTTTTAATAAGTGGAACAGTCTATATAAATTAGTTTGCGAAGAGATTCTGCCCCACCTGCTCATAGACGACGTCAGTTTCTTGGAAGATAGTGAAGACAAAATAGAGTGGTGAAGAGCTCATTGATGGGAGAAGAAAACTGATTCCTTCCCATCCTCCTTGCCTAAGGCAGGAGCTAACCATGGCACTCACGTGCCATTTTTTAGTTTCTGCGGTAGATTAACTAGGCGCAAATCGGTTGCTGAAGCAGCGCAAAGGCCGCCTCCATCCGTTTGCAGGTTGCCGTGATCTCCGTCCGAACGTCGAACAGAGACCAGAGCCATGAACCACTCACTCGCTTCGCTCGTTCGGGTTCATGGCAGCGCCATTCCAGGCACTGCCATGATTTTCTGTATGCCCGGTTCATGCCCTGTACCCGACCGTGAACCTAAGCGAAGCGAATGGTTCATGGGAGTGGTACAGGGCTACTTCCGCTCAAAAAGAGAATCTTCCTGCTGCACGATTTTGCCGATGAGCGCTTCGTGGGTGGAAAGGCGTTTTATATAGCGGAATCCGAGGCTATCCAATTGCGCCACGATATCGTCGTGCATGACCTGATGGTCGTACGTCGGAACGAACGTCGTCTCGACAAGAATGGCATCGACGTGCTGCAAAATTTTTTCCGCCCCGCGGAACACGGAGTCTTCCGTTCCCTGCACGTCCATTTTCAAAAGGCACGGACGCGTGATTGTCTGCGCTTCAAGTACGTCATCCATGCGCCGGACGCGTACCCGATGCTTTGTCCCACCGCCGATCAGGTAGGGATACATCTTGCGCGCGTCGCTGTTGAGCGGAAGGAGCGACGAACAGGGAGTGAACGGATACTCGATCATATCCGCCCATTCCTCGGCAGCGCCCAGTGCGACCGTGAAAATACGCGAATCTTGCGGATACGTCGCAATGACGCGTTGAAGAGCAGAAACTGGTCCGGGGAGAGGCTCAAAAGACAGAATGCGCGCATGAGGCAGGAACGAATGTGCGAGCTGCGCAAATTCCCCCACGTGAGCGCCGACATCGATGATGGTGCGGAACGGACGGCTCAGTAATTCTGCAAAGTGACCTTTATCGCGGGCGGGCACCGGGACGGGTACGGAGATCCCGAACCGCTGAAAAACGAAGTTGAACAAGACTATGCCGCCCATCCGCAGTCTCGTGAAAAACCTTTTCATGGGAGTATTTTAGCGTAGCAACAAGGTCGCTGGTTCGAATCCGGCCGGGGAAGCCAAAGTAAAAAATTTCAAGCTGACATAACAATCTCCACGTTTTTGGCGAGTGTCTTACATCTCTCTCCGTTCGACTGGACGACAGTGATGGTGACGTGCCCCGTTTTACTAGTCTTGATGTCCCTGACAATACCGGATTTTCCTGCATGGACGCCGCCGATGACTTTGCACGAAGAACCATCTTTCATACAGTCAAGATAACAGATTCGCATTCTCAGTTCGAACCGCCCGAACCGCGTCGG
Source organism: uncultured Candidatus Peribacteria bacterium (assembly GCA_964497975.1). Taxonomy (GTDB): domain Bacteria; phylum Patescibacteriota; class Gracilibacteria; order Peribacterales; family Peribacteraceae; genus JABFSS01. The sequence continues at coordinate 87,545 of CAZCFO010000003.1, forward strand.
GCCATCCAATCACGTCACATTCATCGTGACTATCGGGCTCATCGCAGACAAATACGCGGGATCCGATATCCTGTACACTGGAACACATGCTGCGAAGGACAACACGTTTCCTCCTGTGCATTGCCTTTCTGTTCGCGTGGCTCATCGTGCCGATGATGACCCACGCCGCGCCGGATTCGGCATATCTCACGCGGGGAACGGCGAAGGTGCTGCAAATGCTCGCGCGTTGGAACAATCGCAAGACACTGACTTTCCCAAACGTGACGCCCATGCGGATACCGCCGCGTCCGGCGGCTCCGGTGTCGCGCTTCATTCCCCAGAAGAATTATCGCCGCGGGGGAGGTGGCAGTGGAGGTGCCAACAGAACGGAGGGTTCCGGAGACACTTCATCGTCGTCCGTGAACCTTATTGCGCCGACGATCACCTTCAGTGACCTCACCAAATCACACATCGATGCGAATTTCACTCTTTCCCCGACGTCCGACAGCCCCGGAGCATTCACCTTCACCAGCGGCGATACGAGCCTCGTGACCATCAGCGGCAACACGGCCGACGTCGTGGGGGTGTACGGTACGGCCACCATCACAGCCCATCAGGCGGCGAGCGGCAATTACGCGGCTTCGGACAAGGCCATGACGCTCACGGTCTTTTACACATACTGCGTGTCGGACCCCTGTACAAACGGAGGGACGTGCGTGCCGACGCTGCAAGGATTGTTGACGGATAATAATTACGTCTGTGAATGTCCCGATCATTATTCCGGGATTGACTGTTTCATGCATGATCTGAATTGCTCGGAAAATGGCGGCGACCTTTTTTGTTTCAACGGCGGCAATTGCCTCCCCAGCGAGGATGGCGGAGAGTGTGATTGCGTCAATGGGTTCTGCGGAACTCGGTGCACCATTCTGCCGTCGCAGTGCGACTGACCTGCCAGGGTCGAGCCGCCTGAACCGCGTCGGGCCAATGAACAAAACATGGCACAAAAATTTCATACCTGCACGAAGCCATGCTTTTTGCGAGCAAGAGCACAGTGTGTGTCTGAGCCGGAAGCCGATCTGCTATAGTGGCCGCCATGCTTGTCGTGGAACGTTCTCAAGGCCGGTTGGCGATTGCTTTGGTCTGTCTGACGCTTCTCTTCTTTCCGGTCATAGGTCTTGCCGGGACTATCACATTGCTGGACTCGGTGGGCAGCAGCGGCCGTGAAAACAGCATCGCCATCGGCGCGGACGGTTTTCCGATCATGAGTTACCGGAAACAGACGGGCAGCGACCTTCGGGTTTTCCACTGCAGCGATGCGGAATGCACGGACGGCACTGCAACCACCCTCTATACGACTGGCGACACAGGTTATGAAACGACCATTGCCATCGGAGATGATGGTCTGCCGCGCATCTTGTTCATGGATAACGGCACCGACCTCCGCTTTGCCAATTGTGACAATGCGGCCTGCACGACCGCATCATTTGAAGTGATCAGCAACGACGCCGTGGGCGGGTACCACCCGTCTTTCGTCATTCCCGAAGACGGACTGCCCTTCATTGTCTCGCTGACGTGGGGCGAGGATTTCCCATTGATGGCCTTTAAATGCGCCGATGCCGATTGTACGAGCAGCACCGCAACCGAGCTCACCGCGGGTGAAGACACCATGGACATCTCCGTCGCCATCGGCGCGGACGGCTTTCCCATCATCAGTTACTACGACTATCTCACGGGAGAGTTGAAATTCACCGACTGTGATGATGACACCTGTTCCATCAATACGAGCAGGGTTATCGATACCACAGGCAACGTCGGGCGCTATAACGAGGTGCAATTGGGAAATGATGATCTGCCATTCATCGCATATTACGATGCAACCAACGGCAATGTGAAAGCCGCGCACTGTGCGAATGAGACGTGCTCGTCGGCAACGATCACCGTCGTCGATTCATCTGCAGATGACGTTGGTCAGAATATCTCCATGGCTATCGGGGACGACGGCTTCCCCATCATGGGCTACTACAACTTTACGGAAAGTGAGTTCAAAATAGCACATTGTTCGAACACCGCCTGCTCGGCAAGTACCGTGCAGACGGTGGATCAGTCGGGAAGCGTATCGTACGGTTTCAGCAGTGACGTCGCTATTGCAGAAAATGGCTTTCCGGTCTTCGCCGTGAATGACGATAACAACGGCGCGATCGTGGCCATGCTCTGTTCGGACTACAGTTGCGATCTCAATGTGCCCGACCCGCCATCGGATCTTTCTGTAGAGGTAAGCGGAACGACGGTGCAGTTCTCCTGGACAAATCCTTCGGATGCCGATTTTGACAGCATCGTTATCCGCACGGCCGGATCGTATTATCCGGATACCATCACCGAGGGCGACCCTGTGGCGACGGGCATCACGGGAACGTCCTACGATCACACGTCGGTGGAAGATGGCCTGCATTACTACAGCGTGTTCGCGGTGGACGAAGCGGGCAACTACTCGATACAGGCCAGTGCCATAGCATTCGTCGGCACCGAAACGGCGTCCGCCGACGTATGCACGTTGCAGGCACACTGGCCTTTGGATTCATTTGATGACTCGACGGCTCCCGACGAAAGCGGCAACGGTTTCGATGCCGTGGACTTGGCCGGCGGCGGCACGCCCGATCTCTTCGCCGGCGTGCCGGAAAACGGCCCCGTGACGAACCCATACAGCTACGAATTTTCAGCTGCGCATCTCGATTACTTGCGTGCGGCGCGACCCGTCGAAGACGACTTCACGCTCTGCGCGTGGGTGAAAACCACGGCGGCGGGCAGCGGCGACGATCATTGGGAGTCACGGGCGATTTTGCATGCCGAATCGCCCGGTTCGGCCAATGATTTCGGTTTTGGCATGAATCAGGATAACCATCTGGTATTTGGAAACGGTGATGGCATGAGCGAATACACCTTTTCCGGCAATACGGACATCAATACCGGCGAATGGGTCCATTCCTGCGTCACGCGCCGGAAATCCTCCGGGGCCATCCGCCTGTATGTCAACGGCGAGTTGGACGGCGCAGGCGTCGGCTCCAGCACGTCGTTGACTGACAGCGACTACATCTACATTGCCGGAGCAAATGACGGAGGCGAGCATTGGGACGGCTATATCGATGATATCCGCATCTATGACTACGTGCTCAACGGGGCGGAGATACGCTCTATCGCCAACCGGACTGCTGCCTGTCTTGCGCCGGTTTCCTCTTCCTCTTCCTCTTCAACTTTCTCTTCAACTTCATCTTCCTCGCCCGCGCAGCAGTCAGGGGGCGGACGTCGGGGAAGCCCCGGGCGTGGCGGTACCGCACCGACTCTCACCGCTCCACGAAGCCCCCCTCAGCCACATGCCGCAGCACCCGTGTCTCCCGTCGCAACCGCCAAAGAATCACTGTCAGTGAACATGCGCATCCGTACCTGTGATCGCGTCATGAATTGGTTCAAAAATGACGCGAAGATGCTCGGCCGAGTGAATGATCGCCTCGCGAAACGATTTGGCTTCACATGCACGCAATAGTATCCGAGTGGATTCAAACCACCTGAACCGCGTCGCGCCATGAACCCGAACGAGCAACGCGAGTGAGTGGTTCATGGCAGCGCCATTATTGGTACTGTCATGAATTTTTTCTGCGAGGCGGCGATGATTCCAGTGCTGCCAGCACTCGCTTCTGGAATTCATAGTCATTGATGCCCGCATGGTACGTGTTGCGCTTGCTCATGAGCACTCGCGCCATCTCGCAGGTGGACTGCTGAAAATAGCAGATGACCCCTTCGCCGAATCTGACCGCTTCCTGCAGCAGTTTTTTGGTCTCGGCCTCATGGATTCCCGGTTCAGGAATCGCCGATTCCGCGATCAGATACAGCTCCGCAATGGATCGTTCTTTCGTCATGGAAATGAAGGAAGCAGGCCACTGTTCATACGATGTTCCCGAGCTCATTCGCGGTATTCCAGAATATCCCCCGGCTGGCAGTCCAGCGCCTTGCAGATGGCGTCCAGCGTCGGGAACCGGATCGCCTTGGCTTTGCCGTTCTTGAGGATGGAGATGTTGGCCATGGTGATGCCCACCTTTTCCGAGAGTTCGGTGACGCTCATTTTGCGCCTGGCCAGCATGACGTCGAGATTGATGAGAATAGGCATGGGTGAGGGGTTACACGGTCAAATCCTGTTCCGACTTCATGTCGACGGCGCTTTGGATCAGCTTCTGCAGCACGGCCGCGAACGTGGCGACGACCAGCGGGGCGACCGTGATCGCCGCGCCGATGAGGATGACGCCGGGGGCGTCATCCAGTTCCGCGAACACGTAGACGAGCGGCATGCAGGCCGCATAGAGGACGCTCATGGCAATGGCGCAGTACCGGATGAGTCTCAGCGCTTCCACGGAGAGCTCCGAGAACGCATTGTTGCCGTCGATGTTCTGCAGCAACCTGAATGCCTGATACAGGGCGATGAAAAACGGCACCGGCGTCGCGAAGAAGCCGACCAGCGCGGAATTGATCACGAAACCGAATCCCGGCGGCGCCTTCATCAGTTGCGCGTAGAGCCAGGGGAACAGGAATACGCACATCGTCAGCACGCCGAGTCCTATGACCACAATGACCGCCTTCAGGACGAACGTGGACGCGCGTTTGCGAATGACATCTTTCATACGGAGAGGAGGAACACAGGAATGATGGCCTGCGTATGGAACCACAGGTTTTATCGAATTACAATAAAAATATATTGTTTTTCAGTCTTCCTCGAAGAAATATCGAACCAGCCAGAAAAGGTCACAGCTTCTGCACCGAATCGGTCACCGAGAAAATTCCTTCGACGTCGTATTTTTGCCAGTGGTCCGTGCTCAGCAGTTCGATGGGCGTGATGAGGCCGGTGGCGGTAAAGCGGTCACCCGTCTCGAGGCCGGGGCCCTGCTGCGACATGGCGCTGAAATCGACCGCGTAGTAGTCGCCGGCGTCCGTCTTGATGCCCAGCGCGCACTCCATCGTCTGCGGGCCGCTCGTGTCGCGGTGCGGCAGGCAGACGTACTCGCCCGTGAGGGTTCCGCGATACGCGGCGATCCCGCTCCCGTCGCCCTGTTTTTCGTTATAGATGTAGGCGTTGAATGCGAAGAATCCCGCGATCAGGACAATCACGGTTCCGATGATGAGGGGGAGTGTCTTCATATACTTCCTTAACGGATTATGCGGCAGATGGTTACAGGGCATTGCACGAAACTTGACATAAGTGTATAGTAGTTTCTTGATGCTCAAATCATCCTTCGACATTACGGGCAATGCCGATGCGGAGGAAGTCCGGCAGGAGATCATCAAAGAGCGCCGGAACGGCCTAACCCCTGTTCCGGGCGAAATTCCCAAAACTACCGAACAACTGGAGGTTCTGGAGATGGTGAACGCGCGCATCGACAAAGAATGCGAGGCACTGGGCGTCGTGTCGGGGGACCGCTTGCTGCCGCAGCAGGTGCACATTCTTCCTCAGCGCATGTATGCGGCAAAGTTCGGAAGCGCTCCCGCCGTTTCCGTCATCGAAGAGCATGCCGTCTACGTCCGGGAGGGGCCGTATAGCCGGGAACAATTCGCGCATCTGATGATGCACGAAGCGCTGCATCCGCGGGGATTCCAGCGGTACTACGGCAATGCGGCGACGGATACCTGGCTCAACTCCCGCACCGGATCCGCAATCATCACTCCCCGGCAAAAGGCGGTGAATAACTTCCGGACCGAACCGTTGCGCTATTTTGGAAGCCTGAATGAGTCCGTCGTGGAGGCGCTGGCATTGGAATTGCTTCAACAAGAGGGACATGCTGCGGCCGTCGACAATTACGGGGAAGACCGCAAACTCCTGCAGGATATTCTGCGGATCATCGCCAGGAAAAACGGTGTGGAGATCATGGATGTATGGCGGACATTTAAACGGAGCAACTTCACCGGCGAGCTGATGCATCTGCGTGAGCTCGAGCGTGCCCTGGAGCCGGGCGCTCTCCGGCTGTACGCGCATGTCGATGCGGGGAATTCCAAAATGATTGCCGGGATGCGGGAGTACCTGACGGCTACGGATCCTTCCGAAAAGGAGCGTCTCGCTGGCTTGATTCTCAGCGGGCATTTGCCCGCGAACCGCGGCGAGGTGGAGAAGTACAAGCGCCGGTTACAACCGGATGCGGGCACGCCGCGCGCGTGAGCTCGCTCACTTCTTCCCGATCACCGCTCCCGCCAGGCCCGGGCGTTTCGCCGCGGCCTTGAGGACCTTCTTCAGCGTCGGGAGATCCAGATCCTCGATTTTTTTGAACCGGATGCAGCTCCTCCCCACACTGACCTTGCCGAGTTCGTTTTTGTACGTCTCGGCGAGGTACTTTCCGTCTACGACCGCGCAGACGTACAGGCTGATGTAGTTCTTCTGGCTGGCGAGCGACACGACCGGCCACTGGATCATCTCTTTCTTATAATTTTTGTACGGAAACGATCCGTACCCGGGCATGTTGTACGCGAAGTGCGGCTTGAGCGACGGTGCCGTCTTCAGGATGAAGTCGTGCAGGAATTCCAGGGGCTCGCGCCGCTCGGGAGGGAGGGCATCGAAATATTCCCGTACGGTTTTCGCCTTTGTCGGCTTGAACATGTTCATAACGGAGCGGGGAAGTCGTCATTCATTTTCCGTCGTAGGCCTTCTGTAGTTTTGCGAGGTCGAACCTCTTCATCCGCAGGAACGCCCGGATGACGCGGTCGATCTTTTCCTCATCGCCGCTCGCGAGCATCTCGTTCATCGCCACGGGGGTGATCTGCCAGCTGAGGCCGTACTTGTCCTTGATCCACCCGCACTGCTCGGCCTCGGGCACGGCGGAGAGCCTGTCGGAGTAGTAATCGATTTCGGTCTGGTCTTTGCACTGGACGAGGAGCGACACGGCTTCGTTGAAGCCGAATTTGTGCATATGGCCGCTGTCCATGGCGGTGAACCACTGACCCTCCAGCATGAATTCCGCGAACATGATTTTCGCCGCCGGCTCCGGCGACGCACCGGGCGGATAAGGGGCGGTCATCCCGCGCCGGGCGTCTTTGAACACCGATACGTAAAAGTCGATCGCTTCATCCGCTTTGCCCGTTCTCTCTCCGGTGAACATGAGCGAGGGGATGATGAACGGCCGCGGCTCGCCTTCCGGCTTGGTGAGGATCAGCTGCCAGCTGACACCGTATTTGTCCTGGATCCAGCCGTAATGATCGCTGAAGGGATATTTGTCGAGCGGCATGAGCGGCTTGCCGCCGTCGGAGAGCTTTTCCCAGAGCGCATCGAGATTCTTCCGCGCATCTTTGTCTTTTGACGGATCAAAATTGAGCATGAACGAAATGCACGGATTGATCCTGAAGGCGGGACCGGCACCTGCCTGTCCGGCAGGCAGGCTGATGCCCATGAAGGAAAAGCCGCACAGGTCGAACGACACGATGTCGCAATCGCCCGAGGGCGTATTGCGGATGGTCGACGTATGCGTGAGCTTCGAGCCGTTACCGAAGGCGGAGACGAAGAATTCTGCCGCTTCCTTGGCCTGTGTATCGAACCAAAGATGGGGAATGATTTTCTGCATTCGGGGACTATAGCAGCGAGCACTGCGGCGAACGAGGATTTTCCCGTGCAATATGCTCCGCCATGCGCACTTCGCGCACGGACCGATGGTTCTGAAGAACTGAAGACGGTCATCCTTATTCCTCGCCCACGGTCCGCGTCTCGATTTTCACGTCGATGGGAAGGTCCAGTTCCAAGAGCTTCCTCCGCGTCTGTGCCAGCGCTTCCCGCGCGCCTCCTTTAAAATCGTCCGGCACGATCAGGAGCAGCCGGGACTCCTCTCCGCGGCTGATGCGCTCCAGAGTCACGCGTCGCGGCATGTGCGACTGCAGCGCAGTATGGATCCAGCCGATGCGGTCAAAGTGATCGTCCATGGGGTATCTGTAAGACGATATGAAAACATCATGAATGCATGGCAGTCAATGCCCTCCTCTATACTCCACGCATGAAGAACGGACAGTATGACGTCGCGGTGATCGGCGGCGGTCCCGCCGGCATGATGGCGGCCGGCCGGGCGGCGGAGCTTGGCGCCAGCGTGGTCCTGCTCGAAAAAAATCCGGGGCTCGGGGCGAAGCTCCTCATCACCGGGGGCGGCCGCTGCAATATCCTCAATGCCGAGTTCGACACGCACCGGCTGGTCGAAAAGTACGGCAAAAAGGGGAAGGCGCTCTTCTCGGTCTTTTCGCAGTTCGACGCGCAGGCGACGCGCGATTTTTTCGAGTCGCGGGGGCTGCCCATCAAGGTGGAAGCCGAACAGCGAGCGTTCCCCGTGAGCGAGAAAGCGTCGGATGTCCATAAGACGATGGTGCAGTACATGGCGCAGCACGGCGTGGATGTCCGCACCAATGCGATCGTGAAACATCTGAAAGCGAAGGACGGACGAATCTCCAAAATCATGCTGTTCGGGGGCCAGGAGATCACCGCCGGCCGGTACATCCTGGCGACCGGCGGCAAATCGCATCCCGAAACCGGATCCACCGGCGACGGCTTCACGTGGCTTGCCGGTCTCGGCCACACGATCATCCAGCCCGACCCCGCGCTCGTGCCGGTGGCTCTCAAAGACACATGGACCCGGAAACTCTCGGGCATCAGCCTGAAAGACGTGAAGCTCACCGTGACGCAGGGCGGCAAAAAACAGGCGGTGAAAACCGGCAAGATGCTCTTCACGCACGTCGGTGTGAGCGGACCGCTCGTGCTCAACATGAGCAAGGGAATCGGGGAGCTCCTCAAAAAAGGCGAGGTCACGCTGCTGCTCGATCTGTTCCCCGCGCAGGATCTCGGTGCGCTGGATGACCGCCTGCTGGCGATCTTCGAGTCCGGCAAAAACAAGCTGATTAAAAATATCATCGGTTCCGTGGTGCCGCCCAAGCTGGGGCATGCCGTCCTGACGCTCGCGAACATCCCCGACGATACGCCGCTGTACCGGCTGACGCGGCAGCAGCGTCTGTCGCTCGCGCGAACACTCAAGGCGCTGCCGCTCACGGTCGCCGGACTCCTGGGCACTGATAAAGCCATCGTCACGGGCGGGGGCGTGGATCTGCGCGAAGTCGTCTTCAAAACGATGCAGTCGAAGCTCTGCAGCAATCTGTTCCTCGCGGGCGACATCCTGGATTTCGACCGGCCCTCCGGGGGATTCAGCCTGCAGATCTGCTGGACGACGGGCTTCGTGGCGGGCTCGAGCGCGGCGGCGTAACCGTCATGTTCCGCGCCACGCGCAGCGCGCGACCGTTCCCGTGGAGAGCGTCCGTCCGTCCTCCGTTTTAAGCACCAGGTCGTGCGCCTTGATCGCGAAGGTTTTGTTCGCGCATTTATCGTGCAGCACGCCGCTCAGCAGCCGGTGGAAACTCTCGGGCGTATCGTGCTGCGCGTAGCCGTTGAGCAGGATGAACGCGGGTTCGGGGCTCAGGATCTGCGCGCAGGCTTCCAGCAGGGGAGCGAGGTCGCGCTCCACGCGCCAGGTTTTCCCGGAAGGACCGTGCCCGTACGCGGGGGGATCCAGGATGATCGCGTCGTAGGTTTTGCCGCGCTTCTTCTCCCGCGTCGCGAATGCCGTCGCGTCATCCTCAATCCAGCGCACGCCGTCGGGCGGGAGCTTGTTCAGAATCGCGTTCTCCTTCGCCCACGCGATCGCCGGCTTCGACGCGTCCACGTGCGTGACGTGATGTCCGTCCTTCGCGAGCGCCATCGTGGCGCCGCCGGTGTACGCGAACAGGTTCAATACGCGCAGAGTTCTTCCGGCGCCGCGCCCGCGCGCCCATTGCCAGTTCTGCTGCTGCTCGGGAAACGCGCCCGTGTGCTTGTACGGCGCGAGGCGGATGAGCATCGCGATGTCGTCAAACGCGACCTCCCATTGTCCAGGCAGCGCGGTGCGCCGCTTCCATTCTCCTTTTCCTTTCTCGCCGTCGTAGACCGCATCCGCGAATTCCCAGAGCTCCGGGTGCGCGGGAATGCCGTCCGCGGTCGGATCGGGACGGATCAGCCGGTACGGACCCCAGGCTTCCAGGCGCTTCGCGTTGCCGAAATCGAGCAGGGAATACAGAGGCGGGGGCATCGCGGGGAGTATATCGCACGAGAGGCGTTCCTCTCCTCGTATTCGCACGAACAAGCCAAAACCGCTTCTTAATGCCTTCTTAATGTGACACCCCTACCATGCAGGGGATTTTCGGGTATGGTGACTTCCGCTGTTTTCTTCCCCCATCATTCATGAAAAAGCTATCAGCACTTCCCCTGGTTCTCCTTACGCTCGCGCTCGGCGCCTGCTCGACCTCTTCGCTCACCGAGAGCGAAATGGCTCCGGTTCCGGAGTCCAACACCGCCTTCAGCGGCGAACTGCGCCCGATCGACAAGTCGCAGAGCGTCATTGCATTCGAAGGCAAGAGCGACGTCGTCAATCACACCGGCAAGTTCCCCAACTACGAGGCCAGCGTGACGCTCGACAAAGATGAGCCTGCGAACCTGGAGAAGGCCACGATCGCCGTCGAGATCGACATTGCCACGGTTGAAGTCGATGCTCCGGGCCTGCAGGGCCACTTCCAGAAGGCGGACTTCTTCGATGTCGCCAACCATCCCAAGGCCACGTTCGCGTCCACGAAAGTCGTGAGCAAGGGCGGCAACCAGTACGAGATCACGGGCGATCTCACCATCAAGGGCACCACGAAGTCGGTCACCTTCATGGCCGAAATCACCGACGATTACCTCACCGCCCATTACGAGCTGCCCCGCCAGGAATTCGGCATCGGCAACGACACGTACGGGCAGAAGCTTCTCGCGACGACCGTCCCGGTCGACGTGAAGCTGGTGTTCACGAAGTAACCGTTCCCGACGTCACTCTCAAAAAGGACGGGTCCGCCCGTCCTTTTTCGTATCCTGAGTGGGTTCGATAGCCTGCCTTTTGACACGACTGTGGGACTTTCCTCAGGAAATGAGCCTGAAGATAGCAGGCTGTTTTTGGCTTAATTAAGGCAAAAAATTTGATGTTCATGACTATCTTATCGACACGGAGGCACAAATTCCCAGAATGTCCGCGATTTGAATCCTACTCTCACCCCTTTTCCGGGAACATCCGCCGACACGCTGATGAACACTGATCAGCTGCAAGTGACGCCCGTAAGCGATGTGCTGGACGGTGCGCCGGAGAACGTTGCATTCCTTTCGAGGAAATATGGAAACCGGTTGCGTGCGATGGTCACTTCCAATGAGGGGGATGCTCCCAAATTCGTCGGAGGAGCGGAGTCTGTTCTTCTTCAGGGGCGCTCCGACGATCAGATTTTCAAGGTGCAGCGCGCCGATGCCACGCGCGAAGATCTGGAGAAGCAGCGCCAGCGATGGGCGACTCTTCAGGAGCACTTCGGTGATTCCGCTCACTGCATTATCCCCCGGCATCACTGGTGGCACGTGGTTTCCCAGGAATCCCCCGATGGTCCCGAGCATTCCAAAGGGTTTTTGGTTCATCAGCAGGAGATCATTCCCGAGGTGCAAAAGGGGTATCACCTGCGCGTGCAGGCAACCTATCCCGAGCGATATGTAGACCCCAATAGCCCGGAATACGCCTCCATGAACCAGCGCTATGTCGCATTACAGGATAGCGAATGCCCCTCTCTACTGAGTCATCCAGACGATGGACTGCAGCATGTCCTTCAGCACGCGGATTCACTGCCTGCCGTTCGTGAAAGCCTCATCGATTTCGTCCGGAGGGGGATCTGCTTCTGCCAGGAAACAGGCGAAGTGCTGGACTTTGCCGGCGGGGACAATTTCAGTGTCGTCTGGCGGGACAACGCGGCAAAAATCGTCTTGATTGATCCGCTGTATCCCAAGCCGGAGGCATTTCAGGATTTCGCCGATGCCGCTCACATGTATTACACGCACGATATCTGTCGGAAGCCGACGGCCAGCAGTCTCAAAAACGGCATGCTGTGCCTTCGTACGCTCAATTCACTTGCGGATCAGCTGGGCATTCCCGATCGATTGGATCCGACAGCCATCAAGGGACAGGATCTCGATCGGTTGCGCCACGAATTGACGCGCATGCCGTGGCCCATGCTGTGCCAGCGCATTCAGGTGCACAATTAACGAAGGCTCAGGTGACGGCCGCGAAGAACAGATACAGCACCCCCCACCCCGTCCCGAAGATCGCTGCGATGATCAGAAATTTAAGCAACGTCTTCATGGAGGAGTGGGGAAGTGATGGATGATGCGCCTGGCATCAGTGAATGCTTGTTAGTAACCGGGCGCGTTGTTGTTGGGCGCCGGATCCACCGGGAGCTGGCCGTTCACATCCAGCTCGATGCTGCCTCCGGCGTTGTTCGTGTCCGCGGGCGCGTTGCCGTAGTAGCGGAACGCGTAGGCCGCAAGTCCGACGACGACGAGGAGGACCAGGAACGCCACGACCATCGCGGCGATGGACGGCCCGGCCGAGCCGGTGGTATGCACTCCGGCATCACGTTCAATGATCGTTGCCATAGTGAGGTGGAGAAGAGAATAAAAGAACCGTGGTCTGACTGTGGAGACGCCCGAAACGCCGGGCTCTTATTTTTTTACAGAGATTTCCTCGCGCTTTCTTAAATGAGGAGTTCCTGTTCCTTGCCGGACTTCAGCTTGGGCTCGGCTTCCTGGCCCGCTCCGGGCCGCGTCTTGGGTTCCGCGTCCTGGCCGGCGCCGGGATCGATCTTGGGTTCGGCTCGTTCAGAGGGGGCGGCCTTTCCCTTCTGGTCACCGCCGTTCGAGGAGTTCGCCATGGAAAAAGAGGGGAAAAAAGCGCAGATGCGCAGAGATAAGACGTTCGGAGGGCTCGGGAATTACCTGCCCGGGATGGGGAGCGACGGTCTGCACGAAAAAAGAGCGGCGTGTGCACCGCTCTTCTCCCGTCGATTATTTTTCCGTGTCGCTGTCCTCCTGGTTCTCCATCTGGCCGCTTTGGCCGCGGACTTCCTCCCAGTTTCCGCCCTGGCTGGGTGCCTGATTTTCCCGCGTGCGCGCGGGCATTTCCTTGGGAACTTCCGGACGGTTCGGCTGTTGCTGGTCCATGCGGGTGTGGGGAAAGAAGTGGAGTCCGGCCAGTGGACGTGCCGGCGGGAGGATTCTTTCCGGATTCATAAAGCCGCCCCGTGAGGAGCGGCTTCGTGATCGACGATTAGGCATGGATTTCCTCTTCCACCATTTCCTGCGATCCGCGCTGCGGATGCGTTCCCCCGTCCACGAACTTGATGCCTTCGTCGGCCTTGTTCAGATTCTTGTTCTGACTTGCCTTATCGTCATCGTCGTTACCGGTTTCCCCGGCAAGGCGCGTGCCGACAAAATCGAGACCGTCTTCGAGACCCATAAAAAGTGGGGAAGGAGGATAAAGTGCGCGGGTGCGCATCACTTCTCTATACGACGGGCGACGGGGATTCTTCTTACCGCGGGGATGAAAGAGGAATAGAACGGCAAATTAGCGATGGGATGGCGGAGGTCTTCGCATCAAAAACTTTTGCAACTCCTTGGCCGGATGCATATTTGGATCTAGTCTTGGATGCCTTTCTTTTTACGGAACTATGTCGATCTTCAACGAGAACATGCAGTGGCGCTATGCCGTCAAAAAATTTGATACGACCAAAAAAATCACCGCTGAGCAGCTTGATGATCTTCTGGAAGCCGCGAATCTGGCGCCGACGTCCTACGGGCTCCAGCCGTTCCGGTTCCTCGTGATCACCAGGCCCGACGTCCGCGAGAAGATCAAGGCTGCGGCATGGAACCAGGCGCAGGTGACGGATGCGTCCCATCTGATTGTGGTGTGCGCGAAGACCGGCCTGGATGAGGCGTACATCGACGACTACATCAAGCGCATCGCCGAAACGCGCGGCATGACCGTCGAATCCCTCAAGGGCTTCCGCGACATGATGGCGGCCGGCGTGAAGAACATGAACACGGCGTGGTGCCAGCGGCAGTCCTATCTCGCGCTCGGCACGATGCTCTCTGCGGCGGCGCAGGCGAAGATCGATGCCTGTCCCATGGAGGGCTTCGATCCCGCCACAGTGGACGAGATCCTCGGTCTCAAAGCGAAAGGGCTCACCTCCACTCTCCTCTGCGCGATCGGCTTCCGCGCCGCGGATGATTCCTCCGCGGGATACAAGAAAGTCCGGCTTCCGCGCGGCGAGTTCGCCGTGGAGATCTCCTGATCATCGTTCCGCATCGCTGCATGACGTCTTCCGACAACATCATCGAGGTCGATCATCTCATCAAGACGTTCGACAAGCTCACGGCCGTGAACGACATCTCGTTCTCGGTGCGGCGCGGGGAGATCTTCGCCTTCCTGGGGCCCAACGGCGCCGGCAAGACCACGACCATCAAGATGCTTACGACGCTGCTCCATCCCACGAGCGGCAGCATCCGCATCAACGGCCACGATCCCATGACCGACCAGGACGCCGTGCGCCAGTCGTTCGGCATCGTGTTCCAGGATCCGAGCCTCGATGACGAGCTCACCGCCTGGGAGAATCTCGAACTCCACGGGGTGCTCTACTCTGTGCCCAAAGCCCTGCGCCGGCAGCGGATGGACGAGCTGCTGAAGATCGTCGCGCTCGAGGACCGCCGCAACGACCAGGTGAAGCAGTTTTCCGGCGGCATGCGCCGGCGGCTCGAGATCGCCCGCGGGCTGCTCCATCATCCCAAGGTGCTCTTCCTGGACGAGCCGACGCTGGGCCTCGATCCCCAGACGCGCAATCACCTCTGGAGCCACGTGGGCGAGCTCAATAAAAAAGAGGGGATCACCGTCTTCCTTACGACCCACTACATGGAGGAGGCCGACAAAATCGCCAACCGCATCGCGGTCATCGATCACGGGAAGATTATCGCCCTGGGCTCTTCGGCGGAGCTCAAGGCAAAGACGAACACGCAGACTCTCGAAGACGCCTTCCTCGCGCTCACGGGCAACGCCATCCGCGAGGAGGAAGCCGGCGCCATCGATTCCATGCGTCAGATGGCCCGCGTGTGGCGCGGGACCCGCCGCTGATTTCCGCCTTCCCCGTTTCCGTCGCTGTAATCCATGCTGTCTATCATCTACATTCTCTGGCTCCGTCAGATAAAGCGGTATCTCCGCTCCCGCTCCCGCATCTTCGGATCCCTGGGACAACCGCTGCTCTTCCTGCTCGCGCTCGGCTTCGGCTTTGGCCCTACGTTCCAGAAAGCCGGAGGCGGGGATTACTTCCAGTTCCTGGTGCCCGGCGTCATCTCCATGAGCATCCTCTTCACCGCGATGTTCTCGGGCATCGAGATCATCTGGGACCGCCAGTTCGGATTCCTCAAGGAGACGCTCGTCGCTCCCGTGCCGCGGCTCACCATCATGATCGGACGCACGCTGGGCGGCGCGACGGTCGCCACGCTGCAGGGGTGCATCGTGCTTGTCATCGCTCTCCTCGCCGGTTTCCGCCCGATGCTGGTGCCGGGACTCCTGCTCGCGCCGGTGTTCATGTTCCTCATCTCGCTGCTCTTCACCGCGCTCGGCACCGCCGTCGCCTGCAAGCTCCAGGACATGCAGGGCTTCCAGCTGGTCATGAACTTCCTCATCATGCCGCTCTTCTTCCTCTCGGGCGCGCTCTTCCCGCTCGATACGGCGCCCGCGGCGCTCGGGATCATCGCCCGCCTGGATCCCCTCAGCTACGGCGTCGACGGACTGCGCGGGGCATTCCTCCAGGCGAGCCACTTCGGCATCGCGCAGGATCTGGGCATCCTGATAGCGGCGACCCTCTTTTTCCTCTGGCTGGGCAGCGTGCTGTTCAAGAGGATTGAGGCCTAGAAAAGGCCTTTATCATGGTTATACAGAATTTATATATAATATTTGACATATAATTTACTATAAAATACACTATAAAAAACTCACCACCTTCCTATGTCCATGCTCCCTATCATCGCCATTTCCGATCTGCAGAAGAGCGCCAAGTCCGTTCTCGACGCGGTAAAAGATTATGCCGTTGTTCAATCCCACGGCCGCGACCGGGCATTCATTCTCCATCCGTCCCTGGGCCGGCTGCTTCTGGAGAGCGGCATGCTCGAGCAGCTTAAGAAGATGCTGCCGGCGGAAACCGGCGGAAAAGACGTGGAAGGCGAATTGCGGGATCTCATCGGTAACGTCCTTCGCGAACTCAGCAAGCGATGAATTTCACGTATCCGTCACTCACGGCCTGCGGAAAGATCCTCTTTCCGATGATTCGCTCAGAGATGATCGCATTCGAACCCGCGCCGCCCTACGAGGATGAGCAGCGCGGCCTGCAGAAACTGGAGTCCGTCTTCCAGCTCATGCAGGACGACCGCTACTACCCCGACTTTTACACCAAGGCGGCATACCTCTTCTGTGCGATCATCGACGGGCATCCGTTCAGCAATGGCAACAAGCGCGTGGCGGTCGCGGTGCTCACGTATTTTCTGCTGCTCAACGGTCATCGCATCAGTGCTCCCGGCATGGACGCCGTGCGCGATGCTCTCCGGGAAAAATTCCCCAATCTTCGCTGGGAGGATGTGCAGGCGTTCCGCTTCGCGCACGAGTATTTTTTCTATCATCTCGCGCTGATCATCGCCGACCGCGTGCAGAAGGGAAAAATGACGTTCAAACAGGAACAGAACGCGGTCCGCGAACTGCTGATGTTCATTACGACCCGGTGACGCCGGCGTCGGCATATCGGCAATTACCCCTCCGGTTAGCGGGAAGCGGGCCGTCGGGGGCAAACCCCTTGCGCAAACTCCGTAATCTGCGACAGTAGCCCGCTATGGCCAGAGCAACGCCACCGTCGCTCCCCGACGTCTACCGGCAGATCGATCTGCATTCCAAGTCTCCTCCGACCCAGGAGCAGGTGATGGCTGCGATCCTCGAACGGGCGAAGCAGAGCCACAGCATCGGCAGCGCCGTGTTTTTGGAGCAGCTCATCGTGAAGGCGGATCTGAGCCGGGAGAATCTTCTGCAACTGCTGACGGCATTCGAGGACGGGGGAAAGACCATCAACCCGGTGATCTTCACGCAGTTCCGCGAAGTCCGCGACATGATCCATCGCCGCCTCCTCGCGCCCCCGGTGCCGCCGAAGGAGGACGCGCCGTCATCTGACACTCCGTGACCGCATGGACATCTTTCAGCGCACCGTCGCAGACATTCTGGCATGGGAGGAGAAGAACAACCGGTGGGAGGAACAACGGCTGGATGTCCGCCGGATGATCGACTCATTCGGGTGGCGTACGCTGGGGAAAATGCACGCATTACTCGCAAGCACGCGCGTGCTGTGCTGCGGCAAGAAGCATGAAGAAACCAGAACCGGCTACGAACACTGCGAGCATTTCGAAACCAATCTCGTGTGCGGCCATCTTGTGCATACGCAAAACATCCTGGGGACGCCGTTGCGGAATGCCGCCGGCGTCATCGCGACGTCCGCGTATCTCGTGGATGCCTTTGGAGAGCGCATCAGTGATCGCATCATTCCGCGCCTGGTCGATATTGCCGAACGGGCGCACAAGCTCGACGGCGCCGCGTTCGCCGCCTACGACGGACTTCGGCCGCACGGGCCGGGATATTTCAACAATATCCCTTCCGACTACCGGCAGGCCGCGTTGGAGTTGATCAAGGACGTCGAGAGGTTGCGGGTGGAGATCATGAAGCAGGAAGCAGACCTCGGACCGCCGATGCTCGCGCTTCGCAGGGACGTCTTGCAGGGTTTCGAGGGGGCGATCGGCGTTCCCGGCCCGGAATATTCCGCCAAGGCGTAGACCTCAGAGGGCGCAGCTCTCATGCGTGCACTTCTTTCGCGACTCCGCCACGCGTGCGTAGACCGCATCGCCGATGATCTTCGCTCCCGGCAGGTACAAAAACGGCGCGGCGATCCAGAGCGGGGGAAGATGCCATGCGAGTGCCCGGAAGGCGGAAAAGCCGCTGAGCGTCTTGCCGGGGAACTTCACGTGCATCGCGCGGTCCAGCTGCCCGTAGGGGATCTCCGGCGCGACCCGCATGCGCTCACGTTCATCCTGAAAGTCCGCGTACGACAGGCGTCCCAGCCAGTCGAGCGCCTGGAGCGTCCGGATGGAGCGGCGGCAGAGGCCGCAGTGGCCGTCGAAGAGAACGGAGATCATGGAGTAAAAACAATAATAGCAGATGTTCCTCGTACGTTCGCGGCTGCCTCAAACGATGTACTCGTTCCTCGTACGTTCGTGGCTCCGCCACGAACTACTCGGAATGACAAAACAGTATTGATAAAAATCGTCTCGATACAATCGTGCTGCGCACGATCACTCGACGGGACCGCCGAGTAGCTCACAACGGAGTTGGGAGCGTAACGAGGCGATATTCTTTTCCAAGCGTTGTCATTCCGAGTAGCTCAGTGCAGAGCACTGAGCGTACGAGGAACTACTTTTTCGCCCGCAACATCACAATCTCCCTCCCCACGAACTGGTCCGGCCTCCGGTAGAGAAGCGACATCCTGTCCCCCACGATCTCGATGGTCGGGGGAAGCACCGCCTGGTAGCCGAGCTTCTGCGCCGCGTCCCACACGCGTTCCAGCGCGACCGGGGACTTGGACGGATACCACACCGGCCACGTGCAGACGATCGACACGCCCGGGAGCGTCTCGGCACAGTTCTTGAGAAAATCGATCTGCAGCTTCTCGTTGTCGGACTTGAGCTTCTGTACGTCCCTCGCCGTGGGGCGCTTCATCAGCGACGGCCCCAGCGTCGTTTCGGTCACGATGACGTCGGGCTTGGTCTTCACATCGAATGCCTTGGTCGCATCCTGCTTCCAGACGGTCGAGGGGACCTCGGACTTCTTGATCTCGAAGTGCTTGCGGGTCCATTCGAGGTTCTTGGTGCAGCCGGTCACCGCCTTTTCGGACTTGTCCGACGCCAGGACCCCGAATCCACGGATGAGGCATTCCATGGGAACCACGCCAGTGCCGCAGAACGGATCGAATACGGTTGCCGGTGGGCTTCCTTTCTTCCTCTCGGCGACGTTCACTTTGCCCAGCCACAACCCCAGGTTGAGCAGCATCTGCGCGAGCTTCGGCGGGAGCAGGCCCACGCCCGTGTCGCGCACCGGCTTTTCCATGTCGCGCTTGGTGTACGACTCGATGTCCTGCGCCCCCACCGTCACGCCCACCCAGAAGAGCTCTTCGCCTTTGATCACGCAGATCTCGCAGCCGCCCTTCCCGCTGAGCAGGTCATTGTCGCGCAGGACGATGGACGGTGCCGCGGCGCGCTCGTTGCCCACGTACCGCGAGGGCTTGCCTTTCTTTTTGAGCAGCAGCTTGCTGCGGCGGTACAGATCACGGACGCCGGCGGAGGGAACGCCCAGCGTGCGGAGGCTGAACGTCGCCTTGCCCTTCACGGGCATCAGCTTCCGGGCGAACAGCTCCGGGATGCCGTCGAGGGTCAGCTTGTCGTCCGCGATCTTCTCCGCGAGGACGATGGTTCCGCCCAGCGTATCCAGGAACGCGGCGTCCAGCGTCGCCGTGCTATCGAACAGCACGACGCTGCGCTCCACCTTCTGGTGCAGGAAAAAACCCGGAACCGTGGCCGCGAGCTCCGCGAGGCTCAGATGCGGCTGGTGTCCGATGAAGGCGGCGTAGGAGGGCACGGGGGTTAGCGTAGCGCGTCTGTTCGGCGGGAGAAAGGGCCTAAGGGGAACAGAGGAAACAGAGGGCACAGATGGGGCAGAGGTGCCCATCCATTATTCTTCTGTGCCGTCTGTGCCTTTTGTTGCCTTTGTGCCCTTTTCGTACAGCGCCTCACGCATCAGCATCACCGTCATGAACACGATTACCGGCATCAAATGAATGAGCCCCCGCGCGTATCCCGTCTGGAAGAGCGCTTCTTCCGACAGTCCGGTAAAAAGGTACGCGAACATCTGGCCGCCGTAGGGAATCAGGAAGAAGGCTGTCAGCACGAGCAGGGGCGTGCGCAGCGCCGTTCTCCACCGGAAGCCCAGGAGCCCGAAGAAGAGCGGAAAGAGCAGTCCCCAGTTGCCTTCCAGGAACGTATTCACGAAGACCGCCGTCAGGACGTTGGGTTGCCACCGGAAATGCAGGTCGATGCCTTTGGCATTGCCGAAGCTCAGGCCGTTGAGCATCTTGAACCCGATCCAGAATCCCGCGACAAGGCCGATCATCACGATGCCCGTGAGCAGCGCCGGCGCAAGCGAGCGGACGGTCATCACGCGGCGCCGCAAAAGCTGCACGCAGGTGGCTGCATAGAGGAATGCGAGGACCGGGAAGTAGAGCGCCCAGCCTTCGTTCTTGGTGAACGGCAGGAGCGCCATTGCGAAGAGCCCTATCCGAAGCCACGAAAGCACTCTCTCACGATCCGGCGACCGCAGGGCGTGAAGGAGCGGCAGCGCCGCCGCAAACAGGTGCAACGAGAGGAACACATCGCCGTAGGCATTGGTTCCCTGGATCAGTTCCAGCGGCAGCGAGGCCAGCATCACCGCACCTCCTGTCGCCCAGACCCGCGGGAGCGATCGCCGCAGCGACCCATAGAGGAGGAGCAGGAGGGCCACGAACCAGGCGGGGTGGATCATGTTCGCCAGCCGGTCGCTCCATGTCCCGTTGATGGTCGAAAGCCACGTCTTTGCGAGCGGGACCGTGGGCGGATACGAATTCACGCCACGGGCGTTCTGGTCCCAGGGGAACCGGAGCGTCAGGGTCTGTTCTTGGTAGAAGACTTTTCCCCGGAGGTTCCAGTTGTCCATCGAATCGTCGAAGAACGACGGCGTCAGGAGCGGCAGGCCGCCGAAGATCACCGCCCGCAGCAGGACCCAGCCGGCAATCGCCGCGAGGCCGATCGCCACCGGACGCGAGAGAGTCATCGTGTCCTGCGCCGGGGCGGCGTAGACCGTCCGTCCTCCACGGGCTTTCTGCAGAACGTGGAGGACGCCGAAGAGCATGATCAATCCTCCGAAGACCCCCAGGAATCCGGTGAGTGAGAAGGGCACACCAGCCGTCACGTTGAGAACAAACGCGCAGAACATCGCGAAGGTCAGGCCCAGCGCGAAGCCGAGCACCCATTGTTCCCCGCGGAAGAGCACGCGCGTCTTCCCCTGCAGGAGATCCAGGATCAGCCATCCCGCCAGCGACGGGAACGCGATGCCGATGAGGAGAGCGGGGAGCATCATGAGTTAGGGCTGGGGTTGGGGTTTGGGTTCGGGCTCGGGGACGGGCTCGGATTGAAACAGGAACGACACGTCGTCGAAGCGCTGGACGATTTTCCCCGGTTTCGAGACGGGCGTCCCGCTCACGGTCACGCGGCCTTCCGCGTCCACCGTCACGTCTTCGCGCGCGAAGACCAGCCACGTCCGCAGATCATCACGGGGCCCGTCGGGGGACACCGGGACCGCGGGATACGAGAAGTACCGCATCATCGCCAGGAACGGCGACTGCGGCGGCGCAAGGAACGCGTATTCCTTTTCCCCTTCCAGCGCGGGACGAACCAGCTCCTCCACGTCATTGAAGTTCCCGTACCCCCGGAACGTGCGGTTGCCGGAGGCGGGGGTGATCCACGTCGTCGCATCCTTGTGCACGTAGCTGAGCATCTCCGCCCCCATCCGCACGTCATAGAGCACCCACAGCGCGCCGAAGCACAGGAAAAAGGCGGCGAGTTCGGGAGCGGCATGTCCGATGCGCAACCGCGAGAGGGGACTCTCGAAGCCGGCATGGCGCCGCGCGTACCAGTGTCCCGCAAGCGCGATGCCCGCGAGCGCCGCCAGTCCGTAGAAGATCCCGTTCGCCGATCGTCCCCGGGGCGGCAGCGTCGTGAACAGTTCCTGCGTTCCCAGCGGATTGAACGTCAGCAGCGGACCCCACACGAAGTTGATGCTGTAGGGCTGGTACACGTCAAACTTCCAGAAGGAGCGCGCAGCTTCGACGGCGCGTTCGAAAAAATTCCAGTGCATAAAACGGATCTCGCGCAGCAGCACGGCGGAGCCCTTGGGCAGCGTGAAGCCGATCTCGTCCGCGCGCGGGTCCCATTGCGCGAAGGCAGAGGCATTGATGGTGACCGGTCTGTCCTCCTGCGCCGCCGGCAGGATGAACGGCAGCTGGACGAGCGTTCCCTCCGGCGTCCCCCGCACGTGCCACAGGAACATCGCCTCGCTCTGGGCATCGCTCAAAAACGTCACCGAAATCGCGTCGACCGGATGCGGGAGCGCCACATCGGTGATCACCGATCCGTCCTCCGACGGCGCGCGGATCAGCATCCCCTCCGGCAGCGTGGCCGGCGTCTCGACCCCCGAAATTTTCCAGTTTCCCGGCAGCTGCCGGTTGCGGAAATCCCACACGGTTTCCTGCATGGCGAAGGCCGCTGCGGGAACCGCGCACAGCGCCGCCGAGAGGATGATGGTCCGGAAAAAGCGCACCGGACAAGTGTACAGGACCTCCATCTCGCATTCGTCACAGCGGCATCCCGTCGGGAATGTCGTTCATCGCAGGAAAGCGTTCGTTATAGGCTTTTTTTTGGGGGAAATTCATATCCCAGTCGTCGATTTTCAGCATGTGCAGCCGGTCAATGTCTCCGGATGCGATAATCTCGCCGATATCCGCCAGTTCGAGAGTGCCGCCCCGAACGTCCAAATGGCGCAATGAGGGACAGGCTTTCATCACCGTCACCAGGTCTTCCCGGGTGATTTCGCACTGCCATGCAATCAGACGGCGCAGGTGCGGGAGGGAGATATCCCGGAACAGCCCCTCCATTGTGATGCCCCTCCGGCATTCCAGCGTTCGGAGCGATTGACCCGCAGGCCCCTCCAGCACCGGACGCAATGCGTTCTCCCACATGCTGCAGGCGAATGTGTAGAGCCCATGCAGCGGCAAGCCGGATTGTGCGATCATCGCACCGGTGGCGAGTCCCAAGTTATTCGTGGATATGCGAAGAACACGCATATTATTGACATGCGGGGACTGCAGCAGAACATCAAGATCTTCCGCGATGAGGTTGCCTCCTGCCAGGTCGATTTTCCGAATGCCCCGGATGCTCGCATTGTCGGCCAGACGCTGCATCACACGGTGTCGTTCATCATCGTTTTCTATCCACACGTTTGTCCCCAGGCCGCGCAGTCCGCTGAAATCCGATACTCCGAGGTATTCATACCTTGAGGGATCATCAAAGGCATTCTGGAATTTCCCGAGCTGGTGAAAATACTCCAGCCGAAAATTGTTGTTGTGGAGCAGTGCGTCGGTTTCCGCAGGCGTGAGTTGAGGATCGGCGTAGACCAGATGTTTCAATCCCCGCAAATCTCTGCATGCAGCCAGTTGCTCGATCTGCCCCGGGGCGTGAACTGCCTGCATGTTGAGCGCCCGGATGTGAGTGAGGACGTTACTGCAGGCCAGGACACCTGGAATCAGGCAATTATTGAAGGTTGCTCCCAGCCGCACGTTCCGCGGGTCTTCCTTAAAGAGGTCATTGAATTCGGCGAGAGCAGGGGTGGATTTGAATGTGAGGCCGAGCGTCCGCGGCGGCAGCGGCAAAGCAAGGATGCCCCGGATCCGTTCCAGAAACTCGCTGCGCTTCGCCGTCACCTGCGCGTATTCCGGGAACCCGCGTTCGAAAACCGTCGTGAGAGCGACGCTCTCCGGCAATCCCTGCGTCCACTCGCCCCGATGCCGGACCAGCAGGTCCTCCGCCCGCAGTTCCATCGCCGGCCGCCTGGGATCATCCAGATCCATACCCGCGATCTCGCACTGGAGCCGGATGAACTCCGCGCGGTCCACCTTTCCCTGTTCTTCCAGCCAGTCGGCATAGATCAGCCGTATGCCGTCATCGTCGGGCTCGTCGCGGATGGTCGACAGAAAATCTTTCTCGATCGTCATACCGGCATCCAGTCGGGAATGTCGTTCATTGCCGGAAAGCGCACGTCATAGGCTTGTCGCTGGAGGAAGTTCATATCGCCCCTGTCGATCTTCAGCATGTGCAGCCGGTCAATGTCTCCGGATGCGAAGATTTCGGTGATATTCGTATGATCGATACCGCTTCCCCGAATATCCACATGACGCAGAGAGGGGCAGGCTTTTATCATCGTGAAGAGATCTTCCCGGGTAATGTGACACTGCAATGCAATTAGCCGGCGCAAGTGCGGCAGAGAGATATCTCGAAACAATTCCCCAATCGCGACGCCTTTGCCGCATTCCAGGGTGCGGAGCGATTGGCCTGCAGGGCTCTCAATGACCGTGCGAAATCCCTGCTGCCGTATGCCGGAACCGTATGTCCAGAGTGCGTGCAGCGGGAGGCCCGATTGTGCAATCGCCGATCCGGTCCCGTTCCCCAGAGACTCGTTGAGGGGTACGTGAAGGTAACGAACATTTTTGGCATGGGGGGACTGCAGCACCACAGCAAGATCCGGGTGACTGATATTGCTTCCTCCGAGATGGAGACGTCGAATTCCTTCAATACTCGCATTGTTTGCGAGACGTTGCATCACGAGATGCCGACCATCTTCGTCTTCGTCATCAATCCGTACGCCTCCTCCCAGGCTGTGCAACCTGCTGAAATCCGATTCTCCAAGATAGTCATAGTGCGACGGTGCATAATTCTGATCAAGGGATGACTGGACCCGGACGAAAGATTCCAGATGGAATTGTTTGCTATGGAACAGCATGTCGGCTTCTCCCGGAGTAAGCCTCGGATCGCAATAGGAAAGATTCTTCAGACATCGCAGATTTTCGCAGGATGACAGCTGCTCGATCTGTCCCGGGGAATGATCTGCCTGCATGGTCAGCATTCGGACGTGCGGCAGGATATTTTGACAGGCCAACACTCTGGAAATTTCATCCCCCGGCTCCCGGCTTTGGAGAGTTATCCCCAAGCGCACCCCCCGGGGATCGTCTTCAAAAAGGTCATTGAATTCCGCCAGAGAGGCGGTGGACTTGAATTTGAGATCGAGCGTCCGCGGCGGCAGCGGCAATGCAAGAATTCCTCGGATCCGCGCAAGGAACTCACTGCGCTTTGCTTTTACCTGCGCGTACTCCGGAAACCCACGCCGGAACACCGTCATGTGAGCAATGTTTTCCGGCAGCCCCTCCGTCCACTCCGCCCTGTGGGCTACGAGCAGGTCCTCCGCCCGCAGTTCCATCGCCGGCCGCCCGGGATCATCCAGATCCATGGTGGCGATCTGGCATTGGAGCCGGATGAAATCCGCGCGGTCAATGTTTCCCTGTTCTTCCAGCCAGTCGGCATAGACCAGCCGTATGCCGTCATCGTCGGGCTCGTCGCGGATGGCCGAGAGGAGGCCATGTTCGATGCTCATAGGAACGAGCACGCTAACACTGTCTTGCTCTTGGGGATGCGGAAAGGCGCCAAATGCGGTGTTTGGGATCGCTCCGTTTCGTCATTCTCCGATGACAAGTATTGTTGTCATTACGCCGCCTCTCCCGCAACCTCGATATCCTTCGGTCCTCCACTCACGACGGCTTTTATCCGGCGCACTCCCGCGGACGAACTCTCCTCTTTCTGGATCTTGAACGTGCCGATCATGCCCGTCCTCGCCACGTGCGGGCCGCCGCAGATCTCTTTACTGAACACCGGACCGTCGCCGATCTTGCCCGATCCCGCGACGGGAGCCTTGGGGTCGCCGATCACGTAGACCTTCACCTCCGCCGCGTAGCGGTCGTCGAACACGCCGATCGCGCCTTCCTTCTTGGCGCCCTCCACGTTCGTCAGGTGGAAGCTCACCGGCAGATCGGCCTTGATCGATTCGTTCACCAGATCCTCGACCGTCTTGATCTGCTCGGGGGTCATCTTCTCCGCGTGCGTGAAGTCGAAGCGCAGGCGGTCGGCCGTGATGTTGCTGCCTTTCTGGTTCACGCCCTGGCCGAGCACGCGGTGCAGCGCGGCGTTCAGGAGGTGGGTCGCCGTGTGGAGCTTGGTGGTCTCCGCCGAATGGTCCGCGAGTCCTCCGGCGAATTTCTTCTCCGCTCCGGCGCGCGAGAGTTTCTGATGTTCTTCGAATGCTTTCTGGAATCCCGCCTCGTCCACCGACCGTCCGTCCTCCTGCGCGAGTTCCTTCGTCAGCTCGATGGGGAACCCGTATGTGTCGTACAGGTGGAACGCCGTGACGCCGTCGATCGGCCCCGACGTCTTTTTGTAATGCTTGAGACCTTCTTTCAGCGTCTTGTTGAACTGCTGCTCCTCGGCTGTGAGCGCCGCGAGAATCTCCTGCTCTTGCTTCCGGAGATGCGGATACGCGCTCCCGTACTGCGCGATGACCTCGGCCCCGATGTCCGCCGTGAACTGCTGATCAATGCCCAGCTGCCGTCCGGATCGGATGGCCCGGCGGATGATTCGGCGCAGCACGTAGCCCTGATCGACGTTCGAAGGCTTCACGCCGTCGGCGATGATGAACGTCGCGGCCTTCAGGTGATCGGTGATGATCCGCCGGTGGCGTGTCATGGTGAGCTCGTCGAACCATGACTCGGTGTCGCCCTTCGACGAGCTCAGGGTGACACCTTTTTTCACGGCATCCACGATCGGCTTCATCAGGTCCGTGTCGTACACGCTGATGACCGGCTTGCCCGCCGGCGTCTGCAGCACGGCCGCAAGGCGTTCCAGTCCCATGCCTTCATCCAGGCACGGCGCCGCAAGCGGCTCGAATTTCCCCTCCGCGGTCTTGTTGTACTGCAGGAGCACGTCGTTGCCGATCTCCAGCCAGTTCGGGTCATCATTCGCCGGGTTGGATCCCGCCGGGGGCAGATCCGTCTTGCCCACCCAGTAGAACATCTCGGTGTCGGGGCCGCAGGGGCCGGTGGCTCCCGCGGGACCCCACCAGTTTTTGGCTTTCGGCAGGAAGCCGATGCGCTCCTCGGGAATGCCCACCCTCTTCCAGATCTCCGCCGACTCGGTGTCGCGCGGCGCGTCCTTGTCGCCTTCGAAGCAGGTGACGGCAAGCTTCTCCACGGGAATGCCGAGGATGTTTGTCAGAAATTCGAAACTCATCGTGATCGCCCCCTCCTTAAAGTAGTCGCCCAGGCTCCAGCGTCCGAGCATCTCGAACATCGTCAGGTGCGATGCGTCGCCGACCTCGTCGATGTCCTGCGTTCGCACGCAGCGCTGCACGTCGGTGACGCGCTTGCCGGCGGGATGCTTTTCGCCGAGCAGATAGGGGACGAGCGGGTGCATGCCGGCGGTCGTAAACAGCACGGTCGGATCGTTCTCGGGCACCAGCGACGCGCCGGGAATCACCGCGTGTTTGTGGGTCTTCCCGTAGAAGTCGAGGTAGGCCTGGCGAATGTCGTCGGTAGAGAGCGGTTGCATGTCGGTGAAGGGAGGACGCGTCCCGCCTGATTATTCGGCAGGGAAGGAAAGTGTAACAGACAGAAAACAGGAGGCGATCGCCTTTTTGGCTTCTATTTGCCAAAATTATTAAATAGTTGCAAATTGACTGAATCACCCTGCGGGGTATTCTGTCTTTTCGATGAAACATTTCCTCGAAGAACGAACATTCACCATTGGCGGGCATACGCGCGCAATCGCGGCAATGGCACGCGATGAATGGGAAAAAAACCGTATCAGACGGGATGAGGAGTACGAATCGATGCGGGAAATCTCCGAGCTATTGGGTGAGCCGCCCCCCAAAAAGGAACATGTTTCCATCCCGTCGGTTCTTTCGAAGAAAAAAAACGCCGTCATTGCGGCCATCATGAAGCTTCTCGATGTTCATGTGAATCAGGGCAAGGGGCCCGAAGGCAAGCCGTACCTTCCTGCGCACGAGCTTCGGCGGATGGAATTCGTGCTGCAGGAAGCCATTGCCAATGGCATCATCCATGGAGCCAAGTACGATGCGGAGAAAACAGTCAGGGTTTTCCTGCAGATTTGGCACGATGTCGTTGGCACGTGGAGAAAGATCCACGCGGCAATACGCGTCGAAGATCCGGGCGAAGGCTTTGATATTTCCGCTGTCGCTGACCCATCCCGTGACGAGAACCTCACCAAGCCCACCGGACGCGGATTGGCTATTATGGCGATGTTTACCGAAACCCAATTTCTGGGAAAGGGGAATGAAGTGCTTATTTCCCAGGTTTGGGAGCAGGATAGCGCTCCGGAAGCGAAGGATGACAAAAACATAGTTTAGTGTTATAATAAACGCAATACCCATACATAGCATTTCTCCAAGCAGATTTTCCCTGTACCGGGCTTTCCGCCGCGACTGGCAGATTCTCTGCGTTGCCGCGGTTCTCCTTGCGAGCATCGTCGCCCTCGGCGTGTTCTTCTTCGTGCGCGGCGGCATCCTGATGGAGCGGCAGCTCAAAGAAAAACTCCGCACGACGGCTGCCGTGGCGGCCATGCAGTTCAATCCGGCAACGATCCGCTCGCTCGAGGGCGTGCCTCCGGAGCAGGTCGTCACGCTGCGCGGCTACCGCGACGTCGTGGACCGCCTCAACCACATCCGCGCGGAGGTTCCCGCCATCCGCTACGCGTACATCATGCGCCGGACGGCCAATCCCGCGATCGTCGAGTTCGCCGCCGATGCGGATTCGCTCGCGACCGATGAAGAACTCGATGCGAATGGCAACGGCGTCGTGGACGAAAACGAAGAGGCGTCGTATCCGGGGGATCCTTACGACATCACCGATGTTCCCGCCCTGCAGGGCCCGGCATTCGAGGGTCCCGCCGTCGACGATGACTTCACCGTCGACCAGTGGGGCACGCTCATCACGGGCTACGCGCCCATCCGCGACGCCGCGGGCAACACGCTGGCGGTGCTCGGCCTCGACATGAACGCGCAGGACTACATGGCCCTCACCCGCAGCATCTTTTCGCCCGTCGCGTTCCTGCTCCTCTGCCTCGGCGGCCTGCTGCTGGCGGCTTTCGTCGGCGGGTTCCTGTGGCGCCGCCGCGCGGAATCGCTGCGCCGCATCGACCGCGAGCGTTCGGCGCTCCTGCTCCTCGCCATGCACCAGATCGGCTCGCCGCTCACCATCATCCGCTGGTCCCTGGAGCAGCTGATGGAGCAGAAGGGCACGGGATCGCTGGAAAAAGCGGTGGAGGAATTCGGCACCAATGTCCGCGATGCGAGCGCGCAGCTGAGCGCCATCCTCGACGAGCTGCATGAGGCGAGCGAGGTGGACGCCGGCACGCTCGTCTACACGCGCGAATGGGCGTCGATCGGCGAGGTCGTCGCCGGCGTCGTCAACAAGGCGGAGCCGCAGCTCAAGGACCGCGGCCAGACCATCGATCTCAAGGTCGATTCCTCGCTCCACATCTCTCTGGACCGCACGCTCATCGCCGGCGTCCTGCGGGAGCTGCTCCAGAACGCGATGACGTTCTCGCCGCGCGGCAGCACCATCACGGTCGCGGCCAGGCGCGGCGGCAAGTGCCTGCTCGTCGAGGTTATCGACCGCGGCTGCGGCATCCCCAAATCCGACATGCCCCGCCTGTTCGGCAAATTCTCGCGCGGTTCCAAGGCGCACCTGCACCAGCCCAACGGCAGCGGGCTGGGCCTCTACATCGCCAAGGGCGTCGTGGATCATGCGGGCGGCGACTTGTGGATCCGGAGCGAGGAGGGGAAGGGCACCACCGTGAGCTTCACCCTTCCGTGCTGATCCTATGAATCCCGAGGATCACCTCGATTTCGGCCCCGACCGCGTCCATCCCGCGGCGAAAGAACTGCTTGAAGACGTTATTCAGCGACCGCGGCTGTACGAGGCGCTCGGCGAGAAGGCAATCGCCCGTATCGAAGAAATCATGAATAGCCAGGACTACACCAAGCATGACAACGGTGGTGGGGTGACGGTCGGATGGAACCGGAAGGTCGACGACCCATCCACCGCCACCTCGGCGCTGATCGTCTGCGGTGATGCGCTCATGAGCCTCAGCCTCGGCAGCAAGGGCAGTTACGCGTTCGCGCCATTCGTGCAGAGCCTGCAACATCCGTCTGACGAAGAACTGGCTCGTTTTGCGGATCCCGCCAACGTGGAGAGGATGTCATCGATGTACAACCTCACGCCCCGTGGAGAAGAGGAGATCAGAAAACTCCACGTTCTTGCGCAGACTATGGCACAGACCACGGCGCGGAAGGGCGTTGGTGCGACCAAGGAGACTTTTCTCACCCGGCTGCGGAAGATGTTGGGGGGCCGGTGATGTGCTGTTCCAGGGCGGGCTTCGTGGTACGCTGTCCCCCTTTTTATGGCACACCAGAAAGTCCGGTACGACAGCGGCGAATACAAAGCGTATGAAGGCGTCATCGATGCCCTCAAAACTGAAGCGTTCAACCTGGATCTGTTAGAAGATGACGGCGACCGGAAATCGCCTTTTCAGACCAATCATATTTTGTGCTTCGACACGCAAAGTCATCAGGATGCATCCGTGCGCAACATGGTCCGCAGCGCCGCCGGGCAGGTGCTCGCGAATGAGCGTTCGCAACAGCCCGAGGATCCGGCGCGTACCCGGCGCATCCGTTCCCTCGTCCAGAAAACGCAGGCGCTGATGTTCGCCATCCAGCAGTATCGTTCCGCGGAGCACAAGCCCGACGACCCGGAAGCGCAGGAGAATTATCGGCAAAAAGAGGAGGCCGTCCGCACCGTGGAGGATCATTGCAAACAATACGGAATTCCCTCGTGCCTCGCCCAGTTGCACATTCCCGGCGGATTGTTCGAGCACCTGCGCAACGGCCAGTACACCATCGGCCAGCCCGGGCGGACCGAGCTCTATTACTACCTCGTCCGTCTTTTCGCCCATGACAGCGACTCCCTGGCTGCCGTGCTCACCCAACTCCAATACCAGAATCAATCCGGCCTGATGCTGGATCTGGTCGACGAGGCCGCCCGCGTCAGCGGCCGCACGATCGACGACATCATCAAAGATGAAAAAATGCTCGGGACGTACGTGAGCGGACTCTACGATTGCGGAGACAAAGACCGGCTGATCGCCATCGTGAGCGCCATGCATCCCTCGCAGATCCTCCGGGGGGAGAAGGTGACCGAGAAGTACCTGCGCAGCCTGCTCGATACCGGACATATTGCGGAGGCCATGGCATTTCTGAACGCCGTCCCCGGCAAAACCGCTGAACGCGTGTGGCATGCGGTCCTGGATGCGACGGTCCAGATCGGCTGGTGGTTTCACGCCAATGGCAGGGATGCAGACGGTCTTGCGTTCCTCAAGAGGCGCAAGCAGATGGACCGCACTATGGGGGGTCATGGCGATTTCAAGAATGTCATCGCCGCGCTGTCGCAGGCGGCGGCATCCGCGAACGGATCGGCAAAAGCCCCGTCGGAGACGGAGCCTTTGCAGCCGTAATTCCGATTCACTTACCGGAGCGTGAGCGACAATACATTGCTCACCGAGCCGTTCACGTACACCGAGACGGGGTACGTGCCGTCGTCATAGTTGTACTTCGGTGCACCGCAGCGCGGCTTCTGGAAGTAGCAGGCGTTCGTGCTCTTCCGCGGGACGCGGAACACCAGGCTCGTGCCGTCCAGTGAGCGCAGGTTGGGGATGATGCTATCGGCGAACATCACGATGTTGCGGCGGCGGGCGAAGCCTTCGCCGCGGATCGTCACGCGCATGCCGGCCTGGGTGCTCTCGGGCACGATGGACGTGATGCGAACATCGCCGTCCTCCCACATCGCCTGCGGCTTGCAGGTCCAGCGTCCGTCCATGCACACGGGCGAAGTGTTGCGGCGGCAGAGAATGGTGCTCGGGCCGCAGCTGTTGGCGCCGCTCGAGGACTGTCCCTGGTGCATCATGCAGGGATCGGCGAAGTAGTTGATGTCATGGCCGTCTTCGGTGCACACCGGGTACATGTAGCCGTCCGGGCACATGCCCATGCAGTAGGGGAGTGTCGGCCAGACGCTGGACGACATTCCGGATGACGACATTCCCGACGATGACACGGAGGACATCGACGACGAGGAGTACCACCAGGGCGTCGACATATCCGATGACGAGGCGCCTTCATCCGCTTCGCAGCGCCAGACGCGGTCTTTGCAGACGGCGGAGAATCCGTCCATGCAGCGGACGTTGTTTGCGCCGCAGCTTTCGCTGGAGACCGACGAGCTCGACGCGGGCATCCAAGAGGAGGAGCGGCCGGAGTACGAGGAATTGCCGTGCGTGGTGACGCACTGATACCGGCCGCCGATACACTGGATCTCCGACCGGCTGGGACAGCGGATCGTCGGCTCACCCGAACAGGTGGTGGGCCGCATCCAGTAGGCCGACATGGACGAAGACGACATCGCGGAGGACGTCGTGAAGAACGAGCTGTTCGAGGAGCTCATGCCCGAAGATATCGATGACGACATCATCGAGGAATTCATGCCCGAGGAGGACGAGCCCGACGTCTGCGCGAAGACGGTCGTTTCCACGGACAGAAGGACGACGGTCTCCAGCATCAGCAGAAGGAC
This sequence comes from uncultured Candidatus Peribacteria bacterium, assembly GCA_964497975.1. GTDB lineage: Bacteria > Patescibacteriota > Gracilibacteria > Peribacterales > Peribacteraceae > JABFSS01. The sequence continues at coordinate 119,909 of CAZCFO010000003.1, forward strand.
GCCGGCGGACCAGAAACGAAGAGACTTCTTCATAGAGAAAAAGAGGGAAATACATCTGTTCCACGTATGAAGCGGGGTTTTGTTACACAATCTCTTCAGAATCTGGATCAGTCGTGGTGCTTCTTTTTGGCGTGTTTGGACAACGCATCCTTCCAGTGCTCGTAATGTTCTTCGACGATTTTCTGCTGTTTCCGGAGAATCTGGATAAACGCCTTGCGCTGCTTTTGCAGCCGGCGTTTTTTCACGCGGCCGTTCAGGGCGTCGTCAATGCTTTGGCGAGTGACTTCCTGCATCGGCTTTACCCACGCCAAATTGCCCTCGTCATCCACTTCCGAATGCAGCTCACGGAGGGCGTCCAGGGCCGTTTCGACCCCGAAAAAATCCAGTGCCTTCGGCAGGACGAGGGAATTTTTGACCGGGAACACGCCGCCGTTGGTGAGTGCCTGGAGGGTCCTGCGGATGTCGGAAAGTTCCACGAGAAGATGGTCGGCATTGTTTTCCGCCGCCTTGCATGCGTGCTTCAGTCCCGTCGGCTCCGATACCAGATGCATCGCGTCCCTGTCGTAGAGCTTGGTCCAGTTTTTAAGCGTCGTGATCTGAAAGACTGTTTCCAGCGTGTCCGGTTCCACGGGTTTCTCGGTACCGATGGCATGGATTGCAAGGAGTCTCGTGAGTTGGCATGGCAAATGATTGGATGCCCATTCGTGGAAGTCGCCATGGTGCCCGTCCTCGATGCGGCTCAGGTTTATGCTTTCATCCGATCCTCCGAGCGAGCCGGGGACGTTGTGGTGATCCGTGATCTTCGGCGCGCCGTTGACCCCTCGTCTGCCCATAGCAGGACAGTGTAGGGCTCCGCGGAATAGAAAACAGTTCTTGGTTGCGGGATGGGCGCCCTTGGCTTGGGAATCCTTCAAAATCACTGGACTCTCACGCTACGTCAGAGTTTAAGGTAGTCTCGCTTTCTTCCACTTCTCATGCGATACACCGTCCAGCAACTGGCCGATCTCGCGGGCGTCAGCGTCCGCACGCTGCATCATTACGACGAGATCAAGCTGCTCTGCCCCGCGCGCAAATCCAACAGCTACCGCAGCTACGGCGAAGCCGAACTCCTGCGTCTGCAGCAGATCCTCTTCTTCCGCGAGCTCGAGTTCCCGCTCGAGGACATCCGGACCATGCTCGACAAGCCCGGCTTCGACATGACCACGGCCCTCAAGGAACATCGCGTGCAGATCGAGAAGAAGCGCCAGCGCCTGGCCGGGCTGCTCGTGACCGTGGATAAAACCCTCGCGAAGCTCTCCGGCAAAAAAGAGATGACCGACGACGAGCTCTTCGAGGCGTTCTGGGAAAAGCACGAGACCGAGTACGCCGCCGAAGCCGAGCAGCGGTGGGGGAATACCGACGCCTGGAAGCAATCCAAAGAGCGCACGAAGCATCTCACAAAAGAGGACTACAAGCGCATGTCCAAAGACGCGGATGCGTTCATGAAGACGCTGGCCGCCTGCATCGACAGCGGACCGAAAAGCCCCGGGACGCAGACGCTGATCCACCAGCACTACGAAAGCCTGCGCACGTTCTACGATCCGTCACCGGAGCTCTACCGCGGACTTGCGAATATGTACGTGCAGGACGATCGCTTCCGCGCGTACTACGACAAATACGATCCGCGCATGGCGGACTTCATGCGGGAGGCGATGCTGGCGTACTGCGATGCTCTTAATCAAGGCTGACCTTCACGTCGTCATACCCGCGCTCCTGCAGAAGGCTCAACGCTTTCTGCCGCACCAGGTCCGCTCGTCCTTCGAGTGCTCCTTTGCGAAACACCACGGTCTCCGGCCCGCCCGTTCCCGTGGGGACTCCTTTCAGATTCTCCTTCATCTGGGGATCCTGCTTGAGGATCTGCAGTGCCTGTTCGGCGCGTGTTCCTTCCAGGGATTCGCTCATACGGAGAGGGGAAAAGAGGGGCAGTATGGAGTTTACGGAGATGATGTCAACGATTCCCCGCAAGGCGCTTCGTACAGGGAAATATCCCCAAAAAGACAGACAATCCTTCGTCACCTCGATAAAATATCCGCATGACCACCAAAGCAATTTCCGGCGGAATCGCGCACACGGTGCCGGCGGATTTGCGCAGAGCGCTGACGTCCGACAAAGAGGTCCTTGCGCAGTGGGAAGACCTGACGCCGCTCGCACGCAACGAATGGATCTGTTGGGTGGAATCGGTGAAAAAAACGGAGACGCGGGAGGAGCATATCGAACGGCTGTCGTCGCAGCTCAAGGAAGGCAAGCGCCGGCCGTGTTGCTGGATGGGCTGTGTTCACCGGAAAGACAAGCCGCTCAGCCGCACGCAAAAGTGGTTGCTGAAAAAGCGCTGAATCTCCAAGTACTCACTTACTTCCTCTCGAGTGCGCTCTGGAATAGCTTTTCCAGAACATATGCAGTCGCGGCGACCACGACGGAGGCAGAGGTGATCATCAGCCCCATGGCAACGCCGCCGGCAATGTCGTCCTGGCCGCGCATGGGGAGGACGAAGAGGATTTCGCCCAGCACGATGAAGCCCGCTATCGTCAGCGCGCAGTATTTGATGGTCTGCAGTGCCTGTACGGACGGGAGAGAGAAGCCATTACCGTTCCCGATGTATCCCAGCAGCCGGAACGCTTTGTAGAGCGCGACAAAAAATGCGATGGATGCGGTGTAGGCGTAGGCGAGGAACGCATCGTGGAAGTACACCTGGAAGAGCGTCGCGTTGATGTTCCGTCCTTCGCGGAGAGGTTCCAGAATCAGGAAGGCAAGCACGCCTAGACCTAAGAGGACAACGACGAGCTGGAGGAAGAGTGTGGGGAGGCGCTTCATAGACGTTCATCCTGCTCTCAAGTTTATCGTTTTGCAATATATATTTATTGTTTTGCGTAATGAGGGAGGGGTTTTGGCAATTTTTAAGTCCTGGATGGTGGAGCATTTGGAGTTAGTTCCGAACCTCGTGTGTTCTTTAATCGCGAACTGATTAATATCCTAGAAACATTCATAAAGCTCAATTATTCACTACATACGCTTATAGAGCTGATGGAGAAGCCTCGGGATATGAAACGGCTTGTGATCTTCTAGCTCAGTTCGTCAATGAGCTTCCGGGAGTGATTCCGAACTTTTAGATCTCGGTTTTGATTCAAATTTGAGATCTAAAGCATAACTGTGATTCTGGCTGGTTTCCTTATACAATCGGCATAAATGAACAAGAAGCCCACTCAGCTTTCCGGCAAATCGCTTAATCCGCAGGAGGAATTGCATACATGGCTCAGGAACAAACTGCCGGAGGCATTTACTGAGGGAAAGATCGACTGTCAGAAGCTCAAAGCAACGCTCGGTGAAACCGTCGATACGAACGGCGAACGCTACGGCCTCTGCTGGGCGGGGAAAAGTGATTGTTTCCATCACATTCAGGAACCGACAACCGCGACCCTCAGGCCCTTGCGGGATGAATCCGTGGAGTTCGACAAGACCAAGAACCTGTTTATCGAAGGCGACAACCTGCAAGTGCTGAAAGTGCTCCAAAAGTCCTATTACGGCCAAGTGAAAATGATCTACATAGACCCGCCGTACAACACGGGGAGCGATAGTTTCATTTATCCTGATCGCTTTCAGGAAACCCAAGAGGAGTACATGGAGCGTGTTGGCGATAAGGAAGAAGGGCATGTGACCCGTGACGGCATGTGGCAAAAAAACAGTGGAGACAACGGGCACTATCACAGCAATTGGCTCTCCATGATGTACCCTCGCCTGTTCCTTGCCCGAAACTTACTACGGGATGACGGCGTTATTTTTGTGAGTATCGACGATAATGAGGTAAAAAACCTTAGAGCAATACTTGATGAAATATTTGGTGAAAATAATTTTGTAGCCACATTTGTTAGAAAGAGGCGCATGTCATCCGGTATGAGGGGCGCGCCTGTATCTCCAGATCATGAGTATGTTTTGTGTTACGCAAAATCAATTGAGAATGTGCAATTATACGGAAAGGCAAAAAATGCCAATGATTATCCGTATGAGGACAGTAAAGGTAAATACCGCAGCACCGATCTGACTGTGGGAATGGGTAAGGAACTTCGTCCAAATCAGTTTTACGCTGTTAAAAACCCGCGAACGGGAACTGAGTATTGGCCGCCTGAGAGCCGTGTTTGGAGGTTTCAACCGTCTACGATGAAGGCGCACATTGAGAGCGACAACATTATTTTCCCTGACGATAATCCAGATCGAAAAATGAGCCGACCACGCTTCAAGACGCGCTTCGATGAGTCAGGGGCACTTGATGAGACTACGCCACTTTCCACTTGGATTAATTCTGTCGGAACCGATGACGAAACGATTTCTCTTGAAGCTGGTCTGAATCAGGAAGGCACCAAAGAACTGCGGGACTTATTTGAGAATGCTCAAGTGTTCGATTACCCAAAACCCGTATCCCTAATTCAAACGTTAGTACTCCATGCTACTAGGGACGATGATGTTATCATGGACTTCTTTGCTGGTTCAGGCACTACTCCACACGCAGTTATTTCGGCCAATGTCGAAGATCAAGGTAATAGAATATTTATCTCAGTTCAATTTCCTGAACCCATTGGTGAAGAGACTGATGCAAATAAATTCGGACTTAAGACTATTTCGGATATCGCAAAAGAACGAATCAGGAGAGCAGGTAAGAAACTCGCACGATCCTCAGAATCATCACTGGATATTGGATTCAAGGTATTTAGCCTTGATGAAAGCAATTTCAAAATCTGGCGCAGTAATGTCGCTGACGCGAAAGAACTAGCAGAGCAAATGCACATGTTTATCGACAATCTGAAAGCCAAGAGCACTCAGGAGAATGTTCTGTACGAACTCATACTGAAATCTGGTTTGGATCTGAATGTGTCTCTGAAGACGCGAAAGGTCGAAGACATTAAATACTATGTGCTCGACGGTGGGAAACTGATTGTGTCCCTTGAGGATTCAATGACTCAGGCATTGGCCGATGCCGTGATCGCAGCCAAACCTCAGAAGGTCATTTGCCTCGATGGGGCTTTCAAGGGAAACGACCAATTAAAGACAAACACCGCGCTTCAAATGGAAGCCGCAAAAATTGATTTCCGAGTTATTTAATTCATGAGTAAACCTGACAACATAATTGGGTTTATAAGATATGAGGGGAGGCTTGTGGATGACGGCTTTATGGATGCGAGAAAAACAGCCGACGCTCTAAAAGGATTCGATGAGGCAATCCGCTTCTTTATCAACCAAGAGAATCCTGCACTTATAGAACTTGAGTATGAAATACCAGTGAAAGTTCAGGCTGGCTCGTGGGAAGCCGTTGTGAAGGATTTGTTAATCGGCATTCCTATTTCAGCGGCGATTACAAAGTATGCCGTAACCGCGGCTCAAAAAATGGCTGAAAAAGATTTCGATAATGTTGGATTAAGGGACATTTTTAAAGCAGCATTTCGTGTGTTGGTGTGGTCGATCAGAATTGCCGAACATACTTACAAATATGGGAAACAACAATTCACAGATATAGATTGGAAAACTAAAGAGAAAGAGAATATGGCAGGAATCAAAGGAGTAGACGGCAGCGTGCTATATGTGCCGCAAGACGTTCTTAAAAAACTCGACAAAGTTCCGAGTAAATTATTATCGAAGAACGCATTAGTAATTGAATCTGAAAGAACGTTGAAAATTGGTTATTATCATGACCATTCTGCTGAAGAAGTGACGATTACCGCGAGGGAAAAACATGTGTTCACATCGGAAGTACAGGATTCCGATTTGTTATATCCTGAGTTAATACACGGTCATCACGTCACCCTGAAAGGTCATTTGATTAAAGGTAATGAAGAACAAAATTCATTTGGCCTGAAATACAAGCAGCACGTTCTCTACTGTGTCCCAAAGGATTCTGGAGTTAGCATTGTTGAATTTAAGGATGCTCTCTTTGGGAACTGTGAGATTACTGGGATAGTAGATAGATCTAGTCGTGATAATGAGGATCTGGATCGCAAACCTAAAATTAAGTTTGAATCAATCAGTAAATTACCTGAATCAGAAAATCCTTCCCTACTCGGCCTGATCGAATGAAACTCCAATTCGACCCCTCTCAGGCGTATCAAATTGACGCGATCAATGCGATTGCCGACCTGTTCGAAGGCCAACCGCTCGCTAAGGGCGACTTTGAGATTCAAATGCAGCAACCCGACGGGCAAATGCAGTTTGAAGGCGATTTGCTTATCGGGAACAATCTGCTACTCGACCAGTCCACTATCATTCATAACCTACATGCCGTGCAGCAGCGCAACGGTATTGAAAAATCGGATGTCACCACAGGGTTCTTCCTGCCGATGACGTTACCCGCCAAGCAGGAAACGCGACTGGCTGACGGTGTGCACTTCTCCGTGGAAATGGAAACCGGCACGGGCAAAACGTACGTATACCTCCGCACCATCCATGAACTCCACAAGCGATACGGCTTCAAGAAATTTATTATCGTTGTCCCGAGCATCGCCATCAAGGAGGGCGTCCTAAAGAACCTGCAAATCACGCGGGAACACTTCGATACGCTCTACGAGAAACCCGAAATGGACTTCCGCGTGTATGACCCGAAGAAACGCGGGCAGATAAAGCACTTTGCCACGACCAACACCCTGCAAGTGCTGGTGATCAACATTGATTCCTTTGCCAAGGAGGACACGAACATCATTTACCAGAACAGTGACTGGGGCGTACCGATCCGTTATCTACAAGCTACACGCCCTATCGTGATAGTGGATGAGCCGCAGAACATGGAGACTGACATCCGCAGGAAGGCCATTATGAATCTGAATCCGCTTTGCACTCTGCGCTATTCAGCAACGCATAAGAACCCGTATAATCTCGTCTACCGCCTCGACCCCGTGAAGGCGTACGACTTGGGACTAGTGAAGAAAATCGAAGTCGATAGTGTGCTCGATGAAGGAGGGATGAATGACGCCTATGTAAAACTCGTCAGCGTCACATCGGCCAAAAACTCAATTTCTGTGAAGCTCGAAATCGACGTGAACACGCCTGACGGCATCAAGCGCAAGGCCGTGAGCATCCGCAAGAGTCCCAAGGGCATGACGGAGAGTGATCTGTACAAACTGAGCAACCAACGCGAGGTCTACCGCGACGGGTACACACTCGCCTCCGTAGACGTGAAAGCTCAGACCGTGACGTTCAGCAACGGTAACACCCTCACCGCAGGACAGGTTCAGGGGGGCAACCGCGAGGCCGTCATGCGATTGCAGATTCAAAAGACCATTGAGACTCACTTCGAGAAAGAGCGCACCCTGCGCGACAAAGGAATCAAGGTTCTGTCTCTCTTCTTTATTGACCGCGTGGCGAACTATCGAGAATACCAAGAGGGAGCCGCCGCCAAAGGAAAATTTGCCCTGTGGTTCGAGGAAATCTTTAGGGAGGTTGCCAAACGCCCGCAGTACAAGGGGCTGATCCCGTACGCCGTGGAGAACGTGCATAACGGCTACTTCTCTCAGGACAAGAAAGGCATCCTGAAAGACACCAACGGGACGACGAAGGACGATGACGATACGTACGCGCTCATTATGAAAGAGAAAGAGAAACTATTGTCATCGGACGTGCCGCTCAGGTTCATTTTCTCGCACTCGGCGTTGCGCGAGGGGTGGGACAACCCGAACGTGTTTCAGATTTGCACCCTCAATGAAACGCGCTCAGACATGAAGAAGCGACAAGAGATCGGACGTGGGCTGCGCCTCCCCGTGAATGGGGACGGACAGCGCGTGTATGACCGTGATCTGAACGTGCTGACCGTGACCGCCAATGAGAGCTACGAGGATTTTGCCAAGAGCCTCCAAACCGAAATTGAGGAAGAGTGCGGCGTAAATTTCGCGGGGCGCATCAAGAACGCGAAAGAGAAAACCGCCGTCACGCTCAAGAAGGGCTATAAGCTCGATGAAAACTTCAAGGCTCTCTGGGAACGCATCAAGCACAAGACCCGCTATCAGGTCAGTTACGACACCGAGACGCTGATTGAGGAAGCGTCACGGGCAATCGCCGCAAAGGAATTTGCAGCACCGAAAATCCGATACCTGAAAGGAGCCATCACCATGTCGGACAAAGGAATCGGCACCGAGTTCCGCGACGTGGACGAGCGAACCGTGGAGCCGACCATCGCGGGGATTCCCGATGTATTGAGCTACATTCAGGACAAAACGAGACTCACCAAGGACACGATTTGTCGCATCCTGATAGCATCCAACAAGGTTTCGGACATTCTAAAAAATCCGCAGCAATTCATGGATACCGCCGTCCATGAGATCAATCGAATACTGCGCGGGATGATGGTCGATGGCATCAAGTACGAGAAGATTGCCGATGACTATTGGGCGATGGAACGCTTTGAGAACGCCGAACTAAAAGGCTATTTGGAGGACATGGTGAAAGTGCAACGGCAGGAAAAGACCCTCTACGATTATGTGAAAGTCGATTCAGAGGTTGAAACTCAGTTTGCTAAAGACTTGGAGAGCCGTACTGATGTGCAGTTCTATGTGAAATTGCCGGGATGGTTCAAGATCGAGACGCCGATTGGGAATTACAACCCCGACTGGGCGATAGTGTTTGAGAAGGACGAGCGCGTGTACTTCGTGGCTGAAACGAAGTCGTCACTCGACGCCGACGATCTGCGCATACAGGAGGAAATGAAAATACGATGCGGTGCGCGTCATTTTGAAAAGCTTGATGGAGTGCATTTCAAGAAGGTGACAGCGCTCTCCGAAATTGTCCTGTAAAGCCCCCGTGCCCAATCCTTCCGAACTCGCCGAAAACCGCAACACAAAGCCACGCATGCCCTTTGGGGCCAAAAATGCACCAACACCCCAAAAATCCTCTTTCGAACTTTTTCAAAACGGCCTATAAGGCCGTAATTGTTTATAAAATCGCAATTCTATGAGCTTGAATTTCGGTAGATTCCCGAATGGTGGAGATGCCGGGAGTTGAACCCGGGTCCAACGTGTAGCGCGCGTGCCTGTACGGTCATGGAGCTCTCAATTCTCGCTTCCGCTGAGAGAGCAGCAGAGATACGGAGCGAGGTGTGACGTCTTGGTTCATCGTGACGTCGACGTCAGGTCGTCACGCAGTCCTGCTGATGATGTTTCATCCGCTCAGCAGGAGTCGGCGGAGAAACATGTTCGCACGAGGGCGAACTTAAGCGGCCATCGCGTACGCAGGAGCGAAGTCGAAGGAAAGATTCCTCAAACTGTCGACTGCATTGCGCGCGGCTGCAAGTACCTTGCTTTCGGCAGGTATAAGTTGCAACGCTGGGTATCGGGAAAACGTTGCCATCCCGGACTGAGGCGAACACACACCATTGATCACGCTGTCGATACCTGTCATCCCCACGGAGGTGTCATGGAACAGACGAGTAGTATAACAGGAATGAGCCGCTGGCGTTACGGAAACCTGCTGATTTCTGGTTCAACTCACGGCATCGGATGCTTTTCGAAGAATTCCCACATCACGTCGTTTGCGGAAATGTCCGTATTCAGGTGCCCCACGGTTCTCTGGTATCTCGTGCAGATCTTGTCCTTCAGTGAATCAGCGCACGGCGTGCCGTACGTCCCGCCCGGCCAGGTGTGTCCGCCGTCGCCCACCGTGCAGTATTGGACCGCCGACCCGTCCCTGCACCGGTCGCTGAGCGTGCACGTCACCTGTCCTTTGGTCAGGACCGTGCGGGGAGTATCGCTGCAGCCGTTGAGGGTCCGCCACATCGTCATGTACTCCGCGACGGGAGCGACCATCGAGCGGTCGGAGTCCACTTCCACTCCCAGCAGGGAATTCAGACATCCTGGCCTCTGGCCCCCTTCCAACGGGACGCAGGGGTCGGCCAGACCGGCAAAATACAGAACGGGAATGGGGCGCGACGGCTTGCACGTCTCCTGAACGCCCGGACCGTTGAGAGCGGCGATGGCGGCGATGCGATCGGCGAGATCGCATGCCAGGCGGAAGCTCATCATCGATCCGTTCGAAAGACCCGTCGCGTAGACGCGCTTGGCATCGATCGGAAACGTCGCCGCAAGATCGTCCAGAAGGTTCCTCACAAAACCGACATCGTCGCTGTTCTGCTTCATCGCCGGGCCGCAGCAGGTTTCGCCGGCGTTCCAGGTGCCGAAGAGGTGCCCAAGAACGGTGTGGCCGACTCCCTGCGGATACACGGCAATAAAATTCTCCCTGTCGGCGGTGGCGTTCATCTGCGACTGGATGATCTGTCCCTGCGCGTCGCCCCCGCCGCCGTGAAAGTTGAGCACGACGGGGAGGGGAGTGGTACCGTCGAATGACGCCGGCAGATGAACAAGATAGGTGCGATCCGCAACCGTGTGCACGGCATAGCCCAGCTTCCGTTCATCCGCGCGCAGTGCGATTGCCCGTCGCACACGCACCAGTACCCCCAGAGAGACCAGGATGATGAGGCCGATCAGCAGTCCTCTCAGGATTTTTCGTCTCATAGAGTGAATCCGGAGCGCCTCTTGCTCATGCATAGAAGCAACAGAGATGTCCGAAGTGTAATAGAATCGATGCATGCGGCCCAGGAAAATTTCCACTGCAGATCCGTTCTTCGTCGACCGCGTCCGTGCGCTCGAGGAGCGTCTGTTCGCAGACGAGTTGGATCCCGGGGATGCTTCGCGCATGAAGAGCCACGGGAAATATTCCTGGCTCTACCGTCCCAGTCATCATGCTGCGGCGGGACTGCTCACGCAGGAGGACGTCGCGTTGCTCTCGGAAAAAGGACGGCGGCTCCTGAGCGTCGGCGCGCATCCGGCATTCTTCGAGAGGCTGCTGCCGGAGCTCGGCGTGCCCGCGGAGAATATGCTGCTCGCGGACGTGGATCCGGGGCTTGCGGATGTCTGCGATCCCATTCCACACATCATCTTCGACGCTGTCGGTCCCTGGCCAGACCTGGGTACGTTCGACCGGATCATTTTCCCGGAAAGCCTCTGCATCGCGATCAGCGACAACATCAAGAAGAGGGGAATCCCCGATGATCTGGAAAATCCGTATGCCAATGACGTGCTCGAAGCGCAGTTGCTCGCGCACATCCTGACCGAAGCGCTCGCGCGGCTGCGTCCGCAGGGCGTGATCCGTGCCAATGGGCCGATGAGCCATCCGACTGTCGTGAAGGCGATGAGTGCGATGCTTTTGAAGGAGGGGATTAGGCACGCGGTGAAGTACGAGCGGTTTTTTCTGACGGTCACGCATTCATACGGTAAGGCGTGTCATTCTGAGCTTGACGAAGAACGACACGCCGATGTTCATGGTTCGACAAGCTCACCATGACATCGGCTCTGCTACAATCCGCTTCATCCCGCTTTCTTCCCCCTTCTCCATGAAAGCCCGCGTTTCGTCGATCATCGGATGGATCTGCACCGTCCTCGTGGTCGCGTTCAACCTGTTCGCCGCCGTCATGAAGTTCATGCCCGTCACGCCCGGCTCCCCGGCGGAAGAATTCGGAAAGAAGCTCGGCACCATCGGCCTCGAGCATCCGCTCGGCGTTTTGGAATTCGCCATCATCATCCTCTTCCTCGTTCCCCGCACCTCGGCGGTCGGCTTCATCCTGATGATCGGGTATCTGGCCGGCGCGCTCGCCACCAACCTCACGCACGGATTCAGCAGCATGGAGGCCCTGCCCATCTACGTCCTGCTCGCACTCATGGCGGTCATCGGCTGGACGCGCTTCCCCGAGTTCACGGCGCGCCTGCGCGGAACGTCCATCCTGTCGGCTTGATGGCTGCGACGGCAAAATCCTCCACGGAGTACGCGGCGTTCCTGCGCGGCATCAACGTCGGCGGCAACAAGAAGGTGAGCATGGCCGCGCTCGCGAAGGCGTTCACCACGCTCGGCTGCGGCAACGTGAAGACGCTCCTCAACAGCGGCAACGTCGTCTTCCGTTCGTCCAAAAGCGAGTCCGAGATCACCGCCGCGCTGCAGAAGCACCTGGAAAAAACATTCGGCTTCACGATCGGCGTGCTGGTGCGCCCGCTTCATGATCTCCAGAAACTCGCAAAAGCGAATCCATTCAACGGCATTCCCGTCACGCCGCAGACGCGGCTCTACGTCACGTTCCTCTCCGAACCATCCACAAGTTCCCTCAAGATCCCGTACGCGTCCGACGACGGCAACTTCCGGATTCTCTCCGCGACGCCGAGGGAAGTCGTCAGCGTGCTCATCGTCACGCCCGATCGCGGAACGGTGGACCTGATGGGCATCATCGAAAAAGAATTCGGCAAAAAAGTGACGACGCGGAACTGGAACACCATCGAACGCGTTCTCAAAGCGCACCAGGCATCGTGAGATTCAGCACCCGCCAAACATGCACTTCACGCTGTTGCTGATGCTCGTCACCGTGGAGAGGAAACCTTTGCCAATCGACATGAACGAATCCATCATGGATTTCATCATGGCAGTCAGCCTGCTCTGCTCTTCGGCGCTGAGGGAGTCGACGGAAGAACTCGACATCACCGAACTATTGGAGGAACGAACGCTGGAGACCGATGATGACTGTATGCTGGAGGACGACTTTGCGACCGAGGACGAGCTCTTGGGTGCGGGCTTCGGGACCTTGGGCGCCGCGACGGGAGCGGTCTTCTCGACCGCCTTCGCCGGGTTTGCGCAGACGCCGGGCACGACGCCGTTATCCAGCGACGTGCAGCGCTGCCCGCCCGTGCAATCGCTCGGGGAATAGCAGACTTTCTGCGCGAATGCCCCCGTGGGGAGCGCCAACAAAAGGGTCAAAAGCAGGGTGGACATGGGCCAATCGTAGGTACAATGCCCCGCCTGCGCAATTCGTTTTCCCCAGTCTGATGCAAAAAAGTGATCGCCGCCGCTCTCGCGCCTGGAAGCGCGCCGTCCCTATCCTCCTTTTCTCGGCGCTGCTGACGGCGTGCGTGGCGGGCTCCTCACCGGACAATCCGGCCGATGCCGTGCTGGTCGGCGTGATGATCGACAACCATCAGGGAGCCCGCGACTTTCAGCGCGGCCTGGAGAAGGCGACGCTGGTGCAGGAATTTTTGGTGGAGGGGTTCATCACGCGATTCCTCGCGTACGTCAACGTTGCCGATCTTCCCGATTCTATCGGCCCCGTCCGCTCGGTGCGGCCGTACTTTGTCGATGGCTCCTCGCCCGTCCTCTCCGCGATCCTGCACGTGGGCGGCAGTCCCGAGGCGATCGAGAAGCTGAAAGAGGAGGGATCCCCCCGGTCGTTCGACGCGCTGCGCCTCAACCGCTTCTTCGATGAGGACGAGATCGCCCCCGCGCCGCATCACCGCTTCATCACCGGCGACAGCATCGTGATGCTCGCCGACATGCTGGAGGACGTCTCCTCTGTCACGCTGCCGCTCTTTCCGATTGGCGCGTTCGTGTCCGACGATTCCGCGCACCGCATCCAGATCGATCACCGCAGTCCGGTGCACAACGTCGGGTACGCGTACGATCCCGGCACGCAGTCGTACCGCAAGATGAATCAGGGGATCGAGCGGCCGCCCTCGCCCGGCAATCTTCTCCTTCTCGAGTCTCCGGTCCTGGAGGTCGGCGAACTCGGCCGCCTGACCATCGATATGAACGGCACCGGCTCCGCCATTCTCTTCCGCGACGGGGGCGTGCAACGGGGGACGTGGAGCAAGACGCCGGACACGTTCTATCGCTTCGCGGACGTGCGCGGCTTCCCCTTCGCGTTCCGGGACGGGCAGACGTGGATGATCGTGCTGGACTCGCTGGAAAAAGTCTCGTGGAAATGAGCATCGTCTTCCGTGGGGCATGGTACTGTCATTTCCATGTCCGTTCATCGTTTGAGTGCCGCGTGTATCCTCACGCTTCTCTTCGCGGGAATGATTCCGACGGTGTCCGCCGCTCCCGTTCCGTTCCCCGATACCGCGGACCGCTGGTACCGCTATCGGGAGGCGATCCAGTATCTCAAAGATAAAGACGTGATCGGAGGCTATCCCGATGGCGGCTTCCACCCCAAGGACACGATCAACCGCGCCGAACTGCTCAAGATCGTCTTCAAGGGCAAAAGCGACGTGACGCCCGTGACCCGCCGCTGCTTCAGCGACGTGAATCCCACGGAGTGGTACGCGCCGTACATCTGCGCCGCCAAAAACCGCGGCATCGTCGACGGCTACGACGACGGCAACTTCCGGCCCGGCCAGGCGGTGAACGCCGCCGAGGCCATCAAGATCGTGCTGCAGGCGTACGGACGGACCATCACGGAGCCCGAGGGGGAAAAATGGTATCTGCCTTACGTGCAGGAGCTGGCGGACAACCACATCCTGCCCGCGAGTTCGTATCTCCCGTGGGAGCCGCTCACCCGCGAGCGCGCGGCCGATCTTTTGTGGCGCATGCTCCGTTTCGAAGAAGACCGCGTGAACCCGCAGCTGTCCCCCGGATGCGGGAAGGCGGCCGTTCCCGCGCCGCTGAGCATTCCCGTCGACGGCCGCGACCGCACGTTCCTCCTCACGATTCCCTCCGGGTACGTGCAGCATGATCCCGCGCCGTTGATCATCGCGTTCCACGGACGCACCAACAGCAACGAGCAGGTGCGGCAGTATTACCGGCTCGACCGCGAGGCGGCGGGGGCGATCATCGCGTATCCGGCCGCGGTCAAAAAAGACAACGGCAGCTTCACGTGGTCGGATACCGGCGACACCCGCTACTTCGACGCGCTCGTCGAGCACCTGGCCGGCTACTACTGCATCGACATGGAGCGCATCTTCGTCGTCGGGCATTCGCTCGGCGCGTGGATGGCCAACACGGTGGCGTGCTACCGGGGCGGAGTCGTCCGGGGATCGGCGACCGTGGGAGGGGATTCGGTCATCACCGACTGCGACGGCCCCGCGGCCGCCCTCATCGCGCACAATCCGCGCGATACCCTCGCGCCGTTTTCCGGCGCCGAAAAAGTCCGCGCGATGCGCATCAAAGAAAACGGTTGCGCGTGGGAAACCGTGGCATCCGGTCCCGACGTGCTCAACTGCGTGCGGCATCTCCACTGCCCGGGCGGCAATGACATCCTGTGGTGCCCGCACGCCAAAGACACCGACGAGCGCGGCGTGTACTACCCTCACAACTGGCCGCGCGAGACCGGCAACATCATCTGGGAGTTCTTCCGGGGGTTGAAGTAGTCGCACGCAAAAACCCCGCGTTTATCGCCATTTTGGCCCCCGGAGGCATTTTGCGAACGTGTGAAGAATTCTTGACTTACGACGCTTTTTGCGTACAATGGTCGATACTTTCCCCTTCAGTCTATGAAGTCCGGACTTGAGAACCACCAGGACGATGTCGAAGCCAATGACGCCGTCAATGAAGGCGCGACCATTCAGCTCGCGTCCCGCAAGGGCGATGTGCGCAGGACCGCCATTGGTGATACGGAGGCTATCGGCATCGCCGATGAGACTGCCGAAGGAGATGTGGGCGCAGCGATCGAAACGGACGAATTCAAGCGTGTGCTGCAGACGCGTATCGCCAAGCGCGAGACGCGCATGACGCTGGACTTCACCCGCGCCGACGGAAAAGTTGAGAAGCCGGTACTCAATAAGGTCATGAACCTTCGCGATAAGGTCAAAAAGGAGAACAACATGACGCTTCGTCTCGTCGGTCTCGATGACACCGAAGCTGCACATCTTCATCACCAAGGCACGGTCAACAGCAAGGACACGGAAATCCTGAATGCCAAAGACACCCGTCAGACATTCAACGCCGAAAAGCGCGAGGCTGCAGAAGCGAGGAAGGAAGAAGAGAAGCCGGAAGCACAGGATGACGACGCGTCGCTGGAGAAGGCCGCCTGATCACGATCATCGACGTTCAAAAAACGAGGCTCCCCACGAGCCTCGTTTTATTTTCCCTCAGGGATTACCGGTTCTGATTGTTGCGGCCGGCCCCGCGGTCCGGGTTGTTCGAGAAGTTGCCGCTGTTGTCCTGACCACTCTGGCGGTTGCCGCGGTCCGATCCCATGTCGCTGTCGCGCGACAGGTCGTCACTCTGCTGGCCTTGCTGGCCCTGATCGCGATGTGCCATAGAAAAAAGTGGGAAAGAGATGAAGGGGATCCCTGGGGGATCCGAGCAGTGGGACGACGCCCCGGGGCAGTTCTTACTCAATTGGGCCGCTAAAAAAACCGCCGGGAATGCCCGGCGGCTTTAAGCGGAATATTCACGCTTCGTTCACTTCACCATTGCGCCTTCCATCATCGGGCGGATCGTGTTGTCCTGCTGTTTGATCATTTCGCTGGCCAGCGGAACCACGACGCTTGAGCGGTAGAAGAATCCTTCTTCGCCGCCTTCGACGCTCTTGATGGGGAAGATGAGCGACGGCACGAGCAGCTCTTCGTTGGTGCCCGTGGTGTACCGGTAGTAGAGCGAGTACGAGACCGTGGGCTCGCCCAGGATCACCTTGCCCTTCTTCACCTCGGGGGCGGCGCCTCCGTCGGTCCGCATCAGGTCGACGGGCATCGCGCCGTAGTTGTCGATCTGGGCGAGGAACTTCTTCACCTCGTCCGCGCTGGTGACGCCGGCGTACTCGGACTTGATGTACGCGCGGTCCATGACCCCGTAGACGTTCATCACTCTCTTGTGCTTGGCGTGGACCCCGATGCTGATGCCGGCCTTCATGCCCGACTGGTCATGCACGGGCTTGCCGTCGATCAGGAGCGGGAAGACGACGCGCTGCGTTTCGGGAACGTACGCCATGCTCTTGTCCTTCGCGCGCTCGTAGTCGGTCTTCCACTGCATGTCGACTTCGGGCTCGCCGTAGTGCGAGAGGTCGATGCCGTGCGCCGCGGCGAAGTCCTTCGCGATCGCGATCAGCTGTTCGTTGGCGGGAACGTCGCCGATCTTCACCTGTTCGTTGCGGAAGCAGGCTTCGGTCGTGCACTTGCTCTGCGGCCACTGCTCCCAGTTGGCGTCGATGTTGATGGAGGAATCGCGCAGGTTCACGTACAGCTGCAGGCCGAACGGGACGTTCTGGTTGAAGCTGAGGGAATCGATGTTCATGCCCGAGAACGAGTCGAGGTTCAGGGTTCCCAGGTTCAGCCGCGACGAGATCGCGGAGAGGGGAAGGTTCTTGCGCGACGAATCGTGCTTGTAGACGGGCACCGTCGGCGTGAGCTCGGGCAGCTCGCCGTCGTACACGTACTCATACTGGTACATCGGATAGGGCGCGATCATCTTGGCGTCCATCCCCATGGGGGCCTCCGACGGGACGGGATTCGATTGGACGGCGATGTCGCCGCCCATGCCGCCTCCGCCGCTCTGCGGGCGGGCGCTGCGCTCCGGCGACGCGGGGGCGATGTCGGTCAGGTTGCCGAACGCGTTCTCCTCCGCGTCTTCGATGCGGTAGGCGAACGCGGGGGCCGAAGCGCCGTCCTCACCGGCGGGAACGGTCTTCGGCAGGCCGTTATAGGCAACGAAGGCGACGGGGATCATCACGGCCGCGGTGAGCGCGCCGCCCAGCAGCCATGAGAGGTTCCAGGAGCGGCCCGCGGCGGGCACGTCCATCGTCGCGGCCTTGTCGCCCAGCTGGCTGCGGAGCTTCGCGACGAACGCGGGGTCCGGCGACGTGGCCGGATCGTTTTTGAGGAGTTTGGTGATCAGCGGGATGAGCTCGGCTTCGTGCTCGCGCAGGCCGGGGTCCATCGCGTACAGATCGGCGAGGAATTCATCGTGAGAAGAAGTAGTCATAGGAAATGGGGAAAAACAGAAACAGAATCGCGAGCAGCGGGCGCAGCTGCGCCAGCGCGCGGAAGAAGAGGAGCTTGCAGTTGCCTTCGGTCTTGCCCGTGATGCGGGCGATCTCCTTGTAAGGGAGGCGTTCCCACACCCGGAGGAGCACCACCTCGCGCTGCAGCGGCTTGAGGGACGCGAGCGCCTTGCGCACGGCGCGGGCATCCATCTGCCGGGCTGCATCGAGCGCGGAGTCCTCATCTCCGGCGATCTCCTCGGCCTCCTCGATTCCCATCGCGTGTTCGCGGGGATCGCGGTAGTGGTCGATGAGGGCGTTGCGGGCGATGCGGTAGAGCCAGGCGCGGAGTTCGCCTTTGGCGGGATCGAAAGAGCGGATGGATTCCAGGGCCTTCATGAACGTGATGCTGGTGAGGTCCTCCGCCGCCTCTTTGGAGGAGGTTCTGCGGGAGAGAAATCTGTACACGGCGTCCACGTGCAGGGTATAGAGCGGGTCGAAGGCCGCGAGGCGTCCCGCGCGGCAGTCGGCGATGCTTCGGAGTTCGGAGGAATCCATAAGAAGGTGAAAGACAGCTGCTGCACAGTGTATTACGGATAGGAGTGCAAAGGGTTACAATCTTCGGGTAAACGGCTTGCCCTCCATTTTCTGACGATATTCATCACCACCTGCTACGCATTCCTTCCTCTCGCCAACGCGGAGATCAACCTGCTGCATGCGGAGCTCTCGGCGTTCGGCTCCGAATGGGACATGAAGGGGCTGGTTCTGATCGCGCCCGAGGGCATCAACGCGACGGTGTGCGGCACCGAGGAGGCGGTCGGGGAGTGGAAGCGGAGGATGCGGGAGCTCCACCCGGCCATGTCGTTCAAAGACAGCGGGGCCGATGCGCCGGTGTTCCGGAAGTGGTCGGTGAAGAGGAAGCCCGAGATCGTCGCGATCAAAGACCCCGCGATCCGTCCGGCGGGGACGCACCGGCATCTGTCTCCCGCCGAGTGGCACGCTCTGATCGCGCGCGGCGACGTGACGATCATCGATACGCGCAACGACTACGAAGTCGCGATCGGCAAATTCACACACGCGATCGATCCCGGCATCCGGAGCTTCCATGAATTCCCCGCATACGTCCGGGCGTCCGGCCTTCCCAAGGATAAAAAAGTCCTGCTGTACTGCACCGGCGGCATTCGCTGTGAGAAGGCGATCATCGCGATGGAAGACGAAGGCTTCACCGATGTGCACCAGCTGGATGGCGGCATCCTCGCGTATCTGGAGCAGTTCCCGCAGGGCGGGTTCGAGGGCGAGTGCTTCGTGTTCGACGAGCGCGTGGCGGTCGACAGCCAGCTGCGGCCCTCCTCCACGTTTACGCTCTGCACCGGTTGCGGCGACCCTGTAGCGCAGACGCCCCTGTGCGCGGCGTGCTCCTGATGGCAAAATAATTATTATTGCAATTGCAATATCATTGCATTAGTCTTTCGGCATGAATGATGTCTCACTCTCCGAACTTCTCCGTAAGCGCGGACTCCGCGATACCGGTCCGCGGCGACTGGTCATCGACATGCTGCGACGGTCTAAAAAGGCGATGTCCCCCCAGGACATCCACCGCAGGATTTCCGCCAAGGGAAGCGCCGTCAATGCCGTCACCATCTACCGCGTCCTGCAGCTGCTCACCGACCTGCACATCGTGCATCGTCATCCCTGCAACGGCCTCTACACGCTCTGCTCCCTGCCCGGTATCGCCGGTCACCACGGATTCCTTCACTGCACCTCCTGCGACGGCATCGAAGAGTTTATCGATCCGACTCTGTGTACACTGGAAGACGGCATCGCGCGGAAGGCGAAGTTCCGTCCGTCCGGGCACGTGAGTGAAATAACCGGCACCTGTTCTTCATGTAATTCCTGATTTTCCTTCTTCTCTCATGCGTACATCTTTTCATCTCCCATCATTTCTCGCGCTGGTCATCCTGGGACTCTCCGGATGTGCCAAGCCGCCGGCTCCGGTCAACAAGCTGTCTGTCGTCGCAAGCTTCTATCCGCTTGCGTTTCTTGCTCAGCAGATCGGCGGGGAGAGAGTTGATGTTCTTCAAGTAACGCCCGGCGGCGTGGAGCCTCATGAATATGAGCCCGCTCCCGAGCAGCTGGCGACGGTCTACGATGCCAAAATTTTTCTCATGAATGGAGGAGGAGTGGATGCCTGGGGTGACAAGATTCTGGATGAAGTTCGCAGCACGGGCGTTATTGCGATTCGTGTGACGGATATGGTCGAGACCATGGCTGGTTTTGAAGATGATTATCATGAAGAAGAGCATGAGGAAGGCGAAGTGCACACGTCGACCGGCGCGATCACGGTCGGAACGGACCCTCATATCTGGCTGAGCCCCGTGCTGATGCAGCGACAAGCGGAGGTTATTCGCGATGCCTTCATCCAATCCGACCCGGAGCACAAAGACGCATACGCGAAGAACGCGCAGGTGCTTCTCAAAAAGCTCGCCTCGCTCGACGGAGCATTCCGCAAGGGGCTCGCAAAATGCGCTTTCGGGGATGCGGTTACGTCTCACAACGCTTTCCGGTATCTCGCGAAGGAATATGACTTCCGCACTCTGGCGATTGCGGGACTTTCTCCCGACGAAGAGCCCTCGCCCAAGCGCATTGCGGAACTTGCGGATTTCGCCCGGGAGAACAACATCCGATACATCTTCTTCGAAACGCTCGTCAGTCCCGAACTGGCGGAGACCGTCGCGAGCGAAGTGGGCGCGCAGCCTCTGGTACTCAATCCGATCGAAGGCCTCACGCCCGACAATGCTGCAAAGAATGATGACTATTTCTCGTTGATGGAGGAGAATCTGAAAAATCTCCGCACCGCACTGCAATGCCCGTAACTGCTCCTATCGCCGTCGAAGCCGATCACCTGAGCCTGTCATACGGCAGGCATGTAGTGCTGGATGCTGTCAGCTTCGCGATCCCCGAAGGAAGCTATGTCGGCATCGTCGGGCCCAACGGGGGCGGCAAGACGACGCTTCTCAAGATTCTCCTGGGTATTGTCAAACCCGGCAGCGGATCCGTCACCATGTTCGGTCAGTCGCCATCTCAGGCGCGTAAAGGCGGAAAAGTAGGCTACGTGCCCCAGCGCATCACGCAGACGGAATTCCCGTTCCCGGCGACCGTGGAGGAGATCGTCCGCAGCGGCCGCACGCCGGGTATCGGCATCGGGCGGCCGTTTTCACCTGCCGATGCGCGTCTCGTTGACCGCGCGATGGAGACATCCGGAGTGTTTCATCTGCGGGACCGTCTTGTCGGTAATCTCTCCGGTGGGGAGCGTCAGAAGACGTTCATCGCGCGCGCGCTGGCCGCCGAGCCACGCCTGCTGATCCTCGATGAGCCCACGACGGGCGTCGACGTTCAGTCACGCGAGGAATTCCACGCCCTGCTGCGCAGACTCAACACGGATCTGGGACTCACCATTCTCTTTGTTTCCCACGATGTCGACGTGATGAAGAACGAGGTAAGTTTCGTTCTCGCGCTCAACCAGAAGCTGCTATGTCATTGCTCTTCGCACGATTTCCTTTCAAGTGAAACCTTGCAGAAGCTCTACGGCGGCCATGATGAGCTGCTTCATCCGCACCACCACTGACCATGCTTTCCCTTGAGATTTTCCAGTACGACTTTATGATCCGCGCCTTCATCGCGGGCATTGTGACAGCCGTCATCGCGCCGCTCATCGGCGTGTTCCTCGTCACCCGGCGATACTCCTTCATGGCCGATACGCTTGCGCACGTTTCTCTCGCAGGCGTGGCCGTCGGACTGCTCACGGGACTGCAGCCGATTATCACCGCCATGATTGCCTCGGTCGTGGCGGCGCTTTCGGTCGAAGAGCTTCGCAACAACCGGAAGGTGCTGGGCGATTCGGCACTTGCACTCTTCCTCTCGGGCGGCTTGGCGGTCGCGGCGGTTCTCCTCAGTCTTTCGCAAGGATTCGACGTCAATATTAGTAGTGTCCTCTTTGGCAGCATCGCCACGGTCAATCGCAGTGATGTGAGGATCATTCTGGGACTGGGCGCTCTCGTGCTCGTCACTATCGCGCTCTTCTATAAGGAACTGGTGTCAATCTCCTTCGACGAGGAGCTTGCGGCGGCAGGCGGCATTCCCGTTCGGCTCATCAACCGGATCTTCGTGATTCTCGCTGCGGTGACGGTCTCGCTCTCCATGCGGATCGTGGGAGTTCTGCTTATCGGTGCGCTGATAGTGATTCCGGCGATCGCGGCGATGCAGCTACAGCGCAGCTTCCGCCAGACGCTGGCTATTGCAGTGATCATCTCGCTGATCTCCGTCATCGGGGGGCTTTTCCTCTCGTACTATGCCGGCGTTTCCAGTGGTGGCGCGGTAGTATTGCTCTGTATCGGGTTTTTCCTTCTTGCGACGCTCAAAAAGACACTGGCTCCCAAAGCATGAACTCGTTCCGTTCCCGTTGTTCCATGCGATTATGCGTTCTCCTTCTGGCATTCCTGATTGTCGCTCCGTCCGCAGCTGCGCAGAACGCGGCCGCGCCGTCCGAGGAATTCTTCACCGCCCGGATCACAGCGGTGTCGGACACGGAGCGTGAGACGGTGCTTGGCATGGAACGCGCATTACAGACGCTGACGCTTCGGCTGGAAGGCGGGCCCGACGCCGGCAAGGAAATCAGCCAGGAAAACGGCGTTCTCCCCGGGCGCGAGGATACGCGTTTCGCCGTGGGCGAGCGGGTCGTGGTGAGCAGGCAGACCGACGCCGCGGGAACAGTCACCTATCTGCTTCGCGAGAAATACCGCATCCCACAACTCCTTTGGCTGACGGCATTCTTCGTTGTGTTGGCTCTGGCCTTCGGTGGACTCACCGGTGTCACGTCTCTTCTGGGTCTCGGCGTGAGTATCGGCATTATCATCGGATTCGTCATTCCAAGGATCATCGCGGGATCTGATCCGCTCCTCGTGAGCCTGGCCGCATGCGGCGCCATCGCATGCACGTCCCTTTATCTTGCCCACGGCTTCCACAAGCGCACGTCCATTGCGCTACTCAGTACCGTTCTCACGCTCACCCTCGCAGCCGCGCTGGATGTCGCGTTTGTCCATATCGCGAAAATTTTCGGCATGGGGTCCGAAGAGTCGATGTATCTCCAGACGGGCCTTCTGGAGAACGTAAACCTGCGCGGACTCTTGTTGGGCGGGATTCTCATCGGCTGTCTTGGCGTGCTTGATGACGTGACGACTGCGCAGACGGCGGCTATCGATGAAATCAGCAAGGCCAATCCGCGACTCACTGTCAGACAGCTGCAGGCGGCGGGGCAATCTGTGGGTCGAGAGCACATTGCCTCTCTTATCAACACCCTCGCGCTCGCGTATGCAGGTGCATCACTTCCACTGCTGCTCCTTCTCCATACCCAAGGCGATTACCCGCTCTGGGTGACGGTTAACGGCGAGTTTTTTGCGGAAGAGATCGTGCGGACCCTTGTGGGCAGTTCCACACTGCTGTTGGCGGTGCCGATCTCCACCTGGCTTGCAGCTTTCCTTCTCCAGGGCGCAAGAGGGGGCGGTTCCGGGGGTCGTATTCACCATCACCATCACGGCCATACCATCAAAGCCTCCTGAGGAGGCTTTGATATTCACTCGGCGAAAGATGTTACGCCCGGCGCAGCGCGCTGGCGATCGCAAGGAGGACGACTGCGCCCAGCACGGACATGGCGAGCGCACCGGGCACGCCGTAGGCGTCGATGCCCAGCAGTTGGAAGATGAATCCGCCGATGACGGCGCCGATCACTCCGATGACGAGGTCAGCCACCAGGCCGAAGCCGTGGCCGCGCATGATGAGACCGGCGATCCAGCCGGCAACGATGCCGATGAGGATGAAGCCAAGGAGAGACATAGGGGGGAGTGAGAAAAGAGATAAGAAACAGCAACGTGACCTGTCTCTAAGACGGCCATCGAGGCGTATTCTTTCCGCTTCCTCCCGTTCTCAGCGCTGATAGTGATACGTCGCGTCGATCGCGATGCCTCCGCGCATGCGGCACGTCACCATCTGTCGATGCACGCTGTTCAATAATAGACTGCCGGATCAATGTGCAGGCCGGGCCGCACCAGCGGGACCTGCCATTCCTGCCGCAGCAGGCGCGAGGAGGGGCGTTCCACGTACGTCGGGCGGCCCATTCTGTTCTGGATCAGCAGAGACTGTCCGGGCGAGCGGACGCGGTACCGCATGGGGCACGGCGCGGGCCACGCGGCGGAATCCGACGGGATGGCGGCGATCGTTTCCGTCGCGCCGGTACCGTCCTGCGCGAGCGGCGTCGCCGCGGGGCATCCGGCGCGAGCGACGGGCGTCTGCTGGCGCACGCCGATGATCCGCGTCTCGGGATAGCGCTGCTGTCCGCGGAGCGCGTAGAACATCGTCGCGGTGTCCTGCCGCGTCACGGGTTGCGAGGGGGAGGCCGTGGCCGGAATGGCGGAGCGAAGGGAGAGCGCGAGCATGGGGCCTTCGTACCACGGCTGGGTGGTCACGTATTGCGGCGGGTAGAGCAGGCCGTAGGCCTTCGCGAGAATCTTGGAGGCCTCCGCGGTGGTGATGACGGCGTACGGACGGAAGTTGCCGCGCGCGTCGCCCTTAATCAGCCCGGCCCGCATGGCGATGCACAGACGCTTGGCAAACCAGCTCTCGCGGTCGACATCCGAGAAGAGCAGCGTGAAGTCCGAGTCCGGCGTGGACGCGATGTCCTGAAAGCAATGATCGGCATTCTCGTTGGGGTACAGCGTGTCGACCGTGGCGAGCGTGAATTCGAGTCGAGTGACATACCCGTCGGGCTTGAGGCCCCCATCGCTTCCCGGATAGAGAATCTTCTGCTCGATGGCGTAGTCCATCGCGGGTGTCGACCCCACCGTCTGCGCTGCCGCGGCGAACGGAACCAGGAGGGCGAAGCACGAACCCGTCAGCAGAAGAAGTTTTCTCATGAGAGTCGGGAAAAAGGAGGGAACCGTATCAACTCCGACGCGGGGTTGTAAATAGACCTTTTGGCTTCAGGAACAGACAAAGTCGAAGACACGCCCGAAGATAGTCGTGAAAATGACACAGAACATTTCACGGAGCCCTGACAGATGCCAAAAAGTGCACATAGTGACAAAGTATTACTAATATTTTTTGATATCTATCTGATCACCAACTTCATCAGCCATTTTGCAACGCCCAGGATGCTCATCACGACGATCCATCCGCCGATTCCTCCCTGGATATCCAGCATCACCAGTTTCGGGTCCATGTGCGCAGCGATCCAGACGGTGATCCAGAGGAAGACGCCGTTCACGATGATCATCGCCAGGAGCGTGGCCAGCAGCTTGAGCGGGGCGATGGCGAGGTCGAGCAGCGGCCGGACGAGGAGGTTCATCAACGTGATCAGCGCCGCGATGATGATCCAGGCCTTCCATCCTCCCGTCAGGAAGAAGTACTGGTCCAGATATGTCGCCATCGCCCAGACGAGGACGATGGTGAGGAGGAAGCGGAGGAGGATTTTTAACCAGAGCTTCATACGGCGAATGATGAATGATTAATCGTTAATGAAAGGTTCAATGCAAAAATGTAACTGAAATTTATACCTTCTAATTTATACCTTTCTTAACGATTTATCATTAGTCATTTCCGGTCATGCCTTCGCAAACTTCACGGTGACTGCTTGCCCGTCCAGGTCTACCGAGTGCCCCTCCCCCTCGACCGTTCCCATCGTCGCCTGCAACGCGGAGAGCACGGTCTCGGAGTGCGCGGCGAGGATGTCGTCGGCGCCCGTGAGGCTCAGCATGATGCGGTCGCCCAGAGCGAGGCCGGCTTCCTTGCGGAGCTGCTGGACGGCGCGGATCAGATCACGGGCCTTGCCCCGCAGTTCCAGTTCCGGCGTCATACGGACATCGAGTGCGATCACGACGCCGCGGGAAGCGGCGACGTCCTCCCCTTCGCGTCCCCGGTAGAGCACGGCGGCTTCGTCCGGCGCCAGCCTCTCCTTCAGAATCACGACGGTCCCGTCCTTTTCCACGGTGAATTCCCCGCGCTTGCCGGCCTGGATGATCTCCTGCACGCGGCCGCCCAGGCGCGGGCCCACCTTGCGGGCATCCACCTGCGCGTAGCGTTCGGCGATGGAACCGGGATCATCCACCAGGTCCACGGCGAGAACGTTGAGTTCCTCCTGCAGCAGCTGCAGCGCGGCCGGATCCAGGTCCTTCGCGAGCGTTCCGGGAACGGCGATCGTCGCTTTGGCGAGCGGCTGGCGCACTTTCATCTTCTTCTCGCTGCGGATCTTCAGTCCCAGGGACGCGATCGTCCGCAGCAGGCGTGTTTTTCGCAGCAGGGATTCCTCGCCAGCCTTCAGTTTTCTGGTGGAGGGCCAATCCGTCAGATGGATGGATCCGTGCTCCTCGGGAACCAGGTTCAGGTAGATGTCTTCGGTGATGAACGGGCAGAACGGCGCGAGAAGCTGGCAGAGCGTCAGCAGCACATCGTACAGCGTGCCGAGCGCGTCCAGCTTGTCCTGCTCGTTCATTTCGCTCATGGCTTCGGCTGTCGTGTGCAACCCCCCCTTGCCGGCGAACCGCCGACGGGAGAGACGGACGTACCAGTTGGTGAGCGCGTCGATGGTGTCGTGCAGCTGCGCGCATGTAGCCGAGAGGTCGTACCCGTCCAGCTGTTCCGTCATCCGGTTCACCAGGTCCTGCACTTCGGCGCGGATCCACTGGTCGAGCGGATGGGACGACGTCCTGCGCGATGCGACGGGTTCCCACTGGGCGGCGTTCGCGTACGTCACGAAGAACGAATACGTGTTCCAGAGCGGCAGCAGCACCGAGCGGACGGTCTCTTCCACATAGCGTTCCGAGAACCGCAGGTCTTCGCCGCGGACGGCGGGCGAGCTCATCAGGGCGAACCGCACGGCGTCGGCGCCGTGCTTTTCCACCACCACGAGCGGCTCGGGATAATTTTTGAGGCGCTTGCTCATCTTCTTGCCGTCCTCCGCCAGCACCGTTCCGTTGACGATGCAGTTCATGAAGGGGGGCTTTCCGAACAGCGCGGTGCTTAGCACGGTTAACGTATAGAACCAGCCGCGGGTCTGATCGATGCCTTCGGCGATGAAATCGGCCGGAAAACCGGGGGGGAAGCTGCCCTCTCCCGGCACGGCAGTCGCGACTGCCGTGCCACCCTCTCCCATTGCGATGGGAGAGGGGGGGCCTTCGAAGGGAAAATGTCCCTGTGCGTAGGGCATGGAGCCCGACTCGAACCAGCAGTCGAGAACCTCAGGAATTCGTTTTACCCAAGGGCTGATCTCGAAATCCGTTGGTTCGCAGTTCGCCGGTGCTTTCTGCAGTGTCTCCTTGTACGGGAGATTGAGGGCGACTGCGGAGAAGGCCTGGATAAAACCCCCATGCGTAACGACCAGCACCCGCTTGCCCGCGTAGTGTTTCTGGAGGTATTCGTAGGCTTTGCGGGCCCGGCTGAGGAATTGCGAGAGGCTTTCCCCGCTCGGCGGAGTTTCGTGATGGACCCCGAATTCCCCGGATTCCGCCATCAAGGGGTGCTTTGCCTTGATGTCGTCGAGCAGCAGCCCCTTCCATTCGCCCATCTTCCGTTCGCGGAACAACGGAGACGTCTCGGCGATCGGCAGGCCCAGCTCACGGGAGATTTCTTCCGCGGTTTCGCGAGTCCGCAGCAGGTCGGAGGTGATGATGGCGTCGAATGTCTGTTTCCTCAGTTTCGCTCCCGCCGTCTTCGCCTGCTCGCGGCCCTTCGCCGTGAGCGGGGGATCACCCTCCTGACCCTGACAGAGGCCTTTCACGTTCCACTCGCTTTCGCCATGCCGGACCAGCGTCACGTTGAGGATTGGATCAGCCTTGGTCGCAGGCCAGGCAATCGCATCCACGGTCTCCTTGTGCAGGTCGATCTCCGCGCCTGCATCATGGTCCCAGAAGTAACTGTGCGGGGAGGCGAAGTCGGGATACGGCTGGTTGCAGAGCTTGACGGGCTCTTCCTTCGTGAAGAAGTGCTTGAGGTTGAGCGCGGGATCGGCGTGCGTCACCACCACCACGTGCTGGCCGCGGTGGCGGGGAAGCATCTCGTTCATGAAGGACAGGATCCGGGCGTTCACCTGGCTCCAGGTTTCCATGCCGGGGAAGTGATAGATGCTTTCGACTTTCCCCGTCTCCAGCTTGTGCGCGCGACGCGCCTTCACGAACGTCAGATCCGAAAAGTCCACGCTCTTGCCTTCGTAATCGCCGAATTCCACCTCGCGAAGGCGTTCATCCACGATCAGCCGGGCCCCCGTCTTTTTGGCTATAACTTCTGCTGTCTGCCGCGTTCTGGCGAGAGGGGAGCAGTAGATGTGGGTCACGGGCGTCACGTCTTTCTCCAGCCTGTCCGCGGCGGCCGCGGCCTGCTTCTTGCCCGTCGCAGTGAGGTCCGTGCCCGGTAATTTTCCCTGGTACACCGGAGAGACGTTGCCCTGGCTCTGCGCGTGACGCAGGACCGTCACCTTTGTGAAGCGGATCTGCACGCGCTTCATCAGGTCATCCCTGCCGCCGATCACGTCGATCTCCCCCGACTCCGTGCACCGCCAGATGGGCAGAGGCGTCCCCCAGTACCGGTTGCGCGAGATCGCCCAGTCGCGGGCCCCCTCGAGCCACCGTCCGAAGCGGCCGTCACGGATATGCTCGGGCACCCAGCGGGTCTGCGCGTTGGTCGCGAGCATCTTCTGCTTGATCTTCTCCACGGCCACGAACCACGAGGAGGTGGCATAGTTGAGGAGCGGCGAGTCGCAGCGCCAGCAGTGGGGATAGCTGTGCTTGTAGTTCTCCCTGGAGAACAGCAAACCCTGCTTCTGCAGCCACTCGGCGATTTTCTTGTCCGTCTTGGTGGGATCGTCGGAGGGCTTCACTTCCACGCCGGCGAAGTCCGTCACCGCCGGAATGAACCTCCCTTCCATGGTGATGTGCTGGAGCAGAGGAACCTTCTCCCGCTGTCCGACATTGAAGTCATCCGTGCCGAATCCCGGGGCGATATGCACGATGCCGGTGCCGTCCTCCGTGGTCACGAAGTCGCCTTCCACGATCCGGAAGCCGGAGGCGGCGTACTCGTCCGCAAAGTACGGAAAGTGAGCGGCATAGCGCTTTCCGATGAGTGTTTTGCCGGAAAACGGTTTGCCTTCGACCGAGAATTCCTTTCCTTTGAATACCGATTCAGCCCTTGCCTGAGCCACAATATACATCTTCCCGTTGCAAGTAACCTTCACGTACTGCGTCTTCGGGTGGACTGCGAGGAAGAGGTTTCCCGGGAGCGTCCAGGGCGTTGTCGTCCAGGCCAGAACGAAGACCGGCCCCTCACTCCCGCCCCCTTTCTCCTCGGGAGAGGGGAGCAGCCGGAACATCGCCGTGGCGGACTGGTCCGTGATGTCCTTGTACCCCTGTGTTACCTCGAAGTTACTGAGCGGTGTGACGCAGCGCGGGCAGATATGCATCGGTTTGTGGCCTTCGTAGATCAATTTCTTATCGAACAGCGAGCGGAAGGCCCACCAGATGCTCTCCATGAATTCGGCATCCATGGTGCGGTAATCCCAGTCCATGTCGACCCAGCGGCCCATGCGCTCGACCACCGTGCGCCATTCCTTGGTGTAGCGCTGGACGGCGCCGCGGCAGAGATCGTTGAAGGCCTTCACACCCATCTTCTCGATCTCCTGCTTGGACCTGATGTTGTGCTCCTTCTCGATGATGTTCTCGATCGGCAGGCCGTGGCAGTCCCACCCGAAGCGGCGTTCAACTCTCTTTCCCCGCATCGTCTGATAGCGGGGGATCACGTCCTTGATGGTGCCGGCGAGCAGGTGGCCGTAGTGGGGGAGTCCCGTCGCGAACGGCGGGCCGTCGTAAAAGCTGAACTGTTCCTCCTTCTCGGCCGCTGCCATGCCATTCAACGGATCGCCGGGGATGCTGCCGTTGCGGCCGGTCCGCAAATGGATGCTGCGCTTGAACGTGTCCTCCTCCTGCCAGTACTTCTGGATGCCCCGCTCGAGGGCGGGGAAATTCTGCCGGGGATCGACGGGGTCAAACGGCATGCAAGGGGACTTGCCCTGCACCGGAGCCCTTCAGCGTTATTCAGGCTTGAGAAAGCGACTGGTGCAGGGTGTGCATGCGGAGGATAGCAGATTCTCCGCTATCACATCACTCCATCACGAATGCATCGTTTGTGATGCGGCTCGATCCCTTATTCATACAGTTGCTGATCGCATCCGCCGCGAAGAACTGATCGGTGTGAATCGCCGGAGCCACGGGCTTGGGGGGAAGTGCAGACGGGAGCATGGGGGATTCGGCGCCCGTATCAGGGAGGAGCTGTCCTTCGGTGAAAGCCATGATGAAAATGAGAAAAAAGTGGAGACCGGTATTATCCACTTTTATTTGAGCAAGTCAATAATACGGGTATCTCGCCGAACGAAGTTTTCTGACGGCCATCTCTCACTTTCCCTGCCGATTTCGGTTGTACATATCCCTGTCGTGCTGCGTGGTTTCCACCACCTCACGAATGCTGTTCTTTCGCGCCAGAGTATCGTCGCCGAGAGCGTCTTCCAACGGTACCTCCGACGCTGCGAGTGCACTCTCCAGAACGTCTGCCGGCATATTGCCCTTCTGAATGTGACCGCGGAGTACAGCGATTTCCTCAGGGGTCATCGGGCCATCCGTGTGTTCGGGATCCTGTCCGGGATAGAGTCTTTTCACCATGTAGATATTATAATATATATTTACAAATATGTCAATTATACTCAAATCATGTACAGATTCTCCGCTTTCGTTTATGCCAGAACCGCTTTGCCAGGCACACCATAGAAGTCGGCATGCGGGCCCTGGCGGTGAAATCCCACCTGTCCTCCATGTCGCTGGACGAACAGAAACGCAGGGAGCACTTTTTTCAGCATGGAACGCTGCTCCAGTTCCAGGGCTTCGAGGACCACGATGCTTTTTTCATCCAGTATTGCCTCCAGGATCGTGCGGAGGGTGTGAACGGTCTGCCTGGGCGTATGCGTGAACAGGATTTTGGAGAGCGCTCCATGTTGCTGATAGAGCCAGTTCTGCGGCGGGATGTCATCGAGCCGTGACGTTATTTCCGTCAAACTCCCGATGAACTGCCTGTCCGGATCGGCCACATTCCCCGGGATGGGCGTGAACAGTTTCGTCTGCAGGGCCTGATCCAGATTCATGGAAAAATTCGGATTCATGGAGAGGGCGTCTCTCATCCAGGAAAATTTTATTTTTTCGCCGGCATCTCCCTGCTCTTTCACCGCGGCCCACAGCGTGTCCCGCATCGATTCGAACGGCCGCGAGAGTTGAACCGTGGGACTGACGGGCGTGAGCGCATTGACCGTGTTGATGGAACCCGGGAGAAGCTTTCGCGCCTCTGCTATTTCGACGCCGGCGCCCGGACCAAGGAACATCAACCGTTGCACCTCGTCGGCGCCTGCCTCCCGCAATCGCATGAGTGTTTCGTACGCCGCCCACGTGAGGCCGCGCGTGTTCTCCTTTCGAAGCCCGCGCGCGAGTTTATACGTGACGGTTGTGTCCAGCTGCGATGAGCGGGGATCCGCCGCATTGGTGAGTTTTTCCGGCACGTGCGCATATCCGTCGGGCGGGCCGAGCGTGAGCTCATCTTCCCCATTCAGGTAGATGATTCTCTCACCCCGATTCTCCCGGATACTGTCCGTAAATGGAGTCCCAGAGGGTATTTTGATCACTTAAATTTTATACGTTAAATTATTCAAATTGTCAATTTTGCCCGGCAGTCACTTCACCCGCCATATCCGTGCTGAAAATCTCCCCGATCTTCGCCAGGTTCTTCGTCCGGTGCAGCGCCCATTTCAATTTCACAAACGCCGCTTCCGGCGTCATATCCCTGGTGGGGATCACGCCCAGCTCCATCGCCTGGCGGCCGACTTCGTACAGGTACATGCGCGTGGTGCCGTAGATGCACTGCGTGCAGATGAGCACGGGGATGCCTTTGTCATGCGCGAGCCGGATGGAGGGCAGCAGCGAGTTCTCCTGGTTGGGCACGTTGCCCGGACCGAACGACTCGATGATCAGCCCGTCGATGCCGGAGTTGATGACGGCGTCGAGCGTTTCCGACGGGAATCCGGGAACGCATTTGACCATCGTGACGTTGCCCGCGAACCCGTTCTGCAGGTCCACCATGCCGCTGTGGCGCCGCCGGATGTTCGGGTAGCTCAGTTCCGGCTGCAGGCGGATGAACCCGAGTTCCGGGAAGACCGGCGAGATGAACGCATCGCGCTCGCTCTCGCTCACCTTGGTGCTGCGGTTGCCGCGCAGGATCTTGTGCCCGAAGACGATCGCGACCTCCGCGAAGTCCATCGTCGCCACCTGGAACGCGTGCACCAGGTTGCTGATGGCGTCGCTGCCCAGGATTTCCGGCGGCACCTGCGCGCCCGTGATCACCACGGGCTTGCCCAGGTTCTGCAGCGCGAGCGACAGCGCCGAGGCGGTGTAGGCCATCGTGTCGGTGCCGTGGGCGACCACGAAGCCGTCGAAGTCCGCGTAGTTCTGGCTGATGGCCGATGCGATGGATTCCCAGTGATGCGGCTGCATATTGGTGCTGTCGATGTTGGTGATCGTCTTCGTCTTGATCGAAAATTCCTCAAGCAGGTGCGTGTCGGTCTTGAGGAGATCCTTCGCGCTCAGGTACGGCGCGAGCGCGGACGTGACGACGTCCTGGCGCATCGCGATCGTTCCTCCGCAGAAGAGGAGGAGCAGTGAGGGCTTGGGAGTCTTCATGTCAGGGGGTAATGCGGAAGATTTCCAGGATGTGCGGGAGGCTCTGCAGGTACTTGTAGCCGATCTGCAGCGTGCGCAACCGGTCGGTCCGGAAGCCCAGCGTGACCGACGTGGGAGCGAACTGCAAGAGATGGACGGGGGTATCCAGGAAGCTCTCCAGCACGGCGATGTCCCGCAGCGGATTCATGTCCGGGAGGAACGTCCATTTGAGCGCGAAATGGAACGGAAAATCGGTCCGGTCCGGCCGGATCTGCAGCGGGATGATTTCGTGCGAAAAATCCTTCCGTTTCCGCGCCATGCCGGCGGCACTCACGATGTCGATGACGTCGGGGCCCGCCTGGACACCCACGATGGCACCCGAACGGAGCTCGTCGACGGACGCGTGCAGCACGTAGCGCATCGCGGTGCCCGTCCGGATGCCCGCGGGGAGCTGGAAGCACGCGGGATCCAGCAGGAAAAAATCCTGCGGGCGTCCGCGCTCCTCCGCGTACAGGAATGCGTCGATCATGCCGCTGCCCATGCGGTCGAGAACGTTCTCGTCGTGCCTGATGTTCCTGGCGACATCCTTCTGCCAGCGGATGCTGAAGAACGGATCCATGGTGAAGTTGAGCGCCAGGCGGAACATCTCTTCACCCATCCGCAGCCGCTCGCGGCGCGGGAGCTCGGAGAGGTAGGCGACGATGTGCTTGTGCGCGAGCGCGGTGTGGATGCAGTACAGGTCGAGCGGCGTCCGCACGCGGTCTTTGCCCCCCTTCAGCAATTCCACCACGTCCCCGTCGTGCACGAGCTGCTTGAGGCTTCCCGCCTTGCCGTTGACCGATGCGCCGGTGGTCGAAGACCCGGCGTCCTTTCCCGCGTAATAGGCAAGGTCCAGGACGCTCGCGTACGCGGGAAGGTCGATCGCTTTCTTGGCGCGTCCAAGCACCAGCTGCACGCGGCTGCGTTCCGCGAAAATTTCGGCCTGCACCCGGTGGAAGAACGCATGGAGATCCTGCTCGCTTTCATCCAGCGTCAGGAGCGCCTCCAGCCAGTCGGGCACGGATTTCCGCCAGCTTTTGTCTTTCTTCCTGTAGAGCAGAGCCATGCCGAGCTCCGCATGCATGCGCATGGACGCCGTCTGGATGATGAGCGTGACCGGGTTCCCCGAGGACGTCAGCAGCACCGTGTGCAGCGCCTGGTAGCCGTTGACCTTGGGCGCGGCGATGTAATCCTCGATGTGCCCGGGAAGCGGCGAGGCGAAGGCGTGCGCAGCGCCCAGCGCCTGGTAGCAGTCGGCGTTGTCGTCGAGGGTCACGAGGACGGTATGGAACGACTCGATGTGCTGCAGCAGCTCCTCCCGCTCCACGGACGCCCCGCGCACCTCGCGGTAGTGCCTGCGCTGGAGATCCACCGACAGCGACTTCACCCCCTGGCTCTGCAGGGAGCCGGCCAGCCGCGCAGTCCAGTGGTCGAGACTGCGGTGCTGGCTCTTCCAGGTCTGTGTGAATTTTCGGCTCACGAATTCGCTTTCGACGGGATCCAGAATCCGGAAGCACAGGTCGGCCAGCTCCTCATACCACGCGCGGATGCCGAGCAGATGCGCGAGCGGACAGTAGATGTCGAGCGTTTCGCGCGCGATGCGGACCTGCTTTTCCACGGGAACGTATCCGAGCGTCTGCATGTTGTGCAGGCGGTCCGCGAGCTTGATGAAGAGCACCCGGATGTCCTTGCCCATCGTGCGGAACATCTTGCGGATCGATTCCATGTTCCGCGTCTGCTTGTCGAACGTTTTTTCCAGCTGCTCCACTTTCGTCACGCCTTCCACCAAGTGCGTCACCACGGGCCCGAATTCCTTTTTGAGGTGCTTTGCCGTCACCGAGGTGTCCTCGATGGTGTCATGCAGAAGGGCCGCGGTGAGGGTTTCCTCGTCTGCGCCGATGCCCTTCAGAATGTCCGCGACGGACGTGAGGTGCGTCACGAAGGGTTCCCCGGAGGTCCTCTTTTGGCCCGTATGCGCCTTTGTGGCGAAGCGCAGGGCCTTGAGGAATTGGGAGGAGGGCATGGAACAGGGCGTATACTACTGAAATGCTCTTGTCGGGGGTATCAATCATTCTATAATGATTTGTAATTTAGTCCAGATTTTCCCGCCAGCATTTTTGTGAAACACATCGATCGCGACCTGGGCGTCTACATCCTCGGCGGAACTGGGACCTGCGACGAGCATGAAGGCCTGGATGCCGAAGGGAACCCGATCGTCGAAAAAATTCCCCGGAGCGACAAGATTCGGTTGATGGTCGAAAATGACGTCGATAAGACGGAATTGCTTGCTTTCGACACCATCGAATACGTCGAGCATCCCGAGCTCGCCACCAATCCCCGGAGGACCGACAGTTCACAATACCGGGAGGAAAACCTCATGCAGATTTCGGCGACGATGCGTGACCTGCTGAAGAGCGGAGACCGCGACTGGTTCGTGAAAGTGGGATCCGATAACGCTGCCGCAACCCTCCACACCATTGCCGAGAGCGTTCCGCCGTCGTTGCTCGGTGACCGCATCATCTTCGGCCTTGCGTCCCAAACACATGCGTCCCCCAACCGGCCGCTTGGACACGAAACGAAGCCCTTTTACACGTATGAAGATCATGAACCGGTCGCATTGTTCGAAGATGCCATGAACCTGCTCCGGAAGCATCGCGCAGCATTGGCGGGGCGGATTGTCATGTGCTGTCGTTGTCAGGGCGAAACGGAGGACATGCCGCCGCACATGAAAATTTATGCGCCGCGCGGGCTGCAGAAGGCGAACACCGTCCTCAATCCCTTCCAGTGCCGTTTCGGGACCCTGGGATGGGGCAGCAAAAAAGACGGATGGGAACTGAAGGACACGAGCGATCGTCCCGAATTCCTTCCCCGCGGAACCGATGATGATTTTCTTCTCCTCCGGGGAGTCGAGGAGATGAACCTGGCTGTGGCGTCCTCGTACGCCAACGTCCGCAATGCCATCTATGGAATGATCAACGGAAGAACGTTGCCGGACGGGTCTGTGGAAAAGGGGGGCCTGACAGGCCTCGTTCTGACGGCCCCGGGCGATGCAAGTCTCCTCGACGTCGATGACGAATTGCAGGCACTCAGCGAAGGCATTGAGTTTGCGGCGCAGAACGGCGTGCCCGTGGGTCTCGGGGCTGGCCCCCTGCACTCCGCGCAAGCGGACCTGGGCGAGCGCAAGCATTACACGGGAAGCTTCGCGACGATCCGGCAGAAGCTCGATAAGTTCGCGGAAGGGAGGACGTCCTTGATCGACGGCTTCCCCTTTACGGACGACGAACTGTATTTACTGATCTGTGCTTCAGTGGCGCGGGCCCGCATCCAGAAAAATCTTCAAGGGGAAGGGATAAGCGAATATTCAACCGAGTACATTCGCCAATACAGAAATTTCCTCAGAGAGCATTAATTTGATGAGGAAAACACTTTTCCGTTCCGGCAGATCCCTTATACTGACTCCTCTTCGCCTTTCCCTGGACCATGAAAGCAATTTTGGCTAATCGCAGTACTACAGAGCTCTCGCCGCCGGCCCTCAAGCAATTGTCCATCGTGGTCGAAGGCGGCGAGATGTGCTCGCTTCTGGACACTCCCGCTACGATTAGGACTATCGAGGAAATGATACGCGATCTGCCGCTGGTCGTGCGCAGCCTCATTTCGATCCATGATATCGACATGCCGGAGCGCGTGCTGCTTCCTGGAGACCATATCTCCATGCAGCGTGTCGCCCGGCTCCGGGACCGCATCCTGCAAAAGCTTCGGGAGGGATCCAATGTTCTTGCCATCGTCGGCCGCGCGAAAATCGGGCGGTACAGCGAGGCGCTCGCGATGGGCATTGATCCCGAGGAGATGGGGATTGTAAAAGGACAAGAGCAGGCCCCCAAAAAATCCATTCTTCTCGCTGCAACGCAGGGGACGCTCTTTGATTCCAATGAGCCGAACGATGCCCTGAAGCGGGCCATGAAAATGTTTATCCAGTCCAAAAAAGAGGACGGCCGAGCGGGCGCGCTCCTGGGCGAAAGAATCTACGCTCTTCCAGGACTTTCGGTTTCCAAAGATGACCCGCGGCCGCAATCGCGGTTCCCCCACATCGGTTCGTTCGATAAAGCCGATCGCCGATGGGCTTTCCGCGAAGGTCATCCTGCGCCCCACCCGAAGGGAATCACGGGGGCATTCGGCCTGGAATCCGGAGTGAAGACCTCCGATGAGGAATTCCTGTCCGCAAGCGATTCGGGGGAGGGGGAAATCCAGACAGGAGCGGTGATCCAGACACACGTGGAAGGGGATCCGTTCATGGAAGTGGACGGCCGCACGCTTCAGCAACTCGACAGCCACGACATTCCGGTCGTTCTGGTGCGTGAATGGATGAAGGGGCTCAGCGGCCCCCCGTCCCCCTGGGAAAGCAAATTCCAGAGGCTGGTGGACGGCGGAGCAATGATGAGCGGCGGTGCGAAAGTTCTTTTGGCGCATGCCCTGAACGAAGCGAAGGCCAGGAATCTCCAGAGTCCCGATGAAGTGATCCAGTACGTCCGCAAGCGCTTCGCCGAATATCCCTTTCGTTAGTCACGACTCCAGCGCTCGCAGCGCGTACTCCTTCACGTTGCTGAAGATCTCCGCGCGCTCGTCCAGTTTCTCGATGTCATCTTTCGTGAACCACTTCATCCCCGCGCTTTCGTCCGGCGCGAGTTCTTTCGCCTGATCTTCGTTCAATGGCCGCGCGAGATAGAGAAAATCCATGTGCTGATGGGCAGGTTCATTCCGTTCTTTGCTCTCGGGGATGTTCTCCATCAGCAGCGCGATCGGCTTCGTGAGCATGCGGCCCTCGTGGGGATTCTTCGCAAACAGATCGGGCTGCGCGTCGCCGACGATCTCCACGTCGAGGTTCGTCTCCTCTTTGCACTCGCGCTTCGCGGCGTCCTCCGGCGTCTCATCCGCGTCCACGTGCCCGCCCGGCGGCATCCAGCGCTCGAGGCGTTTGTGCCACAGGAGCAGCACTCTCTTCCTGGAGTCGATCACGAAGGCGGTGGCGGTGAAGTGGCGCTGCATGAACATCAGTTACGGGTTATGTGTTGCGTGTTACGGGTTCGCGTAACCCGAAACCCGCAAAAAATCTGCGACTTATTCGTCAGATTGCTATACTAGCACTATCTATGGTTCTTATTAATGACAACTCCACCGTTCTCGCCCTAGGTGCGCACATCCCGCACTTCGCGCTGCCGTCCGTCGACGGTCTCCAGGTCGACACGCGCATGATCAAGGATCCCGTGATCGCGGTGGTCTTCACGTGCAACCACTGCCCGTATGCGCAGGCCTATGAGGACCGGCTGATTGCGCTGGGCAACCACTTCGATGAGGAGGGCGTGCAGTTCATCCTCATCAACAGCAACGATGCCGAAAAATATCCGGATGATTCCTTCGATGCCATGAAGGCCCACTACAAGGAGAAGGCGTTCCCGTTCCCGTACTGCTTCGACGAATCCCAGGAGACGGCCAAGGCCTTCGGCGCGCTCTGCACGCCGCACTGCTTCGTATTCGACCAGAAGCGGCAGCTGCAGTACAAGGGCCGCATTGACGACAACTGGAAGGACCCCAAAGCGGTGAAGGAGCACAGCCTGAAGGATGCGCTGCAGGCCGTTCTGAAAGGGGATGTGCCGCCCAGGCAGGAGGCGAACGCCATCGGATGCAGCATCAAGTGGAAATAAAAAAACGCGCCGTGAGGGCGCGCTTTTCGGAAGAGACGCGATTACTCCTGCGTCTCGGCCTGCTTGAGCTGTGCCAGCATCTCTTCCAGGTGCTTGTCCTTTTCGCCGGCCATCTGCTGGGCGCGCAGGTCGGCACCGGTCTTCTTCTTATCGGCATTCTTGAGTGCGCGCTCGTTCTCGACTTCGAGCTGCTCCCAGGCTGCCGTATGAACGCCATTGAGTCCGGACATGGTGGAGAGGGGAAAAAATTATTTGCGACAGGATAAGTATTTCCCCCGTCCTGTCAAAAACCCAGAGGAGGATCGGGCGTTTTTGGCTGAGGGAAGAGGAAACTACTTCCGCTTCTTCGCCAACATCTTTTTCAGGTACTCCCCCGTGTAACTCTTCTTCACCTCCGCCACTTCCTCCGGCGTGCCCTTGGCGACCACGGTGCCGCCGCCGGAGCCGCCGTCGGGTCCCATGTCGAGGATCCAGTCGACGCACTTGAGCACGTCCAGGTTGTGCTCGATCACGAGGACGGTGTTGCCCTTCTCCACCAGGCGCTGGAGCACCTCGAGCAGCTTCTGGATGTCGTCGAAGTGCAGGCCGGTGGTGGGTTCATCCAGAATGTAGAACGTCTTGCCGGTCGCGCGCTTGGTGAGTTCCGTCGCCAGCTTGATGCGCTGCGCCTCTCCGCCGGAGAGCGTCGTCGCGCTCTGGCCCAGGCGGATGTAGCCGAGCCCCACGTCCTCGAGCGTCTGGAGCTTGGACTTGATCGAGGGCACCGCGGTGAAGAATTCCAGCGCCTCGGCGATCGTCATGTCGAGCGCCTGCGCGATGTTCTTCCCCTTGTACGTGATCTCCAGCGTTTCGCGGTTGTACCGCTGGCCGTGGCACGTTTCGCAGGTGACGAACACGTCGGGGAGGAAGTGCATTTCGATGCGCTTGAGGCCGTCGCCCTCGCATTCCTCGCAGCGGCCGCCCTTCACGTTGAAGCTGAAGCGCCCCGGCTTGTAGCCGCGGAGCTTGGCCTCGGGCGTCGCGGAGAACATGTCGCGGATGTCGGTGAACACGCCCGTGTACGTGGCCGGGTTGCTGCGCGGGGTGCGGCCGATGGGGGACTGGTCGATGACGATCGCCTTGTCCAGGTGCTGCAGGCCGCCGATGGACTTCACGTTCTGCGGCTTGCTGTGCGCCTTGTTGAGGACGCGCTGGAGCTCCGGTCCCAGGATGCCGTGGATGAGGCTGGACTTGCCGGAGCCGGAGACCCCCGAGACGCCGATGAAGGTCCCGAGCGGAAAGTCCACGTCCACGTTCTGCAGGTTGTGGTGATGCGCCCCCCGGATTTCGATGTAGTGGCCGTTGCCCTTCCTCCGTTTCGACGGCGTCGCGATGAACTTCTTGCCGCTCAGGTACTGGCCGGTCACGGAATCCGCCTGCTTGATGAGCTGCTGCACGGTGCCCTGCGCGATCACCTGGCCGCCGTACTTGCCGGCGCCCGGCCCGATCTCGAGCAGGTAGTCCGCGGCCTCGATCGTCTCCTCGTCGTGCTCGACGACGATCACGGTGTTCCCCAGGTCGCGCAGCTGCGTGAGGGTCGTGATCAGCTTCGCGTTGTCGCGCTGATGCAGGCCGATGGACGGCTCGTCCAGGACGTACAGCACCCCCTGCAGCGCGGAGCCGATCTGCGTGGCGAGCCGGATGCGCTGGGCCTCGCCTCCCGAGAGGGTCGCCGCGGAGCGCGAGAGCGTGAGGTACTTGAGACCGACGTTCTCCAGGAAGCTTAAGCGGGCGATGATCTCGGTGAGGACTTTCTTCACGATCGTGAATTCGTACGCTGAAAGGGCAGAGGAAACCGATGTAACCGAGGGAACCGAAGAAACCGACGGCCGTTTTGTTTCCTTGGTTGCCTCGGTTGTCTCGGTTTTGTCGGTTGCCTTTCGTCCGGGCATCAATCCCTCAAAAAACAGTCGTGCTTCATCAACAGACATATCCGTCCCCTCCACGATGTTCTTGCCGCCCACGGTCACCGCGAGGATTTCCTTCTTCAGCCGGCGTCCCTCGCACTGGTCGCAGGGGAGCTCCAGCATGTATTCCTCGATCTGCTGCCGGATGTAGCTGCTGTCGGTTTCCTGGTGGCGGCGCTGGAGGTTGGGGATCACGCCTTCGTAGGTGGTCTGGTACGTGCCGCCGAACTTCACCGTGTTGATGCTGACCTGCAGCGACTTCCCGTAGCCGCGCATGATGATGTTGCGGTGATCCTCGGAGAGCTTTT
Organism: uncultured Candidatus Peribacteria bacterium; assembly: GCA_964497975.1. GTDB lineage: Bacteria > Patescibacteriota > Gracilibacteria > Peribacterales > Peribacteraceae > JABFSS01. The sequence goes on from CAZCFO010000003.1 coordinate 160,415, forward strand.
CCCACGGCGTCGTCATGCTGAAGCCGACCTCGTCGGCGAGCGACTCGAGCATCTGGGTCATGAAGCCGGTGCGGCTCGCGGACGTCGCCCACGGATGGATGGCGCCTTCGCCCAGCGACAGCCGGGGATTGGGGATCACCGCGTTCTCGTCCACCTGCAGGATCGATCCGATGCCGTGGCAGTTCTCGCAGGCGCCGTGCGGCGAGTTGAACGAGAAGCTGCGCGGCTCGATGTCCGGGATCGGCAGGTCGGGGTGGTCGGGACAGACGAACGATTCCGAGAAGCGTGTCGCCTCGTTCGTGTCGGCGTCGAGCACGATCAGGGATCCTTCGCCCTTTCGGAGAGCAAGCTCCACCGAGTCCGCGAGGCGCGTTCGGTTGGGGTTCGCCTTCCCCTCGGTCACCGCCAGGTCGCGGATGATCAGGCGGTCCACCACGATCTCGATGGTGTGCGGTTTTTTGGGATCAAGTTTCGCCTCTTCATCCGTCGTCACCACGGCGCCGTCGATGCGCATGCGCACGAATCCCTCGCGGCGGATGGCGTCGATCACCTTCACGTGCTCGCCCTTGCGGCCCTGCACGACCGGCGCGAGGAGGAAAATCTTTTTGCCTTCCGGCATCCGCGCGATGGTCTCCACGATCTGGCTTACCGACTGCTTGCCGAGCATGCGTCCGCACACCGTGCAGTGCACCTTGCCGATCTTCGCCCACAGGAGGCGCATGTAGTCGTAAATCTCCGTCACGGTTCCCACGGTGGAGCGGGGATTGCGCGGGGCGGTTTTCTGGTCGATGGAAATCGCTGGGCTCAGTCCTTCGATCGATTCCACTTCCGGCTTCTCCATCTGCGCGATGAACTGGCGCGCGTACGCGCTCAGGCTTTCCACGTACCGGCGCTGGCCTTCGGCGAAAATGGTGTCGAACGCCAGGGACGACTTTCCGGATCCCGAGAGGCCCGTGATCACCGTGAGCTTGTTGCGCGGAATCTGCACGTCGATGTTCTTCAGGTTGTGCATCTTCGCGCCCCGGACGGTGATGTAATCGTTCTTTCGTGGATCGAAAGCCATAAGCGGGGGCGGAAAAAACAGGACACGTACGAAAAAAGCGGCCCGCGTCGTGCGGCCGCGAAGGCCTGTCAGCTTACAGGAAAAAAAGAGGAAAGTCTAGGGTTTGGGTGGCGAAAGGAATGAGACGGGACAGAGGGCACAGAGGCGGCAGAAGATCCTCTGTTCCGTCTGTGCCTTCTGCCCCCTCTGTATCTTTTTCCCCAGAGAATGATGTCCTTCCGAAAGCCCTCGTTCTAGAATGCCTCCGTGTTCACCGGAATCGTCGAAGCCACCGGCCAGGTTCTCAAAAACGCGTCATCGGGCCTCGTGCTCGAGCGGCCCGTTTCCTTCAGCGATCTCAAGATCGGTTCGAGCGTGTGCGTGGCAGGCGTGTGTCTCTCCATCGTGAAGCTCACGAACGTCACGATGACGTTTGATGTGGTCGAAGAAACGCTCGCCAAGACGACGCTCGGCGATCTCAAGCCCGCGATAAAGGTCAACCTCGAACGTGCGATGATATCCGGCGACCGGCTGGATGGGCACATTGTGCAGGGGCATGTGGAAGGAGTGGCAACCGTGCGGGAGTTGAAAGTGGAAAGTGGAAAAGGGAAAATGAGCAGTCAGCTCATTATTCAGCTCCCTCCTTCCACAGCCCCGTCCGTGGTCGCTCAGGGTTCCATCGCGATCGACGGAGTATCGCTCACCGTCGCAAAAATTGACGGTGATGTCGTCACCGTTGCCCTGATTCCGCACACACTCAAGCACACCACTCTCGGCACGCTCAAAGAAGGGGACCGCGTGAACATCGAGACGGACGTGATGGTGCGCGGGGCGCGGAAGTAGGTATTCTATCCCCATGCGCACCTTGCCCACGGATTTCCCTCCCGGCTCGGCCGATCCCTCGTGGAAGATCGGCATCGTGCACTCCTCCTTTTATGCGGAAGACGTGGAGCGGCTGGTCGACGGCGCCAGGGAGACGCTTGTGGCCGCGGGAATCCCCCCGGAGAACATCTCCGTCCATCCGGTGCCGGGGTCGTTTGAGATTCCTCTGCTCGGCGCCGTGCTCGCGGAAAAGAAGGCGGTACACGGGCTCATCGGCCTCGGCATCATCGTGGAGGGCGAAACGCACCACGCCGGACTCGTCGCGAACGAAGCCGCGCGCGGCATGATGGACGTGCAGGTGAGGCATCGCGTGCCGTTCGTGTTCGAAGTGCTCTACGTCGACAAGCTGCCGCAGGCGCGGGCGCGGTCGAAGGGCGCGGGCAATAAAGGAGGGGAGGCCGCGAGGGTCGTGCTGTATACGCTGCAGGAGATGTCGAAAATTTCCTGAGAGGGGCTCGGGTTCGGGTTCGGGATCGGGATCGGCGATGGATCAACTTTCGGCCGCTTGTGATCATCACCAGTGCCGGTTCTCAGTATTCGGATTGCAGAGAATGCCAAACTGCGTTCTTGATTCATTGAACACTTGAATTGTTCAAGTTACGATCAGCTCCTATGCACGTCCGACACGCCCCTCTTCTTGCTGCCGCGATGCTCCTTCCGCTCTTCGCGTCGGCGGCCCGCTTTCCCGATGTTCCCGCGACGTATCCGTACGGTACCGCGATCCAGAAGCTGACGGACGCGGGGGTGATCGGCGGCAATCCCGACGGCACGTTTCGCCCGGGAGACCCGGTGAACCGCGCGGCGATGCTGAAAATGCTTTATATCGCGTCGAAGAAAACCCCCGAAAAAGTCGGAGGGTGTTTTTCCGATGTGCTCGAGGGGAGCTGGTATGAGTCCTATGTCTGCGATGCCTCCACGCACGGATACGTGCAGGGATATGACGGCGGCGTCTTCAAGCCCGGCCAGCCCGTCACCCGCGCAGAGGCGCTCAAGCTCGCGCTCGTGATCTTCGGCATTCCCGAGGCCGACATCAACCTGGCCGTGGACATGTATGCCGACGTCAAAGCCGGCGACTGGTTCGCGCGCCACGTGCACACCGCGCTCGCGCGGAAAGTCCTGCCCCTGCTCAAGGACGGCTCGCCCGCGGCCGCGACGGCCGGGACCCTGCTGCTTCCCAACCAGATCATCGACCGCGGCGAGGCCGCCGCCATCGTCTGGAGCGCCTCGCGCGCGCAGCTGCTGGCGCCCGCGTCGTCCGTCTCCAGCTCGTCGGTGAATCCGGCAGCGCAGAGCGACACCGAGAAGCGCGCCGCCGCCGCCCTGCGCGTGATCGCGCAAGAGGAAGCCGCGCTCGCGCGCGTGAAGGCCAACACCAAGTCCGTCTCGGTTCCCTTCGCGGACCAGGGGACCTTCGACGGCCGGCAGACCTTCTCGTACGAGTTCACCGTGACCGCGTCGCAGCAGGTGGTCGACATCATCGCCTCGATCAACGACTGGAACAGCGGTTCGCTCACGTGCCGGCTGTACCACCTGGGACGCAGCGGCTTCTCGCAGGAGTACTACCTCGGCTTCAAGGACGGCAAGAACTGCATGATCCGCGTGGCGCTCTCGCCGGGAAGCTGGCGCCTGGAGCTCCAGCCCGAACAGCTTGCGCCCAAGTTCTCCGTGGCGATCAAAGAGGCCACCGGCGACGGCAACGACGGCTTCGTGCAGGCGGGAGTGCTGCCGATCGGGAACGTCCGCACGGGTGATCTGACGACCGGAGACCTGGAAGACTGGTACACCTTCAGCGTGCTCAAAGATCCCCGCGCCGTGGAGCAGGGCAAAGACCTGGCGGTGATGCTCTCCAGCACCGACCAGCTGGGCTGCGTCATCTACTCCCTCGACGACGTCGATCAGTACGGCTTCGTGGGACCGGAATGCGGCAAGCGTTACCACTACGGTCCGGGCACCTACATGATCAGCGTCCGGCACGGGCTTCCGCTCGGAGTGAGGCAGAGTTATTCCATTCAGGTCAAGTAAACGAAGCAAACGAGGCAAACGAGGGAATCGAAGATCCTCGTTTTCTTCGTTTCCATCGTTTGCTTCACATGTTCTATACTTCCGTTTCCCCATGACTGCCTTCGCCACCATCCCCCAGGCCCTCGACGCTCTCCGCGCCGGCCGCTTCGTGATCGTCACCGACGATGAGGACCGCGAGAACGAAGGAGACCTGGTGATCGCCGCCGAGCACGTGACGGCCGCGAACATGGCGTTCATCATCCGGTACACCGGCGGAGTCGCGTGCCTCCCGGTGAGCAACGACATCGCGGACCAGCTGCAGCTGCCGCCGATGGTTTCCAAGAACACGTCGCGCCTGGGAACGCCCTTCACCATCAGCATCGACGCCGCGGAGGGCATCACCACGGGAATTTCCGCCGCCGACCGCGCGCATACCGTCCGTACCGCCATCAATCCCGTCGCCCGGGCCGAGGATCTCCGCCATCCGGGGCACATCTTCCCTCTGCGCGCCCAGGACGGGGGAGTGCTCGTGCGCGCCGGCCATACCGAGGCGACAGTCGACCTCTGCCGGCTCGCGGGACTGCGTTCCGGCGGGGTGCTCAGCGAGCTGATGCACGATGACGGGACCATGATGCGCCTGCCCGCGATCCACGCTTTTGCAAAAGAGCACGACATCCCCGTCATTTCCATCGCCGATCTCATCGCCTGGCGCTGCCGCCACGAGACGCTTGTCCGGTTGGAGGCCGAATCGGATCTGCACACGTCCACGGGGCTCTGGCGCGTGAAGGTCTATCGCGACACGCTGCACAGTCAGGATCATCTGGCGCTCGTCAAAGGAGCCATCACTCCGCTCGCGCCCACGCTCGTCCGCGTCCACTCCGAATGCCTGACGGGCGACGCGCTGGGGTCTGTCCACTGCGATTGCGGAGACCAGCTGCGCCTCGCCATGGAGACGATCGCCGCGGAAGGGGCGGGCGTGCTGCTCTATCTGCGCCAGGAGGGGCGGGGCATCGGCCTGGCGAACAAGATCCGCGCCTACGCGCTGCAGACGGGCGAAGGGCTCGATACGGTGGAGGCGAACGAGCGCCTGGGATTCCCCACGGATCTCCGCACGTACGGCATCGGCGCGCAGATCCTCAAGGAGGTGGGCGTCGGCAAGCTCCGCCTGCTCACCAACAACCCGAAAAAAATCGTGGGACTCGAAGGGTACGGACTGCACGTCACCGACCAGATGCCGATCCGCATCGATCCGCAATCGCCGCAGCAAAAAAAATATCTGCGCGCGAAAAAAGAAAAAATGGGCCATCTGTTTGGAGAGGAGTGATACTCCTCCTGATGATTCGGGCGAACGTCGCACCTCACCATGACGTCACTTCTCTTTTTTTGTCATGGTGAGGCGTCCGGAAATCGCAACCGGACCGCGAACCATGAATTTTTAACACAGCACATTTTTTCGCTTCGCGCTTTTGAAATTGCTTCACAGATTTCCCAAGTGACCGTAGAGTTGGAAGAAGTTTTATTTCCTCACTTCTCTCTTATGGCCACGAAGAAAAAGAAGAAGGCAACCAAGAAGAAGAAAAAGACTACGAAGAAGAAAAAGAGGTAGTCGTTTGCTTACGAAAGACGCTGTTGCCCGGACATCCGGGCGTGGCGTCTTTTTGTTTATACTGAGCCGAAATCTGCTATCATCGAGTCATGCGCGAACTGCTCGATTTGCTCGGCACGTTCATCTCGTTCCGGTCGGTGGCTCCCGACGCGGTCACGAAGTCTGCGTGCCTCGACTGGGTGCTGCGCGAATTTCTTTCGCCGTCCGGCATCGCTCCCGAGCGCGGCGAGGTCGGAGGTGCGCCGTACATTTTCCTGCGACATCCGCAACCGAAACTGTTCTGGTTCGGCCACACCGACGTGGTGCCCGGCCGCGATGACCAGTTCACGCTGAGGATCGAAGGCGACCGCGCGCTGGGACGCGGCGTCAAAGACATGAAGGGCGCGGACATCGCGTTCCTCATTGCGTACCGCGACGCGTGCGCGGCGGGCCGCATCCCTCCCGTCAGCGTTCTTCTCACGAGCGACGAGGAAATCGGGGGCTTTACGCCGCCTGCGCTCCTCGACAAAAAAATTCTCGGAGATATTCCCGTCGCCTTCACCCCCGATACCGGCGAGACGGACGGCATCGTCACGGAGCTCAAGGGCGGCATCTGGATCCGGCTCATCGCCGACGGCAAGAGCGGCCATGCCGCCGCGCCGTGGAAGAGCGACAATCCCGTCCCGCGGCTCTTCCGCGCCGTGGAGCAGATGCGCTCGCACTTCCCCGACGGCACGGGTTCGGATTGGCAGGTGACGATGACGCCCACGCAGACGGGCGCGAGCGATGCCACCAACCGCATTCCGGATTCCGCGTGGTGCCTGCTCGACGTCCGGTTTCCTCCGCTCGTCTGGAAAACACCGGACATCGCCTGGAAGAACCTGCAGGCCCTCGTTCCCGAGGGATGCCGGCTGGAGCGCGTGCGCTCGGCGGAGCCCACGTACTGCGATCCGGCGCATCCCATGGTGCTCCAGCTCCAGGAAATTTCCGCGGCTGTCCTCAACGCCCCCGTGAAGATCCTCCGTGAGCACGGCGCGTCGGACGCACGGCACTTCACCGCCCGGGGGATTCCCGCGTTCCTCAACGGTCCCGTGGGCGGGGACCTGCACGGGTCGCAGGAGTGGGTCTCGATTCCCTCGCTGCTGCAGCATCTGGAGATCAACAGGCGCTGGCTGGCGTTACTATAGAACCCTCACCCTAACCCTCTCCCTTGAAAGGGAGAGGGGATATTTTGTTGATTTTTTGTTTTCTCGCATACGATTTTTTCACCATCACGAGGCTTTCAATTTTTTTCAGGACTCCTTCCAGCTCTTCAAATACTTCGGCACTGGCGATATGTAAGACCGTGAGTCCGTGCTTTTCCAGAAATCTGTGACGCCGTTGGTCGTATGCTTTTTGATATTCATGATGTGGTCCGTCAATTTCAACGATGAGGCTCTTCTCAGCGCAATAGAAATCTGCGATGAAACTCCCCATGGGGACCTGTCGGCGGAATTTCAGGCCTTTCAACTGATGGCCGCGCAGATGGTTCCACAGAATTTCTTCTCCTCTGGTTTCTTTTCGCCGGAGGCGGCGGGATCGCTCCAGAGTTCGCGGCCTGCGTTTACTGAGACCATGCACAGGACCGACGATTTTCCTCTTCCAGATAACAAAAAACAAATACAAACATCCCTCCCCCTTTCAAGGGGGAGGGGCAGGGTGGGGGTTTTCTTGCGTAATTTCCTTTTGGAGCCTTGAATCGCCTCATGCTCCTGCTTATGGCGGAGCTTCTTTCCCCGGTTTCCTATGCTCTGGCAACTGCTTGCCCCGCTGATCGTGTGCGTGTCGGCGCTTCTCGGATTCGTATTGGCGTACGCAGGCGGACAGACGGAAGAATAAGAGATCACGTTATCTCACTTTTTCATCGGTTTCACGCCGATGCCGCGATTGGGATCGTTGACCACGTCTTTCTTCTCGAACCCCGTCATGGAGAAGGCCGGAGCGGTTGCAGGATCCACGTCATTCCAGCTGTACCGGATATGGTCGCCGTTCGTTGTCGGAACGAAAAATTTTGTGTCGCTCATTTCTTTGCCATCCGCCTCTTCCACGTTGACCGACAAAATCACCGGGCCCTCCTTCTTCAGGAGCACTTCGTAGATGGCTGCCTTCGATGTTCCCCGGATCGGACGGATGAATGTCTGGAGATATGCCTGCTCTTTCAATTGAAGGCAGGGTTGTTCTCCGTCGATGTACTCGTACTGCGAAAGGAGATCACCTTTTCTCATCGATAGGGTGGACGGGCTGATGATCTGTCCGTTGCGTGACTCATCCGCAAGCAGAAGGAGTTTTGGATCGCGTCCATTCATCGTCAATTGGGACACGCGTACCGATGCTCCGTCAGCGCTCGGCCTTTTGATGAGAGTGTCGTCTTCTTCGTGATGATGTTCGGCAGTGTTCATAGGAGTGAGGAGGAAGAATATACAAAAATGCCCTCGGGGAGTCGAGGGTGCAGGGAGCTCTACGGTTCTTCGGCTCAGCTCAACTCACCCTCTGCTCGCAGGAGCAGGAGGAGGAAGAGGGGGAGCAGGAGAGGACGTAGGCGGTGTTCACGCCCGGAGAGTACAGGAGCAAAAACCGCTGTCAAATTCCGCAACGCGTACTTGGAATTATCCGCTGGTATATGCGGAAATCAGAAAACAGAATCCGTTATTGCATGTCCCAGTTTCGTCAGGCCGCCTTTCTCAACTCCTGTTGGACGGCGGCGTTCTGTGCCTGCACATTCCAAATGACGAAGGAAACACGGTTGCGGATGCCCGCATTCCCGGGCTCGGCCAGTTTGCGTTGGTACGCTGCGACAAGAGCGCCCGTGCGGTTCGCCGGACCTGTAATGACTATGCGGAACCTGAGGTTGGCTGGCAGCGGTATAGTTCTCTCGCCGTGTTCCATCCCGTGGTCACCAAGTGCAATTTTTGCCGCGAGGATGCCATCTTCCACATCTTTGATGTTGTACATGAGCGCTCCCGTGTCGCGGTCCAGGTTGTACACCATGTCGTCGTGTACATGGTGCAGCGCGACCGCGCCCGGGTGGTTGTGCGACTGAAGGAAGTGCTCCTCGGGGAGCATGCGCACGTTAATGTTGATCCGCTTGCCTGCAAGTGCCGGGCGGCGGGCAATTTCGGCCTCGAGTGCCTGCTTGGAGCGGTTGGCCCCTTGCAGGGCGGTCGCGTCGATCGCTGCCGGACTCATATCCTGCTCATGTGCATTGGACCGGGCCAGCTTTGCCGCTCCGCATTTACCCGCGCCGTGCGGACAGATCTCAAAGATGTATTCCTGTTCGCCTGCTGCAAATGCAGCCTCGATCTCGTCGACTTCTTCGGACACGTACGTCTGCAGTTGCTCGGGAGTCATGAGCACCCCCACGCCTGCATGACCTTCACCCGTGCCCTCCTGCTTGTAGCGTTCATCGATGCAGCAGATCTTTTTATAGTTCCTAGGCTTTGGCACGAGGATTTTCTGCCCCTCAATCGCCTGTTGCTGGTTGAGGACGTCCACGGGGTTTCTCCTTTCCATAGCGCGCAGAGCCTCAGCGTTGGAACGAAGGCGTTCGATCACCGCAGGATCGAGTTCCGCATGTTCATTGCCGTGGTCACCGTCGTGGTCATGACCAAATTGGACCCAGCCATTTCTGATCAATTCCTCAGCGGTGATTCCCATTAGTGCGGCAACTGCTGCCGCGTACATCAATTGGCGCCGGGTCAGTCCCCGTTTGGTTTCCGGATTGTGTTTAGGCTTAACGCTCTCGGCCGATTGCTCGGAGGACCGTTCGGGATGGTCCGGTTGCTGAGGGGTTCCCGGTGCCATAAGAATAAGGGGAATATATAATTATAACAAAAAAGCCTATATATAGTCAATAATTCATTCCACTGATGGTAAACCTAATTTCACGTTTTTCAAAAAATCAAGGGTCTAAGAGGCCACTTTGCCGGGAGGTCACCCGCGCACCCACGTCTCGATCTTCAGCCGTCCTTTCAGCGATTTGTATGCCGCATTCGATTCGAGTTCCGCCTCGTACTTCGTCCGCAGCCGCGCCACATTTTCCCCGGTTCCCGCGAGAATGATGGTGAAGGGGAGGCCCGCAGGGAGGGGAATCTCCGCCGGTCCGTGCTCCATGCCATGACCGCCCGTGGCGATCAACGCGGCGAGGAAAGCGTCGCCCATCGCGACGTCTTCGCCCGCAAGCGAGCCGATGTTGTACATCAGGGGGCCTTTTTTCCGGCCTTGGTTGTAGACCAGCGAAGGATCGGTGCAGACCAGCGCCGCAGCGCCGGGATGATGGTGCGACTGCACGAAAGTCTCCTCCGGATACTGCGACGACTCCACCGCGATCTTGCCCCCCAGATTCCGGCGCTCCACTTCGCTCCGCACGGCGTCCGCGAGAGCGGTGCTCCCTTCCGCGGCCTTCGCGTCCACGTCGCCGGGCTTCTTCGCGGGGGTCCCCGCGTCGGCGAGCGCTTTGGCCGCCGCGCCGCATTTGTCCTTGCCGTGATGCTTCGCGCGGATCGTCACCGTCTTTCCGCCGTTCTTCTCCCACATCGCCTCCGCCTGATCCACCAGCGAGACCGCCATCCGCTCGCGCGCGGCGCCATCGAGCAGCACTCCCGCGCCCGCGCTGCCGTGGGCACGGCCATTGCGCTGCCGCTCGTCGATGCAGCACACGCAGATTTCGGTGTCATCGGCTTCCGTGAGAATGGGCTCTTCGGCATCGATCGCGCTCAGGTACTCCTGCACGCCGCGCTCCTGCATTTCCGCGAGTGCGCGGGCGTTGTTCTGCAATTCGTCAGTGATGTCCATAAAGCGGTAGTTGATAGAGGAGGATTCGTCGTCCGGTGTACCAGCATTTTCCTCCCGCGACAAATCGGGTTCCGGTTGCCGGCGACGCTGGAAAACGCGGCGGACCCTGTTCGCGCGTCCGGACACGACTCCTCCGTTTTCCCCGGGGGTATCACCGCCGGAGGGGAGCCGTTCGATGTTGCGGGGGGACATGTGTGTTTGTGAGGACCACCGGGAAACAGGCTTTATCTCATAGTATAGCAGAAAATGGCTGTCTTCGTGAGTGCAGAATCCGCGGTCCAGGACTCAGTTCCAGGCCTCGTATCCCGGATAGGACGGCTTGTCGGTGAGCGGGCGCAGGGCATCCGTCATGTCCGCGGGAGCGATCTCGCCGGCATGGTCGTCAATCCTGCTGAGCAGCAATCTATCGCCAAGCTCGGTCGTCATGATCTCGGGAAAATCGGCAAGGATGTCGTAGACAGCGTCCCGATGTTCACGCTTGACCAGCTGCAGCATAGTGCCGACGCGCTGGGGCGCGTTTTGGATCTGCACGCAGTAGTCGGGGCAGAGGCGGTCGACGGCGGCGGCGAGGGGATCGCGTTCGGACATGGTGAGGGGGGGGGCGGGAGCATTCGCGGGAATCAGCCGCCATGAAGCATGCCCAGCTGCTCGAAGATGTACAGCCGCAGGGCGACGGCCTTGGTTTCGTCGTGAAGAATGTCGGGGCACCGTTTGTGGAGGATTTCGTTGATGAGATCCCCAACCTGTTCTTCTCCGCCGATGGTATACGGCACCAGTCCGGACTTCCTCACGACCGTTGCGGTATGCCGACATTCGCCCAGGAGCAGCAGCAATGTCCGTTCATCCAGATCCTTCTCCAATGCCGGGGGAACGGAATGATCTTCGGTCATCCGCATCAGCCGCCAGAGCGCGTACCGGAACACGCCGTGCGGGGGGAGTTCGTTGGCGAGAATATCCAGCGCCCAGCGCTCGTCGCTGGAGAGCGTCTGCCCGTTCAGCGTGCCGTGCCACAGATCGAGGGTCTCGTCCGAGAGCTGCGTGGCCGTCCGTTCGTTGTTCTTGTTACGGCCGAGCACCGTCATGACAAGCCGGAGGGTGTTGTCGGATTCGCGTTTGATCGTGAAGGTGACGCTGTCGAGTGGCACGTTGAGATCGCGCTCCCGCGCGTACTGCCGCACGAGTTTTGCCCCGAGCCCCGACGCGTTCACTTCGGCGGTCGCGTCGATCGTCTGGGGGCCGGCGGGGGAGGAGGCGGGTTTCATGGCTGTACGAAGCCGGTATCTAAAGGCTCTCTTTGCCGGAAGTCAAGGGTCCCGGGGCTGCTCCCGACTGCGCAGCAGGCACGCAAAAAACCAACCTGTTCACTCCTTTGATAAAGCGAACAGGTTGGGATCCCCAAGCCCCGAAGGGCCTGGGGACACGGAAAGGGCGATGGTTAATCAATGGTCTGAACAGTTTCAGTCTCTTCCGGGACCTGAGGCAGCCGGATGCGGACAGCAGCCGGATGCGGGGACACGGAGGTCATCGTTTCGAGGCCCACGATCTCCACCAAGAGGCCAGTTTCCTGGCCCTGGTGTCGAAGGTGGTGCAATCGTTCGCTGCTCGTGTGGTCAACGACTTTGACGCCGCCGTTGAAACGGAGCATCAAGGTGTCGACCTCAGGCGGAAGCGAGGCGACGGCCTCCTCAAGGAAACGGAAATTGAAACACACCAACGGGTGGTCGATCCACATCGTGCAGACCGAGCCCGTGATCGTCGTCCTGACGATCGGGTTTGTGAAGTATCCTCCATAATATGCGATGACAAGGAGCTCCGCTCCAACGCCAACCGCAATTCCATACAACAGGTCCGTGAAGACGGTTACGAGAGCCGTCACGGTGAACACGAAGAGTTGGCCTCGTCCAATCTCGCGCGCTTCGCGCCAGACAGCGGGCGCACACAGTTTCCATCCTGTGTACATAATCACGGCAGCCAACGCCGCCATGGGCATCAAGTTAATGATGCTCCGGCCGAAGAAGATGTAGACGAGCAAAAATGCCGAGCAGTAAAAGCTCGTCCACAAGGTCCTTGCGCCAAGACCGATTGCGAGGTTGCTTTTCAGCCCCCCCGGAATGTTGGTCAGAGCGCGGCCGATCATGCCGCAAACCAAGTTGCCGACGCCGATGCCGAGCAGGACTCGGTTCGGATCGGACTTGCGTTGCCACACATCTTTGGCATCCACTGCCTTGATGGTGGCGAGGGTTTCAATCATGTCGATCAGCGTGAGCTGAACGACAACAAACAGGAACTTTGGTAGGAGGGCCGTGTCTTCCAACAGGCCCGAGAAATTCGGCAGTCGCAGCCCGTAATCAAACGGGCTGGGGACGTTCACGAGGAACGCCCTGTCGAGATTGAGGGCAAGGCCGAGGCCGAGCCCAACGAAGACAACAATGACCTGGGGCGGTGCATATTTCAGCACCGCAGGCTTGAATCGATCCTTGATCCAGCCCAAAGTGAAGACGAGAACCAGGCAGCTGCCGCCGACGAGCAGCACATCCATGTGCGTGTCTCCCAGCCGGAAGGGAAGTTCCATGATCATGTGAGTGAACTCATGTTCATGGAGCTTGAATCCCAATAGCAGGGGGATTTCCTTGACGATAATCAACACGCCGATGCCGGCCAGCATCGCGTGCGTAACGGCCGTGGGGAAGACTTCCCCGATGGCCGTCGCCCATTTGAGCTTGGCGATGACAATCTGGATGGCTCCGACGCAAACGATTGCGGCGGAGAGAAGGGTGAACCCCTTCACCATGTCACCATCGCCCAGCAGATAGCTGGACGCGAACAGCACCGGCGCGAGGCCGGCCGCTGGCCCGGAAACAGTCACATAGCCGCCCCGGGCCAGGAAGGCGGCAAAGCCGGCAATGATGCCGGAATAGAGACCCGTAATCGGGTCTGCGCCCGAGGCTTCGGCGATTGCCAAGCCGAAGACGAGGGCGACCAGGGACACCACGAAACCGGCCACGAGGTCGGCTCCGTGCTGGGACAGGTCCCAACAGTCCTTGGGTTTGTCAGTCCTTTCCTTTTCTGTGTGCATCGAACTTCCCCCGTTTTCACGGGGCCCTCTCTGGAGTGAGATACTTTTGGGCCGCACCATGCGGCCCGTTCTTCCGTGAACCGTACATCCATTGATTTTGCATCATGCACGGCCCCGGCGAATGCGTTCATCCCGGACATGGTCCGAGCGTATCCGCCGAGGCTGTGCCTACCCTTGCGTGTCAAAGAACCGGCGGAAGCCGAGGCCTCCGATTTTCGCATCTGTATGCAGAAAATCCGCCCGGGGGGCGACCGGGCGCGGTGTATCAGCGACTTTACAAAATGTCAACGCTCTAAGAGTTAAGTTTGTCTTACACATCACGCAAAGAACGTATCGGAGGAACGAATCGTGCGTGCGGTTTTTTTTGAGTCGTTTTCAGAAGAAATGGTGCCCCCGGCAGGATTTGAACCTGTACCTCGACTCGTCCGCCTTCGCGGACTCGCTCGGCACAAGCTCAGCTCCTCCGTTGAATGGTGCCCCCGGCAGGATTTGAACCTGCAACCCCCAGCTTCGAAGGCTGGTGCGGCTGCGCCGCAGATTCTTTTTTTATTTGCGCGTCTCGCTCCGCTCGACGCGACCCAGTTGAGCTGCACCTATATGGTGCTCCCTGCAGGACTCGAACCTGCAACCCCCAGCTTCGAAGGCTGGTGCTCTATCCAGTTGAGCTAAGAGAGCACTGTTGGCAGCTTTGCTATACTAGCATCATATGTTTGAAGGCGACGATGACGATTACAAGAAGCAGATCAAGAAGGCCGAATCGAACCGGGCCTTCGATCCGCATGCCGCGGAGCGCCTCAAGCAGGACTATGAGCGCAAGCAGAAGCAGGAGCGCACCAAGCTGCAGAACAAAATGGCGCTCAAGAAGATGGCCGAGGATACCAAAAAGCAGAAGGAGGAGATGAACAAGAAGGGCATCGCGTCCATCGATCAGAAAGAGGATTCCAAGAAGCTCATGGACGACCAGAAGCGCGCCGCAGCAGCGCAGCAGGAGCAGGGGCAGACGGAGACGCCGACGAAGACGGCGTGATGGGAGCTGAGGGTAGGCCTGACGGCGAATTACGAATTATGAATTATGGAAGCTTTCTAGAAAGTATTCGTGATTCATAATTCGTAATTCCACGAAGATTCGCTCTCCAATGTATTTCAGCGTACTATTTTTTCTATGCAAAATTCTCTCGCAACCTTTGCTGCCGGCTGCTTCTGGGGCGTGGAGGAAACGTTCCTCACGACGCCGGGAGTGATCAAGACCGAAGTCGGGTATGCCGGAGGGAACGTCAACGACGTCACATACGAGATGGTCTGCACCGGAACGACGGGGCATGCCGAGGCGGTGAACGTCACGTTCGATCCGGAAAAAGTCTCGTACGAGAAGCTGCTCGACGCGTTCTTCGACAATCACGATCCCACCACCAAAAACCGCCAGGGGCCCGATATCGGCGACCAGTACCGTTCCGTCATCTTCTATCATTCACCGGAGCAGCAGGCCGCGGCGCAGAAGAAAATCGGGGAGCTCGACCGGTCCGGCAAATTCCGCCGGCCCATCGTCACGCAGGTGGTGCCGTTCACGAATTTCTTCCGGGCGGAGGATTACCATCAGCAGTATCTGCGGAAGAGGGGCCTGGGGTCGTGCCATGTGTAGTAGTGTCATGGCGAGCCTGCCTGCCGGCAGGCAGGGTGCCCGGCAATCGAAGCCGGCCCTCGAGCCAGTTCATGGTTCGAGGCTCAGTACTGCCGCACTTCGCACCTCACCATGACACGAGAGGCAGACTCAAAAAAGAGCGGCCGAAGCCGCCCTTTACGATTCATGATGGAGAGATCAGTTGCCTGCGAACTGGCCGCCGCCGTCGCTGAGCTTCTGGAGGATGCCCTCGTTGCCGCCGACGTAGACGACGATCACGGGGCCGTGGCGGAAGAAATGCACCGGGCCGTTCCAGTTCATCTGGTTGCCGTCGACCATCTGGCCGTCGGGCGAGACTTTCGCCTCATCGGTGATGGCGAGATCCTCATTCGGATACTCGAAGGCCTGGATCCACTCGCCGTCGACGCCGACGTAGCGGCCGGCGATCGAAAAGCCGGGGACCATGACGGCATCGCCGTCACGGATCTCGATAGGGGCGGTCGCATCCGGGTTCTGGTTCACGTTCTGGTCGGGGGGAGTGACGCTGCCGGTGAGATTGCATCCGGCGAGGGCGACGAGCGAGAGGCTCAGGATGGCGAGAGTGGAGCGACGCATAGAACGTGGGGAGGAAATCAACACTCCCGAGTGTACTGCAGGCCCATATTTCGAGTCCACAGTAAAAAGCGGCGGATTACGGCCTTTCACAGGTATCCAAGCCAGCCGAGGCCCCACCCCAGGAGCAGCACGTCGGTCAGCCCGTGGCTCAGCCATGCGGCATGGATGCCCCCCCGTCCGCGCATCAGCAGGCTCCAGCAGACGCCGCAGAGCATCGTCGCCGCTGCCGCCAGGCCCGCCACCGCGGGCGGGATCCCGGGCAGGCCGAGGAAGATGAGCCCGTGCATGGCGCCGAACGCCGCCGCGGACACGCCGATGCCCGCGATGCTGCCCATGCGCGCGGAGAGCCCCCGGTCCAGCCACGCCCGGAAGTGCAGCTCCTCGAGCGCGGAGTTCGCGAACGACAGGAACACCACAACGCACAGCGCCGCGGCGGGTCCCACGCTGAACCGGGCGTCCATGCCCGCGCGGATCGCGGAGGGGTCGATGCCGAGCAGGGGGGCCAGCAGCAAGAGGGCGCCGACGCCCGCGCCGGAAAGCCCGAACGCGACCGCGATCCCCGTCATCCACATCTTCCACGACGGCAGAGGCTCCTCCGCTGGCCAGAGCACCCGGATCCCGTGCATGCCGTTCTTCCATCTCCACGCCGCGGGAATCAGCAGCTGGAACACTTTGTAGAGCGACTGGAGCAGATACCCCTGCGCGCCCATCATGGCGATCTTGGCGATGAAGGGAACCGCCGCCAGGCCGAGCAGCAGCGCGGTCACCGGACCCTGGTGAACGAGAGCGTGCCGGCCGTCGTCATGTGGACCAGCTCAAGATCCGCGGCCGTCGCCGACGCGATGCGGTAGTAATCCGGCACCGTGCCCGTGGTGATGCCGACGTACGCATCCTTCATGTTCAGCTGGAAGGTGGCGCCATCGGGCAGCGGCATGTCGGCGGTGAAGACGATCCACGTGCCCATGGTCACGGTGGCGTTGCCGGCGCCGTAGGTATCGACGAGCGTGCCGTCAGCCATGAATTCGCGGCGGAACGTCGCGTCCTCTTTGCTCTGCCAGAGCCCCGTGAGCGCGTTGGCCGCCTCCGTCGCCGTCATGGCGGCTTCGGGCCCGTCCGCCATCTCCGACCCGCCCGCGATCATGCCGCGGAGATTCTCCCCGTAATTGACCGCGAGCGCCGCGCCGCCGACGAGAACCACGCCGAGGACGAACATCGTTTTGATCTTCATGAAACGGGGGGAAGGACGGGGATATGGTGATGAATCCTGCGGCGAAGTCAACGCGCGGGCCTTCCGGGGCATGCGGAACCGTGTTCTGGAAATGCTACGCTGTCCGTGCATGCGCCACGCCCCCGTTCTTCTCGTCCTCGTCCTCGCCATCGCCGCCGCCGGGTGCGCCCCCGCGGGGCCGTCCCCCCTGCCGGAGGGCATTCCGCCCTCGTGGAATCCGGATCTCACCGACGAGCAGCTGAACATCCTGCGCGATCACGGCACCGAAGTGCCGTTCACGAGTCCGCTCCTCGAGGAGCACCGGAAGGGGACGTTCGTCTCGGCCGACTGCGGCGAGCCCGTCTTCCGCTCGGAGCAGAAGTTCGATTCCGGGACCGGCTGGCCCAGCTTCTGGGCGCCGGTCTCTCCCGATGCCGTGGTGGAAGTCCCCGACACGACCGCGGGCATGACGCGCACCGAAATCCGCAGCAGGTGCGGCGGCCATCTGGGGCACGTGTTTCATGATGGCCCGCAGCCGACGGGACTCCGCTACTGCATGAACGGGCTCGCGCTCAGGTTCATCCCCGACGCGGAACAGTAGACCGCTGCGGTGCCGCCGGTTTTTTGCACGGGACCATGCAATGTGTCCGGTGTCGTTCTGTATTCGGAAACAACCCTCCTCGCTGTAATACACTGTGAGGCATGGGTTTGGCGCTTTTTCATCCCCGCCGCCTGATTCTTCCCGTTGCGGCCTGCGCGCTTCTCGCATTGGCCGGCGTCGCAGCGTTTTCGGGCGGCCGCGGGCGGCCGCATCCTCTTCCCGTCGCGGACATCCGCCTGGGGGTGGCGACCATCCTGGATTCCGCGCCGCTCTTCGTCGCGGAGCAGAACGGGTACTTCGCGGACGAACGTCTCCGCGTGGAACTGAAGCCTTTCAGTTCGGGGCGCACCGCGCTGCAGGAGATGCTCGCGGGGGCGGACGTCGACGCGGTCACCACGGGCCAGATGCCCGTGGTGGTGAACAGCTTTGACTCCCATGCTTTCTCGATCATCGCCGGCCTCCAGCACTCGTCGTCCAGTCTGAAAATTCTCGCGCGCAGCGATCGCGGCATCGGCACTCCCGCCGATCTCCGGGGCAAAACCATCGGCGCGGTCAAAGGGTCCACGGGACACTACTTTCTCGGGCTCTTTCTGGCCCGCCATGGGATGACGATCGCCGACGTCACCTTCGTGGATATCGAAGGATCGTCGCTCTCGCAGGCGCTTGTCGACGGGCGCGTGGACGCGATCTCTTCCATCGACAGCGATACCCTCGTGGCCCAGCAGTTGCTTCCCGAAACATCGGTTCTCTTCGCCAGCGAGGGCATCTTCCGGGGCGACCGGTATCTCGTGGGCATGAACGACTGGCAGCAGAAGAATCCCCAGGCCGTCGTCCGCCTGCTGCGGGCGATCGACCGGGCCGAGGGCTTTATCGCCGATCATCCGGAGGAGGCGAAAGATATCGTCTCGCGGCGGCTCGCCATCAATCGGGAATTCCTGGCATCGGTGTGGGACCACTACGTCTTCACGCTGTTCCTGGATCAGGCGGTGCTCCTCAGCCTGGAGCAGCAGGCGCGCTGGATGATCGAAAACGGGTTCATCGCGAAAACCGCCGTTCCCAACTACCTGCGGTTCCTTTCCGCCGATGCGCTGGAAATCGCGAAGCCTGGCACCGTCACCCTCATCCACTGATCGCATGAAGATCCGTACCAAACTGCGTATCGGCACCGTCATCACCGCGGTCCTCGTGATCATCTATACGGCGGCACTCGTGGTTCTTCTTCTCACGATCCGTTTTTCGGCCGAGAAGCAGCGGCTGGTGGAACGCATCACGCACGGCGAATTCCAGTCGTCGTTCCTTCGCGGCGAATACGTCCAGTACCCCTCGGAACGTCCCAAAGAGCAGTGGGTCGACGTCCACGAACGGCAATCCCGCCTTCTTGACGAAAGCACTCATCTCTTCACCGCACCGGCGGAGAAAAAACTCTTCGACCAGATCGTCGTGTCGTCCAAGAACAGCCGGGAGCTTTTTGATGAGCTCATCCGCAACGTGGAATCCGGCGGGAGCCGGACGGTCATCCAGGAACTCAACAACCAGCTGAGCGTCAAAACGCAGACGGGCATTGCGAATGCGCTGCTTCTTGCGGGGCTCAGCCGCCAGAACGGCACGCAAGCCGCGCGGACGTTCGCCCTGGTCGTCATTCTGCTGGGCCTCGTCGTCGTCGGGTTTTCGATTTTGTCGTACATCACGAGCATGTCGGTGGCGGCGTCCATCCGGCAGCTCGGCGCGGGCACCAAGATCATCGCGGCGGGAAACTTCTCGTACGAGCTGCAAATCCGCAGCCGCGACGAAATCGGGGAGCTTGCGGCGCTCTTTAATGCCATGGCCGCGAAGCTCAAGGAGCTGCATTCCGGATTGGAAGCGAAAGTCTCCGCCCGCACCAAGGATCTGGAAAAAGCGCGGATATTCCTGGATGCGATCATCGAGAACATCCCCAACATGATCTTCCTCAAGGACGCGAAGGAACTCCGTTTCGTGCGGTTCAACAAAGCGGGCGAGGAATTGCTCGGCTACAAACGCGGCGACCTGCTCGGGAAGAACGACTACGATTTTTTCCCCAAGGACCAGGCCGATTTTTTCATCAAAAAGGACCGCGCCGTGCTCACGAGCCGCCGGCTCCTCGACATCCCCGAGGAGCCCATTGAGACCAAATCCCGCGGGAGGCGCTGGCTGCATACCAAAAAGATCCCGCTCGTGGACGCGCGGGGAAAGCCGCAGTACCTGCTGGGCATTTCGGAGGATATCACCGAACGCAGGAGTTACGATCAAAATCTGCGTCTTGCAAACGAAGCCATCAGAAAAGAGGTCGATAATGCCAAGAAATTCCAGCAGGCGGTGGAAGCGGCAGCCGACGCCATCGTTATTACTGATGCGTCTACGAACATCGTGTACGTCAATCCGGCATGGGAGCTGCTGACGGGCTATTCCCAGAAGGAGGTCATGGGCATGCGCGTGAATGTTTTGAAATCCGCATCAACCAGTCCGGCCATACATGCAGGCCTGCGTGCCGCTATAGCCTCGGGACAGACTTTTCACTCCGATGAGATCGTGAATGTCAAAAAGGACGGGTCAACCTATGACGTCGACCTGACCATTTATCCAGTCCGCGTTGAGGGTGTGGTGCAGTTCTTTGTCGGGGTACACACCGATATTACCGCCCGCAAGCGATCCGATAGAGCGAAGACGGAATTCGTTTCCCTCGCGTCGCATCAGCTGCGTACGCCGCTCACCGAAATCCGCTGGGCGCTCTCGTCCATCGCGCGCGAGTGCCCGCTCGAGGGGGAGCACAAAGAGACACTCGAGGCGGCACGCGCCGCCGTCATGCAGATGGCGGAAACCATCCATGCGATGCTCCTCATCTCGCACGTGGATTCGGGCAATCTGCATACGAAGGGAGTCAATTTCCCGCTGCGAGATTTCCTCGATAAGTCGCTCCATGCGCTCGATGCCATGCGCAGCCGCCGTGGCATCCGGCTCGAGTTCGACTGTCCGGCGGATCTTGCGATTCACAGCGACGAGCAGCTGCTGCGTGAGATGATCGCGAACCTCGTGAGCAACGCGTACAAGTACACGCAGTCGGGCGGTACGGTGACAGTACGTGCGAAAAAAGAGAAGACATCCGTGCGGATTGATGTGCGGGACACGGGCATCGGCATTCCCGCCCTGGAACAGGGGCGCGTCGGTCAGAAATTTTTCCGCGCCGCGAATGTCCTCACAAAAGAGGAGTCCGGTACTGGCCTTGGATTGTATCTCGTGTACTCTCTCGCCGAAGCTCTCGGCGCAACGGTATCGTTCACTTCCCAGGAGAATGCCGGGACGACGTTCACGTTGCATTTGCCTCCTGCCACTTCCTCTCATGCCTAAAGCCAAAAAATACGTTCTCATCGCCGAAGATGATCTTTTTCTCTCGCGCATGATGGAGAAGGCGCTTGCCGACAAAGGCGTGAAGACCGCCGTCGTGCATGATGGCGCGCAGACGGTGAAGACCATCAGCGCCAAAGCCCCCGATCTGCTGCTGCTCGATCTGCTCATGCCGACGATCGACGGCTATGGCGTTTTGAAGCATTTGCAGGAGACGAAAGCAGATTTCCCCATCGTCATCGTCAGCAACGTCAGCGACCGCAACGACCAGGAGAAATGCAAAAAACTGGGCTGCCGTGCGTACCTCGTCAAAAGTGACATGGATGACGACGCGCTCTGGCCCGCCATCACGAAGTATCTGAAGTGACGATAGGAGCCGCGCCGGATTTTCGGTACGATGACTGCCGTGCAGTCGATCATCATCATTAACGTGTTCGTGCTCATGGGGCTCCTCCTCTTTTTCGTGCGCGAGGAGTGGCGGCACCGCAGGCTCACGGCCAGGATCCGGGAGACGACGGCCGATCTCACGTTCATCGCGCACCAATTGCGGTCGCCGCTCTCCAACCTGCGCAAGTACAACGAGTTTTTGCAGAGCAAGGAATTCGGATCCCTCTCGTTCGCCCAGCAGGAGGCCATCAGCCGCGCGCAGGAGTCCCTTTCGGAATCGCTGACGTTCCTCAACCGCCTGCTCGCCCGCTCGCAGCTGGATGACGCGCAGATGGAGAACAGGCCGTCCTCGGTCAAAATCCGCGAGATCATCCAGGGCGCCGTCGACTCCGCGCGTCCGGCGGCCGACAAGCGCAGGCAGTCGCTCTCCGTCACGGGCAATCTCCGCGTGCGGGTCTTCGCCGATCCGCTGTTGCTCCACGGCATCCTCGACGAGCTTCTCATGAACGCCGTGCATTACACGGCGGAGGGAGGCGCCATCACCGTCGCCGTCACCGACAAGGGGAGGACGGCGGACATCGAGGTACGTGATACGGGCATCGGCATTTCGGAGACGGAGCGGCCGCACATCTTCGAGAAGTTTTTCCGCGGCGAACGTGCGCGCTCCATGTTCGCGGGCAACGGCCTGGGTCTCTCCTTCGTCCGCCAGTTCACGGACAAGCTGGGAGGCGACGTCCGTTTTTCGTCGAAAGAGGGGAAAGGCACCACTTTTACGCTGACGCTGCCCACCAGTGAGAAATGAAAAGATTTCTGTACATTCCGGTATTGGACCATGCTTTCCGCTGATCTGTCTTCCGCATACCCCTGAAGGAAGAGCGAAAATTTGGTATACTATCCGGAAACATGCACACAAAAAGTCACTTCCTTCGATCGTTTGTCGTGGTCCTGCTTCTGGCGGCCGCGCTGCCGTGCCAGGCCGTCGCGGCCGAACCGAAGACTGCCACCCAGATGCGGATGGAGGCGGGCCTCCCGTTTGAGCAGGACTTCGTGATCACCGCGTACTACTCGCCGAAGCCGCGCCAGTGCAGTTACGTGATGGGCGATGAACATGCGGACAAAGTCCTCAACGGTCAGGGTACCAACGGCGCCGACGGCACGGCCGTGTACCCCGGCATGGCCGCCGCGCCGCGCGCGTATCCGTTCGGCACGCGTCTGGTGCTCCCGGGCATCGGCACCGTCACGGTGCACGACCGGGGGGGAGCGATCATCGAAGGAGTTGCCACCCATCGTCTGGATATCTGGGCTGGCGCGGGGGAGGAGGGCCTCGCCCGCGCGCTCGCGTTCGGCGTCCAGCGCGTCCGCGGCGTGGTCTATCCCGCGGGATCGCTCCAGCCGGAAGAGTCCATCGATCTCCAGGATCTTCCCGCGCCCGTCACCGCACTGCGACATTTTCTGGCGGAGAACGCGAAACTCCAGGACTGCGACGCGATGATCACGTTCGGAAAGTCTCTCGTAAAAAAAGTCCGCGTCTTCGCCGTGTCGCAGACGCGCTTCGCGTTCGTCAACGCCCCGCCGCCCACCGAGATGCTGACGTTCTTCCCCTCGGGCCTGAGTATCTGAGGATGATCCGCGCGTGAAAATCCCGTGTCCGCTGGGGGCCTGTTTTTGCGTGCCGCCGGACGTTTTCCCTGTCCGGGCAAATATAGACAAATGTACTAATATGTGTTATTATAAAACAGTAAGAGATTGTCTCTTCCCTCACACAAAAACACACATGAACCGTCTTCTCCGCAGCGGCAGGGTGGTTGTCACGGTCGTCGGCACAGTCGCGCTGTTGTGCGGCGGAATCTTCACCGCGCACGGCGCCGCGTTCCGGCTCGACTACGACAGTCTGCAGATCGACACCGCGACGCTCTCGGGCGGCGGCTATCAGATGGAAGCCGGACTCGGAACGATCTCCGCAGCCGAGACCGCCGATGTTTTGCCCGATGCTGTCGCGGAGGAGTCCGGGGGCGGCGGAACGCAGGGGGGCGGAGGCGGCAGCGGCACGGAATCCGGGGAGAGCCAGGGCGGGGGAGGCGGACGTCGCCAGAGTTCCATCGCCAGCGTCATCAGCTCTCCGGACGCCGATCCGGTCGTCTGGCCGGGGGGCAATGCGTCGTCCATCCGGCGTCCTGCGATCTCATCGGCGCGCTCCGTCGCCTCGGTTCAATCGTCCGTCCGTCATGCCGCCGCATCCGAGCGCTCCGTCGCATCCGCGGCGTTTTCGTCCCGCCTCGCGGATACCGTTCCCGCATCCCCCCCGACGGGACCTGGTTCCTCCGCGTCGCCCGAGGCGTCCGGTGATGGACCGTCTTCCCCGGCGGATACCGCGGCCGGAGCGGTCGCGCTGGGCGGCGTGACCATGACCGAAGCCGCCGTGCTCGCGCGTCTCGCGTGGATCGCCCGCCTCAAAGCCCTGTACGGAGCCATTCCCGCCTTCCTCTCGTGATCTCCCGCCGATTGCTCGCACTGGCCCCGCTCCTCGCGCTCATTCTCCTGGGTGCGCCCGCGCTTGCCGCGACCGTGCCCGAGACGCTCTCGTACGAAGGCCGTCTTCTCGACGGCGCCGGCAATCCCGTCACTTCCGCCATCGTCCTGCGCTTCTCGCTCTGGAAGAGCGCAGACTGGACATCGTCCGACGTTTCGGCCGGGGCGATCAACACCGGTGCGGCGAACTACGGCGCGTGGTACGAAACGCAGACGGTGACGCCCAACGCCAACGGCAACTTCCAGGTGCAGATGGGCGGTTCCACCGCGCTGCCCTCGCTCGACTTCACGCAGCACAAGTTTTTGCAGGTGGAAGTGAAATCCTCCGGCGAGGCTGACACGGCGTACGTCCTGCTCGATCCGACGGGCGACGACGGCGCGGACGCGGTCGACCGCAAGACGATCGCCGCCGTCGCGTATGCCAAGAACGCCGAGAGCGTCGGCAACCGCACCACTGGCACGTCATCAGGAAACCTCCTGCTGCTCGGTCCGGGGGGAAAAATCACGAACGCGCAGATGGGCGGCGGCACCGCATCCCAGAGTTTCGGCATCAACAGCGAGAATGCCGCCGGCGACGCGACGCTCACGTTCGGTAACCTTCTGCTCCCCGAGACTCTCAAGTATTCCGCTTCCCACGGCCGTTTTGAGTTCTCCGCGGACGTCTACGTGAACGGTTCGCTGACGGCAAAAAACACGCTCTCGGGTTCGGCGCTCACGGTCACCGGCCTCAAAAACTGCGACAGCGTCGATACCGACGCCGCAGGCAATCTGGTCTGCGGCACCGACAGCGGCGCGGGAGCGGGACTCTCCGAGGCCGATGCGAACGGGTTCTACGTCCGCAAAACGAATGACGGCGGGCTCAGTGCGTCGGGAACCATCGCCACCGACGGCGGAATCACCATCAACAAAAACAACGCGCCGTCCGACGCCGTCCTCACGTTCGGCAGTTCTGTCGGCGCCAGATCCCTCCTCTATTCCGCTGATCACGAGCGGTTCGAGTTTGACGACGGGCTCTCGGTTCACGGCGACCTGACAGTGTCGGGCTCCATCAACGGCGTCGATCTCGCCGAGCTCGCCTTCGTGCCGCTGAAGGTCTCCTCCGGCGGCGGGCTCACGATCCGCGTGGCGTCCGGCAGTTACCGCCTGGGCACCGACATCGTGAACTTTCCCGGTGCTGTAGGCGTTTCCGTGGCTCCCAGTGCGATGAACTACGTGTTCTTCGGTTCCGGCGGACTCACCGTCCGCACGGCGGTCTTCCCGGCCGACGAGGCGTTCATCCCGCTCGCGGTCGTCACCACGTCGTCCACAGGCGTCATCAACGTCACCGGCAAGGCCGTCGCCCAGAGCGACACGCGCGAGCAGACCGTCCTCGCGGTCCTCACGCCGGAATTCGACAAGGCAGTGTACAAGGCCGACGGCGCCGACAACGTCGGCCAGCTCACGATGACCCAGGACGGCGCGACGCTGCGCAGCCATTATCAGTGGACCAGCAGCCGCACGACGCCGCAGGACTACGATATTCTCGTCCGCTTTCTCCTCCCGCAGGGGTTCGTGGGATGGGAAACCGGTCCCGACACCCAGCCTCTCCAGGTCTCGTACCGCACGACGACGCCGAACACCCCCGAGAATGCGCTCGACGTCTCCGTCTACGACGCCGACGGTTCCGCCGTGTCGCTCACCGGAGGCGCGACGGGCCTCGCGTCGGCCTCCTGGACCGTCAGGCAGCTCGCCTTTTCCGGCGCTCCCGC
Source organism: uncultured Candidatus Peribacteria bacterium (assembly GCA_964497975.1). GTDB lineage: Bacteria > Patescibacteriota > Gracilibacteria > Peribacterales > Peribacteraceae > JABFSS01. Next base: position 185,896 of record CAZCFO010000003.1, read on the forward strand.
CTGGACGGCGGGGAGGGAAATCCTTCTAAAGTTTCACGTATCGGCCAAAAGCGGCTTTCAGACGGATCTTGGCTCCGTGGAGCTGCGATACCGCCTGTTGACGGGGGAATAATCGTATTGTGCAACTTGGTCAAGTTTGCTATACTGACCAGATTTCACAAACACCCTTATGACCCCTTCGTTCCGTATCCGCCCCGCGCGCCGCACAACCGCGCGCGTCATGCTGGCCTTGCTGCTTCTTGCTTCCGCAGGACAGACTGCCCTCGGGGCATCCTCATGGAATCCGACGGTGCTTGTGAACACGGAATCGTTCCAGACGATCGACGAAGGCGATTCCACCACCAACATCGAAATCCGCTTCGGCCAGTCCCTCAACGAACGCCTCTTCTACGACCGCTCCAACGGCCGTTTCGAATTCACCAAGGGCCTCGTGATCAACGGCGACACGAAGATCCGCGGCAACCTGTCGGGCTCCACGCTGACGATCGACGGCCTGCGCAACTGTGATTCCATCGACACGGACGCGAACGGCAACCTGGTCTGCGGCACAGATTCCAACGCGCAGTTCTCCGGCACCGGCGCGCTCCAGAACGCGTTCGACAACCGCTACATCAATTCCTCCGGGGACACCATGACCGGTTCGCTCAAAGTGCGAGCCACCCTCTCCGGCTCCTCGCTGCAGATCGACAACAACGCCGTCATCAAGGGGCAGCTCTCCGTGACCGGCGCCATCAAGACCCGCGGAAACCTCACCATCAACAGCGAAGCCGACACCAACGACGCCGTGCTCACGTTCGGCAACCAGACGGCCTCGCAGACGCTCCAGTACTCCAACGCCAACCAGCGTTTTGAGTTCAGCAAGGATCTCAAGGTCACCGGCGGCGTCCGCGCATCCGGCAACCTCTCCGGTTCCACGCTGAACGTCGACGGGGTCATCAATCTCCGCGGTCAGAGCTACACCTTCCCGGGCCAGCGCGGCGCCGCGGGCACGTTCCTCCAAGAGGATGGCGCGGGCAACCTGTCGTGGACGTCCACCAGCGTCGGCAATTCCAGCGGGAACATCCTCTCGCTGCATCCGGCCTATCCGAACGCCGTCTACACCGCTTCCGGATCGGGCATCGGTCAGCTGACGTATTCCGGCGCGCTGGGAACGGATAACTTCTACCGCTGGACCACGTCCAAAGCGACGCTGCAGAGTTACGTGATCGCCGTTCGGGTCCAGGTGCCGAAGAACTTCAGTCATTGGGAAACCGCTTCCGGCGTCCTCGTACGCTTACGTACCGGCACCACGACCGCCGCGGACAACCACGTCACCTTCCGCATGCTCGATACCGCCGGCGCGACCGTCGCCGTCGGCAACAACGGAGCGCTCAAGAGCGGAACCGCCGGCGCCTGGCGCACCAACACCATCACGGGAATCACGGGAGGGACGTTTACGCCCCTCGGGTACATCACGCTGCTCATCAAAGTGGCCGCCACATCCACGGGCTACACCGATCTCGGATTCATCGACCTGCGGTGGACCACGACCACGCCGTAATGCTTGTCTGACGATTGCAGAACTGCAAAGAGCGTTCCGCCACAAACGGAGCGCTCTTCCGTTCGATCATTTCCAGCCACTGTCATCCTGAGCCCTCGGCGTGCCCGGGGCACACTCCGCGGAGCTTGTCCTGAACCGCAATGAAGGGCTCACCATGACACGATGATTTTGCAAATCCAACCGGAGGAAAAAACACGAGTTTTCCGCTATACTATAAGGATTCTCTCCATGCCCACCCTCCGGTATTCCACGGCGCGGACAACCCTCGCGGCAGCGCTCATCGCTCTGCTCGCCCTGCCGTCGCTGCGCATTCCCGCGGTCGCCGCCGCCGGCAGTTTCAGTCCTACCGTGCTCGTGAACACCGAGGCGTTCATGACGGTCGACGATACCGACATCGCGGCGAACGTCGTCATCAAATTCGGCGACACGCTCGCCAAGACCATCACGTATAACCGCACCGCGTCGCGCTTCGAATTCAATGCGCCCGTGTCGGTCCGCGGCAACCTCTCCGGCGCCACGCTCAACATCAACAGCCTGCAGAACTGCGACACCATCGATACCGATGCCGACGGCCGTCTGATCTGCGGCACTGACGCACAGGGAGGAGGCGGGGGAGGGGACTGGTCCGGCACCGGCGCGTTGCAGAATGCGTTTGATGGGCGGTACGTGAACACGTCCGGCGACACGATGACCGGCGCGCTCCTCATGGATCAGGAAGCAGACGCAGTGTCGATCGACATCGATTCGGAGGCGACCGCCAATCCGGCGTTGCGCATCGACATTGCCGGCGACAGCGACTCCCCGCATCTGCAGTTTGGCGCCGGCGGCGCATTCGATACCAATCTGTTCCGCAGCCTCGCCGATACGCTCGCGACTGACGATTCGTTCCTCGTGGGAACGGATCTGACCGTCAACGGCAACGCGACTCTGGGCGATGCGGCGGCCGATACCGTCACGTTCAACGCCGAAGTGACGGGAAACGTCATTCCGTCTGCCGACAACACGTACACCATGGGAGGCACAACCGACCGCTGGTCCACGATATACGGAACCAACTCCGATATCAGCGGGACGGAAACGGTCGGCACCCAGTTGAACGTGGATGGCAACACCGCTCTCGGCAACGAAGCGGCCGATACCGTCACGTTCAACGCCGAAGTGACGGGAAACGTCATTCCGTCTGCCGACAACACGTACACCATGGGAGGCACATCCGACCGCTGGTCCACGCTCTATGGCGTCGCCGGAGACCTGAATGCCGACCTGACGATTAACAGCGATGCCGATACCAACGACGCGCAGCTGACCTTCGGCAATCAGACCGCCAACCAGACGATGAAGTATGCCAACGCCTTGCAGCGTTTTGAGCTGAGCAAAGAATTGTGGGTCAATGAAAATGTCGGAGCGCTGGGAGATATTGCGTCCGATGCCGATGTTGTTATCAACGCCGATGAGGACGGCAACGATGCCGTTCTGACCTTCGGCAATACGACCCTCAACCAGAGTCTGAAGTTCAGCCACGCCAACCAGCGTTTTCAGTTCAGCACCGACGTGAGTATTGCCGGCAACATCTCCGGCGCCACGCTCAACGTCAACAGCCTCCAGAACTGCGACACCATCGATACCGACGCCGACGGCCGCCTGACGTGCGGCACCGACGCACAGGGCGGAGGCGGAGGGGGAGGGGACTGGTCCGGCACCGGGGCGCTGCAGAATGCGTTTGATTCCCGGTACGTCAACCAGAGCGGCGACGGCATGACCGGCTCGCTGATGATCAAAAATGGCGGTCCCAAGCTGAGTGCCGATACGGGTCTGCTACTCGAAGTCGTCGGCGCCGCTTCGGGCCGCATCATCCACGCGCAGGACCGGCTCGCCGGCTCCGGCGTGTTCGTCCTGCGCACCCCCGGCAGCACCGCTCCCACGATCTATGCGAACGGCTCGAACAAAGTCGGCATCGGCACCGCGTCCCCCGAAACGCAGCTGGAAGTGATCGGCTCCATGAGCGGGCGCCTGATCCATTCCCAGAACAGACTCAGTTCCTCCGGCGTGACGGTGCTGGGCGGCACGGTGACGCTCAAGCCGTCGGGAAACCAGACGATCAGCGCGGCCGGAAACTCCATTCTGGCGAATGCCGCGCGGGTCGTTCTCGATCCCAATGCCGATTACACCATGACGTCGGTTCCGACGATCGCCGACGGCTTCCCCGGACAGGTGGTCGTGCTGACCGCGGCGAACGGCGAAGCGAATTATGTGCGTCTGCAGGATGAGAACGTCCTCGCGGCCACCAATCTCGAGCTGGACGCCCCCACGCGCATGGTGACGGGAAACAAGTCCCTCACGCTCATGTTCGACGGCACGGACTGGATTGAAATCGCATCCAGCGAAGACCGCCTCAAGACCGCCGCGCTGGCCGCAGACCAGTCCAACAGCACCACGACTCTTACGGAACTGACGGGGCTCAGTCAGACGATCAGCCCGGGGACGTACGTCTTTCAGTACTTCATCCGCTATCAGGCCGCCGCCACCACCACCGGCGTGCGCTATGCGGTCAACTACACCGGAACCACAACGTTCTTCATCTGGAACTGGCGCGGCGTCGACGTGAGCGCGGCCGCGTCAACCGCCGCCGCCGACCAGGACGAGGTGTTGGCCACGGGCGCCGTGCAGTGGAACTTCGCCTCCCGCGCCAAAAGCACCACCACCAGAGGCACCACGCTGTCGGTGGACACGGCGAACGCCGACATGTTCGCTCTGGTCGAGGGCGTGATGACCGTGACGACCGCCGGCGACCTGGAGCTGTGGCACGGGTCCGAAGTCGCCGCGGCTTCCACGACGAAGGCGGGCACATCGCTGATTCTCACGAAGATCGACTGAGAATGGGCAGCCGCCGGGGCGCTTACAGCGTTTGTATATCCGTCACGTAGCGGTAGACCTGTCCGGAAACCTGCCGGGCGAAATCCGCAATCAGATGCTCTTTGCCGTGCTCCGTTTCCCCGAGAATGCACAGGATGTACGGGCGCTTGGGCGCGTAGACAATCCCGCAGTCGAGACGCACGCGCTTTGCCGAATCCGGCGAATCGTACATGCCGATTTTATGCGCCACCGGGATGTCCTTGGGAACCCCTGCCGGAATGCCATCGTGGAAAATGCTCTGTGTCAGCAGCGTGAGGATTTTTTCCGACCCCGCGTAGTCCAGGAAGCAGGAGAGGTAGAGGCAGCGGAAAATGGAGGAGTAGTTCTTGGGGCTCACCACGGGCTGGTCCGCTTCCCAGTCGATGGGGATATCCAGCGCGTCGTAAACCTTCCGGATCGGATCGGCCGCGGACAGATGATCAAGCGCGACGGCGGCCGTATTGTCGGATTCCTGCAGGGAAAGCCGTATGGCTTCGTGCACCGTCAGCGTGGCTCCCGCGCCGCGCTTCCACAGGGTCCCGAAGTTCGGGTCCAGGTCCTCGGGTTTCAGCGTGATCATCGTGTCCTCCGTCAGCGCCCCGGTCTCAATCAGCTTGTAGATCCCCATGATGAACGGGACTTTGATCAGGCTCGCGGAAATAAAATTCTCCTTCTCGTTCACGCCGATCGAGACGCCCGAGGGCAGGTATTCGAAGTACACGCCCGCGCGGATGTCCTTTTGCGCCGATACAAAGGAGCGCAGCTCGCTCCGCAAATCCGTAAAATTGATGATGGTGTCGTTGCGGTCCTGCGCGAAGATGCGCGGCGAAAGCAGGGGATACGCCGGTTGCACGGCGCCCAGCAGGCCGCCCGCCCTTCCGATGAGCGTCACATTCACGGCAAGACTCACGACGAGGAGGGCGGTACGCAGTCGGGACATTAAGGAGCACTCTATCGGATTGCGAACTCTTGTGAAGTGCATCGGCGTCGCGTACGATTTCCTCCATAGAAACGCGCCGCCTCCTCTCCGGAATTGTTGCCGCAAGCATGCTTCTTGCGGGTGTTCCCGCATTCGCGCAGGAAGCCACGGCGTTTTCGGACGTGTCCAAGACGCATCCCGCCTACGAAGCCGTTCTCTATCTTCGCGGGAAGGGCATGCTGAAGGGCTATTCCGACAACACCTTCCGTCCCAAGCAGGAGGTGGACCGCGCCTCGGCGCTCAAGATGATCCTCGCCGGAAAAGTCACCGACGAGCAGGCTGCCGCGCTCTCCAACCCCGGCTTCGCCGACATCCCTGCCGACGCCTGGTACGACGGATACGTGGCCAAAGCCGTGGAGATGGGCATCATCGACGGTCCCTCCAAAGCCCCTGCGTTCAACGGCGCGAAGCCCGTCGCGCTCGCCGAGTTCCTCAAAATGCTCCTGCGCGCGCAGGGGATGGACGCGAACGCGTACAGCGAAATCACGCTGCCGCTCTCAGCCGACGTAAGCGACGCCGGAGCGTGGTTCTACCCGTACGTGCGCCTGGGTCTCGCGACGTCCGTTTTGCAGATCGATGACAAAGGCATGCTGAACCCGGGCAAGAAGCTCACGCGCAGCGACGTGGCGATCGCCGTCTATCATCTCCTCATGTACAAGGAGAACCGCCGCACGCAGGCGCTCCTGTCCATGGCGGAGACGGAGCTCTCGGGCAATCTCCTCCAGAATCTCAACAATCAGGGGCTTGCCTTCGCCAAGATGGCCCGCGCCCGCGCGCTCCTGGCCGTCCGCGGCGCGCTCACCAGCCGCCCCGATAATCCCGTCGTGAAAGGCGCGGTCAAAGTGACGGAAGGGTTCGGTTCCCTCGTTGATGCCTTCGAAGCCGGCGTCAGCGGCCGCCCCGACGACGTCCTCACCGCGGCAGGCAAGGCCTATCAGCTCGCAAACCAGGCGAAGGAGTTCAGTCCCATGCTTAACGAGATCGCCGTGAACATGCAGACGATCGCGCATACCATGGCCGAGGAGGCGCGGGCGATCAAAGCGAAGGCGCAGTGAACGCCGTATTCAGTGAACCGAGGCGATCAACTGCTTGTAGTCCTTGAGTTCTTCGAGTCTCTTTTGCTGAGCCTTCGTCAGTGACTTGGTGGTTTCGAGGACTTTGATCTGCTGATCAAGTTTCTGGGCGACTGCGTCCGCACGATTGGCCTCGGGATGTTCAGCGCCTGTGCATTCGAGATCGGCCATAGCAAAAGGGGAAAGAATGCACAGTATAACCGCGGGTTTTTGCGCGATCAACAGGCGTTTTCCGTCCCTTAATCGGCTCTTATGCCCGGCTGCGTACAGTGTCCGCGGTTAACCATATTCTCGTTCTCTTCTATTTCTTTTTCCTTCTCATTCTATGAAGTTGAAACCTTTCACGCTCGGCGCCGTCGCCGGCGTCACCAGCCTTGTGCTGGCCGTCCCGATCATCGCCCAAGTCTCCCTGGCCGCGACGTCCTCCGCAATGGACGGCGTCACCGCCATGGCGGGCAAGCGCACCCGCCCCGCCCCGACGCAGCAGGATGTCACCGACATGGCCGCGCGAGCGGGATCCTTTCTCGCGAATATCGACGCGTTCGTCACCGTTCAGAAGAGCGTGACGCAGTCGCTCCAGTCCGCGCTGACCGCCGCCGCATCCATCACGGATGACGCGCAGCGCCAGGCCGCGGTGCAGAAGGCGCACGAAGACATGCGCGCCGCCATCGAGGCCGCCGTCACCGCTCATCCGGATCTGAAATTGGCGATGATGCCGCTGGGCCACAAAGGCCCGGGACACCAAGGCAAGATGGGCCGCGGTCCCAACCCCGGGATGCTCGCGGAGAAACTCGGCATGACGGTCGACGAACTCAAGGCCGCGCTCGAGAGCGGCAAGACCATCGAGCAGATCGCGACCGAAAAGGGCATCACCCTCCCGGCCCGCCCCATGAAGGGCGGTCGCTTCGGCGGTCCGATGGGCTTTGGTCCGATGAACAATCAGGGCGCGACGTCGTCCGCGCAGTAATTCCGACATCACCGCACAGAGGCCGCCGCGTCCGGGAACGGGCGGCCTTTTTTGTAGATACCTCAAAGCGTGACGTACAGCACGGCGGCGATCGCAAACATCGATGCGAGATTGTAGAGCGCGTCGAACGCCATGTGGCCCGCCGGTTTTCCGGCCCACGTGTACTCGTTGACGATGGTCAGCGCCGTGAAGGGCAGCCAGAGGATGACGGCGATGATGAGCGCGTGCGCGATGCTGGGCAGCAGCAGGATCTCGAACGTCCGTCCCATGACCGCGGCCTGCACGAATGCCATCGCCAGGCTGGCGCAGATGCCGGGGATCATCATGGAGAATTTCATGTCTTCCTTCTTGGGCTGCGCGATGTTGTTGTATTTCATCCACTGTCTGCCGAAGAGCGGTCCGTGCCACAGGAAGCCGACGACGAACGATGCCACGACGGCGAGCAGGACGCCGGTGAGGTGCGTCTGCACGTACTGGCCGACGGCAATGAGGTGAATCATGACGAAGAGGGGAAGGATACGGAGCAGCATACTCCGGTTTTGAATGGTTTTTGATGCAATAGGGCGCTTTGGCCTCCCGGCCCGGAAAAGCCGATGGAAGCCGCGTGGCCGTATGCTATCCTCTCCGGCACATCGCATTGGGGACCCCTGAACCACTCGCTTCGCTCGGGTTCAGGGCAAGCCCGAAAATCTGATAAGCTGCACTCACGTTGGGGAGTAGCCAAGCGGTAAGGCAACGGGCTCTGAACCCGTCACGCGGGGGTTCGAATCCCTCCTCCCCAGCCAACAGGTACAGGTGTTAATAGACCCTCCTGCCCTAGCAAGAGGGAAATTGGTAGTAGGTAGACCCGCTTGCTCTAGTAGCAACTAAACATTCCAAATTTCCCCTTTATTGTATAAAATTTGGTTTATGCCTGAGCTTAAAAAATCAATTCCAGAACAATTAGGAGCAATCTTAAAAAGATGGCAAGAGAGACTTATCGACGTATCAAAATCTAACCCTCTGCTTGGATTGAATCGATCACGAGCTGCAAAGCTTGAAGTCGAAGATGCCGATCTTAAAAAAATTGCGGGGACATTACTCTCTGATTCAGGTCCAATCAAAATGCCATTCGTTCAGAAGAAGGCCAAGAAATTGATTGAGCCAGACGAAGAACCATCTGTTGATACTGAGGAATATGTACTGCATGAGGGCGACATTAATTTCAAATACCAAAACCTTGGAGATTTACGACGTAAGACACGAAAGATTTTTGATACTTCCCGCATCACGCTCACTGAACGCGGAGTGAACACCTTATACCTCGCCGTGGGATGTCTCGAATGGGCTGATGCCATGATGGGCAAGTCTGAAAGTCCGTTAATTATGATTCCATGTGAGTTTGAGTACAAAGGCGCGAGTAAGCCGCTGGGTTTAATGATGGCCGATGAAGATGTAATCCTGAATCCTGCGATCAAGTACTACCTAAAAGAACGCGAGGAAATCGATCTGCCAGACTTACCCGAAGATTTTGACGCCGATAAAATTGATGCCTTCCTAAAGTCGGTTGAGAAGCATGTTAAGGTAAATGGGTGGAAGGTAACTAATCGTGCATGGCTCGGAATCTTTAGCTTTGAATCTCTCGCCATCTATCAGGATTTGAAGATCCTCGATGCACAAGCGAGAAACAACACACTGATACAGGCGATTGCCCATCTAGGGGGAGATGTAATCGAAAATCTCAATCTCGACGATGAACTGGATGCAATGCAGACACCGGAGCAAATCCCGATCCCCGTTGTTCAGGCGGATTCCAGTCAGCTCAGAGCCGTTACCCTCGCAGCCCAAGGTGCGAACGTCGTGATCCATGGCCCGCCAGGTACAGGCAAGAGCCAAACAATTACGGGAATCATTGCGAATGCTCTCTCTCAGAAAAAGCGAGTGTTATTCGTCAGCTCAAAAATGGCCGCGCTGAATGTTGTGCATTCACGCCTGCAAGCTATCGGTTTGGGACAATACTGTCTGGAAGCCCACGGTGTTAAGTCGGGCAAAAAGAAAGTCATCGACGAACTGAAGCGATCGCTTGAATCGAATGATGAGATCAAGGTCGCAAAAAATTTTGGTGAAGACCTGACGAAGATGCTCGATGCCAGACGTGCCTTGAACAGTTACGTAAAAGCCCTGCATGATGCTCATAATGATCTGTCGATCAGCATATTCAACGGCTTCGGCATTTACGAGAAACTAAATGCTGTCCCTGAGACTAAAGCACCATTGCCTTGGACAAATGTGCTGCAAGTGCCTCAGAGGGATTTGGAGCACGCGGAAGAGCTTTTACGAGAAGTCCGCGACAATGCCGTTCTCTTCGCTAAGAGAAACGTTCACCCGCTAAGAGGAATGAAATCCGGCGGCATCGATTTGTCTAAACAAGAACAGTTGGAGCAGCACCTGGAATCGCTGATTGTCTTCTGTGAAGCCGTGACCGATATCTCAAAGAAGTTAACGCGGTTGTTCCCAGCTCTCGATATTTCGATAGGCGACCTGTTTGCTTCAACTGATTTGTTCAAGGCTCTCTCCACAGTCGATCAATTGCCCTTGGGGTGGGACACGAAGACCATCAAGGAACTGAATGATACGCTGAAACAAATCATCGATTGCGAGAGCGTGCATCAGAAGAAGGACACCTGTCTCGCAAAATTCAAATCTTTCTCGTCCGGTGCCCCGAAAGACGTGTTGGAAGTCGTGGAGAAACATCTGCAAAAGTATCCGAGCTGGTACTCGCGCATCAACTTGCGCTACCCCGAAGATAAAAAGGGGTGTAGGGCAGTTTTAGACAAAACGCTGAAGGTCAACGTATCCGTCCTGAGCGAGGTGAAGTCTTGTGGTCAGGAATATTTATCGTCCGAGACCGAATTCGCCAAAAAAATTGAAAGGTTATCGATAGACGAATTGGAGGCAGAGGAAAATATCTATGAGAAACTTATCTACGTGCAGCGAAAATATGAAACGGCGATCTCGTTCAAAAAATGGATTGATACCATGCAGATGTGCATTGCCGAGAAGCCCGTGTTTGCCTCTGCTGGTTCCAATGAATTTTCCGCTCTCGTGGATATTCTGGAATCGTCGAAGCAGGATATCAACAATGCACGAGAGGAATTATCAGCATACTGGCCGGCTGGCCTTCTCTCGACGTCACCTATCGATACTGAACGACTGAGTGTTGTAGTGAACGCTGCCAAGACTGTGCTGGCCAGCTTTAATAAGACTGAAGTTCGAAACTGGCAGACAATCGCTCGAATCATTGAGCGTTGCGAGGATAATGAGTTGCTTCCATTTGTGGCGAAACTGAATGAAGATTTGCTCCCAGTTGCGCCAGAGGTCTTTAGAAAGAGATTCTATGCACTGTGGATTGATGCAATGCTGCATTCCAGTCCGGTCTTGAATGAATTTTCGGAAAGCTCTCAAGGGGATCTGATTCACAAATTCAAATTGTTGGATGAGAGGGTCAGGCGATTAAACCTCTTGAACACTGTCGCCGTGCCCGCACAGGCCGCGAGGGAGGTTAAAAGCGCACATACCGGCGTTGGAAGCTCAAACGGCGTTGGAATCCTGAGAAAAGAAATGGAGAAAAAGAAACGATTGAAACCCCTGCGTGTGCTTTTCAACGAGATTCCACAGGTGCTACAGGCACTGAAACCGTGCTTCCTTATGAGTCCGCTTTCAGTGTCGACATTCCTCAAGCCTGGCGCGTTTATGTTCGATCTCGTGATATTCGACGAGGCCTCCCAATTGCCCACGCCCGAAGCCATTCCATCTATCCTCAGGGCAAGGCAGGTAGTTGTCGCCGGCGATTCCCATCAGCTGCCTCCCAGCTCGTTTTTCCGAACCAGTATCGAAGGTGACTCGAATGAATGGGAAGAAGGTCAGATAGAGGAACTTGAATCGCTGCTCGATGACTGCAAAGCATCTGTGCCCTTTTTCCAAGAGACTGATCTGAAATGGCACTACCGAAGCCGTGATGAGAGATTGATCAGTTTCTCCAATCATTACTACTACGAGAATCGCTTGGTCACGTTCCCGTCGCCATCCAGCGATCCCAAGAAAAGCGGAGTGATTCTGCAATACGTCCCTGATGGAGTCTGGGACCGTGGTGGAAGCAGGATAAACAGGAAAGAAGCAAGGCAAGTAGCCAAACTGATTATCCAACACTTCAAATCCGAGCCGGACAAAACGCTTGGCGTCGTGGCTTTCAACTCCTCTCAGAAAGAGGCCATCGAGGACGCCCTTGAAGAAGAATTGCAGACGCACAAAACCCTCACCGCCTTGATGGACCCCGAGAAATCGGAGCCATTTTTCATCAAGTCACTCGAAAACGTCCAAGGTGACGAGCGCGACGTTATCATTATCAGTGTCGGCTATGGGAAGGCACAGGATGGAAAGATGTCTCTGAATTTCGGTCCGCTGAACACTTCTGGGGGATGGCGCCGATTGAACGTGCTTGTGACGAGAGCCAAATGGAAAACGGTCTTAGTCACGTCTGTTAGATCATCCGAGCTGATTGGTATCAATCCAGAGAATAAAGGGCCGATGGGATTGAAGAACTATATTCAATACGCCGAATCTGGCTTCTTAAACGAGAGCAAAGAGGCCGCAAAATTGTTGGCCGAAGAGACGAATGATTTTGAGGATTCTGTTCGTCGCGAATTGGAACTCAGAGGCTTCAAGGTAGACGCTCAGGTAGGGGTCGGATCATTCAGAATCGATCTCGCCGTTCGTGATCCCAAGAATGACACTGGCTATGCGCTAGGTATTGAGTGCGATGGAGCTACTTATCATAGTTCACGATCAGCGCGGGACAGAGATATTCTGAGACAAGAAATCCTGCAAGGAATGGGATGGAAGTTGCACCGAATCTGGTCAACGGAATGGTTTAAAAATCGCGACGCTGCACTGAACGTTCTTGTTGAGAACGTGAGCCGCGCAATAAATGGCCAAACGATTACAGAGAAAGAGGCCGAGAGTGCAGGAACGGATTTAGAGGAAGAGACTGATCTAAAGGCCGTCCCCCTGAAAAAGGCTTATGCTGGAACAGCATATGAAAGGTCTAGAACGAGATGTAAAAAAGAAATTGTGATGGATGAAAAGAGGGTGCATCAATTTTCGGAAGTTGTTGTGAATATCGTTAGAGATGAAGGGCCTATTCATATTGATTTGGCCTTAGAAAGAATCAAGAAACTGGCTGGCGTAGCACGTGCTGGATCAAATATCCAAACTAACTTCAAAAAAGCAGTCACATTGGCTATTAGAGATGGAGAAATCAGCCACAATAAGGAGGACAAAGGCTTTCTTCATAAAGTGGGGCGAAAGTTTACAACATTTAGAACTCCTTCGGATGATGTAGAGCGCAGCCTAGATCAAATTAGTAAGGTTGAGATCGGTAATGCGATTACCTATTTGATTAAGGATCAATTCGGCTTAGCTTACGACAATTCTGTTCAAAGCATTAAACATTTATTTGGTATTAGCCGAGTAGATCCTGAAGAAGGCGACCGTATAAAAGATCTGATTGATGAAATGATAGCCTCCGGCCTGATTGTTAGGCATGGGCCTTTATTGAACCTTGCTGTGAAATAAGCCCTATGAGCGCAGGAATCGAGTTGCCGGGTCAAAGTGAGTTGGGCGTAGTGCTTTTTGTGTGTAGAATACATTCCATTTAATGATTCCCAGTTTTTTATTCATTGGCCTTGGCGGTCTACTGGGAGGCGTAGGCGTGTTCCTTTGGCGTAACGCCACAATAGCCGCCCTGAGAGGGCAGATGGTACAGAAGGAGCTACAGCACCAAAGCGAGATCACTAACCTCAAGGCAGCCTACGATCTGCGTATCCAGGATATGCAGCTAACGGAGAAGAAGCTGGAGACCACGTTTAAGGCCGTAGCGTCCACTGTCTTAGAGCAGGAGGCCAAACAATATGAAGCCAGTGCCAAGAAAGACCTCACTCAGATCACTACGGCAGCGGAAGGAAAGATGGAACTCAGCAAACAAGCGATTGAGTCCATAGTGAAGGGGCTGACAGATCAGCTAAAGTCCGCGAATGAGAAGATCACTCAGTTTGAGACAGACAGGACAGTGAAGTACGCACAGCTAGAGAAGCAGATTGAAGGGCTGAGCGCACAAGAACAGAAGCTAATAGAGGAGACTCAGCATCTCAAGAGTGCCTTAACAACTAGCGGCGCGGTACGCGGACGATGGGGAGAATTGGTGCTGAGGAATATCTTGCAAATGAGCGATTTGAGAGAGGGAACCGACTACACAATCCAGACAACTTCCCTGGATGATGAGGGACGGCGTTTGCGTCCAGACTGCATCATTAAACTTCCTCACAGCAGTCGCTCCCTTGCGATTGATGCCAAAGCATCTCTGTATGAGAGCTATTTGGCAGCAGATAATGCCAAGACCGATGACGAACGCAAGGTACTGCACAAAGAGTTCTGCACGAAGCTTAGAGACCGTGTGAAAGATTTAACGAAGCGCGAATATAAGGAATTCGTACCTGACTCAGTGCCTTACGTCGTGATCTTCGTTCCCAGTGAAGCCGCTATGAGGGCTGCGCTTGAATGCGATCAGGAATTACTACAGGACTGCGCGGCACAGAAAGTCATTGTAACGAGTCCTGCAACGCTCATGCCTCTCATTTGGCTGATTGCAGATGCATGGCGGCAGCACAGAATTGCAACACAGGCTCAGGCACTCTCCATAGAGGTGAAAGAATTGGGCAGACGCTTGGAGAACTTCGTTCAAAGGCTCATTGGCGTCCACAAGGGGCTAGAGTTTGCCTCTAAGTCGTGGAATGAGGCCGTGGGTAAATCATGGCTTGGACAGAAGAGCGTGACACGCTCTCTGGAAAAGGTGAAAGACATGGGTAACCTTCTGCCTGAACTTCCAGAGCTACCAGAGATGGTTACTGAGCTAATCGCTCCTCCAAAGTTGGTAACTGAAACCCTCCCAGCTGGGACGCCAGAGGATCAAATTCAATAAGAAATCTCATCCAAACAAATATAATTTGTTGGCTGTTTCAAAGACGAATTTGCCATCAGTAACACAGATAGATTTGAGACTCTTTGCAAAGTTCATAGCCCCCTGTTTCTCTCCTTTGCTGTCGTAAAGTGTGGCTGCATCACCCAACACATGAACGAATCCATCCTCATGGTATTTAACGTATCCTGATGCACCGTTTTCTTCTCCATGCAGTTGAATGGCTTTTAGAAATTGTCTCTGTTCTTTTTGAACGATATATAGCTGGGAATGCGTGGAAATATGAAGGAAATCACCGCATTCAATAATCTCAGATATTGGCTCTGTGTTGGGAATAACATAGACCACATCCGCAACCCCCTGAACGTTGATGGAATACACCTTTCCTGAGTAGCAGCCCAAGTAAATACGGGAGCCGTCTTTCGCCATTCCCGTGGCATAAATCCAATCGGTTGGGTCTATCATCATTCCCATTTGTAACGTGAATTCAAAGCCATGCGAGTTAAAAGTTGAGGTATGCGTCACCTCCATCCAGTACTCATCTTCCATGTCCGCAGCGTTCACTCCCTGTAAGTCCGCATTCTTGATGAGTTCATACGCGCCGATGATCGCCTTCGTGCGATCTTCCGCGTCCTCGCCTTTGTATTTGTCGGGATGGTACTGCTTCGTCATCTGTCTGAAGGCCTGTTTCACGTCCTCAGTGGTGGGCTGGTCTTTGGAGATGCCCAATGTGTTCAGCGCATCGCTCACTTGGCTATTCTGAATACTAGCCGTGCTCCCTCCTCTCGTTTCCTTCTTATACTTCGCATCTTGTGTATCAATTTTGTAGGGAACCCTCCATGTATTCCGCACCTTAAAATTCTCATTGAGAAGATAGCATTCATCAACGATGGTGAAGATGAAAGCGGAGAGATCGCCAGCCATATCAACACATCGAAGATGGTATTTTTCCGATGTGTACCTGGATGCATCTAGGTGCTTAAGTTCATTAAATTGCCAGTCTGATAGGTAAATCTGTAAATCCTCCGTGCTGAATATGAAGTGGTCAGAGGGCACAGCTACTGTCTTTATCCTGTAGAGCTTGCGGCTTGTTTTTGGTGATTCAACAACATCCGCGTATCGCACCGAATCGCCGTCTATGACAATGTGCGGAAGCAGCGGAGTGAGCGTCTGTTTTTTATTCCGAATTGCAAACTGTGAAAGGTGCTCAGCATCGAATTCGATCTTGAATCCCTTAGGCTTTTTCGCTTCTGAAAGAAGGGTGACTGACTGGCTTTCGCAGACAAACTCAGGCTCCTCCTTTTCCTCTGTAAGTTCCTTCTTCTTCACGTCTATGCCCATTAGATCAACTAGCTTATTATACTTTTTAACATCCGTATTCGTAGTGTTGGGGCATTTTGTGAACATATCTGTGTATTCGCGCAAAGCATCCTCATATTTTTTCTTTTCTACAAATCGTTCCGCTCCCTGTCTGTACGTTCGCAGGAGATGATTGAAGTACGCATTCCCGTGCTCATTATCGTAAATCTTGAGAAATTCCTCTTTGGCCTTCTCGTACCATTCTCTACTGTAATGCGATTGTCCTTTGTTATAACTAGCCCAGTATTCTTTAGGGTGAGATATGCTGTTCTGTTGGTACTCTCTAATGGTTGGCAATCTGGGCAATTCGATCCTTTTCGCTTTGCTGACATCGATGAATGGCGTCCCAACGGCCTCCCTTCTTACTGGAGATTGGGAAACTAGGGCATTGCCAGATGTTTGTGGTCCAAAGAGTACGCGAAAGATGCCTAACATCGTTCTATCATACAGAATTTCTTCAGAAACTGAGAGATGCATTTCGACTAACATTACTTAAAATCCTGCACACTCATCGAGTATGTCCCAATGGAGTTGGACTCGATGTAGTAGGTGCCAGCCTTATAGAAGATGCTCTCATCGTTGATTGGCCCCGTACCATTCATGATTATCTCGAAGCTGAATCCGCCTTCAGGCTTTTTCAGCCATGCTTGGCAGAGACTGCCGCTGCAGTTATAGACGATTTTGAATTTGTCTCCTGTGATTGTAAATGGTTCCGACTTCTTCGCGCCATTTCCTTTGAAGACGAAGATCTCCTGATAGGACTTCTCAACTACTGGAGCCTGAGCTGTTGCTGGCTCCGTGTCCGACGGTTGTGTCGCTTGTTCTGTAGTCTGAAGTTGGGTCCGATCCATCGTTCCAACTGCGATTCCCAAGAGTACAACTACAAGAATGAATTTTACTCCTCCTGACAGATGAAAGTTCCCTTTCTTCTGAATAAAAGCAAAGACGGGAGGTAACAGAACAAGTGACGCTACAAGAAGCGCAAGTCCGGTCATGGGCTGCTTGCCGAGCATTGAGACAGCTGGCAAGAGCAGGAAGATCCCAAGTGCCCAACCGACGATCAGTCCGAGGGTGATTTTCCGAGGTGCCGATGTTGTTGTCTGGGAAGACATAAATATGGGGGAGGAAGTGATGTACCAATCAATGGCATAGATCTGATCGAATGCCAGTCACGAGGCACCAGAAGGCATTCGTGTCCAGTCTATTACCAACAGTTATACACCTACAATCATTGGTTCTCAATAGCAGGTGAACAATCGAGGATAATGAGGTGAAGAAAGACACCTCACATCAACTGGGCATGCAAATTCGCTCCCTGAGAAGGAAATACGATCTGACTCAGGAGGAATTAGCCGGGCGCGCCCGTATCAGCCTCAAGTACATCCAGAACCTTGAAGGGAAGAACCCGCAGAATCCCAGTCTGGAGATCTTGCAGAAACTGTCGGATGGCTTCGATATTCCGCTCTGGAAACTCTTGAAGTTTGAAGAGTAAATTATCGCTTCATTCTCTTCTTTTTTTCTTCAAGAAGAAGCTTTCCATCCTTTAGGATCATCTTGCTCTTGAGGCAGGAAAGCAATTCGTGCTTCTCGTCCTTCGTTCCCTCTCGCAGAACGTATTTTGCATACCGTCGCACGTCGACTCCGAGCATCGCAGGCGCTGCCTGTTGCCCGAATACGCCCGATGTGAATTTTTGGTAGCGAGAGACTTCTTCCTCCAATTTCATGCGCATACCTAGTTCATCAAGGTCGATCGTGTCGATGATCTCTGAAAGTTGAGTGATCAGCGCATCTTCCCGAATGCCTACCTCCTTACAGCTAAGATTCCGTGCATGTGTGCAGCGATAGTAGACATACTTCTTGATGCTGCCGTCCTTCAAAGGTTTTTTCTTTTCTTCTGCGGTGATACCTGAACTACATCCCCCACAGGCGAACATCCGCGTGAAGTGGAAGTCATCCATTTTTGAACCCCATTCGCGCTTCGGCCCCATGCTTAGTAGTTTCTGCACTTCATCAAACAGATCTTCGGGCACGATCGGTTCATAGTCACCTTTATAGAAATTACCGCTGCCCTGAGGGTATTCGAAGCGACCAACGTAATAATGCTGGCGTAGCATTCGATAAATCATGCTGAGGGTAATGCGCTTTCCTTTGCGCGTCGTGAAATCAATCTCTTTGAGCCATTGCTGCAATACCCGTCCGCTCGCCCCGTGATGTGCCACATGCTCAAACATCTGTTTTATAATCGGTCCACGTATCGGATCGATGACGACCTTACCTCTAGCTAAACCTGATTGTTTCTCGAGAAGATAGCCAAGCGGCACGAGGCACGGGCGGTAGCCCATCTCCACCCGCGTCTTCTGCCCACGCTTCACATTTAATCCGCGATTATCGTTTTCGAGCTTCGCCTGACTACAGAGAATCATCAGGAGGAATTTTTCATTGGGGTTATTCGTGAACCGCTGTCCGTGAGTACGAATATCTATCAGAAAACCTTGATCCATTAAGTCAACAACTGAACCGAGGTCACCAGCATTTCTCGAAAGTCTATCCGGTGCCCATGTCAGAATTCCTGTGAAACCACCTCGCCGGATATCTTCTAGAAGCTGCTTGAATACTGGTCGAGCGCCAGATGCTTTCGCACTGTGACTCTCACGTCGGATTTCCACAATCTCCAAATTTTCCCGCTTCGCGACTGCGAGCATCTCTTTGATCTGCGAATCGATGCTGAGCGCCTGTCTCTCATCTTCTTCACTAGATTTTCTTGCATACAGACAATAGCGCGGATTAATGATAATTTTTTCAGGTGGCGCACTGATGCGCGCATTACCGGATAGAGGAGTGAGGATGGCGGTTGCCATAGGTAGAAGTGGGAAAAATGTACCTACAGCAATGGCGCTATCCGATGCCAAAGGCTAGGCGAAAGATCCGCCTGCCCTGACCTGAAACGTCTTACATCTCTGAAACGGCTTAGAATTGCATATCTAAAATATTTCCTCCAAACGACCCGCGGTTGTCATCGCTATGGTCAGGGAAGAAAAATTTTCGATCCTCATCTGAATAATTTTTCTCCTTGTCATACATTCCATTCAACTCACCGAGGCTAAACCTCGACGGCGGAGACATGTCGCGCACTCCTAATACAAGGGTAGTGAACGCGTCCGCAAGATCATCATGCCGCTCGATACCCAGTCCAATGATCTGCTTCTTCAAGAGTTCTGCGCCATGCACGGGGAAGTAGATCACCCCCTTCTGGAGATACTGCGCGGCAATGGCCATGCGCTCTTGCTTCGACATACTCCTCAAGCTGATGCCTTCGGCGTAACAACCTTCTTGGTTCCATTCATCTACATAGATTCTCTGCGCTCCCATGTCCTCGATGAAAACCCGGGCGCGGTTGCGCTGATTCAGACTTAGGGCAGCCGCAACGGAAGTCACTTTCTCCTTTGAATCTAGAGGCTTCAGCCTCGCATTTATGATCTCCGGAAGAATGTATATTTCAAAGCCGTTATCGGTCCAAAATACCTCTGCAGGAACAATGGCGGTGTAATCCGCATGTGGTCCCGTGGAAAAGGCCAGATCCACGCCTACGACATGTACGCGGCCGCGCTCGATCTTCGGCAGTTCATGCCATGTGCGTAACCATTCCTCTCTGACGATGGATTCGGTATCCAACCGCGGGTCCAGCAGGAATTCGCGCCGCCACATCGCCTCGTCCCCAATTTTCATCCTCTCCTCCTCCACGGAGATCATGTCCTTGAATTTACCCGGCCACAGAGGTTTTCCGCCTTCTACAATAGGGAACCGCCCGAAGTTCCCCAATCGATCGCCGGACAAAATTTGTTGTCCAAGACGCAGCACCAGCCCGTCTTGGTGGACGGTATTTCCTACGACGACGAGGTCTGTCCTCGTGTCGCCGAGCGGGATGATCTCCCCCGTGAACCGACGGTACAGCGCATCGCGGTTCTCTTGGGTCTGCGCGGAATCGCTGTCCTCCAGGTCGTCGCAGATGATCGCGTCCGGCCTGTGAGAGCCGTATTTGAGTCCGCGCACGCTTTGCTCGAGGGAAACCGCCTGAATAAGCGCACCGTACTTGCCGATCTCGATGGAGAACCGGCGCTGTTCATCATTATCGAAATGCAGCGGCCCGAGGTCACGTTTGAGGAGCGCGTTTTCCTCTACTTCCTTGATGATATTGGCGATCAGGCGGCGTGCCTGCTCCTGCGTCCGTGCGACGATGAGCACGTATTTCTTCGCGGGCTTGCCGAGTACCATCCAGAGCGGCAGTGACACCGTGCAGATCGTCGATTTTCCCGCGCCGCGGAAGGCTGCGACGACGATCAGGCGGAAATGTTTTTTCTGGGTCCACTTGAAGATCTCTTTCTGGAACTGAGCGACGGGATACTCCAAATGCGCGCCCATGTAGACGAGGAAAAACAGGATGTGTTCCTCGCGCGTGGCTTGGGCGCGGAACTCCGCATCTTTGAGGCATCGTTCGATGAGCTTCTTCATCCTCTGGCGCTTTGGTGAAGGGCGTTTCTTCATATATTTCAGGCGAAACCGCCGAGCTTGAGCGCTTTGCGAATCATGGCTCTCTCATCGGGCGTGAGATTGCGATCCATATGTTCGACGGTCGCCCTCATTTCCACCTTGTTGCCGAACGCCCCGTGCCTGCTGCGAAGCCAGAACATGATCGCGGTCATGTCCCCGTCGCGAATCGCGGAGAGCAATTGGGATTCGGCCATGTCGTTCATGAGCAATACTCCTTCCTGCAAGAATTGATCCGCCTTGGCGGCGAACGCGTGGTCATCTTTCCTCCAACGGTAGTATGTCGCGCGGGCAATTCCCGTTTTTTCGCAGGCGATGGATACAATGGGCATTTTGCGCAGCTGTTCGATCAGCATGGCCTGCTCCCGCGCCTTGCGCCTGTCGATGACCGCCGACGTCCGCTTGTTTTTCTTTTTCATAGGAGGGAAGGAAGTTTTTCAGGTGCGGTACCCGTCAATTTCTCGAAGCGCTTTAGGATTACCTCGCAGTACCGCGGGTCGAGTTCGATGGCGATGCATTTCCGCTTCGTCTGTTCGCAGGCGATCAAGGTGCTCCCGCTGCCGGCGAACGGTTCGTAGACCGTGTCTCCGATCTTGGAGCTATTGAGAATCAGTTGTCGCAGCAGTCCCACGGGCTTCATGGTTGGATGCAGGACACTTTTGGACGGCTTTGGGTACACAATCACGCTCTTGTCCTTGGATCTTCGGAATTCATGCACGCCGAGCCAGCCGTAGGCGATCAGTTCGTGCTGGGGGAGGTAATCGAGCCGCCCGACGATGGCTTGGGTTTTCACCCATACGAGCAATTGCGCCAGATGGCACCCCGCGTCCTGCATCCCGTCCCGCAATGGAAAGACCATCCGGTCGGAATTGAAGATGTAGAGAGCATTCTTGCGCTGGAGGAAAGGCTTCGCAGTCTCGATCCACCTACGGGTAAAAATGCGATATTCCCCATCACTTTGGAGATGATCGTTCTTGATCGCCGTATGCGCTGTCTTCGCTTTCCGGAATCCCTCTTTTCCTTCCACGTAGGCGATACCATACGGAGGATCGGTGAGTATAAGGGAGAGGCGCTTTTTCCCAAGCACGTCACCCACGAGCGCCGCATCCGTACAATCCCCACACACAAGCAGATGATCTCCGAGTGCAAATCGATCACCGATTTTTACAGCAAAATTTGTCATGACTTGAGGAGGGAAGCTTTCGTGCCCGTGAGAGTCTCGAAGCGGCGGATAATCAGATCGCAGAAAATCGGTTCCACTTCCATAAGGAATGCCCGGCGCTTGAGTTGCTCGCAGGCAATGAGAGTGGAGCCGGAACCGCCGAAGAGATCGAGGACGATATCTCCGGGCTTCGTGCAGCGGCGTAGTGGCTTTTCATGCAGTGTCGGCGGTTTTTCCGTCGGATGCTCGTACTGGGAATTATGGATGCGGTGCGCGAGCCATATGTCGAGGTGATCGAGAATGTCGTCGACGGCGCGGTTCCCGCTCCCGACTTCCTTGTTCAAGATTTCCGTCATATTCCGGATGCTTTTGTTCAGGTACGGCTTGCCGCGGATGCCGTACACGCACGGCTCGTAGCACTTGGAGAAGGCTACTTCCAAGGTAACGTTGAGGTTATTCTTGATCCACAAGCATGTCCGCTGATGTTTCAATCCCACTTCGGCAAAGAGCGTATGGAGGAGGCCGATGTAGCTGTGGTCGCAATAACAGAAGAAGTGACACGCTGGCTTCGCCACTATCAATGCATTTTCAAATGCGCTTTTCAGGAACCCGGTGTATTCCACATCGCTTTTGTTATCCTTCGTTTTCCCGCCGTAGCTCATGGAGTGACCGACGCCCTCGTTGTAATTCAAATTGATATTGTAGGGCGGATCAAGATAGATCATGTCTGCCTTCACCTTGCTCATAAGTTTTTGCACGTCATCGGGATTGGTCGCGTCTCCGCAGAGGAGCCTGTGATTCCCCAGGGCGAAGATCTGCCCTGGCTTTGTCTTTGGTTTTTTGAGCGCCTCCAGTTCTTTCTCCACATCGAACCCATCATCCTCGGTTTCGAGCATTCCATCCCAGATGCTGGATAGCTCGCTGTCGCCAAAGCCCACGTTCATGAGCACATCGATCTCAAACGCCTTCAGCTTTTCCCAGTCCCACTCTCCAGTCGTGCGATTGAGACGGAGGTTCAATTCTTTCTCTTGCTTAAGACTGGGTAGATGCACGTACACGACTGGCACGGTTTTCATCCCAAGTCTTTTTGCTGCTTCCAGCCTCATGTGCCCGCCGATGACGACATTCTTTCGTTGGGCAGCACCATTGGCGATGACCGGATCGATGAATCCGAACTTCTGGATGCTTTCGGTGAGCCGTTCGAGCGCAGCATCGTCCCATTTTCGGGGGTTGTAGATTGCAGGATGGAGATCGTCGATTGGCACCATCACGATCCTGAGATCCGGTGGAGGCTCACGCAGTGCGGCCGATGGGGTATGTTTGGGGCTAGGCATAAGGATAGGAGGAAATGGGGATAGTTGTTGCCGAGGGTCAGGCTACGAAAAAAGGCGAGGCACGGATGACCCGTCTCATGCGTGCCGTTGACGGCTGCTTACTTCTGTTTTGCCTTTTTCTTTTCCTCCGCCCTTTCTTTCTTGTGCTGCTTTCGTTGTTTATCGATGCATTCCTTGGCTCCGCATGTCACTTGCTTTGGCTTGTGAGGCTCGGGGATGAAGCACTTGTGGCAGATGATGCAGCGGGGATCGTCGTAATGCCCGACGATGCTTTTGACCGTTCGTTCCTCTCCGGTGAGGAGGAAGAGAAATTGATTCACGATGAAAATCATCCTGTTCGTGTCTTCGGCTTCCATGAGCGCGCTGTCATCCAATTCACGGAGATAGATGGCGGGGCTTTTGCGGAAGACGGAGCCTTCATTGAAGATGCTCTGCTTCGAGAGGAAGAACCGCCAGTTATCAATTTCTTCAATCGTCAGGCCGTGCGCCTTCAGAATATTTCTGGCCTTTTTCTGGAGGTATGATTCTTCCGTCGTTCGATAATGCGATCGCCATTCACGTCTCGCCTCCGTTGCATTGTTAAACTCCTCGAGGAACTTGTGGAATGTCTCGTAGCGCTTTTTCTGGTACTCCTCAAACAATATCTCCGCATCGATATAGAGCCGCAGGAAGCGGTATAGCTCCGAGAGTCGCCTCACGAGCGCATCACGATAGTCTTCGTCCGGTCCGTGGGTTTTCTCGTACATGCGGATGATTTTCAGTGCGAGGATCTGCCGCTCGTCGTAGAGCAGTTCATAGTCGTTGCCGGCAAGTTCTTTATCTGTCGAGTAGCCGCCGTGATAGCGGCCCTTCCACGGGAAGTAGGGCAGGGTGGAAGGAAAGTCGATGTCGTCTTGGTACCACTTCATCCAATTCTCCCGTCCGATCATGAGACCGGGTGTTTGATAGTACATCTGGGGATCAACCTCCATCGGCTTGAATTCCTCGACGGTCTTCGGCCAGACGTAGATCCATTTGTCCTGGCCCTGATGATCGGCATAGATACGGCGAAGTTCTTCCACGCCGACAAATACCCGGGCAGCCGGATACAGGATTCCTTCGCGATGCAGCTTCTCCAATTCTTTCTCGCTTGTGCGGGCGTTGTTCCGGTCGCAGTAGCTAGCAAAGGAACCGGACGTGAGGAGTGTGGTCTGCCGAAATGGGGCTTGTTGGTCGTTATCCAGTACAGCGATGGATGCCGGATTCTCTTTGATAGTTTTGCGGGGCATAGGACAGGCGTAGGGCCTTATCCTATCATCACACAAGGAACGACCCATGACATTGCCTGGGATTACCGTGCTACCTTTTCCGATTCAGCCACCCCCACGAAGCCAAAAGACCCACTATTAGATGTGCAACATGATCGGATGGATCTGCCAATTCAGGTATATCGAAGCGAGTCGCAGCGTATGAACCAAATAGAAGCCCAAGAACACCAAGGGTCGTTCCTACAATGGCAGCTCCAGATACCAAACCAACCTGCAGTTTTCTCCCCCCTTTAAAAGCAGCAGTAATGACAACAATACCAAGAATTAAATGAAACCAATTAATCCAATATGGAGGATGGAAAAAGCTCGCCGAAGAAATTGATCCAAGGACACCTGTAAGCCCCAAAATGCCCGTAACAGTAAGGACTGGGCCTATAATTGATAGAAAACGTCTTGGATTCATTTCAGCATTGTACCACAAACTCACTGCCTCTTATTTTCCAACCCGCAGAATCGTTGAAGAGTTTCTTGCGAGTACACAGGCTGAATCGTGACATGTTCAATATGGAACTGTTTGCGGCAAAGATCCTCAACTTGGCTAATGATCCTTTCGCAATCACATACTTCATCAATCGTAACAGTAACCTTACAAGTCAGATGATGCTCTGTTGGAGAATTGCTCCATACATGAACATCACCAACGGAAGACACGCCCTTCACTGTTTTTACCGCTTTCTCAAATTGAGCGTAATCGAAGCCCTCTGGTGCCGACTGTAAAAAATACCCCATGCCTTCCTTGAAAATGCCCCAACCCGTTCTTGCCATGAAGAATGTAATCAGAAAAGCAGCGGCAGCATCGAAGTACACGTAGCCGAAGTAATAGGAGAGAAAACCGCTGACTACAACTGCAGCCGATCCTACAACGTCATATTTGAGACATTCATAAGTACCTTTGGCATTGAGGCTGCAACAAGCGTCAGCTTTAAGACCGAGCGCAGAAACTAAGTTCACCACTATCGCAATACCACCAATGATCATCACTGGGATGCCATAGATAGGCTCAGGGTCGATGAGAAGCCTTATTGCTTGTAGCCCAGCCATGAGCGCTGTTACGATCAGAAGACAGCCTTTTACGAACCCCGCAAAGGCATCCATGCGTTTGTAGCCAAAAGTGCGACGTTCATCCGGTGCCTGATGGGTTTTGCGCTCGCTATAAATACTGAGAATCAGTGCGGCTGTATCATCCACATTCATGAAACCATCAGCGAGTAGAGCACTGCTTCCTAAAATTATTCCAGCCGTGACTTCTCCGATAGCAAGACCGCCATTGAGAATGAGTGCGACAATAAAGTTCTTCTCTAGTTTGGAAGATTCGTGAGGCGAAGAACAGCCGTCATGACATTCGGTCGCAGACATATTCAGTAATGGGTGCAGTTGTAAATATCCTTTGCATGATTTTTTACAATCTTCTCTGCATCTTTCAGCATGTGTGCGATTTCTTTCATGCTGATTTTGTAGATCGCTTCACGCCCCCGCTTTTCCTTCTGCACAATACCGCATTCCAAAAGACAGGTGAGGTGAGCCGATGTATTGGGTTGGGAAAGGCCGGTTTCCTCCACTAGATCAGATACTGTCTTAGACTTTTTTATGAGTGCTCGCAAAATCGTGAGTCGGGATGCGTCTGCAAATCCTTTGAAAAACTTCGCTTCGAGTGGCAACTGCTCGGGTGAGGGCATAATCTAATATATAATTATATGTTTATGTAATACACCGAACTAATAACCCAATCAAGACCCAATCCGGCTGCCTGAAT
Source organism: uncultured Candidatus Peribacteria bacterium (assembly GCA_964497975.1). Lineage (GTDB taxonomy): Bacteria > Patescibacteriota > Gracilibacteria > Peribacterales > Peribacteraceae > JABFSS01. Next base: position 211,819 of record CAZCFO010000003.1, read on the forward strand.
TGCGCTGATGAATGCGATACATTCCCCAGCCATGCATCGCGATGCCAATCGCCATTGCTGGAATCGCCAGCCACGACAGATAAATCGCGAGGAGTACGCCGAGGCCGAAAGCAATGAAGCATGCGCCCCAGAGGGATGCCTGCCATTCACCGTAGGTTGCCTTTGTGAGCTTCTGATCGGTCATAAAATTACGAGAAGAGACGGATGAGGATGTACACGGCCAGTCCTGCCAGAATGATCCAGCAGAGCCAGTACAGGAATGATTGAACATTGAACTTCATAGGAATTAGGAAAGAGTGCGCTCCACGCGCTTGAGAAGCACGGCATTGGTTGCAACAACAATGGAAGAGACTGACATAAGGAGCGCCGCGATCTCCGGACGCAGAGACCAGCCAAGCGAGTTATAAAACACTCCGGCGGCCACGGGGATCGCGAGCACGTTGTAGATCGCTGCCCAGAAAAGATTCTGCTTCATTTTGCGAACCGTTGCCTTACTAAGCCGGATAGCATTCAGAATGTCAGCGGGATCGGACTTCATGAGCACGATGTCGCCTGTCTCAATCGCCACATCCGTTCCTGCGCCGATGGCGATGCCGATATCCGCCTGTGCGAGCGCCGGTGCATCGTTGATTCCATCACCTACCATCCCGACGAACTTCCCTTCCTGCTGTAGTTTCTTCACATGCTCCGCCTTGTGTTCCGGGAGTACTTGGGCGAAGAACCTATCGATCCCAAGTTCCTTGGCAACGACCTCCGCTACCTTTTGATGGTCGCCCGTCATCATGATCGGCTCGATGCCTAGTGCTTTTAATCCGTCGATGGCCTTCTTCGCGCTTGCACGGGGCGTGTCCGCTGCAGCAACAATGCCTTTGAGCTTCCCATCTACGGCCAAGAGGCTGAATGTCTTGCCGGCAAGCTTCTGCATCGCTTCCTGAGCAGAAGAGACTTCAATCTTATGATCCTTCATCAGTTTCTCTGTTCCGACGAGGACGGTCTTGCCCTTGACCATCGCTTTCAGTCCATGCCCCGCGATTGACTCAAAGTTCTCAAGTGCAGCTGCCTCAATTTTCCTCTGCTTCGCTTCATCAACAATGGCTTTCGCCAGTGGATGGTTTGATCCGCTCTCCACTCCTGCTTCATAGCTGAGCACGTCCGATTCACTGAAGTCATCGAGGGCAATAACATCGGTGACTTTTGGCTTTCCTTCAGTGAGCGTCCCCGTTTTATCCAGTACCACCGCAGTGAGCCGCGACGTATTCTCAAGTGTCGCTGCGTTCTTGATGAGGATGTTATGCCTTGCACCAATACCCGTCCCCACGGCGACGGCAGTGGGCGTTGCGAGGCCAAGCGCATCAGGACAGGCAATCACCACAGCTGAGATGGCAAACATAAGCGCCATGAAGACATCGCCTCCACCGAAGAGATACCACCCAAGGAACGTGGCAATACCCGAACCGACGGCCACAACCACGAGAACAGCAGCAGCCTTATCAGCGATCCGCTGCCCCGGTGCTTTGGAGTTCTGCGCTGTTTCCACGAGCTTGATGATCTGTGCGAGTACGGTATCCGCACCCACCTGCATCGCCTTGAATTTCACTGTTCCCGTCTGATTCACCGAACCACCGACAACCCTCGATCCTTTTTCTTTTTGCACAGGCATGGATTCACCGGTGACGAGCGATTCATCGATAGACGTCTGCCCCTCGATGATCTCTCCGTCCACCGGCACCTTGTCGCCCGGGCGCAGCACCACGATGTCGTCTTTCACGATCTCGGCGCTTGGAATCGTCATCTCTTTTCCATCACGGATGACCGTTGCCTGAGGCGGAATGAGATTGAAGAGCGCCCGCAGTGCTTCCGATGTACCTCTGCGCGATTTCATCTCCATCCAGTGCCCAAAGAGCACGAACGTCACAAGCATTGCAGCGGCATCGAAGAATGTTTCTCCGCTGATGGTGAACATGAGGATGAGGCTGCCGAAATACGCCGCAAGCACGCCCGTCGCAATAAGGACGGCCATGTTCAATTTTCGCGCTTTCAATGAATAGTATGTTCCCGTGATGAAGATAGATCCTGTCCAGAAAACAATAGGTGTCGTAAGGATCAAGAGCAGCCAGTTCACCGGTATTGGCGTAGGGAGCTGCAAGCCAAATAACCCCTCTCCAAGTGGTGAGTACAGAATGATGGGTATTGTCAGCAGGAGTGAGATCCAGAAGCGCTTTCGCATATCCGCCTCCATCTGCTTCGCCATCGTCGGGTCCGTCATCGCGGCTTCATGGTCCATATGGCTCATGGCTTTCATGTCGTGTCCTTCGTGGTTTTGGTGTTCCGTGTGCTTATGCACATTGTATTCGTACTGCTTCGCTTCCATGTCGCAACCGGAAGACACACAGAGCGTTTCAGAACTACATTTCAGACAATCCTTACCGCAATGGCACTCTGACTTCGGTGTGGTTTTATTTTTTCTCGAATCATTGCCGGTGTGGGTGTGATGTTCATGCATGAGGATTATCGGGAATTGTACTGCTTGGTGCCGCATTGCCGAAGGCGGATTGCAGCTGTTGCAGTTGGGAAGTAATTCGGTGATGGAGGATGTCCGGATGCGGGACGAAGCCGATGTTCGGGAATGCACCTCTATTCAACTCAATTGAGCCATAATCGAATATGTGTTGCAGAAATCCCTTCTTGGATACTTCCATCGAGCGGATCTTCCACAGAGGGATATCTAGCGTGTCATCCGATAGCCAAAGCCGCTGCTTCAAGCCGAGAATACGCTTATTCGTTACCAAGAAGCGCGTCGTACTGGTACTGAAGATCTGATAGAAGGCCGCGTGGTGAAAGAGAAGCAGCAGCGCGTGACCACCGACGAGTGCAGCAACGGCCACTGCTCCGTTCCATGGCATGAGCGCGAGGCTCACCGCCGTGCAGAGGAAGTACAGAAGCCATGACAGAAGCATGAGAAAGAGAGGCATTCCGTACTGCATCCAGTGCGTGCGAATAAGCAGCACTTGTTCTTCGCCGTTAATGACGGAAGATGCGTCGGTCATGGGGTGAGTTCATGGAAGATGGGTGGCAGTACTACGTAGAGCAACGTCATGAGTATGTAGATGATCATGACGATCACGATGCCCGTTGTCGGGAAGCACCCGTCTTTTCCGCAGAGGACGCCGATGGGAGACGTGTTATGCCGCCTGCACGCACGGAGCAATCCCCATAGCTCTACGGCCATCATGAGGAATGAAGCGATACTGAGGCCGATGAACCACGGAGAAAGGAGGAAATGCATGGGTTACGATTTTTGGCAGTGATTCATACAAAGCGCGAGCGTACCTCCAAAGAGGAAGCCCCAAACATAGCTGATCACAAGACCAGCTAAAAGTGTGAGCCAGTTCATGCCTGCGCCACTCCAGCCGAAGATGAAGGCGCGCAGTAGATTGCCATGAAGGGCGCTGAGTGTTGGATCGGCTTGCAGGAAGAGATAGCCGTATAGCA
>CAZCFO010000004.1:0-123602 GCA_964497975.1 uncultured Candidatus Peribacteria bacterium
CTGCGCCTGCTTCACGATGCGGATGCAGCCCACCCCCGTGCTGGCCGTGGAGCTGGAGGAGGAACTGCCTCCACTTGCTTCCATGTTGTCGGTGGGGACGTACGACGCCGGGTTCGCGGGATTGGCATCGCTGTGGCAGCCGGGATCCTGGATATCCGTGAGGCCGTCGCTGTCGTTATCGGCACCGTCATTGCACTGCGCGTTGGCCGGGGATGCCTCGTCGTTGTCGGTCGGGACGTAGGATGCGGCGTTGTAAGGGTTCGCATCGCTGTGGCATCCGGGATCCTGCGCGTCGATCTTGCCGTCGCCGTCATTGTCGGCGCCGTCGGAGCATTGGACGGGGGAAGCAGACGATGAACTGCTGGAGGAGGAAATCGTGCAGGCGGCCGCCTTCTGCCAGAGACAGAGATCGGAATAGCACGGACCATTGCTCAAAAGACAGATTTGAGAGTTGAGCGCGTACCCTGCAGGGGGGGCAGTGCGGCAATCGACCGCCGTTCCGTTGCTGCCATGGTGCGTGAACACGAGAGTGGCGGCATTTGTGGCCACTTTCTCCCACAGACACTGGTCGGAGAAACAGTTATACGGAGCGACGGAGTTATTTGCGACGCAACCGCGGGATTTGAGGGTATAGCCGGCCGGGGGGTAGTTGGCGCAGCTGAGGGAGTTGTAGTAATTCCCGCCGGCATGATTGATCACGTAACTGTACGCCGCTGACGAAGGACGCTTCCAGAGACAGACCAGTGCGTAGCAGGGGCCGCCGCTCACCAAACATTCGCTGTCCACGAGAGACCATCCTGCGCCCGCGCTCGGGCAGGTGACGGGACCGGAAGCGGAGAAGGCCCCCGCAGGACTCCAGTACGCGGTGCTCGTCATCGTCGTCTTGTACTCAAAGGGGGCTTCGCATTGCGCATCGTCTGCTTCGTTGTTGTCCGAGGGGACATAGGAAGCGGCGTTCGCGGCATTGCCGTCACTGTGGCAGCCGGGATCCTGGATATCCGCAAGGCCGTCGCTGTCGTTATCGGCACCGTCGTTGCACTGCGCGTTGCCAGGCGAGGCTTCGTCATTATCGGTCGGCACGTAGGAGGCGGCGTTGTAAGGGTTCGCATCGCTGTGGCATCCCGCGTCTGCGGAGTCGATGCGACCGTCGGAGTCGTTGTCGGTGCCATCGGAGCACTGGTACGAAACCGGACACACGCTCGTCGTCTTCCCGTAGAGACACAAATCACTGATGAGATTCCCGTTTCCGGCGACAAAGATCCCCACTCTCTGTTTGAGAATGAAAGAAGCGGGAGTTTGCGTCTGGCATCCCGCAATGGGAGTTCCGCCCGACCCCTGATGCCCGATGGCAAGATCTTCCTGAAGACCGTCCGTCGTCGGCTTGCTCCAGAAACAAACTGCGGTGGAGAAGCCGCCGTTGGCCCCGTTGAGAGCCCCGTTCTGCATGACAAGGTTGTAGCCCGCTGCCGGGGGCGAACCGCCGCATGTTGTTGACTGGTTCTGGGCCACGGAGCTTGCCGTCATCACATACGTGAACATCTGGGTGCTGGGCCTCTTCCAGAGACAGGCAATGGACGTGCAATTGATGGAATTCTGGATAAGACACTGAGAATCCACAGGCGACCATCCGGGAAGAGCCGACTGCAGTTGCGGACAGCTGACCGGAGGATCGCCGGTACTTGATCCGTCTGGTTTGATGACAGCGGTGGAATGCACAGTCAGGTGATACTGAAATCCGCTGCAGGCAGTATCTGTTTCATCGTTGTCCTGGTTGCCGGCGCAGCCGGGATCCTGGCCATCGCCCTGGCCGTCGCCATCGTTATCGATGCCATCCTGGCACTGGGCCTTCGGGTTGGTTTCGTCGTTGTCCGTGGCGGAACTGCAGCTGAAGTCGCTGGGGAAATCGATCGCGCCGTCATTATCGTTGTCGATACCGTCCTGGCACTGTGCCAGGGCCGACGACGACGAAGACGATCCGCCTGTCTGCCGGTTGACGAAGGTGACCGTGGCGCAGTTGGAGCCGGGCTGGACCATCACGTCTCCGCCGGCGGGACTGACGGACTGGAGAGCCCAGCCGTTTTTGGCGAATTCATCGATGTGATGCATGCCGGGAGCGGCGACGCTCTGGAACGTTGCGGATCCGGAGGCATCGGTCGTCTGAGTGAGGCCCTGGTTGCCGTCGAGCCAGAAGCTGAAGTTGTCAGAAGTGTTGATCGGAGCGCCCGCGGCGTTGAGCGTTTGCTTGGTGACGCGAATGCAGCCAAAGGAGGTGGTTGTGGGGACAGAGGAGGATGAACTGCTCGCGGCGTTGAACTCATCGTTGTCCGTCGGGACGTAGGATGCGGCGTTGGCGGCGTTGCCGTCGCTGTGGCAGCCAGGATCCTGACTGTCGATCTTGCCGTCGCTGTCGTTATCGGCGTTGTCGGAACATTGAGCAGCGGGCGTCTGGCACAGATTGCCGATACGCTGACAGCCGGTGCCGAAGCTGTTGCAGTCGGCGGAGCTGATCGTATCTTCGGCAACGAATCCCTGCAGCGCGTACCCTGCGGGGCAGGTGTAGATGCAGGATTGATTGGAGGGGTTCCACGTGGACTGGAGGGCAATCTGGTCGCCGCCGCTTCCGATGTACCGGCAGGCGTAGTTGTTACAGTCCGCGGCACTGACGGTGTTCTCCGCCACGACACTGATGAGCGCGTAATCCTGCGGACACGTGTAGATACAGGCCCCGTCGCCCGCACTCCACTGCGCCGTAAGACCGCTGATCGTGTGCGTGGCTACACCCAGATCAATGACGCTGAAATTGCCGCAGGAGTTTTGGCTCGTGGGAACCAGGGCCTCCACCGAACCGCGGATGACCGCTTCCGGATTGTTGTGACCGTTCACGCCGAGGTCATACATGCAGCCGAAGTCCCCAGCCGAGTAGATGGACGTGTAGGTCTGATTCGTGAGCGTGAAACAGGCGGAAGGGGAGGAACTGCTGGAGGACGATGCGCCGGTCTGCCGGTTGACGAACGTGACCGTGGCGCAGGTGGAGCCGGGCTGGACCAGGACTTCGCCGTTTGCCGGAGAAACGGACTGGAGCGTCCAGCCGGACTTGGGCACTTCGGCGACCGTGTGGAGGCCGGGGGCCGCGACGTTATTGAGCGTCGCGATGCCGGAGGCGTCATTCGTTGCGTTGAGGCTCGCGTTGCCGTCGAGCGTGAAGGTGAACGCCTCGTTGGAAGCAACGGGAACGCCCGCGGCGTTGAGGGACTGCTTAACGATGCGGATGCAGCCGAGACCGGTGTTAGGTGTCGAACTGGAACTGGAAGACGAACTGGAACTCACCGAACTCGAGGAACCCGCGACGTCGCCACATGTCGCCTGCCAGGCGATGGGGAATGCGGGGCTCGACGCGCCGACCCAGACCGGGTCATCGGACGTGAGGAACACGTCGAAGCCCGAGGCGCTCACGTTGACCACGTGCGCGCGGATATCGGTGGAAGTGGTGCCGGGGTTGTTGGGACAGATCGTGGGACCGGAACCGTTGGTACTGCAGAGCACGCTGTCGGTGTAACTCTGGGCGACGACGGCCGGATTGGGGCAGGACGCCGGGAAGTTGACGCGGATCGGCACGGAATTGCTGAGCGTGTTGTAATACCCGGTCGTCACGACGCCGCTGTACGCGCCCTGAGCCGCGTTTTGAACGGGGTTCTCGCACATCGCCTGGTATCCGATCGTGACCGCCGGCGTGTTGGCCATCGCGTCATCCGACGTGAGGAGGGTGTCGAACCCGGAGCTGGTCACGTTGACAACGCTCGCATGGATATCGGCAGACGTCGTGCCGGGGTTGTTGGGGCAGGTGGGATTGCGGGCGGCGCACAGGAAGCCGTCGGTGTAGGCGGCAGCCGTGACCGTCGGGTTCACGCAGGTCGCGGGGAATGTGATGTGCGTGGCGGGCGAATTTCCGTTTCCGGTGAGAGCGCCGTAGGCGGCGGTCGTCGTTCCCCCCACGACCATCGTGGACGGACAGACGGGAACGGAGATGGAGGACGTCCCGCAGGTCGCCTGCCAGCCGATGGGGAATTGCGGGCTCACCGCGCCGACCCAGACCGGATCGTCAGAACTGATGAAGACGTCAAATCCGGCGCTGTTCACGTTGATGACGCTGGAGTGGAGATCGGTGGACGTGGAACTCGGGTTATTGGGGCAGCCCGTGGGACCCGCGCCGTTGGTGCTGCAGAGCGTGCTCTCCACGAAGCTCTGGGAGATGACGGAGGGATTGGGACACGCAACGGGGAACGTGACGTGTTTGATGACGGAGTTGCCCTGGGTGTTGAAGTACGTCGTGGTGACGGTGCCCGCCATGCGCGGTTTGCACGCGACCGATTCCGTCCCGCCGGAGTTGAAGCTGCCGCCATTGGCGATATTCCCGTCGCTATGACAGTCCGGGTCCTGGATGTCGGCAAGGCCGTCGCCGTCGTTATCGATCGAATCGCTGCAGGGTCCCGCGGCGGACGCCGGGGGAAGAGCGATGATGCAGGTGCCTGCGAGCAGGACGAGCATGCAAAAAAACCGCGTGATGACCGGACGGAAAGCGGGCAGACACATAAAAGGATGATGGAAAAAGGGGGTGGATTACTTTGACCAATACGGAACGTATTGTCAAATCTTACGACAAGTTCTGTTGGCAGACCGATGAAAATGATTGTAAGCGACAGAATCGGGTAAAAACCTCCGAATACTCTTCAGAAAAATGCCTCTGTGAAGGCATTGAACGGGGAATTTGCCGGGTGACGCAGTGCCCTTCGACAGGCTCAGGGTCACATCGGAGATCATGGCATCCCGTTCGTTGCGGCGGGAATTTGCTGGGTAACGCAGTGAAACGATCCCCACCCCCAGGTGAGCACACGACTGTCGATCGGCACGATGCGCCGGGCCGGGAAGCATGTCTTGAGCGCCGCGATCGCCGCCGCATCGGCGGGATCGTCCCAGACCGGCAGGAGCACGCACTCGTTGCCGATATAGAAGTTTGCGTAGCTCGCGGGAATCCGGAACCCCTCCGGGCGCGGAGCGGCCTTGCTGGGCGTCTCATGAACGAGCACGGGCTTGGGCTGCGAGATGGGAATGATCTCGAGCGCATTGCCGTCCTGGTCCTTCATTCCTTTCAGCCGCCGGAGATTGTCCTGCAGGGGCTGGTAATCGGGATCGGCGGGATCGTCATTGACGATGGTGACGACCGTTTTCGGGCCGACGAAGCGCGTCAGGTCGTCCACGTGACCGCTGGTGTCGTCGCCCATGATCCCCTCCCCCAGCCACAGGACATTGGTGAGGCCGAGATGCTCTTTGAGCTGCCGCTCGATCTGCTCCTTCGTGAGATCCGGATTGCGGTTGGGATTCAGCAGGCAGTCTTCCGTCGTCAGAATCGTCCCGAGGCCGTTCACGTCGATGGATCCGCCCTCGAGCACCATGGGGATTTTTTTGGAGGGGACGCCGAGTGTTTGGGCCAGAAGCGTTGGCACGTTGTCGTCCAGATCGTGCTCCCACTGGTTGCCCCAGGCGTTGAAGGTCCAGTCGAGAAAGAGCCGCTCCCCTTTCGCGTTTTTGACGACGATCGGCCCGTGATCGCGGGCCCAGGCGAAATTGTTGGGGATGCGATGGAAATGCACGCGGTCGCCCTGGACGCCGGCCTTCTTCATCGCCGCCCTCGCGACGGCGTCCGTCTGATCGTCGTGAATCACCAGATGGACGTCTTCGCCCCGCTCGAGTTCTTTGACCATCCGCGCCCAGACGGGGTGGATCTGCTCATACAGGCCCGGCCAGTGACGGTCGTCATGCGGCCAGGTGAGGATTGTTCCTTCGTGGGGTTCCCACTCGGCGGGCATTCTGTAACCCGGTGATGGGGAAGTTGTCGACGACACGGAAGAAATTCTAAATCCTAAACACTAAATGCTAAACAAATTTTACTATCCAATTTCATACATAGAGCATTGAGCATTGTTTAGGATTTAGGATTTAGAAATTAGTGCTTGTCAGGTCCCCATATGCCTCCGGTCTCCGGTTCTTCAGGAACATCCATGCCTCCTGCAGCGGCTTCACGGTATCGAGATCGCACTCCGCGATAATCACCTCTTCCTGATCCCCTGCCTTCCGGAGGATGGCGCTGTTGGGTCCGGCGATAAAGGAGCCTCCCCAGAAGGTGATTCGCTCCTCGCGGCCCACGCGGTTGAGCGCGCAGACGAAGACGTTGTTGGACGCCGCGTGGCCCAGCTGCGCGTGGCGCCACATCTGCTCCCAGTCTCCGGTGATGTTCTCCTCCACGTCGGCGTCGACGAGCCCGATGGCGGTGGGATAAAAGAGGATTTCGGCACCTTTGAGGGCCGCCATGCGCGCCGCCTCGGGATACCACTGGTCGTAGCAGATCAGCGGGCAGATTTTCCCGTACCGGGTGTCGAACACCCGGATGCCGGTGTCGCCGGGGCTGAAGTAGTGCTTCTCGTGGTACAGGATGTCCTCCGGAATGTGCGTCTTGCGGTAGGTGCCGACCAGCGAGCCGTCGATGTCGAACACCGGCGTCGTGTTGTAGAACTTCCCATCGGAGGATTTCTCGAAAAGCGAGCCGCCGACGAGCACGATCCTGTGCTTCTTCGCGATCGCGGCGAGCGCTTTGGTCGATGGTCCGTCGGGCACCGGCTCTGCGGTGTCGAACGCGGACGGATCGTCCTTCTTCTGGCAGAAGTACGGGCTGAGAAACAGCTCCGGCAGACAGACGATCTGCGCGCCTTTTTTTACCGCACGTGCAATCCCCTCCTCTGCCCGGCGCAGATTGTCTTTGGCGTCGGAAGACATCTTCATCTGGACGAGGCCGACGGTGACGATGCGGGACATGTCGTTGGAATGGACGGCAAAAGAGTAGCAAAAAACGCTGGAGTACGCGCAAAAAATCTGTAGGATTCGCCGTTGCATTCCCCTTTTCTTTCTATGGGACCCATCTCGACCTTCATGGAGCAGAACTACAAGCACTTCAACGCGCGCGAAATGCTCGCGGCCGCGAAGGGATATAAGGAGTTCGTCGAGAAAGGCAACAAAATGGTGGTCTGTCTCGCGGGAGCCATGAGCACCGCGGAGATCGGCATCTCGCTCGCGCCGATGATCCGCGCGGGCAAAGTCCACGCCATCACCTGCACGGGCGCCAACATCGAGGAAGACATGTTCAACCTCGTCGCCAACACCCGCTACAAGCTGCAGCCGGGATGGAGGACGCTGACCAGCGAAGAGGACATGAAAACGCGCCAGGAAGGCTTCAACCGCGTCACCGATACCTGCATCCCCGACGATGTGATGATCGAGATCCACGCCGCGCTCCAGAAGCTCTGGATCGAGGCGGGAGAAAAGGGGGAGAGCCACTTCCACTGGGAGTACTTCTACAGGCTGATCCGCAGCGGGTTCTTCAAGGGCAAGAACGTGATCCCGATGGAGAATTCCTGGCTCGTCGCCGCGTGCGAGATGGACATCCCCGTCTACACGCCGGGCATGGAGGACTCGACGATCGGCAACATGTTCAGCGCCGACGTGCAGCGCGGAAAGGTGAAGAGTTTCTCGGTTATCAAGCCGGGCACGGAGCTGTTCGCGCACCTCACCCAGTGGTACCGGGAGAACGACAAGAAGGGGGAAATCGGCTTCTTCCAGATCGGCGGCGGCATCGCCGGCGACTTCGCCATGTGCGTCACGCCCGGCCTGATCATGGACCACGAGGAGAACGTGAAGCCCTGGCGCTACTTCTGCCACATCGGTGATTCCACGCCCTCGTACGGATCGTACTCGGGCTGCCTCGCGAACGAGAAGATCACGTGGCACAAGATGGACCTCAAGAGCGTCGACTACGTGGTGAACTCCGACGCGTCCATCGTCGCCCCGCTCATCTTCAGCTACGTGCTGGGCAAGTAATGTCCTGATTCTCTTTACACGCGGTTCGCGCTCTCTATAATCCCGCCTTGTTTATTCGATTATTTTGAAATGAACAAGCGTCCTCCGGACTCTGGAAAAAAGCGCAGCCTCGTCGGACAACCGGTCAACACCCGTTACATGCGGGACCGTTGGGGCAAATTTCTCACGCAGACCAAGGACGGCATGATGATGATCGAGGGGGTGCGCGTGGACGACATCGTGAAGAAGTACGGCACGCCGCTGTACGTGATGGTGGAAAGCGAGATCCGCGACCGCTGCCGCCGCTTCAAGAAGACCTTCGGCAATCAGGTCGGCCTCCAGTACGCGGTGAAGTGCGCCAGTAATCTGGAAATCCTGCGCATCGTGCGCGAAGAGGGCTTCGACCTGGACTGCTCCAGCGTGGGCGAGCTGATCCTGGGGCTCCTGGCCGACTTCAAGCCCAAACAGCTCACGTTCACGAACCTCTTCAAGACGGAGCAGGATCTCTTCTTCGCGGCGAAAATGGGCATCCAGGCGATCACGGCTGACTCCATCGAGGACATCCAGCACATCGCCGCGACCGCCAGGAAGCTCCGCAAGCACATCGACACGATGATCCGCATCAACCCGATGCTCCAGATCGGCACGTGGTCGAGCCGCAAGAACAAGTACGGCATCCCCATCGGCTACGCCGACCGCGCGGTGGAGCTGGCCATGAAGAGCCCCTACGTCGACTTCCAGGGCTTCCACTTCATGGGAGGCTACGTCTACAACCCCAAGGTGTTCCGGGCCGCTGCCCGCACGTTCGTGAAGCTGATCCGCCGCTGCCAGGACCGGGGCGTGCGCGTGCGGCGCCTGGACCTGGGCGGAGGTTTCCCGGCCGCCATCGGCGGCCAGAGCGCCTTCCCCATCGAGGAACTGAAGGATTTCCCCCGCTATTTCCAGCAGCTGCTCGAGCGAAACGGCATCGACCATCCCGTGCAGCTGATCTTCGAGCCGGGCAAGAGCATCGTGCTCAACGCCGGCATCGGCCTGATGAAGGTGATCTCCAAGAAGCGCCTGGGCGCCAAGGACCGGGTGGTGATCGCCGACGGCTCCTCGTATAACTTCCTGCCCGACGCGCTGGTGCAGACCGATGTCAGTTACGACGTGCTGCCCGCCAGCAAACTGAACTCCCCGCGCATCCACACGGCCACCGTGGCCGGCAACACCTGCGACTGCTGGGACCTGATCGTCCAGAACATCGAGATGCCCAAGCTGCGCGCCGGAGACCTGCTGGCGGTGATGGACGTGGGCGGCTACGCGCAGGTCATGGCCTGCAACTTCAACACCATCCGCCGCGCGTCGATGATCATGATCGCGCCCGACGGCTCCACCCGCCTCATCCGCCGTCGGGACCGGTATTCCGAAATGTTCGCGCCCGAGCTGGACGTCCTCAAGATGGCGGGCCCGAATGAGCTGGAGAAGTACAACAACCTCTACCGCGTGAACATCGACAAGATCTGGAAGGGCGGCGGCATGTCGAAATTCGAGCAGAAGAACGGCAACCGGATGAAGACGGCCTTCGAGACCGTGGAACAGCAGCTGCAGATGGACCGCCACGGGAAGACCAAGCGGGTGCTCAAGTCCCGCAAGTCCGACCGGAAGGTGAAGCTGGCGAAGGTTGCGCCGTAAAGGCGGCCGCAGCGATCAGCACGCTTCCTTGGAGCGCCTCTCGACTTCTTTCCAGTTCACGACGTTCCAGAACGCCTTCAGATAATCGGGGCGCTTGTTCTGGTATTTGAGGTAATAGGCGTGCTCCCACACATCCACGCCAAGAATGGGCGTCTTTCCCTCCATGACCGGCGAGTCTTGGTTGGGATACCCCTTGAGCACGAGCTTGCCGCCATCGACGTACAACCATGCCCATCCGGATCCGAACTGGTTCGTCGCCGTCTCTTCGAACTTCTTCTGGAAGTCCTCGAACGATCCGAACGTGGCCTCGAGAGCTTTGAGGATGTCGCCAGACGGCTTCCCTCCCCCCGGAGCCTGTCCTGAGCCTGCCGAAGGAGGACTCATGATCGTCCAGAAGAGACTGTGGTTGTAGTGTCCGCCGCCGTTGTTCTGCACGGCCTTCTTTTTGTCGGCCGGGAGCTTCTCCAGATTCTGAAGGACCTCCTCAATCCCCTTCCCTTCCCAATCGGTGCCTTCGAGGGCTTTGTTCACTTTGTCGATATACGCCTGATGATGCTTCGTGTGATGGATTTCCATCGTCTTGGCATCGATATGCGGCTCAAGCGCGTCGTACGCGTACGGAAGGATGGGGAGGGTGTAGGGCATAGAATCGACGGAATGAATTATGAATAGTGAATCATGAATACGGCCCGGAAACCATGATTCATTATTCATGATTCCTGATACATACTGAGGACGCATGGAAACGCGCATTCTGACATCTCCTGACGACTTTGAGCGCTACGGGCAATGGCTGGCCGGCCACCCCCATGCCTCGCTGTGGCAGTCGTTGGAGTGGAAAGGCTACCAGGAAAGCCTGGGACGGACGGTGAAGGTCTATGCTGCCCTGGAAGGACGGGAGATCGTCGCCTCTGCGCTGGTGGTGGTCGACCGGACGAGTTTCGGATTGAGCACGTGGGAGATCCCTCGGGGCCCGCTCGTTAGTGGAAAGTGGAAAGTGGAAAGTGGAAAGCTTATAGAAAAAGTCATGAGTGATGCAAAACGATATCGCTGCCTTTCTGTGTACATCTCTCCTCCAGAAACACTTTCCATTTTCAATTTTCAATTTTCCACTTCCAGTCGCCTCGTTTACCCGGAGGCCACCCGGATCATCGACCTCACCCTGAATGAGGAAGGCCTGCTGGGACAGATGAAACCGAAGGGCCGGTACAACATCGGCGTGGCGCAGAAGCATGGCATCACCGTGAAGGAATCCACGGATGCGGGGGCCTACCAGGCTCTCGCCGCCGAAACGGCTGCGCGGGACGGCTTTCGTGGGCATCGGGGAGGCTATGAGGGCTTTCTCCGGCACCTGCCGGGGTCTTTCCTCCTCCTCGCCTACGGCGCTTCTCCTGAGCCCATTGCAGGGCTTCTGGGAGTCTCATGGGGTACCACGGGGATCTACTACTACGGGGCATCGTCCTCCCGGGAGCGCGAGCTGATGGCCCCGTATCTGCTCCAGTGGGAGGCCATGCGCCTCTGCAAAGCAAAAGGCTGCACGCAGTACGACCTGTTCGGGATCGCCCCCGAAGACGCCGTGAACCACCCCTGGTCCGGCGTGAGCGAATTCAAAGCCAAGTTCGGCGGCCACGTGGTGAGCTACCCGCCCGAGCAGCAGGTGACGCTGCGGCCCGTGATGGCATGCATGCTCAAAATGAAGAGAAAGATTGCCGGCTAACAAAACAGCACACAGCAGACGGAGGGGCATCCCGCTCCACGGGGGGTGAAGGGGTACGGTGAAACAAGGGGCAATGCATTCCTGACATTAATGAATACACGGCGGAGGAGAATTGGAGCGGGCGCCATTTCTTTTTCGCCCTTTTCTTTGGGCGAGCAAAGAAAAGGGCGGACAAAGCCTGACAAAGAAATGGTGCCCCCCGGAGGGGCTTAGCACGAACAAAGAAAATGGCAGTTCTGCACATACGAAAAAGCCTCCCCTTTCGGGGAGGCTTTTCGTACTGCGGGAACTCTATCCCTGCAGAGTAGCCATTAGCCCTGGTAGCTGGTGGACTTAATGGTGGTCTCCGGATACTCAACCCACCGGAAGGTGGACGAGGTGCCGTGACCGGCCGAGACGGTGGTGCCATCGGAATCGACCCAGTCGAAGTGACTGTGCGTCGAGCCAGGACCGAAGACCTGGTTCGCGAGCGAGTCGAAGTTCAGAAGGCTCACCTGCAGCGTGGACGTCGCGTTGTTGTTGATCTTCGGGTTGGTGACGTTCGCCTGGAGGACGAAGGTCTGGTCCGTACCCTGATCAACCGTGGCGTTCACGAGGGACAGTGCCGTGTTGGCGAGGCCAGCACAGTAGACGACGAACGAGCCGGAAGCAGTCGTGCTTCCCGAGGTGACGGCGGAGCCGCCGGTCGTCGGGTTGAGCGCGGTGCAGGTGGTCGTGACCGTCGAGTTCGCCTTGTTGTAGAACTTGAAGGCGGAGGTGTTCAAACCAACGTTTGTGGCGTTAATGTTGAAGACCACACCCGAGAGGACGACCTTGTTCAGACCGTTCTTCGAGTTGCTGTTCGGAGCAGCCGAGATCTTGAACTGACCGATGTCCGTGACGCCGGTGGGCACGTTGGTGCCGTTGGCATCCGGGTTGGCGTTCGCGATCGTCTGGATCTTGCTCAGGACAGTGAAGTTGCGGCTGCCGACAATGGAGCGGTTGACGCCGCTGTTGGCGGAGGCCGTGTTGATACCGATGAAGATTTCACCGGCAGCAACGCTGTTGTAGTCGTTCCTCGAGAGGGTGTTGCTGGACTGGTCGCCGCGGGCGCGGATTGCACCGGAGCCCGAGGAGTTGTCCGAAGCGGAGTCACCAACGAGGTAGAACTGCACACCCGTACCGGAGACAGCACCGTCAACGTCCGTCTTCACGGCGGGCTTGACGAGCACCTTCACATCAGAGCCACGGGGGATGATGAGCTGGCGGCTCTGCATCTTGACGCAGAATGCCTTGGTCGGAGAGGTGTTGTCGCCGAGTCCTGCGTTCACGGAGCGCGTGCGGTCAGCGCCACAACCACCGATGGTTGCGGAACCGAACGGAGTCGTGGAGCCCTCCTTGAACAGATCAAGGCGGTCAACCGACGTGGCCATGGAACCGGAGGAGTTCAGCTGGATGGACGTAACGTCAACATCTTCGTTCTCCGCGTGGAAGTTGAGGCGGAGGATGGAGTCCGAGAGGACGCCACCGAGGAGCTGGCGGTTGCGGATCGGCGTCGTGTCCTGAGTGACGTAGAGGTCACCCTGGCTGACGAGGAACCAGCGCTGCGCAGCGACCGTCGTGACGGTCGTGTCTGCGCTCGTGGCGCTGAGGATGAGCGAGCCGTTCAGCTTGATGCCGGAAAGGCTGCTGCCGCGATCGACCGTTTCAGCCTCGATGAAGGTGTCGGCCGTCGAGAAGGCGATCTGGAGATCGTCGTTCGTGAGCGAAGCGGCGATGTCCGAGTGAACCTCGAACACAACCGTCTTCTCCTTCGGAATGACGAATCCGCCACCCGTGAGCTGCGAGAAGGTGATCTTGCTGCTCTGGGAGGTCACACCCTTCTGGAGAACCGTGTCGACTTTGCCGTCGCCATCGGTGTCAACCCAGAGGACGTAGTTCTGACCGTTGTTCAGAGAGCCGGAGGCAGAAGCGAAGATCAGCTTCGTGAGAAGGAGATCCTTTGCCTCGCCCGAGCGGGCCTCGAAGCGCATCAGGTTGATATTCTTGCTGTTCTTGACCGCGGTGTCGCTCGTGCCGGTCGACTTGACGGCAATCGTGAGACTGGCGTCAGAAACGCGCTGAGCGTTACCCGTGATCGTTCCGCGCGGGCGGATGTCGTGAACCTTGTCACCGGTGGAGAGTCCTTCGACTTCCATCTGGTAGGTCGTGACAGTCTGCGCGATGTGGCCACCGAAGGTGCAACCAACCGTGTTCGTGCCGCCGGAGATTTCCGTCGGCTCGCCACAGATGTGGACCTTGAAGGTGTCACCGTTGGTCGGGTGGTTGCCGGAACCGTTGTCGATGAAGTCGACACGGACTTCGAACGTCTCCTGACCGTTGATGGTGAAGTCATCGAAGCGGTAGATCTGGAACGTACCAACACCGGAGGTCTGGCCCGAGGTGCCGGAAGTCGTCAGACGGACGCCGTCGATGGAGCGGCCCGTGGCCTTGTTGCGGAGCTGAACGTTCTCGAGGACTTCGTTGATCTCGTCGTAAGCCGTGGAGCCGGCGCTTGCAAGCGTGGCACCCGTGCTGGTGTTGCCCTGGACGAGAACGAACATCCTGCGGATGTTGATCTGCTCACCACCCGTCGTGAAGATCACGTTGGCCAGAACGGCTTCGTTCTGATCGCGGGTGTAGCTCTGCTGCGTGGGACCGTCGATTTCGACCGTGAACTCTCCGGCGTCAACCGTGATGGTGGCGGGGAGGGTGGCGGTCTCCGTGGCGATCGCAATGCGGGAGCCGTAGAGCTGACCGTTCACACCGTAACCGTAGAGCGAGCCCACGGCGAAGATGTCGGAGGTCTCTTCGAAGTGCATCTTGATGGTGTCACCGGCGCCGCCGTTGACGTCACCAATGATGTCCATCGTCATCTTGTCGCCCTCGAGGACTGTGAACGGGGGGTCGAAGACGAACGTGACGAAGTCACCGACCGTCGTTTCGACGGTGTTGGTGAGAACCGTGCCGTCGCTGCGGCGGATGCGGAGGTTGGTCAGATCGCCGTCATGGACCGTTCCGTTCTGCTCGACCGTCATGGAGTAGACCGTCTGGTCCTCCGTGGAATCGGTGGAGATCTGGAACTTGCCAACGACAACGCCCTTGTCGCCCACTTCGACTTCATCCGGGGAGACAGTGCGGTATTCGATGCTGACGCGGCCGCTGCGGACTGCAGCAACCTTGAAGGTGCTGCCGCGGAGCGGGAAGTTGCCGGTCACCTGCTTCGCGTTCGTGGCGAGGTCGGAGGGGAGCTCAACAGCGATGTTGTGCTCGGCCGCCGTGGTGGCCGTGGAGTTGAAGTCGGCTGCGATGTCGACCGTGACGGTCTTGCAGGCAGCGATGTTCAACGGATCGGACAGGTGGATGCTTGCGGTCTGGTCCTTGCTGTCGATCGTGCGCTTGCGGGAGATGCGAGCGCCGTTGACGGTGGCGTACACGCCGTCGATGTCGTTTTCGTCACCAAAACCCTCGTGGAGGATCGTGATGTCCGTGATGGCAGCAGCGTCATCGCAGGAAGCCGTGATGTCCATGGAGGCCATGGTCACACCGACTGCACCCTGGGGGATGGTGTCGCCGACCGGGTTCTTGGAGGCAAGAGCGACCTGGAGGGTCGAGTTGCTGGTCGGGAGCGAGCTGTAGCCGTTGAAGGAAGCGGAATCAGAGAAAACGGCGCCGTCGGACGTCTTCACATCCGTAGCGGTGACCGTGTACTCGTTGCCGCCGATGAGATCGCCGGAGAGCGTGAGCTCAACGGTGTCGTCAGCGACGAGCTTGGCGGACGTCACGGAAACGGCCGGGTTTGCACCCGTAACCGCGTAGTGACTGGCCGTCTCGGCGGACGTCTGATCCATCGTGTTCGTGAACGAGACTTCGACAACCTTGGAACTGATCGCGCGGGCGCCGCTGATAGCAGCCTGGCCGGGCATCACGTTGCCGCCGCAGTCAGTGCCATAGCTGAGACCCTGGTCGACGCGGTAAAGCATGACGACCATTTCAGCGCGGTTCATGTTGTCGCTCGGGCGAACGCGGCCCGTGGAATCGTCGCCCTGGAGGACGCAGTGATCAGCCGCAGTCTGGATAGACTCGGTGTACCACTGGCCGGACGGGTTATCGACGAACTGGGGAGCTGCACCCGTGGCCTCGAGGCCGAAGGCGCGGACGATAAGGGCAGCGGCCTCAGCGCGGTTGATGTTCGCGCCGGGGCGGGCGTAGCACGGGTGGCTGCCGTAGCAGTTACCGTCGCCGCGGACCCACTGCTCTTTCGCAGCTTCCTCCATGTAAGCGTAGTACCAGGCCGACGACGCAACGTCATCGAAGCTGGCGACTGCCGGCGGGGTCGAGAGGAGACCACCGTTCAGCATGACGAGGAGCTTTACGAACTCCGCGCGGTTGGCGTTGTCGCCGCCGCGGAAGCGCGGTTGGCTCGCGTCGAGAATGCCGTCGTCGGTGAACTTGGTGACGGCTTCCTCGAACCAGACCCCGGAGGACACATCGGAGTACGCAGCGAGGACGCCACCCATCTGGGTGAACATCATCGCGACGGCCGACGCGCCTGCGAGGACTTTCTTCAAGCGAGAAATATCCATAGAAGAAAAGGAATAAAGAAGAAATAAAAGGATGTGCTGTGTGGGTGTCGTTCAATTGCGAGTTGTTTCTCCGGAACGGAAGGAACCCATGCTTGCGTCGTGGGAATGAGTGGCGGCCCGGTGGGCGGACACTCTCCTCCTTAAATATAAAGAGAACACACAAGCCCGATACCTTGTCCTGCATGTGCGCAGAACACGAGAAAGCCCCCGCGTAGGGGGTACTGTCGGACCGGAGACCGTAGAACACGATCGCACTCCTATATAAGGAGGGATGTGGGAGACCTGTCTTCTTGAGAGGCAGGGGCCGAATTGTCAAAGATCCTATACGTACGCGCTGACCACACACACCAGGTTCTCTGGGGCGGATCAGCGGGATCCTACCGAACGGTTTGCGGAGGAATCAAGCGTCCGACCTTCTGGAGGTGGCACTGCAGATAACGCCCCGAGGGGGGTTCTGTTACGGTTGTCCTGTGGGAGAAGCACGCGTTTTGATGATCTATATGCTGTCCAAACAGCCTTTGAAGCATGAATTTTCCGCACAAAAATAGTCCGGAAGACGGGAAAACAATGATGCAAATACTGTTGCAAAAACGGTTTTTCGGGTCGTAACTCAGGAATGGACGTGAAATAGACTTAGCAAATAGTTTGTTCAACTTCACGAAACAGGATCGTTGGAATCACCAATCCCCTCTCCGAAGATGTATACGGTGCGCATGACCCAAACAGGGCAGAAAAAACACGACACAAAAGAAGAGATGGAAAATCGTCGTGCGACTCCCCTACCCTCCCCATTTGCCCAGGTACAGCAAACTAGACATCTCTCCCAAGCCCCCGTTCATCATGTCTTTTGTACGGCCTGACCGGCTCCCGTATCCTTCACTTCGTAGCCCCTCTCCTTTATAGCGTCGCGCAGACGGTCAGACTCTTTGAAGTCCTTCCGGGCGCGGGCGGCCGCTCTCTCCTTTATAAGGGAGGCGACGTCCGCGGGGACGGGCTCGGGTTCGGGTTCGGGCTCGAAGCATCCAAAGGTTCGTTGAATCGTCTGTATAAAGGAGAGTAGTTTTTTTTGAGTCTTATCGGCAGAAAGGGATAAAGCCCGTGACCAGCTCATCGTATCGAAGATGACTGCCAAGGCTGCAGGTGTATTGAGATCATTATTCAGAGCATCACTAAAGCGCTGCTGCAGCGTTGCCAATTCACTTTCCTCCGAGTCTGCTCCAGAGATTCTTTGCTTTCCGTCGGTGCATTCCTTCATCCAGTTTACAATTCTTGTTCTGGAATGCTTCGCATCATCCATCCCCTTCCACGCGAACTTAAGATTCGTGCGGTAGTGGACCGAAAGCAGGTAATACCGCAAATCCAGCGGCGAATAGCCTTTTGCGACAATATCCGGGATGGTGAGGATATTGCCAAGACTCTTTGACATCTTGGCGTTTCCAAGATCAATCCTCCGCTTATGCAGCCACAGGCGGACGAAGGTCTTGCCCGTGGCGGCCTCGCTCTGGGCGATCTCGCACTCGTGATGGGGAAAGATGTTGTCTTCGCCGCCGGTATGGATGTCCAGCTCGTCGCCCAGCAGGGCGGAACTCATGGCGGAACATTCGATATGCCAGCCCGGGAAACCGGACGCGGGATCCTCGCCCTCCGAATGGCTGAGCGCGCCGTCGGAGAACTTCCAGCGCAAGACATGACGACCGTTATCGCCCACGCACTTCTTCCAGAGAGCGAAATCCGCCGGATGCCTTTTTCCTTCATCGACGGCAACGCGCGCGCCGGCGTTCAGGTTATCGAGAGTGTTGCCGGAAAGGGCTCCGTACCGCGGAAAACTGAGTACAGAGAAGTAGACACCGTCATCGGTCTCGTAGGCATTCCCCTTCGCAAGAAGCGTTTTGATGATCGCAAGTTGCTCCTTTATATACTCACTCGCGCGCGGGCGCGCCATCGGCTCCAGGATGTTGAGCGCCTTCTCGTCCTCGAGGTATTGCTCCGTGTACCGGCGGGCGATCTCGAGCGGGTGCAGCTTTTCGGTCTCGGCCTGCTTCTGGATTTTGTCGTCGCCATGATCAGCGTCATGCAAAAGATGTCCGACATCGGTGATGTTCTTCACGTGCTTCACCGTGTACCCGCTGACCTCGAGCCACCGGCGCAGGAGGTCGGCCATCAAAAACGAGGAATAGTTCCCGATGTGCGGCCGGCCGTAGACCGTGGGCCCGCAGGTATACATTCGAACCGTTTTTGGCTCGATTGTGTTAAGTTCTTTATCCTTTTTGGAAAAGGTGTTGTACAGGGTGAGGGCCATCGGAGAAAGGATACAGAGGGCGCAGAGGAAGCAGAAGAGTCAGACGATACAAAAAAACCCGGACGGATCATCCACGCCCGAAGGCGCAGTGTCCGTGCCGGGTTCTCCGGGCCTCATCAGTTGAGGCTCGGTTGGCGTTGTCTCTCAGCATGCTGAGAGAGGTCGCCCTGGATTTTCAGCCGGACGAACTCCGTAATGGAGTCCTCCGACCACCCACGCTGCCGAAGCAGCTCGATCATGCGCGCGAAGCGCAGGAATTCCGCCGCGGGTGCGGCGTGAGAACGATCCTGTTCCCGCATGGTTTCTCCAATCCGTGAAAGAAAACCGTCCTGCCACTCTGGCTCCAGCCAATGTGCTCAGGACAGGCTAATGCTATCATTTTTCACGATTAATACAATAAAATGTTTATTGATTGCGTCAATTTTCACCCAGGGACACACTGCTTCCATGGGAATGACATTCGAAAAAGAAGACGACGAAACGATCGTCCGGGACGACGTCTCGACGGTGTCGCTGCATCACCATTCTCAATCCTGAGGGCGTGCAGCTGATCAACATGACCGTGGAGGATGCCGATCGGCAACATCCGGAACTCCACGGCGGCGCCGACATCGGCGTCGATTACTACGGCGTTCTCTACACCTCTCCCAACCGGCAGGAGCAATTGGGCATCATCACTCTGCAGAAAATGCGAGAAGAAACGGAAAACGTCCGGGTGCTGGAGAAACAATTCCTGAAGCCCGACGGGCGATTGTTCACGAATATTGACTGAGAATCCCGGGCAAACCAGCCCTCAGCATGCTATTGTTCCGGCATCTTTTTCCGCTTCCCATGAATTATTCCGACATCCGCTCACTCCTCGGCGACAAAGGCGCCCTGCTGCTCGATCACGAGTGCAAAACCA
The DNA here is from genome assembly GCA_964497975.1 of uncultured Candidatus Peribacteria bacterium. Classification (GTDB taxonomy): domain Bacteria; phylum Patescibacteriota; class Gracilibacteria; order Peribacterales; family Peribacteraceae; genus JABFSS01. The sequence continues at coordinate 19,104 of CAZCFO010000004.1, forward strand.
TCGCGAAAGAGAAGCTCCACATCCCGAGCATGAAAAAAGTGCAGGATGTGTTTTCGGCTTCGGACAGGTCAAAAGACGTCATCAAGAATCTGGGAGACCTGTACGGCCACGGCCGTCTGGCCGGCACCGGTTATCTCTCGATCCTGCCCGTCGACCAGGGAATCGAGCACTCCGCAGGAGCATCGTTCGCCAAGAATCCCGATTATTTTGATCCCGAAAACATCGTCCAGCTTGCGATCAAAGGCGGGTGCAACGCGGTGGCGTCGACCGTGGGCGCGCTGGGCATCGTGTCGAAAAAGTATGCCGGCAAAATCCCCTTCATCGTGAAGCTCAACCACAACGAGCTGATGACGTACCCCAACAAGTTCGACCAGGTGATGTTCTCGACCGTCGAGCAGGCCGCCAACATGGGCGCGCTGGGCGTGGGCGCGACGATTTACTTCGGATCACCGGAAGCAGGACGACAGATTGTGGAAGTCGGTCAAGCATTCGCAAAAGCCCATCAGCTAGGGCTCTTTACGGTCCTCTGGTGCTATCTTCGCAACTCCGGATTCAAGAAAAACGGGGTTGATTACCATCTGGCCGCCGACCTCACGGGACAGGCAAACCACCTGGGCGTGACGCTGGAGGCCGACATCATCAAACAGAAGCTTCCGGAGGTGAACGGCGGATTCACGGCACTCAATACCGGTGACAGCTCGTACGGAAAACTCGACAAGCGCATGTACGAAAAGCTCTCGTCCGACCACCCCATCGACCTCACGCGCTACCAGGTGGCCAACTGCTACATGGGCCGCATCGGGCTCATCAACAGCGGAGGCGCCAGTGGCGAGAACGACCTGCAGCAGGCCGTGATGACGGCCGTCATCAACAAGCGGGCGGGCGGCGCCGGCCTCATTTCGGGCCGCAAAGCCTTCCAGAAACCGATGGAGGAAGGCGTGCAGATCCTCAATGCCATCCAGGATGTGTACCTGTGCAAGGAGGTGACGGTGGCGTAGTTCCTCGTACGTTCGTGGCTCCGCCACGAACTACTCGGAATGACAGCAAAAATTATTTGGTAACGCCTCGATATGCTCCCGGCTCCGCCGGGAGCTACTCGGCGATCAGCGTCGAGTGATCGCGCGGAGCGCGATCGTATCGAGACGTTTCGGTTGATTATGCAGTTGTCATTCCGAGTAGCTCGCTTCGGAGAAGCGAGCGTACGAGGAACTACACCCGCAGGTGTTCCCTGTTCACGATGATCTGCTGCCCGATGGCGAACAGCGTGGAGACGCCCCAGTAAAGCGAAACGGCCGCGGGGAATTTGAGGGCGAAAAAGCCGATCATGAGGGGCAGCACGTAGAGCATCATCTTCTGCTGCATATCCTGCGGCGAGGCGGGCTGCTTTTCCTTCTCCTTGCCTGCGACGGGCACGTCGATGACGTCCTCCTTCTTCCGGTTTTTGCGCTTCTGGATGGAGAACGTGAGCTTCATCTGCACGAACTGCAGGGCGACGAGAAGGATGGGCATCAGGAAAATTTCGGGCTTGAGGAGATTGAGGCCCAAAAAGGACGTACCGAAGTGCCACGGCAGATCCTGATACGGCCCGTAGATGAGATGACGCGAGAGGGTGAGATCGGAGCCGTCGCGGATCACGTAGAAGAGCCCGATGAGGACCGGGAACTGGATGAGCATGGGCAGGCAGCTCTGGAACGGGTTGATCTTGTACTCCTTCCACAGCTTCATCGTCTCCTCCTGAATCTTGGCCGAATCCCCGGGATGCTTCGCCTTGATAGCCTCAATTTTCGGCTGCAGCATCTGCATTTTCTTCTGTCCTTCCAACGCGTGCTGCGTGGGGAAGAAGAGCAAGAGTTTCACGATGAGCGTCAGGATGATGATGGCGATTCCCAGGTTGTGCCCCGGCGCCACCGACGCGATGAAGATGAGCGCGTTGAGGAACGGCGCGGAGATGAACGTGCGGAAAAGCTTGGTGAAGAGACCGGGTTCGACGATCTCGAAACGCGCCACCATCGGGGTGGAGACCACCGCGCCGGAGACCGTCGCGGGGGCGACGGCTGACGATTCCGGAAGACGGACTTCGTAGGTGCCGGCTTTGTCGAAGAGGGAATACTTCCAGGGGCCCATGCTGAGATCGACCGTTTCGCCGGGCATCACTGTGAGCGTGTCGCCGCAGGGCTGGACGGTGTCGGACGAGGCCGCCGGGACGGGATTCCCCGTGGCGCTGTCCATGATCAGAACATCGACCGGAGGCTGCGGACAGCGGGCCGGCAGGACGTAGGGGGTGCCCTGATGCCGCACGGCCATCTCGGCGCATTCGGCGGCCGACGGCGTGTCGGACACGAGACGCCGGACCGTGCAGAGTTTCGACTGAATCCATCCCCCGACGCCCATCGATTCCGTATGCGCGGGTCTGTTCCGGAGATGCAGGACGGGATGGTTTCCGAGAGTGAACGACGAGGAGGATGTCAGCACCGGACCGGGGGCGGGCTGCGCCTGGTTCGGCTGCTGCGGGAAGAAGATTCCCATAAGCAGCTGGATGCCGAGGTAGAGCGCGATGAAGAGCAGGGCGAACTGGAGGGCGCTACTTTTTTTCTGGGGGGCGGACATGAGAGCGGGAGGAGAGAAACGCCTGAATATCTCGTTCGAGTTCTTCGAACGGGGCGGTGAGGCTAGAGGAGCGCGGCGCGATCAACAACTGCGTCGCGGGCATTTGAGTATACCCCAGAAGCGCGGTCCGCAGCGCCTCCCGGCAGCGGCGTCGCATGCGGTTCCGTTTGACCGCCGACTTGTCGAGCCTGGTGGACGCGAGCGTTCCGGCATACACGCCGTCGCTCCCCTGCCCGGCCGCGGGATGGCGCGGATGCCCCGCTGCCCAGCGGATGGTCATGTGCCGTCCTTTCCACGACTGCCCCTGCCGGATCAGGCGGTCACAGATCTTCCGGCCGCGGAGGCGCAAAAGCTTCATACCAAAACAGTATGAATTACCTGCTTCGAATTAGGAATTACGAATTACGAATGTTTGCTACTACGCTCTCGAAATTCGCCATTCGTAATTCGTCGATGCTGGTATGCTTGCGGGCATGACGACCTTAACCAAAGCCCAGGTCCAGCACATCGCCAAGCTGGCCCGCCTCACCCTCACCGACGCGGAGCTCGAGAAATTCCCCAAGGAACTGACGTCGATCCTCCAATACGTCGACATGCTCGGCGAAGTGGACACGTCCAACGTGGAGGCGACGGCGCAGGTCACCGGACAAACGAACGTGTTCCGCGACGATGTGGTCCGCGCGAACGGCACGTCCCCCGACGCGCTCCTCGCCTGCAGTCCGCTCCAGATCAGCGATCACCAGATCGTGACCCCTTCCGCCCACGGATGATGCTCTCTTCCCTGACCATCACCGAGGCCCACGAGAAGCTGCGCGCCAAAAAAATCAGCGCGGTCGAATTGACGCAGGCATGCATCGACCGGATCGAATCCGTCGACAAGACGCTCAACGCCATCGTGTTCAAGAACTCGGAGAAAGCCCTAGCAGAAGCCAAAAAAATCGACGCCGCGGGCGCGTTCGACTCCCCTCTCGCGGGAATCCCCTACCTCGCCAAGGACGTCTACTGCGAGGAGGGCGTGCCGACGACCGCATGCAGCAACATCCTCCGCGGAAAGAAGCCGTACATTCCGCCGTTCGATTCCACCACAACCAAACGGCTGAAGGCCGCGGGCGCCATCAGCGTCGCCAAGACGAACACCGACGAATTCACGATGGGCGCGAGCACCGAGACCTCGTGCTACGGCGTCACACGCAATCCGTGGGACACCGCGCGCGTCGCAGGAGGCTCCTCGGGAGGCTCCGCGGCGGGACTGGCCGCATCCGAAGGACTCTTCGCGCTCGGCACGGACACCGGCGGATCGATCCGCCAGCCGGCCGGGTTCAACAACGTCTGCGGACTGCGCACGACGTACGGCCGCACCAGCCGCTACGGCGTGATGAGCATGGCGAGCTCGCTCGACACCATCGGACCCATCTGCCGCACAATCGAGGACACCGCCATCGTGCTCGAGGCGATCGCCGGCAAAGACCCGCTCGACGGCACCACCGCCGACGTGCCGGTGCCCTCGTACCGCAAGGAGCTGAAAGACGGCGTGAAGGGACTGCGCATCGGCCTGCCGAAGGAATACTTCATCGACGGCATGCATCCCGACGTGGAAGCCGCGGTCCGCACGGCGGCCAAGGAGTACGAGAAGCTGGGCGCCATCGTGAAGGAGATTTCGCTCCCCCACAGCAAGTACTCGCTCGCGACGTACTACGTGATCTGCCCCTGCGAAGTGAGCTCCAACCAGGCGCGGTATGACGGCATCCGGTACGGCTCGCCAGGCTCGCCGCAGGCCCAACCCTCCAAGACCCTGCTCGAACATTACGAGCACGCCCGCAGCACGGGATTCGGCACGGAGGTGAAGCGCCGCATCATGATCGGCACGTACGCGCTTTCGGCCGGCTACTACGACGCGTACTACCGGCAGGCGCAGAAGGTCCGCACGCTCATCGGCCGCGACTACGTGGAGGCGTTCAAGATCGTCGACGTGATCCTCGCGCCCGTGTCCCCCACTCCCGCCTTCATCGTGGGCGCGCACAAGGACGATCCGGTCGCGATGTACCTGGAGGACGTCTTCATGGACGCGGTGGTGATGGCCGGCATTCCCGCGCTCTCGATGCCCGGCGGGTTCTCGAAGCCCAAGGACAAGACGCCCGCGCTGCCGATCGGGCTCCAGCTGATGGCCGCCCAGTGGCAGGAGGGGCCTCTTTTGCGGGCCGCCTACGCGTACGAGCAGGCGACCAAGTGGTACGAGACCCTCCCGACGCTCTGACGCGTCCTAGGGCTCTTTCCGTGCCACGGCGAGGCTGGCGCGCAGGAGGAGCATGTCGATACATGCCCGGATACTGATACTGAGCGTGCTTCCGTGCGCCTTTCCACCCGTCCGGGGGCCCGAATCCACCGGGAGAAACGCCACCCGGCCGCCGCCGCGCGCGATGCGCAGCACCCGTTCGACGTCGCGGAAGACTCCCCTGCTCGTGAGCGGCGTGGACGCGATGAGTTCCCTCCGGATGCATTTGCTGCATCCCGGATCGTGCAGGTCGAGCCCGAACAGCAGCCGCGGCAACCAGCGGTATCCCGCGGAGAGCAGGCGGCGGTACCAGCCGTAGAACTTCCGGCGGCGCGTCATGAGCACGACGTCGTGTGCCGGGAGCAGCGCCGCGCATTCCCGAAGCATCTCGGGCGGGTACTGCCCGTCGGCATGCAGCAGCACGACGAATTCTTTGGTGCCCGACCGGTACGCGGATTCAAACGACGCCGCCATCCCCCGCCGCGCGGGATGATCGACCAGACGGATGCGGTCGGGATGCCGCCGCGACCATTCGCGGACGATCGCCGCCGTGCGGTCGGTGCTGCCGTCGTTGACGACCGTGACGTCGAAGTCCTCCGCGCAGCGGGGCAGCACCTCCAGGCACCGGCGCAGGACATCGTCGAGCGACGCTTCTTCGTTGTAGGCGGGGATGACGACGGAAAGCGAAGCCATGCGTGAATCGTGAATCATGAATCATGAATGCCTGCGGGCCTTCTTCTTGTTTTTCGACGCGGATTTTTTGGGGAATGCCCGCTGCACGAGGACATCGAGACTGACGGCGGTTGCCGCGGTGAGCGCGAGAATACTGAGAACGTCCGCGATGGTCTGGAGTCCCGAGACCCTCCACGTGAGGGGTCCGCCGGACAGGAAATTCTCCAGATTCCGCCGGTCGCTCGCCGCGATGCGGTCGCCGGGCTTGCAATTGTTGGCGGGGCCGTACGCGTAGCAGGCGGGATTCATCATGTTGAAATATCCCTTGAGCCGCAGGCGCGCGGGGCCCGGAACGAGGACTTTTTCCTGCGGGTGCTTCGCCCAGTGGAACAGCGCGTCGTAGCTGCAGACGATGCCGACGGTATCGAGAAATTCCGTATCACCGGCGATGAGCGTGGTGGGCGTCACCCGGGTGAAGTCCCGGGCCTCGAGATGATCGAGCCGCCCGCGGAACGTGTCGTAATGGATGGGCAGGTGGATCTGCCAGAGGACCGGGAAGTACGCCGCGACGAACGCGATGATGGTGAGCGCAATGGCGACGCCCGGGAGCAGCGACTCGCGCCCGCGGAACGCTTTCGATCCCGACTGCAGCGCCACGCAGGCGATGCCGGAAAAGATCAGCATGAAGACAAACAGGAACCGGCTGCCCCCGCGCATGGACGAGAAAATCGGAAGAGCGGCGGCGACTTGCGTGACGCCCGTTCCGCTCACGGTGAGCAGGCACAGGAGGACCAGTCCGAGGCAGTACGCGAGCGTCCATGCGCCGCGGCGGCGATGCGTGGAGCTGAAGAACGCGGCGAGGGCGACGAGAAGACCCCAGAGGATCACCGGCGAAAAGAACACGCTCTGCTCGTGCAGAACCCCCGGCGGAATTCCGCGAAAGAGCCCCGCATCCTGGGGGATGGCCCACAGTGCGCGCAGTACGTACGCCGGGCTCGCGCCGAAGGGAAATCCGCCCCACGGAACCGTGCGCGGAAACGCCTGCATCAGACTCGCGACGGCGACGAGCTTGCCGGCGCAGAGGAGCAGCGCGGCGAGGATCAATCCCCCGCTCCGCAGGAAAAGAATGCCCGGCGGCGGCAGCGAAAGTTCACGCCGGTGCAGGAGCAGCAACGGCGCGGACAACGCGAGGAGCACGCCGAAATAAATCAGGACGAAGTATCCGCCGGCGTAGAGGATCAGTCCGCTGAGGAGGGCGAACAGGGATGCCCGGAGCGCAAGAGGCATCCGGCGGGACTCGGGCCCGAGCAGCAGCCAACAGCACCAGCCGATCAGCGGGAACGGAAAAAAATTCACGTGCCCGGCCATGACGTGGAGGAAGAGAAACCCGTTGGCGGTCGCCATCATGGCGAAGGCGTGCGCCCACGGATTCGTGAGGCGCAACACATCGCGGCCGGCCATCCGCCAGCCCGCGTATCCGGCGGCCAGAAACGCCATCACCGAGAGCTGCATCGCCCTCCACGGATCCAAGACGAGCGTGAGCATCTGGGGCAGGGACCAGTACAGAAAATTGGGGTGGCCGGCCACGGGCATGCCGCCGCACAAATGCACCGCGTAGAGCATGGGCCTGAGACCGTAGTGGGCGAAGTGCCAGCGCCCCTCCAGCAGGCCGTTCATGAAGGGCAGAAAATCGTACCCGATGAGGGGAAAACGCCACTCCATCCCCGCCACAAAAATCGCCAGAAACACCCCCAGAGGAATCCACCACAGCGCGGCGCGCGAAGAGCGTTTGGTCGGCACAGTGGGTGCCAGTATAGCCGAGCTGCGGAACCCCATCGCCGCGCCGGCGCACAGGCTCCGTCGCAGGGAGATTTTCTTCTGTTTTCGACAGGATGACTGGGGCAAAAAATCATCCCGGATTCGGTGCAGCCCGTGAAACCGTGGGCATGCGGCACACTCCCCTGCCACCGTCGGCTATGCAGGACCGGTGGAGGCCCTCTGGAGGGGTAGTTTTGCCTATACCCTAGCGGAACATCCACGACAGAATCCCCTTCTTTGGAGGCTTCACGGAGTCCTTCGTGGAGGCCTTCATTTTTGCATCTTTTGCCTCCTTCACCTTCTTTTTTGACGCCCGTTGGATAGCCTCCGTGGAGGCCTCCGCGACAGGGGGGTCCACCGTGACCGGAGCAGGGGACTCTGCCTTGGGCGGAGCGAGACGCTGCTGCAGGGAGCCCATCAAAATGTTTCCTTCGCGCAAACGGTCATTGAGCGACTGGATGACGTCCCATTGTTTCTCAATCTGCTGATTTTTGAGCTCGAGTTCGCGGCGTAGAATGTGGAGAATATCCTCGCTCAAATCACCCGACGATTCGGACCTCTTTTTTCTCTCTTCCATTGGGGCTGATTGCAAATGCTTCATGAGAATGTCCTCCCGGATTTTCCAGGTGAAATTTTCTCCTTTCTTCTTGAAGGCCTCCACCGCCTTGGGGCTCGGCTCGACGCCGGCACGGTCGGCATGATCAGCCTCTTCGGCGATGGTCCGGATGAGACGGCGGACGGTGCTGGGAGAACGCCCTGTTTTTTCCGCGGCTTCGGCGATGGTGAGGAGGGGGGTATCCATAGGCCTCCACGGTAACCCTCCATGCACCCTCCGTGAAGTCTCCACGTCCGAAATGACTGGACGTCATGGAGGCCTTCATGGATGCCTTCATTGATTTTTCTGGAGGTCTCCACAGAGAAATCTGCCAAAAGGTTTTTCTAAAAATAGCCTGTGGCATGGCGAGGTGGGCACCCGCGCCTCGAGCCGTACATCCACTCGGTCATGGTTCGAGGCTCGACGTTGAGACGTCTCGCGCCTCGCCATGACACACTCATTCTTTTGCGGAGAAAACAGAGAGCGGGGGAGTCGCGACGCTGCTACACTGCGCCTCTCTCATGGAGTTTTTTCTTCCGCTCGGTCTCACCGCACTCAGCGTCATCCTCATCGGAAAAGGATCCGACTGGCTGACTGATTCGCTGATCCCCCTGGCGCGCCGCCTGGGCATTTCGGGCGTCGCGATGGGACTGATCCTCGTCTCGATCTCGGTGAGTCTCCCCGAGATTCTCGTCGCCGTGCTGACGAGCGTGCAGGGGTTCCCGGCGATCAGCCTGGGGGTCGTCCTGGGATCCATCATCTGCAACATCGGGCTCATGACGGGACTCTGCGCGATCATCCGGCCGCTGCGCGTCCGCAAGACGCTGATTTTGCGCGACGGCATCTTTTCGCTCGTGATTCCCATCCTGGTATTCGCCATCGGGGCAGGAGGGGAGATCACGCGGTTTGAAGGGGGAGCCCTGCTGCTGCTCTTCATCCCGTACATCACGAACATCATGCTCCAGGAGCAGCGGAAAACGCGGGAGGAAAGAACCCAGAACGTGAAGGAAATCGAAATGGAACTCGACATTATCGGCTTCACGTTCGGGAAGCTGAAACCCGGCTGGCTGTCGTTCTTTCTCGGCACGGGCCTGCTGCTAGCGGGGGCGCATCTCTTCTCGCTCCAGCTCGTCTGGTTCGCGAGCCACATGGGCGTCGACGAGCTCCTCATCGGTCTCACGCTCGGCGCGCTGGGTCCGTCGCTGCCGAACGTCTTCGCGGCCTACAAGGCGACGAAGAGGGGAATGGGCGACGTGGCCGTGTCGGAAACGCTGGGTTCCAACGTCTTTACGCTGCTCGTGACGCTCGGTATTTCGGCGATGCTCTCGCCCGTCGCCATCTCGAACCGGTGGCTGTCGTTCGAGCTGCCCGCGATGATCGTCATGAGCATGATGCTGTTCCTGTTCCTGATGACGCGGCAGACCATCTCGCGCTTTGAGGGATCGCTGCTGCTGGGCGGCTACATCACGATCGTGCTGATCCAGCTGCATCTGGCGCTGTAGGGGCCTTTCGTCAGTGGATGAAGACGAACGGCGCCTGCAGCCGTTTGACGTCCTCCAGGCGGTAATCGAGCATTTTCGCGCCGACGAAGACGATGGAGACGTCGTTGTTCTCGCTCAGCAGCTGCTCGATGTTGTTCTGCAGAAGGCCCTGCCGGCCGATGAATTCGAAGTCCATCGGCTTGTCGCCGGATTCCTCCAGCTGCCGGTTGATATCGATGAATTGCGCTTCCGCTTTCGTCTGCACCTGCCCGATGTAGTGCTCGGAGTACTTCGACTCGGGACAGTGGAGCAGGAGAATCGATTTGACCGCGTGCTTCCTGCACCACTCGACCACCGTATCCAGACGCGTCACGAAGGAATCGCCGCGCGAGCACAGAACCGCGACCGGGCCCTTGTGCGCCGTGGCCGGGAAGGGCGGCATGACTTCGGCGATGCCCAGCGTGCGGGCCACCCAGGGGGTGAGGGGGGGCTGGACGACGAGGGTCAGCAGGATCACCCACAGACCGATGCTGACGACCGTCTCGGCGCCTTCGATGCCCGATACTTTGAGGCCCAGAAGCAGCACGGCGGGGATCACGCCCGTCTCGCGGACGAAGGAGAGGAACAGCAGTTCCTTCACGGTCATGCGCTGCCGCGTGAACACGAAGGGGCCCACCGCCAGGAAGATCGCAATCGGCCGGACCACGAACATGAAGAGCAGCCCCATGGCGATGCCCAGCGGGGCGATGGACAGGAGTTCCTGGAAATCGACGACCGCGCCGAGGAGCATGAAGATGAGCGGCTTCATGAAGCCCTCGATCGTATGGTTAAAGTAATGCTCCACGTGCTGGAAGTGCTCCTCCAGGTGGAACAGAAGGCTGGAAATGAAAACGGCGAGGAAGCCGCTGCCGCCGGCAAGCATCGCCGCCGTAAAGCAGAGGAGGGGAACGGCCAAAAACAGCGCCGAGTCCGCCTCGCCGCCCGTGGCCGCCTTGGCCTTGGAATGGCTCCAGAAATGCAGGATGAGGAATCCGCCCACGCCCACGATGCAGCCGATGCCCAGCTCGAGAAGCGTCTCGATGCCCACCTCGAAGGAGAACAGGTGCGCATAGGCCTCGGAAATCGATCCCGGAGCGCTGTGCCCGGCCGCGAAGATGCCGAGGAAGACCATCGTGAGCACCGGGCCCGTGACGTCCGTGACGGCGCTCTCGCTGACCGCGATGTACTTGCTGCGGGGATTGCGGAAGAGCAGCACTTTGAGGCTCGGGATGATCGCCGCGGGATCGGTGGACGCCAGCGCCGCGCCGAGAATGACGACTGCACCCACGGGAATCGCTATTCCCATGGAGGTGGAAATGCCCGACAGGAACCAGGAGAAGAGGACCGAGGTGACAAGCAGCCCGACAAACGCCACGGACAGGATCGGGCCGATAAGCGAACGGAAGCGCGCGAAGGGGGTATCGAGCCCTCCGCCGAAGAGGATGAAGATGCCTCCCAGCGTCGCGAGGATATTGAGCAGCAGGGCGTTGTCGACGATCACCTGGAATGAGCTTTTGAGCAGCATCCCGATGAAGATCGCCAGGACGAAAGAGGGGATAATGGTGGGCTTGGCGATTTCGTAGGCCAGGAATCCGAGGATGAGGATCAGCGTGAGCTCGAACATGGCCAGTAGCAGTCCGCCGTTGGCCCCGGCATGCGCGAAGAGACCGGGCATGAAGCGTCCCGAGAGCAGGGAGAACGCCCAGCTGGCCAGCAGGAGGGCGGCGAGCATGGTGTAGTTTTTCGCGTGGATGCGGAGATTGAGGGCAAGGGATGAGGCGGGGGCGGCAGGCTTCATGGGCAGGGGGAATTTTCAGATTCGTAACGAAAAACCGCCCAAGTATCAAGGGTGGCGAATTTTTAAGCCGCGTGTGAAAGAAGCATCGACGGAAACGGTCAGTCACGCAATCAGCATCACGCAGACTGCCGAACAAGCGACCAGCCTTGCTGTGGTGTATGCATGATTCTGGTGCCAGGCGGCAGGAACGGAGGGGATTCGCGCTCGAGAAGCGAGATATTTTCTCCGGGGAAATAGCGCTCCAGCTCCGAAGCGCTTGCATAGGCGTACACACACCTGGCCATGTGCGCCGCGAACCGCCGGACATTCGCCTCATGCATGCTGATGACGGGTGCGGGCTCCGGCCCCCGCAAGGGGTATGCCCATTCCCGGAGAGTGCAATCGACGATCCCCCCGCTACGCTTTACGATCTGCGTGTCAAAGGAACCATGCCCCGCAAGACGCTCGCGCAGGCTGCGAAGCATCTGGGGCATTTTGTCATCGCGCGCGGGCTTGGTGTCGATTTGATCATGAGCATGTCCGAAAGTCTGGAGCAAATCGGAACGTGACACGGGCACCCCCACCCCCGCCTGAAGCATCTTCGCGAGGAGAACGTATTCGTGATACTTCAATTTCGCCATGAGATCCGCCGGGATGTTCGTCGCGGAGTTGTACAGGTAGTGATCGCCTATGGAAACGATGGGAATGCCTTTTTTCCGAAGATCATACATCAGCGAGGTAATGCCATCCTTCTTGCCCGATGCCACCTGCGGGAGACGGCGTTGCACGTCTCCGATGCGGATGGGATGACGTTCCCATTCGGCGAGAAGCTCGAGGAGCTGGCGCTCCTGCCATGCCAGATGCTGAATGTCGGAAAGCTCTTTCCAAGACCGGGTGGTGAGCTGATAGGACTTTTCTCCGCGCACGGGCTGAATGATGCCGACATCTTGGAGATGACCGGCGATGTCCTCCTGGATCCACGCGATATAGCGTTGCGCGCTCAACATGCGGCTGGGAGTTGCTTCGCCCCAGATGCGATCGCAGATCTGCTCGAGCTTCACGGGCATATTGGGCTTCTCACGGAGCACTTCGAGTATCCGGCGACCGATCGCCGTCGTCACATGAGTGAGTACCCGGGGCATATGCATGCCGTAATCGGTGCGCTCCGGCGGCAGAACGGACTCGGGCACCAGACCGACACGCTTCCGCAACGGCGGTTCCATCGGCTCCTGGGATCCCCGCTCGGGCGCGGCACCGTGGAAAGAGGGGACAGGCAAGATCACGGCCGGTTCGGGTGACCCGACATTCTCCGGAGAGACCGGAATGGGGGAAGCAGGCAAGGGAGGAACCGCTGCATTGCGTGATGGATCCGCAGGCGGATGTCTGGCGGGCTCCATCGCCTCCTGCAACCGCGCAATCCCCCTCTTGTACAAGTCCTTGACCCATGCGGTCGACTCGCCAATAAGAGTGGCAATCTCCCTCCACGACATGCCTTCGCCGGTCAGCGTGCCATCCTCCTCAATGCCAAGACGTGCGCGGACAATCTGGGCAGCGTCTTTGTCGAGAAAACGCAGACCCTCGACAATAACCCGAATATCATCTGCGAGCTCGGGAACAAAGTCAGGACTGTCTTCGCGCCTGCCCTCGAAACTCGACTCGAATGACGCCTCTCCCTCTTCCGACGAGGTCGACCCGCGCACGATCCGATTGGCGCGGCGAATATCGTCGAGACTCTGCTGCGTGAAGCCATACTCTTCGACCAGCTCGGCATCGCTGGGATCACGCCCTGTTCTTTTGAAAAAATCCTGCTGCGCCTCCCAGAGCTCCTGTTGCAATGCATCGGAACCGTGAATGAGACGATCATTGCGCAGTACCGCCTGCACCCTGCGGGCGACGCCGACGGCGAAATAGCCGGCAAAGTCGCCTTTGGCTTCGTCAAACCCTTCGACCGCCTTATACAGCACAAGCATCGACTCACTTTCGAGATCATCCACCGTCAATGTCGTCGTGCTTCTTCTCCCCAGGCAGCGTTTGACAATCGAACGAACAAGACCCCGGACCGACGCAAACAGCCGCGCGAATTCTTCCTGAATTTCGCGTTCGGAGGCGGGAGCATCGGGGTCGTCCGCCTGAAGCTCCCGGATACGACGCACCCGCTGCACTTGCTCTTTGCTCAGAAGATCCCGTGCCCCCGGATCGATCACTTCAGACATATACCCAAATATTGTCAAATCGACCTGTGTTCGTCCAGAGGAGCTCATGGATCGCCCGTGCCTGAAGCGGTGTCACGCAGAGAATGGAGGCTCTGGCGATCGCATAGAGCCTGCTATTGCCCGAGAAAACGGTTTCGACGACGCATCCGGGCTGCATCCAGGAGAATCCGTCCCGCCCAGCGATAGATGTTGCTGTCGCGGACGATCATACGCATGGTCCGCATCCTCTGTCGCTGTTCAGCAGCCTCCATAGACAATGCCCGATGCAGAGCTTCTGCGCACTGATCGGTGTGATACGGATTCACGATGAGGGCTTCCGGCAATTCCCTCGTGGCCCCCGTGAATTGACTGAGAAGCAGCACTCCTTGCTCATCGTCACGGGATGCGACGAACTCCTTTGCCACGAGATTCATGCCGTCATGCAAACTGCCGATGAAGCAGAGATCCGATCCCCGATAGAGGATCGCGAGCGCGTCGGCATTCTTGTACTCGCGCACCAGAATGATGGGTGTATAGCGATCATTGCCGAAGCGGGCGTTGACGCGCTCGGCGATGGAGACCATTTTTTCCTCGCTCTTCTTGTATTCCTCGAAGTACGCGCGCGTTGGAGCCGCGATCTGCACAAAACTGAATTTCCCGATCCAATCGGGATAAAGCTCAAGGAATCGTTCCACGGCCTGGAATTTCTCGCTGATGCCCTTGGTGTAATCCAAACGGTCCACGCCGACACCGATGCGCACATTTTGAGGAATGCCGAACTGACGGCGCAGTTCCGCCCGCGCCGCTTCGGCAGAGAAGAGTGTTGACCCGGCATTGAAATCTATGGAAATCGGATACGCATTCACCGCAGTCAGGGATTTTCTGTACGACACAATCGATTGCTCCGTGTCCGTACGGCATTCGAGGAACCGGTCGATGGTCTCGAAGAAGTTATGGCAGTGATACTTCGTGTGGAATCCCAGAATGCTGCTTCCCAGCATCCCATCGAGTATTTCCTCCGCCCACGGACAGATACTGAAGGATTCTGCGTTCGGCCAGGGGATGTGCCAGAACGTGATGATCGTCGCCTGGGGAAGACGCTCGCGAAGCAGGCGCGGCAGGAGAGCAAAATGATAATCCTGCACGAGAATCACGGGATCTTTGGTCTTCGCCTCCGAAACCACGGCATCGGCGAATTTGCGGTTCACCTCCTGATAGTGCTTCCAGTAGTCGGGACGGAAGACGGGGCGTACGTGTGCCACGAGACAGAGCGAATAGAACCCCTCCGTGGAAAGACTGTGATGGGCTTTTTCCTCTTCCGGAGACAGCCACACGCGGCGAAGCGTGTAGGCGGGGGCATTGGGGGGCACGGCGATATGATCGTGTTCATCAACTGTTTCCCTGTCGGCGGAACCGCTGCCGAGGGCAATCCATGTCCCCGAACAGGCGCGCATGACCGGTTCGAGCGCGGTAATGACGCCGGTAGCGGGCTTGCGGACAGCGATCTCCGAACCGGTGCGGTTGTGTATGTAGGGTTCCCGGTGAGAAACAACGATGACTTCATCACCGACGAATTCCCGCTGGAGAAACTCCTTGATCGTATCCGGCGTCCATGTGATCTGCGGATCATCGGTCGCATGTTGACCATGACCAAGATCGCGGAGGAGTTCCCGGAGTTCACTGGCGACGGGTTCCAGTTCGCTGCGGCCTCCCGACGGGATGAGGGGGCGGTGAAGGCTTCCGCCGCGCAGAAGACCGCGCATGCCGGTGACCCATCCGCGCCAGCTCAGCTGCGCAATGAGTATGGTTATCAGCGAAACAACCATCCCAAGCGCCGCCATGAATATCATGATGTACCGCTTGGTTGTCTCACTGCGGTTCGCGATAAAACTCATGTCATGGACAAGGATAAGATCCCCGAGCGTCCGGCCAGAAGCCGTGAGCGGGTAATAAACCACATGAATCGCCCCCTCGGGCAGAGTCAAGACCTGACCAGCGATCTGGCCGCTTCCGGTTACGGCGGAACTCGGACAGGTAACCGCTTCGGGGAATTTTTCCGTTTTATACTCCAGGGAATCCTTCGTATCACAAAAACCCAGCGCAAAAAGGCGCCTGTCCTGCATCACGCGGTCAAAAAAGGTTTTCACTTTTTTCCTGGTAAAAGCGGAATCGGCGCCAATGGTTTCGAACAATGAATCATCAACGGTTGAGCCGATAAGCCGGGACCGCAGATCGAGATCACGGATCGCCCACTCTTTCAGTAAAGTGTCCGCAAGAGGCGTCACCAAATATGCGATAAGCCCAAGAACGATGCTCAGCGGAATGAGAAAGCGAAACGAAAGTCTCATCCTGGCATTGTACATTCCCGATGCTGATCCGGCGGAAAATGCATAAGGGGCAAAAGCGGGACGTCAATCATTTTCCCCCACAATTTTCTTCAACAAAGAACCTCGTTTTCCCCTCTGCATCGGCGGATGGATGGAGATGCACACAATCTGGCGCCCCCCCCAGGATGGCGGCATCGGAAGAGTGCTGTTAGAAGTATGTCGTATTGATCTCATTCCTGTCTTCTCCTCACTATGAATACGCCCCGGATATATGCAGTCAATACAATCGTAATGGCGGAGCATATGAAAAATCTGACAAAGAAAATCCGTACTATCTCATTCGATTACGCTCAAATTTTTCATCATCGGATGGTGCTTGTTCTGCGGGATGCTCCGCGAGTGACCCCTTCCACTTCTTTGCATTCTTCAAGCGGGTTTTTTGAAGCGGAAATTGTATGGGAAATTTTTCGCCAGGCGAGGATTGTCTTGGACCCGCTTCACGTCCAGGTTGATGTGGAAGATATGCAGAGGTAATGGCGGACCCGGCGGGACCCTTCGCACGGGCTCAGGGCAAGCTCGAACATCTCATGGCTTGCCATGAGGAGCGGAGCGACGAATGGCGGACCCGGCGGGACTCGAACCCGTGACCTCTTCCGTGACAGGGAAGCGCTCTAACCAGCTGAGCTACGGGTCCGCGATAGATGTGAACGCGATGCTGAAAAAAAACGTCACGATGGCCTCCCGGGATTCCTGCTATGGAAGCCGGGGAACGGTATCATCGTTTTGACATCGGAACAACTCAACAAAAACGTCCTGGGGAGGCTTCCCGACCCATACACATCCAGCCTCTTACCACGCCGCCGCCATCGCATTCGCGAAGAAGACACAGAGGCCCGCCACCATGATCCAGACGCAGATCGCCGTGCGGACCTGGGGATCACGAAGGGCCTGGAGAGGGTGGAAGGCACGCATATGGGTGTTGTTGATATTATAACACAAAATAACATTTTATCAACATCCAGGAACCGTCTTTCCGGCGGCTATTCCAGATACAGCGTCGGGTTCTTCTTCACGCCATTGGTGCGTACTTCGAAGTGCACATGGATGCCTGTGGGCCCGTGGACGAGGCCGGTATTGCCCATATCGGCGATCACCTGGCCGCGGTTCACCGTGTCGCCCGCCTTCACGTAGAGGACTTTGTTGTGCGCGTAGAGGGTGACGAGGCCGTCGCCATGATCGATTTCGATCACGTTGCCGAAGCCGCCGTTCCAGCCGAGATCGGCGCGGAGGACGGTGCCGGCTTCCGCCGCGAAGATGGGGCCTCCGCCGCGCGTCTGGAGGTCGACGGCGTAGTGCCCCGGATGGTACTTCTGCGTGAAGAAGCAGTTCTCACACGGCATCTGCAGGAGCGTCTGCGAGAGGATGGCGCTGACCGCGGGCGCCTTGACGCTGCCCGGAACGCGCGGAACGTTGATCTGCAGCTGGATGTCCTTGAACGGCAGGCTGTCGGCGAAGCGCAGGGCCGAATCGGTCGCCGCGATGGCCGAGCCGCCCACCACCGGCTTGCCTCCGGGAATGATGAGCTCCTCGCCGGCAACGATGAAGCCGCCGCGGATGCGGTTCTGGCGGACGATGGCATCGAGGGGGACGCCGTAGAGCTCCGCGATGCGGCCCAGGGTCTGCCCGCGGCGGACGACATGGAGAACGCCGTCCACGGGGAGGATGAGCAGTTCCTGGCCCGGCTTGAGGGTCATGCCGGGCTCGATACCGTTGGTCCAGCGGATGGTATCGGCGCCGATACCGTACCGCGCGGCGATCTTCTCCACCGACTCGCCCTCTTTGATCGTATGGATGACGCCCTCGCTGAACGCCAGTCGGGACCCCTGCTTGCCGAGCGAGGAGGACTTCATGAGGAAGCCCTCCTCCACAAAGAGAAACTGCTGCGAGGGCAGCTGCTGCTCCTCGGTGAGGCTCGCGGAAGCGGGAACGTAGGGTGGAAGCAGCGCCCCCACGAACAACAGGAACACGAGGAGCATGCGGACACGCAGAGACAGCCAGCGGACAAGGGGAGTGCGCATGAGGGTCAGGCGAAGAAGCTTCCGAGAATGCGCAGCACGGTCCGCATGTCCGTGTAGCGCTCATTGGAACCGAGAAGCACCACGAGGTACTCGCGCCCGTGCTCGGTCACAAGGGAGAGGAGGCACTGGCGCGCCGCGGCGGTTGTGCCGGTTTTCCCCGCGATGATCGGGCCGTCCTGATGCAGCAGCACGTGCGTGTGCGCGAGCGACAGGGTTTTGCCTTCGACGCTGCGGATGGAGGACTCCGCCGTCGCCATGCGCGCGCGGATTTCGGGATTGCGCAGCGCGTAGGCCGCAAGCCAGGCCATATCGCGCGGCGTGGATCCTTCGTCGGGGGAATCGAGGCCGCTGGCGTTCGCAAACTCCGTGTTCTTGAGACCGAGCATTGCGGCCCGCTCGTTCATGACGGTCACGAACGCCTCTTCGGATCCGCTATGGAAGACCGCGAGGGTGTCGGCCGCGTCATTGGCGGACGCGATGAGAAGGGCGGAGAGCAGGTCGCCGACGGTAAAATGGCCGCCCGGGGGGAGATCGGCGACGCTGCCTTCGGTCTTGCCGATGCCGGCGGGAACCTCGACAACCTCATCCATGGAGTGGGATTCGGCAATGACAACCGCCGTCATGATCTTGGTGAGGCTGCCTACGGGGCGCGCCCGGTCGGCGTTGCGCGCGAAGAGTTCCTGCCCGGTCTGGAGATCGAGAATGAAGGCCCCCGAGGCCGACAGGCTCTGCGCCAGTTTGCGGCTGGGAAAGACGTTCTCCACCAGCGCGGGAGGCGCCAGCGGCAGGTCTTCCAGCGCCACGGGTGCGGCGGCCGGCGACGGGGCCGCCGGAACCAGCCCCATCAGGAATACGGACAGGAGAACGTGCAGACTTTCCATCGGAGGAAGTTTACCAGCGATTCCGGGTATCCGGACCAGAAGACAGGTGTTTGTCCAGTCGCGGGAAGAGCCCTATTTATAGACCACTCTCCCGGTTAAACGCAGGTCGATGTAGCTTTTGACGTCGGCGAGCTTCACGGACTTGAGGAATATCCGCAGCCGCGCGAGCTGCTCCTCCAGCGTGGACCGGGTGTCGAACCAGTAGCTGACCACAGGCGTATCGAGGTGGAATTCGCGCGCGCGGACGTACGCCGTGCGCAGGCGGATCTGCTGTCCGAACTCCAGCGCCAGCGCCTCCTCGGCGCGGCGCATGCGCTCGATGAACTCGGGGCTCAGGAGCGGCATCATCGGCACGGGCCGGACGCTCCAGTCGACGATGCGGATGGTGGGCAGGGGAGGCAGGGCTCCGGGGTTGGGGACGGAGACGAGCAAACCGTTCTGCGTGAGGAATTCGCCGCCGGGTGCGCTGCCGGAACCGGAGAGGACGCCGGCCGAGCCGCTGCCCGTGCGGACCGGGGCGACGGAGGAGGAAGACGAGGACACGGGTTGCGGAGTCTCGCCCGGGGATTCGATGCGCACGCGGGCAATGAGAGGAAGCAGCGCGATGCGGACGTGCAATTCGGAGGGATACCGCTTGGAGACGATGACGTCGCTGGCATCCGGCACGACTTCGCGCACGCGGGCCGCCACGTCCCGGGCGGAGAGAAACAGCAGATGGCGGTCGTAGAGAGGAGAGAGGGCCTCCAGAACCACGGGAAGATCCACGCGGCCTTCGGCGCGCACCACGCGGATCTGGCGGATGTGAAGGAGCGGCGAAAAGAGCAGGAGGCAGATCACCAGCGTCCCGATGCCGGGGAGAATGAACCTGAGCCATCGCCGTCCGACGGAGAGGCGGTCGAAAAACACCGTCTTGGCCCGGCGTAGCCACCGCCGCCACCGCTCGCGGCTGTGCTCCTTCGCGCGCTTGTGCCGGCGCTCGACGAACGTGCGCGTCTGCTTGGTCAGCGGACGGCTGAATTTCCGTGGCAGCGGTCGTGTGGGGCGCCTGAGCACGGGGGTCATTCTAATCCCTCTTCAGAAAAAGAGAGAATGTGTAGATCGCCACGTTTGTGAAGCAAACGAGCGAAACGAAGAAAACGACGCAATCGAGGATCCTCGTTTCCCTCGTTTTCCTCATACATATCATAGAGGCAGATCTCTTGCTTGAATGAGGGTAGTATTTTGGAGTGAAATTGGCTCTCGTCGCCGACTGGCTGACCGCTTCGGGGGGCGCGGAACGCGCGCTCGCCGAATTCCACGCGATCTGGCCGCAGAGTCCCGTCTTCACAACGGTGAAACGGCACGAGCCGGTGGCGGGGCTGGAGACCGCTGACGTCCGGGTATCGCGGCTGCAGCGGATCCACCGCTTCCTGGGCCGGCACCAGTTGCTCCTCCCGTGGATGCCGCGGGCCGTGGAGGAGTTGGACCTGCGGGGATTCGACGCGATCCTCAGTTCATCGCACGCCGTGGGGAAGGGGATCATCCCGCCCTCGAACGCCGCGCACGTCTGCTACTGCCACACGCCCATGCGCTACGCGTGGGAAATGGAGAAGCAGTATCTGGAGGATTTCCGGATTCCGCGCTTCCTCCGCAAGACGGTGAAGCTGAGGCTCCGGGAACTGCGGCGGTGGGACCTCTCGACCGCAAAGCGCGTGGACGCTTTTATCGCGAACTCGACCGAAACCGCCGCGCGCATCGAGCGGATTTACGGACGGACCTCGATCGTGATTCCTCCCCCCGTGCAGGACCGGTTCTTCTCCGCATCGCTGGTACCGCCCGCGGAGCGGCGGTCGTTCCTGGCGGTGGGCCGCCTGGTCCCGTACAAGCGGTTCGACCTGCTGATCGAGTGGGCGAACGCCGCGCAAATGCCGCTCACGATCGTCGGCAAGGGCCAGGACTGGAAGCGCCTCCATGCGATGGCGGGACCCACGGTGACGTTCCGCGACGACGTGACCGATGACGAACTGCCGACGCTCTACGCGTCCGCGAAGGCGCTGCTCTTCCCCACACACGAGGACGCCGGCATCGTGCCGATCGAAGCGCAGGCCTGCGGGACCCCGGTGATCGCCTACGGGAAGGGGGGGACCGTGGAGACGGTGGTACAGGACGTGACCGGACTCTTTTTCCCCGAACAGACGCCCGAGTCGCTCGCAGACGCCGTGAAGAGACTGAAGCATCTGCAATTCGCGCCGGAGCAGTTGAGGAGGCACGCGCAGAAGTTTTCGTCGAAAGGGTTCCGGGAGAGGATCGGCAATCAGGTGAGGGAGACGTACGAGAAGACGAGACACTGATCTCTGCCACTCGCCATTTTCTTTGTCGCGTCTGACAAAGAAATGGTGCCCCGCAGGGGAACTCGGACGAGCAAAGAAAAGGGCGGCACATGCTAATCTACCTCTCTCATGCTTCGCGACCCTTTTGCTCTCTTCCGGCCTTTCCAATCGAGAGTGTCCGTCGCGATTTTTTCGAAACAGGATGATCTTCCGGATGACGCGGCGGCGGCCACGGCGCTCGGCGTCGAGAACGCGGCGGGACTCTGGCAGATGCACGGAAACAAGACCGTGATCATCCGTTCCGCGTCAAAACGGACGGAACAGGCGGACGGCATGATCACCGGTACGACGGGCCTCGCGCTCTGCACGCGCTGGGCCGACTGCCAGAATTTCGTCATCTACGAGCCGGAAAAACACGTCTGCGGCGTTCTGCACGCAGGATGGAAGGGGCTGATCGCCGGCGCGATTCCGGAATTTTTCCGGGTGCTGGAAAACGAATTCGGGATCGAGGCGCCGCACACCTTCGTCGGCGCCGGCCCGTCGCTCTGCCAGCGCTGCGCGGACTTCACCGATCCCGCGCGCGAACTCCCATCCATCGGAAAAGAATTCGTCGACGGCAGATGCGTCGATCTCCGGAGGGCGGCGGATGCCCAGCTCAAAGAACTCGGCGTGCGGGCGGACCGGTTCGAGCGGCATCCGGACTGCACCCGCTGCACCCCCCGAACCTACTGGACATACCGCGGAGGCGACCGGGAAGCGGTAAAAGAAAGTCACACGAATATCCTCGCGTGCGCCCTGCGCCCGGTCTAGAGTGCGGTCAGCTCGACGGCACGTTTTGCGGCTTAGACGTTTCTTCTCTGATTGTCATATTGGGAGGCTTAATCATTCATCACTGCGGTGATGGATTGCGGCCACCCACCTGGGTATCCAGGGACAAGCGTCTCTGCCCGACGGCCTTTGGGCATGCGCGCCGTCAGAGCGTCCTGAGCAGATGGGGAATTTCGGCGATCACCTGCCGCGTCGTGTACGCGAATCCGCGGTCGGCAAAGAGGACCGTGCCCGCGCGTTTGATCACCGTGCCCGCGGTTTCGCATGCCTGCACGGGGGACGCTCCCTGCGCGATGAGGCCGCAGATGAGCCCCGCGAGCGCGTCGCCCGTCCCGCCGACGGTGAGTCCCGCGTTGCCGCCGGAGACTTTCCGGACTTTTCCATCCGTCCCGGCGATGTGATCGACGCGGCCCTTGGCGTGGATGACCACCCCGGAACGCCTGGCCGTGGGCCCGATGGTCTTGAGATGCACGCCCATGCGTTCGAGCTCCCCCAGATGCGGCGTGGCCACGACGGACTTGTTCTTCGCGGCGATCAGCGTCCATTCCTGCAGGGCGCTCGCGTCCAGAACGAGCGGGCAGGGCGCGGATTCGATAAGCTCGCGGATGATCTTGAGCGCCGGACCCGTCCTGCTGAGCCCCGGACCGATGACGGCGCAATCGACGGTCGCGAGCATTTCGAGAAGCGGCTGTACGTCCGTCGCGGCCAGCTCATCCTCTTCGAAGGGATGCACCTGGAAATTGAGCGACTGCATCCGCGCGACGTTTTGGTGAACCGCGGGCAGCGCGAGGAACACCAGATCCACCCCCGCCGCCTCCGCCGCGAGCGCCGAGAAGATCGGCGCGCCGTGCTGGTGAAGCGAGCCGCCGATGACGGCCACCTTTCCGTTGTCGCCTTTGTGGGAGTCGGGAGAACGACGCACGGGAAGGAGAATAGCATTATTTATAATGAGTTCCTCGTACGCTCGATTCTCCGAATCGGGCTACTCGGAATGACACTGGTTTTTTAAGAACAAGCGCCTCGATACGTTCAGCGCTCCGCGCTGAACTACTCGGCGACAGCCGAGTATAAAAACGGCAGAGCCGTTTTGTATCGAGGCTTTTGTCTCTCTCAAGCTTGTCATTCCGAGTAGCTCGTGCTGGAAGCACGAGCGTACGAGGAATCCTTCTTTTCGCTATACTGATCCCTCCATGAAACCTCTCCCCCAGCGCATCACCGAGGCGAACGCCCTGCTGGCCTCGTACGCCGTGCCACTGCAGGGCACACTGGGACGCCCGGACCCGGAACCGGAAGACGACACGCGCTTCCCCTTCCAGCGCGACCGCGACCGGATCATCCACTCGCAGGCGTTCCGCCGGCTGCAGGGCAAGACGCAGGTCTTCGTGGCCGGAGAAGGGGATCACTACCGCACCCGCCTCACGCACACGATGGAAGTCGCGCAGATCAGCCGCGACATCGCGCGGACGCTCTCGCTGAACGAAGACCTGGCGGAGTGCATCGCCCTCGCGCACGACCTGGGGCACCCGCCGTTCGCGCACATGGGCGAGCAGGCCCTCGACGCGTGGATGAAGAGACAGGGATCGAATTTTGAGCATAACGCCCAGTCACTGAGGATCGTCACGCTGCTCGAGGAGCATTCGGCCCGCCACCGGGGCCTCAATCTGCACCGGGAGATTCTGGAAGGCATGCAGAAACACGGACCATCCAGCGACCGCAGCGGACGCTCGCTGAGCCTGGAGGCACAGCTGGTGAATCTCGCCGATGAAATCGCGTACAGCGCGCACGACTGCGACGACGGGCTGCGGGCGAAACTGTTCACGCCGGAGGAGCTCTCGACGATGGAACTCGCGGACGCCGCGCGGCGCGAGGCGGCCCAGAAGGGGACGGGCATCGGCGGCGCACTGATCCATCTGCTGGTGACGGACCTGTATGCGGCGACGGATGCGGCGCTGGCCCAGGGCAACATCGGAACGCTCGCGGACGTCTACGAATCCGACGTGCCGCTCGTGACGTTCACGGCCACGACATCGTCGTCGCTGGGCGAGCTGCAGGCGTTCCTGCACGAGAGGATGTACGCGCATCCGCGCGTGCGGAACGCGAACGTCCTGGGGCAGGACATCATCGTGTCGATCTGCGACGATTTCCTTGCTCACCCTCCCGAGAAAGTCCTCGCGCTCCAGCGGCGCGCGGGGGGAACGCTCGCCGACGCCGTCAAAGACTACGTCGCGGGGATGACGGACGCGTACGCAAAAGCCATGCTATGAGAGAAGAGAGTGGAGAGAGGAATATTCTTTTTTCTTCCCTCTGTTCTCCTCATTTCTCGTACGGAGGCAGGTACGGCAGGGGATCGACCGGCACGCCCTTGATATACAGGCCGAAGTGCAGGTGGGGACCCGTGGACGAACCGCCGCCCGGCAGGCCCGGCATGCCTCCGGAGAGGCCCAGGACGTCGCCGGCGCGGACATGCTGGCCGACGCGGACGCTGAACCGGCTCATGTGACCGTAGACCGTGGCGTAGCCGCCGTGGTCGACCGTGATGAAGTTGTAGCCGATGCCGTGGTCGACGACGTCCTTGACGATGCCGTCGGCGGCCGAGAGGACCGTCGTGCCCTGCAGGACGGGGATGTCGATGGCGTAGTGCTCCACCTTGAAGCGCGCCTTGTAGGCGGGATCCTTGAAGTGCGCCGAGATGCCCAGCGCGGGATCGACCGGCCAGAAGAGGCGGACCTCGCCGGTGGGGGATCCCGTGGCAGCGGCCATCGCCTTCTCTTCGGCCTCCCATTCCTGACGGTAGTTCGTGAGGAGGAATTCCTCAGCCTTGCGCTGGTCTTTGACGAGCGAGGTGAGCAGCAGAACGCTCTGTTTGAACTGCTCTTCGAGGATCGGATCGATGTTGGGGCCCAGAGCCTCGCGTTCCTTCTGCAGACCATCGAGCTGCGCACGGAGGATGTCCTCCTTCTGCCGGAGGAATTCCTGCTCGGCGCGTGCGCGCTTCACGCGAATTTCGGCCTGCGTGAGGCCGGCCTCTTCGTGGATCTGCGGAGGAACGAGCACGGGACTCGACACGACCGGAGCCGCGATGGCGACCTGGGTTGCCTGCGCTGCGGCGAAGAAGGGCGCGGCGGCAACGGACGCCTCGGAGGACGACTGCTGCACGACCTGCGCCTGGATGACGGTGGCCTCCGTCGCGGGGGAAGACTGGAAGTACATTCCCCAGCCCGCCACTGCCGTCAGGGCAAGGAGCAGGACACCGGGACGCGGAATGTGGATATCGATGTGCATTTCTCACCATTGTACCAAAAAAACGACTCCCGGACCATGGTACAGACGGATATCAGACACTCGGAACGTCGTCCGTCAATCTTCCGGGAATCGCCGCCGGATAGGGCGGCGCTGGCTATACTGCCCGGGATGACTGCCCCTCTGACCTCCCGCCTGCCGCGATTCCCGGTTCTTCTGTCGCTTGCGGGAGTGTTTCTCGCCGTGACCCTCCTCGCATTCGGACGGTCGCTCACGCAGGGCTTCGCCCCCGTGGACGATGACCTGCTGATCGCGCGGAATCTCGCCGTTCGGGGCATCACGCTCCAGCACCTGCGCACGGTGTTCACCACGTTCGATCCCGAGCTCTATATTCCGCTGACGTTCGTCAGTTACCAGATCGACTACCTGATCGGCGGGCTGCAGCCGTGGATTTTTCACGCGACGAACCTTCTCCTGCACGCCGCCAATGGACTGCTGATGGGATGGGTGCTGCTGCTCCTGACGAGAAACCGGATCGCCGCCCTGCTCCCAGCCCTGCTCTTCACCGTGCATCCACTGCACACCGAAGCAGTAGTGTGGCTCGCGGGACGGAAGGATCTCCTCTCGACGTTCTTCTATCTGGCGGCATTTGTCGGATATCTGAAATATCGGGAAGGGAAATCTCCTGATCATCGGCAACAGGGTGCTGCATGCAGCACCCCTCCATGGTACGGATTGTCTCTTCTTCTTTTTCTCTTCTCTCTTCTTTCCAAGGTGATGGCCGTGACGTTGCCCGCGGCACTGCTCCTCGCAGACATCTGCGTTGAGAGGCGGAAGTGGAGCGTGCGGATGCTCATTGACAAGATCCTGTACGCGGCCCTCTCGGGAATATTTCTGATCGTGGCGATGACGGGAAAAGAACGCGTGGTCGCGGCGCATTCGATAACCGAAACAGCCCTGATGGCAGCCAAAAGCACGACGTTCTATCTGGAGAAGATCCTCCTGCCGTTCGGCCTCGGCGTCTTCCATCCGTACCGCGGGGGCATCTCGCTGCTTCTGCCGCAATTCTTCGTGCCGCTTCTGATCGTCCTCGTGGTGATCGCCGCCGCGATTGTGTCGTACCGCCGATGGCCGTGGATCACGTTCGGCATTCTGTTTTTCCTCGTGACGCTGGCGCCGACGTTCCTCAACTTCCACAAGGGCGGCGAGATCTATTTCGCATCCGAACGGTATCCGTATCTCCCGTCGCTGGGAATGTTCTTCCTGCTGGCGATGGGAATCGGTCTGATCGTGTCGCGGGCACGCACGCCGATCCTGTGCGTGTCTGCAGGATTGACCGTGCTCTTCTGCGGTCTCTCCTTCCGCCAGACGATGATCTGGGATTCGGCCGACAGTCTGTTTTCGCGGACACTCGCGCTGCATCCGGAATCGATCGCCGCGCGCGCCGCGCTCGCATCGATGGACCGGCAGCGCGGACGCTACGACCAGGCGATCAAAATGCTGCGCGACGGCCTGGGGTACGGCGACAGTCCGATCCTGCGCATGGGTTTGGGCACGGTGTACGCGAAAATCGGCCGGGTGGAGGATGCCGCCGACCAGTTCCGGCAGGGAGTCGCGCTCGATCCGCTGAATCCCGAACCGCTCGTGGGACTGGGGGTGCTCGCCGAACACGAAGGGAAAACGGACGAGGCGCTGGCGCTCTACAAAAAAGCGGTCGAGCTGGATCCGTCGTACGTGGACGCCCGCAACAAAGTGGGCAGCATGCTGCTGGAGCGGGGCGACAGCGCGGGCGCCGAGGAGCAGTTCCGCGCGGCGCTCAGGTGGAATCCGAACGCGGAGGGGGTGCTCTACAATCTGTCGTTGATTTTGGATATACAGGGAAAGCAGGACGAGGCGCTTCCGCTGTTGGAAGACGCCTACGCGCTGAGTCCGGATTCGCCGCCGATCATGATCGCCCTCGCCAGACATCTGGCGAAGACGGACGGACCGAGAGCCCGCGACATCCTGGCCGACGCCCTTCGGATGGACCCGGACAACGCGGAAGCTCATGCGCTTCAAAAAGAACTCTCGCCTTCCCGACCATAATTCCGGCACGCCACAATTCTCCCGGGGAGGGGAATATGCAATGAATGGTGCGTACCGACCATGCCTTTCCGCAAACATTCCACGCCGTCTCACGAGACGCACCGGCATCTGCCGTGGCGAAAGCGTCTGGCCTTCACCGCGATCATCGCCGGAGGAATCTTCCTGATCACGGAGGGATTCGCCTGGGCGGCGTTGGGCATCGTGACGGGAAAATCGGTGAGTTACGCGTCTCTCGCGGAGGAGCGCGCGCAGGTGGCGAGCAGCTACGGCAAAGTCGTTATTGAGCGCATCCAGGGCGAGCGGGATTACCTCGAAAACCGCGTGATCCACCCGTACATGGGCTACGCCGATGGGCCTTCGGGGCGCCAGCGGGTGCACGCCGACAACGAGCAGATGGACCAGTACGGATTCTCGCCCGGAGCGGGCCCGTTCATCCGCGAGCCGGCGGACGATGAATTCGTGATCGCGATCTTCGGTGGATCGGTGGCGCGCCTCTTCCTGGATACGGGAGGGACGGACGTCCTGCGGGAAAGACTGGAGGCGTCGCCGGAATTCGCCGGCAAGAGGATCGTCATCGACGACCTGGGCGTTTTCGGCTTCAAGCAGCCGCAGCAACTGATGGCGTTCAATTACCTGCTGAGCCTCGGCGCCCATTTCGACGCCGTCATCAACCTGGACGGTTTCAACGAAGTGGCGCTGCCGGGCCCGGAGCTGCTCTCGCAGAACACCTTCCCGTTCTACCCGCCGCGCTGGCGCTCGCGCGCATCCGCCATCGACGCCGATCCCGCCGTCCGCCTGCTCGTGGGCGAGATCGCCGTGCGCCGGGACGCCCGCATGCGGTCGGCGAGGATGTTTGACCGCCTGGGATGGAGCATGACGGCGCAGCTGCTGTGGAAGACGCAGGACCGCCGCTCGGCCGCAGCGATCGACGCGAAAGAAGCGAAGCTGCACCAGCGGCAGTCCGCCAATGCCGGCAACTTCGCGACACAGGGACCGCTCATCCGGTATGACTCGGAGCAGGATCAGTATGCCGACCTCGTGCAGATGTGGCACAACGGCGCGCTCCAGATGCATCTGCTTGCGACCGCCAACGGCGCGCTCTTTATTGAGGCGTTGCAGCCGAACCAATACGCGCCGAACGGGAAGATCATGGGCGACGAGGAGCGCGCAGTCGCCTGGAGCGACGACGAGCCGTATAAAATAGGCGCCGAGAAGGGCTATCCGCTGCTGATCGAAAAGGGGAAGGAGCTCGCCGAAAAAGGCGTGCGCTTCCATGACCTGTCGCAGCTGTTCGGGAAGATCGAAGAGCCGATCTTCACCGACGCCTGCTGCCACTTCAACGACAAAGGCAACGCGATTCTCGCCGAAAAACTCGCGGACATTCTCATCGCGGAAGTGGCGGAATGAGATTCACTTCTCCTGGTATTCCTCGCGATAGAGAACGGTGCCGGTCGACGCCTCGTATCCCAGATTGCTGATGTGATCGTCCTTTCCCCAGGCGATCTCCAGCTTTTCGGGGGGAATTCCCGCCTCGGCGATCAGAAAAAGCAGGAGCCGCCTGCGCTCTTCCATGTAAACCCGCATCCCATCGCCATTGGTGGACCAGTGATGGGCGCCGCGGATCAGCAACCGCATCCGCTCATCGATCATCCTCCGCACCTCGGTCAGAAATTCCTTGATGCGCGGATTCGTGGGATAGACGTCGCGAACATGCGCGATCAATCCTCCGGTCTTCTCCTGGAAGTCCACCGCCAACATCGTCGCGCAGGGATCCATCCATCCGCCCCACACCGTTTCTTCCGCCCCGATGCAATCGTAGCTTTCCGGCGAAAGAATGCGCTCAAGCACCATACTATGACTGTAAATTCTTTCAGGTTTTTGTCAAAAAAGTCCCCGCCTGGGCGGCAGGGACAATTGTCGTTATCGCTGGGACGGCGATGCATTCTTCTCTTCGAAGTCGTATTGCACCTTGAAGGTCGAATGCTGCCCGCTTGTGACCGGAGTCAGAAGGGGCGCGTCCACGGACACAGAGATGCTGTGCCGGTACCCACGGCATCCGGAGATGCCGATGAGACATGCGACAACGACAGTGAGAATGAACAGCTTCATATTTCACTCCTTTGTAAAAGCTGCCCGTGTCAGTCGACCGTGACTGACAAATAACATTTTACAATATTTTTTACATTTAAGGAATCCCCGCTTTTGGGCGGGGATAGGCGCCTATTCTTCCTCTTTCTGCTTTCGGAGGACGAGCAGTCCTCCAAGAGCCAGGAAGAAAAAAATAACGAGACCGCCGAAAGTGGCGGTAATCTTGGTATGGGAGGAAAGTCCTCCCACGGACGTGACGGCATAGGCCGTCACAAGGCCCAAGGCCGCTCCGACCAGGAGCAGCCATCCGACAACTCTGCGCATTTTTCTCTCCTAAAAGAACTGAAACAGGCGATGTAATCATCATTCGCCTTTTTTAAAATATGTCAATGGTCTCTACCCTCTGGCGGTTTCCGGATCCGGGAGAGGGGCACCAGGATGAAAGTGATGAAAGAGTGCGATGCGTATTTTCCCCAACTCCCCCAGGATTTCCATTCGATGTTCTTGGTTATTTTTTTGCTCGGCGAGATTGATTTTGATGAGAGCTCTCGTAAAGACACTGTAATGAACAAGCCGCCGGTTTCTCACTTCTCGAAGGTGCTCTTTGACGTCCTGAAGCCATTGCTCATCAAAGCGAACACCGGAACAGGTTTCGCCCATGAGTACCGGAAAGGGATCCATAACCGCCTCTGGATCATCCGCTTCTGGGAGAGGAAGCTTCTTACGCATATGATTATATTGCCTTTAATTTTAATTTTGTCAACAACCAAGCACGGCTTGGCATCACTCTGATATCCTGCCGGCGGCCTCGGCGCGTAGCTCTCTCCTTCCGTCCGCTGCGGCGGACTACGGCGGGCAGGCGGCTGGCCAGATTCGCCCTTGTTCATTCTCTGCAGCGGCTTCATCTTTTCCATCATCGTAGGCGCGTAGCTCAGCTGGTAGAGCACAGGTCTCCAAAACCTGGGGTCGTAGGTTCGAGCCCTACCGCGCCTGCCATAATTGACAAATAAATGCTATTAATTTATTATATATAATATGGAATTCAATAACCAAGTAAATGAACTGAATGTGTTTGCTGCTTTAGATACTCCCGGTACATACGTTGTTACAGAGGCCGGTGTAATGTGCGCAGAGGCTACGGATGGACAGAGCGACTCACCATTACTTCAGCTGCGTCTGGGCGACACAATTGAAATTAAGGAAGGACAAAAATGGGGGGTGTTTTTTCACAATGCCAAAAGTTATTTGGCAAATTTTGGACATGTGAATACCAAGGCAAAAGTAAGAGTTGCTGACTGAACTATCGCCGATAAAAGTTCGTGGAGCTTCTAGGAAGCGCAGTCCTGATAGTGTTCAAGCTCACATAATCACTCCTGCGACCGGATAAACCCGCCGTTCTTCAGGGGAAAATCGCTGATCTGGAACGTCACTTTGTTCCCTGCAACGATCCCGGCACCTCCGGGAACGCTGACGATGCGGCCCGGCATGACCACGGTGAAGGTGCCGTCGAGGATGGAACTCGCCAGCTCTTTCCCCAGCTGGTCGCCGAAATCATTGCTCTGCACATCCCGCCGCTCCACGCCGTCCTGCTGCGACTGGATGAGCCGGTTCGCGTTCTGCACTTTGTAGAGATACACGGTCTTCTTGCCGGAGCGCCGGCGGATGAAATCGGAGCGGCGCAGTTTCTGCGTGCCGCTGATGAGGATCACGTTCGGCGCCTTGTCCTGACAGCGGACCTCCGTCATCCCGGGCATCGGCTTTGCGCCCTGCTCCTCGCGGAACTGCGCGCAACTCATGGCGACCGACGACTGCGACGACGAAGACGAGGATGCCGGACCGTACATGCCGATGGAGAGTTCCCCGCCCTCACGCGCGTCGTTCTCCGCGGCCTCGCCCATCTCCGCCAGCTTGCTCAGATCGTAGAGCATCTCCACCTGCGCCTCGCCGTTTTTTCCGACTGTCTGGGTGACGTCGATGCGGATACAGCCGGTCAGGAGGACCGTGACGATCGCGAGAGATGTGGCGGAGAGGGGAGTCTTCATGGGCAAGACACTACCCGGGACGGCGGCCCGCGACAACGATCCCGTCAGGCTCCGCGCGCCCATTCCCGGAACATGGTCCTCCCCGCCTTCCACCGTCCGCGCTCCCGGAAGGCCGGGAGCGACTGCTTTTTGGCGGCATTCGCGATCACCTGCGGCGTATGCCGGCGGTCCTCCTTCGCGAGCACGCTGAGGAGCACGATCTCCTCGCCGCGAAGATAGGCGATGCGCTTGTGCAGGCTTTCTTTGAGCAGCACCGCGAGGATGTGCTCGAACTTTTTGGTGGAGCGGTCATTGTCGTATGTGCGCAGCGCATCGTAGTAATCCTGCTTCTCCTTGTTCCGGATGATCACCGGCGGGTAACCGTGCGATTTGAGCTGGAAGCTGAGGAGCGCGCGGCCCACGCGGCCGTTGCCGTCGCAGAAGGGATGGATGTGTTCGAACTCGGGGTGGAATGCGACGATGCGCTCGAGCGGATGCACGGGATCCGACAGGTACCTGCCGAGCGCGGCGGCCATGAGTGCGGGGACATGCTCCGGCGGGGGAGCGATGTGCGCGCCGACGCGGACGTATTCTTTGCCCTGCCGGTAACGGCCCGCCACGTCGTCGTTGATGTGGCTGAGCAGCGCGCGGTGAATGAAGAGTAACAATTCCCCGTCGAGAGGTTCGTTCTTCCGGATTTTTTCGGTGAGATACTGCGTGACGGCGCCCAGGTTGATCGCCTCGAAAATTTCGCGCTTCGTGTGCCGCGACGGCAGCTCCTCATGCATCAGGATTTTTTCGGTCTCATCGAGCGTCAGCGTGGAGTTCTCGATGGCGTTGGAGTTGTACACCGACTCGGGAAGCTCGGCTTCTTCCAGGAGCGTGAGGATGGCATCTTTGCCCTTGCGAAGCTGGTCGAACTCCTTTTTAAGGGCATCGATGCTGTGGAGTGTGGTACCGTGCATTTTAAGGATGAAAAAGTGTACTTATAATATAGAATTCATATATAAAATCAATAGTTTGATAGTATTTTAGGTGAATATTAATAATTATATGCATTAATTCACCTATAAAACTGCCATTTGCAAAATCAAGCGGGTGCCAACGGCTATTGTTGCAGTTTGTTGACATACGCGCGTAAAAAATCAACGATGCGCCCATGTCCACTCTCGCACGCGAGACCCACGACCTCAGCGCCATTGCGGATCTTGTCCTCCAGAATAAATTCGATGAAGCCCTCCGGCAGGCGAAGGTCGACGGGTTGCCGCTTGCGGAACACACCGTGAACGGACTTATGGGCTACATGCGGCAGTGGTACGAAGGGGTGATGAAGGCGGAACTCATGCAGACGCTGAGCAGGGCCGGCGAAAACAAGAAAAGGATGCGCGAGAAGGCCGCGACGCTTGCTCTGCTGAAGACGCGCGCGCCCTTCGTGGCGGGACTCTCGAGGAACATGCAGGATCAGCTCGTGCAGAAGCTGCTCGATAACCCCGGCCGGCTGCAGCAGCTGAGCGGCGTGGAAAGCGCGACCGGGGAGAAGTTCCAGCGCCTGTTCGCCGAACGCTACGAGAAACCCCTCGACGGCATTCTGCTGAGCGAGGATATCCCCACGTACAGCAGGAAAAAGCTGAAGGAAGGGGAGGAGTCGGAAATCCTCTCGATGGAGTATCGCCGCGTGTACTTCACGTCGGCGCAATTGAGCCGCACCGAGCGCTCGGGACAGCTGGCGATCGACGTCACGGTCAAAAAAAGCACTGCACCCTCCGTGGCGAAAGAGGCGGTGACGCGGGCCGCAAACTGCTACACGCATATCGCCGTCATGGACGTGGGAATGGACGAGCCGATGAAAACTTTCATGATCCATCCCGATTACACGCCGGACTTCGACCGCTCGCTCACGGGCGCGCCCCTCTACCGCACGGCGGGCGAACCGCGCGACTACGCCATCGCCCCGGATGCCATTGCCGCACGCATGGCGGACATCGCCGAACTGACGAAGGACGACCGGCAAAAGCCGCATCGCGTGGACCAGATCCCCACGCTCTCCGAGGAGGACGAGCGGGATATGCGGGAACTGGATTTGCTGGACCCCGACAATCTCATACGGCGCAGCGAACTCCTCCGCAAGCAGGACAGAATCGAGACCATCGCCAACAAAAGTTCCCTCGCCGCGCTCCCCGGCAACGGAGCGTTCGCGGACGTGATCCGGGGGATCGACTGGCAGGCCGAGATGGAAAAACTGTCGGAGGATCTCCCCCTGCTGCTCGCCATGGACGACGAGACCGCCGATCCAACGAACGCGCTGCAGCCGGTCAACGAGGGAATCCCGTTCCCGCGGTTCCCGTACGGCGGCAGCCGGAGCACGCACAGATAACCGCTTGCCGGAGCGCAAAACCCATCAGCAGGAGATGATCGCATTGCAGGATGTTCCGGGATCCGTACCGTGTGCCCGATTCCCCCGGATTTTTCGATGGATGCATTCGAGCGCAAATTGACGTTCACGATCAAGGACGAGAAGGGAATGCACATGCGTCCGGCCGCACAACTGGTGTCGGCGGCGAGCCAGATCCAGCACGGCGGCGTGAAGCTTTCGATGCAGGCGAGGGACGAGAAGGTGAACCCGACAAGCATGCTGGGAGTTGTGCGCCTCGCCCTCAAGTACGGCGAACAGCTCACGCTGATCCTGCAATCCCCGGAGCCGATGCCCGACGACACCATCCAGGACATCCTGTCGCGCATCTCCAGCGCGGTACCCGCGATCGTCCCGGCAGAGTAGATCACCCCCTCCGCTTCCACTTGCTCGGACCCCGGATGCGCTTCTTCGCGAGGAGATCGGCGGCTTCCGCGAGCGTGATCGTCTGCGGATCGCGCTTTTTTCCGAGCGACGCGTTCGTCTTGCCATCGGTCGCGTAGGGACCGAAGCGGCCGTCCTTGATGACGATCCTGGCGCCCGTCATCGGATCGTCGCCCAGCTCGCGCAGGGGAGTGGCCGCCTTCTTCTTCGCGGCCTGGTTCTCGATCATCAGCTGAACGGCGTCCTCGAAGGTGATGGAGACGGGATCGCGGTCTTTCGGCAGCGTCGTCGTCATCTCGCCGCACTTGAGGTACGGCCCGAAGCGGCCGAGGAAGACCGTCATCATATTGCCCTCATGCGCGCCCAATTCGCGCGGGAAGCTGAGGAGCCCGAGCGCCTGCTCCAGCGTGACGTTGTCGATGAGGATGTTTTTGGGCAGCGACGCGCTCTTGAGCTTGGGCTTGTCGGCCTTGGGAGCCGGCTCGGCCTTCTCGCCCTTCTTGGCCTTCTTCTTCGCGGCTTTCTTCTCGGCGGGATCGAAATGCCCCAGCTGCACGTACGGCCCAAAACGGCCGATACGCACGATCACCGGCAGGCCGGTCTTGGGATCGGTACCCAGCTCGCGCTCCTTCATGACGTCGCTCTTCTGGATTTCGGCGGTCTTGCGGTCGACGAGCTCCTTGAACGGGCCGTAGAAGCCCTTGAGGAATTCGGCG
This sequence comes from uncultured Candidatus Peribacteria bacterium, assembly GCA_964497975.1. GTDB lineage: Bacteria > Patescibacteriota > Gracilibacteria > Peribacterales > Peribacteraceae > JABFSS01. Next base: position 53,924 of record CAZCFO010000004.1, read on the forward strand.
CCGGTATGCGCGCCCTCGGCGACGTCGTCGAGCTTCTGCTCCATGTGCGCGGTGAACTGCAGGTCGACGATGTTGGTGAAATGCTCCTCCATGAGGTCGGTCACCATGAAGGCGACGTCCTGCGGAATCAGCTGCTTGTTGTCTTTGACGATGTAGCCGCGCGCCTGGATGGTGTGGATGGTGGGCGCGTACGTGCTCGGCCGGCCGATGCCCTCCTCTTCCATTTTTTTGACGAGGCTCGCTTCCGTGTACCGCGCGGGCGGCTTGGTGAAGTGCTGCTCGGTCTTGAGAAGCTCGGTGAGCTTCACCTGCTCTCCTTCCTTGAGCGGCGGCAGGAGCTTGTCGCCCTCGTCAACGTCGTCTTCCTTTTTGACGTGATCTTCATCGCGGCCTTCCTGGTAGAGCCGCAAGTAACCGTCGAAGGTGATGGTCTGGCCCGTGGCGCGGAACGTGTAGTTCGGAGCCTGCCCTGAGCCCGGTCGAAGGGCGTTGATGTCCACGCCCACGCGCTTGAGCTCCGCCTGCGCCATCTGCGTCGCCATGGTGCGGTTCCAGATGAGCGTGTAGAGCTTGAGCTGCTGGTGATCGAGAACCCCCTCGAGAGACGCGGGAATGCGCTCCATTTCCGTGGGACGGATGGCTTCGTGCGCTTCCTGCGCGCCCTTCGCCTTCTTCTTGTAGATGCGCGGCTCGGCGAGCACGTATTCGCGCCCGTAGTGCTTCTCGATCGTCGACTTGGCGTCGTCCAGCGCCTTCTGGCTGAGGTTCACCGAGTCGGTGCGCATGTACGTGATGAGACCGGTGTGGCCCGCGCCCTTGCCGAGGCTGACGCCTTCGTACAGCTGCTGCGCGATGACCATCGTCTGCTTCACCGAAAAGCCGAGCTTGCGCGCGCCCTCCTGCTGCAGCGTGGACGTGGTGAACGGCGGCGGGGGATTCTTCTTGAGTTCTTTTTCCTCGACGGAGGCGACGCGGTACTCGGCGTTCTCCAGATCGCTGAGGATCTGCTTCACCTCCGCTTCGCTTCCGGGCTCGATCTTCTTGCCGTCCTTTTTGCTGAGGGAAGCCGTGAACTGCTGCTGCGCGGAATTTTCGAGCAGCGCCTCGATGGACCAGTACTCGACGGGCTTGAAAGCTTTGATCTCGCGTTCGCGGTCGACGATGATCCGCACCGCGACGGACTGCACGCGGCCCGCGGAGAGTCCGCGGTAGACCTTCTTCCAGAGGAACGGCGAGAGCGTGTACCCGACCAGGCGGTCCAGCACGCGGCGCGCCTGCTGCGCGTCGACGAGCTTCATGTCGAGATGCCGGGGGTTCTCCACGGCGTGCCTGATCGCCGTCTCGGTGATTTCGTGGAATGCGATGCGCTTCACCTTCTTGGGATCCTCCTTTAACACCTGGCACAGGTGCCAGCCGATGGCTTCCCCTTCGCGGTCCTCATCAGTCGCGATCCACAGATCGTCGGCTTCCTTGAGGGCGTCTTTGAGCTTCTTGACCACCGTTTTCTTCTCGTCGGGCACTTCGTACTCCGGTTCGAAATCACCCTCCACGTCCACGGCGAGCGTGGAGCTGGGCAGATCGCGCACGTGTCCCATGCTCGCTTCCACGTCGTACTCCTTGCCCAGAAATTTTTTGATGGTTTTCGCCTTGGCCGGACTTTCGACAATGACGAGATGCTTGGGCATAGAAAAGGGGACTGATGTGATGTCGGACAAAACCCGGGGGTCGATGCGGCAGCCTAGAGAGGGGAGGATGGGCTGTCAAAAAGCTGAGAATGAACGAAGCGGAAACTTCCGCTGCAGGATCACGGACACGGCGGTTCCATGACCGCACGGAACGCATGACAATAAAGGATGACAACCGGGTACCGATGTGAAGGACCATTGACGTAATGGATTTTTGTGAAGCCCTAGACGTTTTCGGCACTATTTGGCTGCAAAACGTGCATCTTTGGTATTCAAAATTATTGGCTTGCAAAAGCCATTTTCATACCATTATCCCTTCTGCAAGCCCAAAACATGCACTCCATGGCTTGCCTAAGCGAAAATTGGGGGTACGCTCCGCCGCATCTACTTCTTATCCCCCATCCTCTTTATGTCCAAGCAGGATCTGATCGCTGCAATCGCGGACGCCGCTGGTATCACCAAGCGCGCTGCCTCCGACGCTCTGCAGGCCGTCATCAACATTGTCGTCAAGAACCTGAAGAAGGGCACGCCCGTCACCATCACCGGTTTCGGCACCTTCAAGCTCAGCCACCGCGCTGCCCGCATGGGTGTGAACCCCCGCAACCCGACGCAGAGGATCTCCATCCCCGCGATGAAGGTTCCCTCGTTCAAGGCCGGCAAGACCCTGAAGGACGCCGTCCGCTAATCGAATCCGCATTCAAACGAAAGAGCCTCCGTAAACGGGGGCTTTTTCTTTGGCAAACGAAGCAAACGACGAAAACGAAGCAAACGAGGATCCTCGATTGCATCGTTTGCCTCGTTTGCTTCGTTTCCCTTTCTCGCTATCCTCTCTACAATCCCGCTTCGGTTATGGACAAGACCTTCATTCAGGACACCCTCGGCAAGCTGCTGACGTTCCTCTCGCTTCCGTACGACTCGATCAACGTGACGCAGGAAGACGGCGGCATCACGCGCGTCGACATCGTCAGCAACTCCGCGAGCCGCATCATCGGCTGGCACGGCGAGACGCTGAACGGATTGCAGCACCTGGTGAAGTCCATCGTCCGCGCGAAGGAGCGCCTGGAGAAGAGCCCGTTCATCGTGGTGGACGTCGACGGCTACCGCCGCATGCAGGAGGACAAGGTCCGCAAGATCGCCGAGCAGAAGGCCGACTTCGTGCGCCGCACGGGATCGCGCATCGCGCTCGCGCCGATGTCGCCCTACTTCCGCCGCATCGTGCACATGCACATTTCCAACACCCCGGGCCTGAGCGACCTGACGACGGAGAGCGTGGGGGAAGGGGACTACCGCCAGATCGTGCTGCGCCTGAAGGACGAATCCGCCGGCGGCACGAACGCAAGCGGTCCCGCGAGTGAAGAGCTTTCGCCGGTGATGGCGAAGGATGACGGGCTGGAGAACCTCGACATTTGAGTTGAAAGTGGAAAATGGAAAATTGAAAGTTATTTTTAATGCGAAACTTTCCACTTTCCATTTTCCACTTTCAACTTTTTTATTCTGCTCCTCCACTCTTCAATCAGCTTCCTCTCCTCTTTCGAAAGCTTCGCGGGGGACCTCCTATTTTTCATCCTCTTTTTTGAACGTACGTCGCCCATCCCTGATCCAGCCATTTCTGAAGCTTGTTTTTTTCCTCTTCGCTGTGGTTCATTTCCCAAAAATCGGCCAACTCATCAAATGTAAATGCCTGAAAGCCCTGGCGTCTTCCCCAGGAACGGACCTTTTCTTCCCGGGTGGAATACACCACGCACGCATCCGGAAACTCCTCCTTCGCCGCAGCTAAAGCCGCATCCATGAGGGCGCCGGAGAGCTTCAGGCCGCGGAATTCCGGAAGCACCGTGACGCGGCAGAGTTCGACGATGGGACGCCCGTCGACGGGGTGATTGCGCTGGAATCTGTACGCGGCGGCTCCGGCCACCTCCCCGTTCACGCGGGCAGTGATGAGCCTGCCGCTGCGTTCAAGATCCGCGAAATCCCGGACATTTTCATCGGCGATTTCGCGGGCTCCCGGCCTCCACCACAACGTCCGCTTCACCTGCGCTTTCGCCGCGGGGCCGAGCGGTACGACCTGATGAATCAGCGGGATGCCCACGAAGAGTTCGCGCATGGTCTGCCGGGCCTTGCCGATGATCGAGGCCGGGCGATCGCAGATGCCCTGGGCCAGGGATTCCGCCAACCGGCGGCGCTCTCCATCCGTCAGATGGACGCGGGCGGCATGCTGAAGATCAACCTCAGGATTGGTGTGCATTTCCTCATTTTCTAGCAGAAAACAACCTATTGAGCGATTCGTAGACAAAGGGCTTGGCATTCAAGGAACCTCGACATTTGAGTTGAAAGTGGAAAATGGAAAATTGAAAGTTATTTTTAATGCGACACTTTCCACTTTCCATTTTCAACTTTCCATTCTGCTCCTCCACTCTTCGACCAACTTCCTCTCTTCACGTGACAGCTTCGCGGGAATCTCCACCGTCACCGTGACGTAGTGATCGCCGCTGCGGCTGGAATTGAGCACCGGCATGCCTTTGTTCTTGATGCGGAAGACCTGCCCCGACTGCGTGCCGGCGGGGATTTTGAGATTCACCGGACCGTGCACCGTCTCCACGGACATCTCGGTGCCGAGGACGGCGTCGGGGACGCTGATGACGGCTTCGCTGCGGATATCGTCGCCCTCGCGCTCGAAGCGCTCATCGGGCGCGACGCTGATGCGGACGTACAGGTCGCCGGACTCCGATCCGCGCGGGCCCGCGTCGCCCTCGCCACGGACGCGGAGCGACTGGCCGTCGCTGATGCCCGCGGGGATGTCGATGGTGACCGACACATCGCCCGCGCGGCGGCCTTCGCCGGTGCATTCCTTGCATGCCTTCTCGGGAACTTTGCCGGATCCCTTGCAGGTCGGACACTGCGCGGACTGCTGTACGACGCCGAAAAAAGACTGTGAGGTGCGGACGATCTGGCCGGTGCCGCCGCACTCCTTGCAGGTGTTGATGGCGCTCCCCGGCTCCGCTCCCGACGCCTTGCAGTGGGAACACGGCACGAGCTTGCGCAGGCGCAATGTCTGCTGGAGTCCCGAGACCGCCTGCTGCAGCGTGAGAGTGATGGACACCTCGCGGTCCGATCCGCGTTCCGGCGCGCGCGGGCCTCCGCGTCGCCCGCCCCCGAAGAATCCCTCGAAGAGATCCGAGAAGTCGACGCGCTCGCCGCCTCCCGCAAAGCCCGAGAAGTCGAACCCGCCGAAGCCTGCACCGGGATTGAACCCCCCGCCGCCGGGATTGGTGGAGCCGAATTGATCGTAGCTCTGCTTCTTTTTCGGATCGCTGAGCGCCTCGTACGCTTCGTTGATTTCCTTGAACTTGTCTTCGGCCTTCTTGTCGCCCTTGTGCTTGTCGGGATGCCACTCCTTGCTCAGCTTGCGGTACGCCGACTTGATGTCGTCCGGGGACGCGTCTTTGGGGACGCCGAGGATGTCGTAGTAATTGCGGGCCACCGGGGAAGGATAGCGTCCCGGCGGAGGAGACAGAAGACGCAGAAACGACAAAAGAAACGGGTGCTTCTGTGCCTTCTGTCCCCTCTGTTTCGTTTGATTCGTCTCTTCAGAAAATCCTCTTTTTCTGCTATACTGTCATGAAACACCCACATGAACCGCCGCACCGCCATCCTCACCGGGATCTTCTCCGGACTCACGCTGATTCTCGTCAGCATCAGCATGCCGGGCATCCCCATGGATGCGCGCATCCTCGACAAGCCCCAGAACCCCGTCCGCTGGCAGTCCATCACCGAGGAGGAGGTGGGCAGCGGCGTGACGATCCAGGACCGCGCCAACGTGTTCTTCCATGTTCCGCAGATCGTCGATTCCATCGACCGCGAACTGCTGCTCGGCCGCCGCGGCCAGACGGTGCGCTACTGGGGATACTGTTTCCCCGGTCCGGAAGATGACGAGCGCAACCTTCCGCAGACCACGGGCTTCCCCGGCAAGCTTTTCCTCTCCGAGGCGGAACGCGCGTGGCGCACGGCGCAGGCCCGCCGCCAGTTCCGGGTGAACCCCTTCACGCCGCCCGACATCATCCGCCAGCACGCATCCGCTCCGGAGCCCGCTCCCAGCCCCATCCGGCACCAGCTGGATACTTTCCGCGGGGGCATGACGTGCTTCATCACGAGCGACGGCACGCTGCCGATGGGCATCGACGAAGACGATGACGGCCTCAACAGCAAAATGGAGAGCGAGTACCTCACCGATCCGCTGAACCCCGATACGGACGACGACGGCCTCCTCGATTATTCCGAAGTGCGCTATCACTCGGACCCCATCCGGCGCGACACCGACGGCGACGGCATCGTCGACGGCATCGAGGACGCCAACCACAACGGCCGGTTCGAGCTGGGCGAAACGAGTCCCGTGAAGCGCGACACCGACGGCGACACGATGTGCGACGGCCTCTGCTCCGAGATGGTGAATAAGGAAATCTGCAAGGACAACAAAGGGCAGAATTGCAGCGACCTCGACTACGGCCACCAGATGGGCGAAGACAAGAACCTCAACGGCAAGGTGGATTCGGGCGAAAGCGACCCCCGCAAAAAGGACAGCGTGGGCGACGGCGTCCGCGACGATCAGCGCTTCTACAAGTGTTTGCTGGGCGGAGGCAAGAATTGCTGAAAAACGCTTTTTCCGCTATAATGATCCGATGCGTTCACGTTTCCTCGCCATCATCGCGCTCATCGGCATCCTCGCCCCCGTCACGGGCATCGCGCAGGCGTACCTGACGCCCGAGGAGGTGCTGGAACAGCAGAAGATCGACAATGCCTTTCTGGTGCCCGGCGGCCGCCGCGGCGCGCGCTGGTCGGCGGAACTTGATGCAGAACTGAGCCGGCAGCGCCATCCGTCGATCATCCAGGAGCCGTGGGACCCCGTGCAGGATGACGGACTGCCTCCCCCCATGGAGATCACCGAGGAACCGGTCTATGAAGAGCCCGTCGTCGCTCCCGTGAACCCGTACGGCGCCATCGATCCCGTCACGGCCCGCCTGATGGCCCGCCTGGAACAGCAGAACCTGCTCCTCCAGTCCGTGCTGCAGTCGACGGCCGCCCAGAAGGACGCCCCGCTCGCCGGCACCGGACCCGCCGCGGTCCTGAGCGTCATGGCGATGGCAGGCGCGGTCCTCTGGACGCTGCGCCGGGCGAAAGTGATGGAGAGGTTCATCGGAGAATTTTAATTTCTAAGCATCACATCCCAAAGAAATAGCCGGGAATGAAGAACCAACATTCCGAAATTTTGAGTGTTGTCCTGTTTTCATTGATGATTTCTTTGATATTTGATGCAGATTCGGATTTTTGCAGACCGTTCCATTGCCCTGTGGAACGCACGTTTTTCGCTTTTTTAAGCCACAATCACTTCTCCGGGAAAAGAATCTTCCGCACACGGATGGTTCACTCTTTCCCATCTGGTACCGTGGCCCCGTGACGCCTCTTTCTTTGACCGGCAAACGGTGGATCATCCGCGACGCGGACGTGACGGGCGACTCCGTGGTGGAGCACCTGCTCGCGCACCGCAATCTGGAACCGCTTGGCGACGGAGAGCTGGTCGAAACGTTCGGCCACGATGCGCATCGCTTCCGCGATTTCGACAAAGCCGCCCGGCGCATCACGCACGCCGTGGAGAAGAAGGAGAAGATCGGGATTTTCGGCGACTACGACTGCGACGGCATCACGTCGACCGCTCTCCTCGCGCGGTTTTTCCACCGGCGCGGACTGCAGCCGGTGCTGCGGCTGCCCCACCGGGTGAACGAGGGGTACGGCCTGCAGACGGCGATCGTGAAGGAATTCGCGCGGAGCGGCGTGACGCTGCTGCTGACGGTGGATACCGGGGTGACGGCGCTGGAGCCCATCACCCAAGCGCGCGCCGCGGGGATCGACGTAATCGTGCTGGATCATCACCGTCTGCCCGGGGAACTTCCCCCCGCCGTCGCGATTCTGCATCCCGAACGTGCCGCGCCCACGATGGATGACGCGCCCTGCGGCGCGGGCGTCGCGTGGAGCATGATCGATGCGCTGGAAAAACTCGCGGGCCATCCCGACTGGGACGGCCGCGAAACAGATATCGCGCTCGCCGCCATCGGCACCGTGGCGGACCTGGTGGAACTGCGCGGCGGCAACCGCACGCTCACCCACCGCGGCCTCCAGGCGCTCGCCGGCCTGCGCAAGGGGCCCCTGGCGCTCCTGTGCATGAACGCGGGCCTACAGGCGCCCTACAACAGCCGCGACATCGGTTTCCGCATCGCGCCGCGCATCAACGCCGCCGGACGCATGGCGGACCCACACGTGGCCCTCTACGCGATCCTGGGGGACCCCCAGGCGCTGCTTGCGCTGGACGGGTTCAACCGCGAGCGGCAGGAACTCATCGGCGCGCATATGGAGGAACTGGTCGCGGAGGGACAGGACGGGCGGTGCAGCATGCTCTGCGTGATGAGCGACCAGTATTCGCCCGGCATCTGCGGACTGCTCGCGGGAAAACTCTGTGAAATGCACGGCAAGCCGGTTCTTGTGGCGGGCGGAGCGGGGGATCTGTGCACGGCATCGCTGCGGAGCGTCCCCGGCTACGACGTGACCTCGGCGCTCGCGCGGTGCCGCGATCTGCTCGCGAGCTTCGGCGGCCATGCGATGGCGGCGGGCTGCACGTTTCCGCGCGCTTCATTTGATGAACTGCGCTCGCGCCTCAACGCCGACGCTCTCGGCGCGATGGCCGCGCTCGACCTGACGCCGACGCTTGTCGCGGAATGCGCGATGAGCGTGAGCGCGCTCACGATGGATTTCTGCGACGCGCTCCGGGTGCTCGAGCCGTTCGGGCAGGGGAATCCCGAGCCGAGATTCCTGCTCGAAAGCGTGCGGATGGAGAACGTCCGCTGCGTGGGCAAGACCGCCACCCACCTCCAGGCGTCCGTGATGGGGCGCAAACTGATCGGCTTCAATCTGGGTCATCTGAAAGAACATGCCGGCTCGCCGCTCGATCTCCTCTGCAAGGTGGGAGTGGATACGTGGATGGGCGCGAGGAAACCGCAGCTGTTTTTGGAAGACATGCGGCTGACGACAAACTCACAACTCACAAAATCCAACTCACAAAAAAGGAACTCCGTGAAAATGGCTTTGTGAACTGGAAACTGTGAATTGTGAGTTCAGACGGGAGCCAGCTTTCCCTCCATGGTGAACGCCTCTTCCACGCTCACGCCCAGCGCAGCGGAGATCTTCAAAGCGAGGAGAATCGAGGGGTTCGTCTTGCCGCGCTCGATGCTCATGATCGTCTGGCGGCTCACTCCCGTCCTGAGCGCCAACTCTTCCTGCGTCATGCTCCGTTCAAAGCGAAGACGGCGGATGGCGTTCCGGAGTTGGGCGGGAGGCATGTGGTCGGGGAGAAGTGACGGATGAATTCAGGGGGCGGGGCGACGCGCGTCGAGCGAAGCTGGGGCATTGTACTGATCTTCGATGCCCGGGCAAGTCTGCTGCCGTTGTCAGAGTAGCGCTCCTGATGCGGAAGCGAAAGCATCACAAGTCACCGTAAGCGCCACATCTGTTTTTTGCCGCTACGGCTAGAGGATTGTTATGATTTCACTCCATGAGTGGCTCACCGTTTCACGGCATCTTCAGCGCGCTGGGTCAGAGCGGAGCGGGCGCAGCCGAGCCCGCGCGCGGAAATCGCAGCGTGTTTTCGTTCGGCGGAAAGCGCGCGCCGGAACCGCATCTGCAGGAAGCCGTCGCGCCGCAGGAGACGGGCGCGGGAAAACTCGCCGTCGATATTTACGAGCAGGACGATTACACGATCATCCGCGCGCCCATCGCGGGCGTTCGCCTGAGCGACATCGATATCGAAGTGAACGACAACGTGCTGACGATCCGCGGCAACCGCCGCCTGCCGGACGCGATCCCCGCAAACCAGTATTACCTGCAGGAATGCTTCTGGGGGCCCTTCGCGCGCAGCATCACGCTGCCGGTGGCCATCGATCCGCGCAAGGTCCGCGCCACGTTCAGCAAGGACTGCATCCTGAAGATCCTCATCCCCAAGGAGGAGAAGGTGAAGATCGTCAAAATCAGTGAAGCGTAGAAGAACAACGTATTACGTATCTTGTATTACGTATTATACGGTAGGCGTAATACGTCATACGTAATACGAAATACATCCTGCATAGAACGCCTATCGACGTCTCATTTTGGTCATTTTCTTCTTCATCGCCCTCACCGACACGCGGCTGGTCTTCAGCTTCACCTCCATTTCGGTGGGGAGCGTCTTGAGCGCGTCGAGCACGTCCTCGCCGCCCATGTAGCGCCAGTCGGCCTTCCGCAGGAGCTGCTGGAACTCCTTCATGTTGTCGCGCGCCTCCTTGCGGGCCTCCGGCGTCCGCAAATCCTGCTGCAGGAGATCGAGCATCTTGAACTGCATCAGGTATAAGTTGTGCACGTGCTGCAAGGCGGCGTCGGCTTTGCTCGTCATAGGTGTGTATGTGAACGAAGTATCGGGACATTGTACTCAATCGCGGACCAATTGTCAAAAGCGGCCCGTAATTCTAGAATGGATTTCTCCTCACAACGAAACGACATATGAAGCTCACACAAGCCATTCTCCCCGTTGCCGGACTCGGCACGCGGTTCCTCCCCTGGACCAAGGTCGTCCCCAAGGAACTGCTCCCCATCGGCAACCAGCCGATCATCGCGCTGCTTGTGGATGAATGTTTGAGTGTGGGCATCAACGACATCTGTTTCGTGATCAACCGCGGCAAGGAAGCGATCCCGCAATATTTTTACGGCATGCCCGAACTGGAAAAGGAACTGGCGAAGCGCGGCAAGAGCCATCTGCTGGAAGAGCTCGCGCGGTATCACAACGTCAACTTCCACGTGACGTACCAGGACGAGCTGCATGGCGACGGGCACGCACTCCTGCAGGCCCGGGACTGGATTACAGGCGACATGACAGCAGTGCTCTTCGGCGACGATCTGATCGTGGGCAAGGAGAACGGCCTGCAACAGATGGCAAAAGGACTCTCGGCGTTGAAAAATCCCACGGAAGCCGCGATGCTCTGCCTGCAGGAAGTGCCGCACAAAGACACGGTCAAATACGGCATCGTCGGAACGGATGCCGCCTGGCAGAAAAAAGCGCCGAATGAGCGACTCCGGAAGATCAACGCGCTCGTGGAGAAGCCGAAGCCCGAGGTGGCGCCGAGCAACCTGGGAATCGTCGGCAAATACATCATCCCGAAGGTGATCTTCGAGAAGCTCCACCAGATCGAGGACGGGAGCCACGGCGAAATCCGCCTGATCGATGCGCTCATCGCGGAGAAGGATCTGATCGACATCTACGGCTACGTGTTCGAAGGCACGCGCCTGGATACCGGCACGCCGGAGGGATACAAGCATGCAGTACAGGTTCTCGGATAATGCCGAAGACAATTCTCATCACCGGCTGCTCCACGGGCATCGGCCACGCCGCCGCGGAATACTTCGCGGAGAGGGGATGGACGGTCTGCGCGGGCAGCAGGAATCCGGAGAAGCTGGTATTCGCGCACGCGGGCATTCACCCCGTGCGGATCGACGTGAACGCCGCCGCATCGATCGATGACTGCTTCCGCACGCTCCCCCCGCTCGACTGCGTCGTGAACAACGCCGGCTACGGCCTGCTGCTGCCGTTTGAGGACACGCCGCCGGAGGAGATCGAGCGGATCTTCCGCACGAACGTGTTCGGCCTGATGGAGGTGAGCCGCCGCGCGGCACGGATGATGCGCGAGAAGAAATCAGGAGTGATCGTCAACATCTCCTCCGTCCTCGGCACCATCGGCGTGCCGTGGTACGCCGCCTACGGCGCCACCAAGTGGGCGGTGGAAGGCTTCAGCGAATCCCTCGCGCACGAACTGAAGCCGTTCAACGTGCACGTGAAGATCATCGAGCCGAGCGGCACAAAAACCGAATTCCACCACACCGCGTACGACGTCGAATTTCCCGTCACGGACGCATACAAGGCGCGGTACGAACCCAAGCGCGCGTCGCATGGCAGGAAGGGCGGCTACGACACCGCGGAGAGCATCGCGGAACTGATCTGGCAGGCTGCAAACGATGAATCGTGGACACTGCGGTACTCGGCGCCGCAGGCGAAGAAGTCGCTGTTCTGGCAGCGGGTACTTGGACGGGACGGACTGTGGAAGAGGATGGCGGCGCGGCTCAGCTGACGGGTGTTTCCCGGCGCACATCGCTCAAGATGTCCCGCGCGGTTTTGTACCAGCTGTATAGACGGCCATTCGGCTTCAGCATCCTGCAAAGGGCGCGCATGGGAACATGAGCGTCTTCGAGATAAAAAACAGGACCATACATCTCCACCGCCGCATCCGCTGATCCGTACAGTTCATCTCCCCGCTCTTCCAGGGCCGTCATCAGCGAAGACCGGATATGGCGCACGCGGGGGCTGCGGTACGCATCACAACGCGCCATAAGCTCCTGGATATCCGCAAGTACCCTCTCCCCAAGAGCCTGAACGGCCGGCAGTTCCGCCGCGGCTGCGAGACGGTCTTTCAGCCACGCATAATCGATGGGATCAATGGCGATCGCCGTGACGCGGGGATGATTCTGAAGAACGTGGGGAATATATCCGCCGAGCCCCGTTCCTGTTTCGACGATCAGGGGTCCGGTTTCATCACGCAGGCGCAGACCGGAAATGGCATCCCTGCTCGCTTCGTAAAAACTGGCAGGCCGGCTGGTGACCACGAGCCACGGCTTCTGCCGCATATCCACGATGCTGACCCTCCCCTGTTGTATCGCCACGGTATCGGGATAGACGCTAAGAGAGCAGCGCTCATCGCCATCCCAGAAAGCCGCTTCGGTATCGAGAAAATGCGTGCGTGGAGAGAAAGCCATGCTTAAAAGCATTACATGCCATATATGATAGATAGTCAAATATTATTACTTCAGCTCTCTCCTCAATAATTCGATCTCGTCGCGTAAGTCAGCAGCCTTTTCAAATTCGAGATTCTGCGACGCGATATCCATCTGCCGCTCGAGTTCGTCCATGAGGCGCTTCTTCTCGTCCTTGGGGATCTTCGTGTGGTCGTACTTGGGGCGGCGCAACTCGAGCTTGCGGCCCTCCTCCGCGATGTCGTGCACGGCCTTGATGATGGTGGCCGGGGTGATGCCGTGCTTCTTGTTGTAGGCCATCTGGATCTCGCGGCGGCGCTCGGTCTCGCCGATGGCGGCCTTCATGGCATCGCTCATTTTGTCGGCGTACAGCGTCACGTGGCCGCCGGCGTTGCGCGCGGCGCGGCCGATGGTCTGGATGAGGGCGTCGCGCGAGCGGAGGAAGCCCTGCTTGTCGGCGTCGAGAATCGCGATGTAGCTCACTTCCGGAAGGTCGAGGCCTTCGCGAAGCAGGTTGATGCCCACGATGATGTCGATCTCGCCGGTGCGCAGCTGGCGGAGGATCTCGATGCGCTCGAGCGTCTCGACGTCGCTGTGCAGGTAGCGGACCTTCTGGCCGGCTTCCACGAGGAACTTGGTGAGATCCTCGGCCATCTTCTTGGTGAGGGTCGTGATGAGGACGCGCTCTTTTTTGGCGAGCGTCTTCTTGATCTCCTCGAAGATGTCGTCGATCTGGTGCTTCGTCGGCTTCACCGTGACAACGGGGTCCAGCAGGCCCGTGGGACGGATGATCTGCTCCACCAGGCAATCCTTCGGCGTGTGGGCGAACTCGTATTTGCCGGGCGTCGCGGAGACGTAGATCCGCTGCGGGGTGCGCGCCTCGAATTCGTCGAATTTGAGCGGACGGTTATCGTGCGCGCTCGGCAGACGGAAGCCGTAATCGACGAGCGTCTGCTTGCGGCTGTAGTTGCCCTCGTACATGCCGCCGACCTGCGGGATCGAGATGTGGCTTTCGTCCACGATGAGCAGGAAGTCCTCTGGGAAGTAGTCGAGCAGCGTGGATGTGGACGCGTTGGGGACGCCGTCGTTGTTGAGGTAGCGGATGTAGTTCTCGATGCCGGTGCAGTAGCCGGTCTCCTTGAGCATCTCGATGTCGTATTCGGTGCGCGTGCGGATGCGCTCGGCTTTGACCAGCTCGTTCTTCGCGATGAACTCCTTTTCGCGCGCATCGAGTTCCTTCCGGATGCCCTCCACCGCGCCGTCGATCTTCTCCTTGGTGGTGACGTTGTGCGCCGCGGGGAAGATCATCACGTCCTGGAGGTCCTGGAGCACTTCGCCGGTGAAGCAGTCGACCTCCTGGATGATCTCGATTTCGTCGAAGGGAAGCTCAAAACGCAGGACCGTGTCGCCGCCCGGGGGGAAGACTTCGACGGTGTCGCCGAGCGCGTGGTACATGCCCTGCTTGAAGTCGGTGCCGGAGCGGCGGTACTGGATGTCGGTCAGCTTGCGGAGCAGCTGGTCGCGCTTGATCTGCTGGCCGCGCTCGATTTTGATGGCGAGACCCTCGTAATCCTCCACGCTGCCGAGGCCGTAGATGCACGAGACGGAGGCGACGATGAGTACGTCACGGCGCGTGAGCAGGTTGAACGTCGCGGCATGGCGGTACTTCTCGATCTCCTCGTTGATGGACGCGTCTTTCTCGATGTAGGTATCGGTCGTCGGCAGGTACGCCTCCGGCTGGTAGTAGTCGTAGTAGGAAACGAAGTACGAGACGGCATTGTTGGGGAAGAACCCCTGGAACTCGCTGCAGAGCTGCGCGGCGAGCGTCTTGTTGTGCGCGAGCACGAGCGTCGGACGCTGCACCTGCTGGATGATGTTGGCCATCGTGAACGTTTTGCCGGTGCCCGTGGCGCCGAGCAGCGTCTGGTGCTTCTCGCCTTTCTTGAGGCCCTTCACCAGCTTCTCGATTGCCGCCGGCTGGTCGCCCGTGGGCGAAAACGGCGCGACGAGCTGGAAGGGCTTGCCGGTGGAACCGAGGAGAGAGGACATAGGGCTTGCCCCGAGCAGCTCGCCGAAGGGGAGCGTATCGAGGGGAACCCTAATTGTACCTCTCCGGGCGGTGTGGTTCAATGGTCGGCGGGGGAATACCCCCTGGAATTATGGGCAAGCGTCCTCCCTCCAGCGACGGCTACGCGCGCGCGATCGAGCTCACCGAGGAGGCGATGGACGTCTCGGATGAGAACAATTACGAAGAGGGTGAACGCCTGTTGAAGGAAGCGATGGAACTGGTCCCCGACGAGGTGCACTTTTTGAACAACTACATCGCGTACTGCCTGCAGGTGGCGCAGAACTGCACGATCAATGACGATCCCGCGGAAGCGATCGTCTACTACCGCAAGGCGCTTGAGCTGGGCATGGATGATGCGGAAGGGTGGATGGACCTGGGAGCGGCCTACGCGCGCAACGACCAGCCGATGGAGGCGCTGCAGGCATGGCAGTCGGCGCTGGCGATGCTCAACCCGAAGAAGGGGAGGGATAAAGAAAACATCCAGAACATCCTGGAGAACGTCCGCACCGTGCAGCAGGCGCTGGGAAAGGACGACTAGCACCAATTTGCGCATGCAGAAGGCGCTTTTTGCCTCTGTCCGGATTTTTTATGGTTGTTCCACGTTCCGCCGGGTAGGATTTCGCGCCCTCATCTCATGGAAAACCCGGAAATCCGCATAGAACCCACGGAGTACATCTGCATGCTCGCCGACGAAGGCGTCAGCATGATGATCAATGAATGGCGTGCCCGCTGCATGAATGCCTTGAAAGAAGCAAAAGAGAATCGCCAGCCCAGAGGCCAACTCACCCGGATCAATGGGTTGCTCGCGGATGCCACCATCGAGGATACGCATCTCTTTGTCGTCCATGAGGAACCGGAGGACGACAATTCCATTCCTGTTGCTTCATTCGAAATGCGAAGAGAGTTCGACGAAGCCCGGGAAGAGTTGGAATGCGACTCCGTGGTGATCGAGGGGCCTATGACTGTCCGCCTGAAGACAGAGGAAACCCTCCGCCTCATCAATACGCTCCAGGATCCTTTTCGCCGGGCGGTCATTCTCACGACCGCGTTCCGAGATTGGCGGCGTGAAATGAAGATCGCTTCCGTTGGCAAGAAGCAGGGCGTCATCCGCAGCAAAAGAAAGTACCTGGAACCCAAATTGGCGGCTCTCCAGAAACTGGTGACCGATACGCTCGGAAACAACGGTTCTCGTGCATAATCGGCACCAGCCTCCTACACTGCATTCTATGATCGACCTCAATGATCTCCGGGAGCGGCCTGATGCGTATATCGATGCCGCGAAGAAGAAGCGCATCAACGTGGATATCGCCGCGTTCCTGAAGCTCGACGAGAAGCGCCGCGGGATTTTGCAGGAAGTGGAGGAGATGCGCGGCAGGAAGAACGCCGTCAGCAAGGAAGTGCCGAAACTGAAGGGGTCGGAGAAGGAGAAGGTGATCACGGAGATGAAGACGCTCACGGAGAACCTGAAAAAGAAGGAAGGCGAGCTCGCGGAACTCGAGAACGAATGGCAGCGCCTGCAGCTCCTGATGCCGGGAATCCCCCTGCCGAACGTTCCCGTGGGCAAGGACGACACGGAGAACGTGGAAGTGCGGAAATGGGGCGAGCCGCCGGCATTCGATTTCGAGCCCCTGGACCACGTGACCCTCGGCGAAAAGCTCGACATCGTCGACATCCCCCGCGGCGTGAAGATCGCCGGCGCGCGGACCTACTTTTTGAAGGGCGACGGCGCGCGCCTGGAATACGCGGTGCTGATGTTCACCCTCGATCACCTGCGCAGGAAGGGCTACACCCCGTTCATCCCGCCGCTGCTGGTGCACTATCCGGCCATGATGGGCACGAGTTACTTCCCCGGGGGGGAGGAGCAGGCCTACGCGGTCGGCGTGCAGAAGCCCTTCGACTCCGCTCAGGGTGACACGGGAGGATTTGAAAGCGATGGAGCTTGGCTGATTGGCACGTCGGAGGTATCCGTCACGAGCTATCACCAGGACGAAACGCTCAAGCTGCAGGACCTGCCCAAGCGCTACTGCGGCATTTCGCCCTGCTTCCGCCGCGAGGCCGGCACCTACGGCAAGGACACCAAAGGGCTGTACCGCATCCACCAGTTCCAGAAAGTCGAGCAGGTGATCCTGTGCGAGAACGATCCGACCGTCAGCGCGAAGATGCACAAGGAAATCCTGGGCAACGCGGAAGAGGTGCTGCAAGCATTACGTTTGCCATACAGGGTGGTGGATGTCTGCACCGGCGACATGGGGCGCGGGCAGGTCTACAAGAATGACATCGAGACGTGGATGCCCAGCCGCAAAGGATACGGCGAGACCCACAGCTGCTCGACATTCTATGACTTCCAGTCGCGCCGGCTCAATATCAAGTACGAAGCCGAGGACAAGAAGAAGTATTTCGTCCACACGCTCAACAACACCTGCATCGCCAGCCCGCGGATCCTGATTCCGATCCTGGAGATCTACCAGCAGAAGGACGGATCGGTGCTCATCCCCGAGGCCCTGCGCCCGTACATGGGAGGACAGGAGAGGATCGGCGGAAAATAATAATCTGGCAGCAAGAGGCCAATTCGGCTATAATAAGCGCACACATTTCTTTTCACACACACATGAAGAGCACACCTCTCAGGCTCGTACTGGCATCCGTTTTTGCGACTCTTTCCGTCGGCATGGCCGGCAGCACCCTCCTGGGGGCGGCCTGGACGTTTCCGTGGCAGGAAGGATATGTAGAGGAGGGAAGCAGCTTTTCCGAAAACAACCAGTACATTCACTTCCAGGATCCCGTCGCAGAGCCGGAAATGCAGAACCCGGAACCCCCCTTGGAGCTGCAGAATCCCATCGCCGATCCGGAGGTACAGGAGCCCGACGAGCTTCCCATCTCCGCAAGAATCTGCAGAATGCGTCAGGTCGCGTGCGCTTGCAGGTGCTTTAGCGGCGCAACGCCCGTGTATTCGTACGGTCAGGATGACGCGGACATGGCGTGCTTTTCCCAAAAGGATTTCTGGGGATTCGATCTTCCTCCGTCTGAATGCGACCTGATGAATAATGTCACATGCGAAGGCTTCTATATCGCAGACAATGAGGACTTGGAGCTGGCGGAGGAAGAAAAAATGATCGTGCCCCTCAGCGGCAAGCTGCAGGGCTGCAAAGTATTCGTCCGATAAGAGTCTTCCCTGAGACAAAAAGAGGGTCTGCGATGTCCGATATGCCTGATAGCATGTCGGGGTGCAGATCCTCTTCACCAGATTCCCGCTCGAATCCGCCCACGGCGGGGCCGAGGCGCAGACGCTTAGCCTGATGAAAGGGCTGGCCGCCCGCGGTCATGACGTCAGGTTTTTGGGGAGCTGTCCGGTACTCTCCACAGAAGTTGCGCGTTGCGGGTTACGGGTGACGCGATTGGATATCGGACCTCCACCGGTTACAAAATGGGGAGTGGTGAGTTTTTTCTGGCGACAGAAAAACATGCGACAGCGATTGATCGAGAGTCTCGAAACCCGTAACCCGCAACCCGAAGCCATCGTGATGCTCAGCCTCAGCGAAAAACTGCTGCTTACGGAGCACGCCGTGCAGAAGGGCATCCGCGTCTTCTGGCTGGAGCATGACCGCGTGGGACGCTGGCTCTCCAAAAACCCCTGGCTCCCGATGCTGCGAGCACTGAGCAATCAGGCGACGACGATCTGCGTGTCGGAACTCAGCAGAAAGATTTTTCTGGAACTGGGATGGTCTGCCGAGAAGACCGTCGCTATTGCAAATGGGATTGTGCCCTCTCCCGGCCGCGCGACGCGGCCACCCTCTCCCGCTGCGACAGGAGAGGGAAGTGACTCCGTGAAGAATGTTCTCCGACTGGGGTGTGTTGCCAGATTAAGCCCCGAAAAGGGCATCGATCTGCTGATCCAGGCCGTGGGACGGATGCCGGAGATCGACCTCACGATCGTCGGAAAAGGCCCGGACGAGAATTACCTGCGGCAAATAATCGACCACATCCACCGGACGGAGATGGTGGATACGGAACGCATCCGGATTGTTCCGCGCGTGGACGATCTGGCGGGATTTTATGGATCGATCGACGCGCTCGTGCTGCCGTCGCGCGACAATGATCCGTTCGGCCTCGTCGCCGCCGAAGCGATGACCGCGGGCACGCCGGTGATCGTGACGGACCAGTGCGGCATCGCCGGATATCTGAACGACGGAACCGATGCCATGATCGTACGCGCCGATTCGGACGAGGAATTGCGGAAAGGAATCCTGCGGATCATGAATCCGGACATCCGGAGGCGGCTTGCCGACGCGGGAAAGAAAACCGCGACGGAGAAATTCTCCGTGGAATTAATGGTTACGGCGTATGAACGGCTGCTGCGCGCATAAAAAGAGCGGTTTTTTCGGATGCGGACTCCGGTTCACCTATACTTCTTTCCGATGCGCGTCCGCTCCGCATTCATCGTGCTCGGTCTCCTCTGCGCCCTGATTCCGCAGCCGGGAACATTCGCCGCGTCCGTGACGGCATGGGAGCGGTCGTTTGAGGCGCCTGTCGACGGGCTCAGCATCCGGATGGGGGGAAGCGCGCCGCAGGCGGTGAGCGCTTGGGATGGCGGCCGGTGGACGCCGTGGGAGGAACTGCATCTGGAAAACGAGCAGGACCCGGCGCTCACGGAATCGAACATGGTCCTCTTTCCGCGGCCGGTACACAAAATTCGCTTCCAATCGTTCATTTCTGCCGCCGATATCCATCCGATCCGCGTCTCGCGGGCACCGGTCATCTACCAGACCGCCGCGGTGGGGACGCTGAACCACCGCATTCTTTCGCGCACCGAATGGGGGGCGGACGAAAGCCTGGGAATCACGACCAAAGAGACGACGAAACCCGATGCGGTGAGCGACAGCGAACCCTCGACGGCCCCGCAGGCGGAGCAGGTGTCGGGACGCGTGCAGGACTGCAACGACATGTACGCGAAATATCCCGCGGAATTCAAATCGAGCGCCCCCGTCACGCAGAACGCGAAAGGCGAGAAGCTCCGCTGGCCGCTGCAGTATTCGCCGCAGGTGCGCCTGCTCGTCGTCCATCACACGGCGCTCACGGTGACGGGCGACGCGCGGCCTCCCGTGGAACGCATGCGCGCGCTGCATCACTATCATGCGACCAACCGCGGCTGGGGCGACGTGGGATATCACTATCTGATAGACGAAAACGGCCAGATTTACGAGGGGCGCGCGGGCGGGGACGCGGTGGTGGGCGGCCATGCGTACTGCAACAACGTCGGGACGGTGGGCGTGGCCATGATGGGAAACTTCGACAGGGAGCAGCCTCCGCAGGCGCAGGTCCAGAGCCTGCAGTGGCTTCTGCGGCTGCTGGAGGAGAAGTACCGCATCGATCCCGCGCGGAATGTGATCTTTCACGGGAAGACGCTCCCGCCGGTCGTCGCGCACCGTGAACTGCTTTCGACGGATTGCCCGGGACTCGCGATGTGGAGCGCGCTTGATCAGGTCCGCACCCACGTGCGGACGGGCGACGTGGACGCCCCCGTGACCTTTCCGCGCCTGAACCTTGAGCCCATTCCGGGCGTGCCCTCGATGATTCCCGAGGAGGCGAAGGTGGAGCCGGAAAAAATCGTCACCGGAAAAGACGGCCTGGCGACGATGGGCCAGACGGTGATCGAAGGCCGGCCCGGAGGGGAGGTGATCGTGCCGGTGTACTTCCGCGCGACCACCAAGGCCTACAGCCGCAACACGCGCATCGCCCGCGTGACGCGCAGCAAGGACGTGAAGGTCTGGCAGGAGGAAAACGGCGAGTACGTGCCTGTGCGGGGCGATCTGCGGATCCCGGTTCCTCTGGTGAAGAAAGGGGAGTCCGTGCTGCTGCGCGTGAAGGTCGGCCTGCCGATGGAACGGGGCACGGCGGCATTGCGGATCGGCTCGCTCAACTACACGTTCGAGATGGCCGGACGGTCGGTGAGGGGCAGGCAGCTGCTGAGTCCGTCGGGAAACATGCCGCAGCTGACGGAGAACGCCGTCACGCGCACAACGGTGGCCGCCGCCCGGCCGTCGACCCGGTCAGTGAGTTCGTCGTCCTCGCTCTCCTCTGTCTCCTCTGTGTCTTCTGTGCCCTCTGCCCCGTCCACGCCCTCCTCTTCCCATCCCACCATCCGCGTCCTCCTCACGTCCGAAGTTCCTCTGGGAAGCGTGGGCCTCTCAACGCCCGATACGCGGGGGCTGACCCTGACGGCGGGAAGCAACGTCATGAATGAGCCGAAACTCGGCCTGACGATCAACGGCACCCAATGCGAGACCTGGTCCGGGAACGCCTCCGTCCGACAACCCGTTCTCCGTGCCGAGAGTCCCGGAGGCGTCGTGCGGGTGGAGGGATACTTCAAGACGCCGCGCCAACTGCGGGGCATCATCGAATGCCGGGTGATCGACGGCCAGCTGGTACTGATCAACGAACTGCCGATGGAGGATTACCTCGCGGGACTCGCCGAGGAACCAGACACGGAACCGTACGAGAAGCAGCGGGCGTTCGCGGTCGCCGCGAGGACCTACGCGACGCACTACCTGGATCCCGCCAACCGCAAATTCCCGGGCAAGCCGTACGACGGTGCCGACAGCCCGGCGACCTTCCAGTCCTATAAGGGATATGACTTTGAACTGAAGAATCCGCAATGGGTGCGTGCGGCAAAGGGCACCGCGGGGCAGGTACTGACATACAAGGACAGCATCATCAAACCGCCCTACTTTTCCACCGATACCGGACGGACCAGGACCCCTGAGGAAGCTGGATGGAAGAACTTCCCCTTCGCGGAGATCTTCTCGTCCAAAGACGATCCTTGGTGCGCCGGGATGAAACTCTGGGGCCACGGCGTGGGAATGTCGGGCTGCGGCGCGTTGGGGCAGGCGCGCGAGGGGAAAACTGCAGAACAAATCTTGGAATACTACTACCCCGGGACAACGCTTTCGAAATAATCAGCGTCATCGAATTACGAATAATGAATTATGAATGCTTTCTAGAAAGAATTCGTGATTCATAATTCCTAATTCGTTCGCCGCCGGGCCTGCTTGATCTCACTCCTCACCCGCTTGTCCTTCAGCATGCGCGACTTCGCGGCCTTCGACCGCAGGGACTTCTTCAGTCGTGTGTTGCGGTCTTCGCGCGCCTTCGTCTGCTGGGCCGCCTGTCCGCGCTGCTCGAGCTTTTCCAGAAGACTCATCCATGCCTCGATGCGGTTCTGGTGCTGCATGCGCTCCTGGACCGAACGGATCTCGATGCCGCTCGGGTGATGGACCAGCTGCACCGCCGTGGACCGCTTGTTGCGGTTCTGCCCGCCATGGCCCGACCCGAGGATGAAGTTTTCGACGACGTCCTCGGGATGAAGACCAACGGCTGCCGCTCTGGCGGCGAACGTATCGGGAAGATCCGGCGGAAAGCTCATACGGGGGAATCGGGAATGCGGCATGTATGATAGCGGCGCAGCGATCCCGCTACGCCGCTGAACTGACCTTTTTACGAATGCATTTTGAGGACACCGTGGAGCCGTATCACGGCTGTGTGCAGGGGAAATCGATGCTGGAGCGCTCGACCATGTCGCCGAAATTCTCGGTGGTGACGGTTACTTCGCCGGGAAGGACGAACTCGAACATTTTCTCGGGCGGATTGCAGACGCCGCCTTCGTCGCCGTAGCGGCGCTCAATCGTCAGCGTGCGGGGGTCATGATGCTGGGTGATGAAGATCTCTTCGCCGCCGCCCGCCCACCACGTGGTGAAGGCCGCGACGGTGTCGGCATTGGACTGCGCGTAGCGGCCGTACGAATTGGGATCGACGTGCCGCAGCTCCCCCAGGATCTCGCCGAGATCCAGATCGCGCCCGACGGCGCCGGTGAGGTGCAGGGTCGCCTTGGTGCGCTGCGTTCCATCGGGATCCTCGCTCATGGATTTCTCCAGGCGGATGTGGAGCGCGTTTCCCGGCAACGCGGTGGAGCTGGTGCTGGACGACGCGGAGGACGGCTGGGGCGCCGGGGCGGGCGCGGGAGCCGGCGTGCATGCGGCAAGGAGGACCAGTGCGATGGCGGCGGAGAGGCGCTTCATGGAAACAGGGGAAGAAAATTCCCTCACGAGACGGCCTTGAGGAGGGCGTCGACGCGCGGGGTCTTTTCCCACTCTACTCCAAGATCTTCGCGTCCCAAATGCCCATAGGCAGCAAGATTGCGATACTGGGGTTTCAGGAGTTGCAGATCACGAATAATCGCGGCCGGCCGGAGATCGAAAACTTGCGCGATCGCTTTTTCCAGTTTCCGGTCATCGACTTTCGCGGTGCCGAACGTCTCCACGTGGACCGAGACCGGAGCCGCCACGCCGATGGCGTACGCCACCTGCACTTCGCACTTGCGGGCGAGTCCGGCTTTGACGACGTGCTTGGCGACCCAGCGCGCCGCATACGCGGCACTGCGGTCGACCTTGCTCGGATCTTTTCCGGAGAACGCGCCGCCGCCGTGACGGCTGTAGCCGCCGTAGGTGTCGACGATGATCTTGCGGCCCGTGAGCCCGCAGTCGCCGGGAGGGCCTCCGATGACGAACCGTCCCGTCGGATTGATGTGGTACTTGGTCTGCGCGTCGAGATATTTGCCGCATACCGGCTCGATGACGTGCTTCCTGATGTCCTCGCAGATTTTCGCGTGGGGCACGTCCTCGCGGTGCTGCGTGCTGAGCACGACGCACTCGATGCGCTCGGGTTTGCCGTCGTCCGAGTACTGGATCGTGACCTGGCTCTTGCCGTCGGGACGGAGGTAGTCGAGAGCCTTCTTCTTCCGCACCTCGGTGAGCTTCTTGGTGAGGCCGTGCGCGAGGGAAATGGGCAGCGGCATCAGCTCCGGCGTCTCGTCGCAGGCGAAGCCGAACATGAGGCCCTGGTCGCCGGCACCCTGTTCTTTGTCTTTGTTCTTGTCCTGGTCGACGCCCTGGGCGATATCGGCGCTCTGCTCGCCGACGGTGACGATAACCGCGCATGCGTTGTGATCGAACCCGTAGATGGCGTCGTCATAGCCGATCTCTTTGACCGTGCGGCGCGCGATCTCCGCGATAGGGATGTAGCCCTTGGTGCGCATTTCGCCGGCCACGACGACGAGGCCCGTCGTCGCGAGGCATTCGCAGGCGACGTGCGAGTTCGGATCCTGGCGCAGCGCCTCGTCGAGGATCGCGTCGCTGATCTGGTCGCACAACTTATCAGGATGTCCTTCCGTTACAGATTCAGATGTAAAAAAGTGGGACATAGAAATGAAGAATGATGAATTACGAATCATGAATTACGAATGCCCGCCTGGCTTCACTCATAATTCATGATTCATGATTCATGATTCACGACCGCTAATGAGAAAGATCTCTCCCGTTGTTGAGGAAGAGTCTCGATTCGTGAGCTATCTTCCCCCGGAGGGGCTGGAGTTCCCACCGTTCCGTCCGCCTTAGGCGGATCGGAGGTTGGGGGACGTCTCAATCGGGCCAGTTCCCATCGACGTCTCTCTTGATAGGCGATGATGTGCGGGAACACTAGCCCCGAGGCGTGAAGGAGAAAATTGACAATATCGATAAAAATTATAGGATGCCCATCCTATGGATGAACTGGGCCGCGATGATCGGGAAGCAAAACCCCCTACGCCGCTTGTCGAAGCAAAATCGGAACGGCAAAGTGCTGTTCTTGTGGCATCGGTCACTCTGATGATTGGAGCAGCTGTGGTGACGGTATTTTTTGCCGGATGGGAAGTGGGCAGGGGTAGCAGGCCCGATGTTGTGCAACAGACGGCAAACAAGAAAAAGTTGGAGCTGCTTTTTGACCAGTTCCGGGCAAAAGGCATGGACGGTGCGCAACTGTACTCCCAGGGGACGTTCAGGTTCGCCCTGAAAAATGATTCTCCGGAAAGCGACGCGGTTTGCAAAAAACTCCTGGCAGAGATGAAGAGAAATGCGATCGATCCCGTCTGGCAGGCTGTCGAAAAAATTGAATCTGCCGACTTTTACGGACGGAACGATGCCTTCTCCACGGCCAGAATGATCATGCGCACCAATAAAGGACAGGTGGTGGACGAGATCTGCGACTTGTCGGCGCAGGACTCCGCAACAATCGTAGAACACTTTTCTTCCCAGGTTGCGGCAGTCGCAAAATAGGCTACAAAAGGGAGTGTGCCGGATCGGTCGACAGAACTTTCTTGGAACACTTTCGGATAATCTCGTACACTGCCACCTCATGCAGCTTCTCGCCGCTCCCAATCCTTTCTCCTTCGTGCTCTTCGGAGCATCGGGAAACCTGGCCAAACTGAAGATCTATCCGGCGCTGTACGTCCTCGCGCTCAAGAAGCGCTTTCCGGAGGACTACGCCATCGTCGGCTACGCCCGGACGGAAATGGACGACAACGGATTCCGCGCGCTCGTGGAGGAATCGATCCGCGCCGAAATGCCCGAAGTGAACGCGAAGGTGCTGGAGGCGTTCCTCGCGCGCGTGCATTACGTCGCGGGACAGTACGACAGCGTGGAGGATTTCAAGTCGCTTGCCGCGAGGGTGAAGTCGTTGGAGAAAGGATGGAAGAATCCCGTCCGTCTTGCATACCTCTCGATCCCCCCCGCCGTCTTCACGGGCGTGCTCGACAACATCTGCGCGGGCGGGGTGCATGATCCCAAGGTTCCGTTCCGCTGCATCGTGGAAAAGCCGGTGGGGCACGACCTGAAGAGCTTCGAGATAGTGCAGGCCCAGCTGCAGAAATGCTTCAAGGACGAGGAGATTTACCTGCTCGACCACTACCTGGGAAAGGAGGCCGTCCGCAACGTCTACTACCTCCGCTTCGCGAACCCCATCTTCGAGCGCCTGTTCAAGAATTCGCTCATTCACCATGTGGAGGTGATGGCGTCGGAGGCATTGGGACTCGAGGGGCGCTCGGGGTATTTCGACCATACGGGAACGTTCCGCGACATGTTCCAGAGCCACCTGCTGATGATGGTGTCGCTGCTGACGATGCTCGTGAAGGAGGGGGAGGGGACCATCCGCGAGAGCCGCCTGAATGCGCTCAAGCAGTTCTATCTGCCGCCGGCGGCGGATCTCAACGACGTGCTTCTGCAGGGGCAGTACACGAAAGGCAAGGCGCACGGCGAAACAGTCGTCGGTTATCTGGAAGAGGACGGCATCGCAGCGACCTCCCGCACGAACACGTTCGCGGCTCTCAAGCTCCTCACCCGCGAAGCGCGCTGGCAGGGCGTGCCGTTCTTCCTGCGCTCCGGCAAACGGCTGGGGAAGAAGGAAACGCGCATCACCATCCAGTTCCAGGAACCGCACGTGGTGGGGGAGGGCAGCACACCCAACCGCATCGACGTGATCCTCCAGGGCGAGGCCGGCATGCGCATCCACCTGCAGACGAAAGTCGGCGGGACGACGCCGAGCTTCCGGCCGCTGATCCTGGAAGACCCGCTGGTCTGCATGGGCGACTGCCTCCCGGAGCACGGCCTGCTGCTGCTCGAGGCGATCCACGGGAAGCAGACGTGGTTTTTGACGTTCGACGAGGTGCGCGCGGCGTGGCGGCTCATCGATCCGCTGCAGCACCACCTGGAGAAGGAATCGACGCCGCTCTATGCCTACCCGGCCGGGTCCCACGGGCCGGAGGAGGCGGACGCCTGGGCGGCAAAGGACGGCATCCGGTGGGTAAACTAAACCCATGTCCTCCCCTGATTCCCTCCACCGGCGGTACGGCTACGTGCTCGATGAGCCTCACAGGGGAGCCGACGGAGTGACCGAGAGCATCCGCACGGCGCTCCTGATCCCCCCGGCGCTCGTCAGCGCGGCGATTGTGGCGAGCACGCAAAAAATGCAGCAGCTGTTTATGGGCGTCAGCAACGCATTCTGGGAGAAGATTCTGGGCAAATATTGACGTTGCCCGGAGCGGGGCCGAAGATGGACGAATGACAAACTTTCCCCGCGCGCAATCATTCCTGGACATGTGCAGGAATCTCGACAAGGCCTCCCCGCGGGAGCCCCTGCTGCGGCAGCCGCTGCGTGGGGCGCAGAAGGCATTTTGGACCGCGGTCATGGCGACCCTGGACGGCGTCACCGCGGCGACTGGACTGTGCGGACGGTCTCTGAAAGGATCTATGCATGATGCCCAGCCTTCTGGAGACGCGCAGTGACGGGGAATTCACGGATCAATCGGTGACGGTTCTTCGGGGCGTTCTTTCGGATGCCATTGCAAAGCGCGGCTTCGCCATTCTCGGCCTCTCCGGCGGCTCCACGCCAAAGCCGATCTATGAAGCCCTGGGAAAAGAGAAACTGGACTGGTCGAGAGTCTGGATTTTTTTGGTCGACGACCGCTTTGTCCGCGCGGACGACCCGAACAGCAACCAGTTCCTGCTCCGCTCGACGCTGCTCAAGACCGCGCCGATTCCGGATTCCCAGGTGATCGTCCCCGATACCTCCCTTCCGCTCCCCGAATGCATCGATCTCTACGACCGGCAGATGACGGACCTGCTCAGGAAGGGCGCGCCGGACGCGGTGACCCTCGGCATGGGTGATGACGGCCACATCGCGTCGCTTTTTCCGCCGCTGACGGACGCCGCGTTCGGGCCTTCATCCGTGATCCACACTACCACTGAAAAATTCGCCGTATTCGACCGCATCAGCGTGACGATGCCGGTGCTGACGAAGGCGCGGCAGGCGGTGTTTTTCTTGAAGGGGGCGGGGAAGAAGAAGGTGTGGGAGGAGATGATGGGGTCGAAGGAAGGGGAGAGGCGGTGGCCGGCGAAGAAGATAACGGAGGGCAATGCAACGGTCATCCTGGGATGATCCCTCGTACGCTCGGAATGATGAAAAGTTTTTATTATGAAGTAGGGGCGTTGCATGCAACGCCCCTACTCGTGCCGGAGGCACGAGCGTACGAGGGATCATTCCTGAATGCTCTGCCGGTACTGCAACGCTTCCGCCACGTGCTGCGCGGCAATAACGTCCGATCCGGCCAGGTCCGCGATCGTCCGCGCGACTTTGATCGTGCGGTGATATCCGCGCGCGGAGAGCCCCATACGGTCGACGGCCTGCCGCAGCAGTTTTTCGGAGGCGGCATCCAGCACGCAGAGGTCGTCGATCTGCTTCACGTTCATCTCCTTGTTCGTTCGGATGCCCATGCCGGCGAACCGCTGCGATTGGCGGTTTCGCGACTGCAGGACGCGGGCGGCGATGATCGCGCTCGTTTCGGAGGCCGAGGACGGCGGGCGCTGCAGATCCGCGATCGGCACCGGGTGGACATCGACGGTAAGGTCGATGCGGTCCAGGAGGGGCGCCGAAATTCTGTTCCCGGTTTTCTGGCCGTTGCCGGCGGAAAACTTCGCCGGATTCATCGCGGCGATGAGCGTGAAGTCGGCCGGGAACGTGACGGAGCCGCGTGTGCGCGTGATGGTGATCTGCCGGTCCTCGAGCGGCTGACGCAGCACTTCGAGCACGTACGCCGGGAACTCGCCGAGTTCGTCGAGGAACAGGATGCCGCGGTGCGCCAGGCTGATCTCCCCCGGCCCCGGAACCTGGCCGCCCCCGACGATGGAAACGCCGCTCGCCGTATGGTGCACGATGCGGAACGGGCGGTGACGGATGAGGGGGGTTTCTTTCGGAAGAAGATTCGCGACCGAATAGATCTGCGTCACCTCGATGGCTTCGTCGCGCGTGAGCGGCGGCAAAATCGCGCGGAAGGCCCGGGCCAGCAGCGTCTTGCCGGAGCCCGGGGTACCGGACAGCAGCACATTATGGCCTCCCGCTGCGGCAATCTCGAGGGCACGCTTGGCCTGCTCCTGCCCGCGCACGTCGGCAAAATCGATCATCGGACCGGCGTATCCGGGAACCTCCTCCGCCGGCAGGACGGGGGCGGGCTTCTGGTCGCCATGGAGGACGCGGAGGAGCTCCGGGAGCGTCTGCGGCGCGATCACCTCCACTCCGCCGATGAGCGCGGCTTCCGCGCCGTTCACGGCGGGCACCACAAGCGTTTTGAGCCCCATCTCGCGGCACGCGATGGCCGCGGGCAGGACGCCGGAGACGTGGCGCAACGATCCGTCCAGGGCGAGCTCGCCCAGAAACGCCGTCGTTTCCAACCGTTCCTGCGGGATATCGACCAGATCGTGGGCGATCAGCAGCCCCAAGGCGATGGGAAGGTCGTACCGCGGCCCGATTTTGCGGATATCCGCGGGAGCCAGGTTCACGATGACCATGCGGCCCGTGGAGAACTTGAATCCGCAATGGCGCAGCGCATGCGAGACGCGCTGCTTGCTCTCCTGCACGGCGGTATCCGCGAGCCCGACGATGAAGAAGCGCCCTTCACCCTTGGTGGATCCGACTTCGACCGTAATGCGCTCGCAATGGAGCCCGATGCCGGCAAAGGACGTTAATTGGGTCAACATAGAGATGCATGAATCGGCCGTAGGGGGCCGTGCAGATCCAGTGTCCGGTCGTGCACCATTTTCGAAAAGGCTCCCCGTGGTGGGTGAACGGACACCGTTGCGGGTTTTTGGCACTGTGTTGCGACAGTCAGGCGTTCCACGACGGCATGGAACGTCCGCTTTTGGCATGGGAATCGCACATTCTTCCGATCGAAAACACCGGCGGGTTTTTGGGGTACTTCTCCCGGGAAAAAGACTCCATACAGTGGGTCATATGCACTTTCCATTTCTCACCAGCGAACGCATCCGTCCCACGGCCCCGCATCTTCTCGTGGGTCTGGAAGGCGAAGAACTGGCCGCCGCGTACCTGATTTCCATCGGCTACGACGTCCGCCAGCGCAATATCCGGCAGGGCCGGGACGAGATCGACATTCTCGCCCACGATCCGGAGGACGACGTGCTTGTGTTCGTGGAAGTGAAGACCCGCACGAAAAAGATCCAAGAGGGATTCCAGCCCGAAATGACGGCCGCCGCGGACAAGCGCCGCAAGCTCCGCCGGGCCGTCCGCCGTTGGGTGGCGGAGCAGGAATACGACGGGGGATACCGGATTGATCTGATCTGCGTGCGCGAAGGACGCATCACCAACCACTTCAAGGAGCTGGCGTGGGATTAAGCAGGGGTTCCTCGTACGTTCGCTGCTCTGCAGCGAACTACTCGGAATGACAGCGGCTGTTTTATGGATAACGCCTCGATACGCTCCCGGCTCCGCCGGGAGCTACTCGGCGTATCGGAGCGTCGAGTGATCGCGCGGAGTGCGATTGTATCGAGACGCCGTTGTAAATCGCCTGTCATTCCGAGTAGCTCGTGCCGGAGGCACGAGCGTACGAGGAACACTCTCCCGCTGGTAGATGGCATGTGTAGAGATACAAACGTACCAGGAACTATTTCAATATTGCCCTCAATTCCTCCGCCATCTCCCCCGCCGCCCTCCCCGCCGCCTCCTTCCAATCCTTCCCCGTGCTCGCGTAGATGATGCCGCGGGAGGAATTGACGACCGCTCCCGTCCCATCCCCGATGAAGCCGTGCTTGATGTCCGCCGCCGTGCCCCCCTGTGCGCCGTAGCCGGGGATAAGGAAGGGGATGTGCGGCATGAGCGTGCGGAGATACTTGAGCTCCTCCGGATACGTCGCGCCGACGACGGCGCCCACGCAGGAGAGGGAAGAGGACTGTCCCAGGCACGTGGTGCCCCAGCCTTCGACAAGCTGGGCCAGGTATTCGTGCACGACTTCATCCCCGATGGGCAGGTCCTGCATTTCACCGGAGCTCGCGTTGCTGGTTTTGACCAGGACGAAGATGCCCTTCTCGTTTTTGACGCACCTGTCCATAAAGGGCTTGATGCCGTCGGAACCGAGGTACGGCGTCACGGTGAGGCAGTCGACCGGACTCTCGGCGGAGAGGTACGCGTCGGCGTACGCCTCGCAGGTGTTGCCGATATCGTTGCGTTTGCCGTCCGCGATGACGAGAAGCCCGCGGTGCTTGGCGTGCAGGGCGACTTCCCAGAACACCTTCATGCCTTCCCAGCCGAGCACCTCGAAAAACGCGAGGTTGGGCTTCACGCACGAAGCGACCCCCGCCACGGCGTCGATGATGCCGGTGCAAAACTCCTGCACGCCCCGCACGTCCTTCGAAAGGCCCTCCGGGAGCTTCGACACCTGGGGATCGAGTCCCACGCACACGGGCGACGTGTTCTTCGCTTTTTCGGTGAGGGCGTCGGCGAAGTGCATGCGGGATCATGATCATGGAGCATCCGAAAATGGGCAAGATGGATTTCCTGCCCATCCGATGTCATGGTGAGCGGAGCGAACCATAAACATCGGCCTGTCGTCCTTCGCTCCGCTCAGGATGACAGGCCTTTGTTGAACGCTTTTTGGATCACTTCCAGATCGTGCTCCGCGCGAGCGGCTGGTCCAGCGCCACCCACCGGAAGTGCCCCGATCCGTCCGTCCACTGGACCGCGCCGTTGGTTTCGGTGTTGCCGGCGAGATTCAGACTAATCTGCATGTCCTTGCTGGTGGCGCCCGAGGCGAGCGTCACGTCGCCGAACAGGCGGAACGTGCGCGTGCCGCCGCCGGAGCCGCCCAGCGTCCCGAGGCTTTCGGGGAGGGAGAGGCAGCTGACGGACGAATTCACTTCGCTATACGAACAGTTGAGGCGCTCGTTGCTGTCGGGGATGCCCAACTGCCAGTTGCTGACGAGCACGGAGGACGATTTCGCCACCTGGAATTCCAGGTTTTCGACGCGGAGCGTCGCGCCTTCCACGGCGAACGCCGTCACGGAGAACGCGGCAAGCTGCTGGCCGGGACCGAGCGGGAGAATGCCCGAGTCCTCCTGGGCATTGGTGACCTGCGTGATCTGCCCCATCGCCGTCTGGTGCTTGGGATGCGGGCCGGCATCGGTGCCCGACGTGTACGAGTTTGTGGACCATTCGCCTTCGGTCGTCAGCTGGAACCGGTCGACCTGCACCAGCTCCTCCGACGTGCCGCCCTGGTTTCGTCCTTTCATGCGGATTTCGACCCCGATGGTCTTCTGGGTCGACTTCTCGATGCGGTAGTTGCCCGAGAAGGCACCGCGCCAGGTCTTTTCGGTGCTGTCGTAGATCTTGTCGAGCGACAGCGTTCCCAGCTCGACGCCGGAGCTGTCGACGACGTACATCGTGTCGATGCCCTCGATCTCCGCCTTAAGCCGCACTTCGGCGCGCCGCACGAAGACGGGCTCCAGATTCGGGAAGAACGTCGCGCTGGCGATCACGGGGCTCCGCTCTCCGGCGATGAGGAACTGGCTGCGGGCGGGGAAGCCGGCATGCGAGGAAACCGACGAAACCGAGGAATCCGAAGAATCCGACGATGTGGACGTTGAAGACGAACTGGAGTTTGTGGAAGAACTCGTTGAACTGTCCGACGACGCCACGCTTGAACTGGAAGAGCTGCTGATCGGATCCAGACCACGCTCGGCGCGGCGGTAGTTGGCCAGATCACCTTCCGCCTCGGCGATGAACGCCGCTGCGAGACGGGCCATCTGACCACGCGTGAGCGATGCGTCGAAATCCAGTCCGATCGGGAGAGCGGTACCGCGCTGCTGCGCACTGCGTGCATACCGCAGATACCATGCTTCGCCGGGCTGCTGAGCGGGAACATCGTAACCGAAGAGGAGCGTCAGCATCTTGAGCGCTTCGACGTAATTCACCGGACGCTCCGGATGGAAGAGACCGTCGGGATTGCCCGCGATGATGCCCTCAGATTTGGCATGGCAGACGAACTGCGCAAACCAATCTCCGGGCCGGACGTCGGGGAAGCAATCGTTGCGATCATCGTCCGACTGGATCGGCATACCGCCGGTCCGGCTGGACATGGCGATCTTGAGGAACTCCGCACGATTGAGTGTGCGGGAGGCCGCGAACGTGCCGTCGGGATTCCCCTGCGCAGCGCCGTAATCGGTGATCAGGCTGATTCCTGCCGCTTCAGATGTGCTGAAGGGCGCATCTGTATAACGGCTGCTGGAATCGGTGTATTCGATCGCCGCAAAAGCCGTAAGCGGCAGGAACAGGGCCGCAAGAGCGGCGACAGCGCGGGCGTTCCCGCCCGCGAAAAAGATATTGATAGGCATAGCACTGAGTATAACGAAGGCCTCCCCCAGTCGTTACTGCGCGGAGCGGAAAAAGTCATGAAACTCCGATGGACGGCGCAGACGGCGGATTCTGCTAGTCTTTCGCCATGCCGATGCTCCATCTCGGGCTGCTCCTCGCCGGCGGATTCATCGGGGGATTCTTCGGCGCAGCCGTGGGATCCGCGGGGCTGATCAGCCTGCCGATCCTGCTCTTGCTCGGCTTTTCGCCCCACGCGGCGGTCGCCACCACGCGCCCGGCCGCGGTGATCCTGGAATTCATCAGCGCCGCGCGGTACGCGCGGGAAGGGAAGCTGTCGGAAACGCAGCTGTCGCATGCCGTCTTTTTAGGGCTCTTCGGCGCGGCGGGCAGCGTGATCGGGGCGTACATCATCGGCTCGGTCAGCGAGCAGACGCTGCGCCTGCTGTTCACCGTCGTGCTGGGATCCATGGCCTTGTTTCTCTTCTTCCGGGATTCGTGGGGCATGCGCGAGCGCCCGGAGCGGCAGAAGCACATCGCCCTCCTGGCCGTCACGACGGCGCTCGTGGGGATGTACGGCGGATTCTTCGGCTTCACATTCGGCACGCTGATGACGATCGTCCTGATCGCCTTCGGGCACACGTTCCTGCAGGCGGCGGTGGACTCGCGGGTCATCGGCATCCTCACGTCGGTCGCGGCGGCGGCGGTGTTCGCCTCACAGGGGACCGTGTCGTGGCCGCATGCCCTCGCACTCGGGGTCGGTTTCGGCGCCGGCGGATGGATGGGCGCGGGCGTGAGCGCGCACCGGGGCAGCCGGTACGTGCGGATGCTGCTCATCGGCGTCGTGGCGGTGTCCATCGGCAAATTGCTCTGGGATTTTGCCAGCGGAGGATGAACGGGGATGGCCTTCCTGAATCGGGAGGATGGCTCCATAATCGTGCCGTGCTCCTGTAGTTCAACGGATAGAACGGCCCTCTCCTAAGGGGCAAATATAGGTTCAATTCCTATCAGGAGCACCACGCCGATTCCCTGCCTGCCGGCGAGCACCATTGGACTTCGCCTGTGCACACATAGCCCGTTATTACGCCAGCAGGATGACCTCGCGGCCTTCGGCGGGCAGCGCGCCTTTCAGTTTGTATTCCTTCGCGCGTTCTTTGACGCCGACGATCTTCTCGATGGCTGCGAGCGCCGTCTTGTCCTCGCCGGGAAGCAGGATGAGCACCCGTGGGTCGAATTCGTCGACGAGCTTCTGGACCAGCTTGGCGTCGGCGGCGGGGAGGACCATCACGTCGATGTCACCCACCGATTCGATCTGCTTGTCGGTCCAGTCCTTGACGGGCTCGGAGAGGAACGCGCAGCGGACGCCGTCGGGATCGGCGACGTAGCTCACCTGTTCGCCGTCCTCGTGCCCGATACCGCGGACGGAAACGCCGCCGCGGTTGTACTCGCCGGGCCAGGAGATGACGCCGGGGGTTTCGGTCTCCTCGGGCAGCGCGAGGAGGTTGATGTCCTTGTCGGAAAGTTTTCCGCCGTCCGGAAAGACGTTGATCGGGGTCTCGGCGCCCAGAACGCGGAGAGAGGAGGGACCGGTGGCGGTGAACGTTAGCATCACGCTGATAATAGGAGACTTATGGATAAATTCAAAACCCGAATTCCGAAACAATGAACAATCGAGAAACGCCAATTGAGAAAAAATTGGATATTCTTTTTTCCTGCATTGTTTCGAGTTTCGGACTTTGTGCTTGGTTGCTACTTCTGCTCCCTTTCGACCCGTTCAATCTTCGCCCCGAGTCCCCGCAGTTTCTCGTCCAGCCGGTCGTAGCCGCGTTCGATGTACCGGACGTCCGTGATCGTCGTTTCGCCCTCGGCGCAGAGCGCCGCCAGAACCATCGCCGCGCCGGCGCGGATGTCGTTGCTCGCCACCACGCGTCCCTTGAGGGGGGTCGGCCCGATGATGAGCGCCTGGTGCGCGTTGAGGATCTCGACGTGAGCGCCCATTTTCTCGAGTTCATACAGGTACGCCATGCGCCCCTCGTAGAGGCGCTCGAACATGCGGCTCACGCCCTTCGCCTGCGTCATGGCGACGCCCATGGGGGCCTGCAGGTCGGTGGGGAAGCCCGGGAAGATGTTCGTGCGCACGCTCATGGCCTGGAGGGAGGAGAGCTCGCCGTCGATGAAGAGCGTCTGCTCGCCCTGGTCGTACTTCCAGACCGCCCCGAAGCGGCGGAGCGCGTCGAGGAAGGAGAGGAGGTGCTCGCGGTCGACGTTGTGGATGCGCAGCTTGCCGCGGGTGACGAGGGCGGCGAGGACGAGCACGCCGGATTCGAGATAATCGGAGGTGACGTCGAACTCCACCGCCGCGAGCGTTTTCTGTCCGTGGACGGTGACGGTGTGCGTGCCGATGCCTTCGATCTTCGCGCCCATCTTGACCGCCATGCGCTCGACTTCCTGCACGTGCGGCTCCGCGGCCGCCAGGTCGATGCGGGTGGTACCGGGGAGGAGGGAAGCCGCGAGCACGATGTTCTCGGTGGCGGTGACGGAGAACTCGGGAAGGATGACGTGCGAGGGCTGGAGCGTTCCCTGCAGGTGGAGCGTGTCGTCGGTGCTCATATCTTCGGCGCCCATCTGCTCGAAGGCATGGACGTGCGCCTGCACGGGGCGCTTGCCCAGCACGCAGCCGCCCGGGTACGCCATCTCGACCACGCCGAAGCGCGCGAGCAGCGGGCCCACGAGGACGATGGATCCGCGGAGAGACGAGACGTATTCGGCCGGAATCGGCTGGCTGCGGATCTTGTCGGCGCGGATGCGGACGGTGCCTTCTTCAAAGCTCGTCTCGGCTCCGAGGAAGTCGAGAATGCGCAGCATCGCGAGCGTGTCGCGGAGCCGCGGCACGTTGCGCAGCACGGTTTCGCCCTGCGCGAGGACACTCGCGGCGAGGAGCGGAAGCGCGGCATTCTTTGATCCGCCGACGACGACGTCGCCGACGAGAGGAATACCACCCCGGACACGGTAGGTGACTTCCATGGGAGATGAAGTGTAGCGGATGGGGGAAGAGGAGGATAGTCGCAGAAACAAGCCAAAAGCATCGTTTCGAACTACGAATTACGAATTACGAATTTTTTCTAGCGAGTATTCGTAATTCGTTCTTCGCAATTCGCATATCTACGCCTTCTTCTTCCGCCAGATCAATACCGCTTCCACCAGCAACAGAACGACGCCAACCGTGATAAAGCTATCCGCCACATTGAACACCGGAAACGTCCCGACCTGGAAGAAATCCGTGACGACCCCGTCGAAGATCCTGTCGGCGACATTGCCCAGCGCACCGCCCAGGATCATGCCGAACGAGACGCGGCTCCAGGCGGTTTTCGCGTGCACCGCGGCCCACGCAAGCGCGCCCAGCGCGACGGCGATGAAGACCGACTGCAGATGCCAGGGAAACGTGATGCTGAACGCGATGCCGGGATTCGTCGCATACTGCAGGCCGGCGAACGATCCGAAAACGGGGATCCGGGAAACAAGATAGGCATCCGCGAGGAGTTTGGAGGCGAGGCTGAGCAAAAAGGCGACTACAGTCGTGAGCCAGAGAATAGTCATATGGATAGTATGAATTACGAATTACGAATTACGAATTTTTTTCTAAAAAACATTCGTAATTCGTTATTCGTCATTCGAATCTCGCGACCTTTATCTGGCACCCACCTTCCTCACAACCCTATACTCCCACCGATGTTCCGAAGAATGGATCTCCTGCTGCTGGGCACAACCGTCGTCCTCACGTTGTTCGGGCTGGCGATGCTCGCGAGCGTGTCGGTGTACGAAAGCTACCAGCTGACGCTCCGGCTCTACGGCACGGGCACGAACTCCTTTTACCTGTGGCGGACATTCCTCCACGTGGTGCTGGGCATCGGCGTGATGTTCACCACGGCGCTCATTCCGTACCGGTTGTGGGAGAGACTGGCCAAGCTCATGTACCTGGGCACGATCTTCCTGCTCATCCTGGTGCTGATCCCGGGCATCAACGCCGGGTGGGGGACCTCGTGGAGCTGGCTGCGCATCGGTCCGTTTTCGATCCAGCCGTCCGAAGTCCTCAAGCTGACGCTCATCTTTTATCTCTCCGTGTGGCTGCAGAAGCGCGAGCAGCTCATCGGGACATTCAAGGAAGGATTCGTGCCGTTCGTGACGCTCCTGCTCATCAGCACGTTCCTCATCGCAATCCAGCCGGACCTCGGCTCCTTCCTGATTTTGAGCTCGATCGCGGCGACGATGTTCTTCATCGCCGGCGGGAACCTGTTCCACCTGCTCC
This sequence comes from uncultured Candidatus Peribacteria bacterium, assembly GCA_964497975.1. Classification (GTDB taxonomy): domain Bacteria; phylum Patescibacteriota; class Gracilibacteria; order Peribacterales; family Peribacteraceae; genus JABFSS01. Next base: position 90,867 of record CAZCFO010000004.1, read on the forward strand.
TCGGAGGATCGCTGGCCTGCGTGGTCGGCCTCCCGATCATCCTGCAAAAGAAGTACATCCGGGAGCGATTCCTCGCGTTCCTCTACGTGAACGACCAGAACGTCGTCGACAAATTCGGCTACCAGATCAAGCAGGCGCTCATCACCATCGGCAGCGGGGGATTCTTCGGCGTGGGATACGGCAAGTCCACCCAGAAGTTCGGCTACCTGCCCGAAGTGAAGGGCGACATGATTTTTTCGGCCATGGCTGAGGAGCTGGGTTTCATGCGCCTCCTGATCGTGCTCTCGATGTACGCGCTCGTGGTCTACCGCGGCTACCGCATCGCCGAGCAGGCCCCCGACCGCTTCGGCTTCCTGCTCGCCACGGGCATCACCACGTGGATCGGCGTGCAGACCCTCGTGAACCTCGCCGTGAACCTTGGACTGTTCCCGCTCACGGGACTGACCCTGCCGTTCATCAGCTACGGCGGATCATCGCTCATCGCACTGCTCGCGGCCGTCGGCATTCTGTTGAACATCTCCATGCACTCGACCAGCGAGGCGAGCCTTGCTCGGCGGCAGGCGAAGAAGAAACTGGGAGGATGGGCCATGAACGCCTAACTCACAGTTTTCAGCTTCCAATGCACAAATAAAGGAGTTGTGAGTTGAAATTTGTGAGTTTTCTCCACTCGAGCCGTTCTTATAGAGTGATCTGGTCATGAAGATACTGTTTGTCGCCGGCGGCTCCATCGGGCACATCGCCCCCTGCGTCGCCGTCTGGCGCGCCCTGCAAAAGGAAGACCCCGCGGCGTCGGCGCTCTTCGTCTGCGCGACGCGGAAAGAGGAGAGTGATTTTCTCACGAAGGAAGGAGTGCGCTTTGCGGCGCTCGCGGGCCGGTCGGTGCGGTGGAACCTCCCGCTCGTGACCTGGAAGGCCTGGAACCTGCTGCGGCGCGAAAAGCCCGACGCGGTCTTCACGAAAGGCGGCGGCGTGACGGTACCCGTGGCGCTCGCGGCATGGTTGCTGCGGATTCCCATTGTCGTGCATGAGTCGGATGCTGTGCCGGGAAAGGCCACCACATTCATTTCGCGCTTCGCGAAGATGGTGTGTCATGGATTTCCAGTGAGTAGTGAAAAGTTAAAAATGAAAAATGAAAAATTATTTTTCATTTTTAACTTTTCACTTTCCGCCCCCATCTACACCGGAAACCCTCTCCGCCCCGGAATCGCTTCGGGCAGCCGGGAACGCGGCCTCTCGCTGACGGGCTTCTCTGGCGACCGTCCCGTCCTCCTTATTATGGGGGGAAGCCAGGGCGCGGCGACGGTGAACGCCGCGGTGAGAGCGCACATCGATGAGCTTCTGCGGCATGCGGACATCATTCATCTGACCGGCGAAGGGAAGGCCGGAGCGGGGGAGCGGCCGGGATACTGGTCGAGACCGTTCGTGCAGAACGAGCTTCCGGACCTGTACGCCGCCGCCGACATGGCGGTGAGCCGGGCGGGCGCGGGGAGCATCGGCGAGCTTGCGGCCAACGGCATCCCATCGGTCCTGATTCCGCTCGAAGGCGTCGCGCACGATCATCAGGTGAAGAATGCCCGGGCGCTCGCGGCCTCCGGCGCGTGCGTGCTGCTCCCGCAGGCGGCGCTGACGAAGGATCTGGCCACGACGGTCAGCGGACTGGCCGGCTCCCCCGGACGACGGAAGGCGCTCGCGGATGCCATGCGGCGATTCACGCATCCGGACGCCGCCATGATCATTGCGCGCCTGTTGCGGGAGGCCGGACGGTAATTGACTGATCGTCATTTACATTTCATAGAGAAAATATAAGAACCTGTTTTTTGTTTTGTGTCTCCTTTCAATCCGGAATTACTATTTCCTTTATCGCAAGCGGAAAACATCGCCTCATGGCCGGAATACCATGCTTGGCAACAGACGAAACTCGTTGTCTGCTCCCTTGAAGCCCCGGCCCGTCCTCAGTACCCTCACCCCGCTATGAAAAACTTCTACAAATTAATCATTCCGTTGTTCGCGTTGGCCTTCCTCCTTGTGAGCTGTTCCAAGCAGCAACCTCCCGCCGAAAACGCCATGACTCCTCCGCCCGTATCCCCCCAGACGCTGGAAGCCCGAAAGAATTTTGACGGCACCCTGAAGACGGGAAAGCACACCGTCGTCATGCACACGACCAAGGGCGACATCACGATCGAGCTGGACGCCGACGCCGCGCCCAAGACGGTCACGAACTTCCTCGAGCTGGCCAAGGCCGGCGCGTACGACAACCTGACGTTCCACCGCGTGATCCCCAACTTCATGATCCAGGCGGGCGATCCGGCCGGCAACGGCACCGGCGGCGAGAGTATCTTCGGTCCGACGTTCGAGGACGAGATCAACGCTGTGTCCTACGGCCTCGACAAGAAGCTCCTCAAGGATGAGGCGCAGGGCCAGCAGCTGCCCCCCGAATTCGAGAATCTCACGATCAAGGAGTTCTACGAGAAGCAGGGCTACGTCTTCAACGACAAGCTCACGTCGCTCCCGATGACGAAGGGCGCCATCGCCATGGCCAACCGCGGCCCCGCGACCAACGGCAGCCAGTTCTTCATCATCCAGACAGCAACGGTTCCCTGGCTCGAGGGCCGGCACACGGTCTTCGGCAACGTGACCGCGGGTCTCGACGTGGTGGACGCGATCGCCGCGGTGGACCGCGACGCCAGCGACAAGCCCAAGACGCCCGTGACGTACACGGTGGAGGTGAAATAAGGCAAACGACGCAATCGAGGAAAACGAGGAAAACGACGATCCTCGTTTTCTTTGTTTGCTTCGTTTCCCTCGTTTGCTTGCTATGATATCCCCCCATGCGTACCCGCTTCCCACCATCACCGACAGGATTTTTGCACGTCGGCAGCCTGCGGACCGCGCTCTTTAACCACCTGCTCGCCCGCCAGGCGAACGGCACGTTCGTGATGCGGATCGAGGACACCGACCAGGCACGGAGCGTTCCGGGAGCCGTGGAGAACTTCCTGCGCAGCATGGCGTGGGCGGGCATCGTCCCGGACGAGGGCGTGATCATGGAAGGGGATGGCATCGTGCAAAAGGGCGACTGCGGCCCGTACTACCAGTCCCAGCGTCTTCCCCTCTACAAAAAACACGCCGAAGAGCTGCTCGCGAAAGGACATGCCTACCGGTGCTTCTGTTGCGCGGACCGTCTGGCGGAGATGCGCAAGCAGCAGGAAGCCCGGAAGCAGGCCCCGATGTACGACCGGCAGTGCCTGAATCTTTCGAGGGAGGAGGTGGACGCCAGGGTGCAGGCCGGCACGCCGCACGTGATCCGCATGAAGGTTCCGCACGAGAAAACGGTGGTCTTCGCCGATGACATCCGCGGGGAGGTCCGCTTCCAGGGCCATACCATCGATGACCAGGTCCTGCTCAAGAGCGACGGCTTCCCCACGTACCACTTGGCGCATGTCGTGGACGATCATTTGATGAAGTGCGACATCGTCATCCGCGGCGAGGAATGGCTCAGCTCGCTCCCCAAGCATCTGATCCTGTTCGAATGGTTCGGCTGGACGCCCCCGCGCTACGCCCACGTCCCCCTGCTGCTGAGCAAGGACCGCAAGAAGCTCAGTAAGCGCGACGGCGATGTGGCCGTGGAGGAGTACATCAAGAAGGGGTACCTGCCCGAGGCGATGGTCAACTTCCTCGCGCTCCTCGGGTGGAACCCCGGCACGACGCAGGAGCTGTTCTCGATGGAGGAGCTGATCGCGCAATTCTCGCTGGACCGCGTGCAGAAGGCCGGCGCGATCTTCGATCTGGAGAAGCTCGACTGGCTTCAGGGCCAGTGGATGCGGAGAATCCCGGTTTCGGACTTCGCCGCCCGTATCAAGCCGCTCGTGGAAGCGCGCTTTCCGGCCGCGGCGTCGGATGCCGATTTCCTCACGAAGGCGGGGCTCATCCAGGAACGCATCATGTTCTTCGGCGAAGCGCCGGACATGCTGCGCTTCTTCTACGATCCCCCGGCGGCGACGGTGGAGCTCCTCGCGAATGCGAAGCAGAAAGTGGAGGCGGGCATGCTGCCGGAAATCTTCCGGATGCTGCAGCTGACGCTGACCGCTATCCCCCAGAAAGAGTGGAAGCTCTCGACGATGAAGGAGGCTCTGCAGAAGGCCGCCGACGCCCAGGGCATGAAAATCGGCCAGATCCTCTGGCCGCTGCGGGCGGCGCTCACGGGGCTTCCCTACAGTCCCGGCGCGTTCGAAGTCGCGCTCGTCCTTGGACGCGAAGAAACGCTGCACCGGCTGGAGAAAGCCAATAAAGCGATTGGCGAATAGCCGGCAGCCGCTATGCAGATCCAGGAATTCATCCCTCTCGGCCCCAAGACGACGATGCGCATCGGCGGAAAGGCACGCTGGTATGCCGATATCCTGACCGAGCAGGAGGCGGAGGAGGCCTATGCCTTCGCCAAAGAAAAGAACATCCCCTTGATCGTGCTGGGCGGGGGATCGAACACGATTTTCGCCGACGACATCATCAACGCGCTCGTTGTCCGCATCAAAGTCGACACGGTGACGGTGGAGGGCGGCCGCGTGGTCGTCCACGCCGGGAAAATCCTGGGGAGTTTCGTGAATGAGATGGCGGCCCACAATCTGGATCTCTCGGCGCTCACGGGAATTCCCGGCACCGTGGGCGGCGCGATTTTCGGGAATGCCGGCCAGGGAGTGAAGGGGATCTGGATCAACGCGTACATCGGGTCCGTCACGGCGCTCATCGACGGGCAGTGGGAGATCTTCACGCAGCAGGACTGCGATTTCTGCTACCGCGAGAGCAAATTCAAGGATCTCGCCCGCGACCATTCCGTCATCATCTGGAGCGCCACGATGACGCTCCCCGTCCGCCCCTCCGCGGAGGCGAAAGCGGAGATCGAGCGCCTGATCAAGAAGAGGATCGAGACCCAGCCGCATCTGAAGACCGCGGGCTCCTGCTTCAAATCGCTCCCCGACGGGACGCCCGCGTGGCGGCTGATCGACACGGCGGGTCTTCGCGGTATCAAAGTGGGCGGCATCCAGATCGCGGAGAAGCACGCGAACTTCCTGCTCAACGTGGAGAAGGGGACATTCGAGGACGTCCTGGAGATCACGAAGCTGATCCGCGAAAAAATCCCCCAGATCGCGGGGATCGAAATGCGGCTCTACGATGCCAAAGGCGGGCTGGCGGCGTGAGAGTCGTTGCGCGTCCCGGGAGCGAGGACTACCGTCATTGCCATGCGTTTGACCCCGGACGGATTGAAGGCACAGCAATCCATGAACACCGAGTACCAACGCCGCGCGGCCGACCGGCTCGGATTTTCCAGTATTGGAAAAATTAGCGTCGCCACGCAGCTGAAGACGCTCTTGATGGAAGGAAATTCCACAACAGAGAAGGCGCAGAACCATCACGGAGCGCCGGCGACGGAATCAAAATAATGCGGCGTTCCCACATCCATTCCGAAAATCCGGCGGTCGACGTCAAAACAGGGATGTATTTGCATGACGGACGCGGCAAACTTGCGGCATAGCCATGACTGATCTGGAAGCCAAACGCCGGCCCTCCGGGGAAGCGGAATCCCGTTCCTCTTCCAACGTGCGCAGCAAGCTCATCGCCCTTGCCGGCGCCGTCGCCCTGCTCATCGGCGGCGCCCTGACGCTGCAATCGGACGAACGGCAGTCCGGACTGGATCGACGGGAGCAGCGCCTCGACCGGCGCGAAAAGCAACAGCAGGAGCGGGGGCAATTCCTCGAAAAAGTGGAAGATGCCATCCGCCAGCGGCTCCTGGAATTACGGCAGCGTGAAGCGGAAATTCAACGCCGGGAGCGCGCATTGGAGAGACTGAAAATCTGAGAGGCCGGCGTCTGCGGGACCTGCGGCCACGCTCTTCATGAAGCGGCGGAAGACGCCCGCATGTTCGCGTGGCAGTGCGATGAAATGCCTCTTAAAACGGCAAATCCTCCGGCTTGATCTCCGACGCGTACGACACGGCGGGAACGTCCATGTCGGACGAGGATGTCGCTGCCTGTTTCGACGGGCGGGATTCCTGATCGCCGGATCCGAACGAACGCGCCTCGTTGGAGATGTTGTTCTGCACCGACGCATTGCTCACGCCGAGGAGCGAGAGCGACTCACCGATGATCTCGGTGGTCGTGCGCTTGCTGCCTTCCTTCGTCTCCCAGCTGCGCGTCTGCACGCGGCCGGACACGAAGACGCGGTTGCCCTTTTTGACGGAACGCGCGACCTGCTCGGCAAGAACGCCCCACAGGACGACGTTGTGGAACTCACTGCGCTCCTTGTCCTGGCCCGTCGCGCGGTCCTTCCAGCGCTCGTTGGTGGCGACGCCGATGGTGAGGACCTTCTGGCCGCTGGTCGTGGTGCGCATTTCGGGATCGCGCGTCACGTTGCCGATGACATCGGCGCGGTTGACGCACTGCGTGATGGACGCCGCGCCTTCGGGCGCGGGACGCTGGCCGTCCTTGGGATCGAGGAGAATCATGTCGAGGCCGACGATCTTGGTTTTGCTGCGCTTCTCGCCTGTTTTTTCATCCTCCCAGCTGTCGGTCTGCAGGCGGCCCGAGATGAAGAGCTGCGCGCCGGGTTTGACGAACTTGCCGGCAACTTCGGCCATCGGGCCCCAGAGGGTGACGACGTGGAAGCCTTTGCCATCGAGCATTTCGCCGCTCTCGGCCTTGAAGGAATACGGAGTGACGAGGTTGAGATCGGTGACGCTCATGCCGCCGGGCGTCTTGCGGACCTGCACGGGCTGCGTCTGGTAACCGATAATCTGGACCCTGTTGAGGGAGAACATATGAAGTGGGGAATGGGAGTAGAGGAGGGCACGAACCGATGTTCTGCCGAGTGACGTGAACGGTTGTACACCTGAGGTTTTTGATGTGCAACAAAGCACACTTGCGTAAATCGAATTATGAATTACGAATAACGAATTTTGTGCAGAATATTCGTAATTCGTAATTCTTTATTCTTCTGTCCAGTATTTAACGAGTTTCCCGCATCAGAATGCGATGAATTAAGGGCTCAGATCTGCTAAAATCTACAGATTTGATGACACACACAAAAACACGCATTCGCGGCTGTGCGACGGGGTGTCTGGCGCTTCTGCTCCTCCACGCCACGCCCCTGCAGGCGTACAGCATTCCGGCGGAGCCTCCGGAGGATTTTTCGGACATCGAACGCGTGGTGGAGGACGAGATTCCCGACGCGCTCTCGGCCGCGCAATGCGGCGGGTGGAACCGGAACATGTCCGTGCTGGAAGAGCCCGGCCGCGGGAGCGTGATCGCGTCGACCACGGACGTCCCGGGACGCGACGGACGGCCGCTGGACAATCTTCTCTCGGGAATGGCCAAGCGCGTGGAGCGCGGCGGAACGGAGGACGACGGATTCCGGTTCCCGCAGACGGCCGCCGGCCTGCGCACGGCGTGCGACCCCGCGGTCAAAACGGTGATGCGGTGGGTGTGGCGCGACCCGCCGGGCCCGCGGGACGGGGGCCGCTACGAACTCGTGGGAATCGAAAATCCGTATTTCGAGGATCCGCCCTGTGCCTGGAACGAGGACGGCAACACGCGTGATCCCCAGGATCCCGGGCTGTGTGCGCAATTCTGCAAGCGGCTCAACAGCTACACGTACCGCGACTGCCAGGTCTTCCGGAAGCTGCGGGACGGCGGCTGGCGGTGTGCGCAGACGCCCGAAAACCGCGGCAAAAAATACACGTGCACCGAAGAATGGGCGACGACGCCGGTGAAGCGCGTCGAATACGTGTCGAGCGAGAGGAACACCTGCGATGAGGAGGAGGAGGAGGAGGAAGAGGAGGAGCCGGAAGAGGAAATCGAGGCGCCCAAGGAACCCACGCCTCTGACCGACAGGCCGAAGCCGCCGCAGGGAACGGTGAGGCCGCCTCCGCCCCGCGGCAGTTCGTCGAGATCGTCGCGCAGTTCGCGCTCATCGTCTTCGTCGTCGTTCGACGACGGGATGACGGGGTCGTCCTCGTCCTCGCTCAGCGGGGGGCTGATCGGGTCTTCATCGAGGTCATCCCTGAGCGGCGGACTGATCGGATCGTCATCGACGTCATCGCTGGACAGCGGACTGACCGGATCCTCGTCGCGCTCATCCCTGAGCGGGGGATTGATCGGATCGTCATCGACGTCATCGCTGGACAGCGGACTGATAGGAGATTCATCGTCGAGCACATCGCGCAGCGGGGGGCTCACCAGCGACGAATCATCGTCGTTCACGTCACGGTCAAGAATGTCCGAGTCATCGAGCGATGACATGATCTTCGTTTCCTCGGAATTCTCGAAGTCCTCGTCTTTCACGTCCCGGTCGCGCGCATCGGATTCGTCGCTGTCGTTCCAGAACCCGGTGGACGGCGATTTTTCCTCCAGCAACCGCCCGGGGCCGAGCAGCTCCGGGGCATTTTCCTCGTTTGCCCCGCCCCCGCCCGATGGAGATTTTTTCTCCTCCTCGTCGCTGGCCATGGCCTCGTCGTCGGTGATGTCTTTTGCATCTCCCATCATTCCCGTTCCGGTGCCGCCGTTTTTCCCGGATCCCGGGATGAATCCGCCGGGCGTCTTCGGCCCGGACCCGAATCCGTCCATCTGGCCGCCCGTGACGCCGATCATCGATCCGATGATGCCGGTCGGTCCGGGCGCCGATCCCTTCGACCAGGGATTCCAGTCCATGAAGCCTGTCCGCTCCTTCGTGGCACAGCTGCTGGCCCAGGTGGAATTCTCCGACGCCTGGGACGGCATCGCCGAACCGCTGCCGCCTTCCGACGGTGAATTCCCGCCGGATGAGGAGTGGTGGAACGACAATCCCGTGGCCCAGCCCATGGACGACGGCTGGCGTGACGAAGACCTGGACGGATGGGACGACGACGGCTTCGTGGACGATGACTTTGACGGCATCGACGATGACGGATGGATGGATCGCGACCGCGACGGGACGGATGACGACGGGTGGGTGGACAAGAACCGGGACGGCAAGAGCGACGACGGCTGGCTGGACGAAGACATGGACGGTTGGGACGACGACGGCTTTGTGGACGAGGATTTTGATACTGTTGACGATGACGGATGGGTGGATGAGGACCGGGACGGGATGGATGACGACGGGTGGTGGGACAAGGACCACGACGGCAGCCATGATGAAGAGGACGATGAAAACGGGGACGAATGGAAAGATGAGAACGACAACGGCGTGGACGACCGCGAGGAATGGAACGATGAGAACGAGGATGGGATTGATGACGACGAGCAGGAGGATGAAGAAGAGGAAGAGGAATGCGAAATCATCGAAGTCATCCGCGAAGTGGTCACCTGGGAGAGCAGCGACGACGATCCGCCGGGCGTTCCCAACTGCGTTCCCTGCCGCGGGCAGGAATGCCGCTGCCCCGGTCCCGGCTGCACCGGCTTCGAGGAGCGCTACGAGTGGGATGATCCCGCGCCCATGCCCTACCGCGGGGAGAAAACGTTCCTGTCCTTCTTCCGCGGCTACACCGCCCGCACGGAGCGCGAGCGCGTGCAGGGCATCGTGAAGGAAGGGGATGACCGCCTCGCGCTCACGCAGATTCCGGTGGCCTGCTACGGCTTCTACTACGAATTCGACGCGAAGACCGAGGCGACCTCCAAAAACGACCAGCACTGCGTCATCGGGGCGGAGCTGCCGGTGGATGCGCTCCGCGACAGCCAGAGCATGGTGGGATACATCGCGCCGGACCCGCCGCTGTTCGATCCTCCGCCGGAACTGCCGGAGTCGGCGATCGGCAACGGATGGCACCAGGTCGCGGGGGGGATGTCGTTCGCCGACGAAGGCGCGCTGGCCGACCGCGACGGGGATCTGACGCCGTTCCTCCTCCAGCCGGACCGCAAAACGCTGCAGGGAATCATCCAGCGTCTTCCGTGGGAACCGTACGCGCTGGACAGCTTCGCGCGCGCCACGGACGACACCGTCAGTACGAACGAGGGGCAAGGGGGCGGGCAGGAGGAAAACAACTCGATGGGACCCTTCACCTTCGTGAACGGGCAGATCGTCCAGGAGGGCGCCGATGACGAAGGAGATGAAGGCGACAAGAACGACAGCCGCCACGTCGTGCGCTGGCTGCAGAAGCTGCAGCAGGACATGGCCGAGATCATCAGCCCGCCCACGGTCCGCCTGCGCGTTCCGCTCAGCTGGATCGGCGACCGCGAGCGCCTGACCGAATCGGACGGCGCGGGATCCTCCGCATCCGGAGGATCGTCCCGCAGTTCCCCCGCGTTCGGCAGGCCGCCGAGATCGTCGTCGGTGTCATCGTTTGATGACGATGATTCGTCATCCGCAGACTCCTCTGACGATTCATGGGATATGGACGAAGAAGACGCGTCTTCTTCCGCCGGGTCTTCCGATGATGGCGCATCGTCGGGCGATGACTATGCGGGAGAAGACGCCGAGGAAATCCCGATGAACGAATCCATCGAAATGCAGCTGAGCGCGCGCCGGGACATCCCGGGCGAGGTGATCGCCATGGCCAGGCAGTTCTTCACGCTCGTGGAGCGGACCATCAACGTGGTCGTGCCCATGGGAACGGAGCAGGAATTCCAGACGCGCGCAGCGCAGTGGAAAGCGTGGGCGAAGAGCCGCCAGTCCCTGGGCCTCGATTACCCCTCGGAGGTGTGGATCATCATCGGCAAGCTGGAGGATTACGCCCGCCAGGTGCACCGGTACCGCGCGCTCCGGACGCAGGTGACGGATACGGTCGCACGGCTGCTCGGGCAGCAGGATGAGGAAACGACCGCCTTCACGTCCTGGATGGAGGAAACCATCGACCGCTACCAGGCGTTCCTGGAGGAGCGCAACGACCGGCTGGCCCTCGCGCCGCTGATCCATGACGTCCAGAAGGAAATCTCGACATTCTCGGACGTCACGAACCTGCCGTGGTGCCGGACGGACCTCCTCACAACGCCCATCTACTCGCTGCTGGACGGCTGGTATCCGCCGCGCCCCGCGCTCAGCGCGCCGCTCGCGTGCCCCGGCCAGAGTGAAATGCTCGCGTTCCTGGACGGAGAGGCGGGGGAATTGGCCGCGCTGCCGATCCTCTGCACACCCGCCGAGCGCGACTTCGTGTTCGATCTGACGCACTTCTCGTCGCGCAACGCGCCGCTGGAAGTCCCGGTGATCCATCCGATCCAGGTGATGCTCGCGATTCCCGTGCCACCCGGCATCACGGACCCGCCGCCGCCCGCCGAAGCGTTCACGCTTCCCGATCTGCCCGAGGTGCCCATGCTCGACGCGGGTCTCCTGGCGCAGCTGCAGAACGTGGTGGTCCACAGCACCCCCGAGCCGGTCGAAATGCCCCCGCAGCCGGATCTGACCGGAGCGGAGGAGGCACTGGAGCAGGCGCTGGATATCCTCCGTGCCAGGCGCCGGACGTACGAGGATTTCTGGGAAAGCATCACCGGAGACGGCGGCGTCCCGCTGGACTACGACGGCAACGGCGGAGAGGACGGCAATGATGATGACGCGGAGGACAACGATGACGAAGCCGGCGATGATTCGTTCTCTGATGACGAGGAGGGAAGCGACGAAGAGGGGCCCGATGGCGATTCGGGTGAAGAAGAGCCGGACGGCGGCTCCGATGGCTGGGAGTTCATCGATGAAGGCAACGAGCTGCCCGCCGAAGAGGGGGATAATGGAGGATTCTTCGACAATTTCTGGGGCAGGCTGGCGGGAGCGCTGATCATGGATGAGGACGGCAACTGGTTCGATGACGGATCCGGCGAATGGACCGACGACGGCCAGGGCGGCGGCGATGAATGGTTCAACGACGCAATCGGAAACGGATGGGTGGAGGAAGACTGGTCGGACGGCGATCCGGAAAATGACGGCGGCGGAGGGGGGGAGGACTGGAGGGATGACGACGACAACGGCGTCGACGACCGCGACGAATGGAACGACGAGAATGAGGATGGGATTGATGACGACGAGCAGGAGGATGACGGGGGCGGCGGTGAGGAGGACGTGATCCAGGACGAGGATTCCGGCGGAGGGGGGGAGGACTACGGGCGCGCCATCGACCAGACCGTCGCCCCGTACGCCGGCGAGATCGGCGGGAGGCTCTCCTGCCGGGCATGGGGCTCGGGGCGCTGCAAACACATCGAGATGGACCTCCGCGAGCGGATCGTCCGCATCGTCGCGATGCCGGCCGTGCTCGCCCGCCAGCAGCTGCAGATCCAGGGGACGCACCGGATGGGAATGGATCAGGAGGACGGTTTCGACCTGGACCGCATCGTCACCTGCGACCCGGCGGACCACGTGTGCACCCCGCCTCTGCGCGACCAGGAATACCCGCAGCCCCGCGGCGTGCAGTTCGTGTCGCCGGAGGAGCGGACGAGGCAGGGGGATGCGTTCTTCGAGGAGCTCCAGACGCTCTACCGCCGCATCACCATCGATGACGACGGCCAGGCCGTGAAGGATCCGGGGACGGATATGGCGCCCCCCTACGAGCTGGTGCCGGAGGATCTGCTGAAACTGTTCGACGTTCCCAAAGACGACGACATCAAATTTGTCCCCCCCGAAAAATGATCCACCCTCTCTCTCCGGCGGCGGTCATCCGTCCGGCCCGCAAGGCCCTGGTTGCGATGCTGCTGATCCCCGTGATCCTGATCGGCTCGTGGTTCGCGGATGCGGGAGCCTCCGCGCGCGCCCAATCGTCCTCCTTGTCGTCTTCCGCCCTCACGGCGGCGGGATGCATGGAGGCGATCGACCGCCGTCTGTCCCAGCAGCAGGAACTCCTGCGCCAGGTCTGGTTCGGATGGAGAAAAGCGGCCGACGAGCGCCTCAACTCGACGCGGCGCGACGAGAAGGGGGTGCTGTGGATCAAGACGGGAACGGACCGGTGGGTATCGCCCGCGGCGGCCGGCGCGGAACTCCGCAACGCGGATATCGACGCGACCACGCAGTTCCCCGGCATGAACGAGATTACGACCACGGAGAACCGCTCGTCCCGCACCGGCATCTTCGCCCAGAAGGGGATGATCACGTCGGAACTGATCCCCGGGCTGCTGCAAAGCATGCGTGCCTTCGAATGCCGGCTGGCCATGGTCTGCGAGAGCGCCGCGCTCACGTTCCGCCGGTCGGAACCGGGAGCGGACGGACGGCTGCGCGTGACGACGCCCGGATGCGACGAGCTCGCCACGCCCCCCATCGCCGAGTGCCGGTTCGGCAACGCCGACGAGCAGGAAAGCCTCGCGCTGCAGAACATCGCCGCGGGATTCTCGGAGGGCATCGTCCATACGCACTGCGATGCCGACTATCTCCGGCAGCTCGTGGACCGCGAGGCGTCGTTCCTGCGCATCGCGGTGTCGTACGACGCGGCGGAACGCTCGCTGCTGCAGCTGGGCGGCAACGTCGACTTCTTCCTCCGGGGGCTGCGCGGCGAATTCCTCGCGCCGCTGGAACAGACGCTGCCGCTTCTCTCCGCCCTTTCCCGCCTGCCGTGCTTCCCCGGCCAATGCAATGAATGACCTCCGCTCCATGAACGGCAGTTCCCGCCTGCGGCACCACGCCGCGGCCGCCCTGCTGGCCGTCGCGCTGCCGTTCCTGCTGCGCGGAACCGCGGGACGGTGGCTGGGACAGGCGACGGGCGCGCCGCTGCCCGAACTTCCCCCGTGCGAGGCGAACGAAACGCTGTTCCCGCGCGACGTGCTCGTGCCGGAGAACACCACCGTCATAGACCAGTGGAGCGCGCTCTTCCACAAACGCGTGGCCCTGGTGATCGAGGAGCACATCGCGCAGCTCAAGACCGGAGGCGCGTGCGAGGAGAACGCGCGGATCGAGGCGACTCCCGCGCTCAGGGAACTCGCCGCGGACCTGGAGGTGGACGGGGTGACGCAGGAGAACATGGCCGCCATACTTCTGCAATACCTCGGCGCCTATGAATGCGCGCTCCAGACGGAATCCTTCGTCACGGAACCGCAGGTTTCCGCCGACCTGGAGCGCCGTATCCGCGAACAAACCGGCGGACGGACCACGTCGGTGAACATCACCGCGCTCGGCAATGCCTTCAACCAGGAGCACATCGACATCCAGCGGCAGATCGATCTGTCGCGCATCGCCCTCCACCGGACGCTCGTGTACGTCTCCGGATACGGCCGCCTCCAGCCCCTTGGCGGGGCCGTGCAGTGCCTCCTCGGCGCGACCGTGGACATCCGCAACGCGCTCGATCTTGCGGCCGAAGCCAGCGCCTGCATGCCGAGAATCTGGAACGCGCGCGGATCGCTGCGGACGATCTCCGATGAGCCGCTCGGCTCGTTCAATGACGACGACTCGGGCGATGGCGCATCGGACGAAGACCAGAATGACGGCAACGGCGACGATGGCGGCTTCGACGGGAACGACTCCTTCGGGGATGACGAGAATGACGGGAGCGACGGCTTCCCCGATGAAGATTTTGAGGACTTCTTCGGCGACGAGGACGGCCAGGATGATGCCTCGGGCGAATTCACGATTGAAGACGGCGCGTTCCCCTCCGCAGACCCCTCCGATTCCCCCGGTTCCTTCGAGCCATGAGCATCTTCCTGTCCGCATCGGCACGGAAAACGGGAGAAAAGAAGCCTGAGATACGGCTGTGGCCGCTCGGTGCCTGTCTTCTTTTGTCCTGTTTCCTGTCCCTGCCGGCGGCGCACGCGGCCGATACCGGCATCTATGAGCGCATGCTCGAGATCACGCGGCAGGAGCTGCGCGTGAACTCGCGCTGGGAATCGGCGCCGGAAGCCTCGATTCTCGAGGCAGTGAAGCGGCAGCTGCCCTACGTCGAGAATCCCGACGCCGTCGACAACCTGGACGTCGCGAAGCTGCTGGAGGACAACACGGTCCTGTGCGACCGCCATGACATCAACTTCTTCAGCCAATGCCCGGTGGTGAGCGACGTCGCCCGGACGCTGGTGGAGCGCGAGACGAAGCTGCGCACCCTCGGGCGCGACCTGCAGATCATCGCATCGAGTTTCGAGGAACCGGTGCTCGGCGGCTTCGCCCTGCCGTTCACGTCCCGGCTGCAGGGCGTCGCGCGGCTCTGGCGGGCGGACCTCGCCGATCCCAACGCCCCGGAAGGGGGAGAGGACGTGGAGAATGCCGGACTCGCCCGCATCCGCGTGGAAGAACCGCCCGCCGGGGACGACCTCCAGGGGCTCCTGCGGGAACTCTCCGGAAAACTGGAAGCGCTTGTCGTGGTGCAGGAATTCCCCGCCCCGGAAGAGGGGACGGAGCCGGCCGCTCCGCAGCGGGACATCACGGAACTCTCGGCGGCCGTCTGGCGGTACCGTTTCGCCGGAGTGAAGTGGCTCAACGGACGGCGGCGGGATCTGCCGCAGCCGTCCGGCGACGTGGTGACCCCCGCCGACGGCACCGAACGCGAGCTGCTCCGCAGGCGCTGGCCGGAGATCGAGCGCGTGCTGGAGGACATCGCCGGAGCGCTCATCGTGCAGGCCGAAACGCTGGAAGTCGCCCCTGGCGAAGCCGTGCTCTTCTCTCTCCCCGTGCATCTTCGCGACATTCTGCCCGACAACGTGGACCTCGCGGCGTACGCCGAGCGGACGCAGGCGGGCGAGCTGACGGGCGACGCGGGATTGCGGTGGGTGCGCGCGCTGGAACCCGTGCAGGTGACGCTGTGTTCGGGATCGCAGGGATCCTGCACCCCCGTGCCGGGCGGACATTATCCGCCGGCGCAGAGCCCGGAGGACGTTTCTCCGTTCTGCACCTCGCCCGCCATGCGGCCGGGACTCCTGTGCAGCGAGCATCCGACTGAGCGCGCCGGCGTCTGCGCCGAAGAAGTGGAAGAGGCACCCGATACCATCCAGCTCGCGGCCTGCACCGGAACGGAACCCCTGCGCCGGACCGAGCCCGGCGGCGACGTGTGTGCCATGGCCACCTGGCTTCCGCAGACCGACGTTCCCGGACAGAAGGAATGCCACGTGGAATTCCGCTGCGGAGGCATCGAGAACGACGCGTCCACCTCCAAGAAAGAACCCGGCACGGACACGGTCACCATCACGCTGAGCGAGGATCCTCTCCTCGCGCCCGCCCACATCGCGCTCATGCAGCTCGCGCACGCGCGTCAGGCCTGCAACGCGCCCGCGGGGTCGGATCCGTTCGAACAGGGGGCGACGGCGCAGGAACGCCGCACCGTCTGCTGCCGCATCGAAGGCGATGCCCACCGCGCCGCCTGCCAGGCGATGGCGGAGGACGGCGTCTTCAAGGGCAGCGCGTTCACGCCGGGCGGCATCCCCATCAACGCCGAAACCTGCGCGGACGTCCTGACGGACGAGTGGTGCCGGATCCACGAATTCGGCTCCTGCCCAGGCACCTTCAGCGAGCCTCTTCCGGACGAGGAGGTGATGGAAGCGGCGGATGGCATCCGTGCCCACGCGGCGCAGTGGCTGGAATGGCGCAACGCCGGAGCGGCCCCGGAAGACCGCGTCGCCGAAACCTGCGCGGAACTCCTCGATCCCGAGCCGCCGTTGCAGCGCGACCCGCGCATCGATGCCGCGGTGCATGCCATCGAGCACAGCACCGGCGGCGCCTGCGCGCCGATGAACGAGAGGACGATGGCGAACACGGTGGGAAACCTGATGTGCTATCTGAACCGCTGCTGGGCGGAATCCATGGGACAGAACCGCCTCATCCCGGGCAGGACGCCCGTCACCAACGGGGGCGACGCGTACCCGTTCGACGTCTGCATGCTGCCCGATCCGGGCCTGGGCAAAATCATCCCCACCATCTCGCCCGAGGCCGACGAGGCGTCCGCCCCGTACCGCCCCGCGCTGCTGCTGCGCCATCTGGAGGAATCCCTCTGCCCGGGCCTGCCGCTCGGAAGCCCGCTCTGCACGTTCGATGTCTCCCGGCGGATCGACCTGCCGCTCAACAGCCTCACGCAGTTCGCGGGCGACATCGCCGGGCAGACCGATGAATTCCAGCAGCCCGGAATCGCGATGCGCCAGCTGAGCGAGGCGCTGGGCATGCGCATCGGCACGCGGATGTACGGCGAATTCCTCCGCCGCCGGTCGCAGGCCCTCACCGATTTCACCACCGCGGCGGCGGCGCTCCTCTCGCAGTTCCCCAGGGCCCGCTTCCCCGACACGCTCTGCCCCATGACGGACGGCGGCCTGCTCGGCACCGACGCATGCGGCCTGAGCATGACATCGTCGTCATCGTCCCGCCGGAGCTCCAGCTCCTCGTCATCCCGGGATTCGTCCCATTCCTCGTCCACGCAATCCGGATCTTCGGACAGTTCGTCGATGACCTCTGTCTCTTCTGCCTCCTCTGTACCCTCTGCCTCCTCTGTGTCTTCTGGACCCTCTGCTTCTTCTGAATCCAGCTCCGATGACGGCATCGCTACCGGTTCGTCCTCGTCGGCGTTCTCCATCCCGGTCTTCTTCTCTTCCGCATCCTCCTCATCCGCTTCCCCGGACGGTGATTCCTGGACTGTCGATCCGGGATTCTTCGACGCCCTCACCCCCTTGCTCCCGTGAAAAAAACCCTTCTGCTGACCGTCGGCGCTCTCCTCTTCCTCCTCCCCGGATCGGGGCAGGCGTTTGAGCTGGAACCGCTCTCACCGGCCGTTTCGCAGGTGCTCGAACGGACGCAGGACATCGTCGACGAAGCCGCGTTTTCCGGCGAACTGGCCGCGTTCTTCGAGGACGAGATGTTCCCGGAGTGGGAGCAGGAATTCCTCTCCACGGTCTTCCAGCCCATCGACACCGAGCAGCACGTGGTGATCCAGCGCGAAAGCCTGCTCCAGGACACCGCCTGCTTCCGCTACGACCAGTTCGTCATCGACCGGGCGCTCGCGTACGTACGGCAATTGATCGAAGCGGCGGAAGAGCGGCACGACATCATGGCGATCTTCCGCCTCGGCGACGCGCACCGGTTTTTGACCGACGCACAGAAGGGATTGCTGAAAGGCGCGCTGCATCCGGGCGTGGAGTATGACGCGTGGCGCGCGCCGCTGCTCCACGAAACCGAGGAAGAGACGGAATCGCTCAAGGATCTCTGCTTCTACAACAGCAACTACGCCCCCGCTTCCACGGGCATCCTGGAGGAACCGGAGGACGATGACGCAGAGGCGCAGCCGGTCGTTGACGGCTACGGGTGCGACAGGGAAATGCTGACGCTCATTCTTGAGCGCATCCCCGCGGATGCCGCCCCGCTGCGCGGAAGCGTGGAGGAGGAGCTCCGGATGATGACGCTCGCGCAGAACGCAGCCACGGTCAAAGTCCGGACTGCGGAACATCTCCGCGCGCTACAGGAGACGGTGGATGAGCTCATCGACGGCAACACGCCCGCCCCGCCGCCCGCCCCGCCGGAGCGCGTCCACCAGGAGGAATACGGATGCAGAGAGGCGGCCGATCCGGACGTGGTGCTCCAGGCGCTGGACGGCCGCTTCTCCCTGGATCCCGATGACGCGCAGCTGACGTTTGAATACCGCGAACAGCAGCTGAGGCGCGATGCCGAACGGCGCCTTCCCGACGAGTTCCTGGGCGACGAGGGCGATTCCCCGCTGCAGAACCTCGATACCCTGGAACTGCAGCAGCGTCTGCGGGAATTCACGGCGCGCCAGACCGCGCTCGAAAGCGCGACGTTCGCCGCGGCGGTCGATCCGGGGCTGGCGGCCGAAGACGTCTTCTCGGGCCTGCGCATGTCCGTCGACGCGCTGGTGAGGCTCGGCAACTCGATGGACGAGGGCCTCCGCGGCTTCGTGCGCGACTTCGCGTACTTCCTGCTCCGCTCCTGCGGCGGCCGCCCCTGCGCTCTGCGCCTGGAACGCGTGCTGAAACTCAACTTCACCGACGAATGCTTCGCGTACGGCAACGGCGAATATCTCAAGGCGACGCCGGACAATCCCCAGTGGCGGCAGTGTCTCTGCGCGGCGGATCCGGAAGCGGACGAGTGCGAACTGTAGGAATCATGAATTACGAATAACGAATACTTTCTAGCAAGAATTCATGATTCGTAATTCGTAATTCAATAATGCGATTTACGGCATCCTTTTGCCCTAAATGCATGCTATTCTTTTAGCGTGAAACCCTCGGATTTCGTCCACCTCCACTGCCACTCCACCTACTCGCTGCTCGAAGCGCTTCCGAGCCCGGCGGAGATCATCGAGCGCGCCAAGGAACTCGGACAGAATGCCGTCGGGTTGTGCGACAAGGGATACACGTACGGCCTGATCGAGTTCGTGCTCGAAGCCGAGAAGAGAGGAGTGAAGCCGCTGCTGGGTCTCGAGACGTACGTGGCGGCGCGGACGCGGAAGGATAAGGAAACGGGCACCGACACCAAGCGTTACCCGCTCACGCTGCTCGCCGAAACGCAGGAGGGTTACGCGAATCTGCTCAAGCTCGCGTCGGCCGCGGCGCTCGAAGGGATGTACTACAAGCCGCGCGTGGATGCCGAACTCCTGCAGCAATTCGGAAAGGGCCTGATCGCCCTGAGCGGCCCCATCGGCGGTGCCATCCCGCAGGCGGCGCTTGCGGAGGACGGAGCGCGGCTCAGGAAGATCGTCGAGGATTATCGCTCCTGGTTCGGGCCGAAGAACCTGTACTTCGAGCTGATGGACCTCCCCAACGTCCCCGGCCAGCGCGAGGTGAACCAGCAGCTGATCCAGTTTGGGAAGGAACTCGGCGTGCCCGCCGTCGTCACCGGCAACAGCCACTACTGCCGGCCGGAAGACGCCGAGGCGCACGACGTTCTCCTGTGCATCCAGAAGAACGCGCAGGTCTCGGACCCCGGACGCTTCTCGATGCGCGACAGCGACTTTTCGATGCGGCCGTATGATGAGCTGGAGAAAGCGTTCTCGCATGTTCCGGAAGCGCTGGAAGCGACGCGCGAGATCGCGGATCGCTGCAACGTGTCGTTCGTCTTCGGCAAGTACGAAATCCCGCGCTTCCCGGTGCCTGAGGGCCGCACGGAGGAGCAGGAGCTCACGCGCCTGTGCGATGAAGGCTTCAAAATGCGCTACCCGCAGCCGACGCAGGAATACCGCGACCGTCTCACGTACGAGCTGAAAGTGATCAAACAGGTCGGCTTCGCCGGATACTTTTTGATCGTCGCGGACTTTGTGAACGAGGCGCGCCGCCGCGGTATCACGGTGGGTCCCGGACGCGGCTCGGCGGCGGGATCGATGGTGAGTTACTCCCTCGGCATCACGGGCATCGATCCGATGCAGCACGGGCTGCTGTTCGAACGCTTTTTGAATCCGGAACGCATCTCCATGCCCGATATCGATCTCGACTTCGCGGACACCCGCCGCGACGAGGTGCTCGAATACGTCCGGCAGAAGTACGGCCGCGACCGCGTCGTCCAGATCTGCACCTTCGGGACGCTCGCCGCGCGCGCGGCGGTGAAGGACGTGGGTCGCGCGTACGGCGTGCCCTTCCTGGAGATGAACACGCTGGCCAAAAGCATCCCCGACCGCCCCGGCACCAAGCTTGCCGACGCGCTGCAGATGGACGAACTGAAGGCGGTGTACGACGGCAACGAGGAATACCGCAAGATTCTCGATACCGCGCTCAAACTCGAGGGCAAGGCGCGCCACGTGTCGATCCACGCCTGCGGGGTGATCATCTCCGACAAGCCCGCCGTGGAATACACCGCGGTGCAGCGCGCGCCCAAGGACGAGGAAACGGTCATCACGCAGTACTCGGCCAAGCCGCTCGAATCGCTGGGCCTGCTGAAGATGGACTTCCTCGGTCTCACCAACCTCACCGTGATCCAGACGACGCTCGAGATCATCCAGCGCCTGCACGGGAAGACGATCGACATCACGGCGCTGCCGCTCGACGACGACGAGACCTACAAGCTCCTCCAGCGCGGCGACACGACCGGCGTGTTCCAGCTGGAATCGGGCGGCATGCGGCGGTACCTCAAGCAGCTCAAGCCCACGCAGTTCGACGACATCACCGCGATGGTCTCGCTGTACCGCCCCGGTCCGATGGAATGGATCCCCACCTACATCAAGCGCAAGCACGGGCAGGAGAAGGTCGACTACGTGCATGACGACCTCCGCCCGATCCTCGAGCCGACCTACGGCGTGGGCGTGTACCAGGAGCAGATCCTGTTCATCGCGCAGGCATTCGCGGGATTCACGCTGGGCGAAGCCGATATCCTGCGCAAGGCCATCGGCAAGAAGATCATGAAGGAGCTCAAGGCGCAGCGGGAGAAGTTCATCGCGGGCGCGGCCAGGAAGGGCTACGCCAAGAAGCTGTCGGAGGAGATCTTCGACGACGTCATCACGCCCTTCGCCGGGTACGGCTTCAACAAGTCGCACGCGGCCGGTTACGCCCTCATCGCGTACCAGACGGCGTACCTCAAGGCACACTACCCGACGGAATTCATGGCGGCTCTCCTCTCCGCCGACGCAGACGTGACGGAGCGCATCATGATCGAAATCGAGGAATGCCGCGCCATGGGCATCCAGGTGCTGCCGCCCGACATCAACGAATCTCTGCGGCACTTCACCGCGATCCCGCCCAAGAAGAAAGGCGAACGCGGACAGATCCGCTTCGGGCTGAGCGCCATCAAGGGCATCGGCGACAGCTCCGTGGTGCAGATCATCGCCGTGCGGGAACAGGGAGGTCCGTTCAAGACGCTGGAGGATTTCGCGCGCCGCATCCCGGCCAAAGTCCTGAACAAGAAGTCGCTGGAAGCCCTCAGCAAGGCCGGCGCGCTCGACACGCTCGGGGAGCGCCGCTCGATCATCGAGAATTACGAGACGATCGTGGAGTTCGCCAAGGCCGCGGGGGGCGCGGGCGCGGCGCAGGGCGATCTGTTCGGCTCCATCGGCGGCGGCATCGATGACGCGCGGATGGAACTGCCCGCCACCGCGCCGGCATCGGCGCAGGAGAAGCTGAAGTGGGAAAAGGAAACGCTGGGCATGTATGTCAGCAGCCACCCGCTCGCGGGACTGCGCAAATACATCGGAAAGAAGGCCCAGCTGATCGGCACGCTTACGTCGAAGGAAGTCGGCCGCCGGGTGACGGTCGCCGGCATCGAGGAAGGCCTCAAAAAACTCACGACGAAGAAGGGCGAATCGATGGCGATCCTCACGCTGGAGGACCCGACCGGAAAACTGGAAGTGATGCTCTTCCCGCGCGTCTTCACGGAGGCCGCCGCGCTCATCGAGCAGCCGGATACCGTGCTCGTGATCGCCGGAACGCTGGATCTCCGCGGCGGTCAGATGCAGATCCGGGCCGAGGCGGTGAAGCGCGCATCGCTCTCCACGATGATCCAGAAGGCCCGCGCCGAGGGGTTTTTTGACGAAGAGGAATTGCGCGCGGGCATCCAGCGCGTGCCGCGCGAAGTGGACGAGGAGAAGATCGACCTGGTGGACGAAGAGGGGAACGTGATCGCCGGCGAAACGGTGACGGTGGGAAAGAAGGAGGAGATCGCCGATGACTTCCTGGGACCGCTTGGCCGGTGGATCGTGGCGGGAATGAAGATGGAAGACGCCGACGCGCCTCCCGCCCCGGCCGCCTCGCAGGCGAAGCCCGCCGCCGCAGACCAGTCGATGTCCGCGCAGATTTCCATCCATACCATCCAGCTGCCCCCCCGCGCCCCGCGCCAGCTGCTGCTGGACCTCAAGAAGACCTTCGAGACGTTCCCCGGCAAGGAACGGGTGCAGCTGCGCATCGGCGAGCAGGTGATCCCCGTGCCGCTGACCATCACCATGTCCGCGATCCTGCAGAAGAAGATCGAGGAGGTGATGAAGAAATATGAGAGCGTAGCCCTGTAATCAGAAGATGTATCTCGTATTTTGTATTCTGTATTATCCGCAACGCCTAATTCTTCATACATAATACGTAATACATGGAGGTCCTCCCAGCATCCGCCACCGGCATCCAACGCGCGTTGAAGGTTTTGCGGGAAGGGGGAGTAGTCGCCCACGCCACCGAAACCTGTTACGGCCTGGCATGCGACCTGGCGAACCCGGATGCGGTCCTGAAGCTTTTCACGATAAAGAACAGGCCGTTGACACAACCCGTGAGCGCGCTATTCGCTTCGTTGGAGCAGGCGAAAACGTATGTCGAATGGAATACGGAAGCGGAGGAACTCGCAGCGAAATATCTGCCCGGCCCGCTGACGCTGATTCTGCCGATGAAAGCCGGAGCCGGTCTTTTTCCGATACCGCTTCAGGAAAAAAGGGGGACTGACACATCACTTTCCACTTCCAACTTTCCACTTTCCACTTTGGGCCTCCGCCTCTCCTGCCACCCGCTCGCACAGGAACTCGTGAACGCATTCGGCTCTCCCATCTCCACCACCTCCGCCAACCTTCACGGCAAACCCAATCCGTATTCGGCCGAGGACATCATCGCGCAATTCGCCGGGCGGGAATACGGGCCTGATCTGATCCTCGATTCGGGAACGCTGCCCCCCGTTCCGCCGTCGACGGTTGTCAATCTTGCCGCCGAAAAACAAAAAACCGAGCGTCAGGGCGGCGTCATGCTCTGAAAAAATGGTTTCGCCGGGGAATTTCGGGGGTTTGCCTTATTTTTTCGCTGCGTGAAGAGCTTTTAACGGAGAGGCGTTCCCAAGTAAGGCCCCGACCCTTGACCGGGAAGGTCGAACTCCGTACAAGCCGCAGACATTTCCCCATTCATTATTATGGTCAATGTCCCCACGGGTCCGGATGCAATCAACACAGTAAAGACTCCGATTGATGCCCCCGAAGTCCCGCAAAAGCCTCAGCAGGAAATCGCGAGGCAGGTGCAGCAGTTATTCGAACAATTCCAGGCACGCAGAGACGCCCACAAAGGCTCATCCGGCAAGACATCGACGCGCGGCATGCGCCAGGATATTTGAGCATCCGTTTCCCTCCGAAGATTCTTCCCCCCTCACCCCCATGGAAAACCCAGAATCTGTAACCGGAACGTACGACGAGCCGCATGTCATCCAGCCGGGAAGCGACGCGCACGTGCATCTCAAGGATCCATCGCATAAAGGACCGCTTGGCTCTTTCAATACCCGGAACGGCCAGCCTGTTCCCAAGACGTACAACGACCTGTTCGCCGATCTCCGTCCTGCGCAGCCCGCCCGGTCGGAAATGCTCGCTGCTCTCTTGGCGCAGGTTGACGCCAAAGCCTGACCCTGCCGATCATGCCGCTTCATGAACGTCCGCATTCGCACGATGACGGGGACGAAGAGCCCGCGTGGCGCGTGCCCGTCCTCCCCGCGGGCGCACGGTATGACGGCGCGCATCGCCGGCGGGCCCCGCACCGGAAGGCTGCACCGCTGTGCGACGGAGGCATGGATGAGGACATGCGCGCGCTCTTTGAGGGGATGAAAAAAGCGGCCGCGGAGAGCCTGGAAACGGAAATGGATTATCAGAGGTATAAGCAGGACGAACTCCTGAAGAGCCGCCAACAGGAGGTGTCCGAGCGTGTTCAGCATTTCCGGCAGGAACTCCTCCGGCGGATTGAGGAGGCGGGGGAACGGATGCGGCACATCCTGCAAAAACTGGCCCTGGAGTACGGCGCATCCTCCGAGCCTCCGCTCGCGGCGGTCGAAACCGTTCCCGCTGAGCCGGCTGCGGCACCCGTGCGGGCCGAGACGCAGGCAATACCCTCGGAAACCGAGCGGCAGATGGCGATTTCCCTGGCAGGAGCCCGGGTGGACGCCTTGCGCCGGTTTATGGGGTATTTTGCCGCCGCCCGGGGGCGGTAGGCATCGCTTCGGGAGAAACTGTACAATCGCGCCATGTTCTGCCCGCGGTGCAAATTCGAGGATACGTCGGTCATCGACTCCCGCCTGAGCGAGGAAGGCCGGGCCGTGCGCCGCCGCCGCGAGTGCCCCAAGTGCGACCACCGGTTCACGACGTTCGAGCGCCAGGAACTTTCGTCGCTGATCGTCGTGAAGCGCGACGGAACCAGCGAGCCGTACTCCCGCAGCAAGCTCGAGCGGGGGATCTGGCTGTCGTGCACCAAGCGCCCGATCAAGCAGGACCAGATCGACAAGCTCCTCAACAAGCTCGAAGAGAAGTGGGCCGCAAACAAGAAGGAGGTGTCGTCATCGACCATCGGTACGGACGTGATGAAGGAGCTGAAGAAGCTCGACCAGGTCGCCTACATCCGCTTCGCCTCCGTGCACCGGGAATTCAAGGATGTGGAGGAGTTCAAGGAGGAGCTGGGCAGGCTGTTTAAATAGGAGACAGAAGATACAGAAGGCACAAAAGGCACAGATGAGCTCCTCTGTGCCGTCTGCCGCCTGTGTACCGTCTACGGCCCGCCTCTTCGCCTAGCCAAAAACATCCACCCGCTCCTATACTTCCCGCATGTTGCGTACCCACACCTGCGGCGAACTCCGCGATTCCCATGCGGGCAAAACCGCGACCCTCTGCGGATGGGTCCACCGTCGCCGCGACCACGGCGGTTTGATCTTCATCGATCTCCGAGACCGCTACGGTCTCACGCAGATGGTGATCCACCCCGAAAACAAAGCCGCATTCTCCGCGGCGGAAAAAATCCGGCCCGAGTGGGTGCTGAAGATCACCGGAAAAGTGCAGAAGCGCATCGCGGGCGCCGAGAAAAAGGACAGCCCCACCGGCATGATCGAGGTGATCGTCGATGAGATCGAAGTCCTCAATGAAGCCCAGACGCCGCCGTTTGAAATTGATTCGGACAAAGAAGCCAACGAGGAAATCCGCCTCACGTACCGGTATCTCGACATGCGCCGCGAGCGCATGAAGAAGAACATCGAGCTGCGCTCGAAGGTCTTCCAGATCATCCGCAGGCACTTCACGGAGGAAGGATGCCTGGAAGTGGATACGCCCTGCCTGATCAAGGGCACGCCCGAAGGAGCCCGCGAATACGTAGTGCCCTCGCGCCTCTACCCCGGCAACTTCTTCGTGCTCCCCCAGAGCCCGCAGCAGCTCAAGCAGCTGTGCATGGTGGGCGGACTGGACCGGTACTTCCAGATCGCGCGGTGCTTCCGCGACGAAGACCTGAGAGGGGACCGCCAGCCCGAATTCCTGCAGCTCGACTTCGAAATGAGCTTCGGCACGCAGGAAGACGTGCAGCAGATCATCGAGGGATCGCTCCTGAAGATTCTCAAGGAATGCAGCACCAAGCCGCTCAAGGGCGGGAAAGTCGCGAAGTACACCTGGAAGGAGGTGATGGAGCGCTACGGCTCCGACAAGCCCGACTTGCGCTACGATCTGCCGATCACCGATGTCTCGGATATCGCAAAAGGCAGCGGATTCAAGGTCTTCGAGGATGCACTCGCCAGGGGCGGCACCGTCCGGGCATTGAGAGTCCCCGGCGGCGCGACGCTCACGCGCAGCGAGATCGACACCTGGACGGAGCTCGCGAAGGAACTGAAGGCGAAGGGCCTCGCGTACATCCTGCTCAAGGAGGACGGGCCGTCTTCGCCGCTGCTGAAGTTCTTCGCCGACGGCGTGCTGAAGAAGCTGCAGGAAGCGACGGGCGCCCAGACCGGCGACGCGATCTTCTTCGGCGCGGATAAGTTCAAGATCGCGTGCGCGAGCCTCTCGCGCGTGCGCAGCGAAGCCGCGAAGCGGTTCAATCTGATCGATACGTCCATCCACGCGATGTTCTGGGTGACGGACTTCCCGATGTTCGAGGAACAGGACGACGGCTCCGTGACGTTCTCGCACCACCCGTTCACGAGCCCCAACCCGGAGCAGTGGAAACACCGCAAGGAGAAGCCCTACGACGTGCATGCCATCTGCTACGACCTGGTGCTCGACGGCTACGAGCTGGGCTCCGGCTCCATCCGCATCCACAACCGCCAGCTGCAGTCCGAGGTCTTCGACATGCTGGGCATCAGCCGCGAGGACGCCGAGCGGCGCTTCGGGCACATGCTGAAGGCGTTCGAGTACGGCGCTCCGCCACATGGCGGATTCGCGTACGGCATCGACCGCGTGGTGATGCTGCTGGCCGGCGAGCCCAACATCCGCGAGGTGACGCCGTTCCCCAAGGATCAGAAAGCGAAGGATTTGATGCTTGGGGCGCCGTCGCTCATGCCCCCGAAGCAGATTGAAGAGTTGGGTCTGAAGATCGTGGCAGAATGATCCTTAACCGAATGACGAATTATGAATCATGAATTCTGTCTAGCAAATATTCGTAATTCATAATTCATGATTCCTCTATGGTCGACCCTCAACCTCCACAAGATCCTGCGGAACAAAAGCGGAAGGATGCTCTGCGCAAATTTCACGAAGACAACCTGAAGAGCGTGGAGCTGCAGGAGGAGAAGGAGAAACGTTCGCGGAGTGCCCGCCGGGCCGACCAGACGGGGTTTGAGGAGCGCGGGCAGCAGGCCGTTCTGGAGGACGACCAGGGGGAGGCCGCAAAAAAAGAGCGCACGAAGGAGTGGCGTGCCGCCGACAAGCTCCAGCAGGAGGAGATCGCGAAGGACAAAGCCCGCCGCGCCGAAGAGGCCCGCGTGCTGAAGGAGCGCCGGGACAAGGACAAGGCCTACGCCGAAAAGCAGCATGCTTTCTTCGAATCATTCCGGGAACACGCCTCAAAAAAAGCGCGCGAAGAACGCGAATCCTACGAAAAGGACATGGAGCTGAAGCATGAGCTGCTGCTGCTCGACAAATCCGTCTTCGAGGCCAAGCAGAAGGTGGATAGCGAGGAGCTGCGCGCCAAAAACGACATCGACCGCGAAGGCCTGCGCAAGCGCGACATCATCATCCGGGAGTACGCCGACCTGGAGCGGAAGCTGTTTGCGGAAGAGGCGCGGAAGAAGGCGCAGTATGCCGCCATGGGCCCGCAGGGGAAGGCGCTCCTGGACCAGCTGGCGAAGGAGATGGCCAAAAAGCGGGCCGAAATCCACAACGAGGCCGGGCTTGCGCAGCGCAGGCGCGAGCAGGAGGTCGTGAAGAAGAAAACCGACGTCGAAACGAAATCACGCCGGCGAAAGGCCGAGCTGGACGCGGAGAAGTGGAAGCGGAAAGCGGAACTGGAAAAAAAGAGGAAGGATCCGGAGCCGCCCAAAACGCGCAGGTGATCAGCCAAAGAGACTCTTGATGCCGGCCTCGGCGCTGCCGGCCATCGCCAGTTCCATGATGGGCTTCATGGCCTTCTGCATGGGCTCTTGCAGCGGGCCGGCAAGCCTGCCGGCATTGGAATAGGCCTGCATGAGCACAAGACTGTCGGAGAATCCGATCGGCTGGCCGTTCGCGCGCTGTGAGGCGATCTTCGTAAGCTGGGGAAGTTGTTTGACCAGCTGTTCTGCCGCCTTCTGCTGCTCGGGGGTCATGGCCTTGATCGTCTTCTGCATCTCCGGCGTGGCCAGCTGCTTCTGCAGGTCGTCGAGCGCCTTTACGGCGTTCTCGGCATAGCTCTTCATGAGCTTTTCGGACTTGGCCATCTGCTCGCCCTTTCCTTTCTTCTCGGCCTCGGCACGGAACTTCGCGGCGTCGGGGCTCACGAGAACATTCATCAGGCGCTCCATCTGATCCCGCAGTACGGCGCGTACCACAACAGGGCCGTTCGGCCGGTTGACGGTCACCACCTGGACCGGCAACTGGGAGAGAACCACCTTGCTGACCTGCTCCAGCGTCATCCCGCCGCTCGGCGTGAGCGTCAGCTGGACGAAGCCCTCCGTGCCCATGGGGCTGTCGGAGACCGCGATGTCGGCCATGCGTGACGGATTGGCATTGAAGCTTTTGGCGGAAGCCTCGGTGTCCTCGCGCTCCTTTTTGATTTCCGCCTTGGCGTCTTTTTCCAGCTTCTGCTTCGCATCCTCATCCAGCTTCTTCTGGGCCTGGGGATTCTGGAGCAATTTGGCGTAGCCCTGGAGCTGCTGGCTGATCGTCTGCAGTTCGGCCGTGCGGGCGGCGAGGCCTTTGCGATTCGCCTCTGGGAACTGGTCGGGCGTCGCGATGAATTTGAGTTCCGTCTGGACCCTCTCCTGCGCCGTCTTTACGAGCCCCTGATCGACGAACACCGGAGCCAGGAACACGGAGACCACGCTCTTCTCGGCGGCCTGGACGGATGTCGCCGTCTCTCCGCGGAGTTGCTCGGCGCGCTTGAAGCGGGATTCGGGGGTTTCCGGAGCGCGGGCTTGCTTTGCCATTCCCTCCAGTTGGGTCCGCGTATCCTGCAACTGCTTCTGTCGGGCCGTGAGACCGTCCAGCTGCTTGCGCTGCGGCTCAGTGAGCGTCTTGCGCTGCTCCTCGGTGAGCGGGGGGGTAAGCAGGCCGGCGATCATCTTCAGCTCGGAATCCACCTGCTTCTGCGCCGTCTGTACCCGTTCGCGATCGTAGGTGGGCGCCGCGGGTCCCGTCTCCCCGGACTGGAGGACTCCCTCTTGCCGGCTATCGCGCGCGGCCTTCACGGATTCATCGGTGGTCCTCGCCTGCTTCTCCTGCGCGCTGAGGCGCTCGCCGGGGGTTCCCGATCCTGCATTCTGATAGTTCGGCGCAGCCGCCTGCGTCGGCTTCTTGATAATTCCAAGAGCGATGAGGAACGGCGTGACGGTGTAGACCATGTTGCGGATGGAGACCGGCAGTCCGTTGACGGATTCCTGGAAGTCCTGTGCCTCCTCCTCGCTCATGCCCATCGTGTTGCGCAGCGTGCGACCGAAGGCGGCCTCGCGCTTCTGGAACTGCGGATCATTAAGGATGTCGGATTCCGCCTTCTGGTTGGCGCTCTGTTCTCCGCCGGGGGTGCTCTTGAGCTTCTGCTGTTGCTGCTGCGTGGTGATCTTCTGCTGGCCGTCCGGGAGCTGCTTTGCGAGCTTCTGCAGTCCCTGGGTCGTCTGATCGAGCTTGGTCTTCGCCTGCTTCTGTGCGGCCTGATCGAGCTTCTGCGTCGTTTCGCCATTGAGCTTCACTTCCGGCTGCTGGGGCTGCGCATCGATCTTCGCCTTCACTTCGTTCTGCGGCACGGGAGGATTATTGGGCACTTCGTTCCAGATCAGGCGCGGCTCGGCGGCGGAAGCGGTGAACGCCGGAAATGTCTTGTGGGTGCGCATGGAGAGGGGAGTTAAATGGCGCCGATGGCCTGTTCGAGACCGGAAAGCTGCTGCTCTTCTTTGGTGCGCTCTTCGTGCTCGAGCGATTTGCGCGCCGTCGACTGGTACTGATGGACTTTCGCCTCGAGCGCGGCGAGATACGCCGCAAGCTGCTTGTCGTACTCGGCGAACGCTTTTTCGTACCGCTGCGCGCGGACCTGCGCCTGCTCCGGTGTCTCGCCGGCATACTTCTGATCGAGGAGCGGCAGCTGGTCGGTGGTGAGATCGGGGTCGATCTTGCTCATCAGCGTGTTGTAGAGCTCATCCCCGGAGGGAATCTGCAGTGCCGATGAGGCGTTCTGATCCGGCATGGGTTTTGGTGTAAATCTGACTATTGTACCAGAAAATCGCGGTTTACGGGAGGCCGGACCCTATTGCAGCATCATGATTCCAGCCCTTGGCAAGCGCTCCCGGGCATTGGAGAAATCCCTGCGGTGCGCTCCAATATCCCCGGATGACCTCATTCTGGAAAAGCGCCGGCCAACGGATGTTCCCGCAAGGCTGGAAATCGGGCATCGCGCTCTATGCATTCGTCCTCTTCCTGGCGGCCGGCCTGCTGGCGCTCCGCGACTACGGCGTCTCGGGCGACGAGCCGGCCGTGCGCAAATTCGGCATGGATGCCTTCGCGTACCTGTTCCACAACGGTCCCGTGCCGGCTGAACAGGATTGGGCGTTTTTCAATCCGGTGATTCCCGTGCTCCTGCGCGGCATCGAGCTCGGGTTCGGGCTCGCAGACGGCGCCGACATCTGGTTCACGCGGCATCTGGTGACGTTCCCCCTGCTCTTCGGAACGATCGCAGTATTCCATCAAATTACCTGGATGCGCTTTCGGGATTGGAAATTCCCTCTGATCGGCAGCCTGATGTTCATGCTGAGTCCGCGGCTCTTCGCGCACGGCATGTACAACCCCAAGGATATCCCCGCGCTGTTCTTCTTCATGCTTTCCGCGTGGACGCTGCTCCTGCTGCTCGAAAAACAATCGGCGGCGAGATTCATCGCGCACATTCTCAGCGCCGCTCTTCTCATCAGCATGCGCACGTTCGGATTATTGATTCCCGTTCTGGCGATGCTGTTTCTCTGGGTTTCTCCGGGAAAATCCCGCGCGTTTTTCGTCAAATTCAGTCTCACCTACACCCTAACCTTAGCCCTAACCCTAGCCCTTGTGTGGCCAATGCTCTGGGCAAACCCCATCACCGGACTTCTGGGCGCGCTCTTCAATAACACGTCTCGCCTCGGCGGAGGATTTTATTTCGGACAGAATATTTCCGGCGCCGGCGTGCCCTGGCATTACCTCCCGGTGTGGATCGGCATCACGACGCCGGTTCTGTATTCGATTCTGTTTCTCACGGGATTCGTCACGCTGATGATCCGCTGCGCGCGCAATCCGTTCTGCCTTCTGCGGGCGAAGAAGCCGTCGGGCATCGCACTGCTCTGGTTCACGCTGCCGGTCGCCGCATTGATCCTCTTGAAGATCGGCATCTTCGACGAGTGGCGGCACGTGTTGTTCCTGTATCCCGCGTTCCTCTTGATCGCACTCGAGGGACTCTCGTGGATCCTGATGGCTGCGAAAAAACTTCCGCGATCATCCGAAAAGATCCTGCGGTGGATCGCCGGAGGGGTTCTTGCGCTGCAGCTGCTCTCGATGGGGGTATGGATGATCCGCAACCACCCGTTCCACTACGTCTATTTCAGCATCCCGACGCGGTTTATCTCCGGTCAGTTCGATCTGGATTACTGGGGACTCAGCTACCGCGCGGGGCTGGAATGGATCGTAAAAAATGACGAGCGCGAGGTCATCAACGTCCATGTCCGCGCGCGCGTGGGACAGGCGGCCGCCGACACGCTGCCGTTTGACGATTGGGACAGACTGCGATTCGTGGAAGAAAAGGACGCCGACTACATCCTCGATAACTTCCGCGGCAGCGAATACCGCGACCCCTTCCCGCCGGAGAGGGAAGTGCATGCAATTGTGGTGGATGGGCTGAAGATTCTGGGGATTGCAAAAGGAGCGGCGACATTGCCATAACGCACCTTACGAACTTATCGAAGTTTGTAGACATCCTTTCGTTGGCCAATAGCCACGACTGTTACGATAATCATGCGCTTCTCGATGGTGTAGATGATGCGATACGGCCAGACCCGCAAAGAATAGAGGCCATAGAGCTCTCCCTGCAGCTTCTTGCCCGCAAAGGGATCTTCACGCAGCCCTTCCAGGGCGTTAAACACCTTTTCCCGATCCCTTACGGGAAGCGCGTCGAACTGCTTTTGAGCCTTTGGCTTGAGAAAGACGTCGAACATCACGCGTAGCATGCCCCCCGCCCTTCAAATGCTCTAGAGGAACCAGGGCTTCTTCCTTCATTGCCTCACGGATATCCTTCATCAAAGACCGGTCAGACATGATTTCCAAGGTTTCCTGCCATCCTTCAAACTCATCAAAAGACATCACGATGACTTTGGGATGCCCCTCGTGGGTGATGGCAACAGCCATGCCGGGCTTTTCAGCGGTCGTTAAAAGCTGAAAAAAATTGCGGCGGGCCTCGGTGGCGGTCATGTTCTTAGGCATATGTACATTATAACGTACATATCTGTCTCGTTCAAGGACTTGAGGAGGGTTTTTACGAAAGATCACTGATTCTCTGGAATGGTGCCGGGGGAGAGGGTCGAACTCTCATGGGATTGCTCCCGCCAGCTCCTAAGGCTGGTGCGTCTGCCATT
>CAZCFO010000004.1:123702-210496 GCA_964497975.1 uncultured Candidatus Peribacteria bacterium
TCGAACTCTCATGGGATTGCTCCCGCCAGCTCCTAAGGCTGGTGCGTCTGCCATTTCGCCACCCCGGCATGCCGAAATCATCAAGTATCGCCCCCTGATCATCAAGCAGCTCCCGAAAATAGGTTCAAACGACCCTTGGAGGGGGATTGTACTTTCCGGTGATCCGACCGCTGGTCAAAGACCCGGCGCTATTTCCTGCGGTAGAAGCATAGGGTCGCCTCGCCCCAGCCCAGACGATAGGGCGTGGAGTGGACGAGTTCGAACTCGGGCGACGTGAGGCCCTTGGTGACGGTCACGACGCGCGTGCCCGGCTTGCAGGCCTCCAGCTTGCGGCTGATCTGGTCCATCATCGCATCGTCGAAGCAGGTGCAGTGCGTGAAGAAGATGTCGCCGTCGGAGGTGTCGTGGTCGAACATGCTGCCGTGGAGGAAGCTGACCTCCTGGTCGTGCTTGTCAGGATGGTTCGGCTTCACTTCGTTGTGGTAGCGGGCTGCGGTCTCGGATGCGGACTGCCACAGGTCCTCGATGAGCTCGATGCCCGTCGCGCGCTTGAGGGGCGCGAGGAAGGCGGCGAACACCACGGCCTTGCCGGTGCCGGAGCCGAGATCGTAGAAGACCTCGCCGGGCTGCGGGTTGGTGACCTCCATCATGTACTGCACCGATTCCGGCGTGACTTCGCCGTAGGTGAGGATGGGATCGGCTTCGCGGCCGACCTTGGAGCGTCCGGTCGAGGACAGGGAGTATCCCTGGACGGTTCCGAAGAGGAGATCGTGGAGCTCGGTGGCGGTCATACGGTGTGTGGGAATGTGTGTGAATCGAAGTATTGTAGCAGATCGTTTCTGGTTCCACCAGAAGAAGTCTTACTTCCGGCGATAGACGTGCACCGTGGCCTGTCCCCAGCCCATCTCGCAGGGGGACGAGCTGACATGCAGGAAAGAAGGGGACGGGAGAGTGCGCGTGATGGTGGCGATGCGCGCACCGGATTTCAGTTTTTCGAGACCGTCGGTGAGCTTCTGCATCATGTCATCGTCGAAACACGTGCAGCAGTGCGACACGACGATGTCTGCATCGGAATAATCCTGCTCGAAGAGGTCACCCTGGATGAATGCGAGTTCCGTCTCCTGATGCCTGCCGCTCAGATGCGGCAGAATCTCCGACTCATAGCGCCGCCCCGCGTGCGCAGCGGCCAGATGCAGCTCGGGAAGAAGCTCGATGCCCGCGGATTTCTTGAGCGGGACCAGGTAGGCGGCGTACACGACCATCTTCCCCGTGCCGGATCCGAGATCGTAGAAGACCTCGCCTTCCTTCGCACCGGTGACGGCAAGAATGTGGGCGACGGCCTCCGGGGTCACTTCGCCATAGGTCAGCGAAGGATCCGCTTCGCGGCCGATCGCGGCCTTTCCTATGGAGGAAAGGTTGTAGCCGGCGACGTCCGTGAAGAGCGCATCGTGGAGGCTCGAAATGGTCATGGGTGTTTGTGTGGAAATCGAAGTATTGTAGCAGGAAGCCGCGCCTTGTTCCAGTATGCGATGTTTTACGGGCACCTCGCCCCGCACCATGACACCAAAAATCTTCCGAAGAGTGTCATGGTGAGGTGCCGGGAAGTCATGGTGAGGTACCGGCAATCGCAACCGGCCTCGAGCCATCACGCGCGACGCTCCTGACTTTCTCCCGGCCCCTGCTCCGCGGCGGTCTGCTGTTTTCTGTTGGACTGCTCCGCGTCGGCCTTCACGAGCGTGTCGGCGGAACGGTCCGCCGCGCTGGAGGTATCCGCGCCGCGGGCATCCGGTGTCCGCACGGGAGCCTGCTCGGTTGCCGTCTGCGGGTTCGCCTGATCTTGCTGCGCTTCTTTCTGGACGCCCTCGCCGGATTTCGTCTGCGCTTCGGGGATGAACGCCGTGCCGCCCACGGGGGTCGTCATCGTATCGGCAATCGCCGTGATGGCTTCGTCCTGGAGATCGAGGGTGTCCTGATCCGTTTTCTGGCCGCCCTCCTGCAGCTGCTTGGCCGTGTGCTGGAGGGTGTTGCGGTGGGAGTCGAGCCCCTTGGTCATTTTCTGCTCCAGCCGATGCGCGATACGGTCGACATCGGCTTCCTGCAGCGATTCCCGGCGGTTGGGCGACGCGTCCAGCTTCCGCTGCGCATCGGGGCCGCGCTTGTTCATCTGCTCGGTGCCGGCCTTCCACTGCGCGGCATGATCGTCGAACTCGGCGTGCAGATCGGATTCCATGGATCCGTGATTGCCGAAAATATTCGCGATGAGGCGCGCTTCTTTTTCGGAGAGCCGGAAGGTACGGGAGGAGCGGATCATGCGGCGGGATTCTGGATGAGCGAATTGAACTGGTCGAAGAAGTCCTGGCTTCGGGAACGGTCGCGGAGCTCCGCGTGCTTGAATGCCTCGCGGCGGTAGCGGTTCACCTGGGTGTCGAGCGTCTTCATGTAGTCCTGGTACGCCTGCTCGCAGCGCTCGAAGGCGAGTTCATAGCGCTGCATGCGCGCGGCTTTGTTCTCGGGCGTCTCGTCCTTGTAGGCGGCAGCCAGTTTCTTGCGCCCCTCCGTGGTCAGCTCAGGCTCAATATGCTGCATGAGAGCGTCATACAGCTCGCGTCCTGTGGGAATGGGCGGCGGAACCGGCGGGGAGGGAAGCGGCTTCGGCACGTGTACTGAGGTTACGAAGTACGGATGTGGGTTTCCGTCCATGATAGCAGAAAACCTCCGTTTGTGCTATACTCAGAAGATTTACGCCACACTCACACGCATGACATTCGTCATCCGACACCCGATGCTGGCCCTCAGGATTCTGTTCCTGTTCGTCCCCTGGTACCTGAAAGAGATGCCCGTGCGGATCGTGCGGACGTATCTGGCGTACGCCCACGCGTTCGGGGAGATGTTCTCGTTCTCGTTCATGCTGTGGACGCTCTTTGAGCCGTGGAAGAGCATCACGGATTCGTACGACATGCGGGGACTCAACCTGGAACTGCTCGCCGAGACGTTCTTCCTGAACCTGACGACGCGCGCCATCGGGTTCCTCTTCCGCATCGTCGCGATCTGCATCGGCCTCGTCGTGCAGGCGCTCGCGATCGCGGCGTGCGTCGCCTGCCTGGTCGTCTGGTACGCCTACCCGGTCCTGCTGCTGCTCGGCATCCGCTCCCTCCTCGCCATCTGATGGATTCGCGCTACTTCTCCCTGACGGCCACCAAGCCCTACGCGGGTCTCTCACTGCGCGGACTGCTCTTCGGGCCCGTCGGATGGGCCGCGTACGCGGTCATCCTCCTGCCGTTCGGGCTCAAAGCGTGGTTTGAGGACAGCCTGGATCCCATGGGCATCGGCCTCTGCATCCTGCTCTCCGCGCTCTTCGTCCTGCATCTGTTCCTGCGCCAGAAACTGGACAGTGATGATCAGGCGCCGTTTTCGGAGAGGAATCTTGCGGGCCTGCTCGCGCGCGCGCTCGTGCAGGAACTGGGGGGCAGACACCCCGACGCGCAGAGCCTGATGAAAGCCGCGCTGCGGACCCCCCGCGGGAAATTCCTGCTCAAGGAACTCGGCATCGACCGTTCGGTGGTGCTGCGCCGCTGCCGCGGGTACGCGGAGCCGTTCGCGCTCGAGGCGTGGATGGAGGAAGCCGCGGCGGAACTGGCGAAGCTCGGGGAGACGAAGATTGACGGCAGCCTCGTCCTGTTCCTGTTCTTCCGCCACGGCGGCGAATTCAGGAACATCCTCAACGACTGCGATCTCTCGATGAAGGATCTGGAGAAGATCCTTGCGTGGGACGTCCTGCACAGCCGGCAATCGCATGATGATCCCGTCCTCAGCCCGCAGTTCCTCCTGCGCAGCTTCGGCGGCATCGGGCGCTCGTGGGTGATGGGTTACACGCACACGCTCGACCGGTTCACGCGCGACATGAGCGAAGGCATCCTGTGGAAATCGCGCCGCCAGGTAGTGCTCCGCAAACCGGAGATCGAGAACATGCTGCGGATCGTCAACCGCGGCACGCAGCACAACATCCTGATCCTCGGGAAGCCCGGGGCGGGCAAGCGCTCGCTCGTGGAGAACTTCACGTACGAGCTCCGCCGGATGGAAATGCAGCGCGGGAACATGTACACGCGCGTGCTGGTGCTCCAGCCGGAACTCCTGCTCTCGAGCGCGTCGCAGCCCGACCGCGTGCTGGTGCAGGCGCTCTCGCAGGCGCAGCAGGCGGGCAAATTCATCCTCGTGGTCGCCAACATGGGCATGCTGCTGCAGGCCTCCAGCGCGAACGTGAAGAACGTCCTCCTGCAGTTCCTCCAGTCGAACGGCATCAGCCTCATCGGCCTCACCGATCCGCAGGATTACCACTCGCTCGTGAAGTCCGACTCGGCATTGGACAGCCTCTTCGAGAAAATCTTCCTGGAGGACACGTCCGACGACGACACGATGGACGTCCTGATGGCGCAGTACTTCCGCCTGGAACGCCGCGGCATCATCATCACCTACAAGGCGCTGCGCTCCATCGTGGAACTGTCGCGCCGGTATATCGGCGACGGGGGATTCCCCGGTCGCGCCATGAAGGTGATGGAGGACGCGATCCTCACCGCCGTCCAGAAGGGCGACAAGACGGTGCAGGAATCGCACATCCGCGACGTGGTGTCGCTCAAGGCGCACATGAACGTCCGGCAGATCAGCGAGGGCGAGCGCGACCAGCTGCTGCATCTGGAAGACACCCTGCACAAGAAGATCATCGGGCAGGAGAAGGCCCTGCACGGCCTTGTGACGGCTCTCAAACGCGCGCGATTGGACGTCGGCACGCGCAAGCGCCCGCTGGGCACGTTCCTCTTCCTGGGGCCCACCGGCGTAGGCAAGACCGAAACCGCCAAGGCGCTCGCGGAGGTTTACTTCGGCTCGGCCGACCGCATCGTGCGGCTCGACATGAACGAATACAGCACCGAGAGCTCCATCGAGCAGATCATCGGCGGCAGCGGCCGCTCCGAGGGATTCCTGACGAAGAAGATCCAGGACGAGCCCTTCTCGCTCGTGCTGCTGGATGAGATCGAGAAGGCCCACCCGCACGTGCTCAATCTCTTCCTGCAGATCCTCGACGAAGGCCGGCTGACCGACGGCCGCGGCGCGAAGACGGACTTCCGCAACACCATCATCATCGCGACCTCCAACGCCGGAGCGCTCTTCATCCGCGATTTCTTCAAAGCGCACCCGAACGCGGAGCAATCGCAGGACGACTTCAAGCGCCAGCTGTTCGACGCGATTCTGGCCCAGAAGCTCTTCTCGCCGGAATTCCTCAACCGCTTCGACGACGTCGCGCTGTACATGCCGCTCACGGAGCCCCAGGCGCTGCGGCTGGCCATCCTGATGCTCGACAGCTTCATCAAAGACTTCGAGGCGAAGCGCGGCATTGCCGTGACCGTGGATCAGGCGGCCGTGATGGCCCTCGCGAAGAAGGGGTACAGCATCGAGTTCGGCGCCCGCGAAATGCGCCGCGTGCTCACCGACACCGTCGAGACCTATCTGGCGGATTACATCCTCGAAAAAGACGTGAAACGCGGGGATACGGTCACGATCACGAAGGCGGATTTGAAGTTGTAATGTCATGGTGAGCTCGTCGAACCATGGCATGAGCAAAGCCTCGGCATCCGTCGGAACGTACATTTAGCGTGCCGAAGGGTCGAACTACACATCGGCGTGTCTCCTTCGACGGGCTCAGGATGACACGCCGTCGCATTGCTATACTTCGTGCATGCGGAAGCCCCAGATCATCGCCATCGGCGGCGCGGCATTCGCCCGGCGCGGCGCGAAGCCGTTTTTTGAGGAATACATCCTCAGGCAGACGGGGAAGAAAAGGCCGAAAATCCTCTTTATCGGCACGGCCACCGGCGATACGCCCCGCTACATCGCGATGTTCTACGAATCCTTCTCCCGTCTTGAGTGCCGTCCGTCGCATCTGCCCTTCTTCGAGCGCACGCCCGATCTGGAGAAGACGATCATGACGCAGGATGCGATCTTCGTCGGCGGCGGCAATACCAAGAGCATGCTCGCCGTCTGGCGCGAGTGGGGACTCGACCAGATTCTGCGCAAAGCCTGGAAGAAGGGGATCGTGATGAGCGGCGTCAGTGCCGGCGCCATCTGCTGGTTCGAGGAGGGCGTGACGGATTCGTGGGAAAAAGTCCTCAAGACGCTGCCCTGCATGGGATTCCTCAAAGGCAGCTGCTGCCCGCATTATTCGGGCGAAAAGGACCGGCGCCCGTCGTATCACCGGATGCTGAATGCAAAGGAGATCCTGCCGGGTATCGCCATTGATGACGAAGCTGCGGCGCACTACGTCGGCGGAAAGCTCCATGCGGTCATCACGCCAAATAAGAACGCCACGGCCCGGATGGCGAGCCTCGTACGGGGAGAAATCGGCGAACAGATGATCGTATGAATGCCAATTATCAGTCCTCCGCTTCCCATTCAGCGATCTCTTCTTGAGAAATATGCCTGGGACGCATTTGACCCCGGAATTCGAGGTCGCCGCGCAGCGGAATAGGGCGCTGCAATCCTACGGATCCTATGGCCCCAAACGCCGCGGCTCGTAAATCAGCGATGAACGATCGTACTTCTTCCAGAAGGGATGGCTCGAGTGCATCCGCAGCGAGACGAATGAGCTCCGGGAAAATCGCCGCAATCAGCGGTTCACTATTCACCTGTATCGCATTGCCGCTCTCCTGGAGAAGCTCACAAACATGGCTATGAACTCTCAGTATAATTACTGCCACGTTGGGCTTCCGGCCTGTGCACTCCTCCAGATCCCTGGCGAGGGCGGAAATATCGGCCTGGATCACGTCACTGGAACGATTGCCTGCGCGCGTGTTGAATCGAGTCATGCCTACAGGTAAACAATGAATATCTTCCATTGCAAGAAACAGGCGCCAACGAACGATGTCGACACATTCATCACTCTTTTTCCTTGTCCTCCTCCTCGTGTTCCTCGTGTTCTTTGTGTTCCTTGTCCTCCTTCTTTTTCGCCTCCTTCTTCTTCTGCAGCAGCGCCACTTCCTCGGTCAATTCCTGCAGCCAATCGCCACCATCTGCCTTCTTTTCAAGCACTGACTCGGGAATCCGGAGCGTCGATCCGCTGATCTTCCACTGCGAGTTGTGATGCAGCAGCTGCATGATTTCCTTCGCCGTCACGCGGGGGCTCAGGTTCAGCACGACCACGCGCTGCCTGCCCTCTTCCTCCGATTTCACGCGATGGACGCCGGAGCGTCGGCATGCCATGCGGAGCCTGAGGATTTTGAAGAGCGAGACCACCTGTGACGGCAGCTCGCCGTATTCCTCGCGGAGGTCTGCGGCGAATTCCCTGAGGATCGATTCGTCCTCGCTGCCGGCGAGCTTCTGGTACACCGAGATCTTCTCTTCGTTCTCCGTGATGTAGAAGGAGGGGATGAAGGCTTCCACGGGCAGCTGGATCTCGACGGTCGTCTCCTCTTCTTCCACTTCGCCTCCGCCGCTGCGCAGCTCCTCGACGGCGTTCTTGAGCAGCCGCAGATAGTGGCTCACGCCGACGGTCTGCATGGTTCCCGACTGGCTGGCGCCGAGTATTTCGCCCGCGCCGCGGATTTCCAGGTCGCGCATGGCCACCTGGAAGCCGGAGCCCAGTTCGCAGGCCTCC
The DNA here is from genome assembly GCA_964497975.1 of uncultured Candidatus Peribacteria bacterium. Classification (GTDB taxonomy): domain Bacteria; phylum Patescibacteriota; class Gracilibacteria; order Peribacterales; family Peribacteraceae; genus JABFSS01. The sequence continues at coordinate 131,345 of CAZCFO010000004.1, forward strand.
ACGATGGCGCGCAGGCGCTTTTTGGCGTCATCCTTGAGCTTCTGGCTGTGGTACAGGAAGTACGCGTATGCCTGGCGCTTGCTGCGGCCCACCCGCCCGCGCAGCTGGTAGAGCTGCGAAAGCCCGAACCGCTCGGCTTCGTTCACGATGAGGGTGTTCGCGTTGGGAAGGTCGATGCCGTTCTCGATGATGGTGGAGCTGACGAGCACCTGGGACTTCCCGTCCTTGAACGCGACGATGCGCTCCTCCAGCACTTCGGGCTTCAGCTGGCCATGGCCCACGACGAACGACGCCTCGGGAACCAGCGCCTGCAGCTTCTGGGCGAACGCGTCGATGGTCTCCACGCGGTTATGCAGCACGAAGCACTGGCCGCCGCGCTTGATCTCGGTGAGGATCGCCTGCCGGGTGAGCTCGTCGGAGTACTTGCGGACCTCGGTGATGATGGGGAGGCGGCCCGGCGGGGGAGTGGTGATGGTGGTGATATCGCGCAGCTTGTGGAGACCGAGGTTCAGCGTGCGCGGGATGGGCGTCGCGGTGAGCGTGAGGATGTCGACCGAGGCGCGCATCTGCTTGAACTTCTCCTTCTGCTTCACGCCGAAGCGCTGCTCTTCGTCGATGATCACGAGCCCCAGATTCAAAAACTGCACGTCGTCCTGCAGCAGCCGGTGCGTGCCGATGACGATCTGGACGTCGCCTTTGCGCAGCCGCTCGATCGTCCGGCGCTGCTCCGCCGCGCTGCGGAACCGGCTCATCATCTCGATGCGGATGCCGAACGGCGCCATGCGCTCCTGGAAGTTGCGGTAGTGCTGGTCGGCAAGAATCGTGATGGGCGCGATGACGGCCACCTGCTTGCCCGCTTCGGCGGCCTTGAACGCGGCGCGCATGGCGACTTCGGTCTTGCCGAAGCCCACGTCTCCGCAGACGAGGCGGTCCATGGGGTGCGGCGACTCCATGTCCTTCTTGATGTCCTCGATGGCCTTCAGCTGGCCGGGGGTCTCGGTGTACGGGAACGCCTCCTCGAACTTCCGCTGGCGCTGCGAATCGTCGCCGAAGGCATGCCCTCGGGATTTGGCGCGCTTGGCGTACAGATCCAGGAGTTCCTTGGCGATCTCGCGGGTTTCCGCGCGCAGCTTCTCGTTCATGCGCTTCCATTCGACCGTCCCCAGGCGCGTCAGCACCGGCTCCTCGCCTTCTTCGTGGACGAACTTGCTCAGCTTGTCGGCCTGGTCGACGGGAACGAAGAGCTTGTCGCCCTCCGCGTATGTCAATTCGAGATACTCCCGCGGAACATTGTCGATTTCCTTCTGGGTCATGCCCTCGAAGTGCCCGATGCCGTGCTCCATGTGCACCACGTAATCGCCCGCCTGGAGGGAGGTGATGAAGTCGAGCGCCAGCTTGGCCACGCTGCGCTGCTTGCCCGCCTTGCGCAGCGAGAAGATCTCACGGTCCGTGAGGAGCGCGCACTGCAGGTCGGGGTTCTGGATGGAATGCGGGAGAAGGTCATGCTGGTCGGCGGGAATCAGCGTCACGGCGCCCTCCCGGCTCGAGGAGGCATCGGAGTGGGGGACGCGCTCCTCCTGCAGGATCTGCTCGAGCTCGTCCATGCGCTTGGTCACCACGAGGAGCGTCCAGTTCTGGGTCAGCTTGTCGCGGACATCGTTCAAAAAGTCCGTGAGTGTGTAGAACTTGAGCACGGACAGGTACCGCAGATGGGCGTGGTGGGCGGCATGCTCCGGGAACGCCGTGAATGCGAGGGTGGGGATCAGACCGGGGATCTCGATGTCATCCTGATCGTCGAGGATCAGGAGGGTATCGGCCGGGAATTGTCCGCGGAGCGTCTCGCGGCGCGTGTACGTGGCGGGATAGACGGAGAGAGACTTCCCTGCATCGGTCGTCTTGGACAGATCGTCGGCATCGACGGCGAGGATTTTCTCCACCTTCTCGAAGTCGAACTGCACCCGGTACGGATGCGGCGACTGGATGGGGAAAATATCGAGCGTGTCGCCGATCCGGCGGTATTCGCCGGGATGCAGGTAGAGATCATCGCCATGGCTGTACCCGCGCTCGATCAGTTCCTCGAAGAACGTCGTGAAGTTGATGGTCCCGCCCACGCGCAGCTCCACTTTCGCCTGCTCCATCTCCTTCATCGACGGGAATTCCGTGTCCCACGTCGCCCGGGACAGGATGAATGTCCGGCGCGCCGCCTCCTTTGAGGCCGGACGCATTGCGAGGATGAACTGCTGCAGATGCTCCGGCTCAATCATGCCCTCCGCGTCCTCGACGGGATGCAGGATATGCGCATCGCGGTCGAAAAACCGCATCCAGTGGCGGAGTGACTCCGCCGCTTCCTCGTCACGGGTCACGAGAAAACTCTCCTGGGGATGAAAGAAGAGAAGATGGCTCGTGAGGAGCGCCTTGGCCGTCTCGTTGGACGTTCCGGATATCGTCAAATCACCCTCTTTTTTGAGGAGGGTCGCGAGATCCCGATGAGTATCCTTCCCGAGAAGGAGTGAGGGGTGCATGAATTCTGGAATGCTGTTGTTGCCGTCGCGGCAGCCATGCCGACGAAAGCCCCGGCGCCGCTTGCGCCCGAGGAAAATCCTTGTCGTTGGTCTGCGGACAGCGTACCCCCGGAAATCGGCTGTGTACAGAGCTTTTTACGCCAATCTGCCTCCTGCCCTGCCTGCCGGCAGGGCTCCACTCAGGATGACGTCCTTTCCTGTGTCGTGGTGAGCCCTCGTGCTGCCCGGAGCGAACTCCGCGAGCCATTATTCTTCCTGCATCCGCAGCGGCATGATCAAATGCAGGTAGTTTTGCTCGTCGGGGATCGTGAAGAGGGCGGGATGGGTGCTGTCGGTCATCTGCATGAGGATCGAGTCGGTGCCCAAGTGCCCCAGGAAGTCGAGCAGGTAGCTGCTGCTGAGCGCGATCTTGTTCTCGGCGCCCGTGATCTCGGCCGTCAGGAACGCCTCATCCTTGCCGATGGGCGTCTGGGGCGTGGCGACGCGCGTCTGCTCCTTGCTGCAATGGAACGTGAGGTTGTTATTCATCTCCTTCGCGAAGTAATGCATGCGCTTTACGGCGGTCGTCAGCTCCTGCACGGAGAAGAGAACGGTGGTGGCGGTCTCCTTGGGCAGGATCTGCTCGTAGTTGGGGAACTTGCCGTCGATGAGCCGGGAGAGCAGACGGGTGTTGTTGTACTGCAGCTCAATCTGCTGCTTGCTGAGGATCACCTGCACCTCCTGCACCTTCCCGGAGGGGCCCTTTTCGGTGCCGGCAGCCTCGCCATCCTCTTTCTCCCTCTTATCGGTCTTCTTGCCGCTGAGCATCACCTTCAGTTCCTCGAGAATCTTCGCGGGAATGATGCACGACACGTCCGCGCCCCCCGTTGCGGCGGGAATCCTGTATTCCGAGAGACGATAGCTGTCAGTGGCGACCAGAATGACGGTGTTTTTATCGCTGCGCAGATACACGCCGGAAAGCACGGGACGAAGGCTCGTCCTGGTCGACGCGAAGGTGACGAGATGCAGCGCATGGAGAAGGGGATGGAGCGGCAGCGCGAACGACGTCTGCTTTTCCACCGGAGCGATGGTGGGATATTCACTCGCGGCCTCCCCGGCGATCGATACTTTTGCGTGTTGCGAAGAGCATTTCAAAATCGTTCCTTCCGTCGTCTCCAGCAACACCTCGGCATCATTGTTGTATTGCGCGAAGTTCAAGATCGCTTTCGCGGGAACCGTCACGGATCCCTCATTCTCGATTTTCGCCTCAAAACTCGTGATGATACTCAACTCCAGATCCGTCGCGCTCACGGTGCACCTTCTCCCCTGCGTCTCAATCAGAATGTTCCCCAGAATCGGCAGCGCCTGCTGGGACCCGATCGCCCTACTGACAAGTTGGAGCGACTGGAGGAGATCGGAGGTGGAACAGGAGAATTTCATGCGTCTATAAAGTAAAGGATAGAATTGTATTCTAAATTCATCATCATAAAAGACTCTTTTCCTCTCTCCACATTTTTCAGTGACTGCGGTGGAAAACCGTGCCGCAACTTTCCATACATCCCCGTAAACCGCGACGAAGGAGACTTCGATCACAAGTATTGTGTGTGACGGGTGTGGATAACCCGTGGATAACCCGACCCCTGGACATTCATACCCCAAAATATGCCTGTTTGGCATATCAAAGCCAAAAACCCAGAAACCCCGTGGAAAACCCCCGGCCCAATGGGGAAAGGCATTCCCTGTGCTTATCCACAGGGGTGTGGACAAGCCCACACGCAGCTCACAGCCCCGTCCTGTACTTCTTCCGCGCATCCATGTCCGGTACCGCCGTTTTATTGGGGCGAACCTGGACCACGCCGTTCTTTTCCATGACGAAACTCCTGTCGGGAACGTCGTTCATCAGCAGGAATCCTCCCACGACGAATGTCCCCGGTCCCACCTTCAATCCAGGATTGGTTCCCACCTGGATGCCGAAACGGCAATCATCGCCAGCAATCAACCCCAGCTTGGTAAGCCCCGTGGGAATCTGCTGCAGGGGCTTTGCATGCAAAGCCCCCGTCGGAGGGAGAGGGCATGAAAGGATCTCCCCCTCGTCCAGCCGCAGGTTGCCCGTGGTGCAGCCCCCGCCGAAGGAGACATTCCGTCCGATGACCGAGTCGCCCAGATACGTCATGTGCGTCCAGACCGGGCCGGCGAGAATCGAGCCCTTCACTTCGGTGTTGTAGCCGACGACGCAATCGTCGCCGACGCTCGAGCCGCGGACGAGCGCGTTGTTGCCCACGATGCAGTTCTTGCCGATCACGCACGGGCCGATGACGCTCGCATGCGCGAAGACCTTCGATCCCTCGCCGATGACCACGTTCCCTTCGACCACCGCTGTGGGGTGGATCTTCGCCGTTTTGTGGATGAGCGGCTTGGTCGTCTCTCCCAGGAAATGCTCCAAAAGCGGCAAAAGGTGCCATGGAAACTTCACCGGCTGCCAGAAGCCCTCGTACGGAACGGCGCGGTAATTCCGGGTTCCGAAGAGCGACTGCAGGGCGAGTTCGTAGCCGTCATCACGGTGATTCTTCACGGCCTTGAGAGCGGCGAGCAACGCACCGGGATCGTTGTGCACGTGCGCGACGATGTTCACGAGCCTGCTCGGTTCCTTTCCCGCGCCGGGTTTTTCGACGATCCCCGTCACGCGGCCCGCCTTCACCGTCAGATATCCGCCGGGAAAGTACGTCTTCACCTTCCGCGCGAGGATCGCGCCGCCCACGCCGGGCTTGGCCGCCTCCTTTTTGAGCATCGCGAATGCGGAGGGATCAATCACATCGTTTCCCGATACCACCATCACGGGCTCCGTCTTCACCTTCGGTAGGCCCGACAGGCAGGCGCCCTGCATGCCCAGATCCAGATCTTTCTGCTCCACGATCGGCAGATCGGGAAAGAGCTTCTTCACCTCTTTCTTATTGTGCGCGCCCACCACCAGGAGGATGTCGGTGCATCCGCCTTTCCGCAGCGCCTCCACCTGATGCTCCGCGAGGGTTTTTCCGCAGATCGGGAACAACGACTTTTCGGCAAGCGGCCAAAAGCGGCGCGAACGGCCGGCGAGGAGCAGGAGGACTTTCACGCACGTAGTCTACGACTGTCCCGTGACGCGGGGTAGGGCACCGAAGGGGCCGATGGGGCCAAAGGGGCTGACGTACCTTGGTTCCCTCGGTGGCCTCGGTGCCGTCGGTGCCTTAGAACGTGACCTCCACGGTTCCCTCCCACGCTGTCACGCGCACGGGAATACCGAGGCTTTTGAATCGCTGGAGGATTCCGGGATTCGGATGGCCGTACGTGTTGTCCTTGGAACACGAGATCACCGCGAGCCGCGGAGCCACCGCCAGCAGAAAGCCGGTTCCCGACGACGTCTTGCTGCCGTGATGGCCGACCTTGAGGACCGTGGAACGGAGCGCCGTTCCGGTGGCCAGGAGTTCCTTCTCCGCTTTCTCCTCCATATCGCCGGTGAAGAGGACCGAACCCGTGCCGTACACGAGCCGCGCGACAATCGACGTGTCGTTCACCTGTTTCGGCGACGTGCCGAAGAGACCGGCAGGGGGCCAGACGATATCGAGCGTCACGCCGTCGCCGAAATCGATGTCTTTCGCCGGGTCGGAGATCGTGACAGGGATGTTCTTTTTCCGCAGCAGTTCCAGCATCTCGCGGTATCGTCCCAGCTTGTAATCCACACCCGTCATCAGCACGCGCTCCACGGAGTACCGGCGCAGGATGCTCGGAAATGCGAAAATGTGATCCAGCTGCGGATGCGTGAGAATCAGGAGATCAATGGAGCGGTCGGAGAGCGGCATCAGCTTTCCCAGATGCTCCAGCGTCGAATCGTCCCGTCCGCCGTCGATGATGATCTGCCGCCCCGACGGCGTGACGATCAGCGCGCTGTCGCCCTGTCCCACATCCAGAAAATACACGTGCAGATGCCCGTCGGGTCCCAGGCGGTATTCGTGAATGCCGAGAATGGAGGCAACGAGTAACCCTGAGCAGAAGATCCACAAAGAGGTTCGTACACGTGGTGACATGAATGAGCGGGGGAAAGCTAGGCAGATCCCTCTCCCCCGCGCTCGGGGGAGAGGGCAGGGAGAGGGGGAAGGGGGAGAGGGTATCGAAGAGCTTCCTCCAGCTCCTCAAGGACTCCATCAGTATTTGTCATCACGCGATAATTGCCGAAGCGTATAACCCGGTATCCGCATTGTCGGAGTCGGGACGTTCGCCATTCGTCCAGAAATTGCCGTCCATCCTCCCAGTGAATGTCTCCGTCGATTTCAATGATCAATTTCCGTTCCGGACAGCAAAAATCGACGATGAAATGATCAATGGGCAGCTGTCGATAAAATTTCCAGACGTAGAACCGCTTGGCACGCAGTTGCCGCCACATGATCCGCTCAGCGCGAGTCATGGCACTCCGCATGGTTTTTGCGCGGGCCAGAAGAAGAGAGTTTCGCTTCATGAGCGAAGCGTAGTCGTTCTTGGCCCATTCACGAGACCCCTCTCCCCGGCCCTCCCCCCTGCAGGGGGGAGGGAGGGCTTCTGCAAAAGAAAAAGGGATGTTCCACGGAGGCGTGGAACATCCCTTTTGTGATGGTCATTCCATTAGTTCTTCGCCGTCCTCCGCGCCTTCTTCCATCCGGCGACTGCGCCGCCGGCGATCACCGCCAGCACAACGCCGGGACCGGAATCCGTCAGGGGGCCTTCCGGCTTCGTGGAGGTGACAGCGGAGCCCGTCAGCGTGCCGCCGTTCGAGGCGACGGCATCGGATACGGGAACAGCGGGAAGGAACGGCTCAGCGGGCGCGGCGGGAACGGGAGCCGGGGCCGGAGCGGGCTTGGCAGGCACCGGCAGGACCGCAGCCGGGGGCGGAACGGCGCCCGCGCCGCTGAAGCCCGCGAACGAAATGAGATTCCTGTTCTGGTCCAGCGGGAGATGGATGCCGGGGATCGGTTCTGCCTGAACCACCTCGTTGACCCGAAGCCCGTACTCCATGCCCAGGAGCTGCGGCTCCGTGGTCAGCGTCACCGTGCTTCCTTCGATGACGATGCGGCTGAGCCCCAGCGGCTTGCCCGCGCCGTCGACGACGGTGAATGCGTTTATGGCCTGCTCCTGCGGAATAAACACGGGGAGGTTGAAGGCGAGCTGCACGCTGGTGGGCGAGAGCGCCTGCGCGTTCAGGATGCCGAGAGTCGACGACTCGCGCGTGCGGCGCGACGGCGACGGCGAACCGAGGCCGTTGTCCGAGGACTGCGACTTCTGCCCTTCGGCGTCGATCGCCGTCAGGTCCAGCCGGATTTCCTCCACGAAGGACGGACTCTCCTCGCCGGCGTCATTGACCGCAAGTACGGAGAGGTACAGCTGCGGATACGGGGGAACCTGCGGCAGGATGAACTCGGTTTCGGCGCCGACGGTCGTCACGAAGTCGTCGTACACGCCGCCGTTTTCCAGGATGGAGCGCTGTCCGTAGTAGATGCGGTATTGGGTGACGCCCGCGTCGCCGGTCGCGTCCCAGCGCATCGAAACCTGTCCGCTGCTGAAGCGCGCGGAGAGGCCGGTGACATTGGGGGGAGTCGCGGCAAAGACCGTGGCGGGGAGCGCCGCAACGGCAACAAACGCGAGGGAGAGCAGGGTGGAACGACGCATAATGTTGGGTGTATGTTGAATATATTGTACCATTAAAACACATTTTGGGCAAATGCCTCGACAAGGCCTTCCCCATGCCGTAGGCTCCGCCTTACGGAATGCCGCTTCGCCTCAAACACCTGACGTCTACCCGACAGCTCGACCGGAGCACGGCGGACGCCATTTTGATGAAGGCGGCGGAGATGGAGGAGGTGATCGCCCGCGGAGGGGACGACCGGCTCAAGGGCAAAATTCTCGCCGCGCTTTTTTACGAACCCTCCACCCGCACGCGTCTGAGCTTTGAGAGCGCGATGTCGCGGCTCGGCGGATCGGTGATCTCGGCGGAAGGGATCCAGTTCAGTTCGATGTATAAAGGGGAGACCATCGAAGACACCATCCGGATGGTCTCGGGGTATTCGGACATCATCGCCATGCGCCATCCCGAAGCCGGCAGCGCCGACCGCGCGGCGGCCGTGAGCCCCGTGCCGTTCATCAACGCGGGCGACGGTCCAGGCCAGCATCCCACGCAGGCGCTGCTCGATCTCTACACGATCAAAAAGGAATGCGGAAAGCTCGACGGCATCCGCATCGCCATGGTCGGCGACCTGCGGTACGGCCGCACGGTGCATTCCCTCAGCTATCTGCTCGGCCTCTACAAGAATGTCGAGTTCGTCCTTATTGCGCCAAAAGAACTCACGATGCCCGCAAAGGTCACGGATTTTTACAGGGAGAAGGGCCTTGCCTTCACGGAGCATGACGATATCACCGCCGGCCTCGACTGCGACGTCCTGTACATGACCCGGGTTCAGCAGGAGCGCTTCACGGATCTTTCGGAGTATGACCGCCTCAAGCTCAAGTACGTCCTCACGGCCGACATGATCCGCGGGAAGAAAACAATCGCGATGCATCCGCTCCCCCGCGTCGGGGAGATCGAAACCGGCGTCGACGCGCTCCCGAATGCCGCGTACTTCCGCCAGGCCCGCAACGGCGTCCCTGTGCGCATGGCCCTCCTCGACCTTCTCCTGTCTGCATGATTCCTCCGCTGATCCTCCTGCTCCCGATTCTGTTCCTCGGGAGTATTGTTTCGACGATCGCCGGCGGAGGACTGGGGATTCCCCTCACGCTCGTCACCGCGCTCTTCTCCGACGTCCGGACCAGCGTCATTCTCGTCTCGCTGCTGGGCTTCGTGATCCAGGCCGCGAAGATCCTCCACTTCTGGCGGTTCGCCCGCTGGGACATCATCCGCTGGTACCTGGTTCTTGGCTTGCCACTGAGCTTTATCGGAGGATTCCTGCTCTTCATCGTGCCCGAACGCGCCGTCGAGATCGCCCTCGCCGTCATGAGCATCGTGTTCTGCGCCGCCGACCTGCTGCCGCGCCGCCTGCGCACGACGCCCGGCAAGCCGACTCTTCTTGTTCTCGGGGCGGTGAACGGCCTCGTGGGCGGCATGGTCGGCAACGGCGCGCTCCTGCGGAGTTCCGCGCTCCTCTCCTTCGGCCTGACGAAGGAGCAGTTCGTGGGCACGTCGTCCGTGATCGCCTTCGTCATGAACGTCGGCAAGTCGTCCGCGTATGCCACGCAGTTCACGTGGACGCCGGAAGCGGGCATCCTGTTTGCGGCGGCGATCCCCGCGGTGCTCCTGGGCGTGGCGATCGGCAAGCGCGTCCTCAAGTACGTACATCCGCTTCTCTTCGAACGGATTCTGCTTACTATTGTGCTCATCAGCGCCCTTCATCTTCTCTTCTTCCCATGACGAGCGTCCTCATCAAAAACGGCACGATCATCTCTGCAGAAGGAGAACGGAAGGCAGATGTTCTTATTGAAAATGGCGTCATCGTGAAACTCACAACTCACAACAAACAACTCACAACAGATGATTCTATGGAAATCATTGATGCGACGGGGCTCCTGCTTTTTCCCGGATTTATTGACTGCCACGTGCACTTCCGCGAGCCGGGCCTCGAGCACAAGGAGACGCTCGCGACCGGTGCGGCGGCGGCGCTGGCGGGAGGAGTCACGACGGTCTGCGAGATGCCGAACACGGTTCCTCCGGTCGTGACGGTGGCGGCGTTGGCGGACAAGGTTCGGCGAGCGACAGAGTTAAAAGTGAAAAATGAAAAGTTAAAAATTGACGCGAGGTTCTTTTTTGGCGCGACGGAGCCCGCACACATCGTCACCCTGCGCGAACTGTGGACGTCATCATCGGAAGAACTGCGGCGGCTCCGGGCACGGTGCTGCGGACTCAAGCTGTACCTGGATCATTCGACGGGAAACCAGAAGGCGGGCGCGGACGTCATCGATGACGCCTTCAGGCTCTGCGCCGAACTTGGCATCACGGTCGTCTGCCACTGCGAAGACCCGGAGCTGAACCGAGTGGAAAGTGAAAAGTGCCCGCCTGCCGGACGGGCAGGGAAAATGGAAAGTGACGTTTCGGCTCATTCGAAGCGGCGTCCTGCTGAATCTGAAGCCAAATCCATCGAATTTGCCATTGGGATGGCGAAAAAACACGGGACGCATCTCCACGTCGCGCATCTCTCCACGAAGCAGGGGATCGACTTGGTTCGCGCGGCGAAAAAAGCCGACATCCCCGTGACGTGTGAGGTTGCGCCGCATCATCTGCTCCTCACGGTCGATGACTACGCGATGCTCGGCACGCTTGCGAAAATGAATCCGCCGTTGCGCACGCGCGATCATCAGGAGGCATTGTGGGCGGGGATCGCGGACGGCACGGTCGATTGCATATCGACGGATCACGCGCCGCACACGCTCCAGGAAAAGAACGCAGACAATCCTCTCGATGCGCCCAGTGGAGTGCCGGGAGTGGAGACGATGGTGCCGCTGCTGCTCACTGTTGCGGGTGGAAGCTGGCCTCATCCTCCGGGGAGTGAAAAGTTAAAAATGAAAAGTGAAAAATTAGTACAACAACTTTTCACTTTTCATTTTTCATTTTTAACTATCCATCGTCTGTGTTTCGACAACCCCAACCGCATCTTCAATCTCGGGAAGCAGGGGATCGCGGAAGGCGCGCCCGCAGATCTGGTTCTGGTCGATCCCACGGCGGAATGGACGATCCGGGGGGCGGAGCTGCATAGCAAATGCGGGTGGACGCCGTACGAAGGTTGGCTTGCGCAAGGGCGAATCGTGCGACATGTGTTCTGACACAGTCCCGGACGCTTCCAATTGTTCAAAAACGCCTTTTCGGCTATAATATTTTGATTTTGTGGCACTTTATCTCTCGCTACACTCTCCACATATTTATGCCCAAGAAATCCATGTCACATCCGCTCTACCTCACGGCCGACGAAAAGAAACTCTTCGCCAAACTCCCCGAGGATCTTCGGGAGGGGTGGGAGGTGAAGGACGAGAAGGGGAAGTATAAGGACACGGAAAAAAAGCGGATGCTTCGGCTGACCTTCATGAAGCTGACCAGCCCGGAACTTCGCAAATTTCAGAATGCGGCACAAAAAGCGTCAAGTATCGAGAAGCTCATGCAGCTCATCCAGTCCGTCGATCTGCTTAAAAGTTCAGAGGACGATTTGATCGAGTTGTTCTTCGCACTGGGTCCTGTGGGAATGGGATTCATTGTTTCCACATTGCTTACCGAAGCCAAGACCGATCAGGATATTGACGGAGTTGCACTTATTTCGGGTATACGGCACTCATTTCACAATTCCTTTAAATCTGTTTCCTAATTTCTCATGGAAAATAGAGCCACACAGTCCGAAACGCCCGAAGTCCGTCTTCTTGGCAAAGCCATGGAAGTCGTCAGTGAAGATGCCGGCGGAACATTTTCCATGGAGAAACTGAAGTCGGATATTCAAACTCAGGACTTCAAGACGAAGCTGCTGAATAAAATAAAGGGAGATGCAGAATTGCTCAGCAAATTTCCGGATGCACAATCCGCAGTGAGCGCGCTCGAGCAGCAACTCGATAGCGTGGATGAAATGCTCAAGGCCAAATACAATTTCGCGGAAGAAGTGAAAGAAGAAGGGTTCTTTTCCAAGGTCTGGAGCGGCACGAAGAATGTCGTCTCGGGCACATGGAATGTCGCCAAAAAAGTTTTGACCCACCCCGTGGTACTGACGGCCGTACTCGCTGTCGGAGGGTTTTTCCTCTACAAATACTTGAGCGAAATTTCCAGCCGGGCGCATGAATTTGCAGGCAGGTATGAGCGAGAAACTCAGGAAGTTGGTAATCGCGCCACTCCAACACTTGCGCGCCCTGCCGCACCTGGATTGACGAATACTTCTGGCGGCAATGTGCCTCAGGGCCCCGCAGGCTCTACTGAGGAAATCGATCCCTATTTTGGTGGTTTCAGCTTTGAATCTTTGCAAAAGTGGCTGCAGTCGAATCAATCCAATTCCTCTTCGGGAACACCGCCCCCCGCGGGGGAAATGCCTCCGCCGCCACCCCCTCCTCCGCCTCCTCCCGGCGGTGGGGTTCTCGGAGTTCCCATTCGGAGGTAGTCGTTTAGAAAGTCAGACACATACATACACACACAACTGCCATGCCGGAAATCAATGTCCCCAAAAACATCGTTGAAAGCAATCATGAAATTGCCGAATCGCTCCGCAAAAACGTGGAGACGGTGCGGCGAACCTTGCGAATCAATCGGGGGCGCACGCAGTTTCACAACCCCCGGTGGCATTTTTGGAGGGCGCCGGAAGTCCTTCGTAAGTCGCGGGAACTGGCTGAAAAAAACCTGGAGGCTTTCCGGAAGGCCAACGAAGGCGCATTAAGAGTCACCCGAAACGGCGCGGAGGTGCCTTTGACCACTGCGCACGATCTCTTGTCCCTGCAGGATTGGGAAATTACAGCGATGAGATTTGGCGGCACAGAGCAGCAAAACCGGCAGAAGCAGCGAGAGCTCCGTCAGCTGCTGCAGCAGCTTTGGCAGGCAGGTGGCCTGGCTTGGGAGGGCGGAATCGAAGGAGATTCCTCTGTGGAGCAAAAAAAGAAGAGAGCCGAGGAAATGATGCAAAAAATGGGCACGGAGAATGGCCCGGCGCTGCACCTCACCATCGAGATGGAATTGTTTCACCAGCTTTCTCCGGATGCATCCCGCCTTCGTGGCAACCTTCCGGCAGTGGAGACGCTCCGGTCGCGGGAGTATCAGATTCTTGTCGATCTGAACCAGAGACGGCTGTTGTCACAAATGGAATCGGGAATGATCGATGATTTCCTGGTCCGCATCGAGGATTATGCCGAATATGTCCGGCTGCATGCGGCTACCCTTCCTGCGAACGCCCGTGATTCTGCAATGGAAAAGCAGGCACAGGAAATTCTCACGTCACTTTTGGAAAACGGAAGCATGGCCACGCGGACGTACCAGCTTGTTTTTGCGACACGGAATCTCGAAGCCAATGAGCAGCGCGCAAAATTACTCGATCAATTGATTCAGGAATATGACAAATACCTCAAGGGACAAGAGGAGCAGCTGAAAAAATTGAATGAGACGGATCGTAAGGGCAAGAGAGGTCAGGACATTCAAAAGAACATCGATCAGTACACGCAATTCCGGACCCAGGCCCGGACCGGCTCGGAAGATCTGCGCAAGGAAGCCGAAGATCTCCGGAAAGCCATTGAGAGCGATAGAAAGGCGCTGCCGGAGAGAGATGTCGTCACTCGTACCGTTATTGAAGACGGCAATGTCGCCGATTTCATCAATAACTATGCACGGCGGAGGTTCCCGAACGGAAATATTCCGGCAGTCCCCACAGGGGAGGCTGCTCAGAAGCTTTCCGCTCAGGAGCTTACAAAAGTGAAACAACAGGCACTCGAGGCGTATCAAAAAAATCTGCCGGAATGCCTGCATCAGACCATTACCCCGCCGCGAGCCGGAGCTCCGCAGTGGATCCTGCTTCGCACACTGCGCCTGAATGCCAACTCATCGGTGGACGCGCTTGAGGAATGCCACGGCGAATTCTCCCGGGCCATCCGTTCGGGCGTGAATGCTTCCGTGGATTACCAGGCATATGACCCCGGGATGGTGAAGCGCATGGGAGAGCAATTCCAGGGACTTTTTGGGGTGCAAAACCCCGTGGGTCCGGATCGTCGTCTGCAGGTGCGCTTGCCGCATGCCATGTACGCAAACATGCTGACGGCCCACGGCAGGCATCTTACGGAGCAGCAATTTCCGCAGAATACTGATGGAGGACGTCAGCCTCAGGCCGTGGCTAACGTTCTTGTGGCTCTTCAAACAGCACAGCTTAACCTGCAGGCCTGGTCCTCATACGGGCAGGGCACAATGGCCCACCATGCGACGTACCAATCTCTTTTGGCAGGCCGTGGCCAATTTGGCCCCTATATCCAGCCGCAGGGGAATCAGCCGCTCACGCCGCTCCCGCCGGATATTCAGGAGCGATATTGGGTGCGTCCGCTCCCGCCGCCCATTCAACAGGCTCTGCATACGGATGAATTCAATGTCACTTCGCATGCACTGGAACAGTACATGTTCATGATCGTGTCGGACTTCGCCCCTCGCTTGCAGACCATCACGATGATGGAGGATGCGATGGAATACCTGGATGCTTTGCTTGAGCCAATGGATAAGGCCATGGAGAGATTTCTGATGGGCGCGCAGCTTCCCAATCAATGGACAACGTTGCTCGGCCGTCTCCCGGAGCTTGTGGGGCAGGAGGCCTGGAATATTGGATTTGGGGACGATGTCCTAAAGCAAATGAGCGAATTCAGCGCATTCCGCGAGCAGGTGCAAAAATTGCGTAAAAGTTTCCAGGAATCCCGCAAGCGAGTGGAATCCGCGCGCAAGGAAATCGAAGCTCAGGCAAAGACCGTCCATTCTCATGTGCAGGCTCTGCGCAAACTCATGGTCATGCATCCGCCGGAAACTCTTGCGGCTGGCACAAAAGCGGATCGTGAAATCATCGAGCAGTACAGAAAAATTCTGCAAAACCTTGAGTCGTCGCAGATGGAACTCATGGACCGGGTACAGAACACTATTGCGCAAATCGATGTCATGGCTCAGGTCAATTCCCTTATGTCTAATCAACGACAGGTGGCCGCAAATCTTCCATGGCTGTGGACGCCCATCGTAGGAGTGTTGGGATGGTGGTGGACCATGGGATTCCCTCGCATCATTCTCAATCCGATGCGTTGGGGCGAATATCTGCAGCCGAGCGCCCGCAGTACACGCTACTTCCGTCACATTGCCGCTCCGTGGGCAGGATGGGTGCATCATGGATTGGATTGGTTGAGGTCAGGCAGGGATCCCGCGCAAGTGCAGCGACAGCTGCAAACGGCACTTCAGCGCGTTCAGCAGCTTGAAGCTGCCCCCGTCCAAAATGCCGCGGAGATTGCCAAGCTCAACAAGCAGATACAGGAGCTTCGTGCCGAAGTCCGCACATTGAGGATGCAGGCAGTTGAAGCCTCTGTAAGCACACTGCGCAATGATCAAGGATTCCAGGCCCTGCTCAATCAGGTACGTACGAATCCTGCGGCGGCGTTCGAAGGTGAACTTGCGCTTACCCAGGCTCACATCAATGTCTTGTCGCGTGGAACGGCTCCCGCTGCTTTGGAAGGTCTTCTGCTGCGGGGCGCACCCCTGACAGCTGCAGAAATTGAACAACTGCACGCGCTCTGTCAGCTGCGCATTCAGGCCGGCGCAAGGGCCTTGGGACTCACAACACTCACCGACGCACAGGCACTCGCCCTTCTGCGCGCGCACTTTGCCGGAAGCAACGTGACCAAGCTTAACATCCTTCGTCAGGTTTTCACGATTGATCAGGCACTTGTCCTTCTCCATGGAGAAATCCGTCTCGCAGGCATTATCACTGCCGGATTGAATCCCCAACAGGCTACGCGCCTTGCGCAGCTGTTCGCCGAAGGGGAAACGAGCGTACTGCGCGGACTTATGTCCTTGTCCGAGCAGAGCCGCGGGGCGGTTCTTGCGCTGGAACAGGGGCAAGCCTCCCGGATCCTCGCATTGTGCGAAGAATCCGCCTCTTTGCGGAATATCATCAGCGGCTTGCAGGATGCCCGACAGCTTCAGACACTCGCCCGAAACCTGGAAGCACTGGAGAATGTACAAAACGGCGCGCGCGCCATTCGAGAACTCGCCATGTTGGATGAAGCCGCCGCGCGTTCCATCATTCTCGTCTTCTCCGACAGCGGCCGCGCAGCCGAGTCTGCCGCGCTCATTCGTCAGTTCGGACAGACGGGGCGTCTCGCGGAACAGCTCAGTTTCCTGCGTCGCGCCGGACAGATGTTCGGGCGCGGATTCCATTTTGTGATGCAGCGGATTGTGGGGCCCGCAGCAGTCGCGATCGAAACATATTTCTTCGTCGAAAGTATCACCCACGTCAACGAAAATGCCGAACGTGCAAACAACGTCATCAACCTTCTCCGGTCCACGCTTCATATTGGCCAAGCCAATTCCAAATTTGAGGAGAGAACACTGAATGGAGACGTGATTTTCGAGCACAAAACCAGGGGCGGAGAAGGCAACAACCAGCCGCTGTGCACCATCAACGGAAGCCAGATGCAGCGCCAGCTGGAATCAGCGGTGGGCATCGATGTCGCCCGGTCGGCAACGCATCTTGCGGGCGTGATCGCGGCGGGCTGCTTCATGGTTCCGGGATACGGATGGGTTGCCGGAAGCATTATCATGGTCGGCGACTTCATCGTGAAACAGGCTCTCAAAGACCCCGAGGCGCGTCATTGGATTGAACTGTTGCGCGATCTTCCTCCGGAATTGCTCGTGCTTCTTCCCACCTCGCGTCTCCGCGAGGTGTACATCCACCAGGATCGCGGCCCGTACGCGCCGTTCCTCCTGATGCGGAACTACTACGTGCGCCGTGCTGCGGGGCAAATCGACCGTGCCGGCTGGCAGCAGGCATTCAATGCGCTGCAGCTGGGCGCGGAAATCCCCGGTCTTACTCTCGATTCACTGCTGAAGCAGATCACGGAAGGGGAGGGTTCGGGACTGGATGCGGTCATGCAGGCGATCCAGCGGGGCGATGAGCGAAGCCGTGCCATTGCGAAGCAATTGCGCGAGAGACTGGAGAAAGAGTGGAACGATGTGGAAAACCCTCTTGCAGCATCGCTGTTCCATCCTCTGTACCACGAGATTGTCCGGTTGGCCCCGCCGCAGCTTATTGCCGACCGGCCCGAGGATGTCGTGCGGACGGTATGGGAAGACCGGGCGCTGCTGCTCCAGAGCGTCATGCGGTTCCTGCCCGAACTCGGCTTCTGGCGCTGGACCTTCGGGAATGAAGACTTTGACGAATTCCAGACAGCGTCGCGCCAGGCTGCGGCACACTACGCCCGTCACCGCCTGACTTTGCAATTCCGATCGACGAACGATCAGCTGACGCGTCATCGCAATTCACAGGCAACACTTCAAAAGGGAGTGGGAGAAATAATCACCATGGAAGGAGGCCTCCAGTCCACGGAACACTTCACTAACTACGCGCAGATCATCACGTCCGTCCGGGGAACTCCTGCCGAGGCAGGATGGCGTCTGCTTGCGGGCATCACCGCTCAGGAGCCCAACCTGAGCAGGATCCGCACGGCGGGTATCGTTGAAGCGCTGGAGGGTCTGGATCTGCAAAGCGAGACTCTTCCGCTCCTCCGTCTTCTTCCGGGTCTTCCGGAAGCCTCCCGCAGGGGACTGGTGCAATCGCTCCAGTCACTGCCCGACCTCGCGACACGTACGTGGATGCTGCGGCGCATTGCCACGGCACCCGCGCCCATCCGCGACCGGATTCTTGCGCTTTGCACGCAGGCGGGTGAAGGAGGAATCCTCACATCTGCTCAGGCGCAGGTGCTTGAGTCCCGGAACATCGACATGGGAAATGCGATGCCAGGAGCGACGGGCTACACCATCCGGGAGCAGGTTCTCCGTGCGGATGCCGACGTGCCCACAGGATTGCCCCTGCCCCGCTGGAATGCAGAACGCCAGCGGTACGAAGCCGCGTTCACGCAGACAGAGGGGGCCAATAACCCCGAGCGCGTCATCCCGCCCGAAAACCGCTTTACCGGTCTCGACGCCGCGGGAATCACCGCACTGCACGAACTGGGCGCCGTCGCCGTGAAGGTGACGCTTTCCAGCGACGGACAGACGCGCATCGAAGTGCCCGACAGCGAACAGGGGATGCGCGCATGGAAGCTCACGCGTAACGGCATCACCGCATACTATGCGTTCTTCGAAGGACGATGGTATTGGTCGTCCGGCGCCGCGCCAGCATGGCAGCCGGTCGGAGGGAATCGCTGGGGGGAACAGGCCGTGAAACAGAATGCCGGATATCAGCAGCTCAACGATGCCGCAGCGATGCTGCATCGCCAGCAGACGGAATTCCCGTTGCCGCTCGAACTCGCTCAGGACATCGAACGCGGCGGCGCGGCCCTCCTGCGGCTCCACAACGCCGATACGGAATCCATCCACGGATACACCCGATACGTTCTCCGCGGCACGACGCCTGAGACCCGCGACAGGAGAATCTATTTTGCCTGCCTGGGGGGTCGCTGGCATAAAAGCACGCCGCAGCAGCCCATCTGGGCGCGCTGCACGCTCGATGCACCGGCGGGCGATGCCACGGAGCAGCGGTTTGGCAGCATCAGCCGCGAACTGTGCAGGATGGAACAGCGGTTCGATCCGGATCTCGCTTTCATCCGTCATCTGCAGCAGACAGCCACGAAGAACGCGCAGGCCCGTAAGAAAGAATTCGGCGGACGCTACGCGAACGATGCGCACCGTTACAACACCGGCAATCTCACGATGGAAATCTCCATCGAGAACCATCAAGGGCTTATGCCCAATCAGGGCCAGCTGTCCAACGTTCCCGTGCAGCGCAACGCGACCTGGGACACGTTCGAATTCCGTCAGGATGATCATGGCCGCTGGGAGATCCGTCTCGTCGCCGTATCCGGCGCCCCGCAGCGATTCTCCGCGCTTCTGGGATCGCCGATGCTCGAATGGGCCCCTCTTTCCGTGTTCTTGGAACGTATCGGCAACCCCATCGCATTCCGCGTTGGCCGTGTCGAATTTTACAGCGCGCATGAGTTGCTCTTCCGTGGTGCGCGGCCGCACCTGGAAGGCCTGTCCCGCAGACTCGACAATTACCGTACGGAATTCGCCAAAGATGCCGCCTCCATGGACCCGCTCGCCGAACTCCGCAATTCGGTGACGACCCTGATGCCCCGGCGTCCCGAAGATGAATATCATTACCTTCGCGGAAACGTGAATGCTCCGCTGGCCCGGACGCTGTTTGGAAACAGGCGTGCGGCGCCGACGGTGCTGACGTACGGGGATTTCCCCGGGGAGCCGTCCAAGCAGCATCTCGACGCCGTCCGCTCCTGCACCGACCGTTTCGCGAGAAATCTGGAAGCCCAGGAGAAGGGCGAAGGCACTTTCGAAGCACAGCCACAGGCCGTCATGCTGCGCTCCTATACCTGCGAGCGGGACGGCCTCCGTTACGAAGTGCTTATGACGGATGTCATGTGGGGCATGCTGCGCGACAACCGCATCGTGAGCTACGAGCGGCACGTCGCCGTCCGCGAACAGGGGAGCAACTCGGCTTTCACCGTGCTTCCATCCACCAGCTTTGCGAGTGCCACGGAGTCCACGCCCCGCGAGGGATATATCGTCTGGAGGGAGAATGCCCTCAAAGAACATCAGGCGATCCTGAAGTCGCGGTTTGACGCCGGGCAGAAGCAGCAGACGGAAAAAATCGGGAAGGAGATCGGGCCAGCCGGGGTTATCTACTGCGCGTTGCACTTCAATCGTCCTGTCGAGATCGAGTCGGGCCCCAACCAGTCCACCTTTGCGCTTCATGTGGGCAACGATGTGGTGCTCCTGCGTCTCGACAACCTCGGCAATCTGGCCGGGTTCAACGTCCTCCCCGGATTGGCACGCCGCGCAGAAAACACGGGCGTGATGATGCGCGATCTGGTCGCCCGCTATACCAAAGAAATCATGCAAGAGGAGGCCAAGAAAATGGGATATCCCCTGGAATCGCTGCATCCGGATACCGTCAAATGGATGCGTCAACAGGCCGAAAAACAAGCCAAGGTCCGCGCGGATGAAGAATGGGCGTCGCGTTCGTTGAATGAAATGCGGGCCCCCCAGGCAGGCGCCACCCTGTCGCTGACTGCCGATCAGATGAAGCAGGTAAAACTTCTCGAGGCTATGCTGCAGGAATTGCGCGCTGCCAACGGAGGAAACCTGTACCTCAACCCGGAATCGCTGAACGCTCAGGCACCGGGTCTCACGGAGACAGAGAGCAAGGCGCGTGCGTCGATGGCGAAGATCATCATGCAGGCGCTCAACGCTCCTCCGCAGGCGCCGCTGCAAACGCTGGTGAGTTCCGCCATTGACCAGAACGTCATTACGTTCATTCCGGGAGACACGCGTTTTGTGCCGCGCAATCAGGAGATCATCCTGCGCTCGCAACTCCAGAAAAATCTGCTGCAGGCCTACAATGACTATCTCAACGCCCCCGGTCAGCCGGGATTCCGGCCCGGTGAGCCGGTGCTTGTGGACACGATTCAGAACCGCCAGCGCTTCCGCGCCGCGGTACGGTTCGTTCTGCATCCGCAGACGGAGGATCCGCTTAACGCACAGCGGTTCGCTCATCTGGAAGAAATCACGATCGTCGACGCAGGTCATGAGGTGCGCAATGCCCTGACCAGGTTCCAGAACTGATCCAATAAAAAACCCCCGCAGTCTCGGCAGGGGTTTTTCGTATGTCGTTGTGACTTACACTTCGACGATAAAGGTTCCTCGGTACGTTCGTCCGCTGAGCGGACGAACTACTCGGAATGACAGCTATTAGACTTCCACGATAAACGGGATAACCATGGGTTCTCGATCCAGCTTGCGGTCGAAGTAGCGGAACAATGCTCCGGTCACCGCGCGCTTGAGGGCCTTGCGGTCCTTTTCGCCGCGGTTGAGTTCTTCGTCGTACGCGCGCTTGGCGGTCTCGATGATCTCCTTGGTGATGGTTTCCTGCTCGGACCCGTAGAGGAGCCCGCGGCTGATCACTTCGGGGTCGCCGACGAGGCGCTTGCTCTCCGCGTAGACGCGGAAGACGATCACCATGGCGCCCGCGTTGCTCATGACCTTGCGGTCCAGGAGCGTGCGTTCGCCTTCGCCGGGGGTGCCGCGGCCGTCGATGATGACGTCGCGGAACGGCATTTTGCTCTTGCTGCGCCGGGCGTCGCCCTTGGCGTCGAACTCGAGGATTTCGCCGTTGATCATCAGATGGATCTGATTGTCCGGATACCCGATCTTCTTGGCGAGGTCCGCATGCGCCACGCGCATGTGCGGTTCGCCGTGCTCGGGGATCACGTGCCTGGCGCGGACGAGGCGGTGCATCAGGAGCAGGTCCTGCTGGTAGCCGTGTCCGGTGGTGTGGAGGGCGAGTTCCGCGTTCGTCTTCACGATCGCGCCCTGGAGATCCAGGTTGTTGATGACCTTCGCAACGGCCCGCTCGTTGCCGAGGATCGGGTTGCTGCTGAGGATCACCGTGTCGCCCTTCTTCACCGTCACGTGGCGGTGGCTGCCCAGGCCCATGCGGGCGAGGCCGGCCATTTCCTCCCCCTGGCTGCCGGTCGTGATGATGATGATTTCATCGTCGGGGAGCTTGTCCATCGCGGGATTCACCTTGCGGATGATGCCGCGCGCCGCCTTGATGTAGCCGAGGTTTTCGGCGATCTCGACGTTGGTTTCCATGCTCCGTCCGGAGATGAACACCTTGCGGTTGAACGTTTTGGCGTGGTCCACGACCTGCGCGATGCGGTTGAGGAGTGAGGAGAAGGTCGAGATGATCACGCGGCCTTTGGCGTCGCGGATCAGACCGAACAGTGTCTCCGAGATCTCCCGCTCGCTCTTGCTGTGGCCGGGCTTGGTGGCGTTGGTGGAGTCGGCGATGATGGCCAGCACTCCCGCGTCTCCCAGCTGCGCGAGGCGCGCGAAGTCGGCCGGAGGCTCGTTCATCGGGGTGAAGTCGAACTTGAAGTCGCCGGTGTGGACGATGGTCCCGTACGGCGTGTGGATGGCGATGGCCGCGGAGTCGGGGATCGAGTGGGTGACCCGGAGGAATTCCACTTCGATTTTTCCGATGCGCACCTTCTCGCGGAATTCCACGGTGTTGAGGCGCGCCTTCGACGTCAGCTTCTCCTCATCGAGGCGCTTTTTGACGAACGCCATCGTGAGCTTGGTGCCGTAGCACGGCGGGAAGTGGAGCTGCGGCAGCAGGTGCTGCACGGCCCCGATGTGATCCAGGTGACCGTGGGTGAAGAGGACCGCCTTGATGCGGCTTTCACGGCCGCGGAGAGCCGAAAGGTCGGGAATGAGGTAGTCGATGCCGAGCATGTCCTCGTCCGGGAACTGGAGCCCCAGATCGATGAGATAGAGGTCGCCGTCGACGTCCAGGAGGAAGCAGTTGCGTCCCACCTGTTCGAATCCCCCCAGAGGGGAAAGGCGGAGGCCTTTGCCGCCCGCGGCGATGATCGGCGGGGCGATGGTCATCGGCTGCGACTGAACCGGCTGGTTCATCCGCGGAGGCCTCTGATCAGATCCTCCCTGCTGCCGCACGGGCGGGGGAGAGCCGTTGCCCCGGAAGGGGCGGTTGCGATGACGATTGCGTCCTCTCCTGCGGCCGCCGGGTTTGCCTCCGCTGACGGAGGTCGTCTTGAAGAATGGTTTGCCCGGACGCTGGTCCGGACGATTGGAGCCCCCTGAGTTTGGCGAAGGTGCCTGGGGCGCAGGCGTTCCTCCTCCTTGTACCTGAAACATGTCTTATGAGTTGGTAGAAATGAAAATGAGACTGCCCTCACTGTACTCTTCTCTTGCCATGAATGCAATGGGTCCGATGTCATGAGGCCGTTTTTTTGGCTTCAGTACAACAAATTTTTTATTGCAATTTTTGCTTTCAGGCAGGAAATCGCGGATGGAAGCGGGGGATTGAGGCGAGGTCAACATGGTTCGAGCCCGGTTGCGATCACCGGGCGCCTCACCATGACGCGTAAAACATCCCTCCTGTGTCATGGTGAGGCGAGAAGCCCGCCCGCATCAGCCGGCGACAAGCCTCGAGCCCTGCTGATATCTGCGCGGTGGCGATTGCGAATCCAGCTTTCCTTCTATACCCTTTCCTCCTGATGGACATCGTCGTCCGTACAGGCGAAACCAAGGCGGGATCGGGCACATCGCTCGCCGCCCTGTCGTTCACTTCTTCTCATGGTGAGCAGGCGTGCTTGTTCGTGCACGGCGAGGCGGAGAAGCGCGACGGGAAAAGTTTCCGCGACGAGTGCACCACAATCATCCAGCACTCGCTTCTGGGCACCGAAGGCGAATCGTGGGCGCGCCTCGACGGCGCTTTAAAGGAGCTCAACGGATTGCTCAAGGGCTTCCTCGTGTCGGGCACGCTCGGCGACATCCACGCGGTCGTCGCATTCGTGGATCGCAGCGGGGGATTGCATGTGTCGGCCGCGGGCCGGGGCGAGGCCTATCTCATCCGCGGAGGGGTGGCGAGCCAGATCACGGAATACACCAAAGGAAAGCCGGTTTCGGCCTTTATTCACATCTCCAGCGGCGGCCTGGAGCCGGGCGATGCCGTGGTCTTTTCGACTCAGCGCCTTCTCCGCGCGCTCACGCCGGCCCAGCTGGCCCAGAAGAGCCAGGACGGCACACGCTTCCTGGAGGAGATCATCGCCGCCCTCGAAAGCGAAAAGGAGGCGGCCGCGGTGGGCACCATCCAGGTGCCGTCGGACGGCGAGCGGGCTCCGGTGACGGCTGACGAAGACGAAAAAGCGCCCGCGCGCGGCAAGCAGCCCGTTCCCTCCCGGCGCTCGGGACGCCGCGCGGCGCTGTCCGTGGGCGGCATGGCGCGCGACCTGGGGCAGAAGGCGCTGGCACTCGCCAAGGCCGCCGGCGAGAAGGGGATGTCGTACGGCAAAAAAGAGACGACGCGCCTCCTCAAGGATTCCGGGAAGATGAAATCCCTCAAGGAGAAGGGGGAGGAGTTCCTGTCCGATCTCAAGGATCCCAAGCGGAAGCGGAAGGCGCACTTTCTGCTGATGGCGGGCGCGATCGCGGCCTTCCTCATCATCTGGGTGATCGCGAGCCTCGCGACCAACAGCCAGCGCAGCAAGACGCAGGCCGAGCTCTCGGCGCTCGTGACGCAGATCAACGAGGAGATCCAGACGGCCGACAACCGGCGCCTCGCCGGCGACATGGACGGCGCCAACGGCATCCTCCAGCAGGCGGAGGAGCGCGCGAAGCAGGTGATGGACAACGAATCCGGTCTCTTCCGCGTGGAGGCGCTCGACCTGCTCGACCGCATCCGCAGCAAGCGCGAGGAGATCAACAACATCATCCGCGTGCCGGCCAATGTCCTCGTGAACCTCAGCTCCAAGGACACGAAAATCAGCGCGCAGGGCCTCATCGGGCTTGGGGAGGGCGAGTTCCTCGCGTACGACCGCCAGAACAGCTACCGCGTCCTGCTCAACCGTCTCGACGAGCCCAAGCGGCTGATCGAGGACGACCTGATCCTCCAGGGCGACGACTTCCCGCGCTACAAATCGCAGGTGTTCATGACGTCGGGCAACAGCGTGGTGGAACTCAGCAGCAACCAGATCATCCCCATGAAGACCGAGGATCCCGCCGGCTGGATCACCGGCAAGGCGATCCAGACGTACCTGCGCTACCTGTACGTTCTCTCCCCGGAGAAGAAACAGATCTACAAATACGAGCGCCTCAGCAACCGCTACGGCGCGCCCGTCGAGTACAACGTGAATGGCGACCTGACGGGAGCGGTCGACATGGCCATCGACGGCAGCGTGTACGTCCTCAAGGAGGGCGGCACGGTCCTCAAGCTGCTGCGCGGCGAGACGCAGCCGTTCACCATCCGCCACGCGCCCGAGGAGCTGCTCAAGAACGCGACGAAGGTCTACAAGGTCGCCGACGGCAACTTCTACTTCCTGGATCCCGCCAAGAACCGCGTGATCGTCGCCACCGACGGAGGCGCCACGGGAGAATCGTCGTACCAGAAGCAGTACATCCTGGAGGGGGAGCAGCTGGGAACGCTGCAGGACCTGTACGTCGATCCGGAGCAGACGCACCTGTACGTGCTGGATGAAAAGAGGGTGTATGTGTTGGATTTGGTGTCTCGCTGATCGGACCCGAATAACGAATTAGGAATTATGAATGTTTTCTAGTAAGAATTCCTTATTCATAATTCGTAATTCGATGATACGGCCTATCAATATCCTCATGTTTGGCACCTTCGACCGTCTCCATCCCGGCCACGAGTTCGTGATCCGCGAAGCGATGAAGAGGGGCGGCGTCACCGTCATCGTCGCGCGGGACCGCAACGTGGAGCGCATCAAGGGGTTCGCGGCGCAGGAGTCCGAGGACACGCGCATACACAACCTTCAGGCGGCGTTTCCGTCCGTCACCGTTCTCTTGGGGGACGCGAAGGATTTCCTCCGTCCCGTCCGTGACATCAAGCCCGATCTGATCCTCCTCGGCTACGACCAGAAGCTCCCGCCGGGGGTCGGCGAGGCGGATTTCCCGTGCCCGGTGGAGAGGTTGCCGGCGTTTGAGCCCGAGCGGTTTAAGAGCAGTCTTCGAAGGAAGGGCGTGTAGGGGCGTGGCATGCCACGCCCCTACAATCCCGATGGTCGTGCTTTTTTGGCAATTGGCGCAAATCCGTTTTCGTGCTACAATATCCCGATATGTCCGACACAAACACCCCTCTCTGGAAGCAGCTTCTCGGTGCCGTGGCCGGCGCCGCGACGGCGTTCGTCCTCTACCAGGGCGTCATGTTCACCGCCGATCACCTGGAGGCGATCGTCGCCCTCCCGTCCACATTGGGCGTGACGCAGCAGGAGCAGGTCTCCGTGGCCGTCTCCTCATCCTCCGCGGAGTCTGTTGCCGCTGTCGCATCCTCTTCTTCCTCCGATTCTTCCCGCGCACAGTCGGGACTCTTCGGCTGGATGAAGGGCGCGATGGCATTCTTCGGCGGTTCCTCGGGTTCCGGCACGCAGCTTGCGGCCGCTCTCCAGGGGGAAGACAGCTCCTCTTCGGAGTCCACCGGTTATTTGGCACAGGCAACCTCGTCCTCCGACTCGTCCTTCTCGTGGCCGGTCTGGCCGGGAACGATGTCGTCCTCGTCCTCGCTCGCGGCAATGCCGATGTGGTCGTCTTCCAGCGCAGAGGCGATGCCCGTCTGGTCATCCTCGAGCGTGATGGCGGCATCCTCGTCGTCGGTCATCGATCCGTTCGGGATCATTTCTTCCTCTGTCGCAAGCAGTTCCTCCTCGCGCTCACGCAGTTCCCCGCCTCCGGTGGCTATTCCCGCAGTCGCGGAGCCCGTCGCCCCGTCCGTTCCCTTCGTCGCCTCCGTCCA
This sequence comes from uncultured Candidatus Peribacteria bacterium, assembly GCA_964497975.1. Lineage (GTDB taxonomy): Bacteria > Patescibacteriota > Gracilibacteria > Peribacterales > Peribacteraceae > JABFSS01. Next base: position 157,866 of record CAZCFO010000004.1, read on the forward strand.
GGCCAGGAGCGGCAGTCTGCCGCAGTCCGGCGTGGGCATCACGGTGGTCGCTTTCACAGCTCTGGGCGCGGTCGTCGGCAAGTGGCGCGCAAAAAAGAGGGCATAAAGGGCACCCTTCGACAGGCTCAGGGCAGGCACCTTCGACAGGCTCAGGGCAAGTCGAGAGGAGAGAATGCGTAGAGAAAAGATTGCAGATTCGTCGTATGCTTTCGGCATGCCCGTGCCGCTGCCGCTCAGCATTCTCGCGTTCACCTTCGGGGCCGTCCTGGGCAGTTTCGGCAACGTCCTGATCCTGCGGCTGCCTGCGGGGAAAACCCTCGGAGGCCGTTCGCGCTGCCCGCACTGCGGCGCTACAGTCAAAGCCTGGCAGCTGATTCCCATCCTCAACTTCTTTCTGCTGCGGGGGAAGTGCGGCGTGTGCCGTCATCCGATTTCGTGGCAGTATCCGCTCGTGGAGCTTGCGAGCGGCCTGTTGTTCGTCTTCGTCCTTCACAGGGAGTTTACTGTGCCGGCCCTGACGATCCTCACGGCGCTGTCCCTCTGGCTTCTGTTGCTGATCGCGGTCAGCGACGGCCGGACGGGATTGATTCCCGATGCCCTCAGCATTCCGTTTATCCTCTGCGCATTCCTGCGCGCGATCGTCTGGGTGAGCGCCGGGGTATGGTCCTGGCCCGCACTCCTGATGCTCGTCTTCCCGGGCGCGCTCATCGCCGGCGGGTTCTTCGCGTTCCAGTGGATCATCAGCCGCGGCCGCTGGGTGGGCAGCGGCGACATCCTTCTCGCCACCGGCATTGGCTTCCTTCTCACCGATCCCGCACAGGTGATCCTCGCGCTGGGGCTCGCGTACGTTCTGGGGGCGGCCGTGGCCGTGGTGCTTCTCGCACGGGGAATCAAAGAGAGGGGAGGGCGTTTGGCGTTCGGGCCGTTCTTGGCGCTGGGCGCGTTCATTGTGTTTGTGTGGGGGGACATTGTGCTGAGGATTTTTTTTCCGATATAAAAACGAGGGCAGCAAGGCAGCAGGGCAGGTCCCTATTTGGCGGTCGCGTTTAAACTATCAGCGTGCTTTTTCCAATGTAGTCCCTCGTACGCTCGCTGCTCTGCAGCGAGCTACTCGGGATGACAGGGGTTTTAGTGTTCATAACGCCTCGATACGTTCAGCGCGGCGCGCTGAACTACTCGGCGAACGGGGCGTCGAGTAGCCCCGAGCCACGCCGAGGGGCGGTCTAGATACAAAAATAGGGCTCGCGCGGTAAAGCGTAAGCCCTGAAATTTTTGTTCGAGGCACACAGCCTCACGAGGAGGGGAACGCCCTCTCCAGATGATTACACTCGATTTCGGACAAGAGCGCCGCAGCGCCCGGGGCCATCAAGTGCAAGAATCTGGGGAGGAGTTCACGCGCATCGAACACAAGAATTCTACATTATTTGACATATTTGTCAAACATTACCCCATTCATTCTCTTCCGGGCGGATTGTAGGAAAGTGGCTTTCCGTAGCCTACAATGGCCCCATGAAGGTTGTGGCACAGAACCGGCGGGCGCGGTATGACTACCAGATCCTCGAGACCGTCGAGGCGGGGATGATGCTCACGGGCTCCGAGGCGAAGTCGTGTCGCCAGGGACACATCAATCTCTCAGGATCGTTCGTGTCGTTCCTCGGCGGCAAACCGATGCTCAAGGGCGCGGGCATCAGCAAGTATGCGTTCAGCGGCCCGAACGTCGCGCATGAGGAGCACCGCGACCGGGAACTGCTCCTCAAAAAAACCGAGTCGGCCAGGCTGCAGCGCGCGCTCGAGGAAAAAGGCCTCACGCTGATTCCCCTGGAGGTGCGCAGCGGCAAATTCATCAAGCTCACGATCGCGCTCTGCAAAGGCAAAAAGCGGGAGGACAAGCGGCAGGCGATCAAGGAAAGGGAGACGGGGAGGAGGTTGAGGGAAGGACGGGAAATATAAATCCTAAAAACTAAGCACTAAATCCTAAAAGCCTGTTTAGGATTTAGGGTTTAGCATTTAGAATTTCGGCATGTCTTTGTTGCCTTTGCAAATTACCCGGGTGATCGAGGAGCTCAGCAAACTCCCCGGCATCGGTCCCAAATCGGCCGAGCGTCTCACGTTCCATCTCCTGCGCAGCTCCAAGGCATCGCCGGAGGCGCTGGGAAAGGCGCTCCTGACGCTGAAAAACGAACTCAAGTACTGCTCCGTCTGCCAGATGGTCACGACCGAGAACGAGTGCGAGATCTGCCGCAATGCCGGCCGCGACCGTCACACGGTGCTGGTCGTCGAGAACCCGCTCGACGTCGTCGCGTTCGAGAAGACGTCCTTCAAAGGTCTCTATCACGTCCTGCACGGAGTCCTCTCGCCCATTGACGGAATGGGTCCGGAGCAGCTGCGGCTCAAAGAACTCCTGGAGCGCGCCAAAGCCGGCGGCATCACCGAAGTGATCCTCGCCATGAATCCCGACGTGGAAGGGGAGGCGACGGCCAATTACATCCGTGGCAAACTCAAGGATCTTGTCCCCACGATCACGCGCCTGGCGCACGGACTCCCGATGGGTGCGGATATCGAATTCGCGGATCAGGTAACTTTGAAAGAGGCACTCATTGGGAGACGGTCGCTTTAAAATCCCACCCCCTCAGCCGTAGCTTTGGAGGTGGGAGATCTCAGCACCGAAGTGCTGGATCAGTTCTTTTCTTCAACTTTGCGATCGGCCTGCATGGCCCGCTTGGCTCGATACTCGAGCTCGGCGCCCACCCAAATAAATAGGAAGGCGACGCCCGCCATCACCATTGCGGTGATAGCAACGATGGGGTTGGGGATCCAATTCCCGTCCACGATCTTTCCAAAATGGAAAGACAGGATGAGAATGTAGATCGACAGAGCCGCAACGCAATTGCCCAGGAACCGTAAGGTAACCATGGGCACCATCCCTTCTCACCTTGCGGTGAAAAAAGAGGGGGGAAGAAAGAACAGTCCAGTCCTTACCGGCATTGCCGGACACGAAGACTGAACTATATTATTATACAATATTTTCACTATTCAGTAAATCTTGCCTCAATGGCGGAATGCACGCGTTCCCGTGGTGACCATCGCAATACCGAGTTCATCCGCTTTCGCGAACACCTCCGCATCGCGGATCGATCCGCCCGGCTGGATGATCGCCGCGATCCCGTGCTTCGCCGCCTCTTCCACGGAGTCGGGGAAGGGGAAGAACGCGTCGCTCGCCATCACCGCGTCTTTCGCCCGGTCCCCCGCGCGCTTCGCCGCGATCCACGTGGCATCCACGCGGCTCGTCTGGCCGGCGCCGATACCGACGGTCGTGAGATCCTTCACGAAGACGATCGCGTTGCTCTTCGTGTTCTTCACGCTCTTCCACGCGAAGAGCAGATCCTCGATCTGCCGCGGCGTCGGCTTCTTTTTCGTCACGACGGTCAGATCCTCCTTCGTCACCGTCTTCGTGTCCGCGTTCTGCAGGAGCATGCCCCCGAGCACGGAACGGTACGTCGTCTGTTCTTTCGGCGGCGTGAGCGGCTGTTCGATCACACGGATATTCGGCTTCTGGCTGAGGATTTCCAGGGCTTTCGGTTCGTACGATTGCGCGATGATCACCTCCACGAACATTTTCTGATCGATGATCTTCTGCGCGATCACGCCGGTGCACTCGCGGTTGAGCGCGATGATCACCCCGAAGGCGCTCAGGCGGTCGGCGTCGTACGCGGCCTGGAACGCCTCGTCGATCGTCTTGCGCGACGCGATCCCGGACGGGTTCGCGTGCTTCACGAACACCGCGGTCGGATCCTCAAAATCATTCACCGCTGCCCACGCGCCGTCGGCGTCGAGAATGTTCAGATAGCTTGTCTCTTTCCCCTGGAGCTTCCGTCCCCACGATGCCTGCTGGTGCGATTTGCCCATGCCGAAATACTTCCCCCACTGGTGCGGGTTTTCGCCGTAGCGCAGGTCCGTGCCGCCGCTCAGCATCACCCCCCGATTTTTGCCTTGGGAGAGCCACGAACTGATGAGCATGTCGTACATCGCGGTGTGCGTGAACGCCTTCGTCGCCAGCTCCTCGCGCGTGCAGTCCGTCACGCCGCACTGCTCCAGTTCCCCCAGCACGCGCCCGTAATCGGCGGGATCGCAGATCACCGTCACGTGCGCATGATTTTTCGCGGCGCTCCGAAGCAGCGTCGGGCCGCCGATGTCGATCTGCTCGATGATTTCGTCACGCGATTTGGAGGGGTCCGCGGCGGTCTTCGCGAACGGATACAGGTTCACGACGATCAGATCGATCGGCGCGATGCCGAGTTCTTTCGCCTGTTTCACGTCGTCGGGATTCTCCCGCCGGAAGAGCACGCCGCCCATCACGAGCGGATGCATCGTCTTCACGCGTCCGCCGAAGCACTCCGGAAACTCCGTCACCGCTTCCACTCCCGTCACCGGAATCTTCGCTGCCGACAGGGCCTTCTGCGTGCCGCCCGTGCTGATGAGTTCGCACCCGAGCGCGACGAGACGGCGCGCGAAATCTTCAATGCCGGTCTTGTCGGAAACCGAAAGGAGGGCGCGGGGGGAGGGCACCGGAGGAGTCTAGGGCCCGGGCCGGGGCTAGGGCTAGGGGAAAAAAGGCGAAGCGGCAGAGGCAACAGAGGGCACAGAAGCGGCAGAAGATCCTCTGCGCCCTCTGTTTCTTCTGCCCCCTCTGCGCCCTCTGCGCCCTTCCTGTGGTCCTGGCGAAAACAGCTCTTTTCTGCTATACTTAGAGGATTTTCATACACACATCTATGTTCACATCTCTCTTTTCTCAGGGGGTAATGGAGCATCGCCTGCTGCGCATGGCGGAAGCGCCACTGGAGCGGAACATTCCCGATGAGCTTTCCGGACCGGAAACGAGTCCCCAGCAGACGAGGAAGCAGGCCTATGTCCGTCTCGAAGAAACAGGAAAGAAGTTGTATGCGGCGCAGGAGAAAGTCGATGCAGCCACCCAACAGAAAGAAAAAACCGAAGCTGCACTCAAGCTGGAGGGGTACCGCAAACAGGTCACGGGCCAGATCGTCGTCGGCACGGGGGAATTCGCCCGCATTCAGAGTGTCGAGCAGGGCGTCGATTCCCTCATGCGCAGCGCGGAGGGCGTCGTGATTCTGTCCGATATCGCCGCCCAGAACACCGGCGGCACCATCCGCGCGCGCGTCTTCCAGAGCCTGGCGGCGGCCGCACGGCGGGGATTGGCGAACCAGGAATTCGGGCTGACGCAGGGATCTTTTTCCGCGGAGCAGGTCGCCACGATTCGGAGGAACATTGAGACCTACGTAAAGCGTTTCCCGGGCGACCGCGATGTCGCCGCCGACGCCCAGGACATGACGCGGCAACTGGAGCGGATCGAGCAGCAGATCAAGAAACAGGATTCCCGCGAAGCCGTTGCTACCCCTGATTCTCTGGCCCGCCAGCAGGAAACGAAAAAGCAGGAGGAAGCCGCGAAGATTGACAGGGATTTCGCGGAATTCAACGACGGTCTCGCGAAGGGTGAACAGGCTTTGGACAAGGCCCAGCGCGCATACGAATCGAACGGCAGCAATGCCAATTATCAGTCGCTTCTGTCGGCGATCGACGCCCTGGCTGCAGCATATGGCGGTGCCGGTCCTCTACTCGAGGCCATGCCGCAGGATACTGCGAAGCGATACCGTCAGGAATTCTCAACAGTCACGAACGGCCTGCAAGAAGCGCGTGCGGCACTCCTGAAAACACGCGAAGATCAGGAGAAGGCGGGCAAGAGCCGCCGGGAGTCCGCAGACAAGGCATTCAAGTCGCTGAGCGCCGCAACCGCAAACCGGGATCTTGCCGCTGCGGACCGCGCCATAGCATCGCTGCGTTCGCTCGCCCAGGAATGGACTGGGCAGGATGGCGCCGCGCCCGAGCAGTTCCTTCGGGGGCTTGCCGCCGCGGAAGCGATGGCCGCTTCCATGCGTGCACACGAAGATGCGCACCGCACAGTCGATGATGTGTATCGCGAAGTTCTGGATACCGTGCAGAAGCGCTTTGCCGCTGCCAATGCCGGCCTTGAGAAGCGAGTCAAAGACCTGAATGCAGTGAACGGGTTTCCCCAGCTCGGGAATCTCGGCAGCATGCTCACGGGTGTGGTGGAAGGCGTCAGCGGTGCAAACCAGGCGAACGAGAAAACCGTGGAGAGCGACGTCCAATACCGCGAGGCCATTGCCAGCGCTCTTCGACAGCTGAATTCCGTCAGTCTCTCCTCGGGAAGGAATCTCCGGCCTGAGGCGCGCCTCCAGCAGATCATGGCCCTTCTGCCCCGCACGACGCGGGTGAATTTCGACCAGGCGAACGAATTGCTGGGCAGGGCCCGGAAAAATCTGCAGGCGACCGAAAGTATCATCCGCGATTACGGGCAGCACATTCCCGGCGGAAGCCTGGGCGTCGCCATCGCGGGTTTTAGCCCGGCCGATCCCGATTCGGGCACAGCGCTGGCAACGACCCTTGCGAGCACCATGATCGATTCAATTCCCGCCGCTCCCGGTACGGGGGCAGTGCGGAGCGTAATCGGACGGTACATTTTCCGGAGGTTCAATGCGCGCCAGGCGGGAGAGCCACAACAGGAACAGCTTTCCGCAAACAATTAATTTTTTCCCTAAGACATGCCCAAAGCACGTACCGAAAAAATGCCGGCGGACACACCCGGAAAGTCAGGCGCCCCGGCCGCAAAAGCGGCCTCCGGCGGCAAGCCCTCCACGGGGGGCAGGCACATCCTCATCATCGAGGATGAACGTCCGCTCGCGCACGCGCTCGAGCTGAAAATGGGCCATGAGGGCTACCAGACCACCGTGGTTTCCACCGGGACGGACGGACTGCAGAAGGCGCTCGCCGGAACGTACGATCTGATACTGCTCGATCTCATCATCCCCGAGGTCGACGGCTTCACGATCCTCCAGTCGCTGCATGACAAGGGCGTCAAGACGCCGGTCATCGTCCTCAGCAATCTCGGCCAGGAGGAGGACCGCGAGCGCGCGAAGAAACTCGGCGCCGCCGGTTACTACGTGAAGGCGAACACGCCGATCGCGGAAATCCTGAAGCATGTAAAAGAAGTTCTCTGATGTTTATTTTCACCCGTATGAACTCACAATTCACAACCATCAACTCACAACACCGAATCTTGTGAATTGAAAACTGTGAGTTGTGAATTCTCCCCTCCCTATGCCCCTTGCAGACACCGACCTTGGCACGATCCTTGTGGAGCAGAGCTACCTCAGTGAAGAGGAACTCAAGAAGGCGCTCGCGCAGGGCAAGGAACGCGGCGTGCCGCTCAAGACCGTCCTGATCGAGATGGGACTGCTCACGCAGGAGCTGTTTGAGAGCGCGCTCGCCGAGCACTTCAAGCTGCCGTTCTACGACGTGCATGCCACACTGCCGTCGTCCGATCTCGTTGCGACCCTCCCGGAGGACATCGCCCGCCAGTACTTCGCAGTGGTCGTGAAGCGTGAAGGAGACTCCGTCACGGTGGCCACGTCCGATCCGGGGAATCCGTTCCTGGAAGAGGCCATTCGCCTGAATCTCGATCAATCCGTTGCGCAGTTCCCGGAAAAAGACACGTCCGGCAAAAAGACGACGGCAGCCAGCCCCAAAAGCAGCTCCCGCTTTTCGTTTTCCCTCGGGAAAAAGAAAACGGAGGAGCGTCACGCCTTCGACGGCAAAATCCAGTTCGTCTACGCGCCAGGCAACATCATTGAGGCGCTCTTCGCGCACTACCATAAGCCGCTGGCGACGCGCTTCCAGTCGATCATCAACGACCAGCGCAAGGTCGCGCCCGAGATCATCACCGAGATCTTCAATGACGCCATCGAGCTGCGCGCGAGCGACATCCACTTTGAGCCGCAGGAGAATGTCGTCATCGTCCGGTTCCGCGTGGACGGCGTGATGCACGAGGCCGGACGCATCCCGAAGGATTATTACGAAGGCGTCGTAAACCGCATCAAGATCGAATCGAACATGAAGATCGACGAGCACTTCGCAGCGCAGGACGGCGCCATCCGGTACACGACCAAAGCGGGCAACCCGCTCGACATGCGCGTCTCCATCGTGCCGATCGTCGACGGCGAAAAGATCGTCGTCCGTCTTCTCTCCGAATACGTCCGGACGCTCACACTGCAGGATCTCGGTTTCTCGGAGGAATACCGCGCCATCCTCGAGAACGCCGCGCACAAGCCGTTCGGCATGATCCTCACCACGGGACCGACCGGCGCGGGAAAATCCACGACGCTCTACGCGCTGCTCAAAATGCGCAACAAGCCCGACGTGAACATCTCCACCATCGAGGATCCCGTCGAGTACAAGATCCCGGGCATCAACCACATCCAGGTGAACGCCGATACCGAACTGACGTTCGCGAAGGGTCTCCGCGCGCTCGTCCGCCAGGACCCCAACATCATCCTCGTCGGGGAAATCCGCGACGGCGAGACGGCGTCCATCGCGGTCAACGCCGCGCTCACCGGCCACCTCCTGTTCTCGACGCTCCACAGCAACGACGCGCCCACCGCCATCCCGCGCCTTCTCGACATGGGCGTGGAACCCTTCCTGCTCGCCTCGACGCTCGAAGTGATCATCGGACAGCGCCTCGTCCGCCGCATCTGCCCGTCCTGCCGGTTCAGCCATTCCATCACGCTGCCGGAGGCCCAGAAGCTGTTTCCCGGCGCCGACAAGTACTTCGTCAAAGCGGACGACGTGCGGCTGTACCGCGGCAAGGGCTGCGAGGCGTGCGGCAACACCGGCTTCCGCGGACGCATCGGCATCTACGAGCTTCTCGTCATCACGCCCGAACTTGAAGAACTCATCATCCGCCGCGCGTCGACGACTGACCTCACCAACCAGGGTCGCAAGCAGGGTCTCAGCCTTCTGTTCGACGACGGGTTCCGCAAAGTGCAGTCGGGCATGACGACCATCGAAGAGCTCCTGCGCGTCGCCGCACCGCCCGACATCCTCTTCGACCATGACGGCAAAAAGTAACCCCCGCCGGCATGCCAAGCCGCCTGCAGCCGCGAAGGATCTTCCGGCGCAGGATGTTCCCGTGCCGGCAGTCGTTTCCGAATCCAAGCCCAAGCCCGAGCCCGCACCCGAATCCCCACCCCAGCCCGTCGCTCATGGTATCTGGACCGCACCTGCCGCACCCGTCGCCGCACCCAAGGTCCGGGTTCCGCTGCTCCAGCGCCTGCGCTCGCTCTTCCGGCGCTGCCGTCCCGCGGCCCCCGTCTCGGCCGACGGCTTCCGCCGCGCGCCGAAAAGGAAGCAGAGCGGCCTGAGCGATTTTCTCGGCGCGATGAGGACCATCGGCCTGGGCGCGGAGAAAACCGCCCTCATCGACAACCTCGCGACGATGCTCAACGCGGGTCTCCCCATCGTCGATTCGCTCAAGACGCTCAAGGCCGACACCCGCACGCGCACGGGCCGGCAGCTGGTCCAGCGCATCACGGACGCCGTGGAAAACGGCAGCCCGCTCTGGCGGGCGTTCGCCGACGAGCACTGCTTTCCGCCGGACGTGATCGCCCTCGTCCGCATCGGCGAGGAGGCCGGCAACCTGTCGGAGAACATGGTGTATCTCGCCGTGCAGCAGGAGAAGGACCAGGCACTGCGCTCGAAGGTGAAAATGGCGATGATCTACCCCACGATCGTGCTCATCCTCATGGTCATCGTCATCATGGGCCTGGGCATCTTCGTCCTCCCGAGCCTCGTCAGCGTGCTCTTTTCGCTCAACGTCCCGCTGCCGCTCGTGACGCGGGGAGTCATCGCGTTCACGGGCTTCTTCACCACGCAGGGGCACATCGCCGTCCCCGGAGTTCTGGGGGGCATGATCCTTCTGGTGATCCTCGGCAAGTTCACCCCGCTCAAGATCGTGGCCCAGTGGGTGGTGTTTCGCATTCCCGGCATTGGCAAGCTCGCCCGGGAGGCCACCATCGCCCGGTTCGGCGTGATCCTGGGCGGCCTCCTCCGCGCCGGCGTCCCCGTCCTGGAATCCCTGGAGTCCCTCGCGGACGTGACGTCCGTCGAATCGTACAAGCGCTTCTACCGCGCCCTGCTGGAGCACGTGAAGCTCGGCGACTCGTTCGGCAAAAGCTTCACGCTCATCCGCGGCAGCGGCAAGCTCCTCCCCATGTCGGTCCAGCAGCTGGTGACGACGGGGGAGCGGTCCGGCGCACTCTCCACGGTGCTGCTGAAGGTGGCGGACATCTACGAAAAGAAAGCCAATGACACCGCGCAGAAGCTGCCGGTGATCCTGGAACCCATGCTGCTCCTCTTCATCGGCGGGCTGGTGGGCACCATCGCGTTCTCCATCATCGTCCCGATCTACTCGATCGTGGGCAACGTCGGTGCACAGTGACGCTGTCGAAAATCATGAATCATGAAGGATGAATCATGACGATTATTCATAATTCATGATTCGTAATTCGCAAACATTGGCGTCTCCGTAACGATAGGCGCACACTATGAACTGTTTTCTTCCTCCCGCGTTATGCGCAACGCCTTCAGTAGCCGCTCCGGTTTCGCCCTCCTCGAGCTCGTGATCGTCCTCGGCATCATGAGCGCCGTCACGTCGCTCTCGATCCCCGCGTACCGCGAATACCAGGTGCGCAGCGATCTCGACCGGACCACGCAGCAGGTGACGCAGGGGCTTGCGCGCGCGCGGCTTCTGGCCACCTCCGGCGAGCGGGATTCCGCGTGGGGCTTCCATGTCCCTTCCGGCACGCTCTACAGAGGCGAGAGTTACGAGGCGCGCGACAGCGGCTTCGACGAGGTTTTCCCCATGCCCTCCACGATCGCCGTGAATGGTCTGCTGGACGTGGCGTATTCCCGCGTCCGGGCCAATCCGACGGAAGTCGGAACCATCACCCTGCGGGCCCTGAATGACGACATACGCACGGTACAGGTGACGATCGCCGTCAGCGAACAGTCGCTCGCCACCAATCAGACGGACGTCCTGACGATCTGCCACCACCTGCCGGGCGGCGGCACGGAGACCATCATCATCCCCGATGCGACATGGCCGTACCACAGCGCGCACGGGGACGTGGTGGGGGCCTGCGTCGCGAGCTCTTCCAGCTCCTCCAGTTCTTCCAGCAGTTCCGGTGGGGGTTCGTCAGCCTCTTCGTCCGTTTCGAGTGCAAGCTCCGTGAGTTCCAGTTCATCGAACTCTTCCAGTTCGGGTGGCTCCGGAGGCGGTGGCGGGGCGGGATGCCCCTTTACCGTGTCCGCCAATCAGACACTGACGCTTTCGGCAGCGTCCACTATCACGCTTAGAAACATGCTTTCCCAGATTACATTCGGTTCCGGTGGGCCCGTGGTGCCGGTGTACGTGTGTTACAGCAAGAACAACGGTTCCAGTTGGTCCACGCTGGTTGGTTCCAGCGGCAGCTGCGGAAGCAATATCAGTACATGGGGAACCGCGGTTACTCCGGGAGGCACGAACTCTAAAACCTTCAGCGCCGTCACGAATGACCGGGTGCTGATAAAACTGCGCGGCAGGTATCTCAAAAATGGCTGGCTCGCGTTTGATCAGACGTACGTCTCCAATGCCTCCAATGGCCACACGATCTTCCTGCGAAACGGCGATCAGCTTGCCAATTATTCCGGCTTCGGCAACCAGACGCCGCTGCGCAGCTATCTCGTCAGTGTGGGGAAGGCCAATGCCAGCGGCGTGATCACCATCGGCAACTGCGAAATTCTCGCGATCACCGAGCTCGGCACGCTCGGGAGCAGCGGGGCGGATTTCCAGGATGACGTGCTGCTGATGTCCTTCAATTAGGAAAACGACGCAAACGAAGAAAACGAGGCAATCGAGGATCCTCGTTTTCTTCGATTCCCTCGTTTGCGTCGTTTGCCCTTCCACAATGTATGATTCCCTCCGCTGTGCTGCGCGGACGCAATCACCTCAGGCCCGGCTTTCTCCTCCTCGAGGCGCTCCTGGGAATCGCCCTGTTCGCGATCTTCATCACCGCCGTGGGCATGGTCCTGCTGCTGGGACAGGAAAGCAGCGTGGTGGGCGGCGATCGCGTGCGCGCCGCATCCATCGCCGGGGAGGCCCTCGACGCGTCGCGCTCCATCCGGGATGCGGGCTTCTCGTCACTCGCCGCGGGAACACACGGCCTTTCGCTGAACACCTCGCAGAACTGGGTCTTTTCGGGCGTGCAGAGCGCCCGCAGCGGAAGCTACATGCTTCGCGCGATCATCACGGCGCTTGACGACGACTGGGTGCGCGTCGAGGCCCGGACGACGTGGAAACACGGCTACAACCGGTCGGGGAGCGTGATCCTGACGACCGAGCTCACGGATTGGCGGACGGCCCGTCCCGCGGGCGACTGGTCCGCCGTGTCGCTCGACGGAAGCGTCGTCGAAGCGGGGACGCCGCTCTTCAACGCGGCCGCGGTTTCGGGCAATTACGTCTTTGTCGCGGGGGCCACAACCTCGGGGGGCGCCGGGCTCTATGTCTACGATATTTCGAACACGGCGGCCCCGTCCCGCGTGGCATCCTCCTTCAGTCTCGGCGCCTCCGGCTACGGTCTCGCCGTCAAAGGGAGGACGCTGTACGTCGTCACCGACGACGCGGCCGGGGAACTCCGCGCGTACAACATCTCGTCCCCCGCGTCGCTGTCGTCCGCGGATCTTCTTTCGAGCCATAACCTGTCGGGCTCGAGCCTGGCGACATCGCTTTCTGTGCAGGGCTCCACGCTGCTCGTGGGGGCGCAGCAGAGCGCGTCTTTCAACGAACTCTACCGCTTCGACGTGAGCAGCACGGGATCCATCCTTCCTGTCGGTTCGCTCGAGATCGGATCCGCCGTCAACGCCGTCGCCGTCACGGGCACGGCTGCGCTGCTGGCCACCGCCGACGTCGCGGGGGAAATGAAGATGATCAGCATCGAGTCGGGCCTCTCGGTTCCGTCCGGGAGCGATTACAACATCACGGGTTCCGAGCAGGGACTCTCGGTTTTCGCGACCGGCACCGCCGCGCTGCTCGGCCGGCAGAAGGGCGTCATCCAGGAGCTCGGCCTCTTCAATACCGCCGTCGCGGGAGGCAATCCTCCGCCGGCTCCCGGGCCGTGGTACCACGAGGGGAGCGGCAGCCTGGTCGGCGTCGCCGCTGATCCCGCCAAGTGCTACGGATTCCTGGCGGCTGCCTCGGGCCGGAAGGCGTTCCAGGTGATCAACATGCGCGACACGTCGCTCCCGGAGCTCACGACGTACACATCAAATAACGGTCTGCCGCGCGCGATGATCTATGACGTCGTGCGCGATCGGGCGTACGTGTTCACGACGAATGCCTTCCTGATTCTGCGGCCTTCTTCCCCTTCGGGTACATGCAATTGATACGCAATCAAAGCAAACGAAGGAAACGAGGAAAACGAGGATCCTCGTTTCCGTCGGTTGCACCGTTTGCTTCGTTTGCCGCACTGCGAACAAGAATGCCTTCGTCCCGCCCCGGGTATGTGTTCCTCATCAGCGTGCTGATCATCGGGGCGATCGTCACCGAAATGGCGGTGTCGCTCATCCTCCTTGGCATCGCCGCGCAGCAGAGCGGGCTCACCGTCGTCCAGTCCACGCAGGCGTACGAAAACGCGCAGACGTGCGCCGAGAGAGGACTTCGCAGTCTCCGTGCTGACCTTTCGTACGACGGGGGCGAGTCTTTCGGACTTCCGTACGGCACCTGCTCCATCGCGCGCACCGCCGGATCGGGTAATGCCGACCGCGCTCTCTGCGTCACCGGCGTGAACGGGAAGAACACGCGTCGTCTGGAGATTTCCATCCGCCAGCTGTATCCCAGCGTCAAAATCATCTCGTGGAAGGAAGTGGGGGAGTTCACTCTCTGTCCCTAAACATGGTGTTTTCTTTCTTCAGCACAGGCGCGGGAAAAAAAGGCAGCAGGGCAGAAGGACAGAAGGGCAGCAAACGTTTTGCCTTCCTGCCTTCCTGCCCTTCTGCCCTCCGCCCAGGGACGACCCTCATCGAGGTCCTGATCTTCATGGCCGTGCTGGGGGCCGTGGGCATCGCCATGTTTCCGCTGCTTTTCTCCGCCACCGAAGACCGCCTGCTCCAGCAGACCGTGGCGACGGTGGAGCAGAGCGGGGTGCAGCTGCTCCAGAGCATCGGCTACCAGGTGCACCACGCGGAGCGGATCATTGCGCCGGGCATGCAGGACAGCGGCACCATTCTGACCCTCCAGACGGGCTCCGGCGCGGCAAACCCCACGATCATCGGCCTCAGCAGCGGATCGCTCGTGCTCGTTCAGGGCACCGTGCGCGAGACCCTCAGTTCGCCGCAGATCGCCGTCGAAAGTTTCACAGTCAAAAACACGTCGCCCTCTTCCACGCGGGGGAGCGTGCTGGTGACGCTGCATCTGTCGCGCACCATCCGCCTGCAGGCTCCCCGCACGTACGAAAAGTCCTTCGAGGCGGCATTTGCCGTCTTCCCCGCGGACGAACCGCATGGCGACGACTGCAATTGCGCGCAACCCGGATGCGGGAGCGCGTCGCAGTACGTGTGGCAGGTATGCGTCTCGGGAACGTGCCAGACGGCGCAAACGCAGCTGCAGTGTCCGTGAAGAGCCGCTATTTTCTTTGCTCGCGCAAAGAAAATGGCGAAAAAGAAACGCGGCGCGCTCCAATCCACTCTCCAAACGTCGCCAAAGGAACAGTCCTCCGTGCCAGGAGGAAGTTTCTAGAAGTTCCCCTTCACCCCCCGTGGAGCGCGCAGCCACGCCGTATGTTGTTTGCTGTTTTGTCACACACGACAAAGAAATGGTGCCCGCCGAGAAAGAATGCTCATGACGGAAAGCATGAACGATGATGCAGACAAAGAATTTTGACTGTGACGCAATGACGGTCTGTTGCTGTTGTGCCAACTGCAAACGAGTGCGGGGTCAAGGGGAATGCGACAAAACGGCATCCTGCATTGCTATACTCCACCCGTCTGCGCTGAGGCATTGCCTCCGCTCTCCCTTCCTTTTCTTTCTTATGTCATCCCGTTCTTCCCGGCAGGGGTTCACCCTTATCGAACTCCTCCTCGTCATCGGAATCATCGCGATTCTCGCGTCCATCGTCATCGTCGCCATCAACCCGACCAAGCAGCTCGGCGACGCGCGCGATGCACAGCGCCGCTCGGATGTCTCGACCATCCTCAACGCCGTGTACCAGTATGCGATCGACAACAACGGCAACCTGCCCTCCGGCATCCCGACGGGCACGGCCAAGCCCATCTGCCAGGCAAGCATGCTTCCCGCGGACTGCGTGGATGCATCATTCGCCGGCGTCAACCTTCGCATGCTCACGGGTTCGTACCTGACCAACATCCCGAAAGACCCCCGCGTTTCCTCCACGGGGACGGGCACCCGCTACAACATCATCCAGGACGCCAACGGCCGCATCACGGTGTCGGCTCCGGATGCAGAGGAGGCCGCGAGCATCTCCGTCACGCGATAATCCCGTTTGCACAGGAACGAAAGCCCCTCTCCGGAGGGGTTTTTCGTGTATATGACGGTTTTTACCGATGGAAGAACACCAGTTTTTTTGCTATACTATGAGGAAAACACACCATGACTGCCCGCACCCGCCTCCGGCGTCCCTCGCCCGTCGCCCGCGCCCATCCTGCGGAGCCCGGCGATGGTCCGGCGGTCCTCCGCGCGCGCCATGTCCTCGGATCGCACGCGCGCTCCTCCATTCTGGGAAAAGTCCTTCGGCAGTCTTTTCTACTCGTCGCCTTCTGCGTGCTTCTTCTGGGCGGCCTTTCGTTCTTCTACATCACGTGGCTGCTCCCGGACGCGCAGCCGGCATTGTCGGCGTACAGCATCCGGACCCTCGGGTTCACGATCCTGATCGTCAGCGGACTCCTCCTGCTCCTGGCGCTGTTCCTCAGCACGCTGCTTGCCCGCGATCTTGCACGCCCCCTGGCGACCCTGTCGGAGAAAGTCGGCGCGATCCGCCCGGGCTCCTGGAGCTTCCGGCGGACGCTCCAGTCGGGGGATGAGCTCGAAACGCTCGATGCGGTGATCGCCGATCTCACGTCGCGCCTTCGCGATGCCTATTCCAACCTGGAAGAGAAAGTGGAGGAGCGGACACGCCAGTTCCGGGAGGAGTACGCGCGTGATCATGCGATCCTTGAAAGCATCGAGTACGGCGTTCTTGCCATCGATCAGTCCGGCGTCGTCACCGATGCCAACCCGGCCGCCTGCCGCCTGCTCCAGCAGAACCGGCAGGACGTCGTCGGCAGGCTGGGCGCCACAGCCCTTCCGCTGCTCCAGCGCAAGGGGCGGCCGCTGCCCGGGGAACATCCCATCGAGCATGTTCTCCATCTCCACAAGACGTACCGGTCGCACCCCGCCCTCCACCTGAGTCTGCTTAGGCCCGACCAGTCTTCGCTTCCGGTCACCCTGCTCGTGGTTCCGCTCTCCCTCGGCCCGCAGTCCTTCGGCGCTCTCGCGGTGTTCCAGGACGAAACGCTCGAACGGCAGATCGATTACATGAAATCGGAGTTCATTTCCCTTGCCAGTCATCAATTACGCACGCCGCTCGCCTCCATCCGTTGGTATGTCGAAATGCTATCGCATGAAAAAGGGAAGTTCTCCGAGGATCACCGATCCTGGGTGGGTGAAATCGACGTCGCGTCGCAGCGGATGGCCAATCTTCTCGAGGCGTTGCTCCACGTTGCGCGCCTGGATGACGGCGCCATCACGCCGGACAAGCGCAAAGTGGACCTGGTCGACCTGCTCAAGCGCCTCTCGGAGGTCTGGATGCCCGCTGCGGATGAAAAAAAGACCGCTCTGCACCTGGAACTGTCCCAGGCGCATATCAACGTCGTTACCGATCCCGTCCTGCTGGAAATCGTCCTGCAGAACCTTTTCACCAACGCCCTCAAATACTCGCCGGTGCAGAAGGACATCACCGTCACTGTCATTCCGGGGGATACCGAGATCCGCATCACCGTCCGGGATCTCGGCATGGGCATTCCCAAGGCGGAGCAGCCCCGCATCTTCCAGAAGTTTTTCCGCGCCCACAACGTCCGCACGATGGACACCGACGGCACGGGCCTGGGGCTCTACATGAGCAAAGCCATCATCGAGCATCTCGGCGGCTCGCTCGCGTTCGAAAGCGAGGAGGGGAAGGGGACGCTGTTCACGGTGACGTTGCCGGTGAAGTAATCTGCGGCCTCGACTTTCCGATGCAATGGAGCCGCTTCGGGGACTCGAACCCCGGACCTACTCATTACAAGTGAGTTGCTCTACCACTGAGCTAAAGCGGCATATGGACTGACCTTTCCTCAGAAAGATGAAGGACCGAGCGATTCTACTTTTTGCCGCACTCGTGCGGCGGCACTGAGCTAAAGCGGCATATGGACAGCCTACCTTTAATCAAAATAGATCGGAAGTTATTGAAGCCAGAGCCGAAATATGCGATACTGGAGATTCCCGCTCTTTGGATGATCGCTATATCTTTACAGATGTAGAGGAACGTCCGGGCACGACTGGAACGCTTAGTGGGTAACGCCCACCCATGCGCCCCATATCCGGCAAATGCGCATGAGGACCAGTGCCACAGAGACGAGCCCGTAAGGGCATGTGAAACGCCCCCGGCTTGAACGGGGGACCGATCAGCTTCGGCTGAGCGTGTCGGTAAACTCTAGGTCGTGCAAGGAGGATTTGGGTGAGTGGGATTTCCGATGGTTCCGTCGGACCACATACCCCTCCGCTGGAGGCCGCGGGCAACCGCGGTCCTAGAGAGATGATCATCACCGTCCCTTCATCGGGACGCATACAGAACCCGGCGTACAGAAGAGCGGGAATCAGAGAAGCGCCTAAAGCAGGCGCTTTTTTGATGGCGTTTTGAGGTACACTGTCCCCATGAAGAAATCCGAAGCGATCTTCGGGGTTGCGAGAGTTCCCCTGGACGCTCTTGCCGTATTCGCCGCGCTGATGCTGGGGTACCGCTTGCGGCAACTCAATATCGACTTCCTGCCCGGGGAGAACCTCGTTGATGCGACCGGCACCCTGCCCGATTTGGGGTGGTACATGATTCATTTCGTGATCCCCGGTATCGGCTCGTTCATCTGCATCAGCGCGCTCATCGGCCTGTACACGCTCGAGTCCACACTGAGCGCCTGGGTGGAAGTGGGCAAAGTGATCCTGGCGACGACGCTCTGGGTGACGCTGGTGATCGCGTGGTACTTCCTGGTCCGCAAGCAGCTCTTCTTCTCCCGCGCGCTGCTGCTGTACGCGACCTTGCTCATGGTCTTCCTGGTCGTGCTCGCCCGCGCTGCGCTCACCCTGCTGCAACGCTCCCTCCTGCGCGCCGGCATGGGACGGCGGGTGGTGGTGTCCCTCGGGGCCCAGGGGCTCGCGGGCGCCGCGCTGGATACGCTCAGGCACGACGAGCACTACGCCTACCTGGGGCATCTGCCCGATATCGACGCCCTCAGGCGGATCACGCACGGCCAGCAGCTCGATCTGGTGCTGCAGACGGATCCGAATCCCGCCAGTGCCACGACCATCGCCCTCATCAACTACTGCCGCAGCCATCACATCGGCTACGCCTTCCTGCCGCCGGTGCTCGCCGACGTGCCCCATCAATTGATGGTCGAGCGCCTGGGATTGCTGCCGATGATCCGGTTCCAGCCGACCCCTCTCGACGGCTGGGGACGAGTCGCCAAGCGCGTGTTCGACATGATCGTCAGCACCGTATTGGTCATCGGATTGTCCCCGGTGCTGCTCGTCCTCGCGCTGGCCGTGCTCATCGACAGCGGCTGGCCGGTCTTCTACGTCTCCACCCGCGTGGGGGAGCAGGGCCGCAGGCGCGTGCGCATCTGGAAGTTCCGCTCCATGGTGCGAGACGCCGACAAGCGGCGCGACGAGGTGCGGCAGCTCAACCACCGCAGCGACGGGCCGCTCTTCAAGGCGCGCAACGATCCCCGCGTGACGCGCATCGGGCATTTCCTGCGCCGCTTCTCCCTCGATGAACTCCCGCAGCTCTTCAACGTCCTCTCGGGCAGGCTCTCGCTCGTCGGGCCGCGCCCGCACCTTCCCGACGAAGTCGACCGCTATTCGCTCGACCAGCGCCGCGTCTTCGCCGTCAAACCCGGCGTCACGGGGCTCGCGCAGATCTCAGGCCGGTCCGATCTCAGCTTCGACGAGGAAGTCCGGCTCGATCTCCAGTACATCGAAGAGTGGTCGCTCCTGCTGGATCTGTGGATTCTCTGGAGGACCCTGTTTACGGTTTTTTCGCGCAAGGGAGCCGATTAGGCGCCGTCCTCAGGCAAGAAATTGATTTCCGGTTGTGCCGCGTTCAGGATGCCCCGCTATGGCGATTTTCCGGGGCGAACTGTACGACGACGGCATCGAGCAGGCGGCGAAAGAGGGACGTATTCAGTCGTACGGCAAGCGGTTCCGGTTTTTGCCTCCGTCGCTCTACGGACCGCAGGATGACTTCGCATGCATTGAACGGAAGAAGGGCGCTCTGACGTTCTGCAACACCCGGCATCTGGATCCGATAACGTCCGCCGTCTTGCGGCATACCGAGGCGCTGCGGCGAGCCGCAACCTCCACGCGGGCTTCCCTGAAGGCGTTGTTTCTGGGGCCGGGCGCATGTGTGGAGGTGGGCGATGCGCAGAAGATCTTCGACGCGGCGGGGGTGGTTGTCGGCATGGAAACGATTTCCCGCACCCCCGTGAATCCCTACTGGATTCTTCGGCATCGCCAACATGATCTGCGGGACCTCGTCCTTGAGCTCTTTCATCAGCATCTTGGCGAGCCGGATGTCCGGCGGCTTATCCATGACCGCGCCCCCATCGACGTTGCCTGGAACAACCGGGAGCGTTTGCCGGGATTGTTTGAAGACCGGCGGAAGTCCCCCCTGCCGGGTCTTCAGCACATCGGCACTTTCCCCGCGGATTTCCGCCGGGACCGGCGCGCGATGAACCCGTACCAGTCGGAGCAATACGATTATGTTCTGGAAGACCGGGGGGTGACGTATTACACGCGCTCGGTGCAGGCCCTGGAAAACGCCTACCGGATGCTGTCCGCGTCGGGCGTTCTCTGCCTCACCTGCGTCGGCGAGGATAAAGACTCTTCAGATTTCCGGAACGTCGTGCGGCCTGGCGATGTCGCCCTCACCGAAGGCGGCATCGGATACTGCGTCGTGGCGCGACGGGAGAGCCCGCTCGCGCGTGCCCTGTGGAAGTTTGCCGACGGCCGCCACCAGCCGCACATCGTGGGCGATATCCCGTCGTTTCTGCTGCGCAAGCTTTCGGTGCCGCCGATGGATGTTTAAAACAGACTCGGCTGATCCTTCGCCGGTTTCTTCCTTTTGGCGGCTGGTTTTGCAGGCGTGTCCTTCAGGGTCGGGACGGAGGTCAGGGGTGCGGTGGTAAATGCCGCAGCCGCGGAGGGCTGCAGCTTATTGTCACCGTGAAATTCTTTGCCTGATGCAAATTGTTCGAGGTATCCCCGCACGGTCTTCCCGTACGCTTTCGTCGTCAGGCGGTCATCCAGGATCCGCACGTCGCCGTCCGCAGTTCTGATGCGCGCGTAGGTCCTGAGCAGCCGGAACAGGCGGTGCATCAGGCGGGGGAGGGAATAGTCGTTGAATGCGTCGCGGTAGAGCTGCGAACGGCGTCCCAGGACGGGGTGTGAGGGATGATCGAACGGCAGGGCCTTGATGATGAAGTGGTTGACGGTGCCTTCGGGCAGATCCACGCCTTCGAACATCCACGGCGTGATCAGCCAGACCGCCGGGGCGTCCGCGGCGAGAAATTCCGCCTGCATGCGCCCCATGCCGCCGTTGAGCCCCTGGCAGATGAGCGTCACGTTCTTCACTTCCAGAGCCTCGGTGTATTTGACATACAAATCCTCGATCGCGCTTTTGCCGGGGAGAAGGATGATCGTTTTTCCCGGAAGAGGGCTCGTCAGAAGCTCGTCCAGAGCGGGACGGGGATCGAAAGATACGGACATTTGGTTACGAGTTGCGGGTTGCGTGTCATCCGAAGCCTCTCCCGTAACCCGTAACCCGACACCCGAAACCGGTAATATCTCCGGCAGCATGTGCGCGCTGCCCTGCGGAATCAGGAGCGTCGTGGGGATTCTCTTGAAGAGCGTCTCTCCCAGCAGCTGGCCGATCCGTTCGGGAACCGACTGCAGCATCTGGTTGCCGTTGGGCTTCTGCTCGATCCACGCGATGCGGTGCGAGAGGTTTTCCGGCTGCAGGATCCTCCGCAGGTCTTCCAGATGCCGCAGCAATTGCGCGGGCCATTCCTGCTTCAATACATCATCGATCAGCGTCCGGAGGCCCTTGGATTCCATGGATCCCAGATCCGACTGGGTCAGGTAGCGGATGTCCTGGAACTGGCGCGTCTTTTCCACCCACAGCTGCAGCGTGTCCACGAAGCGCGTCATCAGGTCGTTGCCCTGCGCCGCCGCGCGCACGTCGTCCATCGCGCAGTACCATCCGTATGCGCGGGTCGCGGTGTCCTCCAGCATCGAGGCGTCATCGACGATCACATGCGACGCGCTGGCCATCGCTTTTGCCGCCGGGTGGTCCGGGGTCTGCAGAAATTCCAGAAGCTCGCGATGCTCCAGGAGCACGACGCCGGGCATGTCGGCAAACTGGTCCAGGTACGCCTTCGATGTCGCCGTGCAGCTGATCTTTCCGTTCCACACGGCCTCTTCCCCGCCGTGCATGGGGAGTTCGTCCCTCCGCGACGGCTCATACCAGGCGATCTTCAGTGCGAGCATCGCCTCGTCGGCGGTATAGGATTCCTGTTTCGAAAACCGCAGAACGGCGTCCACGTCGATCAGCGCATGCGGGGGGTACAGCACCCGGATCTTCTTTGTCAGCGCTTCCGGCATGCGCCGGAGAACCGGGCGGAGGCTCTTCACGGCAATCCAATGCCGCACGGAGGAATCCTTCAGCGCCCCTTCGATCACCGCCTGCAGGTGGAGGGCATCCAGCGGCTCGTCCATCAGCGCGGGCGGGCCTTTTTCGGGCACCACCGACGGCACGGGCGACAGGGTGCCTGCGAGGCCGTTGCGCCTGCGCTCTTTGGAGAGCCAACCGGGCTCCTTCTTGGCCGTCGGCGCAGGCAGGGCCGCAAAGAGCGTTTTGTATCCCGCGGGGCCGCGTTCCATGATGGCATCGGCCAGGTCCCGCAGGTCCTCCGGGATCTCGAGCAGCCGCTCCCAGCATTTTGCGAGCAGTTCCAGCGTCGCGCGGACGTCCCCGAGCGCGCGGTGCGGCGGATTGTGGTTCAGCTCCAGCACCGTGCTCAGGTACCCGAGCGAATAGCTTTCCAGTTCCGGGAACACGAGCGACGCGAGGATCGACGTATCAATGAATGGCCGACCTGTCAGATCAATCTCCTCGCCGCGCAGCATGCCGATATCAAACGGGATGTTCTGTCCCACGAGCAGCGCGTCCTCCGGCAGATGCCGGAGAATCGTCTGACGGTGATCGGCGATGAGCGGCTTGTCCTTCAGGTCCGCCGTGCGGATGCGCGTGAGCACTTCCACCAGCGGGGGCACGCTCTCGTGCTTGAAGAGCTGCTCGTATTCGGTCTTCACCTTTCCCCCCCGCACCTCGATGGACGCGAACTCGATCACCTTGTGCGTCCGGGGAACGAAGCCCGTCGTTTCGGTATCCAGGACGACGAGGGGGAGGGAGGGGAGGGTCATTGGAGAGGAGAATACGGGCCGGAACGGGTATCGGTCCACAAAAAGAGCCCGTACGGACGGGCTCTTTCGTCGGTTTCAGGGGATTCTGCGGATGGTGGTAACAGACGTGATGATGGCATCAATAGCCTGACGTGCACTGGAGATCATTTCCCATGCCCGATCGAGCGTTGGATCACTCGTCAGTTCATCCAGCGTTAACAGGGAGCCGAAGTTCTTTTGTCGAACCGGATCGTCGATGTGTCCTTTGTGCGCGAGCATATCTTCAAGACTGGCGAATGACTGTGTTCCTTCGATGATGCTCAGCGTGCCGGGATCAATCTGTACGGTCAGGCGAGGATTCTTCTGCGTTATGTGATGAAAAGAAGGCTCGTCATTCTGTGTCGTGTAATAGCCGGTGCTGTATGCATTTCCTCCCAGCACTCTAAAATCACGCACGGCTGTGCCGCATTCATATTTTTTCTGGGGGGCGGTCGTCTTCACCGGGCCGAGAAGGAATCCGCCCTGCACAGATCCCTCAAATTGCGGAAGTGTCGTCACCATCTGCTCAATCTTGGGAATGCTTTTCAGCATGACGGCAATCATTCGGTGTTTATGAGCTGCGGAAAGAAAGCCGCAATTTTCCAGTTCTTCCGCGAGGTCGTCGTGTTTGTCGGGAGAGAAGACATCTTCGCCAAGGGCTCTATTGAGACCAATGATGGTATTCATGGATTTCATGATGGAAAAAAAGAATGCCGCTGCCAGCGCCTGGACGTCGCAAAAACGCCCTCCTCCACGGAGGGGGCGCTGGTGATTCGCGGCAGTTACAAGGTCACCGGCCCTCCGTGGAGAACATACGGCGACGACGAATGGAATTGGCAATCAGAAAATCCATGAGTCTCAGATGCTACTGTCAGGATTTTTTGCGTCAAGAATAAAAAAGAGCGGCGCCTTCCGGCTACCGCCCTTCTTTCGATATCCAGTAATCAGCTCTGGTACAGGGACGACTGCACGGTCGTCTCGGGATACTCGATCCAGAAGAATTCCGTCTGCGCGGTGTCGGTATCGAGCCACCGGATGTGGCTGAGGCTGCTCGACATGCCGTTGAGGGTGGAGTCGGAGAACCGGTCCAGCGAGACCTGCAGGACGGAGGAGAGGACGTTGCTCACCTTCGGGTTGGTCACGTTGGCCTGCAGCACGAAGGTCTGATCCGAGTTCTGATCGATCGTCGTGTTCACCAGGTCATCGGCGTCCCAGCAGGCGACGTAGATGGTCGTGGCGCCCGGGGCGGTATCCACCACCGTGCAGGGCGTCGTGACCGTCGAGTTCGCCTTGTTGTAGAGCTTGAACGAGGTGTCATCGATGGCGACGTTCACGGCGTTCACCGTGAAGATCACGTCCGTCATCACGAATTTGTTCAGGCCGTTCTTCGTGTTGGAGTTCGCCGCGGCGGTGAACTTGAACTGGCCGATGTCCGAGACGCCCGTGGGCACGTTGGTGCCGTTGGCGTCCGGGCTGGCGTTGCTGATGGTCGAGATTTTGCTCAGGACCGTCACGTCGGTGTTGCCGAGAATCGACTGGTTGGCGCCGGGGGAATTCCTGCCGAGGAAGATCTCGCCTTCGGCGGCGTTGTCGCCGTCATTCGCGGAGAGGTTGTTGCTGGACACGTCGCCGCGCGCGGTCACATCGTCATTGCCGACCATGTCGATGAGCTGGACGTCGATCACTTCGCCGCTGACGGCGCCGTCAACGTCGGTCTTCATGCGGGGGCGCACGAGCACCTTCACATCCGGGCCTTCCGGAACCACGAGCTGGCGGCTCTGCATGTGCGCGCAGAACGCGTTGGAGCCGTATCCTGCGCCGCAGGCGCCCAGGGTCGCGGAGGCGAACGACGTCACCTCGCCTTCGCGGTAGAGTTCCAGCCGGTCAATCGAGTTGCGCTGGCCGCCGGTGACGAACGCGAGAAGCGTGACGTCGATGGGCTCGTTGTCGGCGCGAAGGTTCAGGCGCAGAACCGTCTCGCCCAGGACACCGCCGAGCAGCTGCCGCGTGCGGACGGGGGTCGAATCCTCCGTGACGTACAGATCACCCTGGCTCACCAGGGTCCAGAGCGTCGACGCGACGGTGGTGACCGTGGTGTCGCAGGTGGTCGCGCAGGTGCCGTTCGTGCGGATGCCATCAAGGGACTGGCCGTCGCTGACGGTTTCGGCCTCGATGTACGTGTCGGCGGTGGAGAACTGCAGCTGGAGGGTGTTATCGACCAGCGATGCCGAGATGTCGGCATGGACTTCGAAGATCACGGAATTGCTCTCGGGGATCACGTACCCGCCGCCGGTCAGCTGATCAAACGTGGCTTTGCTGCCCACGGCAGTGACGCCTGTCTGCACCTGGGTGTCGACGACGGTGTCGCCATCGGTATCCACCCACAGCGTGTAGTTCTGGGCATTGAGGAGCGATCCTGCCGCGGCGTTGAAGATGGTCTTCGTCAGCAGGAGATCGTCGGCTGCGTTGGCGGCTGCTTCAAAGCGCAGGAGTTTCACATCGTCCTGGTTTTTGACGGCGACATCCGTGGACGGAAGAGACTTCACGGCAATCGTCAGGGCCGCGTCTGCGATGGCATGCTTGTTGCCCGAGAGCGTGCCGCGCGGGGTCACGTCCGTCACAGGCATGCCGGAATCGAGCCCGTCGACGTCCATCTGGTAGGCCGTGTTGGTGACGGTCCTGTGGCCGTCGAACGTGCAGCCCACCGTGTTCGCGCCGCCGGAGAGCTCCGTGGGCTCCCCGCAGACGTGGATGCGGAACTGGTCGCCTGTCATCGGGTGATTTGCGTTGCTGTTATCGAGGAAGTCGACGAGGAACTGCTCCGTTTCCTGACTGTCGACGACGACGTCGTCAAAACGGTAGATCTGGTACGTGCCGAGGCCGGCCGTCTGGCCGTAATCGCCGCTGTTCGTCAGGCGGACGCCGTTGGTCACCTCGCCGGTGGCGGGATCGCGCAGGCGGACGTTCTCGAGGATCTCATGGATGCTGTCGTAAGCGCCCTCGCCGTCAGCCGAAAGGGGGCCGTTGCTGCTCGTGCTGCCTTCGACGGCAATGAAGAGCTTGCGGAGGCTCACGCGTTCGCCCGTGGCGGTCATCAGGGCGTTGCCCAGGTTGGCGGCCTCCTGGCCGGGCCGGTAGGTCATCGACACCGGGCCGTAGAGCGAGATGTGGAAGCTTCCGGGCTCATTCGGGCAGGTGACGAGCGTGGAATCGGAATCCGTGTTGTTCGTCGGCACCGTGTCATTCACCGACGTCGTCGATCCGGCGATCTCGAACGAGAGCGGCGAATTGCAGGTGTATGCCGCGGGAACGTAGACGTAGATCAGGAACGATTCGTTCTGGCCCGCGGTGAGCGCGGATGCCACGCAGGTGACGACGCTGCTGCTTCCGGTGCACTTGGGGCTGGAGTACTGGGTGTCAAAAATGAAACCTGCATCCAGGTCCATCGTCACCGTCGATGCCGCAATGGTCGTCACGCCGGCATTCTCGGCCTGCAGGAACATCGGCAGGAAGTTGTCGCGGTGGATCTGCGGCGGGAGCATCAGGTGGACGGCAAGATCGCCGTTGGCAACAGAGGACGAGCTGGAGGAAGTGGACGATGAAGAGGAAGTGGAGGAGCTCGTGGAAGACGAAGAACTGACGAAACTCGAAGAACTCGAAGACGGAGCCGTCACGGCAACGCCTGGGCACGTGATGATCGTGGAGGGGGACGACGTGTTGTTCGCGGTAACGGTGTCGTTGACCGCAGTCGTCGAGACGGCGGTGTTGGCGGTGTAGTTCGTGTTGCAGGGCGTCGCGGCCGGGACCGTCATGTACATCAGGATCTGCTTCGCTTCATTCTGCGCGAGAGCGGAGACGGGGCACGTGATCGTCGTTGTATTGGCGGTGCAGCCGGGCGTCGAGAACCCCTGTTCAAACGTGAATCCCGCAGGGAGGGGGAGCGTCACGGATGCTGAGGAGACGTTCGAGGAGCCGACGTTGGTCACGTCCGCCTTCACCTGGAGGACGTCGCCACGATGGATCTGCGGCGGAAGGCCGGCTTCGATCTTCAAATCGCCGGTCACGGAGGACACGGAGGAGCTGCTGGAAGAACTCGAAGGAGCGGAGGAACTGGACGATGTCGAAGAGGAAGAGGTCGAAGAGCTCGATGACGTCGAGGAGCTGGACGACGTAGAGGTCGAGGAAGAAGACGTCGAGGAACTGGAGGACGCCGGGGGGGCGACATTCGGGCAGGTGACGAGGGTCGTGTCCGAGTCGGCATTATCCGTCGGATCCTGCTCGCCGGCCATCGTGATCGCGGCCTGCGCGGCGAAGTTCGTATTGCAGGTGTATGTCGCATCGACGCGGAGATACACGAGGAAATTGATGGCCTGGGTGGGGAGGAGTGTGGGGGCGGCGCACGTCACGGTCGTCGCGGTCGCGGTGCAGTTGGCGCTCGAGGAGCCTTCGAAGGTGAAGCCCGCAGGAATCGTCTCGGAGATCGTCGCGCCGGAGATGCTGCCCGTTCCGCCGTTGGCGATGCCGAGGCTCACCGGCAGAACCTCACCGCGGTGAATCTGCGGGGGCAGGGCGACCGTCGCTTCCGCATCGATTGCGGACGCGGCGAAGGCGACATTCACGGACGGACCGAGAATGTTCGCGAGAAGCAGTCCTGCGGAGAGGACGGACACGGAAACTTTGGACATAGAAAAACGTGAAAGAAAAAGGGGATAGTATCGATCGACGCCGAAAGATTGTCAAATCCATGTTTTGTTTTGTTATAGAAAAAGAGAGAGGCACGGAGCCTCTCCCTTTGGCGGTATCGGACACTTTAGGCAGCCTTCTTCTCCTCCGGCATCTGCCCCTCCGTTCCGGCGACGACTTCCTCCGCATTGCCGGTATCGACCGCCGCGGTTTCGCCGGCTTCGGGCGTTGCGGGGGGTTCGACGTTCAACGGGAGCGTGGCGGCGTCGGCCGCGCTGACGTCGGCGGGGGCGTCACCCTCCGCTTCCCCGGCGGGGACCGGTTCGCCGCGGAGTTCGGCGAGCTTGGCCTTGAAGGCCGGCAGCTCGGCGTAGTTGTACATGTCGAGCTCGAAGCCCGTGAGCTGGGTGGCCAGGCGGATGTTCTGCCCCTTCTTGCCGATCGCCATCGGGCGCTGCGCCTCTTCCACGAACACGGCGGCGCGCTTCTTCACCTTGCGGCCCTGGTCATCCACGCGCTCGTCGTTGTTCACGATGATCACGGCGGAGATGGCGGCGGGCTGCAGCGCCAAGGAGATCAGTTTGATCGCGTCCGGCGAGTATTCGATCATGTCCACGCGCTCGCCGTTGATTTCCTCCATCACGGCCTGGATGCGCACGCCCTTCTGGCCGACGCAGGCACCGATCGGGTCGATGCGCGGATCGTTGCTCTTCACCGCCACCTTGCTGCGGAATCCGGCGTCGCGGGCGATGCCCATGATCTCCACGTCACCGTTGCGGACCTCGGGGATCTCGAGTTCCAGGAGCTTCTTCACGAGGTTCGGGTGGGTGCGGGAAATCCGCAGCTGCGGGCCTTTTCCGGTCAGTTCCACCTTGTCGAGGTACACGCGGATGCGCTTGCCCGTGTAGTAGTGCTCGCCGGGGATCTGCTCGCGCCACGGGAGGCTCACGGTCATGCCTTCGATCTCGAGCGTGACCCAGTTGGGATCGACCTTCGTGACCGTCGCGGTGAGGAGTTCCTCCTCGCGGTCCTTGAACATCTCGTACAAGCTCTGCTTCTCGGCCTCCTGCAGCTTCTGGAGGATCACCTGCTTGGCGGCCTGCGTCGCGATGCGGCCGTACTCCATCGGCGTCACGTCGATGGAGATTTCGTCGCCCACCTCCGCGTCGGGCTTGATCTTCCGCGCGTCCTTCATGCTGATTTCGAAGTTCTCGTTCTCCACCGTCTCGACGACCTCCTTCACGAGTAAAATCGTCGGCATATCGCGGCCTTCCTCCAGGTCCACGCGGATTTCCTGCTCCTTGTTGCCGAAGTCCTTGCGGTACGCGGTGGCGATCGCCTGCTTCACGGCTTCGATGACCTGGTCGGGCTTCACGTTCTTCTCCGAACAGATCTGGTTAATGGCGGCGAGGAATGAGGCTTTCATAATATGGAGGGTCCCTCGGTACGTTCGCAGCTCCGCCGCGAACTACTCGGGATGACAGAAATGGGTAAAGCCACCATTCCAGAAAACTGGAATAGTGAAGAATGAACAATCGACGTTGCTGACCATAGTGTATGTCAGGATTGGCCCGTTCGCAAGAGAAGAGGGGCTTTTCTCCGGCTTTATGCCGCCGCCAGCTGCGGCGCCGGGCCCCCTCTTTCCCGCCGCTCCATTGCCTCGAGCTGGCTTCGCCGGCTTCGCTGGAACCACCAGTCCAATGCAAGGTACCCGCCCGCGGCCCCCGCACTCGCTCCCGCCACCGCTCCGGGAATGCCCGCCAGCGCGTAGCCTCCCACTCCTCCCGCGACGCCCGCCCCCACGGCCCCGGCGATCTTCGTGTACTGCCGCAGGTGGTCGCTCAGGCGCCGGTATTCGATGCCCACGTAATTGGGGATGTCTTCGTACAGGAACCGCCCGAATTTCTGCAGCCATTGCGTCCCCCAGGTGCCGTGCAGCGAAATATCCGCGTTGCGCAAAATCCGCAGCTGGTAGCGGAGGATCCGGTCCTTCACCACGTTGCTGTAGTTGCCGTCGATCAGGTCGCGGCGCCGGATGGGGCCTTCGGGATCCAGCTGGATGTCGAGAATGTTGCGCAGGTCCGAGACGATGTCGGCGATGTCGGCCTTCTGCTGCCCGGTCAGCCGGTCCTCGTTGTAGGCCTGGATGAGCGCGTCGGCCTTCGCCATCACCTCGTCGCGGTACTGGCCGTACTCGCGGATGGACATGAAGCCGCGCGGCGTGTGGATATCGTGGCCTCTGTAGGACTCGATGCGGTCGGGCGTCATGCGGAGCGGGAGGAAGTGATCTTCTTCTGGATCGCTTCGAGCTGGTGCAGCTGGTCGAACAGCTTCTCCGTCCGGCGGATGTCCGCGATCTTGGGAGCAAGCACCTCCGCGCGCTCGGTCTCGAACGCCAGCCGCTCGTCCCGGAACGCCGTGAACATCTTCTGGAAGCCCTTCTTCACCTTCGCGGGCAACTCGACCTCGGTGTCATCCAGTCCCCGGCGCATGGCTTCGAGCTGCGTTGCCGAGAGGGTGGAGAAGTACCGGAGCGTTTCCTTTCCGTTACGGAAGATCTTTCCGAGCTCTGCCCCCGTCAGGCGGCGGCCTTCCATCATGATGCCGTGCGTCATGTCGTCCTTCTCCGCGGCCCTGAGACCATCCATCTTCTGCACGATCGCCGCGCGTTTCTTCTTCTCAAGGTAATGCCAGTCGAGGTACTTCTCCAGGCTGCCCGATGCCGGGGGCGGGGGTGCGCCGCACTTCTTGAGGAGTCCGCTGATCGCCGACAGATCATCCTGCGAAATCCCGGTCACGAACTTCTTCAGCCGGTCCTGCTCCTTCTTCCTCGGCAGCCATGCCATCAGCACGTCGAGCAGGGTCTTCTTGGCGGTTCCGGCGGAATCCTTCGCTGCGGTTCGGGGGGTCATCGGCAAAAATTCTACGCGCTTCGATCGTCTGTGCAAGGAATACGCCCTCCGTTTCAGGCTGTCATCCGAAGGACTTCCTGCTCCCGCATCAATTCCCGGCATGCATACTTCCCATTGATCAACGCATCGGCAATAAGCAGGCACTGTTCCCGGGTCGCATTGCGTATGCGCAGGAGCACGCGCGGCCGGTTGCCGTCCGATGTCTCCTTCTCCATTCGTTCGAGTGCAATGACGCCCCTCACCTCCCGCAGCGCATTCTGCAGCAGGGGAATCAGGTAGGTATCGATCGAAATATCCTGTGACGGCCGCACTTCCACGTCGGCGTCGATACGGGGTTCCGTTTCGGACATAGGGGTCATCCTACCCGGAGACATTCTTCTCACAATACTTTTTCGTGGGTCGCCATTCCCCGCAGGAACGCCTTCGCATGCCGCCCCCGCATCGTCGGCAGCAGCGATGCCGCGCGGTACTTCCATCGCTTCAGCCCCCGCGGCACCAGGGTCAGCGACGGCACCATCTGTTCCATCTGCACCGCGGACGTCCCCAGCGTTTCCATCCTCTTCAGCGAATCCTCCATCGTCATATGGTGGTGATGCAACGCCCGCGCGTCGGGCTCGTAGAACAGTTCCACCCCGGCGTTCTTCAGGCGCAGGCCCCACTCGATGTCCTCCCATCCGTACAGCGTCATGTCGTCGCGGAACGGAATCTGCTTCGCGACCGCCGTCGGCAGGCTCACGTGACTCGTGTACGTGAAGCGATGCTGCATCGAAGGGGGGATCGCCTTGCGGGTGTACTCCTCAATCATCGGATACCCGAACTGCCAGCCCGACTGTTCGAGCCATTCCATCACCGGCGTGATGCCGCAGGCGGGGTCCCACGTCGTGAATCCCAGCACGGCCCGCCGGTTGCGCGCTGCTGCCAGATGCCGGGCGCATGCATCCGGCGACAGGAAGATGTCATCCCCAATAAAGAGGACATGCCCGCTTCTAGCTTTTTCCACTCCTTTGTTTCGCGCCACTCCCTGATGACATGGCGGAACATCCAGAATGCTGAGGTCGAACTTTCCACTTTCCACTTTCAGCTTTCCACTGTCGTCATTCACCACAATCACCTCCAGTTTCTCAGCAATTGTCTGCCGTTCCAGGTACTCCAGGCACCGCGCCAGGATCTTCGCGCGATTGTGCGTGGGGATGACGACGGAAAGGGACGGAGTCATGTCCTGATTGTAATCCATCAGCGTCCCTCTGAGGGGATATGAACGGGGGTATCGACGTCCGTCATTCCGGGGTGATACCGCACCGGAATCAGGGCGTGGCGTATGAGCGTGGCTCCGCATTTCCGGATGGTTTCTTCGATCTTCGGCAGCACCTTGCGCGCATGCGACGGCGTACCCCGAATATCCACGTGCACGTAACAGGACGCCGGAATGGTCTCCACGAGCTCGCAGCCCGAGAGGAGTTTATGGACGGCGGCGCGCAGCGCGTTCCTCGTGTCCGTCCAGGGGATGACGACGCTGAAATCAGTCGGGGCTTTTTCCTCCGGCCCGTCTTTTTCCCACAGATGGTACGCCGTCCCGGGCGGAAGGCGCCGCAGCTTCAGCTCCATGAATTTTTTCTGCATGCCGCTCCGGTAGACCAGAACAGGATGTTTGGATTCGACGGCCCGGGCGGGGCAGTCGTGATCCGCCGACACTTCCAGCGCGAGATTCCCTGGCGTCAGTGCGGGAGGAAGCTCGACGAAGAACTGGTAGCGTTCCATGGGGAGGGCGACATCAAATGCGATGCGGTGCGCGTTGTCAATTTCTTCGCTAGGCTGAGTGGCGTTTTCGCCTTCATGCACGCTCTCTTCCTCGATCTGGCGTCCAACAACGGCACGATCGCCTGCGTTACCGATGACCGCGTCATCTCGTCTTTTGCCGCCGGTCACCGCATCGACGATGCCGCGCTGGTGCCGCACGTTGAAGATCTTCTGAAAAAAGCGGAATGGTCATTTTCCGACCTCACACATCTGGCATGCGTCAACGGTCCCGGCGGGTTCACCAGTCTGCGCGTGGCCGTCGCGCTCGCAAACACCCTCATCAGCCAGCTGAAGATCCCGGCGTGCGCGGTGCATCTGAGTGAGCTGTATGTTGTCAGGTCGCGTTCTTTCCTCCCCTCACCCCCGGCCCCTCTCCCGCAAGCGGGAGAGGGGGGTCTTTTCTGGTTTCACTCCACAAAAAAAACTGAGCTCTTCATCCGCGGATTCGGTTCGCTCGCAAAAGACTTTCCCGAACCGGTTTGTATCGGCGTGGACGATCTGAAAAAGCACGTCAAAAAGGGAATATTCTGGATGGGGGAGTTGATCCCCGAGCAGAGAAAGATCGTCGATGATGTAGGCGCAGTATCGGCATCTTTGTCCCCGTTGCAGGCCATTCTCCCCGAATTCCTCACTGCCCGGACATATTCCAATCACCCGCTTGCTCCGTGGTACGGGCGAGGGTGGTGATGTATCCTGAGTCGCCATGGCTTTTCTCGACAACCTCAACAAGCTCCTCGGCGATCCCAACGAAAAGGAACTCAAGCGGCTCCGGCCGATCGTCACGCAGGTGCGCGCGGCGGAAAAGCAGCCCGCCATCCGGGCGCTGACGCTCGCGGATCTTCCCGGGAAAACCAACGAGCTCAAGGCCCGCATCCAGACGGAGATCGCAAAGGGGAGGAAGGCGCAGGACGTGCTCAACGACATTCTCCCCGAGGCGTTCGCCGTCGCCATCCGCGCGTGTGAGCTCCTCAAGGAGTCCGGCGCGAAGGTGCAGATGGGCAAGCAGGAGTTCGGTTGGGAGATGATCCCGTTCGACGTGCAAATCCTCGGCGGCATCGCGCTGCATCGCGGCAACATCGCCGAAATGCGCACGGGTGAAGGCAAAACGCTCGTCTGTACGCTGCCCGTGTACCTCAATGCATTGCTCGGCAAAGGCGTGCACGTGGTCACCGTCAACGATTACCTCGCCCGCCGCGACGCCACCTGGATGGGCCTCCTGTATAACGCGCTCGGCCTCTCCACCGGCATCATCGTCCACGGCCTCACCACGGCCCGCCGCCGCGAGGCCTACGCCGCCGATGTCACGTACGGCACCAACAGCGAATTCGGGTTCGACTACCTGCGCGACAACATGGCCGGGTCCATCCCGCGCCAGGTGCAGCGCGGCCTGCACTACGCCATCGTTGACGAAGTGGACTCCATCCTCATCGACGAGGCCCGCACGCCGCTCATCATCAGCCAGCCCGCGGAGGAATCCACCACCAAGTACGCGCAGTACGCCCAGCTCGTCGGCCAGCTCCAGCCGGACGTCCACTTCACCAAGGATGAGAAGCAGCGCACGGCCGTGCTCACCGAGGACGGCATCAAGAAAATGGAGCAGCTGCTCGGCATCGACAACATCTACACCGACCGCGGCTTCCAGGAGGTGCACCATATCGAGCAGGCGCTCAAAGCGCACGCGATCTTCCAGCGCGACGTGGACTACGTCGTCAAAGACGGCGAAGTGGTCATCGTCGACGAATTCACCGGCCGCCTGATGCCGGGCCGCCGCTACAGCCACGGCCTCCACCAGGCGATCGAGGCCAAGGAGCGCGTCACGGTGCAGCGCGAGAGCCGCACGCTCGCCACCATCACCTTCCAGAACTACTTCCGCCTCTTCAACAAGCTCGCCGGCATGACGGGCACCGCCAAGACGGAAGAAGAGGAGTTCGAGTCGATCTACAAGCTGCGCGTCATCACCATCCCGACGCACCGCCCGATGATCCGCACCGACAAAGCAGACGCCGTCTACCGCACCATCCCGGCCAAGTTCACCGCCGTCGCGAAGCTCGCGAAGGAAAAGTACGAGAAGGGACAGCCCGTGCTCATCGGCACCACGTCGGTCGAAAAGTCCGAAGCCATGAGCGCGCTCCTGGAGCGCGAGGGCGTGCCCCACCACGTGCTCAACGCCAAGAACCACGAGCAGGAAGCCGAAATCGTCGCCGGAGCGGGCCAGGCGAAGAGCATTACCATTGCCACGAACATGGCCGGACGCGGCACCGACATCAAGCTGGGGCCCGGTGTCAAAGAGCTCGGCGGTCTCGTGATCCTCGGCACCGAGCGCCACGAGGCGCGCCGCATCGACAACCAGCTGCGCGGCCGCGCCGGACGCCAGGGCGACCCGGGCGAAAGCCGGTTCTTCGTCTCCATGGAGGACGACCTCATGCGCCTCTTCGGCGGCGACCGCCTCAAGTCGATGATGGAACGCCTGCGCGTCCCCGACGACGTGCCGCTCGAAAACGGCATGGTCAGCCGCAGCATCGAGAGCGCGCAGAAGAAGGTCGAGGGCCGCAACTTCGACATCCGCCGCCACGTGCTGCAGTACGACGACGTGATGAACAAGCACCGGGATATCGTCTACAAGAGGAGGCAGAAGGTCCTCGAAAGAATTGTGGAATCAGAAACTGTAACGGAGGGGACAGACGGGACACAGGGGACAGGCGTTACCTCTGTCGCGTCTGTGCCTTCTGCTTCCTCTGTCTGGCCCCTGCATGAGGAAGTCCTCGCCGCCATGCGCCGCGAGATCCATCAGCTCGTCGACGCCCACGCGCGCGTGGATGATCCCGACGAGTGGGATTTCCGGCTCATCCACGACAACCTGGGCGCGCTCCATGCCGACTTCCAGAAGGAGTTCACGATGGAGAAGCTCAAGACGTTCAGCGACCGCGAGATCCTCAAGGACCAGCTGACGATGCTCGTTCACCGCTTCTACGCGGACAAGTGCGCTGCCGCGGAGCCGCAGCTCGTCGCCCGCGGCGAGAGCATCGTGACGCTGCGCAGCATCGACGCGCACTGGATGGACCACATCGACGACATGTCGCACCTCCGCGAGCAGGTGGCGTTCAGCGGCTACGCGCAGCGCGACCCGCTCATCGAGTACCAGGACCAGGGCTTCCGCCGCTTCCAGCAGCTCCTCCAGACCATCGACGGCACCATCGTCCGCACGCTGCTGCAGTCGGACTTCGCGATGTTCGGGCAGCCCGCGGTCGTCGAGTTCGACGAAGAGGAGCGCGAGGCGGAGCTCCAGACGAACGAAGCGGACATCGAAGGATCGCTCACCGGCGGTGGAGGCGGCACGACCCTCCAGCTCTCTCCCGAGCAGCTGGCCGAGACGCCATTCGCGATGGAAATGCCCAAGGCCAAACCCACAGGATCCAACTCACAATTCACAAAATCCCCGCAGCAACAAAGGACAATCAAAGAAATCGGGCGCAACGATCCCTGCCCGTGCGGAGCGAAGAAGCCCGACGGAACGCCCAAAAAATATAAGCACTGTCACGGCAAGTGAAAAAACTCTGCTTCTAGCGGAGCCCTGCACCGGAGCGGAGCGACTGGTGCGGGGCGGCAGCGGCAAGAAATACAAGAAATGCCACGGGAAAAACGCCTAGAAACAGGAAAGAAGAGATATGAATAAGAATTTCCTATTCTCCTATCTCTTCTTTCTTCTTTCTACGCCTGCAGGCGTCATCATTGCCGTGTAAGGATGGGCAAGGCAGCGCGTCTTCAGCTATGCCATGTTTATCCCCAATCCTCATCGGTCGGACCGCTCTGTGCCGCTGGCCCTGTTCCTCTTTTGGATGGGTGTCATTGCGCTCCCGTTCATGACGCTGGCGGTGCATTAAGCGGCAAGGGCGTTGCCTACAGCGCCCCACAGGTTCTACGCTGGCATACCCATGCCGGTGCCACAGCACGACATTCTCGGCCATCAGGCGCAGCGCGACGCTCTTTTGCAGGACCTGCGGCAGGAGAACGTGGCTCATGCCTACCTCTTCTCGGGCCCCCGGCATCTGGGGAAGTTCACCGTGGCCAAATGGTTCGCGAAAATTCTTCTCTGCCAAGGCGCTTCGGACGAGGAATGCGAGCGTTTGGGGGAGCAGATCCGCCGCCTGCTGCACCCCGATCTCATCGTGATCGACCAGCTGTGGATCGAGGACGTGTGCGAGGACATGGCGGTCATCGCCCAGTCGTCCAACGTCCTCCAGCAGCACCGGGCCAAGGCGAAAGCGAAGACCGACACGATCAGCATCGACGACATCCGGTCGATGCAGGAGCGATTGCACGGCGTGGGCGGCGGGACATTCCGCTGCTGCCTGATCCGTTCCGTGGAGCGCATGCATGCGGAGGCGGTGAACGCGCTTCTCAAGATTCTCGAGGAGCCGCCGCCGGGCGTCGTCTTCCTCCTGACCACTGAATCTTTTTCGTCGCTGCTTCCCACGCTGGTCTCACGCACGCGCACCCTGCACTTCCGGCGCCTCACCGACGCCGAGCTCGAGCCGTTCCTGGAGGGCGCGCCCGATGACGAGCGCAGTTTTCTCGTCCGCGTCGCCCAGGGCGCGCCGGGACTGGTGCGCCGTCTGCGCGAGAACCCCGATCTCCTCCGCAAGGAGCGGCAGGCATACGCCAACGCCCTCGCGTTCTGGCACAGCCGTTCTCCCATGGAGCGTCTCCGGCTCCTGTCGCCGCTGCACGAACGGGGCGCCGAAGCCGACCAGTTCCTGGTGCATCTTTCCATCGCGTTGCGCGATGAGCGCGGTCAGCTGCCCCCCGACGCGTCCAGGCATCTCATCGAGCTCTGCCGGACGATGGAGACGAACGTGAACCGGCAGCTGGTGACGCAGAATTTCGTGCTGGCATTGAATGCAACCCTGTAGAACAAATTCCATATGCCAGGTTCCAGAAGCCAAGAAAGCAGAGGAAAGTGAAAGGTTTTTTCCTTAGATTTTCCTTGGTATTTCCCTGGTCTCTGTATCCTGTTTTTTGGCTTCTTTATGCGAAATCCATGCATTTCCGTCTTCGCTGCATCCTTGCGAGATCCACCCTCAAATGCTACCCTTTCTCGTCCACCCGAAGAACGTTTGCTGTACGTCCTCGTCCTCTCCGGCTCACTTTTTGGCATTTGCCTCCTGTTTGGCTTTCGCGCCCTTCTGCGGAACAGGGCCGTGCGGCGCTTTGTCCGTTCCATGAAGCAGCGGTTCCAGTCCGCGGAGGATCGGGGGGCCCTGGTCGTCGAGGAGCGGCAGATCGTCCGGCCGCGCAAATCACCACGCACGTCGGCGATCGAATTGCAGCAGGTCCGCTCGCTGATCCGCCAGGCCGAGAAGGCGATCGCGCAGGAGAAAGTGGAGGAAGCCGAGCGCCTCTACATCCAGGCGCTCACGGTGCAGCCGCACGCGTACGACGTCCAGGCGATGCTCGCCAAGCTCTACCTGACGAGCGGGCGCGAGAACAAGGCGGAGGCCATGTATCGCGAGCTCCTGCAGAACCGCGACGACGTGTCGTTCCACAGCAATCTCGGGCTCTCGTACTACCGCCAGGGCAAATACGTCGAGGCCTGCCATGCGTATCAGGAAGCCCTCAACCGCGATCCCCAGACACCAGAGCGTTCCGCCGCCCTGGGCCGCGCCTGCATCGCTGCCAGGCGCTTCGAGGAAGCCGCTCCGCTGCTCGAAAAGGCCACCCAGCGCCTCTCGCGCTCCACCGAGCTCCTGCACCTGCTGGCCGAGTGTTATCTCCAGCTGGGCAACGGCGAGAAGGCCGAAGAGACGTACCGCAGGATCAACAAGATCGAGCCGTACGATGAAGCGGTCAAAGCAAAACTGTTGTCGTTGGCAAAGGTATAAATCGTATCCCGTATTCAGTATTACGTATTATGCGCACCGCTTAATACGTAGTGCGTAATACCTAATACTCAATCACTTCCACTTCCACATCCCCCTGCACCTGACTCTGGCAACTTAATCGATCAGGGTCATCTGTCACCCCCATGTTTTCCTCGCGGTCGTTGCGCGGGCTCAGGTTCGGCATGCCGTCCTTCACCTTGCACATGCAGGTGGTGCAGAAGCCGTTGCCTCCGCAGGCGTGCTCCATGGGGATGCCGGCATCCAGCGCGATCTGCAGGATCGTCTTGCCGCTCTCCGCCTCGACGGTCTTCACCTGGCCGCTGTAGTGGAACGAGACTTTGGGCATGTGGGGAATAGAATATGGGAATAATGGAATAATAGGAACTGAAGCCAAAAATTCGACCCTAATACTCCAATACTCTACTATTCCCGTATCCCCCGCGCACAATGTCCAACGAGTCTTCATCGCTTCTCGCCGTCAATGGCCTCCGCATCTCCGTCGAAGGAAAAGAGGTAGTGCGGGGCGTCGATCTGTCGGTGAAGACCGGCGAGATCCACGCCATCATGGGGCCCAACGGCTCGGGGAAGTCGACGCTCGCAAACACGCTGATGGGCCATCCCAAGTACACCGTCACCGGCGGTGACGTGCGCTTCGGCGGACAGGATCTCCTGGCTCTCGATTCCGCAGCACGCGCGGGGAGTGGGCTGTTCCTCGCGTTCCAGTATCCCAAGGAGATTGCGGGCGTGACGCTTCGCAGCTTTCTCTTCGCCGCATACAAGGCACAGTCTGGCATGCGCCCCGAGCTTCCCAAGATCATTTCGCCCATCAAATTCAAGAAGCATCTCGAGGAGCACATGAAGTCGCTGCATATGGATCCCGCATTCGCGGAGCGTTTCCTCAACAAAGGCTTCTCCGGCGGCGAAAAAAAGAAGGCGGAAGTCCTCCAGATGTCGATCCTCCGTCCGCGGCTCGCGCTGCTGGACGAAACCGACTCCGGACTCGATATCGACGCGCTCAAGATCGTCGCTGAGGGCATCAACGCCCTGCGTTCCCCGGATTTTTCGGCCGTGATCGTCAC
The DNA here is from genome assembly GCA_964497975.1 of uncultured Candidatus Peribacteria bacterium. Taxonomy (GTDB): domain Bacteria; phylum Patescibacteriota; class Gracilibacteria; order Peribacterales; family Peribacteraceae; genus JABFSS01. Next base: position 196,921 of record CAZCFO010000004.1, read on the forward strand.
GCACTACGCACGCCTGCTCGATTTCGTCGCACCGGACCGCGTGCACGTGATGGTGAACGGGAAGATCGTCGAGAGCGGGGGAATGGAGGTGGCACGCACGCTGGAAAAGCAGGGGTATGCGAAATACGGGATAGGCGCCTGACGGTCCCCGGGAGGGGATGCGGAATAAGAGGAATGTAACCTTTTTGCATTTCCTTCGTAATACACTGCGTACAACCTTTCTCCCCCTTTCGTTATGGACGACACCCGACCGATCACCCTGCAGCCTCCCCTGTGGATGCCGCTTGTTCTTCTCCTTGCCGTCGGCATGGGCGGGGGATTCTACGTGTATGGCAAAACGATGGAGACCGAAGACCGCACTCCTCCCATGGTCACCGTTACCGGAGAGGGAAAGGTCTCCGCATCTCCGGATATCGCCGAACTGAGCTTCGGCGTCACCGTGCAGCGCAAGGCGACAGCCAAGCAGGCCATGGAAGAACTGGGCAAGAAGATGCAGGCGGTGTTCGAAGCCACGAAGGCGGCGGGCATCGACGAAAAGGACATTCGCACCGAGAACCTCTCCCTCAATCCCGCCTACGATTGGCGTGAGGGCCAGCAGATCATGCGGGGGTTCGATGCTTCGCAGAGCCTGCACGTAAAGGTCCGTGCCATGGACACGGTCAGCGACGTGCTGGCCGCCGCCACCAACGCAGGCGCCAACCAGGCGGGCGGCGTGAGCTTCGTGATCGACGATCCCGAGAAGGCCCGCGCGGAGGCGCGCCAGGAGGCCATCGAGCAGGCGCAGCAGAAGGCGGTCGTCCTTGCCAGGCAACTCGGTCTGTCGCTCGGCGAGCTCAAGAGCTTCAACGAAGGCGGCGGATACAACCCGCCGATGCCGATGATGGCCCGTGGTGGCATGGCCATGGCGGAGTCGATGGATATGGCGCAGACGGTTCCGCTCCCGGCCGGCGAGCAGGACATCCAGGTGCAGGTGTCGCTGACGTATGAACTGAAGTGATCGTGAATCATGAATTACGAATTACGAATTACGAATGCTTGCTATCAGGTATTCGTAATTCGTAATTCGAGATTCTCCTTGCTACCGTCTGGAAACAAACTGATTCTCTTTTACATAAAAGCGGAGAAGCCTCTTCGCCCAGCGTCCCGAGTAGTCCACTCCGATCCGTGGGCGCCTGACGATGACGACGGGAGCGGGGTCGGGCTTGGGCTCGGCACAGAAGAAATCGTTGCTGAGCAGATCATGCCCATTGAGTTCCCGGTCAATCTGCAACGCCCTGCAGAGGAGAGCCGGGCCGTTCGTTTTTCCCTCGATGTTCTTCACGGGCTCCACGGCGCGGATCAGCACCGCCGAGGGGTGCTCTCCCGGACCGGTCACCACGTTCATGCACCAGTGCATGCCGTAGATGAAGTACACGTACGCATGACCCGGCGGCCCGAACATCGCGGTATTCCGTTCCGTCTTTCCCCGCGCGGAGTGCGCCGCAAGGTCCTGCGGGCCCAGATAGGCTTCCGTTTCCACGATGTGCGCGACCATCATCTTCCTGCCGGTCTTTCGTACCAGGAGCTTCCCGAGGAGATCGGGAGCGACGTCTTCCGCGGGACGGTCATAAAAATCACGAGACAGTTTCCGCATGGAGTGGTAAATGGAAAGTGGAAAGGGGAAAATGGTCTTCGGACACTTTCCACTTTCCATTTTCAACTTTCCACTGTTTCTGTGGACATCTACTCCTTCCTCCAACGGCACCGGATTCCGTTCCAGCGCTTCGATCACGAAGCGGTCTTCACGTGCGAGCAGGCGAAGGACATCCGGACCGCGCCGATGCCCGGCAAGGACACAAAGAATCTTTTCCTCCGCGACGAGAAAGGGAAGCGGCACTTCCTGGTCACCGTCGGGCACGAGAAGCGCGCCGACATCAAAGCCCTCAAGGCGGTCTTCGGGGTGCAGAAACTCTCCTTCGGATCCCCCGAGCGTCTCAAGGAGCATCTGGGCGTCGATCCCGGTTCCGTCACGCTGCTGGGCCTCGTCAACGATCCGGGGCATCGCGTTGAATTCTTCATCGATCAGGCGTTGTGGGACGCGGACGCGGTCTGCTGCCACCCGCTCGTGAACACCGCGACCCTCTGTATTCCGCATGCGGGACTCGAAAAGTTCCTGCAGGCGACCGGCCACGCAGCCACGGTCATTGATGTCCCGGCGGCCTGATATGTGGTATACTGTTGAGAAATGGTTTTCCGCGATCTCAAACCCACGCGCATGCTGGAACGGCTGATCGATCAGCCGGCATCGGCGCTGTTCCTGCTGTGGCTCTTTATGGTGCTGGCATTCGCGCTGGTCTTTTTCGTCCTCAGCGGCATTCCGGGAAGCGGCCTGGAGGGCGCGGTCACCGATGCCGCCTCCCTCAGCCGGTTCCTCGATGCCCTCTACTTCAGCATCATCACCGCCGTCACCGTGGGATACGGCGACCTGACGCCCCTCGGCTGGTCCAGGCCCTTCGCCGCAATGGAAGGCATTCTGGGGTTCTTCCTCTTCGCGGTCCTCATCAGCAAGTTCGTCTCGCAGAAGCAGGAAACGGCGCTCTCCCACGTTCATAAGCTCTCCTTCCAGAACGCGTTCTTCACAACGCGCGAAGGATTCTTCATCCTGCGCCGGGACTGCGACGCCATCGTCGCAGAGGCGCATGCGGACGGCGCGCTCGATGAGAAATCGTGGGCGAATCTGTTCATTGTTTTCCAGAAGGGGCAGGCCCTGCTCGAGGGCATCCTCGATTTCTATCACGATCTCGACTGGTACACCATCGACGAGCGCCGCGAGAAGCTCCTGCTCGAGTCCGTGGACCGGACGGTGGAACGGGTCGTCACTCTGCTGCGGGCACTCGATGCGGCGGAGATTCCCTGGCGGAAACACCCCGAGATCTCCGGTGAACTCCGCGACTTCGGCGCGCTCGTCGCAGTGGTCGCGCGGCAGTGGCAAAAGCGTTCGCGGTACGAGCATCGCGAATGGTTCGCCAAAATCACGCGGGACAGCGAGAAGCTCGCCGCCGCATTTTCGGCCTGACGAATCCCGTCACGGTTGCATCTGCCCCAAAACATGGGCCTGCTTTGCCGATCCGCTATGGTCCTGCATGTTGTCCGCGATACCCGCAGGGGCGGTTTTCCACGCCCGGTGAAGCGTGTAGGCCCAGGGAGGGATCCATTGGCCTTTCGTCTTCTGTACGTCCACGCGGGGGAACACTTTGCGCAGGGCCTCAGAAACATCCCGAAAGATGTATACGAGGCACTCGCCGTCCCGCTCCAGAAGTTCACTCATCATCGTGATGAATTCATGCTGTTGCTCCGGCGTGAAGATGCTGATGGGGACGCTGGTGGTGATCACCTGGGCTCTCTCGCCTCCGAATTCGTCCGTAATTTCCTGCATTGCCTGATGCAGCAGCGCATTGATCACTTTCACGCGCCGGTCGCCGCCGGTCACTTCGGGGATGAGGGGCGCGAACCATTTGCTGGGTTCCACGGAAACAATTTTGCCGCCCTGAGCGACCTGATCGCGCCGGAGGAGGATTTTTTCCAGATCGCCGGTTCCTGCACCCACATTCACCATCCGCGAGATTTCGGGCGGCAACAGCGCCGCGACTTTCGTGAGTACGGTGTCATTCGTTCGTGTGATTGCCGAAATGCGGCGGGGATCACGCAAAAACTCTGCCACATACGCAACTCTCTTCCGGGCTCCCAGAGGCAACTGCGGCAGCTTCATCGAAAGCAAAGTATAGCGCACCGGTCGTCAGTGCCGCGTCAGTTTTTTCTGGCGTAGTGCTCGCACATCCACTGGTCCGTCTCGCGCATGGTCATCATTTCCTGCTGCACGCGCACGGCCGGGGGCAGAGTCCTGCTTTCGACGACTTTGACGGCTTTGCTCTTGATAGCGGTGATCATGGGGCGGGGAGGGGAAAACGCGAGCCCCAAGAATACGTGAATTTGGAGGATTGTCAAGTTTGCTTTCCATCAGTAGGATCCCCCTATCTCCAGTACTCGAGCGAGCTGGGGGTGAGTCCGCAGGCAGGGTTTGACGGGCGTTCCGTTGAATCAGCCTGCGGCTTTTAGCATGTTCCGCGGGGGTGTGGAACGGGAAAATACAGCATGTGGCAGCCGAAAGTTTATTGTTGAAAAATATGATCGTATTTGAGAGTTCTTGGCCAGATCTTGCGCGAGACAGAGTATGAAGACATGCGTGAATATTGGGTTTATCTACTTCGATGTGCGGATTGCAGTTACTACGTGGGAGTCACGAATAATATGGAGTGTAGACTTGAGCAGCATGCGAGCGGGTTGAATCCGGACTCTTATACGCATGATCGCAGGCCGGTTAAGTTGGTCTATTCCCGGTCGTTCGGCAATATTCTTGATGCGATTCGCTGGGAGAAAGTTGTGAAGGCATGGAGCAGAAAAAAGAAAGAAGCGCTGATTGTGGGCGATGAGGGATTATTGAAGCTAAATTCCCGGAAGAAATTTCCCTTGCGATTCAAGATGCAGTGCATCAAACGAGTTTCCCGTTGCCGGTTAATGACGAAGCGAGGGTGTTGGCTGCTTTTGAATGTGACATCCCTCGTACGCTCGCCTCCGGCGAGCTACTCGGGATGACAGACGCCTTAAAAAAGGCGCCTCGGTACGATCGCGCTTCGCGCGCTCTACTCGGCGCGTCGAGTAGTCCGCCGAAGGCGGGCGTAACGAGACGCGTATGTACTCGTTTCCCTGTCATCCCGAGTAGCTCGTGCGAAGCACGGGCGTACGAGGGACTGTTCTTCGGGAGAAGGAATGTTTTTGTTTTGTTTATGCGTTAGAATCGGTCTTCCTCCATGTCCTCTACGCCCATCTTCTCCGGCCTCTCTCGTTCCACTTTCGACGAAGCCAACCCCTCGCCGTACGCCGATGGCGCCCAGAAGGGCGTGAGCGAAGCGCTCGTGCGGAAGATCAGTGCCGACAAAAAGGAACCCAACTGGATGCTCACGCACCGTCTGGAATCGCTGCGGATTTTCCGCGAAAAGGCATTGCCCTCGTGGGGTCCGGATCTCTCCAAACTGGATCTCGATGACATCATCTACTACGCGAGCGCCGGGGCGGGCAATTCCGAAACATGGGCCGAGGTCCCGGAGGAAATCCGCAAGGTCTACGACCGCCTGGGCATTCCCGAGGCGGAACAGAAGGTTCTCGCCGGTGTCGGCGCGCAGTACGAGTCCGAAGTCGTGTATCACAACCTGAAAAAAGAGTGGGACGATCTGGGTGTCATCTTCCTCGACATGGATGATGCCGTGCGGCTGCATCCGGAGCTTGTTCAAGCGTACTTCATGAAGTGCGTGCCCAACACCGATCACAAGTTCGCCGCGCTGCACGGAGCCGTCTGGTCCGGCGGTACCTTCCTGTACGTGCCCAAGGGCGTGAAGGTCCGCGATCCGCTGCAGGCGTACTTCCGCATGAACGCCAAGAATATGGGCCAGTTTGAGCACACGCTGATCATCGTCGAGGAAGGCGCCGACGTGCACTACATCGAGGGCTGCAGCGCGCCCAAGTACGGATCGAACGCGCTGCATGCGGGCTGCGTGGAAGTCTTCGTCAAACCCGGCGCCAAGGCCCGGTATTCCTCCGTGGAGAACTGGAGCCGCGACACCTACAACCTCAACACCAAGCGCGCGATCGTCGAAAAAGACGCCACGATGGAGTGGATCGGCGGGAACATGGGCAGCGGCGTCACGATGCTCTACCCCAGCTCCATGCTCGTGGGCGAAGGCGCCCGCTGCGACCACATGGCCATCGCCTTCGCCAACGCCGGCCAGTGGCAGGACACCGGCGCGAAGGTCTTCCACCTGGCGCCCCACACGAGCTCCAAAGTCGTCAGCAAATCGGTCAGCAAAGGAGGAGGGGCGGCCATCTACCGCGGGCAGCTCAAAGTCGCGCCGCATGCCCACGACTGCACCGCCAACGTCGAGTGCGACGCGCTGCTTTTGGACGACATCAGCCGCACCGACACCATCCCCGACATCCAGATCCGCAACAACGATGTGACCATCGCGCATGAGGCGACGGTGGGGAAGCTGAGCGAGGAGGATCTCTTCTACCTGATGTCCCGCGGCATCGGGGAAGACCAGGCCAGGGCAATGATTGTGAATGGTTTCATTGAGCCCATAGTCCGGTTATTGCCACTGGAATATGCGGTCGAGATGAATAGGTTGATCGAGTTGGAGATGGAAGGATCGGTGGGATGAGTGTTATTTGTTCCAGTAGGGAGCCTCGTCTTCTCCGGCGGGAGCATTCGCCTCATCCAATTTCTGCTGAAAGCGTTGCGCAAGCCTTCGGAAGGTCGGAGCTTTGGGGGAACCGGCAACACATTCTTCCGCGAGAAGCAGGGCGATGCGCGGCTGCGTCGACTGCAGGGCGATCATCTGTTCCAGCTCGGGCGTCGTGAGAGATCGCAGCGCCTTTTCGGTCTTTTTCCGGAGGGAGGGATTCTCGGCAAAAGCACCCTCGGGGAGAAGGGCGCGGATTCTCGCATCAATCATGTTTTGCCAGTTTCGCTCCAGATCGGAACCGGGTTTTTTCACGGGCCCGTCGCTTTTGGGAGTATCGAAGTTGAATACTGCTTGCTCCGTAGGTGCCATAGGGTGTCAGTATAGGGGATTACACATCGATTGTCTTCATGATGCTCCGGTATTGGCTCGTGTATGTCTGCGTGATATCGCCAACGCTTTTCGGCTTCCGGCGATCGGGATACGTTCCCGGTCCGGGATCCGGGCGTTCAGGCGCGGGAGACGGCGCCGGCGTGGGCACGGGTTTTTTCTTGGGTCGCGACGGAACCGCCGGTTCTCTCCTGGGGAGATCCGGACGGATGGGTGGAATAGGCTGGATGGGCGGGATGGAGTTCACGCTCATGTCAGCTGGCGCGGTTGCAGACATTCATCGCCCTGTTGCGGGTCGAGTTCACGATGGCGCCCTCTTCCTGCTGGAGGAGCTCGCGCAACTGCGGTGACCATTCCGCGCCGTTTCCCCGGGGAGATTCCTTCGACGTCTGTTTGTTGATGCCCTGCATAGAGTGAGGTGGATGTTGTAACTATAATACCATATTTTGTTGATTTATGCAATTACACGAAAAAACCCCGTCAGGGCGGGGCTTTCGGTAGACAAGTTCCTTATTCAGGAAGCTCAATCTTCGGCATGCCCTTGAGCATGTCATCGACCTTCTTCGGGTCGATCTTGCCCTGCTTACCGTCCGGGGTGACGACGACGTCCTGGCCGTCTTCCACGTTGCCCAGGGGGTTATCGAGTTTTCCCATAGATCTAAGGAGAAAGAAATAAAACTGCACTCATCGTACGCGGGGCCGACCCCCCCGCAAGCAGAACGCCCGCAATGTTCTTATGGTCGGACTTTTTGGCTTAAATATGCTAGAGTTGAAGGGTGACGGAAGCAGCATCCATTGCGTTCCATCCTGATGGAACGCCGGCAGGAATTGTTGTCGCGGAGGCGAGTGCGCTCTCGGGGCTCCCGCAAACTCTCTTCCGCAAACACGCAGGAACACTGATCACTGTCGACGGTCATCCGCCGTCGTTTTTCATTCACGTCCCTGGAGGCATCCATCATGAAGCCGCTATCTCGTATCACTGCAGTGCCGGTGCCCATGGCGTGATCGTGCTCGGCAAAGACGCGCATGCCACCATCGTCGAAACGCTGCAGTTTTCCGCGGCAGATGCCTCTGCGCATGCCGTGGAGATCGTTCTGGAAGACGGTGCCCGGCTCGAATTCGTGAGCGTGCAGGCATCCGATCCCGCGGCGCGCGTCACCATCACACAACGGAGCAGAGTGGGGGACAATGCGGCGATCATGTGGAAGAACGTGACGATCGGCGGAAAACAAACCGACCACGATCTGCGGTCCGAGCTCGCCGGAGCCCATGCGGAGAGCTCGATCGACTGGATGTTCTACGCGTCCGGGAATGAGCAGCAACGACTCACTGCCCGCAACGTCTTCGCCGGCCGGGCCGGAGGAGGGGAGATCGTCATGAATGGCGTCGCCGAAGACAAAGGCCACGTGCGATGCGACGGGATGATCGAGATCGGTCCAGGCGGCGGACAGACGGATACCTATCTGACGCAGGATGTCCTGATGCTCGACAAAACTTCCAAAGTCGACGCGATTCCCGGCCTCGAGATCAAAACGAATGACGTGAAGGCGAGCCACTCCGCGACCGTGAGCCGCGTGACGGACGAAGATCTGTTCTACTTCGCCTCGCGCGCGATTCCAGAAGGCGAAGCGCGGAGAATGTTCGTGGAAGGGTTCCTGGGGGAGCTGCTGGGACGCATCCGGGATGTGAAGGCGCGGGAAGAGGCTTTATCGCTCATAGAAGCCAAATACAGTAAAAATGGGACTCTGGCGGCGTTGTAAAGTTTTCTTTGCTATACTTGCCCTGTTCCTCATCTTTTTTCCTGAAAGGAGAAAATATGTTGAGCGAACAGACGGCATTGATCCTCATCAACGCGGTGTGGATCAGCCTCGTTTTTTTTCTCGTGATCCGCTGGATGACGAGACGATAATCCCCCGGCCGCGTGCCGGGGGATTTATTTAGGATGAGGTTTTTTTCTTATTCGAAAGCCAAAATCACCCTATACCAAGCCAACTCGTTGTCATGATTCGCCTGTCCGTGCAGGATGCGGATTCACCCCTTTTTCTATGGCAGAAGTACTTTCCAACGGACAGGTCGAAAAGCAGTGGCGCCCCGGGCCGCCGCCCGATGCTCAAAAGGATCTGGAGAACTGGATGGCCTATGTCGCCATCCGGAACGAAGAACTCAAAAGAATGATGGATGCCTGCTGTCATCTGAGTGTTCGGAATTCCAGCAAAGGCAGTCGCAAGAAACCGGATGGGGTCACGGCTTCCTAGCCTCCCGGCGAAATCCGGACAGGGGAGTCTTTCGTCCATCTCAAGCGCAGAGCGCCAGCGCGGCGAAAGATCTGGCGCACAGGAAAACCGCGCGTAGGATCAGGGCACTTCTTCCCCCGTGCGCATGACCGATCACTATTACGCAGACCGTGATTTTGGAGATGAGGATGCCCGTCTCCAGCAGGACAAAGAATTCGGGCGACGGCAGCTCTCCGAAGAACCACAGCTGCCCCTCATCCTCAGCTCGGCGGGAGCCGCGGTGAACGGCCGCTGCACCATGGAGCAGCGCAGAATAGCGGAGACCCTTCGGTAATGATCCGGAGGACGAGCCGAAGAGAGTCATCGGGACTTTTCCTCTTTGCCGAAGCCAAAATCCCGCGTGGCATGAAAAGTATTTGCGATCCTGTCGCGGTTCCTTAGGATGCAGACCCTTCCTTCTTTTTTTATGAACATCAGCGACCAGTTTTCACGCCGCATCTCCGTTCCGATCACCGAGATTCCTCTCGAGCAGTTCGATCCGAAATTCCATTACCTGTATCAGGGGCATGTGCTCCCGCGGCAGAACTGCGACGAGCTTCCGGACGACGGATCCGCCGCTGCGCGCGTCCAGGTGGCCATTCAGCACATCAGCGACGATCAGATCGATACCCGGTTCCATTACCTCTTTAACGGAGCAGTCCTTCATCGCCAGAATGCCGAAGCCGTACGCAGTCCAAAAAGCCGTTTACAGCCCCCCGTCGCGCGGCGTTCTGCCGACGAGGTGGCGGCGTGGAGCGAATAAAGCGGTTCTACTGCAACAGCTTCCCAGCGTTGCGGTGCCAGGGGCGCATCAAATCCTCCGCCGCCGCATTCCCCGCGCTCCTGCCCCCCGCTGCGGTCTCCGCAGTTCCCGGGCCACGGATGCCGGGACAATCTCCACGAGCGATACCCTCCGCTCTCCGCCGCGGATGTTGTTCTCCCAATCATGGGCTGCGCCGTAGACGGTCGTCACGATGGGGTCCGGAGATGTTGCCGCTGCGTCCAGCAGTGCGTTTTCGCGCCGCTCGTAGACGATGTCGTCGTCGAACGGACGGTTCTCGGCGATGGCCCGGTGGATTTCGGCTTCGCAGGCCGTATGCAGCTCGCGGCGATCCGCGGGAATCACCTGCAGGCCGCGCTCCGTATGCAGGCGGAAGACGGCATTGTGCCGGAGAATGCCCCTGCGCGTCCTTTCCACAAGTTCTTCCTGAGCCCGGGGATTGCTGATTCTGGCGCGCATTTCTCCGATGCTTCGCAATCGCGCGTCGCGCTGCCTCTGCAGTTCGCGCCGCGCATCTACAGACATGCTGCCCGCCGGGCGCCGCAGCTGATCCTCGATGTCCCGCAGCTCCTGCTCCATGAGATTGAGCGTGATCCGCTCCCGCGCGGAGTCCTGAAGGGGAAGCTGCGCCTGAATGCGGGATTCCACGGTTTCCCCCTGGAAAAGGTTCTCCGCATGCACTGCCCGCAGCCGGATGACAGGGTCTTCCATGAGGAAGGCGATGATCCGCTCGATCTCCACCTGCGCTTCGATTGCATCGGCCTGGTCTTCCTCGTGGGAGGTCGAGTCCCGATGGATCTGGAGGATGTGGATGAGGCAGTGCGTGGCGTCGGGATCATCGATCACCACGTGCACATTCTCCGCGCCCGGAATCCGGAGTGTGCGGAGGCGGTCGACCACCTCCCGCACACGCGATTGCGGGACGAGCAGGCCAAGGATGCGGTCCTTCAACAGCACTCCCGTTGCCACTGTCGCCGCGCCCGCCGCTGCCCCGGCGATCTTGAGGAATGTGCGACGGTCCGGGCCTTTTTTCGGCTGCTCCGGAGAGGGGGAAGGGGAGGGATTTGTCTGCGGTGTCTGCGGTTCTTTTGGCATAATACCCATAATATATTATAAATCTTTTTGTGATTATTTGCAATGAACGGAGACGGCGGTGGAAGCATCATTCGCAGGCACTTCCTCTCTGCGGAACTGCCGCGCATCTTCATTCATAACACAAAATATGTTATAATAATAATTATGGACAAGGAGCGATTTGAGCAAAGAGAGAGCCTCTCCGACGACGTATTTCCGGCAGTGCCCGCCGCGCATGACCTGAAAAAACGCACCCGGCGTCTGCTGGGTGCCGGACCCCTCAAGGGATGGGCGGAGGTGCGCGACGAGATTTTGACGCTGCCGCAGGCACTCGACGGATTGAATGTCCGGAGAGTGGAGGATTTTCTCCGCGAGCGCGGCTGCCCCCACACTCCGTACGTCATCCTCGAGCCGCATCAGCGGGAGCACGTCAGCGCCATCCTCGCGCGCCATTCACCCGAGCTGGCGGCAAGGAATGCCAACAGCGCATTGATCGGATATTTCAGTCCGGACCTTCAGTGTGTGGTGCTCTACCGCAATCGTCTGCTCGAAGCGCAGAACGACGCTACCAGCACGGAACGGCTGCTTGTCCATGAGCTTGCGCACAGCAGCGCCGCCCGGGGCATCGTGAGCGATGAACGGAGCGGAACCGCGGTTCGTTACGGATACTTCGACGGCAACCTCGGATTTTTCCTGGACGAGGGGTATGCAAGCCTTCTCGAGCAGCTCTACGTCATTCCGTATCGTCTCCAGGCGACCACCGCGAAAGTCGCATCGGCGCACGGGAGCACTGCCGATGATTTTGACGCGGGCGTACTGGAAATAGAGAACGCGGCAGGCAAGGGATACGTGTTCGGGGCTGCGATGGAACTGGATGAGAAGGGGAACAAGCTGCGCAATCCGGCGTCCGTCGCCGGCAGCACGATGGTGCTTCTGTGCATGCAGTATCCGGAATTCGAGAATCTGCTCCTGCGCGCCAGAACTGACGTGCGGGCTCTCCGGGAGCTCAAGCGATGGTTCGATCAGTTCGGTCCCGATACGTATGCCCGTATCCGCGATGCGAAGTACACGGAAAGCGAAGAGGACTTCGTGAAGACGCAGCAGATGCTTCTGAAGCGCGTGGGTATCACGTTCGAACGGAAGGCCTGAGGAGCCGGCCGGACACGGCACAATTCTCCGGACAGTGAATTGACTAAATCAAAATTAATTCTATAATAATATATATAGAGAAAATTACGTACCAACAGGCAGTCGAGAACGAATCCTTGCGACAAGCGTACCTCGATCAGATGGATCTGGGAGAGAACGCGCAGTACTTCCGGAGTCGCGTTTATGATCGCTTCATGGATATTCCGGCATGCGCCGTCGCTGACGTGCGAATGAATGAGGGGGTAGGGGACACCCGTGCGATATTGAAAGTGGGACCGAAGGTGTTCCAGCCGGACCGCAAAGTGGATTGTGGCCCTTCCCGGGAAAAAGGAATCGAAACCCGGACATTTATGAGCGGAGAGGAGGTGACGGAGCTCGACGCCACTGCTATCAAAACAGAAGAGGACGTGCAGTGTCTTCTGCAGTACCACGAGGGGCAACATGGCCGGGATTTTGCGACGAAAGCGCCCATGTTTCACAAGGACACAACCCTTCATTTTTTAATGTCCGACGACGAGTTCGCTCTGCACCAAAAACGCATAAGCAATATCTTGGAACATCGGGCCATCAGGAGTGAGCTGACCGCCGTCGCAAACGGCGACGTGCAGGTCTCCGACGAGTACCGGGAATTTCTCGAAGGCCTGAGAAAGGAGCATTTTGAAAAATCGCATGAGCTGCAGAAAGAGAGGAAGAAGCAGGAGCAGTCCTGGACCTCTCCGGCTGCGTGGCTGAAGTCGCTGTTGCGCGTGGGACGGAAGACGAAGGGGTGGTTTCGGAGAATAAGCGGCAGGCACGTGTAAAGGCCCACATCGATGCGCAGCAAAACACCCCTCGTCGGGGTGCAGGCTGTCGGTTCACAGCATCGTGTAGTAGAGAAAAGTGTATCCAGGCTCCAAGCCTCTGTACCCCCCGCGATACGGGGGGGCAGGGGATTGGAGGTAGTCCCTGGTCAATGCAAATACATGATGTCCGCTGACTACGGGACAGAGCATGCAGGTTAAGCCTTTGAGTGCGGGCCGAAGCCCGTCTCTATTGCTAACTCCCTGGTAAGGAGATGTTCCATGCGCAGGTTCTCCTACACATACCTTGTTACGACTTACTCCCAGTCAACAGTGTCACCGTGGTACCTCCCCTTGCGGGTAAAGGTGCTTCGGGTGCCCCTGTCTCCCATGAGTTGACGGGCGGTGAGTACAAGACCCAGGAACATATTCACCGTAGTATCGCTGACCTACGGTTACTAGCGATTCCAACTTCATGCCGGCGAGTTGCAGCCGGCAATCCGAACTGAGACCGACTTTGATGGGATTGGCTCCCCCTTGCGGGTTCGCTGCCCTCTGTATCGGCCATTGTAACATGGGTGTAGCCCCAGGCATAAAGGACACGCTGATCTGACGTCATCCCCACCTTCCTCCGCCTTGGAGGCGGCAGTCTCCCCTGAAAAAACAACAGAGGATGAGGGTTGCGCTCGTTCGCTGACTGAACAGTACACCTCAAGGCACGAGCTGACGACGACCGTGCAGCGCCTGTGTGTTGGTTCCTTGCGGCACTCCCGAATTTCTTCAGGATTCCATCCATGTCAAGTCTGGGTGAGGTGCTTCGCTTGTCATCGAATTAAACCCCATGCTCCACCGCTTGTG
>CAZCFO010000005.1:0-59119 GCA_964497975.1 uncultured Candidatus Peribacteria bacterium
CGCAAGGAACGGCGGGATCAGCGACACAATTCTCCACGGGCGGCGTGCCGCGCTCTGGGCATGTCTGTGAGTAAAGGCATGCCTCATCCGAAAGTGTCTGCAGCTGCTCTGTCACTTGTCCCTCCGTTGCGCCGTAGGTCAGCAGAATCTGATCGAGATCGGCAAAGACATACGAAAGATCGAAGGGCTGCTCCGTCCCGTTCACGAACATCTGCCAGCGTTTGCCACTCTCATTGCACATGGATGTGCCGTCATCGAGCGTGAGGCACTGGTTTGTGGAGGTGATATCGATTGCTTCCAAGAATTCCCCGATGGATTGCCCCGGCTTGTGCCGATGGACGACCAGAGCATTGCCGTCATGGAGGTGTGGCTTTGTTTCCTTTTCAGGATCGTTCGATTCTTCGTTTAGCATGTATTTCTCCGCAGAGAGATCGATGGGTTGTCCTTCCATCCAGATAGCCAGATCCGCATGCGTGTGATTCGGATCAGGATTCACAGCCGAGAACATTTCCGGATTACGCGGCCCTTCGACGATGAGTTCCCCGAGCGCACCGCGATCCACGGAGCGCGTCAAGCTGTGATCGACGAGAAGGTATTTGCCGGGCACATCGACCGTGAATTCCACGACGGCAGACCCTCCAGCGGGAATGATGGTCGTTTGCACGTTCCGCAGGGGCGGGGAGGTGATAGCACCTTCGGGATACACTTTGTCGAATACCGCCCCGATGACATGGAAATTCGAGGGGACAAAGCCACCGACGCCAACGTAGAGCCGGATACGCTCGCCGACATTTGCCCGTAGAGCACCGCTTCCGGCGAGCGCACCCGTGCGGCCGTTGAAGATAAAGTATTCGGGATTCTCATCTAGAAGCTTTTCTTTGGAGAATTGCTGACGTCCTTTTCGTCCTAATGTGCCCGATGTGTAGAGTTCGCCCTGCATGACATAAAACTCCTTATCGACAGGCTCCAAGCCTTCCTTTGGTTCCACGATGATGAGTCCGTACATGCCATTGGCAATATGAGTCGGTACATGGGGACTCGCGCAATGGTAGACGTACACGCCAGGGCGGTTCGCTTTAAAACGGAAGATCTTCGTTTCACCGTCTTTTACCTGCGTCAGTACCGAGCCGCCGCCTGGTCCCGTGACTGCGTGGAGATCGATGGAGTGTGTTGCGTGGCCTTCCTCAGCATGTTCCCCGCCGCTGTCTGTATGCGCATCTTCCGTCTCGCCGCCATCAGCAAGAGCAGTGGGAACGAGATCGAAGCTGATATCTTCCGATGCATCTTCTTCCGTTGCATGGGTCAGCTGCACCTCCACCGTGTCACCCTCTCGCACGCGCAGGAGCGGTCCCGGCACCGTGCCGTTATATGTCCAGTACTGATAGGTCGTGCCGGGGGCAATCTCCGACACCACTTCCCGCGTTTCCAGCTTGATCACGACCGTCCCATCAGCAGTGCGCGTAATGGGAGAGGAGAGATCAGAAGCATGGCGGCTGATGTCAGGGGGATTTCCCACAGATGACATATCTTCGGTTTCCGCGCTGCTGAGCTTGGCGAAGCCGAGAAAGAGCGCCGTGAAGCCGATGGCCATAAAGACCGGCGCGAGATCCGAGAGCCAGTTCTTTTTGAGTGGATGGAATCCTTTGAGGAGGAGTGAATTCGTGACGACGGAGACGGAGCTAAAAGCCATCGCGAGTCCTGCAAGCTCTGGTCGCAGGATAATGCCCCAATGCTGGAATACTCTGGCAGCGATGGGAATACCGATCACATTGAAGAAGAGTGCGAAGAACATGTTTTGCTTGATCTTCCCGACGGTCGCTTTGCTCAATTTGATCGCCGTCACGACATCGCGCAGATCATTCTTCACGAGCACGATGCCACCAGTTTCCATCGCAATATCCGTGCCGCTGCCCATCGCGATCCCAAGATCGGCTTGGGCAAGAGCGGGACTGTCATTGATCCCGTCGCCGACCATCGCCACTCTCTTGCCCTGTTCCTGCAGTTTCTTCACTTCATTCGCTTTCTCCGCAGGCAAAACTTCCGCGAGGACATTCTTGATGCCCACGCTCGCCGCAATCGCATGCGCTGTACGTGCGTTGTCGCCCGTGATCATATAGACCTCGATACCCATCCGCTGCAGCTGTTCTACAGCCTCTTTGGATGTTTCCTTGACGGTATCCGCCACGGCGATGATGCCGATTACTTTCTTTTTGTCTGCAAGCAGCATGGCCGTCTTCCCGCCATTTTCTAGTTCCTGCAGCTGCGTTTCAATTTCACCGATCAAAATTTTCTCGCGCTGCATGAGCTTCCGATTCCCGAGGAAGTACGTTTGTCCATCAATAGATCCTTCCACACCGTGGCCGGGGATCGCCTTGAAGCTATCGCTACTCTCTAAGGTCAATCCGTTGTCTTTCGCATGCTTCACAATGCTCTCGGCCAGCGGATGCTCAGAGCCTTGCTCCAAACTCGCAGCGATCTTGAGTACATCTTTCTCGCTTCCCGTGAAGGCTACGATATCTGTGACTTCCGGCTTTCCTTTCGTGAGCGTTCCCGTCTTATCAAAGACAATCGCCTGGATCTTGTTCGCGGCTTCGAGCGGCTCGCCTCCACGGATGAGGATGCCTTGTTCGGCACCTTTCCCCGTCGCGACCATGATGCTCGTGGGGGTCGCGAGTCCCATCGCGCAGGGGCAGGCGATGACAATGACTGACACGAAAGCAAGAAGGGCGAAGGTGAGACCTGCACCAAGGAGCCACCAGATCGCGAAGGTAAGAATCGCAATGCCGATCACGACCGGCACAAACCACGACGATACCCAATCGGCAAATGCCTGGATAGGTGCCTTCGAGCCTTGTGCGTCTTCGACAAAGCGGATGATCTGCGCGAGCGCGGTTTCCGCTCCGACTTTCTCTGCGCGGAACTCGATGCTGCCATGCCCGTTCATCGTCGCGCCGAATACGCGATCACCTTCCTTCTTCTCCACCGGAATACTTTCTCCCGTGAGCATCGATTCATCGACGGATGTGAGGCCGCGAATCACCGTGCCATCGACGGGGATCTTTTCACCAGGGCGCACGATCACAGTGTCTCCTGCTTGTACTTCTTCCACGGGAATATCGATTTGCTGACCATCGCGGAGTACTCGTGCGGTCTTGGCTTGTAGTCCCATAAGCTTTTGGATCGCTTCGCCCGTTTGTCCTTTCGCCCGCGTCTCCAGCCATTTGCCGAGGAGTACGAAAGTGATGAGGAACGCGGCAACCTCAAAGTAGAGGTCATGCATCTCTCCGATAACAGTTCCTTCCGTCACGAAGTGATCGACGAAATTCCAGAGGCTATAGAAGTAGGCGGTGGACGTTCCAATCGCGATGAGGCTGTCCATGCTGAACGTGCCCATTTTCAGGCTGCTCCAAAAGCCCCTGTAGAAACCCGCTCCCAACCAAAACTGAACGGGAGTGGCGAGGATCAGGGATATGATGCCCATGTAGGGCATAACGACTTCGTGAACCGGCGTATGTGGCACGAAGGTGAGCACCATGAAACCGAGCATCGGAAGGCTCAGGATGAGGCCTATCCAGAACTTGCTGCGGTATGCCGCTATTTCGGCAGCACGTCGCTTCTTTTCTGCATCCCGATCCTTTTCATCGGCAATACTCGCGCCGTATCCAGCAGCTTGTACCGCAGTGATGAGTCCCTGCTCATTTACTTGCGAGGGATCAAACCGGATACGCGCCTTATTCGCGCCGTAATTCACATTCGCTTCCTCCACCCCCGCAGTTTTCTTCAGTTTGCGGGTGATGAGCGCACTGCAGCTGGCGCAGTGCATGCCGGTGATGGAAAGCGTGGCTTGGGAAGACATGGGGAATCAGGAAACGGGTTGGATTTTGTACTTCTCATCGAGCGCTTCGATTTCCTCCGTCCACTTCTGCTTATCGAAGCTCTCGTCGTGTTCGACCGTGACTTTCTTCGTCTCGACATCCACATCGACACTTTTGATGGATGGGAATTCACTGCTGACGTCTTTGATGAGCGCGGCGCAGGAAGCGCAGTGGATACCGGGAATGGACACTTGAGTTTGCATGATAATAGAGGGGAAAGAATTAGCGGCGGGAGAGCCCAACAATCTTGATAACTTCATCAATGAAGGCTTCTTTATCGTTTGGAGAGGAAAGCTTCTTCTCCGCGCATGTATAGAGGTGGCTTTCAAGAACCGCGGCTTGGATGTGCTTCAGATGCCCCTGCATCGCGAGCGCGAGTTCGAGGATCTGAGCACAATAGGCGTCTTCTTCGACGTCCTTATGGAGCTTTGCCATGAGGCCTTCAAGCCTCTTAATGGCAGCCAGCGTCTTTTTCTTCGCATCATCTCTCATAATTGAAGGGGTAGGGGGTAGGGGTATAATATCCTCACCGCCTTCAATGTCAAAAGAGATTCTTAAAACTTGCCGATGATGTAGCCGACGATCACGCCGACAAGTCCCATGGCGACGCCGAACCATGGGTTACTCGTCGAGGATGCACCGCTCGTTCGAGCGGGTATATCGTCAGGTTTGTCATGCCATTGAAGCTGAGTCATAAAGAGGGAAGGTTAGATCACGGTAAAAGATCCGCGCACCATGCCCATCGAGCACATGAAGGCGAGTTGGCCCTTCTGGGTGGCGGTGAATTCGATGATGTTCTCGCCCTGTCGCAGCGGCTGCGAGATGTTCAAGGACGGAATGGTCATGACGCTCGTGCAGCCATATGCCTCATCGCCGTTGATCTTCCAGCGGACAGGTACACCGGCTTTGATCTTAAGATTCTTTGGTTCATAACCATAACTTGTGACAGCCATGGACACTTCCTGCACATCGCCGTTGATTACTGGAGGTGTATTGCTTCCTTGTTGTGTACCGCCGGCAAAAACTTGTGATAGATCAAGTCCCGTCAGCGCGAAGCCGCTATTCAGATTAAAGAGCGCGAGCAGGAGAACGAGTGTTCCCGAGAAGCGCAGGAACATGCGAGAAAAGCCGCCAGTCGCCGTTGAGGAAATAGCGCTGATCCCAAGGAGAGAAGGCAGCGTTCCGAAAGCAAAGACACCCATAGTGAGCGCTCCGGTGATGAAGCTGCCTGAGGCGAGTGCCGCGAGCTGCAAGGACTGCGTGAATCCGCAGGGGAGAAAGAACGTCAACGCACCCATAGAAAATGGTGCGGCAGGGTGGTCGCTTTCGGAGAGATTTGCGATCCAGCGAGAAAGTTTTTTCGGCGGCCGAATTGGGAAACTTCCTTTTGGAATAATTTCGAGAATCGAGAGTGCGAGATAGAGCATCACGAAGGCAACAATGATATTCATGTAGCCCGACATCTGCGTGCTGAGCGTGATCGATTGTCCGAGGATGCCGACGAGTCCGCCGAGTACAAAGTACGAAACAAGTCGTCCGAGATTGAAGTGCAGCAGCGGCTTGAACTTCTGCCAAGGCGTTTCCGCTTGATGGATTTCATTATGCTTCGCAGCCAGCGCGAGCAGGAGGCCGCCTGTGACGGCAAGGCAACTGGAAGTTCCGGCTACGAGACCGATGAGGAAAATGCCGCCGATGGAGAGCGCTCCGGATGTCGAGGGGGCAAGCGATATGATGTCGAAGGTCTGCAGGAGCTTGTACCCGGCGAGGATAATGATGAGCGCCGCACCGATTTCCATCCATTTCCGTTTGTCGGGAGAAAGTGCGGAGACGGTAGGCGCACTGTCATCGACGACCGTGTATCCGGCTTTCTCGATGACTTCGGAGATCCGCTCAGAGCTTGGAAGCTTGTCTGCCTGCGCAGTGATATGTGCGATGCCGCTCTTATGATCGACATCGACATGCCTCACGCCAGGTACGGCTTTGAGCTTCTTTTCAAGAAGCAGTTCGCAGCTGGCGCACGTCATCCCGCCGATGCAGACGGTTGCGTAACGTTCTTTTGAATTGTGCTCTGACATGGTATAAAGGGAAGAAAAGTAAAAAAGCGTATGAAAATCAATACGCCCAAACTTTTCTTACTGCCGAAGGACGATAGTGTTAATCCCTGTTTCTGGCGGCGGCCCCTCTGCAATGAATTGCCAAGAGGATTGATCGAGAATCGGTTCAGGTATTGCAATCTGCAATGCATTCGTAGCCACTGGCATTCGCACTTCAAAAGTCACGCTTGATGACACCGACGTCTCTGACTTATGAGCAGATAAGCAATGGCCGGAGTCACAGGGCATCTTCTTTTCGGATTCATGCTCTTCATGAGGGCAGTTATCACAGTTCTCGTGCGACATCATGCTCATGTTCTGCATCTCCATGTGATCGTCTGCTGGCATCGCATTCGCCATCGGCATCATGCAAAGGCTGCCGAAGACAGTATTTGTAATGAATGCAGCCGATACAAGAATTTTCATCTTCATCCGCTGCGATCATACGCCATTTGGTCCACTTTACTCAACTACGAAGATTCGTACACTCGTCAGTTATGCAGCTATCCAAGATGAGACATGGTGAGCGAATGCTACCGGATGATTTGGTGCTATGATGCGCCCTCATGTCTCGTCGCTACCGCAAAAAATATATCTCGAGGAACGGCCTCACGCCGTCTGAAAATCGCGCATTTGGAAGACAGGTGTGGGCGTTCTTCATGCTCTTGTTAATCGGGGGTTCAATTAAGCTTTGGGGTACTGATATTTTCTTTGAATGGTGGTTCGATATCCTCATTCTTGTTCTGGGCGAAATTGCCTATCGAAGTACTGGACGGTTACTCCGCGCATTACGCATCTGGTACTACTAAAATCGCTATATTGAGCAAATAATTTGTACGGCGAGACACCCCCTATTGTACTGTCTCATTTGTCTCATTTCATGGAGGTGACCCGCTTGCTCTACCCCCCTCGAATCAAGCCTCTTTACAACCTTCAAACACCCCCTCAAAATTGGGTGTCTGACCCGTCCGTCCAGCCATGAACCATTCGCTCACTGCGTTCGCTCAGGTTCATGGCAGGCCACTTATTCATGTCAAAAACGAAACAGGCGACTTGGTACAGGGCCAGCCACTAGACAGCCGTAGTTGCCCTGGTAAGAGGAATCCGGTGATCGTGCCGCGTGGAATGAGCGAGGCTCTGAAGGAGTTTCTTTCCCCAGTGCCGCAAAGCGGGCTGCCGTGAGTAGGAGTCGTCGATGATGAGCGGGTTGATGATGCGTTGCGTCCCGCGCACGGCGAGTTGCTCATCACACCTCCTTCTGCATTCTTCCGGATGCTCGCAGGACCGGTGCAGGCACAGAATCGCCATGCGCTTTCCGATCAAATCTTTCGATGCGATAGCCAGGAATCTTTTCATGTCCGCATTCGCGTATGCAGAGTGAGCGCGGTCCGGATTCCTTGGGAACCCACGGGAGAACGTGGAGGACTTGCACGTCTGTAATCGCCTTCTTTGCCGCAAGCGCAACGGTGCCGTCGAGTATGTCGCAGTGAGGAGGCATAAGAAAAAGGGAAATCAATGAAATCCAGTCTTGTGTGCATGCGGCTCATCGTTGCCGATGGGAAGGTGTTCTGAGGGCAAGTGCGATGAAAGGGAAAGAATTACCGGGCTGCATCCTTATCGAGCCAGTCATCCTGCTCAGGTTCGATCCGTTCCGAGGAATCTTCCACGGGAACAATACGTTCCGAAGCCGCCAACTGCTCACTTCGCTCAAACTCCTCTTCCTGCACATGTGACTGCCGGATGACGTCAGGCGTGCCTGTTTCGGGGAAATCCGTCCGTGGGCTGGCGTGCCCGCCATTGCTCCTTGGGTCTTTTGGCCGTTCAGGGAAGCAATGTTCATGCTCTGGCAGGAATCTGGCGCGCGCATCGCGTGGAGTTGCATGAGTGATACGGATAGGTGCCGACGGACTCGGGGATTTGTTGGTCATGGGATCAGGAGGAAAAAACTAGAGAAGATCGTGAGTGAGGGCGGATTCCCGGCGTTCGATTTCATGATGCCTTCCTTCGTCATTCACGAGTGGAATCGCATCGTGCTCCGAACCGGATGACGGCTCCTCAAGGGGCCTTTCCCGATCCAGAAGCGACGTCACAGACGTTCTCTCGGCGGCAACCCGCTGCTGCGTGTGATGCGTCCGCTTCCTTCGTTTATGGAAGGGCTTTTTGGACACCCGTTTTTTGAGGGAAGAAAGAAGCATGAGCAGGGGCGGGGGAAGACGCCGGGCGGGCCGGTCATTGCCGCGATCGATGCCGGTGCTGTGAGTGCGGGAGATGATCATGGGTGGGGAGAAAGCGAGTGGCGGGAACGGCAGGACTCCCCGGAATCCTGCCGTTCATGTGATGTGCCATCTCCGTTACGATGCAATCTCGATGGGAAGGTTCTTGCCTTTGGCTTCCTCCTTCTTCGGCACGGTCACTGTGAGCGTGCCGTTCTTCATGATGCACCTGGCTTTTGCTTCGTCTACGGAGGGCAGGCCGATCTCGCGGTAGAATGAACCGGAGCGGCGCTCCTGGCGGTGCCAGCGGCGTCCTTTTTCCTGCTTTTCCTCCTCCATGGAACCCTGCATGACGAGGCAGTTGTCCTTGATCTCGGCTTTGACGTTCTTCGGATCGTACCCGGGAATGTTTGCGACGACGGTCATCTCTTTGTCGGTCTCGGAGACATCGATGCTCGGGAGGAGATCACGCTCCGTTCCCGCGCCCATGGCTCTCCACGGGGATGCGGAGAGAAGAAACGATGTATCGAAGAAACGGGAAGGGTTGAGGGCATCACTCATGAAGCGGTCGACAGCGTCGCGAAGGATGATGTCGGGACTCTGAAGCGGTTGCCGGACTTGGCGGACAGGGGGGAGGGTCATACGAATGGAGGAAAGGAGATGAGATGGATGGCATGACGGTGTATCCATGCACGAGTCGAACACTACTCGACAAAGAGTTTTCCGCAAGCATATGCGGAATACTTAATTTCTTCAGGAATGGAAAACTAGGAATGTTTTTGGACCAGATCGAGGCGTATTCTCTCCTTCGACGCCCATGATGAGAGGAAATCATCGGGCATGATTTCGGTGATTTTCATCGCCTGAGCCTCGGAGGTGAGCAGGCGATTATTGTATTTCCATTCCAGCTCCTTGAGATACAAGCCCGCTTTGCGCTTCCAAATGCCATGATGCTGCTTCAATCGTTCGCTCATCCACGCCCACACATGCTCCGCGCCGTCTTTCGCGCTCTCATTGTCCGTGAATCGGTGGAATCTGCCCCGGCAGACGAAACCGGCGAAGGCGGAGTAGATTCCCCGCTTGTCCTGCGCCGGACGGTCAAGCGGGAAAGCGGCATCGGCGTCGTGCAGCGGTTCGATGAATACGCAGCCATCCTGGAGAATTTGTACGCCGAATATATGGCTGTCGCCCCTCATGCGGCCCTTGCAGGCATGGCGGTGACGGCACCGTCGGCAGAAGCCGCTTGTCCGGATATCACGGTCACGCATCTCCACGGCAGTCAGGAGCCGTACTTTGTCCGGCGTCAGGTTGTGCGATGCGAGCAGCATTCGGAAATGGTCGTAGACCGCTGAGACGAGGCGGTAATGACAGCCGGTCAGGACGGACGCCTGCCGCGCGGTGAAGTTGAGACAAAAGCAGAGGAGTAAGTCCGCGTACTGCCTGATTCTCTTCTCATCCGTCTTCCTGCCAGGGTTGAATTTTTTGCCGCAAGCGCTGCATTTTCTGCGTCCATCCTTCAGCCTGTAGAGCCTCGTCCGGACCCCGCATGCCGGACAGAGCAAATGACGTGAGCGATCCTGCGCATGGGTATGCACTTTGTGCAGGAGTGCGGCCAATATGGGTTCTGAACGGATAATCACGTTAGAACGGCAATGATAGCACGAGATTGGTCCAATTCTGCGAGTAGATGTACAAACAGCCGTCGTGCAGGTTTGTCTTGATGGGAATTCGCAGTGGTTCGCAATAGACGATCTACTGAAAAATGTGATATAGCTCCAAGAGGATCAATGTGAACCACCCCAGCTGGAGCATCAGCTCGAAGAAGTGCTCTTTGGAGATGCGGAAGTTTTGCGACACGATGCCGTAGGCATCCTCCGCCGTCGCAAGCTTCTCCTTGATGGAGTATCGCCAGCCTTCCAGCTTGAACTTGCGGGCGGCAGTTTCGTAGAGCCGGGCGGAATACCAATCGCCGATCAGCTTGATTTCGCGGATGATGGCATCGAACTCCACGATGGAGGTTGCACGCATGCGGATGATCTCTTTGTAGACGCGGGCGAGTTCCCGATTCCAGAACACCACATGGGAAATCGCTTTCGTGCGGATGAGCGCGTCAATCCGCTTTAGACGACGTGATAAGTCCTCATCAAGCATCCGATACTGGATGAGATGGAGATTGGCGAATTGCAGAAGATCCACAATGGAATCGATTTTGCCGTTCTGCTGGAATACGAACGCACCATCCCAGTCGATGATCACCAGATCGTTCTCCCCGTAGGTGATCTGGTTTTGCAGGGCGTGTGCAATCTCATTTTTATGCAGAGGAAGCGGCTCGGATTTGAGGAAGCGGACGATCTCGCGTTCATGCGAGAGGAATTGCTCTGCAGCTCCATCGTATCCGGCGACGATGGCCAATGCGTACTCCTCGCTGATCTTGAGCTTTGCATGATGTCTTTCCAAAAGGCTTTTACACTCCTTGATCATCTCCATGCGGAGATGGAATGCATTCTGTGAAAATACGTCCGTCACCTCACGTTCGTTCTCGGCGATCAGGATATTCGGTTGATAGGCCTTCAATGTCAGTGTCCCCGTCTTTTCCAGAATGATCTGACGGGGGAGCGAGGCGGGCACATAGGATGGCCCGCTCTGCGGCGGCACGAATGTTTCTTCCGCCTTTCCGTGCTCCACAGGCCCCTCTGCCAGTACGAATGCGACGATCCGATGCATGACATCAGCATACGCGCAAAAACCCCTGTTCTGGAGGGCATGCAAGCATCTCCGCATTGGTGGCGGCGCCGGGAGCAACGGTGGCATCGGCACTCGTACGTATCTTCCACCCGAAAACATCTTGGGAAGAATCGGGAGCATCGGCCGGCGCGTCGATCACATATAGCTCTCCACGTGGATATCCGTCTTCGGGATGCCCAGACCCAGGCATTGTTCCTTCAGTTCCTTCACGGTCGCGGGAGCGCCGCAGATGTAGACGCCCGGAGAGGGAATGTCGTGCAGGATGCGCGGCAGTCTTTCCTGGAGCGGGCCCGTCTCGCCGTGCCAGTCGGCGTCTCCGCTGAGGAACGACATGTGCACATGGAAGTTCGCGTGGTCCCGCTCCGCGCGTTTCCATTCGTCCTCCCAAAAGAGATCCTCGGGCTTCAGCACGCCGAACAGCAGATGCATCTGCCTGCCGTCGTTCCGCTCCCGCAGCGCCCACAGGATCTGTGAGCGGAAGGGGGCGATGCCCGTTCCCGTTGCCAAAAACACGTAGGGGTTCGGCTTGTCTGCGGCGAGGGTGAACGCTCCAAAAGGGCCCTGCATGCGGATGGGCATTCCCGGCTGCAGCGTCCGCTCCACCCAGCGGCTCGCCCTGCCGTTGGCGACGAGCTTGATCACGAACGCGAGTTCCGGCTCAGACGGCGCGGAGGCGATGGAATACGCGCGCGGCTGGACGTCCTGTGCGTTTTCCGGCAGCGGCACATCGAAGAGCACGAACTGGCCCGGGAGGAACCGGAAATCCGCCGGTTTTTCGCACCGCAGCTCGTAGACCCCGGGCGCGATGAGCGTCTTGCGCAGGCACGCCGACAGGAAGGAACGGTGGGATTTCATGGGGTGCCGCCCGGGGGTTGTTCGAGCAGCGTGATGAGCTTCTCGCCCCATTTTCTGATGCGTTCCTCCTGGCCGTACGGTTCATTCAAAACAATCAGCGGAATGAGCGCCATCTTCGCGCGGGAGCTCTTGAGAAACAGCATGAATTTCTCCGTGCAGCGCGTCGTGAAGTAGTAGCGGTCATCGCCGAGGCTGATGAAGGCGATCCGCTTTCCCGCGAGATCGATGTCCTTCGCCCGCTCGAAGAGAAGGCGGTGCATGTGCTGGTTGAGCTGCCCTTCCACGCCGCCGAAGTTCCACGTTCCCGAGCCCAGGATCACCAGATCCCCCCGCCGGAGGTCCTCCGGCGTCGCGAGCTCCGCCCTCTGCCGTTCCGCCGCGATATGGGGCGCTTTCTCCTTGAGGAAGCCGATGAGCGTATCCACCACATGTTCCGTGTGGCCGCTGGTGGAGGCGTATATGATGTGAACGGAAGGCATGCGGCGTGCCGGGAGAAAAAGCGCGGCACCCAGAGTGTAGCTGCATCCGGCTTCCGTGCCCTGCATTGATTTCACCTCCATCAAGCGCCATCATTGATCGTACGCTTCATCCGATGTTTCTCTCCAAGAAAACCGCACCGGCAGCCGCAAAAATGCAGGGCGACGCCTCGCCTGATTTCGACTACGTGTCGCCGCGGTCCTGCTATCTCGATTCGGCCTGCCAGACGCTTCGGCCCCGGTGCGTGATCGACGCGGAGACCGAATACTACCTGCAGTACAATGCCTGCGGGGGAAGAGTGAAGTACGCCTGGGGCACGATGGTCGATGGGAAGGTCCAGAACGCGCGGAAGCTCCTGCTGCAGCTCTCCGGGAAGAGCGAAAAGGACTACTGCGTCGCGTTCACGCTCAACACCACGTACGGCATCAACCTGGTCCTGCATCAGCTGCGCGCGAAGGAGTTTTCGCGGATCGTCACGTCCGAGATCGAGCACAACTCCGTGCATCTTCCGTCGATGACGTGGGCGAAGCGAAATGACGCGGAACGCATCGTTCTTCCCCGCGGGGACGACGGCGCTCTCCGCTACGGGAAAGCGGACCTGGAGCGCAGCGTGGTTCTCCTCAATTCCGTTTCGAACATCGACGGCCGGACACTCGCGAATGCCCGGCAGCTCGCGGACGACGCGCACGCGGCGGGAGGCATTCTCCTGCTCGATGCCGCGCAGGGGTTCGCCCATGATGTCGAGAGTCTGCAGGAAACGGACTTCGACGCCGCATTCGGATCGGGGCACAAGATGTACGGTCCCTCCATCGGTTTCGTCATCATCAAGCGTTCGCTGCTCCGTCGTCTCGATCCCTTCTTCATCGGAGGGGGAACCGTCACGGACGTGACGGCCAAAGACTTCGCGCTTCTGCGCGAAGGGGAGGAGGCGCATGCGGTCCTGGAAGCCGGGCTCCAGAACTGGGGAGGCATCCTCGGGCTCGGCACGGCGGTCACCTGGTTTGGGGCGCAGGGCGCGGCGAGGGAGCGGGAGGGGCAGCTGGCAACGATGCTCTTTGACGGACTGCAGGGGCAGCCGCGCGTGCATCCGGTCAATGCGTCCCCGAGTCCCATTGTCAGCTTCCACGTCGACGGCATCGACGCGCATCAGCTCGCGCTCTATCTCTCCCAAAAGGACATCATGTGCAGGAGCGGCTACTTCTGCTGCCACAGCCACCTGCAGCACCAGCGGAAACTCCCCCCGCTCCTGCGGGTGTCGCTGGGGCTGTATAACACTCCTGCGCACGTCGAAAAGTTCCTGGATGCCCTTCGTACCATCCTCACCGCATTCTGATGTTCTGCATTGCCGCCTTCATCGTCTTCGCCATTCTCGCGGTCTTCTCCGCCTCCTTCCGGCCGCTCGCCGCGAAGGCGTGGCACTGCGTGCTGCGGCGGGTGACGTTCCGCCCGTGCGACATCAGCTTCGGCGAGGAGATGAAGGGAAAGCTGGTCGGCAAACTCGTCTTCACGCACCCGCGCCTCGCGCGGTTCCTCAACCGGTGGATCGACTGGCTCTCGTTCGCGTTCGTCGTGCTGAGCATCTGGAGCCTCCTCTACGTCGCCAATGCCGGACTCAATCTCTGGGTCTACGACACCTGCGATCCGCGGAGCGGGGAATCGTGCTCGCTTTCCGGCGAGGCGTGCAGCGTCGACCAGGCCTCCCTCGGATTCGTCCAATCCATCCGGGAGAACCGGGTGGGGGAATGGGCGGCCGGTCCCTTCGTGCGGTTCGGCGAAACGCTCTCCCGCATCCCCGACAGGCTCAAGACGTGGAATGCCGAGGAATACCTGGGCCCCACCGCGACGTTCTATCATCCGCGGGACGGATCGAAGCCGTACGCGCTGGAGATCATCGATCCGGGCTGCCAGTTCTGCAAGAAGCTCACGAACACCATGAAGGAGGCTGGCGCGACGGAGGCGATGAACGTGTCGTACCTCCTCTATCCGATCCCCAAGACCGGCACGGGCGGGTACAAGTTCCCGCACTCGCTCCTGATGGCGTCGTACGTGGAGGCGGCCAAGAAGGTGCCGCTCGCCGGCGCGACGGTCGCTCCCGACTGGCAGCTCCTCGGGAAGATTTTCGCTGAGCCCGAGGGCAACGAGATAGCGCTGCAGATGAAGTTCAACATCGGCATGAGCAGGGTCCAGGCGGAACAGACGCTGAAGCAGCTCTTACAAGAGATCGGCTACGGCGCCGCGGAGATCGAACGCATCGCGCGGCTCGCCGCCTCCTCCGAGGTCCAAGACAGCCTCGCCGCGCAGCGGGAGATCGTGGAAGAACGCATACGGACGATCAAGATCCCCACCCTCCTCTTCGGCGGGCGGCGATTTGACCGGGTCGTCAGTCCCGGGAAGCTAAAAGGGCTTCTCGACTGAAGAGGATGCGGGAATTTGTGATTCAAACTGAGTCCCACTGCTATGGCATGCTCTGCGGCCGGCCGGATCCGATGCAGGATGGCTGCGGGCACGGCCAATAACCACACTGGTAGTGTGATGCTTTGATGATAAGGCATATGGATTCCACAATACTTTATTCTGCAGTTGTCTTTATGGGAATTTGAGTACTGCCTTGCTTAGATGTCGCATTAAATCGCCATAAATCCCAGTCCCGCGTCTTCCATAATTCAAAAACTTGTGCGCTTACCGTCAGTTGATCATTGTCCGAAATTCTCAAAACCAAAGCTTTTCCTTGAATGCGCATTTTTTTGTCAGATGTAATCAAGGGTCTTATTTCATAAGGAAGGTAAAATTTTTGACGGATGCCTTTGTAGTAATTATTGCAGGGGTAATCATCATATTCAGTGTGTTGATATTTGTCATACATGGCTTCATCCACACCTACTTTCTTCATAAAACTACAATCCCGTTCAGCAAAACTTTTGCTATATAAATTAAAAAATTCCCGAGCCTGCTGCTCTGCGGTATCGACAAATTGTTGCTCATACCAAGACTCATGAATTTTTCGATATCCCCACCAATAAATATCCGTAACCGAATTAAATGTAATTGCCCCGACAATTATTACGGCAACAAATACTCCAAATGTCTCATACCAATTTTTCGATTTTTTCAAATCACTAATTAAGGTTGTGATGACATGATAGAGAGTGCCAACAGTTGTTGATGCAAAGCCCTTACTTAGATGCCAAAGAGCTTCAAGTTGTTTTTGTCCGAATTGCTGGAATTCATGTTTTTCACTATTCATGCCTCTAAGTTAGTTTAAGCGTAAGAACAGTCAAATTAACGAACTTCCCTGAATAAAACCAATATGTCACTTAATATTTTTTACTGATACTTCAACGTCATCGTCCCCTCGTGCTTGAACCCGCCGCCGCTGCCCTGGAAGTCGTACTGCACGGTCTTGGTCGTCTTGTTCACGGAGCCGTTGAAGGGGGCGTTTGCGGGAACGTTGACGAAGAAGGGACTGCACGCGCCCGCCATGCTGCCGCTGATCACGCCGGTCTGGCTGTTGTAGTTGCCGTTCACCCGGCCCTCGCAGGTATCGGCCACCGAACCGGTGACGGCGCCGCCGCCGAGCGGAATGTGCATGGTCACCGCGACGGTGTAGTCCTTGTACGTGTATGACCCCACCGCAGTAACCGTGCCTTCCTCCTCTTCCTCCCCCTCCGGCTTTTCCAGCTCTTCCCAAAGACAATCGAAGTCATCCTGGCTGTTGCAGTGACTGAAATAAATCCCCGCGGCTTCGTTGCCGCCCACCACAAGGAAGATAAAAGCGATCAAGACGATGGCTACCAGCGGTCCGCATCCGAGTTTCTTCTTCATGCCGCTTATTCAAGCAGGCAAGCGGGGAAAGGGCAATACATCGCGTCATGCTTCGCGTGACACCTTTCTCGTTTCCCGGAACAGGAAAAGCCCTGAATGTCATTGCCGGGCATCAGGGGATTTGCGAAAATACTTCGCTTTGTCACGCCGCCTTTTTCTCATCGGCTTCGCGTTCCTCGGACTCTTTCCCGCCGCATTGTTCGCGCAGTCGACGGAGCTGACCTCGACCATCAAGACGTCGACGGTGTTCATCGCCAACTACAACTACAAGGGCGACTTCGTGGGATGGGGATCGGGATTCTTCGTGGACGAGGGCGTGGTCGTCTCCAACAAGCACGTGATCCAGGGCGGCCAGTTCTACCGCATTTATTCCACGAAGGCCGACTACACCGTCGATACCGATTGCTACAAGGACCTGACCCGCTCGGACGTGAAGATCAACCTCGACGATGACGTCGCGTACATCCGCGTGTACATCAACTGCCCGCACGGCGTGGTTCGCTTTGCCGATGCCGACCCGACAATCGGCGAGCAGATCGACATCCTGGGGTACCCCAGCCGGCCGACGATGGCGGAATCGATGACGCTCAGCCGCGTCACCGGAAAAGTCACCGCCAAGTCCGACGGCCCGTGGCTCGAAACCGACGCCGTGATCGAATTCGGCAATTCCGGCGGGCCGGTGATGCAGGCCGGCGGGGTCGTGGGCGTCGCGGTCGCGAAAATCATCGACCAGGACGGCAAGTACATCGCGGGACTTTTCGTTCCCGGGTCCGTGATCCGCAAAGGCCTCGCGTATGCCAACGACTCCACGTTCGGCTACACCGCGCAGCAGTATCAGGGATCGTCCTCTTCCTACGAGAGCCCCACCAATAAGCGGCGCCGCGAACTCCAGAATCCGTTCGATCCGGTTCCCGCCGGAGGCGGCGAGATCGCGAGCGACATGGACTGTGAGCTGAGTCTGGGCTTCGGCGGCGAAGCCACGGGCTACGGCGGCTGCCGGTGCAAGGGCGGCTACCGCCAGAACGACGAGAAGACGATGTGCCTCGCGGGGCAGGCATCCTCCTCCTCGCGCAGCTCCGCCTCGTCGCAGAGTTCCCGTTCGTCCTCGCGGAGTTCCAGCCTCCCGGCGGTGCTTCCCTCCGCCGCCGCGCGAGAGCGGGTGAGCTCGCTCCAGACGCGCACCTGCGCGCGGGTCTCCAGGTGGTTCGGCGAAAACACGATGATGCGCAAGCGGGTCAACGCCCGGCTGCTCAAGTGGCTGGGGTTCACGTGCGACTAGGAGGACACAGAGGGGACAGACGGCACAGAGGACGCAGAGGAGATGGAAGGCATTCCTCGCCGGGCTCGGTGCATCTCTTTTTGATTACTTTCTGGCCGCTTCCCACAGGAGCAGCGCTTCCTTCCGTTCGATGCCGCCGTTGTATCCGCCGATGCCTCCGTCCGACGCGAGCACGCGGTGGCAGGGGATGAGAAAGCAGACGGGATTTTTTCCGCACGCGCTGCCCACGGCCCGCACCGCACCGGGCGAGCCCACCGCGCGGGCGACGGCTGCGTAGCTGGCGATTGTTCCCGAGGGGATTTTCAGCAGGGCCTCCCACACTTTGATCTGGAAGTTCGTGCCTTTGAGGAGCAGGGGAATGGGACGTGTGCTCTTTTTTGGCGAAAAAATGTGATCAACTTTTGTCGCTATGCGTTGATCATCTCGAATAAGCGTTGCCTTGGGCCAGCTCTCCATCAGCATCTTCCGCGCGCGGCGGTCATCCTCACTGTCCAGGAACAACAGATTGCAGATGCCGCGCTTCGTGAGTCCCATCAGGCACCAGCCGAACGGGCACGGGTGCAGGCCGTACGTGATGGCGATATCGCCGCTCTTGAACTCGCCGGGCGAGACCGCTTCGTACGTCACCAGCAGTTCATGAAGGCGGCCCGGGCCGGAGAGGCCGGCACGGTGCGAGGCTGTCAGCACATCCGAACGCTTTAGGGCTTTCTTCGCCGCCGCCTTCGTCAGGAAGGCCAGAAAATGTTTGGGTGTGATGCCGGTCCAGTCGGCGAACGCGTGGCGGAAGCGCGAAGGACTCATGCCGAGTCCGCGTGCCACGTCATCAATCTCTGGGCGTTCAGAGGCGTGAGCGCGCAGGTAGTCGATGGCGGCGCGCATCGTCTGGTACAGCTCGGTGGTGGTCCGCTTCGTCCTCTTCACACAGCAAGTATAGGGAGGGGGAAGGGGCGGGACACCCGGAACGTGCTATTCCTCGTACGCTCAGCGCTCCGCGCTGAGCTACTCGGAATGACAGGGCATGGAGTCAAAACAGCGTCTCGATACGCTGCCCGCTGCGCGGGCAGCACTCGACGCGTCGAGTAGATCGGCCGAAGCCGATCGTATCGAGACGCCTCTGTTATTGTGCGGTTGTCATTCCGAGTAGCTCGTGCCGGCGGCACGAGCGTACGAGGAACGAGTAGCCACGCCGAAGTACGAGCGTACGAGGAACGAGTAGCCACGCCGAAGCACGAGCGCACGAGGAAGCTTTCCCACAAACAAAAACCCCCGGCGTGACCGGGGGTGGGAATGCTTCGGGGGAATCACTCCTTCAGAAACTCCGCGCGCTCGTCTTCGGGAAGGAGGAGGGCGAGAGCTTCCTGCGACTCGGTGATCTCCTTCATTGCCGCGTCGGTCTTGGCCGTCACGGTCGTCTCGAAATCGGCGGGGATGTTCATCGGATCATTCAGCGCCCCGACCAGATCGTCGACGGCGCTCTTGAGCGTCTCGACGCCGTGGACCAGGTGGCCGTGCGCCTCGGTGAGTGCCGCATCCTCGGTCTCGATCGCCTTGAGGGCGTCGATGGAGGTCTGCAGGCTGGCCTGCATCGTGACGAGCGCCGACACGTCGGGCGCTCCGCCGGCGGACATGGCCTGCTCGAACACGCCGGCCTGCGTCTCGAGGGAGCTGGCGACGGGCGCGACCTGGAGCGCATAGGAACGGACTTCGGTGAGCTGCGCGGATTCGCCGGACGAGCAGCCGCAGAGGGCGATCGTCAGGGCGCAGAGGGACAGGGTTGCGGTGCGGCGCATGAAAAACGGGGGAAAAGGACGGCTGAGTCTATCATCCCCCGGCGCATTTCATAATAGGGGCCGCCGTGCAGTACACTTTCGTCCCGTGAACAACCCGCGCCGTCATCCTGCCCGGTTCCGGACCGCCGCCGTCAATATCCTCGGCCCGATCGCCGTCTTCCTCCTCCTTCTCGGGGCCGCGGAGGGCATGGCCCGGCTCTTTTACGTTCCCGGCGCGGCGCGGAACGCCGACAGCCCGTTCCGGTTCGATCCCGAGCGGTGGTACAGCCTCAAGCCGGGCTTTGTGGGAGAGCACAACCAGCGGTTACTCATCACCAATTCGAGGGGCTACCGCGACAGGGAGATTCCCGTCGCGAAGCCGAAAGGCACCCTGCGGATTCTGCTCCTGGGCGATTCGGTGTCGTTCGGCGACGGGGTGGAGGAGCCCGACGTGTACGCGAACCACCTGGAGAGGATGCTCACCGCCCGCTTCGGGGCGCCGGTCGAGATCATCAACACCGCGTTGCCGGGCAACAGCCCGTACCAGGAATACGTCGATCTGGAGCGCGCGCTCGACTTCCAGCCCGATCTCGTCCTCTACCAGTTCAATCTGAACGACGTCGTCGAGCCGTACTGGACGCGAACGGCGCTCGGAGGCGCGGGCGTCGATTACCACGGCATCCCCGACGCTCCCGGGATCGACTATCTGCTCGGCACCCACAGCGCGCTCTATCTGTTCGTCAAAGACATGGCGTCGCGTCTGCGGTTCGGAGACCTCTCCGGCGAGCACGTGGCGGACGTCGCGAAAGTCCGCGAGGAGTATCACATCGAGCGGTTGTACGACGAGCCGCTCTCCGAGGAGCTCCGCGGCGCGTGGAACGACGCCTTCGGGTGGATGCGCATGATGAAGACGCGCGCCGCCCGGGACGGGATCCCGTTCGCGATGTTCGTCTCGCCGACCGACATGCAGATGACGAAGCCCGGCCTCGATCTTCCCGACCGCATGCTCCGGCAGTTCGCGGAGGAAGAGGGGTTTCCGCTGATGGACGTGACCCCGCTCCTCAAGCAGCGCTACGCGGAGCGCAACACGTTGCCGCTGGAGCAGGCGACCGAAGAGCAGGTCCGGAACTTCTGGTTCACCTACTTCCTCGATTTTCATCATCCGAACGCGCTGGGACACCGTCTCTACGCCGAAGCGCTCGTGGAGCCGCTTGAGCAGGCGCTGAAGCGCTCCCCATAACCTTCCGCCGCCCGTGGGGAGAGGGAATTTCCGCGCGCTGTGTTACTATCCACACCAATGTCCGTCGCACGCACGCAGGCATTGGCATTCCCGTCGCTCCTGTGGCGATGGCCCGTCCGGCTGTTCGAGCCGTCGTCCAAAACGCTCCTCTCGCCGGCGGCGGACGTCTTTATGGCGGGCGGCGCGTCCATCCTGCTCTACATCATTCTGATGTTCTTCGTCTCCAAGGAGAGCAATACCAACCTGTGGGGGTGGGGGATGTACTACGCGGGGTTCCTGGTGAACTTCCCGCACTTCGCCGCGTCGTATCAGCTGCTCTACCGGGACGCGGGGAAAGATTTCTTCGGATTCAAAAAGAACCCGAAGTTCGCGGCCAAGCTCTGGTGGGCGGGCGTCCTGATGCCCCTCATCCTCATCGGCGTCATGGTCGCGGGCATGCTGCAGGAGAGCGCGGACATCCTCGGCTACACGGTCAACGCGATGTTCTTCTTCGTCGGCTGGCACTACATCAAGCAGATCTTCGGGTGTGTCATCGTCCTCTCGGCCGCCGCCAAAATTTATTATTCACGCGTGGAGCGGTGGTCGCTCCTCGCGCCGCTCTACGGATTGTGGGCGCTGTCGTTCGTGTCGTTCAACACCGCCGGATCGCGCGACGTGTACTACGGCATGCCGTACACGACGTTCAGTCTTCCCGGGATCGTGGTGCCCGCAAGCCAGTGGATCCTGGGGGTCTCCACGGTCGTGATGCTGGGCGTCCTCGCGTACAAATTCGTCCGCATGCGGCGGTTTCCGCCGCTCTCCGCGGTGGCCGCGCTCGTGTCCATCTACATCTGGTTCATCCCGACGCTCAACCATCCGCACTTCGCGCTCATCATCCCGTTCTTCCACTCGCTGCAGTACATCCTGTTCGTGATGGCCTACAAGCGGAACGAGATGATCCTCAACGCGCCCGTGAAAACGAAGGCCGCCCCCAGGCGCCGGAAAGCCGTCGTCTACATCACGATGATCGCGACCGCGGTCTTTGTCCTGCTGCCGCCGCTCTTCATCGCGGGGACCATGTGGGCCGGGTACGTCGACTCCCTGGAGCACCTCATGACCGTCACGTACGGCATGCTCACGACGGTCTCCTCGACGCTCTGGCTGCGCACCGTCTGCATCACGCTGGGGTTCGCGCTGCTGCTGGGGCTGCTGCACGTGACGGGAAAAGACGATCCGTACTGGAAGTTCATGCGCTTCATCACGTGGATGCTGCTCATCGGCGCGCTGCAGTTCAGCATCGTGCCCACGGCGCTCGACATCCTCTCCACCAACAACCTGCTCCCCGGCGCGCTGCGCTACAACACCGAGATCTTCGGGGCGTCGCTGTACGTGTTCCTCTTCACCATCTTCGTGAACATCCATCATTACTTCATCGATAACGTCCTGTGGAAGCGGGATAACCCGCATGTGAAGGAGAATCTGTTTGCGCAGGTCCTCTGACATGAATGATGAATCACGAATTTCGAATGTCTTTTTATCGCGTATTCCCCGGCAGCGCTCGTGCCGCTGTCCCGTTTCTTTTCCGCCTCATGAGATCTTTCCCGCGCTCTTTTCCCATTTCTTCAGGTTCTCCATCGCCTTGGTCACGTCTTCCACGGCCACGTAGACCATGGCCTCGCGGCCGCAGGTGGTGGAGTAGATCATCCGGATGTTCACGCCGCTCGCGGCGCACGCGCGCCCGATGTTGGCGATGATGCCCGGGCGGTTGCGGACTTTGAACGCGAGTACTTCCGTCACCGTCACCGCGCCCAGATCCTTCAGCACCAGCTTCGCCGTCTCGGAATCGTCGACGATCATATGAATGATCGTGTGCGTGGGGCCCTCCGTGCACGTGATCGCATCGATGCTCAAATCCGCCGCGCGCAGCTTGTCGCCGACTTTCGCGAGCGAGCTGGGGACGTTGGGCATGGTGATGTTCACCTGGTCGACGGACTGCATGGGCTAGCGGAAAAAAGGATGGGGGTAGTGTAAAGAGGAACGAGAGCTTTGCAAGCGATTTTCATCCGCTATCCCCGTTCATCCGCGTCGGATTTCGTTGCGATTCCGAACACCCTTCGTGCATGCCGCACTTTTTCCAGATGCAGGAGGAACGCAATCCCGTCGTGCTCCAATTCTTCTTCCGGCGGCAGGAATCCTTGCAATGCTTGCAGATCCTCGACCTGGGAATAGAGCGGCGGAGTCCGGATATCGTCGGGGGGGAGATGGAATCTCACTCCATCCTTCTCGACCGCCGGAAAGTTGTTTGCGTCGTGGGATTCAAACGGCATAGAGGGGGGGGAAATTATGTCGCGCGGGGGATGTCCGCTTGCTTGCTGATCGTCGCCGGTTCTTCTGCGGGATTGAGCAGCACGTACGCCCTCTTTCGGGCCACGTGAATCCGGATTGTACGTGCATAGGCTTCTCTCGCTTTGCGATCCGTATCAATTCTCTGGATTCTGTCGGGCGTCCAGGCGGGAAACTGGATGTTGTTGCGGCGGGCGTAATCGATCAGCGCGTCGTCGCTGATCCGCTGTGAAGATGCATCGATGGTCATGGTCATGAAGGGGAAAAAAGAAAAAGCCTCTCCTCGCGGGGAAGGCCGGCTCGCTTCTTCGGGTTCATCCCTCAGCGCAGCCGCCCTTCCGCCGTAAGGCAGAGGAGGGGCAGGCCAAGAAGGATGTTCCGGGTGCACATGACGGAAGCAGTATTTCCCTCGTCCGGCCCCCTCGCAATAAAGTGTCGTCACGATTCTGTCTTTCCGCTTGCAAAAGCGGAAAATTCATCGCAAGGACGCGTCGTCGGCGCCCGAAAATTCCGGGTACCGGACCTTGAGGGGAATGATCCGCGTGCCGCTGCGGGCGTCGCGCGGGATCACCATGTCCAGCAGGGGATCCTCGATGACGATCCGGTAGTCCACGGCGACCTCGATGGTTCCGGCGCGCGTCTGGCGGGCGTTGTGCAGCGCCGTGGCGATATCCGAAAACGTGTCGGCGGAGATCAGCAGCTTCCCTCCGCTCAGCGGAGGCTTGAGCGTGGTCGCGAAGTCGCGGCCCTCCTTGCGCATCGAGGAAATCTTCGTCCCCGGCTCGCCGAATTCCGCGATGATCGATTCGCCCGCGGACAGCAGATGGTTGTCGATCTCCAGGAGCAGATCCCCCCGGGATCCGGTGAAGACTCTGCCCTGCGTTTCTTTTCCCTCCGCGTTCAGCGTCACGAACGGCACGGAGAAGATGTTGCCGTCGCGCAACTCGTGGTAGTACCGGCGCACCTCGGGGGCGAGATCCGCGGGCGGGGCCAGCTCATCCGGCGGTCCTTCCGTGCGCGAGAGCAGATGATATCCCGCGAAGAGCAGCGCACCGGCCAGCAGCGTCTGCGTGATGCGGCGCTGCGACGAAATTTTCCGTTTCGGCGCAGTCTGCGCGGATTCCCCGGAAGGGGGGGCCTCCGCAACGTGGTCGGGACGCTCGGACAACGTCATTAACCGGTCACTCTACCCCGGCTGCTTCCAAAAGGAAGAAGATGGCATCCCGAAACCGGGACCGCTCTCCGCAGACGCGCAATCTCACCACCGCACCGTCCCCGCGAACTTCACGGCGCCCTTTCCGGCGGTGATTTCGCCGATGGGATAGCAGTCGTGCCCTGCCGCGCGGAACTGCTTCGTGATTGCCGCCGCCCGCGCGGGCGACGCGACCGCGATAAGCCCCACGCCCAGGTTGTACGTGCGCTGCATGTCCGCGTCGTCCACGTTTCCCGCGGCGCGGATCGCCTTGAACACGGGCAGGACCCGGACGGCTGACAGGTTCACGTGCGCGTCGATGGTCTTGGGAAGCACGCGTTCCAGGTTCCCTTCAATCCCGCTTCCGGTGATGTGCGCCATGCCGTGCAGGCCCTTTTCGCCGATCAGCTTTTTGATGGCCTGGAAGTAGCACACGTGCGGGCGGAGGATGGCGTCGACAAACGTTCCGCCGTCGATCGTCACCTTCAGGATTTCCGGGCGCTCCTTCATCAGTCTTCGCACCAGCGAGTAGCCGTTGGTGTGCAGGCCGTTGCTGGCAATCGCGAGCACCACGTCGCCCTTTTTGATCTTCGAACCGTCGATGATCTTCGCTTTCTCCACCACGCCCACGACGTTCGCCGAGAGGATGTACGTCCCCGGCGGGATCACGCCCGGCTGTTCCGACGTCTCTCCGCCCGTGAGCGTGCAGCCCTGCGCGCGGCAGGCTGCGGCGACCGCGCCCACGATGCGCTTGATGACGGGCTTCTCGAGCTTTCCGCAGATCACCGTGTCCTGCACCGCCAGGGGGATCGCGCCCATCACCGCGATGTCGTTGATGAGGTGGTTGATCATGTCCTCGCACACCGATTCGACGCGGTCATGCTGGAACGCGATCAGCTGCTTGCTGCCGGGCTCTTCGGTCTTCAGCACCAGCACCGGATGCCTGAAGCCGGGGAACCGCCCGTCGAAGAGCGACGCGAACGCGCTCAGGGAGTTGAGCACCCGCTTGTCGTTGCTCTTGAGCGTCCGCTCCATGTGGCTGAGCACGTCCTCCTTGGCATCGATGTCCACGCCGGAGGCGGCGTAGGAGAGGGAAGGACGTGTGCGGGGTTTCTTCATGACTCCGAGTATAGGCAAACGAGGCAAACGAAGGAAACGAAGAAAAATGACTCCTCGTTTGCGTCGTTTGCTTCGATTCCTTCGTTTGCTAATCCGAATGGATCGCCGTCACCCGCACTTTCCGCTTCGCACGGGCGTGATGCGTCTCCTCTGTGGCGGGGATCTTCACGGCGGCGGATTCCTTTTCGGGCACGGACGCCCCGATCGCCGGCTTTTCCTCCACTTTCTTGCGGTACCCCCCCACGCTGTCGCGCACCACTTTGCCGTGCTCCAGACGGATCACCCGCGTGTGCAGCGCGTCCACCAGCGCATCGTCGTGGGTCGCGAGGATCACGGTCGTACCTTCGGCGTTGATGTCGCGGAAGATCTGCAGCACGTCCTTCGCCTGGTCGGGGTCCAGGTTCTGCGTGGGTTCATCCGCGAGCAGGATCATGGGCTTGTGCGCGATGGCGCGCGCGATGGCGGTCCGGGCCTTCTCGCCGCCCGAGAGCTCCCGGGGCAGGGCGTTCTTGCGGTTCGCGAGTTCCATCCTGCGCAGCAACTCCGGCACGCGCCTGGCGATCGTCTCGTCGCTCGCGCCGCAGACTTCCAGCGGAAACGAGACGTTTTCCAGCACCGTGCGGTTGCTCAGGAGCTTGTAATCCTGGAACACGATGCCCACCCGGCGGCGGAAAATCTGCAGGCCTCCCGCGGGCACCTTCCGCAAATCGACGCCGTCCACCGTGATGCTGCCGGCGGTGACGTTCTCCGCGCCCACGAGCAGCGCCAGCAGCGTGGACTTTCCCGCGCCGCTCTGCCCCGTCACGCACACGAATTCGCCGGGGTCGATCTGCAGCGAAAGATTCTCGAGCACATTGCCGTCGCCGAAGTTTTTGGAAACATTCTGGAGAACGATCATGGCAGTGAGAATACCCGAGGCCGCAGTTGGAGTGAGTTGACGATTGTCCGCGAATTACGAATGACGAATTATGAATACGATATTCGCAATTCGTCATTCGTTATTCGAACTACTCGTTACGTCCGTGGTTTCCTTACGACAACATAGACCTCTTTACTCCGGTCCCGGCTCGCCGCCACGCTCACCTGCCGCGGTTCCTGCCATCGCAGCTTCAGCTCGTGGAAAAATTCGTCGAAGTCGGCGCCGCGGAAGACTTTCACCACGCACCATCCGCCCGGCTTCAGCACGTCGAGCGCGACCTCCAGCGATGCCCGCGCGAGCTCGATCGACCTCCATTGATCCATGTCCTTGATGCCGCTCGTGTTAGGCGCGATGTCGCTCAGCACCAGGTCCGCCTCGCGGATGCCTTCGGCGCGCAGGACGTCTTCCACCGCGAACTTGTTGGCGATGTCCATCACGAACGTCTTCACGTTGTCGGCGATCGGCTTGATCTCCTGCAGATCGAACCCCAGTGCCAGCCCTCCCGGCCCGATTTTTTTCGACGTCCACTGGAGCCAGCTCCCGGGCGCCGCGCCCAAATCGATCACCGTCATGTTCGGTTCGAGCAGGTGGAACCGCTCGTCGAGTTCCATCAGCTTGTACACCGACCGCGCGCGATAGCCTTCCCTGGCCGCGCGCTGGGACCACTTGTCGTTGGGGGTGTAGGGCTTGGGCATCGGGTAGTGAAAAGTTGAAAGTGGAAAGTACGGTTCTTGGCTATTCTCCCATAATTTTCCACTTTCCACTTTCCATTTTCCACTCAGACAACCGGCTTCTTCTTCGCGATCCCCACCCCCCGCGTGCCTCGGTACGATCGCTCATCGCGATCTACTCGGCATGACAGTCACTACTTTATGGGGTTCTTCTTTGGTGTTCCCACCGTTCTTGGATATTTGGATTGCAGCACGTTGATCTTCTCGAAGATGAGCAGCTGCCTCTTCCCGAAGTCCCCCGGAAGCTCGTACACGTGCGTTGCCGTGAACCGGCACTTCATTTC
Source organism: uncultured Candidatus Peribacteria bacterium (assembly GCA_964497975.1). Lineage (GTDB taxonomy): Bacteria > Patescibacteriota > Gracilibacteria > Peribacterales > Peribacteraceae > JABFSS01. The sequence goes on from CAZCFO010000005.1 coordinate 26,936, forward strand.
CTTCTGCGCCGATTCGGAGTCTTTCAGTTCCTGCTCCGCGTTCATGCTCTTCCAGAGGATGATCCTCCCGCCGTTTTTCACGAACGGAGAGCAGTACTCCAGCAGCACGTTGATGTCGGCCACGGCGCGCGCGGTCACCACGTCGAACCGCTCGCGGAACGCGGGATCATGCCCGAGCGCTTCCGCGCGCCCCGAGACCAGCATCACGTTCCGCAGGCCCATCGTCTTCGCGATCCGCCCGATGGCATCGACCTTCTTCTCCGTCGAGTCCATGCCCGTCAGGCGCGCCTCCGGCAGCGCGATCGCCAGCGGGAGCAGCGGAAATCCTCCGCCCGTCCCCACATCGAGGAGAGAGAACGAGGGGGTCGTCAGCACGTCGAGCGCGGCAAGGGAATCCAGGACGTTGCCCGTCCAGCACAGGTCCGCCGTCCGGAATGCGGAGAGGTTTACTTTTGCGTTTTCAGCAAGAAAAACTGTTACCAATTGACGGAGCTGTTTATGGAGTTCAGGCGTAAGCATTATGCAAATGATACTGAAGTACACAAAGTAAACGAAGCAAACGACGCAAACGAGGATCCTCGTTTTCGTCGTTTCCCTCGTTTGCCTCGTTTCCCTATACTGCATTCATGCCCCACGGACAACGCATCGCAGAGTTTCTGCTCTCCATCGGCGCGGTGCGCCTGAGCCCCCGGGAGCCCTTCACGTGGACCAGCGGCATCAAGTCGCCCATCTACTGCGACAACCGGATGATCTACAGCCATCCCGAGGCGCGCACGTTCGTGGTGCAGGCGCTCGTCTCGCGCGTGAAGGCTCTTCACGTGCAGCCGGACGTCATCGCCGGCACGGCCACCGCGGCCATCGGCTGGGCGGCCCTCGTCGCGGACAAGATGAACCTGCCGTTCGTGTACGTCCGTGCCAAGGCGAAGGAGCATGGCGCGAAGAAGCGCATCGAAGGCGATCTGTCCAAGGCGGACCAGCACGTGGTGGTCGTCGAGGACCTCATCAGCACGGGCGGCAGCTCCATCAGCACCGTGGAAGCGCTGCGCGAGGAGGGGAAGGCCGTCGTCACCGACATCGTCTCGATCTTCAGCTACGAATTCCTTGCGGCGACCGAATCCGCACGTTCCGCCCGCGTCGATCTCCATCCGCTCACCACCATCACCGCGCTCGCGAAGATCGCAGTCGAACAGGGGAAGATCACCCACGAAGATGCCAAGCTGATCGGCGTCTTCACGCAGGATCCGCAGGCGTGGGGGAAGATGCTCTAGTACGCCGTTTCTGACGGTACGCGTCTGCATGCGTGACTCATCACGATTGAATCTTTTTCCCGCTTTCGCATGCCGAAAAGGCATCAAAAAGATTTTTTCTCTGGCGAACCGCCCGCTTCCCTGCACACTGGGGGCGCTTTCCCCATTCCCGATGCAGCGCAAGGTACAGCTTTCCTTCGAGGTTCTTGAGGACCGGTCTTTGCCTTCGGTTACAGCGCATGCCGCGGCGGACACTATTGTCCGGCAGGCCGTGGATGCGCGCCTCGCGAATGACGTCCGGATGACGTCGGACGCAATGACCTTCTTTTTACAGCAATCCTCCGTGGCAGCGACTCGCATGGTCACGAACGTTTCCGCCGTTCAGGGCCCCCCGGTCATTATGGGGAATGCGGCATCCCTGTCCGCGCATGATCCGTTTTCCATTCCACTGGATGAGGGCGGCAACGATGTGTTGCCCCCTGCTCATCCGTTCGCCCGCGAGGACGCTCCTGCGTGCCCCACGTTTGCAAGTTCGGTATCGCGGGAACTTGCAGTGCAGTTCATCAACGACCCCACCAAACTTGAAGAGGTCATTGCCGCGGGGGCGACCCCGGCGGAAATCGAATATTTCCAGCGCCTGCGCCGGTTCAAGGGCGGGTTCATCAATACCATCGATAAAGAGCTCGATATGTGGGTTTATTCATAATACCTGCAGGAACCGCTTGGAGAACGGAAGATCTCCGGCGAAGAATGACGGTGGTCCGGGAGTGTCTTCGCTCTTCCCTGCCTGCCGGCAGGCAGGGCGCCGCCCGTCATCGATGAGCAGAAGTGACGGAGGTCACCCTTCGACGAGCTCAGGGTGACAATCTAGAATTGTTTTAGGAACCGCAGATCTCCGGCGAAAAAACTGCGCAGGTCGGGAATCTGATGCTTGATCATCAGAGGGCGCTCGACGCCGAAACCGAAGGCGAAGCCCTGCCATTTGCTGGGATCAATCCCGCAGTTCTTCAGCACGTTGGGGTGCACCATGCCGCAGCCGCCCATTTCGAGCCACTTTCCCTCGCGGCTGTCCTTTTCGTCGCCCTGCCACATCATGTCCATCTCCAGGCCGGGTTCCACGAACGGGAAGAAACCCGTGCGGAAGCGGAACTCCACGTCGCGGCCGATCAGCTCGCGCATCGACGTGACGAGCACGGCCTTCAGGTGCGCGAGCGATACGTCCTCGCCGATCATCAGGCCCTCGAACTGGTGGAACATCGGGGAGTGCGTCGCGTCGGAGTCTTTGCGGTACACGCGTCCCGGGCAGATGACCCGGAACGGCGGCTTGTGGGTCTTCATGTAGCGCACCTGCACGGTGGACGTGTGCCCGCGCAGGAGCGGCTTGCTGCCGTCCTCTGGCGGAAGATCCACGTAGAAGATGTCCTGCATGTCGCGGGCGGCGTGGTCCTTGGGGAAGTTGAGGTAGTCGAAGTTGTACGCCTCGGTATCGATCTCCGGGCCTTCGCCGATCTCGAAACCCATCCGTCCGAACACTTCCTCCACCTGCCGGATGAATTCGGGGATCAGGTGCAGGTGCCCGTGTTCCCGCGGCGGAAGCTCCAGCGTCGCGTCCAGCCGGTCCTCGCTGCCGAGCGCGCTGACCTTCTCCGCGGCAAGCTCCTCGCGCCGCTGCGCGATCGCCTGCGTGAGCGTCTGCTTCCAGCGGTTCATCTCCTGTCCTTTGGCGGCTTTCTCCGAAGGAGGGAGCGATCCCAGGTCCTTCATCGCGACCGTGAGCGCGCCGTGCTTGCGGCTGAAAATCTCCAACTCGATCGCATCCAGTTCCACGTTGGAGGTCGCGGCGCGGATTTTGTCTTCGAAGGAGGAGAGGGGGGAGGTCATCGGGAGAATGATACTACGGCCGACGACGAACACGAAGAACACAAGGAACACAAAGAGCTTTCGTTGTGTTCCTTGCGTTCTTCGTTCTCTTTTATGAATTCAGCGCCAGTTCCAACAGGACAAATACCCCGTAAATCATGAGCGCAATCCACCACGTCAGCAATCCCACCAGGTGGAAGAGGACAAGGATGGTCGTCGCCAGGCCCAGGAAGATCCCCTGCCGGACGGAAATGCCCAAAATCTGGCCCAGGTCCCACGAATGGAGCGGCACGAAGCGCCAGAGCGTGTAGCAGAGGAGCGTGCCGATGGAGCTGACGGACAGAAAGAGGCTGATGAAGAACGCAGGTATCGCGTACCCGGGGGCGAGCAGGGGGCTCACGCGGAAGATCACCACGAGCAGCGAAGTAGTCGAAAGAAGCGCCGACAGGGAAATCCCGAACAGGAGGGAGGTCATATGCTCATTGTACGTTCTTCATGCATAAAGAGAGATCGGAAGTGAAAAATGAAAAGTGAAAAGTGAAAAATGGCATTTCACGAAAGTAATTCCTGATGCCAATTTTTCATTTTTCATTTTTCACTTTTACCTTCTCGCTCAACAAAAATTCACTCAACGCCTTGAAGTCATCATACAACGCCTGTCTCAGCCCCCCGTTATGGAGCGCCGCCGCGGGGTGGTAGATGGGGAACACGGTGACGTCGTCGGTGAGTTTCTGCGGCTTGCCGTGGCCTTCGGTGATGCTCAGCTTCGCAAAGAAGTGCCCGAGCGCGTGGCGGCCCAGCGGGACGATGACCTTGGGCCGGATGATCGCGATTTCCTTCTTCAGCCAGGGCATGCACTGCTGTTTCTCCTCCGGCGTCGGCTCGCGGTTGTTGGGCGGCCGGAACTTCACCACGTTGCTGATGTACACGTCGGCGCGATTGAGCCCGATGGTCCCCAGGAGCTCGTCCAGAAACTGTCCCGCGGGACCCACGAAGGGCCGGCCCTGCTCGTCCTCCTTCTGTCCCGGGGCCTCGCCGATGAACATGATCTCCGCCTTCGGATTGCCCTCGCCCAGCACCGCCTGCGTGGCGGTCTTATGCAGCTCGCAGCCTTTCCATTCCTTGATCTGCGCCTGGAGGTCGGGGAGGGTGAGGGCGGGCATGGGCCTCATTATATCATGATGAGCGCTCCTCGTACGCTCGTGCTTCGGCGTGGCTACCCGTTCCTCGTACGCTCGTGCCGCCGGCACGAGCTCCTCGGAATGACAGCTGTTTTTGTACACGATGGCGTCTCGATACGATGGCCGCTCCGCGACCATCTACTCGACGCTGGTATTACACCGAGTAGCTCGCGTCGGAGACGCGGGCGTCTCGAGGTGTTTTTTGCAAAAAAATCCTGTCATTCCGAGTAGAAATTTGCGGAGCAAATTTCGTACGAGGAACGCTCAATACTCTGCTTTAATCTTCTCAATCCTCTTCAGCAGCTTCGCCTTCAGCCCCGCATCGCTTTCGCCGAGGATCCGCAGCGCGCAGAGAGCGGCGTTCTTGTAATTCAGCACGGTCATCACGGGCACGTCCGAGGGCATGCGGAGGTTGCTGTGGATATCCACGAGGTACTCGGTGAGGTCCTTGTACGGAGGGCAGTTGATCACCGGATGGACGCAGCTTCCCGCCGTGACGCCGCCGAGCCCGTTGCTCATGCCGACGACGGTGATGACGACGGTGGGATCCTTGCGCGCGTTGAGCTTGTCGATTTCCTTCACGACTTTCTCGGGCACCTTATGGGCCGACGCGACAATGATCTCGGACGGGACGTCGTACTCCTTGAGAACATCCGCGATCTTCTGGGTGAATTCGACATCGGCTTTGCTGCCGAGGAGGAAGGCGACGTGCATGAGGAGCGGGGGAACGGGTGCGCAAAGTATAGGTTTCCGTTCGCATCGTGTCATCTCTGCGACCTCGGTTTCCAGTGCAGGAACGACAGAAGTTTTGCCGCAGATTCTTCGGGATTGGCGCGATTCAGGAATTCTGCGAATTTTGCGCGGGCATCCGGCGGAATATTTTCGCGATCGCCCTCGCCGTTCTCCACGAAGAGAAGGGGAGTGGAAGGCAGATGCTCGTTCAGTTGTTCCAGGACATCGATGGGGTGTTCTCCCGAAAATCCCTCCATTCCCATCAGAACGGCTTCCAGTTTCCGGCGCTGAGCGATGCTATGAACCTCGACAACCGTTCCTGCCACTGCAACCGTCGGGATGATGTCGCGCTGACGGGGGAGATGTTTGTCCAGTTCCACCCCGTGCCAGGCGTTCCCCAACTGGGCAACTGCAACAGTTGGATGGGCGGCGTTCACGGCTTCCATCAGTTCCGGCATCTCATTTTGTTCGGCAAACTGAAGGAGATCAGCGACGGTGCTCCGGGGGTCTTTCCTCTCGGTGGGAGTGGAAAAATACCCCAGCCCTTTTTTGTATCGGTCCGGCTTGCGCATCCAGTTGCCGATCGTGCCTGTGCTGACGTGCGGATAGATACTGCGGATATTATTTTTTGTGAGCAGCGTTGTTCTATCGATGTTTTCCACATTCAGGCGCGTTTCACCTGCTTTTTTTTCCAGAAGTTCTTCCAGCTTTAGAACGGGTATGTTATTTGCTTTCAGAAATTTCCAATACCTCGCTGCGACGATTCGATTTTGATCGTCCTTCAGATTGTTTTGTTTCACGCACACATCAGTGCCCCCCTCGGAAAGGCCTACTACCATTGCGGCCTCGGCACGTGTGAGAAACGCGCCGTCGCATATCACCGGCACTCCCTCCGCCGAAGGAATTTCAGCCGGTGCGGGGGTGGAAGGATTCATAAAAGAGTAGCGGATTGTAGTCCATAGCAGGTATTTCTCAAGCGTTTTGGCGAAGCGCGCAACCGGAGAATCCGCATTGTGCAGGCAAAATGCCAATGCTACCGTTTCGGGGCTCCGGATCGTCCTTTACACCACCGTGCGCCCGTAGTTCAGCCCGGATAGAACGCCAGATTGCGGATCTGGAAGTCGTAGGTTCAAATCCTGCCGGGCGCACCATTTCACACCACTGGGGATGTATCCGCCTAGGCGGATGGCAGAGCCCCGTACAGTTTCTTCTCATCGTGGGGATGTAGCTCAGCTGGCTAGAGCGTCTGCATGGCATGCAGAAGGTCAGGGGTTCAAGTCCCCTCATCTCCACCACCTAATTCTTTCGGCGATTTTCGTCGTGTCACAGATGGAGATCAGTTGGCCAGTCGCGCTTGGCGCTGCGACAAGTGACTGCGTCTGTATGAAGTTCGAAGGGTTTTTTTCTCAATCATCCACACCGTCCTCCTCCGGCGTTCTTCCGGCCGTATTCACTCGCAGCAAGTCTGCCAGGGTATCGAGATGCTTCGCGGGAAAAACGGGTGAGGACTCCGTCGCGATATTGGCGGCGTTGGCCATGTCGGTTCCGCGCCGCAGCGGAGCGTTCATCTGTACGAAGCCGTGCGGTGCCGTTCCAATACGGTGGTTCTCCGTGAACTCCCGGCTGAAGGAGGGGAGCCTTTTCCCTTCTTCCAGATTCGTATGCAGAACCGGGATACCGTTGCTGGCCGCGTATTGCGCGGCGGCTTTGCTCATGACGCGCAACAGAAGCTGGACGATGGCGCCCGGGGATTCCAGCTCGGCAAGCGTCCCGCCGTGGCTCTGCGTTTTCTGCGCGAGCATCGCCGCCTCCCTCATCGGCTCCGGAAGAGCGACGCCGTTCTGCATGCTTCGCGCGGTCATCCGTACGAGGCTGGCGCGTATCGTGTCCTGCAGATGTCCGACGTCCACAACATTCCCCCCGTCGTCCAGTATCGCCTGGAGTATCGAGACGGGGCGGTCTTCATTCTCCTGGAAGCCCCACGACCGCTGCTCGCGCGATGAAAAGACCCGATGTTGACGCAACTCGTTCCGCTTCCAGGGCTTTTGGGCGAATGCCTCCATCCGCCGGTGCAGTTCGCCGCGCGTGAGCATCTGCGTCAGATCAATGGTCGCCAGTTCCACGATCATGCCGTCGTTGGAGTCGCACACGCGGAGAGCATCCTCATGCACCTGCGTGCGCGGGTCATCGATCGCCAGAAATGCGCCGCGGCTGTCTGCGGCATCCAGCAAACCCGGGTAGGGGGAGTCCATGGACATATTGCTAAAATTACATAAAAAACATTATTGGTCAAAACTCCTTTTGCACGCCTCAATCGTCCGGAAGTGCCTCTTCGTCATCATCACCCGCGTCGGCATCCGCTTCCGAAGGGAGCTTTTTCTTTCCGCTCACAAAATCCTCCAGCAACTGCGAAACATCGAGCACCCAGATCACTTTATCGGCGATGATTTTCGCCATGACGTCCCATTGGCCGTAGTGCTGCCTGAGCAGTTCCTTCATCTCGGGTGTTTCCAGCTCATCGGAAACCGCCCCGCTTTCGAACATGTGGCCGGGCTGCTCAGGGTTTTTCCAGGCCCGGACTTTTTGCACCGAGTGGGCGCCGTCCACGTGGATGGTGAACGTCAGTTCCTTTCCCTCCAGCTGCCACCGCGTGTCCGGATTTTTTTCCGTGACGGAAGACGTCAGGAGGGGAGGGCGGATCATGAAAGTGATTCTCCTCCAGGCTTTTCGGGCGCCGAGTTTGCTTTTCCGTTCCGCCACGATCTGCTTCCCCCGGGCGGTGAATTCCGCCTGCAGCGCTTTTTGCAGCAGCTTCGTGTCCTGCCTGCACTGTTCCAGAAATTCCCTGTATTCCCGGTCATCGGGATTGAAGAGGAACGCATACTGTTTGTTGTACCATCGCAGGCGCTCGCGAAGTTCCTGTATGGTCGACAGCAATGCGCTTGGCGGAATATCGATCGGCCGGAAGGCCGCCGGAATCCGGATTCCATCGATGACCGTCTCCTCCTCGGGATGTCCTTCAAAGTGCATATGTATATTATAGCATAAAATTATTTTTTATCCATTACCCACGTTCCTGCGAGGTCACGCAGCAATCAATTGTTCTATTTGAGTGAGGGTCTCGTCGATTTTTCCTTCCATGTTCCTCACCTGCGCCGTGCAATGCCTGGCGAAGGTCAGCTCTTTTTCCATGCTCGCGATGCGGCGCTTCAGCTCGTCCTGCGCGATGGGGGCCCGGCGGGTGATGTGCTTGATCAGCTGCTCCTTGCTCTCGGGGAGGATGAAGATGGATTGCAGGGGGTGCCTGGGCGTCGCGCCCGAAAAGAGGGGATGATTCCGGATCGATTCGAATCCCTGCACGTCGACTTCGCGGATGACGGTCTTTCCCCGCTCGATGAAGGGGATGATTTCCTCCGCAAGCGTGCCGTACCGCGCGCCGGCGTGCACCGTCGCCCATTCGATCACCTTGTTGTCCTTCAGAAGCCCGTCGAACTCGGTGTCGGTCAGAAACCGGTACAGATCGTCGCCTTCCCCTTCGCGCCGCGGCCTCGTCGTCGCCGAACGGGGGAAGTGAAAATCGGGATGGCGCTGCCGGAGCCTCTTGAGAATCACGCTCTTGCCGACGCCGCTGGGACCGATGATGAGCACGAGCTTTCCCTTCATGACAACATACTAGCAGGAGTTCCTCGTACGCTCGCGCTTCAAGCGCGAGCTACTCGGAATGACAGGCTCTTTCATGGAAGCAGCGCCTCGATGCACTCCGCGCCGTGCGCGGAGTTCCTCGGCGTCCGCCGAGGAAAACGGCACAGCCGTTTTGCATCGAGGCGCCCTTCTATACATGCAGTACTGTCATTCCGAGTAGCTCGTGGCGGAGCCACGAACGTACGAGGAACGTTCACAAACAAAAAACCCCGCTCCATCCCTGGGCTCACGAGGTGAGATCAGAGAGGAGCGGGGGGTGTGCAGAGTGACTCGGCTCTGCATACTCCCTACCCTTCGATGCAATCGTGAGTGCATCAGCTCTTGTATGTTTGTGTAGGGACCCCGAATGCTCGGGGATCGGCCCCCCGTTATCCCGGGAGCAGGAGTGTTTGTGTGTGTGGAGTCGAGAATCCCTCCAGTGGAGGGAACCTCAGATGCAGTAAGTCGTCTCCGCCAAGGCGGAGTACTGCGGGTGAGGCAGGGAGGGGTGAGGGTGATTGGTGTCGCAGTCAGGGAAGGAGTTTATCCTGAGCCTGCGAAGGATCATCCCTCGCCTCTCGCTGCCTCGGAAGGGGAGAGAGTTTCAAAAGAGCAAATCTCATTAGTATAGCAGAAAAATCCCGTGGAGACAATGGGGATTTGGGCTAGCAGAAGAGGAAAGCAAACGACGCAAATGAAGAAAACAAGGATCTTCGGTTGCTTCGGTTCCCTCGTTTGCCTCGTTTGCCTATACTCCGCTCATGCCCCGCTCGAAGATCGCCATCCTCTACGTCGGCGGATCCATCGGCATGGTGATGAACCAGAAGACGGGACGCATTGAGCCCATGGAATCGCTCGGCATGATTCACCGCGCCATCCCCGAAATGCAGCGGGAGGTGAGTCTGGAATTTTTCTCGATCGCCAACGTCGGATCGTCCGAAGTCACTCCCGGTCACTGGGTGGAGATCGCGCGGAAGATCGAGGATATCTACGACGACTTCGAGGGCTTTGTGGTTATCCACGGCACCAACACGATGAGCTACACCGCTTGCGCGCTCAGCTTCGCACTGCAGAATCTCCGCAAGCCCGTGATCCTCACGGGGGCGCTGCTGCCCATCAACGAGATCGCCGGCGACGGCCGCATGAACCTGATCTTCGCCATCCGTGCCGCGCAGCTGGACATCGCCGAAGTCTGCGTCTGCCTGGGGCCCAAGGTCATCCGCGGAACGCGCGCTAAAAAAGTGGACGAGTCTCTCCTGCAGACGTTCGACAGCCCGCGGTTCCCCGCGCTCGCGGACTTCAGCACAGACGTTCATCTGCATCCCTGGCGCATGGTCCGTCGCAAGCGGACCTTGCTGTGCCGGCCCACGTTCGACCCCAACGTCGTGGTGGTGGCGCTCACGCCCGGCATGCCGCAGACGTACCTCGACGCCGTCCTCCAGTCCAAGCCCCACGGCATACTGCTTCGCGCCTTCGGTCCCGGCATGGTCGCCGACAACCTGTTCCCGTGGCTGCGCGAGCTCAAGCGGCAGGATCTGCCCGTTGTCATGATCTCGCAGACCCTGCGCGGCGCCGTGGACCTCCACCGATTCCGCAAGCAGCTCACGATGGAAGGACTCGGCATCATCTCCGGCAAGAACATGGGTCTCGAGTGCGCCACCGTCAAACTCATGTGGGCGCTCACGCAGGCAAAGTCGCCCCTGCGCCTGCGCGAGCTGATGGAGCGGAGTCTGGTGGGGGAGCTGGATGAGTGATCAGTTCTGTTCCACGGACGATATCCCCTGCATCGCGCAATGGGCGGCCATCAGCGTGAGTTTCTTTTCCAAAAATTGTCTCTGGTCGTTCCGGTATTCATCCACGATATCCGCTTCCTCCGGCGTCAGCATCTGGCCGTCCCGCTCCTCCGCTTCCAATTGTTCGATGATATTTTCCACTCCGTAGAAATCTGCGGGTGTGTCCTGGGGGAGCGATGAATCCATGGCAAATGAAGAAAGGGACGGCCCAGTATTGCTGGGGATGCGCCGAGAGCAAGATCTTTCGCCCGGGTGAAATATTTTTGGCTTCTGCATCAAAAAAAACGGCACGCGCCGTTCGTCCCCGTCCCGTCACAAGAGGAAACCCGCCCCCTGAGGCAGGTTCCCTCCCCGACGCTATTGCGGCAGATGCGCCGAGATGTCCTTGCCGATTTTTTCCTTGATCCGGCGGAGCATCTCTTTCACTTCCGGCTCTTCCATTGCCTCGGGGGGCAGAACGGCACCAATGCCTTCTCGCGGGTTGACTCTCTCGTTCATGGGATGAGTGGGTAAGAAATACGAAAGTAGCCACACTATTCACCCGGCCACCCCCCGGCGATATCGTTCAAGGAGATTAAAAGATACGTGTGCGGTTTTTCGGCTGCACACAGATCAAAAGAGGATACTCGCGAAGTCGGTTCATTCTTTTTTCTGATCTCTTTCTTCTTTATTTCTTTTCGTCGTCCCGCTCATGCTTCTCCATCATTTTCTTTCCGATGATCGAACCGATGGCACCGCCGATGATGAGACCGACGACGACTTTCTCGACGATCTTCTTTTTCTTCTTCTCTTTGCGACGGCGGAAGGGCCACATGGGAGCAGTATAGACGAACCATTGAGGATGTCATGCATTCCGCGGCGAATTACGAATCATGAATCATGAATTCTCGCTTAGACGCACTCGTAATTCGAAATTCATAATTCGATCTCCGAATGGCTTTTTAATTCCTCCATCACCAACCTTTCCACTTCCTTCAGCTTCTCCGGACTCCTCGCCTCCATGCACACGCTGATGCAGGGGCTCGTGTTGCTCTGCCGGATGCCGGCCCAGGCGCCATCGCCGAAGTCGATGCGGACGCCGTCAAGCGTGTTCACGGGATGGGTCTTCTCAAAATGCTCCGTGATCGCCGCGATGATCTTTCCCTTGGACGCATCGGGGCAGTGCGGGCGCAGTTCCGGTGCCTGGTAGACCTTGGGGAAGTCGGACATCAATCCTGACAACGAAGGGTTAGGGTTGGATTTGGGGTTTGGGTTCGGGTTTTTTCTGGATGCCTGAACGATCGCCAGGACCCGCAGCGCGGCGACCAGGGCGTCGTCGAAGCCGTAGTAGTCCTCGCCGCAGAAGAAGTGCCCCGATTGCTCGCCGCCGAGCATCGCTCCGGCTTCGCGCATCGCGTGTTCCACGTACGAGTGGCCCACTTTGCACATCACGGGCTTTCCACCCCACTTTTTGATCTCCGTTTCCAGAATGCCCGAATTGCTGACCGTGAAAACGACGGGCTTTCCGGGATGCCGCGACAGATGATCCCGTGCCAGCAGCAGGATGGTTTCATCGGCCGTCCGGATGTCGCCCTTCTCATCCACCAGTCCCAGGCGGTCTCCGTCGCCGTCGAACGCGACGCCGATGTCCGCGCCAGACTCTTTCACCTTCGCCTGCAGATCCTTCAGCGTCGAATGCTTGCTGGGATCGGCGGGGTGATTGGGGAACTCGCCGTCCGGTTCGGTATAGAGCTCGATCACGTCGGCGCCCACCGCGCGCAGGACCGCGCAGTTCACCGGGCCCGTGACGCCGTTGCCGGCATCCACCACGATCGTGAGGCCTTTTCCGGCGTTCTTGAACTTCTCCGTGAGGAATTTCTTGTACGGCCCGATCGCGTCGAAGTCCTCGCGCGTTCCTTTGCTCTCCAGGACGTCCTCCTTCTCGATCTGCTCGCGCAGGCGCTGCAGGTCATCGCCGCTGTAGGCTTCGGCGTCGCGTATCTGCAGTTTCAGCCCGTTGTCCTCTTTCGGGTTGTGGCTCGCCGTCACCTGCACGCCGCCGTCCGTCCCGTGATGGCAGATGGTGAAGTAGTTCACCGGGCTCGGCGTCTGCCCGATGGTCAGGACCCTGCACCCGGCGCTCATCAGCCCCTCGATCAGCGCGTTCTCGAGTTCCGGTCCGTGGGTCCGCGCGTCACGGCCCACGATCACCACGGGATGGTCTTTCTTGTAGGTCCTCCAGAGCACCGTGCCGAAGGCCTGGCCGATTTTCCGCGACGCGTCAGCGCTCAATTGCGAGTGTGCTTTGCCGCGGATGTCGTAGGCCCGGAAGATGTGGGGGTCGATCATGGGCGGAGAATATCAGACGCACGCCTTCGCGTGCGGGTCGAGAGGCGATTTCCGATGCAAATTTTACCGCACATCGAAGATGTTCGGCCATGGCGTTTTCTGCTATAATAAGAGCAAATACCCACCTCCACATCGCGCCTCTCTCTGTCGCATACTTCACGATGGAAATCGGCCTGAAGGGTTCGATCCCCACCTTCGCGGGAGGCCTCGGCGTGCTCGCCGCGGACCTGATGCGCTCGGCGGCGGATCTGAAATTGCCGGCCGCGTGCATGACGATGTGCTGGAAGCACGGTTATCTGCGGCAGTCGATCAACGCCGACGGCACGCAGGACTACGCGGACGTCGAATGGAATCGCGAGAAGGAACTCACGAAGCTCTCTCAAAAAGTGACAGTCACCATCGAAGGACGCCCGGTGTCGGTCGGGGTGTGGGTGCTGGAGCTCCGGAATCAGACGGGGGACCACGCCGTGCCGGTCTACTTCCTCGATACCGATCTTCCCGACAACACCCCCGCCGACCGCGCGATCTGCGAGCGGCTGTACGGCGGCGATCAGGCCATGCGCATCAAACAGGAGCTGATCCTGGGCATCGGCGGCGTGCGGATGCTCCGTGCGCTCGGCCATGAGGATATCGCCAATTTCCACATGAACGAGGGCCACTGCGCCTTCCTCACCCTCGAGCTTCTGCGGGAGAGGGGATTCAGTGATGACGCCGTCCGTCGGTCATGCGCCTTCACCACGCACACGCCGGTCAAAGCGGGTCACGACGTCTTTCCCTACGATCTCGCGTGGAAGATCGCCGGCGACAACCTGCCGTGGCACATCAAGAAGCTTGCGGGAGAGGACGCGCTGTCCATGACGCAGCTGGCGATGTCGCTGTGCCGCTACACGTGCGGCGTGTCGCAGGTGCACGGGCAGGTCTCCAGCCGCATGTTCGGCCGCACGGTCGATGCCATCACCAACGGCGTGCACCACGTCGAGTGGACGTGCCCCGAGATGCAGGCGGTGTTCGACGGGTTCATCCCGGGATGGCGCGCCGATCCGTCGCTGCTTGCGGCGCATTCCCGTGAACTGCCGGATGACAGGCTCTGGGCAGCTCATCAGGAAGCCAAAAAGAGGCTGCTCAGTCTCGTGAATGCCGGCCGATCCGATGATCTCTTTTCGCCCGACGTGCTCACGATCGCGAGCGCGCGGCGCGTCGTCGCCTACAAGCGTCCCGAGCTCCTCTACACCAATCTCGAGCGCCTGCGCGAAGTCGGCTGCGGCAAAATCCAGATTCTCCACGCGGGCAACGCCCACCCGGGCGACGCGTTCGCGATGGAGGTGATCCAGCACATGATCGAGCGGTCGCGCACGCTCAAGGGCTGCATCCGCATCGCGTACCTGTCCAACTACAACCCCGATCTCGCCAAGCTGCTCGTGGGCGGCGCGGACGTGTGGCTCAACACGCCCACCCGGCTGCACGAGGCGTCGGGAACGTCGGGCATGAAGGCATGCCTCAACGGCGTGCTCAACCTTTCCACGCTCGACGGCTGGTGGATCGAAGGCTTCGCCAAGGATCCCGAGGCCGGCTGGCGCATCGGGCCGCTCGCGTCTTCCCTCGATGCCGACGACACCCGGAAGATCGACGCCGAGGACCTCTGCACGCAGCTCCAGTACCAGGTGATCCCCGAATACGAGTATCCGGGCCGGGCGCGGTGGATCCGCCGCATGAAGCGGGCCATCGGGCTGATGGGGTACTTTAATGCCCAGAGATGCGTGGGGGAGTATGTGGAGCGGGCGTGGCGCTGAAAGATACAAAGGCCACAAAAGCTATAAAGCGAATTACGAATTATGAATTACGAATGTTTTCTTATCTGTTATTCGTAATTCATAATTCGTTATTCGTCGGTATGTCCCATAATTCCTACAAAAAATCCCTGAGATCGTTGCACTTCCAGAAAATACTCCGCTACGATTCCCAAATCTTCCCCATCACCCGTATGACGCCCAAGGCAGCAGTCCGGTCGAAGCCGAAGAAGAAGGTCATGACCAGGAAAAAGACCGTCATGAGGAAACCCGTGAAGAAGAAGGCCGCGGGCAAGTCGAAGATCGTCCGCGCGGTGAAGAAGGTGATGGCCCGCAAGAAGCTGGCCCGGAAGGTCGCGAAGAAGGTCACCAAAAAGCTGATTCGCGACGTCACCGTCCAAAAGAACGTGATCGCGGGAACCGTGGGCAAGGTCATTCATTACTACGACAAGCTGGGCGTGGCGGTGCTGGAACTGGAGGCGCCCATCGCCATCGGCGAATTCCTCACGTTCCGCCGCGGCGACGTCGAATTCACCCAGCCGGTCGTGTCGCTCCAGATCGAGCACCAGCCGGTCCCGCGCGCGGACAAGGGCCAGGCGGTGGGCATGAAGGTCAACACCGCCGCCGAGCGCGGCACCCTCGTTCTTCGGGCCTGACCGGTTCCCATCTTCATTTTCTTCCCATATTTCTATGGCTGTTTGCGGCTCCTGCAATACCGACATGCGCGTCTGCGCCACGTGCGGCGGAGTGATGTGCACGGACGGATGCATCGACCGGATCGATGATGGCTGCACGTGCGAGGAGGAAGACGTCAAGGTGAAAGACGCCGATGACGATGAGGAGGAGGAAGACGAGTGAAAAGTGGAAAGTGCCTGCCTGCCGGCAGGCAGGATTAGTGGAAAGTGGAAAGTATCGTCATACTTCGATCGTGGCCTCTGTCTCTATTGTCGGCGCGCTTAACGTCACTCCCAACTCGTTTCACGACGGCGGTCAGTTCATGGACATGGATGCGGCCCGGCAGCGCGGACGGGAGATGATCGCCGACGGGGCCGGCATTGTGGAGATCGGAGGGGAATCGAGCCTGAATGCGGCGGCGGTTTCGTCCGACGAAGAACTGCGGCGCGTGATTCCCGTTCTTCGGCTTTTGCGTGCAGACCATCCGCGCGCGTCATTCAGCGTCGACACCAGCAAGAGCATCGTCGCGGAAGCGGCGATCCGGGAAGGCGTCGTCATGATCAATGACGTCTCGGCCGGCCGGGCCGACCCCCGGATGTTCTCCGTCGTCGCGGAGGGTTCGGTCAAATGCGTATTGATGTACAGCAAGGATATTCCGCCCACGTCCATCGGCGACCGCGCGTACGACGACGTCATCGCGACCATCCGGGATTTCCTGGCCGAACGCGCGGATGCCGCGATCAACGCGGGCGTCGCCGCCGAGAGGATCATTCTCGATCCCGGTCTCGGATTCTTCCTGGGCACCGATCCGGCGTATTCCTTCCGGGTCCTGGCCCGGCTCAAAGAATTCGCCTCGCTGGGATTCCCGCTGTTCGTGAGCCCGTCGCGGAAATCGTTCCTCGCGGGCGCCGAAAAACTGCCGCCCGCGGAGCGGCTGCCGGGAACCATCGCGGCCTCGGCCATCGCGGTGCTCCACGGCGCGTCGTACATCCGGACGCATGACGTGAAGGAGGTGAGGAGAGGGTGTGACGTTGCTCTTCAAACTCACAACTCACAAAAGCCAATCCACAATTTGTGAGTTGGAAACTGGAAACGTGCATTAACTGAACGACGGCACCAGCACGAAGTTCACGAGCGCGAGGCTCAGCAGGATCACGATGGCGCCCAGCGCCGCGCGGCCGAGCAGGCCCTTGGCCTTCGCCGCCTGTTCCTCTTTGCCCATGCTCAGCACGTACAGGAATCCGGCGTAAATGACGACGATCACGGCGATCATGCCCAGGAAGCCCATCAGATAGGAGATGAACGACAGGGTGGATGCGACGATCGGCATCGGATTGCCGGTGCTCTCCACGAAGCCGTAACTGAGGATCACCCGGAACAGGAGCATCACGAGGCCGAAAACCACGCTGAACACCGTCTTGCGGATATTGGTGATGCCTTCTTCGCCCGCGGAGCCGGCGATCGCCTTGGTTGCCGTGAGAATGATCATCAGGATGGCCAGCGCCGCGACGATGGTCAGCGCCCAGTTGATGACGCCGCTCACTTCCGTCGAGAGCACGGCCACGCCCTGTTCGATGGCATTCTGCGGCACTTCGCCGACGTTGCCGTAGAAAGCCTTGATGAACGGATCGATCAGGTAGGCCATGATGAGGCCCGCGATGGCGCCGGACATGATGATGCGCGATTTGGCGATGAGGTCGTCTTCCTGGCTGATGATCATCCGGTATCCGAAGATCACGATCACGAGAACGGCGACGAACGTCAGCACCGGCCGGAAGCGCGTGACCACGCCCGCGGCGATATCCACGAACCCGCAGGCGTTGCTCCCCCCGCAGAAGCCCGAGGCCTCGAAGAAGGGGAGCGCGCCGCCCACGGAGTCCACGGCGCCGGTCGCGAGCGAGTAATCGGCATAGGCGGCGACGGGGATCAGAAGCGCGAGGGCCGGCAGAAGGGAGCGGAGAATGCGCATCAGATGAGGATGAAAGCGGTCACGAGCGCGTAGGATGTCAGGACCACGATGAGGGCGATCATGCTGGTTTTAATCATGTTCTTCGCCTTGTCGCGCAATCCTTCGTCGATGGAGACGATCAGCAGCACGCCCGCGACGATGATGGCAAGCAGGCTCAGGAACCCCATGATCACGAGGATGTAGTTGGCGATGCCCGCGATTTCGACCGCAAGATCCGTCGATCCCCCGTATCCCGGAATGACCGACAGCACGATGACGTTGGCCAGCATCATGATGCCCGCGCCGATGAAACTGGCGATGAAACGCGTCTTCGCCTTGTCCACCTGCTCCTGCGCGCCCTGGGACGTGATGAGACGGAATGCCTGCACCACGATATTCACCATCAGCGACAGCGAGATGATCATCTTGAAGTACATGACGATGTTGACGAGGCCCGATTCGACGACATCGGTGTTGACCAGCTGCGCGCCCGTGTTGGGCGCCGAGAACGCGAGCACGAACCACCGGCAGAGGCCGACGACGGCGAGACCGGTGATGATGTGGATGTACGACGTCCGCGTATCCTTGACCGTGCTCTCCTCCGTGCTGTGCGCCACCATCTGGGCGGCGGTGATGAACAGGCTGATGATCGCGATCGCCACGATGATCACCTCCATCGCCGTGACGATTTTTTCGAGGATGTAGTCGCTGAGGCCGGCGGCGCCCCCGCCCCCCCCGCTGCAGGGCAGCACGTTGCAGAGGGCCATCACCGAACTGGCATCGATCTGGAACGCATGCGCGGCGTGTGGCAGGAGAGCCAGGAGAAGGGCCGTACAGGGAAGGAGGATTCTGCGCATTTCTGGGTTCGGCGAAATCTCATTATTATAGCAGAAAACATGCCCTGAGGGAACCCGTATTATCGCAGCTGCAAGCCATAAAAGAGAGATAAGAATACAGAAAGAAGAAAGAAGAACACTTCAGAAGACTTCGTATTTCTTTTTTTCTTTTTCTTTTCTCCCAACATGATTGTCATGATCGTCCCGCAACCGTAGAATTTCTTCCTATGCGCTCCACATCCGCCTCCCGCACGCTCGCGCTCTCCCCGTCCACGGAATCCCAGGTCTACGGGCTCTTCGCCCTCGCGATGGGCCTGACGCTCGCCGGCGTGTACGTCGGCATCGAGTTCGCCCTGCAGCTGCTCACGAGCGGCATGAGCTTTCTGCTGGTGATGATCGAGCTCGCCATCGTTTTCACGTCGCGCTGGTGGATGGACAAGTCGCCGCTGAATATCGTGCTCTTTGGACTCTTCCCGCTGCTCTCCGGCATCACCATCACGCCGTACATCCTGTACGTACTGCTCCAGTACGCCAACGGCGCGTCCATCCTCGTCAACGCGTTCGCCGCCACCACCTGCATGTCGCTTGCGGCCGCCGTCTTCGCGCGCACCACGCAGTGGAACCTGGCCGGCATGGGCCGCGGACTTCTGTTCGCCCTCCTGGGACTGCTCGCCATGGGCATCCTGCAGGTCTTCGTGCCCTCGTTCCGCACGGGCCAGATGGAGCTGCTCATCTCCGGCGCGGGGGTCGTGATCTTCTCGCTCTTCGCCGCGTACGACATCCAGCGGGTGCAGACCCTTTCGCGCGCGGGCCACAACCCGTTCCTCCTTGCCCTGACGCTCTATCTCGATCTGTTCAACCTGTTCCTCTACGTGCTGCGGTTCATGACGGCGCTTTCGGGGAACCGGAGGAATAGCTGGTAGCCGAACAGCGAATCACGAATGACGAATTATGAATTCTTTCAACAGAGTATTCATAATTCATGATTCATCATTCTGCGTTTAATGGCTTCCCAGACGGCTTTTTTGGCTTTACATTGACCCGAACGCCCATTACAGTGTCCCGGCTATGGGAAAGAGACCTACCCCCAAGAAACGAAAGGCAAAGTCCGCGGGACGGACCCAGCACAGCATCTTCCTCCAAAAGGAAGTGCGTCGTCTGATCAATCTGCAGAACTCCCCGTTCGCCGCTCCCGTCACGCGCAAAGACAAGGCCGACAGGGCGCTCGAAAAGATCACGCGGGTGAAGGCCTGATTTTGCTCGCAAGAGACAAAGCAAAGGTAGAGGAAATTTTGCGTGTATTGGCAAAAGCGCAGTGATAATTGAAAAGCCAGGAGGCAAGTTGTTGCTTTTTTCAAAAATAGGTGAATAGTAATACTTGTCGTTTCTTGGCAACCTGTCTTTTTAAAGGAGGACCAACATGGTCCTCGCTCCAGGTTTGGCGCTGCTGCTTGCAGCAGCGTGGCTGCTCTTCCTCTTGGGTTTCCTCGGGATGGTCCTGATCGGACCATCCTTGAGCGATGAGGAAATGAAACGGGGCTTGCCCCCGTTTCATCCCGCCGTCTTGTCGGCTGGGAGCCTCCTGATGGGGATTGTTTTGTTCGGTCTCTTCTTTCTTTTAAATCACTAAAGAAGATGACCGGGAAGCGACAGGGCAGGCGCCCGCAAGGTGCCTGTCCGATTTTTTTGAAATATTTTCAGGATCTTCACCCACATCGGACATAGGCATTTTTTGCTTTATCAAAGCCAAAAATTCAACAATGCACGGGGAAAGATTGATGTATAGTTTTCTTTACGTAAGCTCTCCCGGCTGCTCCTTGCCATGCGCCTCCGGAAGAACGGGAATTCCCGAGGGCACTTTTTCATGGAGCAGGCCGTGCTGTCCGGTGCCCAGACAGCGGGGGGATGGGCAACATGCTCATCAATATCCTCTTTATCGTCGGTGCAATCCTCGCTACGGCGGGCGTCGTCGTCCTGACGACGTTTGGTGCCGACGTCGCCGCGCCCTCAGAAGCGCGGAACAAGGCCGGCTGGACCGGCCTGGCCTGCCTTTTGGCAGGCGTCTGCCTCATGGCCCTGATGGCGCTGTGAGGCACGTCCGGCGTGAGTGAGTGCAGTCGCACTCGCCCGCGCCGGGCATTTTTGGTATTCCTAATTCCTTCGTCGTAATTCATACTTCTCGCATATGGCCCGCCGCCGACATCTCTCCCAGATCGCCGTCATGCATTCCTCGATACGCTCGCCGCTTCGCGACGAGCTACTCGGAATGACACAGCTTTTCATCCAAAATTATCATGGCTAGAAGGAGACATCTTTCCCGCATAGCGGTCATGCAGGTGTTGTTCGAGCGCGAAAAGCATCCGACGATGCTGCCGCCCGAGAAGGCTCTGCTCAGCAACGCGCAGGAGCTGGGGGAGTACGACGAGAAGTTCGCGCAGGAGCTTCTGGTCGGCGTGCTGGAGAAGGAGCAGAACGTGAAGGATGCCGTGCAGCTCCACGCGCCGCAGTGGCCTCTGGAACGCATGGATCCCATTTCGCGCTGCATCCTCCTGGTGGGCGCGTATGAGCTGCTCTTCAATAAAGACGCGCCTCCCGCCGTCGTTATGAACGAGGCCATTGATATCGCCAAGGAATACGGGACGGAGGAAGGAGGGAAATTCGTGAATGGTGTGCTGAACGCGATTGCGCACGCAAGCTAAAGCAAACGAAGCAAACAAAGGAAACGAAGAAAACGAGGATCCTCGATTGCGTCGTTTGCTTCGTTTCCCCCGTTTGCCTTTCCGCTACACTGCTCTTAATGGCCCACCCCGCTCCACTCACGGACCTGGAAAGCGTCATCGGCATCAGCTTCAAAAAGAAGGACCTTCTCCGCCAGGCGTTCATCCACCGGTCCGCCGTGCGCGAGAGCCGGGCCTACGGCAACAACGAGCGTCTGGAGTTCCTGGGCGACGCCGTGCTGGAACTGGCGACGACGGAGTACCTCTTTCAGTTGAGCGACAAGCCCGAAGGGGAGCTCACCAACTGGCGGTCGGCCCTGGTGCAGGGCGAGCATCTGGCGGAGATCGCGGAGGAGCTGGAGCTGGGGAAATACCTCTCCATGAGCAACGGCGAAGAGGCGAGCGGCGGCCGCACCAAGATCTCCACGCTGGCCAACGCCCTGGAAGCCCTCATCGGGGCCGTCTATCTCGACAAGGGCTACGAGGTGAGCAGGCGCTTCTGCGAGCAGTTCATCCTCAAGGATCTCGACCGCCTGCTGGCCGCGGGCAAACACCGCGACGAGAAGAGCGTCTTCCAGGAGATGGTGCAGGAGAAAGCCGGCGTCACGCCCCATTACGAGGTCGTGGAGGAGGAGGGGCCCGACCACAACAAGCAGTTCACGACCGCCGTCTTCATCGGGGACGAGAAAGTCGCCATCGGCAAAGGAAACTCCAAGCAGCGGGCCGAGCAGGCCGCGGCCAAGGAAGCGCTGAAGGTCAAAGGGTGGACCCCTCGTACGTCCGCCTCGGGCGGACTACTCGGGGTGACATTATAGTTTCTCCGTCACTTCGTGCATCGCCCAGACCATGCCTTTCACGTATTCCACGGCGTGCATGTTCTTCACGCATTGCAGCACTTCGACCTCCTCGTCCGCTTTCTTCCAGCCGATGATGATGAAGGCGGGGGCATCCAGTTTCTCCAGGAACTGCTGGCACTGGCTGTGTATGGCTTCCTGACGGGTGGTAGACATAGAAGAAGGGGGTACACAGGAGGAGACGGCCCCGGTCCCCGGACACGACAAAAAAATGTCCCATATTCGCACGTGACTGTTTTTGCTGTTTGAAGCACCTAGAGTGAGCGTGTCGCTTCGTGCGGGCAGGAGGCCTGCCATGCCCCGGGGTCCGCGCATTGATGCCCGATGGCATAGTCCTGCACCCACGCCGACTGATCGGAAGGCCTCGTCCTGCAGTAGGCGTTTTTCAGGTCATTGCACAGATCCGCTCCGCACAGCGTCGTCGCCAGAAGGCCGGGGGAATCTGCTTTCTTTAACCGGTCGCAGAACACGGTCTTCGATTGCGTGAACGGCTTGTGACCCGGACACAGCGCCGCATAGAGCTCGGGATTCGTCACGCCCACTCCGTCCGGCGCAGCGGGATCGAACCAGCCGAAGGCTCCCGCCCACAGCTCACAGGGATCACGGTCCAACGGCTCATTTGCCGCCACGGACGAGCCTTCGTCTGACGGCGAAGCCGCGGGAAAAGCCGGGAGAGAGGACGTCGCCGGTTCGCCGGTATTGGATCCCGGCGAAACGCCTGCGCAGCCTGCAAGAAAAATACAGACAGCAAGCCCGATGACTGGACACGCGGGAAGCCTCATCCCATTTTGATTTCGATGTCCACGCCGCTCGGGAGGCTGAGCGATTGGAGGCTCTCGACGGTCTTGAAGGTGGTTTCGGTGAGGTCGATGAGACGGCGGTGCGTGCGCATCTCGAACTGGTCGCGCGCGTCCTTTTTGACGAAGGTCGAACGGTTCACCGTGAACTTGCGGATGTGCGTGGGGAGGGGGATCGGGCCGTGGACGACGGCACCGCTCCGTTCGGCGGTCTCGACGATCTTGAGCGCCGCCTCGTCGAGGACGGTATGGTCAAAAGCGCTCAGACGGATGCGGATCTTGGGCTGAGTCTGCTCTTTTTTGGCGGGCTTGGTGTCGGCTGCTTTTGCCGGCGCCTTCGTCGCATCTGTCGCCTTTTTGACGGCCTCTTTCTTCACTTTAGGGGCAGCAGCCTTCTTTTCGGAAGGCTTCTTGGCTGCAGCGGGCTTCTTGGGGGCGACGGCGGACATGAAGTGCGGGGGGAAAGAGCAGGGGGGGAGGTCCGCGTGGTAGGGGCGTTGCGTGCAACGCCCCTCCACGGGACAAAGGCTTATTTCTTGATCATGGTGACGACGCCGGCACCGACGGTGCGGCCGCCTTCGCGGATGGCGAAGCGGGTTCCGACATCGAGAGCGACGGACTGGCCCAGCGTGACGACGAACTTGAGGTTATCGCCCGGCATGACCATTTCGACGTTGGCCGGAAGCTCGACCGCGCCCGTGACGTCCGTGGTGCGCAGGTAGAACTGGGGCTTGTAGCCCTTGAAGAACGGCGTGTGGCGGCCACCCTCTTCCTTGGTGAGGATGTACACCTCGGCCTCGAAGTCGGTGTGGGGCTTGATGGAACCGGGCTTGGCCAGAACCTGGCCGCGCTCGATGTCCTCGCGCTCAATGCCGCGGAGGAGGATACCGACGTTGTCGCCGGCCTGACCCTGGTCGAGGAGCTTGTGGAACATTTCGACTCCCGTGCAGACGGTCTTCTTGGTCTCGCGGAGACCGACGATCTCGATTTCTTCGTTGATCTTCACGACTCCGGTCTCGATGCGTCCCGTGGCCACCGTGCCGCGTCCCTTGATGGAGAACACGTCTTCGACGGACATCAGGAACGGCTTGTCGAGTTCGCGCTTGGGCTCGGGGATGAAGGTGTCGAGAGCCTCAAGGAGTTCCTTGAGCTTGCCGATGTTCTCGGCGTCGCCTTCGACGGCCTTGAGGGCGGAACCGCGGATGATCGGGGTCTTGTCGCCGGGGAAGCCGTACTTCGTGAGCAGTTCGCGGACTTCGGTCTCGACGAGTTCGACGAGCTCCGGGTCCTTGACCATGTCGATCTTGTTGAGGAAGACGACGATGTACGGGACGTTGACCTGGCGGGCGAGAAGGATGTGCTCGCGGGTCTGGGGCATCGGACCGTCTGCCGCGGAGACGACGAGGATGGCTCCGTCCATCTGGGCGGCGCCGGTGATCATGTTCTTGACGTAGTCGGCGTGGCCGGGACAGTCGACGTGCGCGTAGTGGCGCTTGGTCGACTCGTACTCGACGTGCGCGGTGTTGATGGTGATGCCACGCTCGCGCTCCTCGGGAGCGTTGTCGATATCGGCGTAGCCTTTCTTTTCCCCTTCCGGAGAGAAGTTCATGGAGAGAGCGGCCGTAAGGGTCGTCTTTCCGTGGTCGACGTGACCGATGGTGCCGACGTTCACGTGCGGCTTGCTGCGATCAAACTTCTTCTGTTCTGCCATAACGGGGGAGGGAAAAAGAGAGAAAAGGCTCCTACTAAAGCCAGAGTAGCCTTTTGAGTCCGGGGGAGTCTACAGAATATGGCTTAGAGACGTCAACTCTGCTTAGGGCATCGATTCGGGCTCGGACCCGGGCTCGGGACCGGGACACTTCCGCTGTCTCCTTCAGTGTCCGAGTCCGTCATCCCCACATGCTAAAATCCCCCTGCATGAAGCAAAAAGAGCGAATTCAGGCATTTGTAGAAACGATCTGGGAGTGGTATTCCCGCCATAAACGCACGCTTCCCTGGCGCGATCTTCCCGATACGGATCCGGCCGAGCGCGCCTATAAGGTATTGGTCTCGGAGATCATGCTGCAGCAGACACAGGTGCCCCGGGTGATCGTCATCTATAAGGAATTCCTGCGGCGGTTCCCGGCTCTGCGCGATCTCGCCGCGGCCTCTAATAAGGAGGTGATCATGGCGTGGAGGGGGATGGGGTACAACTCGAGGGCGTTGAGATTACGAGATGCAACCAAGTCGATTTTGGAAAGAAGTTACGAGTTACGGGTTACGAGTTACGCGACAACGAAACCCGCAACGCGAAACCCGCAACTCGCGTTCCCGACCGAAATAAAAGATCTCATGTTGATAAAGGGGATTGGAACGTACACCGCCGCCGCCATCCGCAATTTCGCGTTCGGACTCCCGACGCCGTGCATCGACACGAATATAAGGAGAATTCTCCACCGGACCTTCGTCGGACCGGAGGAGGCGGATGGCACGTGGGAGAAGGATGATGGGTATTTGTTGGGGGTTGCGGAAGAAGTTTTAGCAGAGGCACTTCGACAGAAGGGCACAGAAGCGACAGAAGGCACACAGGGCACAGACGATTCTTCTTTTTCCTCTGTCCCGTCTGTGCCTTCCGCTTCCTCTGAATGGCATGCCGCTCTCATGGATTTCGGTTCGCTGGTGCAGACGAAGAGGAATCCGAAATGGGAGATCTGTCCGCTCACGGAGAAGGGGATTATGAAAACGACGCGGAGCAGCTTCGAGTTGCGAGTTTCGGGTTTCGGGAAAATAAAAAATGGTACTCGTAACCCGCAACTCGTAACCCACAACCGCAAACCCGAGCCGGGAAGACTTGTGGGCTCGACGTTCATTCCCAATCGAATTTTCCGCGGCCGCGTGATCGAAGCACTGCGCGACGCTCCGCGCGGACTCACCCTGCACGACATCGGCAGGCGGATCGCGCTGGACTGGAATCCGGAAGAGCATCACGAATGGCTCAGTCAGATACTGAAGAAGCTCCAGGAGGAGAAATTCCTGGAGCTTCGTCGTATGCGGTATTCGCTGGCCGGGTGATTACTTCTTCGGCCTGCAGATTTGTGACTGCGGATCGCAGATGGGTTCGTCTGCCGGACAGTCGCTGTCGGAGTAGCAGCCACAGACGCCTTTTTCCGATTGCTGGCCGAAGCAGAGGGACGTGCCGCAGATCCTTTTATTCGATTCCAGAATCTCCTTTTTCTTCTCTTCCGTCAGGCCAGGCATGTAGGAAATGTCCGTGCATGCCGTCTTTTTGCAGCTGTTGCAGCCTCGAACGTTGACGAGTCGTCCGTCTTTCATCCCGAAATCACATTGCTCATTGAATCCGAAATACTGGAATCCGTCGCCGCAGAAGAACCCGCCGGAACAGGACGTCTCCTGCAACTTGCAGGCCTTGGCACCGAATGTACCCGGCTGTATCCCGAGTTGCTGTGCGATCTTCGTCTCCGCATCAAGATCGTTATTGCAGGAGTATCCGGTTGTCGTCTGGGGACTGAATGTGCACCACATTTTTTCCGGAGTTGTCATGCCCACGCAGTCGGCTGGTTCACAAAGATATTTGATCTCGCATTTTGCCGTGCACGGACTGTCCTTTGCGCCGTTGCGCGTACCGAGATCACAGGCCTCGCTCCAGTGGTGCACGCCGTCGCCGCACTTGGGAGCAGGGGGAGCGGTATTCGTATCGAATGCGCAATTGGGACCGCAGCCGTCGTTTCCGATTCGGTTTCCGTCGTCGCAGTCCTCGTACGGCTTTTCCACTATTGAGTTGCCGCATGTGCTTGCTGGCGCATTGGGACAGCCACCCGCATCAAGATTGGCCGGGAACGGGCAGAGTGTCCAACCGGGAAACTTCGTTTGTGCCTCTATCTTCCAATCTTTTCCTGTTTTGCACTTCGGATCATACCCCTCAAATTTCTGGGTAGTGCTTTCTTTGAAGGGGAATTTCACCGACTTGTACAAGTACGTTTCATCGATAGGCTTCGCCGCATTGGTGAAGGCGACGCCGCCGCAGACCTTGCTGGTGCCTTGGCGACTCGGGTCTACCTGGCACTGTTCGGTGCAGCCGTCGGTGTCGATAAGGTTCCCGTCGTCGCATGCTTCACCACCCAATGGTTCAAGCTTGCCGTTGCCGCAGACGGGCTTTACCGGCGGAAGATTGCAGCCATTGTCGCAACCGTCGTTGTCGATTTTGTTTCCATCATCGCAGGCTTCACTCGCCGCCTTGTAGCCGTCGCCGCAGTAGGCTGCAGCAACCTGGCAATATCGACAGGCGGGAGTGTCTTTGCGTTGGGAATTTCCATTTTTGTCCTTCTCTGAGCCTTCGTCGCATACCTCTTTTAGTGTGACCTTGCCGTCGCCGCAGATGTCACCCTTGCGATCACCGTCACTGTCTATGCACGACGGATAGAGCCACTCGCACGGGCTTCCGGGGGATGTGCGTCCGCAATCCGGATCCGCGGACTTATGGTCGCCTTCGGCGCAGACCGTGGTAAGCCTGTCTTCATATTTGCATTCACTCCAGTCGCAAGCGAGTTCCTTGAGCTTCGAGATCCACTCCAGTTCTCCGCATGAGGTGATGCATCCGTACTGATCGGTGACGAATCTGTACTGCTTGCCTTTCGGCGGAACACAGTCATCAATCGTCATTTTGCAGGCCGGCGGAGCAGTGACGGGACCGGGCGTCGGCAGTGCAATCGGCACCAGCGTCGGAGCCGGCTGCGCGGCGGGGCGGGTGACGGGACAATCCGCGGGACATCGTCCGGGAGGCAGAAGATCGGGAGAAACGCACGATGCGCCGGGAGGACAGACGGGCGGGACATCTTCTCTCTCGCAGATGCCGTTGCAGTCCTGCGACACTTCCACGATCTTTTCGAGTTCGCCGCAGGAAGTCTGGCAGCCGTTGGCATCAAGCGAGATAGTGCCTTTCGCGTAGCGCATTCCCTCGGGGGGCGCGGCGCACGTGAGCAGAGGACAGTTGGGCAACGGTGCCGGTTGGGCAGCGATCGGCGTCTTGCCTTCGCAGTCAACGGGACACCACACGAAATTCTGGCCAGCGGTAAGGCTCTGCACATCGCCGACTTCCGGCTGGATGCACGCGCCGTCGCCGCAGCCCGCCGGGGGCGGTGCGGTGACCTGCATGCCACCTCCGCTCATGTAGGGTTCCTTGACCGTCGTGGTCGTATCGACGCGGATCTCCGGACCCGGAGCGCCGAAGACCGGGATATCCGTGGGTCGCTGCGCAGGAGCGGTGGCAGGTGCGCCGAACACGGGCACGCCGGTGGGCGCTGTGCGGAGTCCTTCTCGCAGGCGGACGCGGCCGTCCGTCCTTGTGGTACCGGTTGAGGGCGTTCCCGTCGTCCGGGGAGTCGGGGTGGTTCTGCTTGGATTGCACGCTGGGGCATAGGGGAGGAACGAGCAGATGACCCGGAGGACCTGGGAATCCTCCACTTGTCCCTGGAGCGGGGCCGACGCGGCCGAGCCGGCGACGATGAGGGCGGTGAGCGCGAGACCGGCGCCGATGATCTGTGTGCGGGAATTGTTTTTCATCTTTGGATGGGGGAGAGAATGAGGGGGGTAGGAGGGGAAGAGGAATTACTGGCACGCCACTTTGGTGGCAGTGACCGACCGGACGTAGACCGCTTCGCGGTTGTTGGCCCCGGCCGCATACGTTCCGTAGACATTCGAGCCGTAGATCATGACGCCGTTGCCGTCTGTGCTGTTTCCATAGCTGTCTCCGGCGAATACCAGCCGTCCAATGCGCTGATCATCTGGCTGGGCAACCGACATTCCGCCCGGGAACAGATCAAAGTTCGTGATCTTTTCCCCGTCCATCAGCGCCGCGTACTCCTGCCCGTCCAATTCGACCGAGACGATGTTCCAGCCTCCCTTTCCATCGGGAATGTGCATGTCAGGTGATCCGCCGAACATGGGATTGCCAAAGTCAGGATCCATCCACGGATCGGTGGACGGATGCTCCGTCCACTGCCCGGACGCGAAGGAGTATTCGTACCACGGGGAGTTGGACCCGTGTCCGTCGATGAACAGCGTCCCCCCGTCCTTCCTCAAGCCAATGATGTCCTGGGCGCCGACTGGAGCGACAATGCGCTGCGTGTTTCCGGACATGCGGTTATGCACGACGATCGTCCGTCCGGCGTTTCCGGACCACCGGTCTGCCTCGAACGCAATGATCGTCCCGTCAGAGTTATGGAGAATTTCCCCCTGCGGAACCATGTAGTCGGAGCCGCCGCCCACACGGGAGGGACTTCCAATGGTGATATTCCACTGGAATCCATCTTTACACTCTTTGTTGTCGTTGATTGTCTTGATATCCGCGCAGTCCATGGGACATGTGGCGTGGGTTTCCCCCGCGGCGCATGCGCCGTCGCCGCATGCATCCGCTCCCGTGGTGTCGGCTGCCGAAGAAAAGGAGCCATATGTGCAGTCTTCGGGGCAGAACACGTCCCCCGAAGACAGTTCATAGATCGTACATCCTTCATTGGGATCCTGGATCCCGTTTCCGCAGCTCATCACGCATGCGTCCGGATTTGTCGGATTGTGCGGAGGCTCAATGGAGGGGGGCGGAGGAAGATCCATCCAGGGCGGAAGAATTTCATCAATGCGCGGCTGGGGAGGAGAATCAATCGAAAGCGGAACAATCTCCTCATTCTCATCCATGAGAGGCGGCGAAGGAGGATCAATCCAATACGGGACAATGTCATTCCTCACGGGGGGCTGGGGGCCCGGATCATTCCAGGACGGAGAATTCTCCACGGTGGGAACCGGCTGCGAGGGCTCAACCCAGTACGGCGACGTATCGTCATTTTCATCACTGTCATCAAACAGCGGTCCCGGAGTAGGTGCGGCCCAGGGAGGGGAGGGCTCCACAGCGGGGGATGTGATAGAAGGATCAACCCAGTACGGCGACGTGTCGTCATTTTCATCATCATCCTCAGCGGAAACCGACGGAGAAGTCTCGCCCATGGGAAGCGGCGCGGTGGGATACTCCCAGACCGCTGCGTTGGGTTCCCGCTCAAACGACGGATCGGGGGAAACAGGAGTGGGGGCCGGAACACCAAATGCCGGGTCCACGTCTTCGTTGCAGTCCAGCCTGCACGTGCGGATTTCCTGCGGTGAGCAGAAGCCATCGCCGCAGTATTCCCGTTTTGGCATTCTCATTCTGGTGCCGGCACTGCTGGAAGCAGTGCTTTCCCGTTGAGCCGCGGTTGCCGCCTGCCTGCAGGCAGGCACGTTCCGGAGTCCGGGGAACAAGCAGAGGACACTGATATTCACCTGTCCCTGCATCGGGGCCGATCCGACGGAGCCCGCCATGACGAGAACCGTCATTGCGAGGCCGGCGCCGATCAGCTTGGTGTGTGAGGAGGATGTTTTCATGTGTGTGAGAAAAGGACCGAGGAGGAGGGAAGAGGGGGTTACTGGCACTGCACGTTTGCGCACGAGCGGTCATCGTTGAGATGCACGACGCATCCGTGGCGCTCTTCTCCGGTGGGGATGATCATTTCGTAACGGTTGTCCTGAGGTTCGAAGAAGACTTCAATTTCCTCCGTCGGGGGGAATCCTGCCCCCTCCGGGAGCTGCAGGTTCTGCTGCGCGCATGCGTAGGCGGCGCCCGGGTCCTGGGACACGGCGGGTTCCTGAGGCTCATCGCCATTGCCGTCCTGTCCGTCGTTCGGGTCCTGGTTGTCGCCCTGCCCGCTCAGATGAAAGCCGATGCGGAGCATGCGGCCGTCCGTGGTCTGGATCCAGAGCGCACCCTCGGTCCATTCGCCGTTTCCGGAGAACTCCTCATCCCCGATGCTGCCGTTGTAATAGAAGCTCTGCGGGGAGCCGGGCGAATTGGGCGAGCCGGCGATGCCTTCGATGCGCACAGGCTGTCCGTGGTACGCGCCTTCCACCCGGAGCGTGGGCTGCCCCTGCAGAGAAGCGGCATCCATCGTCCACCGGGCTCCTTCCCACTCGCAGGAAGCGTGCAGCTCGTCATCGGTGCGATCGTGGATAACGCAGTTTTCGACGCTCATCTCCTCCGGAAGGCCGGCGAGAATATCGTCATGGGTGGTTTCATCCTCTTCCCCGCCCTCTTCATGTTCATCGGATGTGCCGTGATCGTCCGTCGCCGGATGCATCTCGATGGAGGGAGTGCCGTCCGCGGGCGAGTGTTCGTCTCCGGAGGAATCCGGATTCCCGGCGCCGGCGTTGCCGTCGTCGCTTTCGGTGTCCGGTTCATCGGGGCACGAATACTCGATGCCGCCGTGGTTGTTGCAGAAGGTGATTTCCTCCTTCGGGACAACCGCAGAATCCGGGCACCGGGTGAACATCAGGAATTCCGAGCAGTATACCTGCGGGCCGGAATCGGCCTCGGGAGGGGAGCCGTTCTCGGTCACCTGCGCGCGGGGCGAGGCGACGGAGGCGACGACGCCGACGAGGATGGCCGCGAACAGGCCTGCGAAGGCGTTGCGGGAGCGACGGTTGACCATAGAAGGGTTGGGAAAAATGTGAATATTTGTTCAGGGATCACCGGTTGGAGTACGGATCGTACGAGCCGCACTGGGCCGGATCCGATTCGGTGCTGACGATGGTGGATGCTCCTCCGGCCACGGGAAAGACCGTGACGTGACCGAGGCCCGAGCCGAGACCCGAACCGAGAGCCGCGTCGTCCGGACACACGTCGGCAACCGTCCGGCCGTCGCCGCTGAGACGGGCAGTGATGATGTTGCATCCGACAATCCCGATTCTCCGCGGCGAACCACTCGTCGCGTTCGTGTAGATATCGGTGCCGTACTGAACCGTGTTTCCGTCGTTGCTGATCAGGATGCGGTTGTTGGAGTTGGCTCCCGCCGGAGCGATCTGGATGGCATTCCCCACGTTATGGGCGACAAGTTTTTCGTCGTAGTACATTTTCTGGAGGTACACCCCGTCACGTGAGCCGCCCGAGATCCAATACTGTCCGTCGTTGCTCATGGGGACGCGGCCCATCACGTATCCCCGTCCGCCCGCGGCATAATTCATGCGGATGACGAAGAGGCTTTCGGAGAGGGGGATGAAGGTGTGGGTGAATGGCGTGGTGGGCGGTACCGCGTGGGTGAATGTCTCTCCGGTATCGGTTTCGATGATGATGTTCGGGTCGTAGGTGAGCAATTTTCCGTCGTTGCTGATGTGCGCGACGAGCGTGCTGGTGGTGCTCTCTGCGGCATTCGCCGGCAGGGACAGGGTGCGGACCTGTCCGCTGGCCACATTCACGAGTTTCACGGTATTGCCGTACGTCTGGCAGACGGCGACGGAGCCGTCGCCGCTGATGGTGGCGGAGTAGCAGCCGTCGGTGAGGAATTTTGTCGTGCGCGTGCGGACATCACTCACGTAGAGCGGGTAGGCAACATAGTTGCCGTTGGTATCTTTCCGCACGCTGTCGCGCGCGCCGATCCAGACGACAAATCTGCCGTCGTCGCTGATCGCCGGCGTGACGCCGTGCAGGAGACAGGCCTGGCCTTCCGGTGTTCCCGGGTGTGCCGGGGGCACCGATGTGAGGGGAACGCATTCCTGGCGGGGACACAGGGGGCAGCCGTTGGCGTCGACATCAGGAGCGAGCGAATGACAGGTGTATCCCGGTCGCGGAATGAGCTGGGGGCAGACCGGCGGCTGGCAGACGTGCTGCCGGCAATCCTGCGGGCACGTGTCGGGGTTTTCCCCGGCCTCGCGGTTGCAGGTTCCGTTTCCGCATGTG
>CAZCFO010000005.1:59219-102721 GCA_964497975.1 uncultured Candidatus Peribacteria bacterium
GCACGTGTCGGGGTTTTCCCCGGCCTCGCGGTTGCAGGTTCCGTTTCCGCATGTGTCTTCCGTCGCGGGAACGCATTCCTGCTGCGGACATCCGGGACAGCCGTTGGCGCCGACTGGTCCGGGGATCGGGTGGCAGACGAAGCCGGGGCGCGGTGCGGGCATCGCGCAGGGTATCAGCGGGCATTCGACCGGCCGGCAATCCTGCGGGCACGTGTCGGGGTTTTCCCCGGCCTCGCGGTTGCAGGTTCCGTTTCCGCATGTGCCTTCCGTCGCGGGAACGCATTCCTGGCGGGGGCATCCGGGACAGCCGTCGGAGCCGATAGCGCTGGCCACCGTCTGGCAGACCTGACCGGGCAGCGGACGGAGCTGGGGACACATCGGGCGCGGGCACGCCTCAGGTGCGCGGCAGTCCCGTGGACACGTCCGGAAACTTTCCCCGAGTTCAGCGTTGCATATGGCGTTTCCGCAGGCTGCGGTCTCTCCGGCGCACGCGCCTTCGGTGAACTCTTTCAGTCCCGATTGCTGGGCGGTGCAGGTGTTGGGATACGTCACGCCGTCGCAGCCGCAAACGGGCCGGTAGACCGAGGTGCAGTTTCCGCCAGCCGGGACGGCGACGCACCTGTTGATTCTCCATATCTGTCCCCGGGGGCAGCGGCATGCATCGGCCGGCGGCGTGTCGGGCGTGACGTCTCTGTCGCCGCAATCCGCCTCGCAGACGGGATTGCAGCTGTTGGGCGGGAGAACGAATCCCGGCTGGGGTCGCGTGGGAAGCATGCAGATCCACCGGGCCTCCCCACTCCTGCAGATGCCGTCTCCGCACAGCTCTTCGGGCAGCGGCTGCGAGCAGCGCGCCGTCCATTTGCGGGTGTTCACGTTGCACATCAGCATGGCGCGTGATCCGTTGGGGCACTGCGGCTGCGCTGGTTTGTTGCCGCATAGGGTGGCGGACGTCTGCGGAGCAGGCTGCTGGAAGATGTTCCGTACGGCATCCGGCAGCATGTTCATGAAGCCGGACTCCTGCCCGGACGCGACCGGTTGCGCATTCGCGCTGGATGCCGCCGCTTTCCTGCAGGAGGGCAATGAGGGGAGCCTGGTGCAGTACGCCGGGAGGGCCGCAGCGGTCATGCTGAGGGATCCGTCCATGCTGCCGAGCGCGGTGAGGAGCAGTCCGGCGGTGAGGCCGGCGAGTGCGATGCGGGAGCGGGGGATATTCATATAAAAAAGGAAAAAAGCGTGATTATCTGAGGGGACAGTCCATGGGACAGGTGCCGGGGTTTTCGCCGGGCGAGCACACCTTGTCGCCGCAGCGGACCACAGGAGTGGTGCACTGGACGGTAGGACAGGTGGCGCAGCCGTTTGCGTCCGCTTGCCCGGGAACCAGGATGCATCCCTGCCGAAGGCGCGGTTGCGGACAGGAACGGGGAATGCATGTGGCGGGTTGCGGTTGCACCGGGGGAATCGTGGTGCAGTCCTTGGGACACGTGGCGTGCGTTTCCAGGCCGTTGCAGACCCTGTCGCCGCACAGCGGGCACCGGCCGTCTTCCACCGATTTGAGTCCTCCCATGTGCGCCTGGCACGGGCTTCCGTACGTGCGTCCGTCGCAGCCGCAGACGAGGCTGCTTGCCATCATGTCGCAGGAGACGTCCGCCACATTGGCGGTGCAGCGGCTGTTCTGGCTGTCCCACATCTCGCCGAACGGACAGCGGCAGGCGTCTCCTTCGATGGACGGACAGTCGAGCGTGCACGTTTCAAAATTTTCCCACGGCGGCTCGCAGCGCCTGTTGCCGCACGTCGCGCCGGGGAACTGGGTGCCGACGGAACCGCACGCCCCGGCGCGGTAGCTCTTCACGCCGGCTTTCCGCGCGTTGCACGAGTTGCGGTACGTCTTCTCGTCGCAGCCGCACACGGTCGCTTCCTGGACCGGGCAGAGCTCCTCGGTGGCCTGCACGCATTTCTCGCCGTCCCATGTCATCATGCGGGGGCAATTGCAGGCGTTCCCCGTGATTTGCGAGAACGTGCAGTCCCGAGGGCAGTTTGCCGCGGTTTCTTTTGCTTCGCACGCGCCGTTGCCGCAGGTGTTGATCTTCTGCGACCTGATCTGGCAGTCCGCGTCGCAGACGTATGCGCATCCGTTTCCCACGCCGATCCCGGGCTTTTTGTACGATGTCATCACGCAGTACTGCCGGCATTCGGCGCTCGTGGGAATGCCGTCTCCGCAGCGGTCCTGCGACGGCGGGCACTGACGGTTCCACATGCGCACGCTCCGGTTGCAGCTGTACATCGGAGCGCCGCCGTCGGCGCACTGGGTGGGGGCGGGCCTGGGGCCGCAGACTCTTTCGTCGGAGAGGCGCTGGAGCTCCTCCGTGGTCGTCGCGGCGCCGCAGCCGGGCAGAAGCCTGATGTAGCTGCAGGGCTTCAGACTGAGTTGTCCCCGGAGGGACGGTCCCGAAACCGCGCCGGCGCCGGCGATGAGAATCGCGGCCGTGAGGCTGCCGATGGCGATGCGGGTGCGGGATACGGTCATGGAAGCGTGGTGAGAAACGAGAGGGTTAGCGGCAGTCCTGGGCGCAGGCGCGGCGACAGTCGCTCTGGCAGCCGAAGCCGCCTTCGGAGGTCATGCATCTGCCGCAGATCATGCGGGCTTCGCCTGCGGAGCACCGTCCGTCGCCGCAGGCGTTCGCCACCGGGCATCTGCCGGTCCACTCTCCCTGCCTGCACATGAATATTTTTGCCGTGCCATCAGAGCACTGCTCCGTCGGGCGGGGGCCGCATTCTTCAAAGCGCGGAATAGCGCTGTCCGCACGACGGGGGGCGGGTGCGGGGGGACGGGCAGCCGGGGGGCGGGGAGTGTTCGCAGGCGGGGTGACGCGCGGGCGGGGCTCTGCGGGGGGCCGCGGCGTCGACGGCCGCGGAGCCGCCGGAGGCGGCGCCATGGGGGGCCGTGCGGGCGGACGCGGACGCGGCGCGTCGGTTCCGCTGTCATCGCTCTTTTCGAACGTTGCGCGGAAGGTGCCGTATCCGCCGGCGTTGATGGTGATGCTGTTTTCCGAGAATTCGCCCGTTCCGCTGATGCGGACCCCCTGCGCCGATCCGCGGAACGTGAATGATTCCAGCGTGCCGCCGGCCTCTCCCGTGCCGGTGATGCTCACCTGGCCGATGCCGGGAGCAGAGCCGCTTACCGTCACTTTTCCGCCAGACTGGAGATACGTGGCGCTTACGGTCACGTTTGCGTCGTTTTTCCTGCAGCTTGCGCGGAAATTCGCCGATGATGCGTTCAGCACCGTGCACACGCCCAGATCCACGTCGCGCGGAATGCCGGCGTCGTCATCGACGCTGCATCCGGGGAGGGACGGCAGGACGTCGCACGGGCGCAGGCTGAGGCCCGTGACATGTGACGGTCCGTTCACGCCGCCCATCGCCGTGAGGAACAGCGCGGTTGCGAGGCTGGCGACGGTGATGCGGGTGTGTGTCATATCCGAAAGAGAATAAAGACGGGGTTACCGGCAGGCGCCGTCGCTGCAGGTGGTGCCGGCGGGACAGCGGGTCATCCAGTGCATGACGGAGCCCTCCGGAGCGCAGTAGGTTTCCTGGGCTTCATCGGGTGCGGAGCCGCACTGGTCCGCATCCGAGTACGATCCGTTGCTCGCCGTGCCGGCGACGCGGTTGTTAAAGCCGCCGTCGCTGTCGGTGCAGGAACCGGCGTTGCCGGCCGCGCTGGCGTTGCGCGTGACGCAGGCGCCGTCGACGCACACGCGTCCCGCGGGGCAGATGATCACGTTTTCATACGGCATGCCGTTGTAGCACGCATACTCGCTGACGATATTGTCGACGCCGCTGCGGCACGAATCCGTGCGCATGGGGAAGCGGTTCTGATAGACCGTTCCCTTCACGGTGATGTCGTACAAATCGCTGTCGTAACAGCCCATGGGGATGCTGTCTCCGCCGCCCGATGAACTGGGCGCGCAGTCCCATGCGCAGGAGGCGGTGGTTTCGCCGGACTCGCAGACGCTGTTGCCGCAGACGGTCGCGGGGCGGGTGCATTCCGGCATGCCCGGGCATCCGCAGGCCTCGCCCGTGTTGGGATCGGTGAGGGGATCGCAGACTTCCCGCCTGCAGTCGCGCATGCAGGTTTGCATGGTTTCGCCTTCCTCGCAGATGCTGTTGCCGCAGACGGGTCCGGCGGGATCTTCCTCCTCATCCGGGCATTCGACATGCTGCGTGATGGGCGTGCATGCGGACGGTTCGTCGGGGTTGCACGCGTAGATGTGCGCGACGGAATCCGTCGTGGGGATCAGCACGGACAGGGACGTATTCGACTGGCAGAGGACTTCGGAGCCGTCGAGCGTCGGCATCTGTCGCGAGCATCGCAGCGTTGAATTCACGGGAAGCTGCGGCCATCCCAGACCGAAGCTGCCGAAGCGGTAGCCGCCCTGGTATTCATGGGCGTAGAACGGCGTGTCGCTGTTGGCCAGCATGTAGAACTTCACTTCGGTCGACTCCACCGCCGGACTCCAGCCGGTGTTCTCGGGGATGTTCGTGATGTAGAGCCTGTTTGCGGGAATGTCGTAGACGAAGATGGCGTCATGGACTCCGGCTCCCGGCTTGATCTGGGGGAGACCGAAGAGCGCCCGGTTGCCGTCCGCCGTCAGCGAGAGGAGGGGGAGATTCCCCACGTCGAGGAGAATGGGATAATCCCGGAAGGCCTGCTCGACGGGCAGGGTCCACGTGCGGATCTGCCAGGTGGTGGTGTCGAGCTTGTTGAAGGTCGGCGTGGATTCGATGTATGCGTTTCGGTTCGGCGCGAGCGACGCGCGCTCCAGCCAGTAGAAATTGCCGTCTTTGCCGAACATCGGATGGATGATCATCCGGTCGGGGAGATCCATCGTTTTGCCGGAGTCGCGGTCGATGATCGTGAACAGGCGCTCATTCATCAGCGGACCGACGAATTCGGCGGCGGTCGCGATCTTCCGGCCGTCCGCGCTGATGGCCACCAGGCCGCGGCGGTAATCATCCTGGCACATGGGGCCGTCGACCGGCGGCGGGGGCGGCGTTCCGCACGCGGGCATGTTGGGGCAGCCGCATCCCTGGCCGGTCACGGGGTCGAGGATGGGGTCGCATCCCTGGAACAACCTGCAATCCGCCTCGCAGTTTGCCGGCGTCTCTCCGTTGTCCTCGTGGCAGATGCCGTCGCCGCAGACCGGTCCTGCCGGGGCCTGCGGGCACACGCCGCAGACTCCCTGAAATCCCTCGCGGGAGCAGTTTCGCAGCGGGGTGGCGTTCGCGGCTTCGGCGTAATTATCGCAGATCCGGCGGTTGCCGTTCATGATGCAGACCTGTCCGGGTGCGCACAGCTCATCCACCGGTCTCTCGCAGTCGGCGGGGCAGTTGATGTACGTCTCGCGAAGCTCCATCTGGCAGAGTCCGTCGCCGCAGACCGGCGTGGTCGGGGTTCCGCCGCAGACGATGCACTGTCCTTCGCAGGACGGGTCGCCGATGATGCCGCAAGTGCCGCTGGCAGACGGTTCTCCAGCTCCGGGAAGGAAACAGATGTCGGTGACGCCGTAACAGCGCCCGTTCACCATCTGCTTGCTGCACGCGCCGCCATTGCTGCAGTTTTTCCAGATGTTGCCCGAGGGTGTCGGGGAGGGAGGGGGAGGCGCCTTGTGGCCGCAGTCGGCGCATGTCTGAGCGGTTTCCGGCACTTCGCAGAGGCCGTTGCCGCAGAGGGCCATGGTCCCCGGCTCGCACGCCTCGGTGGGGACGGGAAGGGTGCTCTCGACAGGTTCCTGCGCCGGGGCCTTGGCCGGGGCGGTTGCGGACGACGAGGCCGCGCTGTCGCAGCCGGGTGCCCACGGCAGGAACTGGCAGAGCGTCGAGGGCTCCCCGGGAATGGACACGCCCCGGAGCGTGGATCCGGATGTTCCCAGAAAGGCCGTGAAGAACAGCGCGAGAGCGATGCTCAGGACGGCGGTGCGGCGGTTGGAGAAGGCGGTCATGGGAGGGAGTGTGAAAGTGTCAGGAAGGAATGGTGATTACCGGCAGGCGCCGTCGCGGCAGGTCATGCCGTCGGGGCAGGGAATGCTGGGGATGAGCTGGAAGCTGCCCTGCGCCTCAAGGCCCCCTGTGCAATAGGCTTCGTAGACATGGTGTTCATAGCCGTAGTTCGTGTTGCAGGAGTCTCCGGTCCCCTGGACCATGAGATCCACTCCTCCGTCCGAATCGGTGCAGGAATTGCTCACGGGCGCCGGGCTCCCCGTGGGGCGGCAGGCGCCGTCGCTGCACTGGGTCCCCAGCGGGCAGGGCATCAGATCCTGACGGCGGCCGCGATCGCCGCACATCTGTTCGTTCACGTAGTTCGGCAGCACGGAGTTGCAGCTGTCGGCGGTCCGGACGACGCCCCATTCGAGGACATCGCCCTTCGCCGTCGGGTCGCCGCCGTCGGAATCGACGCAGTTTTCCGGGCGGGGTTCCGCCGCGCGGCAGTCGGAGGAACAGTTCTCGTGCGTCTCTCCGTAGTCGCAAGTCCTGTTGCCGCATTCCGGGCCGGGGGCGCTGTCCTCCCACGTTCCGTCCAGGGGACGGCCGGCATGGGTGATGGTCGGCTGGCCGCCGTCCCAGCTGCAGGCGCCCGGCGCCCCGCTGGAAGCGCGGCTGACGAGTTCGATCTTCTTCGTTTCCGTGTCGTAGAGGTACACCTGCATGCGCTTGTAGGTCGTGTTGCGCGCGCCGGGGGTCAGCGGTTCGTACGCGTCGCCGAGCACGTACCGCCAGTTCGGACTGATGCGGTAATGCAGGAAGGCCGGCGTCTGCACGGGGGCAGGCGCGAAGTGGCCCACGTACGGGGTGCCGTACGCCGCCAACGACTGGTCGGTGACCTGCACGCCGTTGCGCAGGTCATACAGTCCGGCCGTGGTGGGCCAGCCGCAGGTGCCGGTATACCCCGCGCAGTATTGGGGGCCGGAGCCGCGGAGCCCGGATCCGTAATACATCAGGTACTGTCCGTCGGCGGTGATATTCGAGGTGGAAACGTACGTACTCACCTGCGTCGTCCGGCCGGTCTCGCGGTCGAGGACGAAGAGTCCTCCCTGGCCTCCGGCGATATTGTCGAAGTCCGCCGCGTAGGAGACGAATCTGCCGTCGTCGCTGACGCCGCCGCCCCACCAGACGGTGGCGCCCATGCAGTAACCGGGGTTGTGTCCGATCGGCGCGGGGCAATCCTGCCGGCACGTGGCCGCGGTCTCGCCCTCATTGCAGATGCTGTTGCCGCATGGCGAGGGAGCGGGGGACGGGCTCGGGCTCGGGGACGGGGATGGGCTCGGGCTCGGGGACGGGCTCGGGCTGACGGCCGGCGCGGAACAGTTGAGCGTGATCTTTCCGATCTTTCCCGGCAGGTCCGTCGTCCACAGGAAGTCTCCCACTCTCGTGATCTTGGAGAGATAGGTGTCGCGCGGGGTCGGCGTGACGACCTGATAGGTCATCTCGCCCGTTTCGGGATGCACCCGGAAGAGCGCGCCGATGCCGAGACTGTTGGTGACCCACAGGTAACCGTCCGGACCCACGGCGATGTCGCTGGGATACGCGGTCGTTCCCGCGGGCAGGCGGAAGATCTCCATGTTGCCCTCGGGCGTGATGCGGCCGATGCCGCGGTTGGGCGCGTCCAGCATGGTGTTCACCGTGAACCAGGCGTTGCCGTCCGGGTGCACGACGATTTCGCCGGGCAGCTGGAAGGGTGCCTGCAGGGGGAATTCCTTGATATCTCCATCGGGCCTGATCCGCCCGACCGAGTGGCCGTTCCAGGTGGTGTACCACACGGTTCCGTCCGGAGCCGTGGCGATGCCCATGGTCTGTGGGCCGGGAATCGTGATCCAGTCGACGAGGCCGCCGGTGGTCATGCGTCCGATGGACTTGATCTTGCCGCCGGTGAACCACAGTTTGTCGTCGGGTCCCTTCGTGATATTGAGGATCTGGCTGTTCGCGCCGTCCACGGGGAACTCGGTCACGACTCCTGCCGCAGTGGAGCGGCCGAGCTTCTTGCCGTCCTGCTCGGTAAACCAGAGATTCCCGTCCGGCCCCATGGTGATGTCGTTGGGGTTCGCGTTCGGGGTCTGGTAGCCGTAGGTCTGCACCGACTCGTCAGCGGCGACACGACCCACCCTGTTTCCGGCCTTCACCGTGAACCAGACGGAACCGTCGGGTCCACCGGTGATGCCCGTGGGGAACATGTTGGGCTGCGGGACGTAGAATTCCTTGATCGTCGGCGAGCACTGTCCGAGAGTGGGCGTGGGTGTCGGCGTGGGGGAGGGGTTCGGGTTCGGGGTCGGGTTCGGGGTCGGGTTCGGGGTCGGGCTCGGGGACGGGCTCGGGCTCGGGCCCGGGGTCGGGCCGGGAGGAGGAGCCGTGTGTCCTTTTACGCATGCGCCTTCCTGGCAAATGTAGCCATCGCCCAGCTCTGCGCACTCATATCCTTTTTTTGCAATTGTTCCTTCCGTAGAAGTGGCCTGCCAATTGGCACAGCCGTATTCGACCAGAAACTTCGTATAATCTGTGGATTTGGTGACGGGGTCGTATTGCCCCTGGCAGAAATCCGTTCCCGCGGCGCCTCCCTGCGCCACTCCTTTCGTTTGCGGGTTGTCGCCGCCGTCATCGTCGGTACATTTGGGTTCGACCGGATTCGGGCAGACGACGAACGGACAACCGGGACAGCCGTTGTTCATGGTGTTCTCCAAACGGCAGCCCTCCGCGAGATCCACGGCGGCGCACATGAGCTGCGGGCATTCGCCCGGAACGGGCGGCGGGGGCAGGAGCCGGCAGTCGCTGCCGCAGGCGACGCCCGTGTTGTCGCACTGTTCGGATCCTTCGATGATCCCGTTGCCGCACACTTCCGTTTCGGGGAGGGGAAGAACCTCGTACGGGCCCGGATCGGGATCCGGACCCGGCGAAGGCGGCGGGGGCGGGGGAAGACCGCCGTTGCACGTGATGCGCGCGATCTTCTTTGCGCCGTATTCCGCGACCCAGATGTTGCCGTCGGGGCCGGTGACGATCCCGATCGGTCCTTTAGTGGCTCCGAGCGACAGCTCCGTCACGACGCCGTCGGGCGTCACGCGGGCCACTTTGCTTGCGGCGTATTCGGTCACCCACATGTTGCCGTCGGGCCCCTGCGTGATCTGGTGCGCGTCCGCTGCGGCGGTCTTCAGGGCGATGTCCGGGAGGAAGATTCCGGCCGGGGTGATCCGCCCGATTTTGCCACCCGCCGTGAACCAGAGGTTGCCGTCCGGACCGGCGGCGATAGCAAGGATGTTCTGTCCGGTGAGGTAGGGGAAATCGCTGATGACGCCGTCGGGGGTGATTCTGCCGATTTTGTTCGCGAGCGTTTCGACGAACCACAGATTGCCGTCCGGTCCCACGGTCAGTCCGCGCGCGCCTGCATTGGCGGTGGAGATCGTGAATTCGCGCAATTCGCCCTCCGGCGTCATGCGCCCGATGCGGTTACCCATGGCTTCGGTAAACCACACGTTGCCGTCCGGTCCGCTGACGATCTCGCGGGGGCGGTTGCCCGTGGCGGTCCTGCGGTCGGGCAAGGAGAAGGTCTCTGCAAGGCCGGCCGCCGCATTCGCGGGGCTCGTCCGTCGGATGTCTCCCGGGACTTCCTGATCCGTGATCCACAAGTTGCCGTCGGAACCGGTCACGATGCCGGGGCGGAACGTGCTGTCCTTTTCGCCGATGGGGAATACCGTGATCTCGCCGTTCGGGGTGATCATGCCGATGGGTCCGTTGCCGGAGAACCACAGGTTGCCGTCCGGACCGACGGTGATGTCTTCGGGCAGGATCCGGCCCGACGGAATGGTAAATTCATCCAGTGTGCACGTCTGCGTCTCCGTGCAGATGCCGATGACCGGGCCGGGAGCGGGAGAGGGCGAGGGCGAGGGGGATGGCGACGGACCCGGAGACGGAACGACGGTGGGAACGGAACTCACGGTCGTCGGAACGGATGTGCTCGAGGAGAATGTCGCAACGGACGTGCTGGACGAAGATGTCGAAACGGACTCGCTCGAGGAGGAGATCGCAACGGACGTACTCGAGGAGCCTGCCGACGAGTTCACGTAGAAGCCCGCTGAAGAAGCCGGCGCGGGGCTGGGTGCCGTCAGCGGCGCTACCTGGGGATTGGCGGGGCGATCGATGGGTGTCAGCGGGTTTTCCATCGGCACGACCTTCGGGGCGCTCGATGCGTTGAGGCACCGGAAGCAGCTTCCGGATCCGCCGTTGGACGTGCACACGGGCGCATTTGCCCCCGTGAGCAGTTCAACGTTCGACGATCCGCCGCAGTACGTGTTCGCGGTGATGGCGCCGTTGGGTCCCGTGCAGCGGTAGTCCGGAGGACACTGGGCGATCGGGGCCGAGGGTCCGGGCCGCGACGCGACGCTTGCGGCTGCGGGGCACGAGACGATTTCCCATCCGCACCTTCCGGTGGACGGGTTGAGCATGCACCTCCGCGTGGGTCCGGAGACCGTCACACCATCGGGACACAATTGATTGGGCGTGCCCGGCCGGGGGCCGCAGCGGGAGGGGATGCAGAACTGCGCCGGAGCCGGGCTCGACGGGCGCAAGGAGCTGGACGATGCCGCCGGACGGAGGGCCGTCCTGCACGCCGGGAGGAATCTCATGTACTGACAGATCTGCGCGAGGTTGCCGAGGTTGACCGCCCCGTAGAGCGAGTGGGTCGCGGTCCCCAGAAACACTGTCGCGAAGATCGCGAGCGTCAGGCTCACGACGATGGATCGGCGGCTCGGATGCGCGGACATAGGTGGGTGTTGGTATGAAGGTTTCTCATTAGTATACCGTATTCAGCGGGGTTTTGGAAGATGTAGGCAGAGGGCGCAGAGGGAAGAGTAGAAACAGGAAACAGAGGCCGCAGAGGGCGCAGACGAAACAGAGGAATCATGGAACGATTCCTCTGCCGCCTTTGCGCCGTCTGTTTCTTCTGTACCCTTATTTCGCCAGTTCCTCAATCCGCCGCTCTCGGATCACATTCACCTTGATCACGCCGGGGTAGGTGAGCTCCGCCTCGACCTTCTTCGCGATATCCTTGGCGAGTTTCTCCTGCGAGAGGTCGTCGATCTTCTTGGTATCAACGAACACGCGGACCTCCCGTCCGGCGCTGATGGCAAATGCGCGGACGACGCCGTCGAAACCCTTCGCGACTTCCTCCAGGTTGCGCAGGCGCTTGAAGTACTCTTCAATCGATTCCTTGCGGGCCCCCGGGCGCGCGCCGGAGATCGCATCCGCCGCGGCGACGATGAACGCCTCCGGGGTTTCCATCGGGATGTCCTCATGGTGCGCAGCAACGCAGTGGATCACCTCCGGGCGGATCTTGAAGCGCTTGCAGATCTCGACGCCGATCTCCACGTGCGTGCCGGTCACCTCGTGGTCGAGCGCCTTGCCGATGTCGTGGAGCAGACAACCTTCGGTCACCACCTGCACGTTTGCGCCCATCTCCTCGGCCATCATGCGGCCCAGGTGCGCCATTTCCACGGAGTGCTTGAGGACGTTCTGGCCGTAGCTGGTGCGGAAACGGAGGCGGCCGATGATCTTGAGCAGATCCTGCGGATAGCCCTGGATGCCCAGCTCCTCCGTGGCGCGCTTGCCGAATTCGAGCATCATCTTGCCGACCTGCTCCTTCATCTTCAGGACGATCTCCTCAATGCGCGCGGGCTGGATGCGTCCGTCCTGGATCAGCTTCTCCATCGCGAGCTTCGCGACGTAGCGCCGCGAGAGATCGAAGCCCGAGAGGATGATGGCGCCCGGCGTGTCGTCGATGATCACGTCCACGCCCGTGGCCTGCTCGAAGGCGATGATGTTGCGGCCTTCCTTTCCGATGATCTTGCCCTTGATGTCGTCGCTCGGAATCTGGACCACGGTGGCGGTCGATTCGCTGCTCACTTCCGACGCATATCGCTGCATCGCCTCGGACATCAGGTTGCGGGCCTTGTTCTCGATTTCCTGTTCCATCTCCTCCTTCTTCAGGCGGATCTGCGCGGCGAAGTGCTCGCTGAATTCCTTTTCGAGCTCGGTCCAGAGCTGCTTGCGCGCCTCGTCCTGGCTGAGTTTCGCCACCTTCTCCAGGGCTTCGCGGTGCTTGGCGGCGGCGACGGACACTTCCTG
Organism: uncultured Candidatus Peribacteria bacterium; assembly: GCA_964497975.1. GTDB lineage: Bacteria > Patescibacteriota > Gracilibacteria > Peribacterales > Peribacteraceae > JABFSS01. Next base: position 71,379 of record CAZCFO010000005.1, read on the forward strand.
CTTCTCCACGTCCAGGTCGCGCTGCAGCTGCTCAATGTGGCCGCGCTGGCGTTCGACTTCCTTCACTTTCTGGTCCAGAGAGCGTTCTTTTTCCTCGATGCGGCCCTGGTCTTTTTCGAGCTTCGCTTCCAGCTCGGTGGCATGGAGGCGTGCCTCGCTCAGGATTTCCTTCGCGGTGGCCTTCGCCTCGTTCTCCGCGGTGCGGATCTGGGCGCGGGCTTCGACGACCTTGGCTTCGATCTTGGCGAGCTGGCGCTCCTGTTCATTGATCTGGGCCTGCATGGCCATCGAGATTTTCTTTCCCTGGGAAAAGAGGAACCAACCGGCCGTGAGACCGGCGATCAGTCCGCCCACGAGGGCGAGCAAAATAATGGGGTTGAGCATGGATCGGGGGGGACAGGAAAACGTCCCGCCATGGTCCTGCGTTCAGCGCTTCAATGCCCCTGCCCGCAGCAGTCGTGCGTGCGGTCCGTACGTCGAGGACGTGCGGATGGAGGGGGTTTTAGAGCGATGGAAGCGAGAGGGGATCATGGAGGGTACGGCCTGAGTCTACACCGCCGGAGCATGCTGTCGAGGCGGGAGTTCCATGGATGCTTGGAACGTCCGTTTATGGCTTGGGACAGACATAATTGACCGGTTGTGCGTGCGCCCCCGGACGCAGCCGTCCTCCCAGGTTCCGTTCTCCCCGGAATACTGCGTCCATGCCGTTGCCCATCCTCTCTTTATTTGCCGCCGGAATCGCTTTTCTGATCGTTCCCGTCACTCCTGCGGACGCGAAAGCCGTTATCAGCGAAGTCCACTGGGCGGGATCGGATTTCTCCGCCTCCGACGAATGGTTGGAGATCGGCGAATCGGATCCGGGCCCGGGATCGGGAACGGGTCCGGGTACCGCACTGGGCGGCTGGACCCTGACATCCGTGAATTCGTCGGGGATCGAAGTCGTGCTGTTCACTTTTCCTGGCGACACGGTCCTCCTTCCTGGTGAATACCTGATCATCAGTCACTTCGGTGCCTCCCAGTCGCGCCTACTGTCCGAACCGGCCTTCGTTGCGCCGGCGGTCAGTCTCCCCAACACGAAACTGCTCCTGCGGCTGCGCGATGCCTCCGGACAGGTAATGGACGAAGTGGATGACGGCGTCGGAGCCCCGCTGGCCGGCGAAAACCTCAGCTCGCCGGTCCGCAAATCCAGCATGGAACGGATCGATCTTTTCGGCTCCGGCACCGACTCTGCCAACTGGGAAACTGCCGTCCGGGCGGTGGGAATCGATGACGGTGCGCCGGTGATGGCGACGCCGGGTTTTCCGCGAGAGGAAGGGCTCTTTGAAAATTCTTCATCTGCTGTTTCCTCAGTGTCGACGGTGACGTCGTCCTCCTCTGTCCCGTCTGTGCCCTCTGCGCCTTCTGTCCCCCCAGCCCCGTCCTCTTCCGCCTCTTCGCTCTCCCAAGCATCCGCATCTTCGTCGGGAGTGTCTTCCTCCTCCCCCTCCTGCCCCGCCTTCGATCCCTATATCGCGCTGCAGTCCGGCGTCACCGTCGCGGAGGAGAAGGTCACTCTCAACATCCAGATTCTCCAGCGGTACGGCTCGCTGGGGTCCGCGGTCTGTTCCGTCGACTTCGGGGACGGAGCCGTGATGCCCAGCTGCAATCCCTCGGCGCATTCGTATGACCGCGTTGGGAGCTACACCATCCGTGCCGACGTGCGGTCGTCCTGCGGCGAGACCCTCTCTCGCACGCTCTCAGTCAGCGTCCTACCGAAGGGGGGAGCCGTGCAGCCGGCATCCGATTCCATTCCGTCCGCGCAGACAGCGGCCGGCGATCAACCGTCGGGAGGGGAAAAGCCCGTTACGGATCGCCGGCCGGTGTCCGCACCATCCGACGGGTTCATCCTCAATGCGGTTCTTCCCAACCCGGCGGGAAAGGACGGAGGAAAAGAATGGGTCGAGATCATCAACACTTCCGCGGGTACCGCGGATCTGGAAGGGTGGTCTCTCCGGCTTCCCCATGCGAAGAAGGGAAAGTTCACCTTCGGGAGCGTCGGATTCGCGCCGCGCGAGGCGAAACGTTTTTCGGACACGGCGCTGGGCATGACGCTCGGCAACGCGTCCGGCGAACTGTCTCTCGTCGATCCGTCCGGCAGTCCCGTCGCGGTGCTCACGTGGAAGGACATCCGCGACGGCGTCATCGTCCGGCCGCCGGTGGCGCAGCGGGGGAGCATCCGGGCGCGCGTCACCCACGTGCTCGACGGCGACACCATGGACGTCGTGGTCCCGGGAACGGTCGACCGCACCGAACGCGTCCGGCTCATCGGCATCGACGCGCCCGAACTCCACTCGTCCGATCCCACCCAGGTGATGCTCGGCAAACGCGCGGCCGATTTCCTGCGGCAGCTGGTGATCGGCGATGAGGTCATCCTCGCCCAGGGCCCCGACGAGCGCGACGCCTACGGGCGCGTGCTCGCCTACGTGCAGACGGCCGACGGGGATCTGCTTCAGGAGATCATCCTCCGCGAAGGGCTCGCGACCGTGTATCTCAAATATCCCTTCGCGCGCGAAGCGGAATTTCTGGGCTATCAGCAGGAAGCGCAGGAGATACTGTCGGGCATCTGGTCCGTGCTGGGCATAGCGACTCGTGCGCATGCAGAAGAGAGAAAAGAAGAACAAATTATGTATTCAAATATTCTGACTGCCACAGCGGCCGCGGAACCATCTTTCTCCGCAGCATCCACCCGGTCCCCATACGGGCCAGAGCCCGCCCCCGAGCCCGAGTCCGTCCTCTTTTCCGTCCCCGGCACGCTGACGGCGACCACGGAGCCGAAAAAGAAATCGTCGTCATCCAGGAAGAGCGCCGCTCCCAAGAAGAAAGCGTCGTCCTCCAAAAAAGCGAAATCCGCCAAGAAAAGTTCGTCATCCAAAAAATCCGGCAGCGAGCCCGCCTTCACGCCGCTGCACTCCGCCATGACGCCGGAATTGCTCGCGCTGAATGCGTTGATCCAACCGCAGGATGAAGAGACAAAGATTCCCGAAGAGGTGGAAGAGGATGAGCCGGGCTTTCCTTTCGTTACGCTTGGAATCGCGCTCTCGGGAGCGATTTCGGCCGGCGGGGGAGTGGGGTGGACGCTCGCGAAACGGCGGGAGGGAAAGTCCAGCTGATTTTCTTTGCGCATGGCTTTTATTTCTTTCACACTCCATCTCTCATGAAAACCACACGGTCATCGAGGGCCCTGAAAAAGAAAGACATTGAGGGGCTCGTCACTACAGGAGGTCTTCGGAAGTATCTTCGGCGATTTGCCACAAAGAAAGACCTGGAGAAATTTGCGACGAAGAAGGATCTGGAAAGGTTTGCCACCAAAGAGGATCTGGAAAGGTTCGCCACCAAAGAGGATCTTCAAAAATGTGCAACGAAGGAAGATATCCATGTCATTCACGAAATGATGAAAGGAATGCAGATGCAATGGGTCTCCTGGAGACAGCAGGACCACGCGGAGAGCAAAGTTTTATATGAAAATCTCCTCCATGACTTTCGCGGCATCTTTTCCGATCGTCTCAGCCAGCATGACGATAAGCTCCAGGACCATGAGCGCCGTATCCGGAGGGTGGAAGGCCGCGTCCTGCCGTCATTCTGAGGCTCTGCTTGCAGTGGTTTGGCCATCTTCTCCAAACAGGGGATTTGTGCTAGAATAATGAGAAACCCATGCACAAACACCCACATCGTTTTCCCGCCTTTTCCGGAGCGTTCCCGCGCGAATCGCGGCTGCTCAGGAAGATCATGTCTCCGGGCGGCTCCGGCAGCCGTCAGGAGAACGCGGATCTCCTCGAACAGCGCGTCAGCCGCGGGCGGAAATTCCATTCGGTGGAGGACGCCGGCGCCGAGATGAAGTCCGACGCGCGCAACTGCGTCGAAAAGCTGGGCAAGACCCGCGTGGGCTGGCTCAAGTGGGTCAATCATTTCTGCAGCACGGAACTCGCGCTCAAGGCGAACATCAAAACCCGGTCCGAAGACTACGCCGACCGGATGCTCAAGCAGTCCGGCCTGTACGTGAACGTGGTCGCCGGAAGCATCTTCCGCCGCGGCAAGCGCGCGCTCATGCTCGCGCGCCGGTCGCAGCTGCAGAAGCAGTTCCTCGATGACATGCAGCAGTACTACCGCGAGCAGGAGGAATCGCTCCAGCAGGACGAGAATCTCTACGGGCGCCTCGGCTCGGCGTTCGCCAAGCAGCGCGTCAGCGTCAACGTGGGCTCTCCCAAGAGGCGCCAGGCGATCCTGAATGCGATCGGCTCGCTCACCGCGGAGATCGATGCCGAAGCCGGCAAGCGCGAGGCCGCCGTGCAGGACAAGCTGGAGGACTTCCGCATGCAGGCCAAGGACGAGCAGCACCTCAAGCAGGTGCTCCTCCAGATGAACGTGCTCGAAACCACCACGCAGCTCGATGACCTCCTCGAGCGCAACGCGCGCGGCGACAAGGCCCTGTACACGCTCATCAAAAACCACCCGGCGCTGTTGGGCGCGGAGCAGGCGGACCTGCGCAACGAGCTCCTCGCCACCGTCAATTCGCTGCGCCGCCGCGGCCGCTGGTACAACCTGTGGCTCGCGAAGGGCTCCAGCGGCTGGTACCGCGCGTTCCTGGAAGGCAAAAAGCAGCCTATTTCGGAAGATGAAACCTTCAAGGTCCTCCAGGACGAGCTCTTCGACCGGCGCATCCGCGTGAAGATCCCGGGAATGAAAACCGGCGATCTTGACGTCGAAAAGAAGGACGTCCGCCGCGGCATTTACTTCCTGCATGATCCGGTCACCAAGTCCCCGATGATCCTGGATCCCAAGGACCGCGAGATCACCTACGTCGACGCCAAGAATCAGGTCAAACACTTCTCGTTCCACGACGTTCCCAATTCCATCACCCTCGTATGATCTCCCGCGCTTCTTCGTCGGCCGACGGATCCATCGAGATCGAGGACGTGATCCAGGGCATCGTGCGGCTCCCCATGCCGGCCAGGGACCGGGTGGAACTCCTGCGCCGGTTCTACGACGCGACGGAAAAAATCGAGAACGGAAAATGCGTGATCGAGGGCCCCTTCCGCGAAGAGCTGCACCGGCTGTTCTCGGAGCGTCATCGCGACATCGTGGAGCAGCGCGAGCGCCGCGCGCGGCTCGGTCGACGCAACGAACGCGAGGCGGCGTTGCTCGATGAGCAGCCGCTGAAGCCGGACGAAGAGAGGGAACTGGAGCGCATCGTCAGCGAGACGCGAGGCGACTTTGATAACCTCAACACGGAGCTCGAGAAATTCGGACGGACGCTCGAGAGCGAAATCGAAGCCGAGGTCAGCGGGAGCGCGGATGCGGCGGGCATCGCGGAGGCGAGGGCGCAGCTTTCTGCAACAGATATTGTTGGCAAAAAAGATTCTGCATCGGCTTCTGATAGCGACAAACCCGACTTTTCCATGGCCGCCTGAGGCGTTTTACAGGATCACGAGTAATTGGTTGAGATCGAACAGTGCCTCATGGAAGAATGAAAAACTCCTCAAATTTGACATTATTAAATAATAGTTTTTATATATACTATATAGCAATGAGTCCTTCCACACCCAGAAGCGAGCCGAGTCTGCCGGAATGGGCGAAAGAACTTCCGCTGTCCAAAAAGAACCAGCGGATTCTTGCACGGGTTCTCAAGGACAGGACCAAAGATGTTTCGAGGCAGATTGAAGGCCTTCTCCAGCTGGGTGAAACCCTCGAAGAATTCCTTGCCGATGTGCGGCAGATCGTCGAGCAGGGCGACCAGTTCCTTCGTGAGGGCGTTGAGCTTGCGCGGAAATTCAAAGTGCCCGAGGCGGATCTGGCATTCGCGTTCGGAGCGATTCGCGGTCATTCCTGCAACGAATTGCGTGACGTGATCAAGGACATTGAACGGCTGAAGAGAGTCGCGGACAGGATAAAAGATCACCAGGATCCCGGAATCTCCCGTGGAGCCGCGGAGAAGATCCGTGAAGGGATGGATGCTACGACGGAAAAAGTGAAGGACGAGAGTTGTGAAGACAGAGGTCATACGGTTTTTCAGATCGTGGAGAACATTTACCAGCGCATGCTGTCCGAAAACCCTGCGCCGCTGACGCAGGAGACATTCCCGGCTTTTCTGAAGAAATTCACGTGGAGAGCCATGCAGTCCGTCAGGAGGAAACGCGTCAAAGGACCGCGCGTGCGCAAGGAAATACGCGATCCAAAAATCCGCCCGCAGATCGAGGCGGAAGTCAGCCGGATGTGTTCCATGATTCTTTTGAAAGATTTCGCACTCCGGAAAATCGTTAAATATTCGCCCGTGATGATTTCCGCTCTCCAGCGACAAGTGCCTCCCGTCGCAGACATGGAATCGATCGGTGCAGATTATCGCAATCTCCGCAATCTTCCGCAGTACTCGCGCGCAGTCGTGATGGCAGGGCCGCAGCAAACGAGTTTTTATCTTGAAGGCGAGACGGAGGAAGACCGGCAGAAGGAAATTCATCCGGATATCGTACAGGCCTGCACGGGCGCCGCGCCCATGCGCGTGGTTCGTGCGGAATTCATGTCGGACAGCGATGTTTTTCTCCTGCGAGACGCTCTGCATCCGCGAGATGTTCTTCATGCGACCATTGCCGCACCTCATCCTTTTGCGGGCAGGGCAGTCACGATCCGAAGTACCATCAAGAATGAGTTGGAGGTCATCGACATAGCAGGCGAGGAGAATGCTGAGGCAAAAGCCGCTCTGCAGGAGCAAATCAACCGACAGCCACTCAAGGTCCTGGAGGCAGACTTCTGTGTCGATTGGGCAGAGCAGGCCGAATCTTCCTGATTGACTAAAAATCATTATAGTTGTATAATTTTATTAGCCTTTTACCCTCCTCACTTATGGCATTGGATGTCACAAAACTTGCCGAGACGCTCGGCCTCGACGAATCGCAGAAGCAGCGTCTCGAAAGAGTCGCGGCCAACAGCGATGACTTCCGCCACATGCTGGAGGATGTGCTTGACGTGAAGGCGACCGTGGATGCGCAAAAAGAAGCGGTGATGAGCTTCCTGGCTTCCGCGGAACTCTTCCTGGGTGAAGCAGCAGAGTTTGCCCGCTCGCAGGGCGTGGATGAAGCCCGCCTTGATGCAATCATGGCAGGATCAAAGGGCGCGCGAGTCGAGCGTGCCGATGAAGTGTTCACGCAGGCGCGGGAATTCCGGCGTCTCGGCGATGAAGTCGCGGCGTCCCGCTCGGGCGGCCTGACTCAGCTCGAAGCTGATGCCGAGAATCAGAGATTTGAAGACAATTACAAAACGGAAATCCGGGGTCGTATTGTTACGTTGTCCACAGCGCAATTTGGGCCTGATGAAACCCCCAAGATTATGGCGTACGTCGATGAGCTCAAGGATCCTCTGCGTGCTGCTGTTTCGAGCGGTGATGCTGCGCAGATCCAGCCGGCGATCAAAACAGTCACGGAAGCCGTTGTTCAGAGAATTCTTAACGAAGCTGATCCTGCCAAAAAGGTTGCCGTGAAGGACAAGCTTCCGCTTCTGAAATTCAAGATCGATCAGCTGTGCAGCATGATCTGTATTGCCTCACTCCATGCATCCGGAGATGCCGTCGCCGATCTTCCGATGCATGAGGCGATGCTGCTTGCCATCATGAAGCGCGCTCCGGACGAGGCAGTGATGGCCGAGATCAAGGCCGATTACAAGAAGCTCGCTACCCTTGGCAATCATCACAGCGTCAAAGTGAAGCTTGCCAACGGACAGGCCGTCTCGTTTTACATGGAGAATGGCGAAGAGAAGGAAATCCCTGCCGCCGTCGCAGCGGGCAATATCATTGACGTCGACACCCTCAAGGACTCCGATATGAACGCGGCGATCGCTCAGATGAGTGAAGTCGACAAGCTCACGACGACGCTCGTTGCTCCCGTTGCCGGCATTGGAGCCGCAGGTGATGAAATCGTGATTCGCGGCACTCCGGGCTTTGATCTCAATTTCTCGGTGGAAAAAGTGGGATCGGTCACGCTGGACGCGGCCATGCGCCGTCAACTGAAGGATGAAATCAGCAAGAATCCCATGAAGTACCTTCATCGCGACTTCCGCATAAACTAATACACATCTTCCCCCCTCTCGTATGAACATCCGCAACATTCTCGCCTGGGTCAAAACTCTTTCTCCCGAAAAGAAAGAGGAAATGGCCGCCAAATTCGACGCCGGCACACTCTCGGAACTCGAGCGCACGGAGCTCATGGAACATGTTCTTGCCGCCATGAAGGAGGTCAAGCAGCAGGTCGATGAGGCCAAGGAAATTTTGGCCGGCCTTCACCTGCAAACCGGCAAGTAGAGGGGTACCCTTCCGTCACCTTCCTGGCATGCCACCTCTCTCGCCCCTCGACGAGCATCTCAAGAACGAAGCCGTCCAAATGGGGCGGCTCGCTGCCGTTGAGGGCAAACGGTTGGGATGGGATATCTTCAAGATTGTCGAGACGGCGAAAAAGAATTACGGAACGCCGCTCTATCCCGACGCAAAGGACCCCCGCCGCTGGTATCTGGAAAACGGCGGCATCTGGGAAGGTGTCGCATTGGAAGTGCCTGCTCCACAGGCGGTCATCGCGGCGAATATCGTGGAAACCCACAAGAAAATTTTTGATTTGATTGAGGAGAAGAAGGCGACGGAAGTGTCGGAGCCGGAGGTGGCACCAAAGCCAGAATCGAAGCCGACAGAGGAACACCCTAGCGAAGCGGATACCGTGACATATCCTCTGGTAAGAAGTGAAGGCCACTCTGCAAATGGTGCCCAAGAAAGTGAAGAAGAGGATAAATTTGACAGGCTCGCGCAACAAATTTTGGAAAGTACATTCCACTGGATGATGGAGAATCGCCAGAGATTCGATCTTCGGCGTGAGGGAGACGCACTTCGTATTTGGAAGGCTCTATGGCCGAATCTTTTGCGTCAGGATTTGCATCTGCAGCCAGCCAATGAAAATGAAGTTGGCAGTATATTGTCTGCATATCTTCAAACTTTTTTTGGAGGAAAGCCTGTCTGGAGGGAAACGCTCAAAAACCTTGCCGCATACTTGCGCACTCGCTCTGCAACTCAAGAGGATGTGCCGATCCAGAGCCAGCAAGAGAAGTCTGATATGGATGGAAGCGGCACGGACAAAAAAACCGCCGAGCAAGAGAAGCCGAATAATGGTACTTCCAGCCCCTCCCATCAAACATCTACCCCCTCCGCTCCTGCTCCGACTCAGCCTGCACAGCCTCCCGCACCTCAACAGCAAGATGTCGCTGCGGGTAAGCCTACGGGAGGACATGGTGGTCCTGGAAATCACCATCAAGGGCAGGGGCACGATCATGGACATGATCATGGCCACGGACATGGCCACGGCCACGGACACGGACACGGACACGGACACGAGCACTCCTCATTTGCATCCACCGGCGACACTCTCCACGTGGCGAAAACTTCCGAAAATCTTCGACCAACGGGAGCGGGCGCAAATGCCGCAGTGTTGGGAAGAATGTTTGGCTCCGGCAAGAGCGACCATCATGCTGAAGGGCATGGCCACACGGAGGATCACAAGGCGCATGCCAGCACCTCAGCCGATCGTGCTCCGGATATGATTGCCCGGGGGGCAGGCGCCAACGCCGCCTTATTCCGGAGGATGTTTGGCTGGAAGAACAAAGGCCATGAGACAGGGCATGACGTGCAGGATCATAAACATGCAGCGTAAAAGGCATTAAAGGGTATGAATCTCTATTATTGACTCAAGTAAATTTATGGTGTATAATAACAAATGCTCTACTCAGTAGAGCATGTCCCTTGGCATCTTCGGCAATCACTCGGTATCGAAACCGCCTCGCGTGTTTTTTGCGCCCGGAGCGGTTTCGATATCCAATCCCTTTAGCGGGCGCTTGAGGCCCGGAAAGGACGGTGCGCATATGCGCGCTGTGTCGTTGATTTTTCTTCTGTTCGCTTTATCGACCTTGTCCGCACAGGACAAGGTTGATAAAAAAGTCGTAGATCGCGTCGGCAATATTGCCGACGCTGATCTCGAGAAGGCTTTGTCCGCGTACCACGACATGGTTCGTGGTCAGTGCATCGCATCCGTCGTATCTGCCGCTCAGGCAGATATGGCATACCTCACGAAGTCCCTGGCCGAGCGCAAGCTCGACAAGGCACAGGAGAAGACCATCTTGCGTCTTCTCCAAAACGTGAAGTCTTCCGCAGATCACGAACTCTTTTTGTACAAGGACTTCGTGGCAGAATTCGAGAAGGAATATGCCAAGAAGGGTGCAAAGGCGCTCAAGGAATTTCAGGAGCACCTGAAGTCCGTGAACGCGACTTTCGAGAATGCGTTCCATGAACGTGTCCTCGAGTCCCGCCGTCTGGGGTGGAAAGTTCCACCCCCGAAAGATTGAGTGATGCTGATCGCCCAGGGAATGCCCCGTACTCTTAGAGTGCGGGGTTTTCTCATACGTTAAGTATTCGCTATTAGTGTACGAATAAACGTGAAAAATGGCTATGCAAAGCCACTCGGGGAGTATTGCATATATACAATTCTCCAGTCTTGTACACTAACATTGGTGGTCTTTTTGTGGTAAAATAATAAGATTTCATGGAAAACAAAAATTCAATCAACGGGCTTCACTCATGGTGTTATTTGGAGTTCTGTGCCACCGATCGCGCTCGCCGTTTGCTGTGGAAAGCGGAGACGGGGAGCACCGCTCCGGATTATAATCGCCGCTTTGCGCTGGATCGTCGTCACGCGGATAAGTTGCACGAAGGCCAGGAGGCCGCACATCAGGTGGTTCAGGACAGACGATGGAGAATTACAAAACTTATTTCAAATGTTTTTGCCACAGGCTTGGAGCGACGCATGAACAAAGAGACGGATCTGCAGGAAGATGAACGTCACACGGAGAAAGACGAATTTAATCGTGCAGGAAGGATCCGATTGCGCCAGTTGATGATCGACCCCGTGCAGTACGAAAAGGAGTCGCGGAAGAGTCTGGAAAAAATAAAAACGCAGTTTGAAGCCCGTGGAATGTTTGGCGCAGGAAACGAATATACATTCGATTTCACTGTCGACTTCACGAAGGACTATTGGAAGAAAACGAGAAGTGAAAAACAAATCGCGAAAGATATTGCCGACGATGTCGCGGAATTGAGAAGTACCTATGGAATTGAGCCCGTAGCAGGCACTACACCCGCTTTTACAGAATTCACGGAGCAGCAGGCAAAAGATATCGCAAAGCTTCTTATGGTTCACTACGTTCGTGCCATTTTGGAATATGGAGGCGTGAGTGCAGTGAATGTGGGTGCAGCAGAAAAGATTCTTAGAGACCACCCGGAGTACATCAGCATCCTGATGGAAGAACACGAGGACGGTTCTGAGAAGGCAAAGAAGGAACTGCGGAAAATGATTGAGGAATTGAAGGGTATCACCGGAAAAGAATGTGAATTGAACTTCAAATCCACTAAAGAAGAATATGAGCGTCTTGAGAAAGACCTCAAGCCGTCCAATTTTCACAGGCGGGATACTGCCATTCCGCCCAGTGCCGCAATTAAGTACGACTTTGAAAGTGATTTCATAAAAGCGCGTCATGCTACCTCCGTTGAGCTGTTCAATTCCGGCGAAGCCACTCAGGTGAAGAAGGACGCGACGGAGAAAAAAGCAGAATTGGGGAAGGATCTTTCGCACTACCGCAAAATTTCCGAACGCCTCGAGAGAATATATGCGCAAATTAAAAGAGTTCCGGAATTGGAATGGTCCGACACGGGTGCCTCAGCCGGGCTCTTCAATAATGCAGGTGTTCTGCAGGCCGACAAGCTCACTGGTAAAACCAATCCTGGGCTTATTGCCGATGAAATCACGGCTTCATTGAAGGAACTAGAGGAAAAAGAGCATGCGCACGGAGAGAAGCATGGGCACAAAAAAGCTCCGCGGGGTGCAAAGGCAGTCATCGAGGTTTACAAAAAAGATTTGATGGAGAGACATAAAATTTCCGAGGCGTCCGCGGAATCTGTCGCAATTCAGAATTTCTTTTCAAGTGAACCCACTCTTCAGGAAAATGAGCAATTGGAGAAAGAAATCTTCCATAAGACCGGCGGTCGTCTGACCCTCACGCGAGGCATCGCCAAAGGTGCCGTATCTGCGCTGAAGGGATTGGTGGACGGCTCCAACGAAGAATATATCTGCAGCATCGCGGAAAGTCCGGAAGTCCAGGTGCCGATGTCGACGGGTACCGCGGCGACGACCATCCGGCACAAGGTTCTGGAAGCCGGTACATGGGGTGCTGTGGGTGCTGGCCTGGGCTATGCAGGTCTCGCAAGCAGTGCAGCAGCGCCTGCCTGGGTCGCGGCTACTTTGGGGATCACTGCCTTCCCGCCGGCTGCGGTTGCCGCAGGTGTAGGCATTGTCGGTTATGGAGCTTTCAAAGGATTCAGTTATCTGATGAGGAAGGCAGGGCCTAACTGGCGATGGCTAGATCTGGATCGAAAACTCTTTGGAACGCGTCAGCTGGGATATCTCTGGCGCCGCTGGGGCGCGCGGCCTGCTTGGGCACACATTGCCGATGATCGCCTGAAACTGAAGATCGTTTGGGATGCGATGCTGGAGGGGATCAAGCAGAAGAAACTGGATGGGCAAACCTGGTACGTCCAAAGCCAGCTCATGGAAGTGGGTCGCCTGTTGCTGCAGAATCTTCTGGCCGAAATGGGCGAGGATGCACAGCTCAATGGGTTGTCTTCTGAGGAATGGGATACGTATACGGTTGCCAACAAACGTGCAGAGCTTCAGCGGCAGATTTCGGAGCTTGTGCAGAATGGCGCCGCTGCACTGGGCGGCGGTCAATTCGAAGCTCTCGTAAGTGCCACGGCGAAAACCACAAAGTATGCCTCGGACCAAAAGGGAGGATGGCAGAAGAGCGTTGCTCATTGGTGGAATAAGGCTGCTTAAGTATCAGAAAGAGCCCCGGTATAAATACCGAGGCTCTTTCCTTCACTACCGAATGGTGCGTTTAGACGTTTTCGCCGAGCTTCGTGAGAAGCTCGAGGACCTCGTCGCCGGTGCTCGTCCCGCGGGTCGCTGCAAGAATGGTCTTCAGACCATTGATGCCGATCTTGTAGGCATCAGCCGTTTTCTTGCCACTCATCGCAGTCAGAGTCTTTGTCGCGATCTGTCCCGCAGGCAGTGCTGGCTTCTTCTCCTTGTACTTCTTGAGAAGAGTGTCCACCTGCGTCATGTTGGGATCACAGGTGGTCGTCTGCGAATCGACGACCTTGGCAGGCGAAACGCCGTGCGCCGTGGTCGTGCCTTGAGCGGCACCACCAGGGGCATCCGCCTTCTGGCCGTGGTCGCCGGCCGCGTCGTGTGAGGTGTCGTGCGCCGTGGTCGTGCCTTGAGCGGCACCCTTGCACTCATCGATTGCATGCTTGAGTTCATCGGCCGTGAGGCCGAGACCCAAGAGGCTCAGGATGAGCTGCTTCACATGCTCGGACTTGGACATGGACATGGGAATCTCCTTCCAAAGAATAGGAGAAGGCACCATTTGCCCTCTCCCCACTTCAGTGTTCTTTTGCAAAACACTAAAGGGGAGGAGGGTGGAAGTAGTGAAGGAACGGCAATTCTGGTTAAAGAACTGCAATAACTATTATACGGGCTTTTATTGCTAAAATCAACAAATTAGTATATAATATAAATTGGTTGATCTCGTTCCTTGAAAGACTCTCTGTTCCCTTTTTTTCCGGCTTAGCCGGAAGGAGTACCCATGTACAGCATTACGTCGACGGGCTGGGTTCTGTTCGTGTTTGCCTCGACCGTGGCAGGCGCTCTGATCATCGAGTTGCTCCTTTCCATGAGGCGCAATCCGATCGAGAGCGGCGCCAACACGTTCGCAGGAACCGGATGGCTCCTGATCCGCATCCTCTTGCTTTGCGGTACCTGTTTCTTACTCGGGGCTTCCCCCATTCCTCAGTACCTTGTCACGCGTTATCTGGGAATCCCCCTCCACGCCGTGACGGAGTACGCCGGCACTCTCGATGAGGTGCCGGATCCCACGAACTATTCGTGGGAGGAGGACACCGCCAAGAAAGGCGAGTGGAAGCTTTCCATCCCGGACTCGAAGTATTCCCAAGTGATTACGTTCGATGCCGGTGTGGCCCAGAAGGTGGAAGTTCACACCAAGAAGGGCACCATCCCTGTCCCTGTGGGCACGACCTCCATCATCGTGCACCACCAGGACACAGCGGAGCACAGGTCCTCCAAGGCGGTTCAGATCCGTAAAAAGACCTGAGCGGTCCTGATCAACCCCGGGAGCGCCTAACAGCGTTCCCACGAAAGAGCCAGACGCCCAGCGTTTGGCTCTTTTCGATGGTTCTCAGTTCTGCGCCGGAATGAGGAGCATTCTGGTGCCGCCGGCAACGGGGGCGATCACCTGGCGTCCGCCGGCAACGCGGCTGCGGAGCACCAGTCGCTGGCCAGAGGGAATATCGAGTGATGCAGCAGCAGTCCCTGCGGCAGGCTGATCTATAACTGTAACGCCGGGAGCCGCGGTTTGCGCTGCGTGAATGCGCAGTTGTCCGGTGGGCAGACGCTCGACCAACACATCACGTTCTGCGGCCTGTGGCTGAAGGAGGATTTCCGTTCCTACTGTGGGGGTAACGTCAATGTTGCCACCGCCCACCGCTGCCTGCGTAAATGCGTTCTGCGGTGAGAGCAACTGCCATCTGTTTCCCGGTACCGCCTGCAGCTGGAATACAGATGTTCCGGGTTGCAGCTGGATGAACACATCGCGGTGTCCGGAGGCAGGCGGGGTGAGTTCGACAGCCGCCAATCCTGCTGCCGCCTGATTCAGGGTGACCGCTCCACCCGGGATTGCGGGCACTGTTGGCAGTACTTCGGTGCGGCCGTCTGCCTGAATGCGTACCGGAACGATGCCGTTGGCGGGCGCCTGCAACAGGGTGGGGCGATCCGCTGGGTTGTGCTGCAGAACATGACTCGAAGCCGCGGCCGGCTGCGCCAGGAAGAGCGGAGGAGGAGTGATAGCGTCGAACGGAAGGATCTGGAACTGATTTCCGTTTGCCGTCGGCAAAACGATCACTCTGCCTCCGGCAACGTGTCCGATGATCACCGTCCGCTGTCCCGGAACGATGTCGAGCACTTGTGCCGCGCTTCCCGCCGCAGGCTGGGCGATGGTGCCGACTCCGGCATCAGCGGTTCCCGCCGGATGGACACGCAGTTCCCCGCCAACAAGGCGTTCGAGCAGCAGCCTTTGCTGTCCGGGTTGCTGCTGGAGAATGATCTGATTTCCGGCTCGCGGCATGACATCCACTGTTGCGGCTCCGGCGATCGGCTGCACGGTGGCAGTTTGCGGAGGCAGCAGGTTCCAGCGGTTTCCCGGCATTGCCTGGAGCTGGAAGACGCCGGTTCCCGTTTGCAGCTGGAGATAGACTTCGCGTTCGCCGCTTGCAGGAGGAGCAAGATCAACAGCGGCTGCGCCGGTTTGCGGCTGGAGCAACGGCGTCGTTCCGGCCGGAATGGTCGCGGGAAGAGGCCGGACTTGCACGCGTCCGTCTGCACGGATGACGACAAGAGCCATATTGCCGGCAGGCGCCTGCAGCACCATGGGTCTATCGGTGGGATTGTGAGGCAGAAACGGCGCCGCGGTGGGCTGTTGCGGATAATGGATGTACTGCGCCGCGGAAGCATTTGCGGGCAGGATTTGGAATTGTCCGGGGGTAGTCGTCGGAAGGAGTTGGAGCGGCGCACCGTTTTGCTGCAACAGGAATCTCGCCGCCGTTCCGGGCTGGAACTGAATGATCACGGGAGCTTGGCCGGGCTGTGGTTGAACGAATCGGGGCGCACTGGCATTAAGTGCCGTGCCAGGGGGCAGAAGTTCAATACGATTGCCGGCCTGAGGCTGCAGAATGATCGGCTGATCCGGTCCGGCGGGATTCAGGCGGATCGGCCGATCAGGAGTTGCCGGAGGCAACAGTCGTACAGGCTGCCCGTCAGCAGGCTGCAAAATGGGCGGTCTTTCGGGGATTGCTGCAGGAATGATTGTGGGGGGCGGCGCAGGGGGGAGAATTTCCGGCAAAGGGATGCGCATATCCTCGAATCGTTTCACACGCTGCTGATCGGCGGCGTCCGCGGTCATATCCAAAAGATGCATGGTATTGATGATGTCGGGAACGCCATCGCGGTAGCTTGCCTGATTCAGCAGGTCCGCGCGGTATTTTCTTCGCGCCTCGTGCAGAGCCACGGTGACCTTGATCATTTCCTCTTGGATGTCCTGCCTGCGCCATTCCACTTTGATGAGTGCCTGCTGGGTGACCTGCGCTTCGGCAAGGAGTTTTTTTGCCTGTTGTTCCTTCAGTTGAGCTTCCAGGTCGACTGCCTGCTTATTCAGTGTTTTCCGTTCCTCTTCATACTGTTTTACTTCTTCCGCCGCTTTGGAGCCTGCGGGAGACTCGACGTAGAAATGGTTGATGAGGCCGTCAGCGACGGTTCTCACGCGATTGCGCACCTCCAGGTCAATGCGTTCCATCGGTGTTTCCACGGACACCAGAGGCTGTAGCGATACGAAAAGCCATGCCATTCTTCGCGTGTTCTCCACGCCCTGCATGCGAGCCGGCTCCGTCTCCGCATTGAATGCGGGGCCGAAATCAATCAGGAGCTGGCGCATATTCATGGCTGCCCACATCCCGTTGAGCGGACGCGCTTCGGATCCGATCACGTTCGTCAGCAGGAACTCGTTGTTGGCGATCAGGTTCTGTTCCTCGATGGGGGATACGAACCGCTCGTTCGGGTCGTTCTCCAGCGCATGGGCACCGGTGCGGTTATGCGTCGTGATCTGCGCCATCACGATGTCATTCGTGACGCGCTGCGCGTAGTACTGCTCCCCTTGGTTGATGAATGCCTGGTACTGGGGCGAGGCGATCATTCGCTGCAGGAACGTAATCAGGTTCGCCCGGGCGATTTTTGAATCCGGCGGTTCAGACGCATGGAAGCGATTTACTGTCGTGGGCGGCAGAGCGTTGGCGAAAATTTCCGCCGCTCGGTTGCTGTCGCGCATGCGGGAGAATCGCTGCTGATGCGCTGTGAGCTGCTTGTCGAGCTGCGTCAGGCGTCCCGGGCCCGTCGTCAGGCCGCTGAAGAATCCGTTGCCGATGAGCGCCTTCACGTTGCCGATGTTCTGGATCTGCTGGAAGCCTGCAAAGACACGCAGCCGGCTGTTGATGAAGCTGCCGATGGTGCCCGGAAGCGCGGTCAAATTGAAACGATCGGCACTGTCGGCGGCGCCGATCATTTGGGCGACATCGTCAATACCGAGTTCATTCGCCGCACCTCCTCCGCCGCGCGCGGCGGCAGCCACGAGGATTGCATATTTCACGCGCTCGAGAATCTGGAGGACCTCCGGGAGCGGCTTGGTGGCGTCATCGAGCAGGCGATCGGCGAAGTTCGTCAGGTCCTCGGCTGCGGCGGCGTTGAGCACGCGCATGTTGGGGCGCCGGCAATTGTCGATGAATCCGCGGAATTCGGCGCGGATCAGTTTGACGCTCGCTTCGCGCTCCGGGGTTAGCGGGGAATTGCGGGTCTCCAGCAGCGCGCGCTGCGGGGCGTCGAGCATGTTGGGCACCGGCACGCGGTCGGCGTTGTCCTGGCGTTCGGCCGTGCCGCGGCCCTCGTTCACGAACCGGGCGATGATGTCCACGAGCGAATCGTTGGGGTGCTGCTCGAGCGCGATCACGCGACCGGCCTCCATCATGTCGATGTACATCTGCTTCACCGCGGGTTCGCGGATGTTGTCGTAGCTCAGGCTTCCCACGCCCGTGGGGGAGAAGCGCGCGCCTCCGCGGCGGGCGTCCTCGATGATCTTGACGCGGTCGCGGTTCTCCGGCCGGCGCGCGGCCAGCTGATAGAAGACGTTGCCCACGCCCTGCGCGATCTGCGCGTTATTCTCGTAGAAAATGCGGTGCAGCGTGTCGCGGTTGTAGCGGCGGTTTTTGATGATGCCCTGCGCCTCTATATAAAGGGGGTCGCGCGGGCCGGCGTAGAGCGAGTACTGGATGCCGCCCGGGGTCAGCTGCGCGCGGAAGGCGTTGCCCGCGAGGCTGCGCATCCGCACCTGCGCGATGGTCATCATCGGCGCGGCCACGGGGAACTGGCTGAGGAACGCATTCTGGTCCAGGAACTGCGACATCATCGCGAGCGTCTTCTGGTCCTGCTCCTCGATGGTCGGCGGGAGAATGCCACGGTTCAGAATGCCGCGACCGGCATCCGTTACCGTGTTGACTCCTCTCTGCACTGCCGAGGTCATCGTGTTGATTGCATCCTGGTCGCCCATCACCAGCCGGCGGTACAGGTACAGACCGACGACGCCCGTGGGGATCGTCCACATCGGGATGACGCCGAAGAGCTTCGACTTCGAGTTCCACATCTTGTAGGCCGCGAAGAGGCCGAGACCGATGACGGCGTACTGCTGCCACGGCTCCATCATGTTGAAGTTGTCCATGAAGTTGCGGTTGCGGCGCTCCGCGTCCAGGCGGGGGCCGTCCTGCAGCTTCTCCATCATCTGGTGCGTCTTGAGCTTGTTCTGGTCCTGCGAGAGCTCGTTGCGCTGGCGCTGGTTGCCGAGCACCGTGAGGCGCGCCTGGGTCAGCTTCATCGCGGCGGGGTCGCCTTCGCTCACGCGCAGCCAGCCGATAAACCGGCGGAAGCGCCCCTGCGGCATCTGGTTGGCGCGCTCTTCGGCGAGCTTGAGGAGCTGCTCGCGGTCCTGCAGCTGCGCGGCAGACGGACGTCCCGCGGGGGTGGTGATCCGCATGATTTCGCGGACGAGCTCGGTGTAATCCTGGTAGATGAAGCCCATCTGGCCTTCGGGATAGATTTCGTCGAAGGCCTCACGCGCGAATGCGATTTCCGGCGCGCCGGGGCCGGGGCGGCGCAGTCCCAGGACGATCGCGGTGGTGTTGAGGACCGTCTCCTTTCGTGCCTCATCCGGGACCGGGGGGCGTCCCGCCCCTGCGGGCAGCAGCCGGTCGGCGACGCGTGCGGGGAGCACGGCGCGGGCGAAATCGTAGAAATGCCGCACGCGGTCCTCCACGCTCATCGTCGCCAGCAGTTCCTGGGGTCCGAACGCCTGTCCATTAAGGGAGGCGCGCGTGGTCTGCGGTTCCGTGAAGACCTCGGCGCGTCCGAAGGCCTGGATCCAGCGGTTGGGGTTCGACAGGTTCCTCTGCGTCACCTGCTCGCGCGCATCCTGCGGGCTGAGCAGGCCGTTCACATTGCGCATGATGTTCTCCACGAAGCCGTTGATGGCGTCGATGCCCGGCAGATTGCGGCTCTCGGGAGCGCCGTCCACGTGGCACAGGCGCGCCTCGCGATCGAGGTGGTTGTGACCACCTCCGCCAAGGCTTCGGTGGTCAGGCCGGCGGGGATAACGGGAGGTAAACATTTTGTTTATTGTGAGTTGAAATTTGTGAGTTGTGAGTTACAGCATCAGTGGCCTCCGCCATGACCATCGCCATGGCCGTCACCGTGGCCGTCGCCGTGTCCGGCGTCCGGGGCTGCAGCGTGACCGCCGCCCGCAGAGAGCGTACTCGGTTGCTGTCGGATGAAGCGGTTCCAGCCGCGGTAAATCAAATTCCCGCCGTAGGCGATGGCGGCGCCTCCGGCCAGCGCTCCGGCCGTCGGCAGGAGTCCGGCTGCGAGCCAGGGGAGCGTGACGACGCCTGCGCCGATGGCGCCCCACTTGGCGAGGTTCCGGCCTTCGTGAGCGACGCGCGCTCCCGTCGCCGTCGTGGCGCCGGAGATGTTGTTGCGGATGCCGCGGCCGACCCACTTCACGCCTTCCCACGCTCCCCAGATCGGGGAGGTGATGACCTTCAGGCCGAGCTTGAGGTTCGACGGCGCAATCGGCAGCCAGTGCGACCGAGGCGCGTTCGGGTTGAACCAGCGATGAATGATGTTTGCGGCCTTTCCAATGACACCCAGGCCCAGCGCCGCAATACCGGTCGTGATTGCGGCTCCCGGGATAACTCCCAGGGTCGACGTGTACGGCGTCAAAGTGCCAAGCCAGGACCAGACAGCGTTGTATGTCGTACTGGTCTGAACCCACAGCGGCGCAGAAATCGTGCCGCTCGCGATTGCCGCGGAGAGGGCGGGAATGCCTACGAGGCCCGTGTACATTGCCGCTTTCTTGGGACCACTCATGGCCCACGGCGTCTTGGACGGAGCCACCGGCGCCGGCAGGGGAGCCTGGTCCAGATCCGCTGCGCGGGCGTTGAGGGCCTCGTGAATTTTCGCCGCCTGCTCGTCGGTCATGGTCCGCACGCGGTGCGCCATGTCCTCCTCGTCGCCGTGCTTGTGCTCGGCACCGTGGTCGGCTCCGTGTTCGGCATGGCCGTGGCCGGCGTCTTTCGACTCGGCCGCTTTGTCTTTCTCCGGCTTGATGCCCATGATCTCGCGGATCTTGTCTTTGTTCTTCTCCAGATACTTGAGCATGTCCGCCTCACTGATACCCTCGGCCTTCTCGGCCGTCTTGGGCTTCTCCGCCTCTGCCGCATCTTTTGTTTTTGCTGTTTCGGTCATGAATTGTGTGTTCGAGAAATCCCATCATTATAGCAAAAAAAGCGCATCCGGAGAAGGGTTGGGGATACGCGTTTGCCATTCTGTCAAGTTGTCGTCGGCGCACTATGCGCGGGCGTGGGCACAGAGGCGACAAAGGGGACACAGGCTACAGACGTTCCACGGGGAAATGGAACGTCGTATTTGCTCTTCGGCAAAACAAAATCCTCATATTTTTTTTGATACGTTTAAAGAGCCCCGCTGTCGCGAAGCAATTTTCCGGTGTGTGATGCGTGTATGCACCGTAGACCTTACGAACAACTTATTGCTTGGCAGGAGGCCCACGCACTATGTCTTCAGATTTATCGCCTGACCTCGCGTTTCCCCTCAGATGAGCGTTTTCGTCTTGTCAGTCAGATGTGCAGGGCTGCCGTGAGCGTTGGGGCAAATCTTGCTGAGGGATGTGGGAAAACTTCACCAAAAGAGCGTCGACATTTTTATGAAATCTCCTCGTGCTCTCTGGAAGAACTGCATTTTGAATGCATTCTTTCCCGCGATCTTCACTATGTTTCTCCTGCCGATTTTTTAAGCGTCGATGATCGAATTTGCCGGACCAGCTATCTGATCAATCAGTTGCGGCTTTCTCTCCGGTGACTTCTGTCACCTCTGTCCCGTCTGTCCCTTTTGTGCCCTCTGCTCTCCCGCCTGCTTCCGTCTTGGGCAAGAATCGTGTATACTTCCCCGATGGCCTCGAACCCAACATCCACATTCACGCCCCCGCCGAACCCTTCGCAGCCGGGAACGTCGCAGTGGCTCTATGACGAAATCATGCGGCACATCGAGCCCGATCTCGTCACCACCATGCTCCCCAGGCACATCGATATGTACGCGAAGGAAAGCCAAAAAGAGCGTGTCGCCCGGATGAAGGCGTACGACGAGGCCTTCGCGGTGTTCGACAAGGTCGCCGCGGAGTTCGAGCAGGAATTCCATCACGATGTGCAGCGCCTCAAGACCGACGCGCGCGAGAAGGCGATGACCGAAGAGAAGAAGAAAGAGAAAAATGTCCTCGAGAAAATCGAGGACGAAATGGGGGACGCATGATTCGTCACTCACAACTTTCAACTCACAACACACAACACACATGTTCACCTTCCTCCATTCACGGCCGTTCCGCATCACGTGCGAAGCGCGGCTGATCCGCAACTTCGGCGGCATGGAAGGCGCGCATCTGCGCGCGCAGAACGAGTTTCTTGCGCGGCAGAACTACATGCTGATGAACATGGCGCTGTATGCGCCCAATCCGACCATCCAGTCCCTGGAGGGCCAGGTCGGCCAGCAGGCGCAGACGCGTTGGCAGCGCATGACCGGCGGCGGCCGTTTTCCGCTGCAGAATCCGCTGATCGGCCCCCTCAATTCGTATCCGGAATCGTTTGCGAAGCGCTCCGCGAACCTGGGAAACCGCGCGCAGTTCTACCAGCAGCAGATGGGCTACATGCCCTATCAGCCCATGATGATGGCATCGCCGCACATGATCGGCCCCATGCCGATGATGGGCCCCACCATGAACTACGGACCGGCCCCGATGGGCCAGCAGACGTATACCAACACCGCGCCGCATCTCACGGGTTTCGGCCGTCCGCACCCCGAAGGACCGGCTCCCACCGTCCGCCGCGGCCGCCGTCCTGCCCGTGTCCCGAACCCGGATTACGTACCGCTTCCCCCCGTCGAGGGCCCACAGCCGGAAGTCCTGAATAACGGCGTTGTCGCATTCCGCGAAGAAGTGCCCACCTCGCCGGAACGCCGCCGCTTGGGGGACATCATCAATTCACTTCGCGCGGTGGCCGCCCGTCAGCCGGAAAATTCCGCCTCGCGCTACGAGATGGAGGGAATGGTGATTCAGCTCGAATTGGTGATTTCGCTCAAGGACAACGTCGAAACTGTCGCCCAGCGCAATGGTCTCCCGGGAGCGCGCTCCGTCGCGCGGGATCTTACGGAGCAGATGCGCGAGTTCATGCGGATCCTGCCCGCGAGCTCGCGGAAAGAGGTGGTGGATATCGTCACGAGTGCAGGGACCTTTATCGTCGACCCGATTCCGGCGTCCCCGTACGAGATGACCATCGATGCGACGGATCCCATGAACATCATCTTCGATGTCCGCTACCAGTCGTCGATCAACCGTGGCGGGACGGCAGGCGGAGTCTCCGGCCGCCGCGGCTCCACCGGATCGCGGACGGGCGGGGGAGGGGAGACGAACCGGACGGGTACGAATACGGAGCCGCAGGGTAAAACGAAAACCGAAACCGCGAACAAGAGTGATGGAAGTGCCATCAAGAAGCGTCAGGAAGAACTCAAAGCTCTCACGGGTCGACTGAGTGAATCGGAAAAGACGGAAGGCTCGCGGAAGAGAAGCGCTGATGAACTGGATAAGCGCATCGGTGAACTGGAGACCGAAGCCAAAAACTCGGAAACCTTGTTCAAGGGTCTCGAGAAACAGCAGCAGGAGGCCGAAGCACAAGTTACCAAGCTGGAGACACAGCGACAGGAACTGGAAAAGAGTCTCGAGGACATTCCCGCAAAACAGAAGCTGCAGGAAGAGAAAATGAACAGGGACCTTCAGGAACTCGAAAAGAGTCTCAGCGAACCGGGTGCGGATCTCAAAACGATTGCGCAGGCCATAAAAAACATGCAGCAGGCGATCAAATCGTCACAGGACGATATGCGCACCCGCCTGGATACCGCGCGTAAAGAACTGACTGCTACCCAGCTGCGCGTAAAGGAAACTCGTGCATCCATCACTGCCGTGCAGTTGCAGGTGAAGCAGGCCCAGACAGCCGTGAAGGCGGTGCAATCACGCCTTTCGCAGATGCGCTTGGAACGTGATCGTGCGCGCGAGGAACTCACCAAGGCGAGTGACGATCTCAACAAGCTTCGCAAGCAGCAGCAGGAACTGAAGAAGAAGATAGAGTCTGCATAAAAACAGTTATCGACAAAACCCGCCGTGCTTGCGCACGACGGGTTTCGCTGTGAGGTCCATCCCACAAAAGTTAGCACCAGTACCAGTACCTATAGTACCCGCCGTAGTAGTACGGCCGGTAATACCAGTAGTATCCATACCAATTACAATAGTACGTGTTGTTGCACGTGCTGTAGTAATAGGTGGGACACGAGCAATTGCAGTTGTATGTGGCATTGTTGTTGTTCGGAACATTGTTGATGATCGTAATTCCCGAACCTGAACCGCCGGAACTGGAACTGCTGCTACTGGAACTGGACGAGGTTGGCCTCTTCGCCAACTCCTTTTCGAACGCGGCCATCTTGGCCTGGAAGTCGCGCTGCATGGCATCCAATGCCGTCTGCAGCTTGGCCAATTCACCTTTCAGTTCCTTCACATCGGCGCGAAGGGCAGCGACTTCTTCCTTGAGTTTCTTGACGTCGATGCGGATTTCTCCGATCTCCGTCTTGATGACAAGGATGTCAGCCTTGATGGAAGCGACGTCAGTCTTGATGGAAGTGACATCCTTGCGGATTTCACCAACTTCGTTCTTGAGGTCGCTAACATCCTTGCGCAGGTCGGCGATCGCCGCGCGGTTTTCCGTTTGGTTGTCCTGGACGACCTGTTTGAGGTCGCTCAGCGCCTTGAGGATGAGCTTGATGTCATCCTCGTTGGCGTCGCGGGGCTTCTTGGCCTTCTGGGCAATCGCGGTCTGCGGGGTAGCGATCAGGATGATCGCCAGAGCGAGCACGGACACGAGCGCGCAGGTCTTACGCATGGTACGACCCCGGTGTTAAGCCGGGGCTCCAAAGGGTTGAATGGGCGAATCGTTAAAACTAATTTTTTTGTGGGCATCCCCCACAGCGGATCCACCCTCTCGCTTGCGCAAAAAGATGGAAAAATATGGGGGATCCTTCCCTCGTACGTTCGCGGTTCTGCCGCGAACAACTCGGGACGATGATGCCAAAGGACGGGTAATTGACATTTTACAGGAATAGTTTAATAGTAGCAAGAACGGAAATGCTGTTTTTTTGGCTCAATTAAGGGCTAAATTGCATAATCCAGACGAACTACCCGTTCCTCGTACATTGGTTTGTGCTTCCAAGCGAACTACCCGTTCCTCGTACGTTCGCTGCTCCGCAGCGAACTACTCGGAATGACAGGAGCGTTAAAAGAAAACACCTCGATACGCTCGCGTCTGCGACGCGAGCTACTCGGTGCAACATCATCGTCGAGTAGATGGCTGCGGAGCGGCCATCGTATCGAGACGCTGTATCTACAAGAACGCTTGTCATTCCGAGTAGCTCAGCGCTCCGCGCTGAGCGTACGAGGAACTCGAACAAGTTTTTTGATCAATCGTCTGCGAACTGCACTTCGATAACACCATTTTTGAGGCTCTTTTGTGCCTTTTATGCCCTGTTTGCCCTCTATGCCCTATACGGTAAATCTGCTATAATCTCTAGATTTCCCCGAATCACAAAAACTCATGTTCTCGCGCTTCTCCCGCCGGCGGATTCCGCTCTCCCGCGAGAGCCGGGAACTCGGGTATGTGCAGTACTTCAGCCCGCCGGATCCCAACATGCAGAACTTCTACCTGCGGCAGCAGAACGAGGCGATGCGTAAGTTGAACGGACAACTGACGAACTATGTCTTCAACAATCCCAACGCGACGCCGGACATGATGCAGTACCAGTTGAACCAGCAGGTGCTGCAGCATCAGCAGAACGTGCAGCCGTACGTCAACGCGCCCGCGGGCCGCACGCCCATCGGCACCCGCGCGCGGCAGATCGCCGCCGAGCGGAAGAAGCAGGCCCAGCAGCAACAGCAGAACGGGGGCGGGGAATTCCCTCTGCAGGCCGCGCCGCATCTGCAGGGACTCGGGCCCAACCCGAATGCCGGAGGCGCCCGTCCCGTCGTCGAGGTTCCCCAGCCCCCGGTCGTTCCGCTCCCGGAACATGATCGTCCGATGAGCGTCGGCGACGTCGGCAGCATGCTCGCCCGGGCACTCGGGCAGGCGCTCTTCGCGCGGCGGCGCACCGAAGAGGGGACGGAGCAGGTGAGACGGACCCTTCCGGCACCCGCGTCCGCGGATAGAGACCGGAAAACATCCACGGCAGAGGCCGCCAAAAAGAAAATCGCGGAAGAGCGGAGAAAAAAGGGACAACAGGCGTAATTTGCCGCCGCACATCCATTCCGAAGCCTATGAGGGGAAAAGCTGTCCCATGGGGGATATTTTGCTAGTCTCTCCGAGACATGGCGCATCTCATTCTCAGTGACCCCTCGGCTCGTCCGCTCCTGCGGACTCGCTCGGGACAGGCTCATCTTCACTCTCATAGATGGCACAATTGATTCTCAGCGATGGCACGACGTTCGAAGGAACCCCCTTCGGCGCTCCGGTCGATACCGACGGCGAGGTTGTTTTCAACACCGGCATGGCCGGCTATCCCGAAAGCATGACGGATCCCAGTTACCGCGGGCAGATCCTCGTCTTCACGTATCCGCTCATCGGCAATTACGGCGTCCCGTCCGAGGAGTTGAACGAGTGGGGGTTTTCCAGGTATCTCGAAAGCGAGAACATCCACGTGCGCGGGATCGTCTGCGCGCAGCTGAGCGACATGTACAGCCACCACGCCGCCAAGATGTCGCTCGACGAGTGGATGAAGAAGCACAAGATTCCCGGCATCACGGGGGTGGATACGCGGGCCCTGACAAAGAAGCTTCGGGAACATGGGGTGATGCTGGGGAGGATGAGCTGTGAGCTATCAGCTGTGAGCGATGAGAAAACCGACGAACTCACCGCTCACCGCTCACCGCTCACCGCTTCGCCGATAGAGGATCCCAACAAGCTCAACCTGGTTGCGGAAGTGAGTTGCAAAGAGCCGGTCACGTACGACCCCAGCCCGGCATCCGGCAACCTTCCCGAGACGCTCACAGTCATTGCCTACGACTGCGGCATGAAGCGCAATATCATCCGCAGCTTCCTCAAGAGGGGAGTGCGCGTCGTGCGCGTTCCGTGGGACTTCGATCTCGATTCGTACACGGGCGAGTACGACGGCGTCTTCTGCAGCAACGGTCCCGGCGATCCCAAGACGTGCGTCCCCACGATCAACTCGCTCAAGAAGGCCATCCAGAAGAACAAGCTGACTTTCGGCATCTGCCTGGGCAACCAGCTGATGGCGCTGGCGGTGGGGGGCGATACCTTCAAGCTGAAATACGGACATCGCGGTTGTAATCAGCCGTGTGTGGAAGTGGAAAGTGGAAAAGGGAAAGTGGAAAGTGAACGTGAAACTTTCAACTCTCCACTTTCAACTTTTCCCTCCAATCGTTGCATCATCACCTCCCAGAATCACGGCTTCGCCGTAGACGAGAAAACTCTCCCCTCCGGCTGGAAGACCTGGTGGACGAATGCGAATGACGGGACCGTGGAAGGCATCCGCCACGAGAGCGGCCGGTTCTTCGCGGTGCAGTTCCATCCCGAAGCAACGCCTGGGCCTGAGGATGCAAATTATTTGTTCGATGTTTTTGTTGATCTGATGAGGAAAGAACGCGCTTTGTAAGAAACCAACGAGTACAAAGAAACCAACGAAACCAACGATGCCCTTCTGGAAAGATCCTTGGTTTCTTTGGTTTCTTTGGTTACCTTGGTTTCCTGCGCATGCCGCTCATCACCCACACCAGCGTCTGCACATCCAAAAGGCTCCTCGCCCGGGGCGTCTATGAATTTCGGTTCACCAAGCCCGCCGGTTTCACCTTCCAGCCCGGGCAGTTCATCCTCTTCAACGTGCCGCTCGCGGACAATCCGGATGATATCCAGACCCGGGCCTTTTCCATCGCTTCGGCTCCGGCTGAAGCGGAATTGCTGTTCATCTCCAAGATGGTTCCCGGCGGCCGCGCCAGCCGGTGGATGGAGGAGGTCCTGGAGGAAGGGAGCAAGGTCACCTTCACGGGACCGTTCGGCAATTTCATCCTGCGCGAAACGGACAAGGAATTCCTCTTCGTCGCGACGGGAACAGGGGCGGCCCCCTTCCGTCCCATGCTCGTGGACTTGCTTACCAAAGGAAGCGAGCGCCGCATCGACATCCTTTTGTGCGTGAAGAGCGAGGAGGATCTCTTCTGGCAGGCGGACATCGAGTCTCTCACCCGGTCATTTCCCAACGTGCATTCCCATATCACGCTCAGCGCGCCGTCTTCCTCCTGGACCGGCCACAAGGGCCGCGTGCAGACCGTGCTTCCGCAGATCGTCAAGAACGATTTTTCCAACAAGGTCCTGTACGTCTGCGGCAATCCGGATATGACGAAGGACGTGAAGCGCCTGGCGCTCGAAGAATGGGGGATGGAGAAGAAGGATGTGCATGTAGAAGGGTATATCTAAGAAACGAAGGGGACAGACGGCACAGACGGCACACAGGGGACAGAGGTGATATGGGGACATCTGCCTCTTCTGTCCCGTCTGTCCCTTCTGTACCCTTTCGCCATGAACTTCATCGTCCTCAGTTCCTCCCGCGGCACCACCTTTCAGGCCGTGCTGGATCGTATTGCCGATGGTTCGCTGCAGGCGCGTTGTCTGGGCCTGATCACGGACCGGGACAACAGGGGATGCATCGAGAAGGCCCGCAAGGCCCGACTTCCGGTCGTCGTTCTCTCCCGCAAGGAAGGCGAATCTCGTGAAGACTATGACAAGCGGCTGCATGATGCTGTTCTTCAATTGTCCGCCCCGAGCCTGGATCCCAGCCCCATCATTGCCGCTTTGGGCTGGATGTTCATCCTGACCCGGTGGTTCGTCACGCAATGGAAGGTGATCAACGTTCACCCGGCTCTCCTGCCCAATCACGGCGGTACGGGAATGTACGGCGACAAAGTGCATCAGGCCGTCCTCGATGCGAAGGAGAGGGAGACGGGTATCACCATTCATCTTATGGATGAAGGCGTGGATACAGGCAAGATTCTTCTCCAAAAGTCCTGCGCGGTGCAAAAAGACGATACGGTCGATACCCTCAAGGCGCGCGTGCAGGCGCTGGAACGTGAGTGGTATCCGGCAGTGTTGCAGATGATTCATACCGGAAAGTTATCTGTATAAAAAAAGTGAACAATTAAATACGCCTTCCCGGGGAAAAAATTGTTCAATTATTTTGAACATGTGTATGTGTTCAGCCCTATTTACAGCGATTGAAACAGATCTTCTTCCGCTGCAATCCCCGGAACCCATCCTTCCCAATCGCTCAGGGTTAATCCATGGTCGCGCAGGAGCACCGCAGGGACGGACTGCCCCGCATTGCCCATCAGAAAATTGCCGGCCGTCGCGATCTGGTCGGCGATCGCCTCGGTCGTGATCTGCAAGGGCTTTCCGAAGAGGTCCTTTTGCCCCTTCATGGACTCCAGCGGATCGATGCCGGAGCAGGCGAGGGCGATGGCGGTGACGCCATGACGCCGGGGTGTGCAGCAGGAGTCGGTCAGGATCACTGCGGTTGCGGGTTTTGAGTTACGGGTTTCGAGATTTTCGTAACCCGTAACCCGTAACGACGAATTCCGCATATATTGTTCCAGTTCCTCCCGCAATCTCCGCACACTCATCACGGGATCCCTCGGCCACCCGATCGCCTGCCCCTTCGGGACATTGCTTTCATCGAGCCCGGCGTTCGCGGTCAGGATGGAGCCCGAGGGCAAGCCATCCGGACGGACGTCGGTCAGTGCCGCACCCGGGCAGGTGTTGATCACCTCTCCATGCAGGCGTCGCAATTCCCTGAGGACCGCCTCGCAAAAAGCCGGGCTTCGTCCCGTCTTTGCGCTCAGCGCCGCGGCTTTGGGAGACGGAGAGAGACGCGAAAGGTCGATAAACGCCGATTCGGCCGCAGCGACGGCTTTTGAAGAGAGAACGATGATATCGCCCTGTTCGATGCCTCCCTCCTTATATAGGAGTGATGCAAGGTGATCGCCTGGCCGGATCAATGGCGTATGAACTGGGAGGAGCAACATCGGACGAACAACCTACCACACCTCGTTCACTTCGAAGGCCTCGAATACATCGAGAACGTCGAACACATCAATTGCCCTCGCCAACACTTGCGCGCGTCTGGTACATTCGACTGCAAGATGTCCGCCCTCTCCCGCCAGCGCGTCGTCATTGTCATGCTTTTCATGACGGTGGTCGCGGCGATTTCGGCGATCAATATTTTTTCGCCGGAGCCGCTCGCGCTCTTGGGCAGTGTTGCAGCCGGCACGGCGGCCTCCGTCGGGGACTATGACGATGTCGGTACGGTCACCTGGACGAGTCCTTCCAATGCCAATGGAGAAGATGACGCATTCGCGACGGCAACGCTTCCGGAGTCAGCACGGTCCCACTACCTCAAGGCCACGGGCTTTGGATTCAATATTCCCACCGGCGCAACGATCAACGGCATCGAAGTGAAGATCTTCAAGCATGCGGAAACAGCCGCCGTGAACGACGGCATCGTCCGCCTCATCAACAGTGTCGGCGTCGTGAGCGGTGACGACAAGGCGGCCGGGGCGTGGCAGATGAGCACGGACCGGGAGGACACCTACGGCGCGAGCAATGACACCTGGGGATTGAGCTGGACGCCGGCGCAGATCAACAGCTCCGATTTCGGCGTGGCCCTTGCCGCGGATGGCGCACCCATAGGTGCGTTCCAGCTGACTCCGTCCGCACATGCGGCCCCTCCCGGCAGTGATGCAATCGCCTACGTCGATCACATCATCGTGACCGTCACGTATACCGAGGCGGCTTCGTCGTCTTCCGGAGCCAGCTCGGAATCCAGCGCCGGGCCCACGTGCCCCAACAGTTCGCTCGATGGGGGGGAAACCTGCGACGACGGCAACAGCGATGCCGGGGACGGCTGCGATGCGTCGTGCCAGACGGAAGCAGGCTGGACCTGCGGCACGCCGGGCGAGCCGTGCACTCCCGAGAACGTCTGCGGCGACGGTGATATCAACGGCGAAGGGGACCCGGGTCCGGACGAAACCTGCGACGACGGGAACGAGGTGGGGGGCGACGGCTGCGATACCTCCTGTCTGATCGAAACCAATTTCACCTGCGATACCCCCGGCTCCCCGTGCTGCAAGAACTCGGACGTCACGATGGCCTGCGTTGATGGGGGTGAATGCTGTTCCGCAACATGCGAACTCCTCGTCTGCGTTTCCAGCGGCGCGGTGTGCGGTGATGGCGATGTGGGCGTGGGCGAGGACTGCGACGACGGCAACACCGACAACGGCGACTGCTGCAGCTCCACCTGCAGCTTTGAGGCAAGCGGCGCTTCGTGCAACGGCGACCCCGGGACCTGCGGGTTCCAGGATACGTGCAACGGAGCGGGAACCTGCACTGACAACGGTCTTAAAACCAATGGAACGGAATGCGCAGCCGCGGACAACTCCACCTGCCTCGCCGCAGCTGTCTGCGATGGCGTGAGCGCCACCTGCCCGGCAGCATTGCCGGCGGATACGAGCGTCACCTGCCGCGCATCTGCGGGGGATTGCGACGTCGCGGAAACCTGTGACGGCGTCACCGCTTCCTGTCCCGCCGATGTTCTTTCCAGTTCCGTCACCGAATGCCGCGCCGCTGCCGGCGTGTGTGATGCCGCCGAATTCTGCTCCGGCGGCAGCGCCACATGCCCCGCCGATGCCAAGGAATCCACCGCCACCGAATGCCGCGCATCCGCCGGAGTGTGCGACAGCGCGGAAACCTGCGACGGCACCAACGATGCCTGTCCCACCGACGCCTTCGCGTCGTCGGCGACGGAATGCCGCGCCGATGCGGGCACTTGTGATGTTGCCGAAACCTGTCCCGG
>CAZCFO010000006.1:0-73303 GCA_964497975.1 uncultured Candidatus Peribacteria bacterium
CGAAGAGCTTGATGAAGATTTCCATCGCGTCGAGCGACGCGCGGTCCTTCTCCTCCGGCGTCTTCGCCTCGAGAAGGTTGAGGCCCATGGGGCGCTCGATGTCGGCGGGATCGAAGACGACCACGTCCTTCGCGCGTTCCTTGGGGACGTGCGCCAGACAGTCCTCGATCAGGTCGCCGTGGGGATCGACGATGCAGATGCCCTCGCCCGCCGCAACGTCCTGGCGCGACTGCCAGCTGAGCAGCGCCGATTTGCCGCAGCCGGATTTGCCGATGATGTACTGGTGGCGCGTGCGGTCCGAGCGCAGGAAGCGCACGGGGTGCTCCACGGCGCGGTGCCGGTTGATGCCGAGCAGGATGCCCTCCTTGGGCGCGTTGGGCGGCGGCGGCAGAACCTTGTACGCGATCCACTGGATGATCGGAACTTTGTTGTAGCGGCTGTCGGGGAAGTGGAAGAGGCCGGCGAGCTCTTTTTCGACCAGGAGATTGCGCTTGTGCACGAACCCGTTGATGCGGTTCTTCCAGAGCCAGTGCATCATGGGCGCGTTGAGCGAGTGCGGGAGGAAATCGACGAACATGCGGTGGTTGCTGAACCAGTTGCCGTAGAGGTCCTTGAAGATGTTGAACGCGACCTGCATGTTGCTGGCGATGTCGTCGGCGCGCTTCCAGGTCTTGGCCGATGCGAGGACGCGCACGGAGGCGTGGAACCCGCTCATGCCGGCCTTCTGGCCCATGCGCTTGTAGAGCTCCTCTTCGGGCTGGATCATGCGGACGAACGAGTCTCCGCTGGAAGCGCCCGGCGCGAACGTCTCGCCCTCGGCGCCCGTCGCGATGCCGCCGACCACGCGGATGAGCGTGGAGAGGATGGGAATGCGCGACACCCACCGGTCGTCCTTGCCCTTGAATTTGAGGCTCGCGTAGCGCTTGACGCTCTTGCTCCACTTGTCGCTGAAGACGGGAGTGATGATCAGCTGGATGCAGGCTTCCTCCTCGGGCTCCAGTTTGCTGAGCACGTTGGCGATATCGTTGAGCGGGTCATCCTGCATTTCCTCGTAGAAGCGGATGGGATACGCCCACTTCTTGCGCGTGCGCATGTTGTACGCGACGAGCTTGTGCCCCTTCGGCCACATGTCCGGCGTCTTCTGGATCGCCACCTCGGCGTCCGGATAGAACGACGTGATCTGCTTCTCGACGATCGACGCGAGGGTGGGCTGGGTGATCACGTAGAAGACAAGTTCGCCCTTCTCCACGTACATCTCGAAGCTCATGGTCGCGAACCGGAAGATCCAGAAGTGGATGAGCTGCCAGAAGCTGAGGCTCTTCACTTCCCACAGCGCGCGGTAGAGCTGCTCCATGATCGCGATTTTTTCCTTGAAGTCCTTCTCGGTCCGCTTCTCCTGATCGATCTTGCTGTCGGAACGCGGGATGAGCACCTTCATCGAGACCAGGCTGCGCGACTTCCACCACGCGTAGTAGAACCGCATGTCGTACACGGCAAGCTTCGCCAGTTCGTAGTACAGCCACAGCAGGAAAATGTTCACGAGCGGGTTCTGGATGAACCAAGTCCAGACCCACAGCAGGAAGTCGGAGTTGAAGAACCGGCTGACCACTTCGACGAGCAGCAGGAGGATGGGCCAGATGAGAATACGGAGGAAGACGATCACGCGGGGAGAAGATACGGGAAAATCATGTAATTATAGCAGAAAACAAGCTTTGGTGATAGATCTTTGAACGGTTGGCGCCGACAACTTCTGTTGTGGCGGATTTCTTGTGATTTCACCCCACTATGCTAATTTTATAAATCATTTTTTCGATATGTCTACTCCTGTCGATACCCTCTACTTTCTCGAAACAGCCAATCCCGAAGGGAAGGACGTTTCGTACGCGGCCGAACTCGTGGAAAGCCGTGACATGGAAGCCGTGACGCAATGGGCGATCAACGCCTTGAAGCAGTTCAACAGGAAACTGCTGAGCATCACGCGGCTTCCGTTGGAGGATGAGAAAGCGGAAATGCTGCGCACGATCGTGAAAGAGAACGGACGGATCATTTTTCTGATTCTTTCTGAGAAGTTTATCCAGGGCATCCACGTGGGACGTACGCATCGTCCCACGCTCCAGGCGTTTGCCCCCGATGAACAGGCCCAGCCGCTTGTCGCGGAGGCTCCCATGAAAGAGGTGGAAAAGCGGCTGCTGCAGACGCACGCGCTCCTGGAATCCCTGTTCGCCGATGCATTCAGCATGGGATTCGGTGTGGGCGATAGTCTGCGCAACAAAGACGCCCAGAACAACTGATCAACATGCGGCGACCTTCATGCGGACTTCCCGCCGCCTCCCGTCCTTGGACCCCAGCGTGAACACGTACTCTCCTTCCACGGACGGCGTGAAGGGATGCGATTCGCCGGGCAGGACCCAATCGAGAAGATCGGTGACGTTGCCGTCGGGATAGCGGACGGAGACGAGGACGAACGGCCTCGTGGAGCGGAAAACGAGATCTTTCCCCAGCGGCAGCGTGGCAGGCACGCCCCCGGTGAGATGCACGCCCTTCGCGATGCGGACGGCGCGGCGCGGGTCGGTGTCGTCGCACTGGCGGACGAGCGTCGCGTCCCCCAGGCGCTGGAACGTCGCGCGGAATTTCCCCTTGCTGCGGTCTTCGATCGCCGTGAACGCCGCGACGCTCAGGTCCATGTCGCGGCCGTCGACATAGGGCCCGCGGTCGTTGATGCGGACGGTGACGCTCTTGCCGTTGCGGACGTTGGTCACTTTGACGAGCGTGTTATGCGGGAAGGTGCGGTGCGCGGCCGTGAGCGCGTGCATGTCGAACGTCTCGCCGAAGGCGGTCCCCTTCCCGTGGAATTTTTCGCCGTAGAGGCTCACTTCGTGATCTTCTTTCGCAAGCTGATCATCCAGCTGGCGCATCAGCGCGAGCACGTCCTGCTCCGTCACGGCGCCCGCCGCCGATTGCAGCATATCGAGACCGCTGACGCCCGACGCATCCTTGAGCGGATAGCGCTCCGCCAGCGAATGGACGAGCTCCAGGCTGCTGTCCTCCACGTTCTCGGTGACGCTGCGCGTGCGGAAGAGCCACAGGAGCGCGTCAAACCGCGTGAGGGGTTCATCCGGATGGAACGCCGGATCGTCGTCATCCAGGATGCCGCGGTACTTGGCGTACGTGATCTCCTGTTCGCCGCGCGCGCCGAGCGGCACATCGGTGAAGTACGGCTCGCGGTTGTCCTGGAGCGCACGGTGAATGCTGTTCCACAGCAACAGGAATCCGTCACGCCGCGAAATCGGCGGGGTCTCCGCGGAGACCGCGGCGGGCAGGACCAGGGACGCCAAAAGCAAACCGATGACAACACGGCGCATGGACTTCAGAGTGCGTGAGCGATGGAAAAAGTGCAAGTGGCGCCCGCGAATGACGAATCATGAATGATGAATATTTGCCAGAAAAAATTCAGGATTCACTCCACGTAGACCATGTCCTCCACGCGCATCCCGAATTTGCCGGGGAAGTACGCGCCGGGCTCGATGGTGATCACCTCGTTGCGGAGGAGCCTGGCGTCCGGCGCGCGCTCGCTGATCGAGACGCCTTCGTGGATCTCGAGTCCCACGCCGTGCCCGAGCGAATGGGTGAAGTACTGCTCGATGCCGGCTTTTTTCAAAACGCCGCGCGCGATGCGGTCGAGCTCGCGCGTGGAGGCGCCTGCTTTGACGGCGTCCATCGCCTTTCCCTGCGCGACGCACAGCGCCCTGTACACCTGCTTCTCCGTCTTCGTCGGCGGGACGGTAAAGTACACCTCGCTCATGTCGGCGCAGTAGCCTCGGTATTTGACACCGACATCGATCTGCACGAGATGGCCCTTTTGCAGACCGCGGGAGGTGGGCCGGTGATGCGGAATGCTCGTATGCGTTCCGAAACCGACGATCGGATCGAAAGACAAGCCTTCGGCGCCGAGTTCCAGCGCCCAGATGAGCAGCTGCCGCGCGAGTTCCTCCTCGGTGACACGCCCCCGCAGCATCGAAGGAACGCGCCGCAGAAGCTCTTTCGTCATCCGGTGCGCGCGGCGCAGGTTGCGCAGTTCGTCATCGTCCTTCTGGCGGCGGAACTCCTCGATCACGTCCGTCGAGGACGTGAACCTGGTTTTCGGGAAGCGCTTGCCCCAGACCTCGCGGCGCAGCACGGTGACGTCGTCCGCCTCGAAGGCGCAGCGGCGCACGTCCTTCATCACCTCGGGGAGCTCGCGGACGTCGCGCACCTGCATATCGGGGAGCGACTTCTCCGCCGTTTCGCGGTACCGCGAATCCACGAAGAGCAGGAAACGCCGGGGCAGGACGAGCAGCACCCCGGCGGACAGCTGCAGGCCGGTCAGGTAGCGGAGATGGACGAGATTGGTGACAAGAAAGGCCGGAGCGGATGCAGATTTGAGAATCTGGCCGGGGGTCGTGGGTCGCATCGACCGAATTATGAATTACGAATCATGAATTAGGAAGGTTCGATGAAAAATCATTCATGATTCATGATTCGTGATTCGATGAGCGGTGAAGGGTTTTACGTCAGTTTCTCCGAGGGAGAACGCCTACCGTATACGGTGCTTTTCTGCTATAATCTAAGAGAAACACACATCCCCCTATCTCCGTATGACCACCCTGCTTTTGACGCTTGTGTCCCGGGCTTCCGCCCAGGTATTCAACGGTCCCGGACTCGAAGCGGGCGTTAATCAGGCATCGATGATCGAAGGACCCCTCCACGGATCGGTGCGGGAGATCGTCATGGAGGTCGTGTACAGCATTCTGGGATACCTCGCGCTCATCGGCGTGGTGATGGTGATCATCGCCGGCCTGTTCCTGATGTTCAGCATGGGCGAGGACGCCGCCAAGGACCGCGCGAAGAAAATCATCCTGTACACGATCCTGGGCATCATCGTCGTCTTCTTCGCCCGGTCGCTGGTCGGGTTCTTCCTCAACGGCCTCCCCTGAAAACCTCCCGCGCCGCCCGCCGGCTCCTGCTTTGCCTTTTCGCGACGACGCTCGCGTTCACGTCGCCGGTCCTGGCACAGGACGCCGAGTCGCCCATCGTGGAGGGAACACTGCGCGTGCTTGCCGGTGACGTGTTTGAAATCCTCGGACGCAGCGATTCCCCCGGACAGTTCGACTGGGTGCTCACCGCGGACGGCAACTTCCTGGAGGCGGGCCGCGAGCGGATCTTCCGCACACGGCTCACCCAGCCCGGGCTGTATACGCTCGACGGTCAGATGGAGAGCCTCGACGGCAGCCGCCGCATCCACCTGACGCTCGACGTGAAGCAGCGCGGCCCCGGTTCCGATGATGAGAGGGAGATCCCGGGTGCCGAT
This sequence comes from uncultured Candidatus Peribacteria bacterium, assembly GCA_964497975.1. Taxonomy (GTDB): domain Bacteria; phylum Patescibacteriota; class Gracilibacteria; order Peribacterales; family Peribacteraceae; genus JABFSS01. Next base: position 5,348 of record CAZCFO010000006.1, read on the forward strand.
ATCGTGACGCCGGGCGTGGCCGCCCCCAACGGCACCGCGCAGGTGAATCCCGAGATCCCCGTGCTGACCCTGACGCCCTCGCCGCTCGTGACGGGCGTCATTTCGCTCGACGTCGACACGTCTGTGGACAACGACCAGGACGGCGATCCCCTCAACGACAACGACGTCGCCGACACGCTGTTTGCCACCGAGCACAACGCCCTGCATCTGTGGTTCGCGACGCCCGGCGCCGCCAAGCCCATGCACATCAGCACGGTCACCGACGACGGCACGCCGCTCGAACAGGATCTGCAGGTCGTGGTCGGCGAGGTCGCGGTGCCCGTCCAGAATTTCAACATCGGCGAGGAGCGCAGCGGTACGATCCGCTTTTCGTTCTCGCCCAATCCCGGCATCGATCCGTCGACCCTCGTGGCCGAATGGGATTTCGGCGACGGCAGCCGTAGCCTGCAGGACGACCCTCTGCACGTCTACACGGTCAACGGCCGGTACACCGTCCACCTGCTCGTGCGCGAAATGGCGAGCGGCCGGGTGCTCGGCGAAGGCCGGGCCACCGTGAGCGTGTCGACCGTGCCGCCGGAGCCCGGCGAGTCTTCGTCGTCCGCAGCGGTGTCCTCGTCGCAAAGCTCCGTGCGGCTCCCCAATCAGCCCTCCGGAGGCTCCTCGATCATCGGCACGCTCTCGAGCATGTTCCTCGTGCTGCTCGGCGCCGCGATGCTCGGAGCGGGAGGCGTGTGGGCGTACCGGAAATTTCTGCACGGCGGAGGCGGCCTGCAGAAGGCTCTGGAGGAGGCCGAGAAAAAGCTGCTGAAGAAGGACGTCAAGGACGGCGTCGTCGATATCGCTCCCGCGACGATGCAGCTCAAGCGCGGAGACACCCCGCCCCCGGAACCACCGGCGCCCGCGCCCGAGGCAACCAAGACTCAACCTGCCCTGCCGCCCGCTCCCGCAGCCGAAGCACCCCCGTGGCTGCAACCGACCCCGCAACCTCCGGCTCCTCCCGCTGCACCGCAGATCCCGAGCCCGTCCCCCAGCCCGAGCCCGGTCCCGGACATGTCCCCGCCCCCTGCGGAAACCCTCTCCTCCGAAGCGCCCACCGGCCTCAGCGAAGACGATCTGCTGCCGCCGTGGCTGAAGGAAGACACGGCTCCCGCCGCCCAACCGGAGGTCCCGGCCCCCAACCCGACCCCTGCGTCTGCACCCGTCCCGACTGCCACCGAAGCCCCCGCTCCCGCGCCGCAACCGGAACCCGCGGCTCCGAGTCCGGTCCCGGTCCCCGCACCCGTTGCCCCCGACACTCCTGCGCCTGCCCCGAGCGAACCCGCTGCTCCGGAGGCCGCCGCCCCGGCACCTGCTCCGCAGCCGGAGCCTGTACCACCGAGTCCGACTCTCCCCGAACCTCCGCCGGCTATCCCGGAGCCCGTGCCGCAAGTTGCGCCGCCTGCTCCGCAGCCCGAGCCCGCAGCTCCTAGCCCCGTCGCCGAAGCCCCCGTCGCCGCATCGGCGGCAGATATTCCCGCCGCGGCCCCGGCGCCCGACGCATTTGTGCCCGCCATTCCTTCGGCTCCCTCCGATGCCGCCCCCGTTCAGGTAACCGATGTGTCCACTCCCACTCCGAACCCCAACCCGAACCCTGTTTCTGAAGTTCCCGCTCCGAGCCCGTCCCCCATCGCTCCCGCTCCCGAACCTGCACCGACCGTGAGCGAACCGCCGGCACCTACTCCCGTCGAACCGATCACGCCTCCGCCCGCTACCCCCCCCGTGGCCGTGACCGTGACGACGCCTCCCGCTCTCCCGGAGACGACACCGCCACCTGCCCAGTCCACCGTCACGGTCTCCGTGACTGTTCCGACGCCCGTCACTCCGACTCCGATCCCCAATCCTCACCCAAACACGAACCCTATTGTGGACGCCGATCTCCAGGCCCGCCTGGAACGCGAGCGTGATCGCAAGCGCCGCAAGCGGCAGCGCTACCGGGAAAATCTCAAAAAGCGCGGCGCCGAACCGCCGGCATCGGGCTCACCGTCTGTACCCGCTGTGCCTGTGACTCCGGCTCCGAACCCCAACCCCAACCCTACCCCGACCATGCCCTCCGCTCCCGCAGCGCCCGCATCAAAAACGGTGCAGACGAAACCTCAGCAGAAGGCCCCTCACGCACAGCAGGCGCCCAGGCCCCCCAGGAATGCTGCTCCAAAGCCGCAGCAAAAACAGCCGGCGAAGGATATCCCCAAAGCAAACCCTCCCAAGACGGCGAAGCCCCTTCCTCCGGAAGATTCCGTCGCATTCGTCATTAAAGCCGAAGGCATTCCCCCACCGGCGAAGAAACCCAAGACCTCACCCCAGACCAAAAAGCCGGAGAATGGAACCGCCGCGTCGGAGCCGAAGGATGCACAGGCATAAAAAACGGGATTCCGCAGAATCCCGTTCGCCGGCCGCGTTCAGGACGAACGGCCCCGGCTCATCCCCCCCTTGCGCCCCGCCTCCGCCGCACGCTTGCGGTCATTGGCGAAATTTCCGCTGGAACGCCTCCGGCCGCTGTGTTGCTGCGCTCCGGATTGCTCTGCTCCGGCGGGAATCCCCTCGCTCCTCTCCTCCTGATTCGTGTCCTGCTCCGTGGCGACGGTGTCGCCGTAGGATGACCCAATCATAAAAGTGGGGGAAGGAAGTAAATGTAGGCCCGCTGTTCAATACGAGGAGGCCACGGAGGGTGTGACGCGCGCTTCTGCACGCTGTTACAGAAGAATCACGAAGAACCGTCGGGGGATTTTTTATTGTTCAAAAAAAGTATTCAAAAAATACCTCTCCACACAGAGAAAATACTACGGATGAACGGCGGAAGAAAAATGAATGGGGCGAGCGACGGGACTCGAACCCGCGACCCTCTGGACCACAACCAGATGCTCTAACCAGCTGAGCTACGCTCGCCATGTGGCAATGAATCAACCACCCGCGGAGGAATGAAACTGAACGTGTGGTGCGCTCAGCGACCCTCCCAAGGGCGCACAGAGTGTAGACGGAGGGCTCATGGGACACCAGTCGCGGCTGATTCCTTGACAATAGCCTCCGGAGGTCCAGAATCCCGCACTATGGCAAATACCTTTCCAAGCAAATTTCCCTATTCGGCCAGCAAAGATGCAACCCCGGAGCAGTGGGTCGAAGACCTCAACATCTGGCTGGAACAGCAACGGGGGGCGCTCCCGGACGCCTCTCTCGGACGCACAGCCGCGTTCAAATACATGCTCGCGAACCGGAGGGGGAAGTATTTCGCCATTCTGACCACCATCGGAAGCGCCAAGGCTCCCCAGGCCCCGGATACCAATGGCGCATGGAACGTTCCGGCGGAACTGGAGATGAAATCTCCGGAAGACTGGGCAAGTCTGGGTGCCCCGGATGAAGGACTCGAACGTGACCCCCAGCAGGTTCTGAACGAGATTCCTGCGCGTTAATCCGTCGGAAAGCGTTATATGACTGTTTCTTTCCAGACGAAAGTCTGGTAGCGTTCATTTCGCCCTGAAAGGGGTTACTACCGCTTAACGATGTCCGAACCGCTATTCCGAACACCGAAAGGCACGCACGACGTCCTCCCGGAGGACCACCAGTACCAGACCTACATCAAGAAGGTCGTGCGTCATCGCGCCCGCCAGGCCGGCTACAAGCGCATTGATCCGCCCCTCTTCGAGCACAAAGGGGTCTTCCAGCGCGGCATCGGCGAGCACACGGATATCGTCGAAAAGGAGCTCTTCACCGTCGTCGGCAAGCGCGACGGCGAGGGTGAGGCGCGTGAGTTCGCACTCCGTCCCGAATTCACCGCGGGCATCTGCCGTTCCTACATCGAGCACGGCATGCAGCAGCTGCCGCAGCCCGTGGAGCTGTACGCGATCGGACCCTGCTTCCGGTACGACCGCCCGCAGAAGGGACGGTACCGCCAGTTCCACCAGCTGGACCTGGAGGTCATCGGCCTGCGCGATCCGAGTCTGGACGCGCAGCTGATCCACGTCGTCAGCAAAATCCTCGGCGATCTCCGCATTCTGGACCGCCTCACCCTGCAGATGAACAATATCGGCACGGCAGAGAACCGCGCGGCATACATCGAGGCACTGCGCGAATTCTTCATCGGCAAGGAGCGCCAGCTGCCCGAGGACGACCGCCGCCGGCTGCAGACCAATCCCCTGCGCCTGCTCGACAGCAAGGAGGAGGATACGCGGATCCTCGTGAAGAACGCCCCCAAGCTGAGCCAATTCGTGGACGACGAGAGCAAGAAGTACCACGAAACGCTGCTCGAGTACCTGGAGGAGCTGGGTGTGAAGTGGGTCGATAACCCGGGTCTCGTGCGCGGCCTCGACTATTACTGCCAGACGGTCTTCGAATTCTGGGACAGCTCCTCCGGCGCGCAGAACGCCGTGGGAGGCGGCGGCCGGTACGACGGCCTCATGGAACTCCTCGGCGGCAAGCCGACCCCGGGCGTCGGGTTTGCGGGCGGCATCGAGCGCATCATCTGGCACATGAAGGAGGCCGGCATCACGGCGCCCAACAAAGACCAGGTCGACGTCTTCGTGGCCCAGCTCGGGCCGGAAGCGAAGAAGAAATGTCTCGCGCTGGTCTCGCAGCTCCGCGAGCTGGGCGTGCACACGCTCGGCGCCCTCGGCGAAGCGAGCCTCAAGAGCCAGATGCGTCTGGCCGACAAGTTCGAGTCGCGCTACACCCTGCTGCTGGGCAAGATGGAAGTGAAGGAGGGCACGATCATCGTCCGCGACATGAAGGCCGGGAAGCAGAAGCAGATGGCCTACAAGGACGCGATCCCGGAGGTCATCAAGCTGCTGGGCAAAGAGAACCTCGATACCTACGTGTTACGAGATCATGTGGGGACGGAAGATTAAACGGACGCTGTATTACGTATACCGTATAAAGCAGTACGTTTTTTGCATACTGCATACTACGTAATACACCGACGTTAAATATCCAGATTCTTCACGGTCTTGGCATGCGTCTGGATGAATTTCCTGCGCGGGGCGACTTCGGAGCCCATGAGCGTGGTGAAGGTGAGGTCGGCGCGCTCGGCGTCTTCGAGCGTGACGCGAAGCATGATACGGACCGTCGGATCCATGGTCGTCTCCCACAGCTGCTGCGGATTCATTTCACCGAGACCCTTGTAGCGCTGGATATTGATCTTCCGGGCCTTGGGAGCCGCCTTCTTGGCATCGGCCGAGGCGGTGAGCTCGTCGCCGGGCTCCGGCGTCTGGTCGGACTCGTCGCTCTCCTGCGTCTCCTCCTCCTTCACGCCCCATTCCTTCATCACCGCGGCCTTCTCGGCGTCGGTGTAGGCATACCGCATGTCGCGGTCCTTCTGGATCTTGTAGAGCGGCGGCTGGGCGATGTAGAGCATCCCCTTCTCGATGAGCTCGGGGAAGAACCGGTAGAACAGCGTGAGCAGCAGCGTGCGGATGTGCGCGCCGTCCACGTCGGCGTCGGTCATGATGACGACGCGGTGGTAGCGGAGCTTGGTGAAGTCCTTCACTTCGCCGATCCCCATGCCGAGCGCGATGATGAGCGCCTTGACCTCGTTGTTGGCGAGCATCTTGTCCATGCGGGCCTGCTCCACGTTGAGGATCTTTCCCTTGAGCGGCAGGATCGCCTGGAACTCGCGGTTGCGGCCCTGCTTGGCGGAGCCGCCGGCGGAGTCACCCTCCACGATGTACAGCTCGCACTGGGACGGATCGCGGTTGCTGCAGTCGGCCAGCTTTCCGGGCAGCGTCATGCCTTCGAGCGCGCCCTTGCGGATCACGCTGTCGCGGGCGGCGCGGGCGGCAAGGCGGGCGCGGGACGCGAGGAGGCATTTGGCGACGATGTCCTTGGCTTCGGAGGGATTCTCCTCCATGTACTGGCTGAGCTGGTCGTTGACGACGGATTCGACCGCGGTCTTCATCTCGGCGTTGCCGAGCTTGCCCTTGGTCTGGCCTTCGAACTGCGGCTCGCGCAGGCGGACGGCGATGACGGCCGTGAGGCCCTCGCGCACGTCTTCGGCGGTGAGGTTCTCCTCCTTTTCCTTGAGGATGCTGTACTTGCGGGCGTACGCGTTGACCGTGCGGGTGAGCGCGGCCTTGAAGCCCGTCAGGTGATGGCCGCCTTCCACGGTGTGGATGTTGTTTGCGAAGCTCACCACGTGCTCCTGGAACGTCTGCGTGTACTGCATCGCGACTTCCACGAAGCCGTCCGGCGTGTCCTTCTCGAACCAGATCGGCGAGCCGATTGATTCCTTGGACTCGTTGAGGTGCGAGACGTACGCCGAGATGCCCCCTTCGAAGTGGAAGCGGTAGCGGCGCGGATACTGGAGATCCTCCTCCGGGCGCTTCTTGCGCTTGTCGACCATGGAGATGGTGATGCCGCGCGTCAGGTACGACTGCTGGCGCAGACGCGTCATCAGGATATCCATGCTGAAGACGACGGTGTCGAAGATTTCGGTATCGGGCAGGAAGTTGATGATCGTGCCGTGCTTGTCGGACTTGCCCGCCTTCTTGACGTCGGCGACGGGCTTTCCGCGACGGTACTCCTGCTGGTAGATGTTTCCGTCGCGGTGGATTTCGGCGCGCATTTTGGAGCTCAGGGCGTTCACGACCGAGGAGCCGACGCCGTGCAGACCGCCGGAGACCTTGTATCCCGAATCGTCGCCGCCGAACTTCCCTCCCGCGTGCAGGGTGGTGAGAACCACTTCGAGCGCGGACTTCTTCGCCGTGGGGTGCATGTCGACCGGAATGCCGCGGCCGTTGTCTTCGACGCTCACCGAGCCGTCATCCTCGAGCGTCACCGTGATGCTGTTGGCATGACCGGCCATCGCCTCGTCGACGCTGTTGTCGACGATTTCATAGACGAGGTGATGCAGGCCACGGACGTCCGTGGAACCGATGTACATGCCCGGGCGCTTGCGCACGGGTTCGAGACCTTCGAGGACCTGGATTTGTTGAGCGGTATACTTGGGTGCGGCCATAGCGAAAAGGATTCTAGGGACGTTTGCGGGGGAGGGCAACGGTCAGTCGGAAGGCAAACGACGCAAACGAGGAAATCAATGCAAACGAGGACCTGTGCCGAGCTCAGTCGAAGCATCCTCGTTTTCTTCGTTTGCTTCGATTGCGTCGTTTGCCGCTCAGATAGCCTTGCCATAGGCCTTTCACTCGAGTAACCTCCACCAGCTCCTATGGCTATCTACGCAATCAAGCACGGCGACGAATCCACGGACCGGCTCCAGCAGCGGTTCAAGAAGCAGGTGCAGAAGTCGAACCTGATCAAGATCCTGCGCGAGCGCCGCACGCACAAGCGCCCCAAGACCCGCCGCCTCCAGCGCATCCGTGCGCTCAAGCGCGAGGGCTACCGCCAGCAGAACCGCAAGAAGCAGTTTTATTCGAACATGTAAATTGTCCCGGCGCAGTCCGGTCCGCGATACAGGACGGACAACGGCGGGCGCTCTCTTTCATGGTGTCTGCTGTTCGCAGGAAGCAGCGGGCTTTCTTGCGTCTATGTGCAAAAAGTCCCCTGACCGCGATCGGGCTTCTACCGGCCGGGGCGAGGTTCGAGTAGGATCCCCCTATGCAAAATTCCTCCTCTGTCTCCGCCACGGTCCCGTGGCACACCCTCTCTGTACCCGACGCGCTGTCGCGGCTCACCACCACGCGTGAGCGGGGCTTGTCGTCATCGGACGTCGCCCGGCTGCGCGAGCAGTACGGGCTCAACCAGCTGACCGCCAAAAAGAAGGCGTCGGCATGGAAACTGCTCCTCGAGCAGTTCAAAAACGTCCTTGTCATCATCCTGCTCCTCGCAACGGTGATGTCGGGCTTCCTGGGACATGAGGTGGAGGCAGTGACGATCGCCATCATCGTTCTCCTGGCGGTGTTCCTGGGATTCATACAGGAGTTTCGAGCCGAGAAGGCGATGGAGAAGCTGAAAGAAATGGCGGCCCCCAACGCGACGGTGATCCGCGACGGGGAACAGACGGAGATTCCCGCGATCGAGCTGGTGCCCGGCGACATCATCCTGCTTGCGGCCGGCAACAGGGTGCCGGCGGACTCCAGGCTGCTGGAAGCCATAAATTTGCGGATGGACGAAGCGGTGCTGACCGGAGAATCCCTGCCATCGGAGAAGCTCACCGAAGCCATCCAAAAGGAGGACGCCCCCGTCGGCGACCGCAAGAACATGGTCTACGCCGGCACCACGGTGGCGGCGGGACGCGGAATGGCGGTGGTCGCGCTCACCGCGATGCAGACGGAGTTCGGCCGGATCGCGGGCATGCTCGCGGACGTGGAGGAGCAGGAGACGCCCCTGCAGCAGAACCTGGACAAGCTCGGCAAGACGCTCGCGAAAGTCGCGCTCGGCATCGTGATCCTCATCAGCGTGATCGGGTTCTTCCGCGGGCAGGAGCTCGTGGAGATCTTCATCTTCGGCGTCGCGCTCGCTGTGGCCGTGGTGCCCGAAGCGCTCCCGGCGGTCGTGACGATTTCGCTGGCCATCGGCGTCCAGCGGATGGTCCGCAGGCACGCGCTCATCCGCAAGCTGCCGGCGGTCGAAACGCTCGGCTGCACCTCGGTGATCTGCACCGACAAGACCGGAACGCTGACGAAGGACGAAATGACCATCCGCAAGATCTGGGTGGCAGGGACGACGGTGGACGTGTCCGGAGCCGGGTACGCGCCCGTGGGGGCGTTCTCCATCGACGGGAAGAAGACTGATCCGGACGCGGGTGTGCTGGAACTGCTCCGCGGCGGCGCGCTCTCGTCGGATGCCCGGCTGATCCAGAGCGAAGGGGCATTCGACATCGTGGGTGATCCCACCGAAGGCGCGCTGGTGGTGACGGCGGCCAAGGCCGGCATGTACCGCGAGGACCTGGAGAAGAAGGCGCCCCGCATCGGCGAAATCCCCTTCTCCTCCGAAACCAAGCGGATGACGACGCTGCACAAGACCGAAGGCAAGACCATGGCCTACGCCAAAGGCGCGCCGGAGATGATCCTGCCGCTCTGCACGCGCATCTGGGGCCCCTCGGGCGAGGAGACGCTGACGGACGGCAAGAAACAGGAAATCCTCGATGCCGCCAGGGCGATGGCCTCCCAGGCGCTGCGCGTGCTGGCGATCGCGCGCAAGGGCGATACGGACCTGGAAGGAGCCGATGAACACATGAAGCTGATCGGCCTCGTGGGCATGATCGATCCCCCGCGCCCCGAAGTCCGCGACGCCATCCGCGAGTGCCACGGCGCCGGCATCCGCGTGATCATGATCACCGGCGACCACCCGGTGACCGCCGAGGCCATTGCGCGCGAGCTGGGCATCCTCAAGGACGAACGCGTCGTGACGGGCCTGGAGCTCGAGAAGATGGATGACGCGCAGCTGGACCGCGAACTGAAGGAAATCGCGGTGTTCGCCCGCGTCTCCCCGGGCGACAAGCTGCGCCTCGTGACAGCCCTGCAGAAGCAGAAGCATGTGGTCGCCATGACGGGCGACGGCGTCAACGACGCCCCCGCGCTCAAGAAGGCCGACATCGGCGTCGCGATGGGCATCACGGGAACCGACGTGACGAAGGAAGCCGGCGCCATGACGCTCACCGACGACAACTTCGCGTCGATCGTCGCCGCCGTGGAGGAGGGCCGCGGAATCTTCGGGAACATCAAGAAGTACCTCATGTACCTGCTCAGCTCCAACATCGGCGAGATGATCATGATGACGGCCGCGACGCTCTTCGGCTGGCCCGTGCCGCTCTCGGCGGTGCAGATCCTGTACCTCAACCTCGCCACGGACGGCTTCCCGGCCCTCGCGCTTGCGGTGGATCCCCCGGAACGCGACCTGATGAGCCAGAAACCGCGCGACCCGCACACGGGCATCTTCACGAAGCGCGTCGTGGCGCTGATGCTCACGGGCAGCGTGTGGCTCGCGGTGAGCATCCTCGGCCTGTTCTGGTGGAGCCTGAACTCGGGACGGAGCCTGCAGGAATCGATGACCATGGCCTTCGTGCTTGTCGTCGTCACGGAGTTCTTCAAGGCCTACAACTTCCGCTCCGACCACCTCTCCGCGCTGCGCGGTACCTTCAAAAACAAGTGGCTCAACCTTGCGATCCTGTGGGAGCTCATCCTGCTCATCTGCATCGTGTACGTGCCCTTCCTCCAGACGGCCTTCGGGACCTTCCCGCTCACGCTGGAAGACTGGGAAATCATCATCGTGATCGCCGCGTGCGTCACGCCCGTGCTCGAAGTCGCCAAGTGGATCCTGCGCCGGACGAACGGGAAGTAAGAGATCATAGACGGGACAAAAGAAAAAGAACGGGCGCTGCCCGTTCTTTTTTGATGGTATCCGATGTTATCCCGAGTAGCCCGCTGCGGAGCGGCGGGCGTACCGAGGGGTCAGCAACCCGTGAACTCATCGAGCGGGTCGACCTGCGGCGTGTACCGCTTGAGGACGCAGAGGGAGTGGCGGAGCTGGGCGCCGGTGAGGATGTCGCCGGGCTTCATCGTGAACTCGCGGTCGACGTTGCGCATCGCATCCATGAAGCGCTGGTGCCACGGCTCCCAGGGCATCACGTGGTTGGAGTCGCGCAGCGGGATGCCGCCAAGGGTGGCGAGCATGGCAGCGGCTTCGGCGACCGTGATGCGGTTGCCGGGGCGGAAGGTGCCGTCGCTGTAGCCGCGAAGAACGCCGCCGCGCATCATCACGCAGACGGAGGAGGCATTGGGGGCGTCGAGGGAGACATCATCGAAGAGCAGGCTGTAGTCGACCGTGTCCGAGAGAACGAGATCGCCGAAGCAGCTGTCGTGATGGTCGGCGGGGTACATCCGGGTGCCGATGGCATCGATGAACTGCGCGCGGGTCAGCGGGCCTGAGGGGATTTCGGATGCAAAGAAGAACGGTGTCGAGGTCGTGGGATCAGCTGAAGGCATCGTAGGCTCCCACGGGGTCATCGGCTCCTCTTCCTGGGGAACGGTCTCGGGGACCATGAAGTCATCGGGGTAGATTTTCGCGATTCCGGAAGGAACGCTCAGCGTGACCGCGAGGGCGCCGAGGGAAAGTCTGGCAAGCAGCTTCATAGAAGTGGGGGGAGTAAAGAATGGCGGTCAGAATAACACGCCACCACAAGTTGTCCATTGCACAGTACGAAGGCGGTGGACTGCTTGGGTGCCGATAAGACGGAAACGAAGCGCAAGAATTACTAAAATGGACTTTTGCTCTTGCCGTAGACCTCTGTCCGCCATTTTCTTTGCGCGAACAAAGAAAATGGCGAAAAGGAAACGCGGCGCGCTCCAATCCACTCTCCAAACGTCGCCAAAGGAACAATCCTCCACACCGGGAGGAAGTTTCAGGATGTTCCCCTTCACCCCCCGTGGAGCGCGCAGCCACACCGTATGTTGTGTGTTGTTTTTTTCTTTGAACAGAAACAAAAACAAAACCGGGGGGTACCGCCCGCCACGGGGGTGAAGGGGCGTGCGGTTAGACGGCTCCGCAGAGCCGTCGTGGCACTGGCGGGCGGAGCGTTTTCTCCTGAGCCTGTCGAAGGATCACCATTTCTTTGTCGCGTTTGACAAAGAAATGGTGCCCCGAAGGGGGAACGGGGATGAGCAAAGAAAAGGGCAGATATCCTAACTCAACGCCGCCGCGGCGCCCGAGAGTTCCGCGAGCTCGGCCGTGATGTTGGCCTGGCGGGTCTGGTTGTAGGTAAGGTTGAGGTCGCTGAGGATGTCGCCGGCGTTCTCGGTGGCGTTGTGCATTGCCAGCATCCGCGCCGAATGCTCGGACGCGGCGGATTCGAGTACGGACTGGTAGATCTGCATTTCGGTGAGCTGCGGAAGAATGCGGTTGAGGACTTCTTCCTCGGACGGCTCGAAGAGATAATCGGCGGACAGCTTTGCGACGGTCTTCATGGCCTGCTCCTCTTCCTTGGTCACACGCTTGCGGGCGAACCTGTCGCGAAGCATCGCGCGGAGTCCCGTCTCGGAAAACGGCAGCAGGAGCTTGGTGGCGGGTTCCTGCGCGAGCGCGGAGAGGAATTCGGTGTACAGGAGCACCACGTGGTCGTATTTCCCCTCCTGGAAGCCCTCGATGCCGATGCGGGCGATGGCAAGGACGTCGCGGAACGTGGGGTGGTTGCTGAGTGCCGGGAACGCCGCCACGACGTTCTGGTCCGCGCGCTTGAGGAACTGCTGGCCCTTGCGGCCGACGGCGACGAAATCGAGGCTCTCGAAGCCCGGCAGGTCCCTGCAGGCCGTAATGTAGTGGCTGACGGCCCGGAAGAGCTGCGTATTGAGGCTTCCGCAGAGCCCGCGGTCGCTCGTGATGAGGATCGCAAGGATCTTTTTCGCCGGGCGCTGGGCCAGCCACGCGTGCTTTCCGCGGTGGCTGAGCGCGATCTTCTGCAGGATCGCCCAGGCCGTGAGGGCGTAGCTGCGCAAAAGGACGGCATTCTGGACCGCGCGGCGCATTTTGGAAGCCGCGACGAGTTCCATCGCCTTCGTGACCTGCTTGGTCGATTTGATCGCCTTCATCTTGCGCCGGAGGTCTCGGAGGGAGCTGGCCATAAAGATTAGCTTGTTAGCTTGTTAGCTTGTTAGCTAGTTAGCTTTAACTTCTGCAGACAGAAGCTAAAAAGCTACAAGCTAAGAAGCTGAAGAATAACGCTTCTGATCCTTCACCGACGACGCCAAACGTTTCAGCTTCTCTTCCGCATCCGGCGTGATCTCCTTGCTGAGGACCTGCAGGAGATCGAAATGCTGGGCGCGCAGAACACGGAGGAAGTCCTCCTGGAACTGCTTCACTTTTTCGACGGGGACGTCATCGAGGAGCCCGTTGACGCCGGCGTAGAGGATCGCGACCTGCTCACCCACCGGGAGGGGCTCGTACTGGCCCTGCTTGAGGACTTCGGTGAGGCGCGCGCCGCGGTCGAGCTGCTTGCGGGTGGCCGCGTCGAGGTCGGAGCCGAACTGCGCGAAGACGGCGAGTTCGCGGTACTGGGCCATGTCGAGGCGCAGCTTTCCCGCGACTTTCTTCATCGCCTTGATCTGCGCGGCCGATCCCACGCGGGAGACGGAAATACCCACGTCGACGGCGGGACGGATGCCTTTGTAGAAGAGATCGCCGACGAGGAAGATCTGGCCGTCGGTGATGGAGATGACGTTGGTGGGGATGTACGCCGACACGTTGCCTTCCTGCGTTTCGATGATGGGCAGCGCCGTCAGCGTGCCGCCGCCCTTTTCGTCGGACATGCAGACCGCGCGCTCGAGCAGGCGGGAGTGGAGATAGAACACGTCGCCCGGGTAGGCTTCGCGGCCCGGCGGGCGGCGCAGCAGCAGCGAGATCTGGCGGTAGGCCCAGGCATGCTTGCTGAGGTCATCGTAAATGCAGAGGACGTCCTTGCCCTGGTCGACGAAGTACTCGCCCATCGCGCAGCCCGCGAAGGGGGCGATGTACGAGAGCGCGGCGGGCTCGGAGGCGCCGGCCGTCACGACGATGGTGTAGTCCATCGCGCCGTGCTTCTTGAGCTCAGTGACGATCTTGGCGACCTTGGATTCCTTCTGGCCGATCGCGACGTAGATGCAGATGACCGGACGGTCGCTCTGCTGGGTGTGCTTCTGGTTGATGATCGCGTCGACGACCACGGCCGTCTTGCCGGTCTGGCGGTCCCCGATGATGAGCTCGCGCTGGCCGCGGCCGATGGGGATCATCGCGTCGATGGCGGCGATACCCGTCTGGAGCGGCATGGTGACCGACTTGCGCTCGATGACGCGGGGGGCGATTTTCTCGACGGGGTAGAACGTCTTGCTGGAAATCGGCGATCCGCCGTCCTTGGCCTCGCCGAGGGGCGATACCACACGGCCGATGAGCGATTCGCCCACGGGGACGGAGAGCACTTTGCCGAGGGCTTTGACGGTCTGGCCTTCCTTCACCTTGCCGAAGTCGCCGAAGACGATGGCGCCGACGGTGTCGTCGCCCAGGTTGAGCGCGCTGCCGAGCACGCCGTCGCCGAAGTCGATCATTTCCTGCGACCCGACCTCGGAGAGCCCCGAGATCTTGGCGATGCCGTCGCCGATGTCGGTGACGGTCCCGACGTGTTCCTGTTTCGCGTGCTTCTTGTACGACGCGATCTGCTTGTCGAGAAGGGTGAGGAGTTCGGTTCCGAGAGCCATGATGGAGGAGGGTTAGGGTAGGATTCGGTCAGTCAGGCGACGGGCGATCCGCGCAGCTTCGCTTCGAGTTCTCCCAGTGCCCCGCGGACGCTGAGGTCGATCTGCTCGTCGCCGATCTGCAGCACCGCGCCGCCGATGAGCGATCGGTCGCGCCGCTGATGGATCTGGACGCCGCGGTTGTACTTCTTCTTCAGCATCTCGGTCACGGACGCAGCCAGGCCCGGCTCATCGCCGGATGGAGTCGTGAGCGTCACCGTGAGCGTGCCGGCGTCGCGGACTTCGCCCGTCAGCAAATCGCGGACGTCGCGCAGGAGTTCTTTGCCGCGCGGGTGCTTGCCGCTCAGCTCCACGAGAGCCCGGACGATGTCGGCGGCGTCGGCGTTCATTTGAGGAGCGCGGGAAGTTCCTTCTCCATGTCCTTCAGGAGGCGGTCCTGATCGCTCTTGCTGAACTCGCGCTCGATGATCTTGCCCGCCATGCGGACGACCACGGAGGCGAGGTTGCCCTGGATGTCGCGCACCATGCGGCCGCGCTCGTCATCCAGCTGCTGCTTGGCCTTGGCCAGGAGTCCGGAGGCCTCCTTCTCGGCGTTGGCGAGGATCTCCTTTTTGGCGGATTCCGCCTGATGGCGCGCGTTCTCCAGGAATTTGCCGCACTCCGCGTCGATCTTCTTCATCTGCTCGAGCTTGAATTCGTCGAGCTCGCGGCGCTGGTTCTCGATGGCCTTGGTGTCCTCCATCGACTTGCGGATGCGCTCGCGGCGGTCATCGAGGAGCCGCAGAATCGGGCGGTACACGAGGAACGTGAGCACCCCGATGAGGATGACGAAGTTGATGAGCTGGACGATAAACAGCTTCCAGTCGATGCCGAGGGTGGTAATGAGTTCCATAGGGGGTCGGCCGTGGGTAGAAAATCCGCGCGGGGTCTACAGGATGTCATCCCGAGCAGCCCGTCGCGGAGCGGCGGGCGTATCGAGGGATCAAACGAATTTGACGATCAGAGCGACGACGAGTGCGTAGATGGCGACGGCCTCGGCGAAGGCGATGGCAAGGATCATCGGAGTCTGGATCTTGCCGGAGGCTTCGGGGTTGCGGCCGATGGCCTCGAGGGCCTTGGCGCCGATCATGCCGATGCCGATTCCGGGGCCCAGCGCTCCAAGGCCGATCGCCAGCGCGGTGGCGAGGCTCTTGAGATCGAGGGAGGAAGCGACGGTCGTGACGGCGTCCGCGGTGGCGGCGACGTCATGTCCGGCATCCTGCGCGAATGCGGCGACGGGAAGGAGGGCTGCAGCTGCGGCCATCAGGGGAAGAAATCTCTTCATGACAGGAAGGGGGAGAAAATTCCCGCGGATTCTATAGACCTTGGAAGGGGCAATCAAGGGTTAAAGAGCCGTGGTCGGTTCGCAGGGAAAAGCCAAAAACCGCCCGTTCAGGCATCCGTCATCCGGATGAACGGAGCTCAGGCGTGGTCGTGATCGCCGTGCGCCGTCATCGCCATCGAGATGAAGACAGCCGTCAGCATCGCGAAGACGAGCGCCTGGATGACGCCGACGAAGAGCTCCAGTCCCATGAAGGGCACCGGAACCAGGTAGGGAACAAGACTGGAGATGACGACGAGAAGCACTTCGCCGGCGAAGATGTTGCCGAAGAGACGGAAGGCGAACGAGATGACCTTCGCGACCTCCCCGATGAGTTCCAGCAATCCCACGAACGTGCCGATGCCGTACGGCTTTTTCCAGGGCATGACGATGTACTTGCCCATGTGCGGCAGGATGCCGAGCGTCACGAAGCCCACGAGCTGCGTGAAGATCACCGAGACAACCGCGAACACCAGCGTCATATTGACGTCGGAGTTCATCGAGCGCAGCAGCGGGAGCATCATTTCGTGTCCGTTGTGGATGCCTGGGATCATGATGGTGCCGACGCCCGGAAGCAGGCCCATCCAGTTGCTGAGCATGATGAAGATGAACAGCGTTGCCAGCAGCGGGAAGAACTTGCGGGTCGTTTTGTCGTTGTTGGCGAAGATACCGTTGAAGAAGTCATACAACCCTCCGACGACGAGTTCCATGCCCATCTGAAAACGGCCCGGGACAAGCTTGTACCGCGTCGCCTTGAGACGCAGGCCGATGAGCGTCAGCACGGCCATCGCCGCCCATGCCATCAGGAGCGTGTTGCGGATCTCGAAGCTTCCGATATGCAGGACCACTTCGGAACCGAGCGGGGGGACGGGAACGGCTGCCATGAACAAACGGATGGGAAGTGCGGCGACGCTAACAGGGCCGGGCCCGAGATTCAAGGGTGTCCGGAGGGGGCTTCGACGGCGTCATGCACCGGTTTTTCCTTAGGAGGAGGAAGCTCGCCGTACGTTTCGGGCGGCAAGAGTTCTGCGACGGTCATGCCCAGGCTCTCCGCGACTTTCCTGCAGAAGACGGCGTTGCCCTGCACCGAAAAATTGCCGACGGCGATGTTTCGCAGCCTGTTGATATCCGTATCGCTCATTCCTCTTTCGCGGAGGAGGCTCTCCACGGAATTCCTCTGGGTGTGGAAGCGAATGCCGAATTTTTTTTGCAGAGCCGCGAACACGGGGGTCTTCGCGATGCCGGAAAACATCTGCCTCCGGAACTGGTCCGGGGGGAAACACTCCTCCACCGGCTTGCCCAGCAGCTCTGCAACCTTCCGCATGACCGCCCCGCTCATTTCCACCGAGCGCTCGCGGGAAAACAACGCCCGGAGGACGGCGCGATAATGCGGAGTCAGCTCGTGGTGCTTGCCAAACCGCTCGATATGCCCCCGGAAGTTCCGGTCGACGACGCCGCGAAACGTGAGATCTTCCTGAGGCGCTGGAGCCTCCGCGGTGGACGCGGAATCATGAGAATAGTTTTCCATACTGGAGACACATTCTCTCACGGGATTACAGACTTGCAACTGCCCCGGCAGGTCATTTGCCGGCCTGCAGCTCTTTGATGACGCTGCGCACGCTCATCGCCGAAATGATCAGCGAGAGCGGAATGCCGATGAGGACGAAGAGCGGGCTCGTGGCGAGGTATTTGTCGAGCCACGCGCCACCCAGCACAAACAAGACCGCCGGGACGGCGATCATCCAGCCGATCTGCCCGGCGATGCCGAAGACGCGGTACCACGAGGCGTTGTCGGCGGTCATCCCGGTGCGGGGACGCGAAGAGACGACGGAGGAAGTCCGTGGCTCATCCCCAGAAGAAGATTCCGACTGGTGCATACCTGCAGTGTAACTCCCAACTCTCGGTTTCCAACTCACAATTGTGAGTTGTTGATTGTGAATTGTGAGTTCGGCAATCACGCCGTTCTTCTCCCCCTCGCCTTGTGCCTGCGGATCGTGGAGAGCCGGGCGATTTCGCGCTCGATGAGGGCTGAAGCTTCCGCGAATCCTTCGGCGTCGTCGCGGCGTTCGACGGCGAGCTTCTCCGCGCGGGACATCGCCGCCTCCACCGCGGCCTCCTCCAGCTTGTCGGCGCGGTCGGCCGTGTCGGCCAGGATGCGGATGCTTTTGCCGTCGACTTCGATGACGCCCCGCGAGCAGGCGAAGAACCACTCCTCCTTCCCCTTGCGCGCGATGACGGTGCCCGGAGCGAGAACGGAGATGACCGGAACGTGCCCGCCCAAGACGGTGATCTCCCCTTCGGACGTCGGCATGGTCAGCGACTCCACGTCGCCATCGAAGATCGTTTCGTCGGGGGTGATGATGTGGGCGTGGATCATGGGCGCGAATTTCGAATTATGAATTATGAATGGCATTCTATCCGCGATTCGTTATTCGTCATTCATGATTCGCCGCGGAAGAAGAAAGAAATCCTACGCTTTTACTTCGTCGATGCCTCCCTTCATATAGAACGCCTGCTCCGGCACGGCATCCATTTCGCCGTCGAGGATGGCTTTGAAGCCGCGGACGGTATCGGCGCGGCGGACGAACTTGCCGGCGATGCCCGTGAAGGCCTCGGCGACGAAGAACGGCTGCGAGAGGAATTTCTGGATCTTGCGGGCGCGCTGGACGGTGCGCTTATCCTCCTCGGAGAGCTCTTCCATGCCGAGGATGGCGATGATGTCCTGGAGCTCCTTGTAGCGCTGCAGCATCTTCTGCATGTTGCGGGCGACGTCGTAGTGCTCCTGTCCGACGTTGGCGACGGAAAGGATGGTGGAGGTCGAGTCGAGCGGGTCGACGGCAGGGTAGATGCCCAGTTCCGCGAGCGAGCGCGTGAGAACGATGGTGGAGTCGAGGTGGGCGAAGGTCGTCGCCGGTGCCGGGTCGGTAAGGTCATCGGCGGGGACGTAGACGGCCTGCACGGAGGTGATGGAGCCTTTCTTGGTGGAGGTGATCCGCTCCTGCACCTGTCCCATTTCGACGGCGAGCGTGGGCTGGTAGCCGACGGCGGAGGGCACGCGGCCCAGCAGCGCGGAGACTTCGGAGCCGGCCTGCGTGAAACGGAAGATGTTGTCGATGAAGAGGAGGACGTCGCGCTGCTCCTCGTCGCGGAAGTACTCGGCCATCGAGAGGCCCGAGAGGGCGACGCGGAGGCGGGGTCCCGGCGGCTCGTTCATCTGGCCGAAGACGAGGGCGGTCTTTTCCAGAACGCCGGATTCCTTCATTTCGTAGTAGAGGTCGTTTCCTTCTCGCGAGCGCTCCCCCACTCCGGCAAAGACGGAGAATCCTCCGTGCTCGGCGGCGATATTGCGGATGAGTTCCTTGACGATGACGGTCTTGCCGACGCCCGCTCCGCCGAAGAGTCCGACTTTGCCTCCCTTGAGGATCGGACAGATGAGGTCGATGACCTTGATGCCGGTCTCGAGGATTTCGGTTTCGGTGGACTGGTCGGTGAATGAGGGTGCCGGGCGATGGATGGCGTACTTCTTCTTCGCCTTCACCGCGGGCAGGCCGTCGATCGGATTGCCGAGAACGTCGAACATGCGGCCCAGCGTCTCGGGCCCCACGGGCACGGAGATGGCGGCGCCGGTATCGACCACGGGCGTTCCGCGGCGCAGGCCGTCGGTGGCGCCCATCGCGATGGCGCGGACGTTGTTGTCATCCATGTGCTGCTGCACCTCGAGCGTCAGCTCCTCGTTGCCGATCTTGACCGTCAGCGCGTTAAAAAGTGCGGGCAGATGCTGGGCTTCGTCGAAGTGGCAGTCCACGACGGCGCCGACGACCTGGGAAACGTGACCGGACATACGCGGAGGGTTAGGGATAGGATTCGGGTTCGGATGAACCGGAAGCCGCGGCATCCTAAATGATCGACGCAAGATGATCAATGCTCTCAAGGGCCATTCCAACAGGCTGTTGGCTGCGTCGGTCAGGCCCGGTCCCTGCCTTTCAGCCACTGCGACGGGTTGCCGGTTTTTCTCTTCCAGTAAAGCCAGGCGATGATTCCCCCGACTCCAAGGACGATGACCGCCTTGAGCACCGTCTCGGCGGTGTCGATGCCGTTCATCAGGGAAGTCGCGGCCGAGAGGCCGGTGTACCCGATGAGCATGAACGTGAGGTTGCGGATGTAGAAGCCGATGGTGGTGGCCACGAGGAACGTCCGGAGCCGGATCTTGAGCACGCCGCAGACCAGGGAAATCGGGGTGCTGGGCATGACCGGGATGGACCGCAGCAAGAGGAGAACAACGTCGTCCTTCCAGGTGCCGTGGAAGCGGCTGCCGAAATTCTCCAGATCCTGGTGGCGGACGCCGATGTACTTGCCGAACCGGGGAACGGCAAGATCTTCGAGCTTGTCGCCAAGAACGTAGAACAGCCACGCACCGAGCGTTTTGGCAATCGTTGCGAGCACGCAGATCCATAAAAGATAGGGCACGCCCAGCTGCTGCGTGGCCGCGATGCTGCCCGCGAGGGTCGACACGAGCGGCGACGGGATGGGCGCGAGGATTTCCTCCACGATCCCGCCGACCATCACGAACAACGGCAGCGGGACGGACTGCCCCAGCTGCTCGAGCCACTGGATCATGTTCTGGATCATGGAGGGCATGGTACAGATTTCTCATAGGGAAAAATACCGCCCCCCAGAACCATGATGAAAGCAAACGAGGCAAACGAAGAAAACGAGGATGCTTCGGCTGAGCTCAGCACAGGTCCTCGTTTGCCTCGTTTGCTTCGTTTTCCTCGGTTTCCTATCTCAACATCTCCATCGCCTTCTTCATCTGGAGGTCTTCCTTGGCACCCGCCTCCATCTCGACGACGGTGTCCGGGCTCACGCCCAGCTTGTCGATCTTGCGGCCGAGCGGCGTACGCCATTCGGCGATCGTGAACTTGAGGCTGGAGCCGTCGGTGAACTGCACAACCTGCTGGACCGTCCCCTTGCCGTACGTGGTGACGCCGACGAGCCGCGCCCGCTTGCTGTCCTGCAGCGCCCCCGCGACGATCTCGGACGCGCTCGCGGAGCCCTTGTTGACGAGAACGATGAGCGGGACGGAAGCCTTCACGACCGGTTCATCCTCCGTGGTGTCGGTGTGCGTGAGGTCGCGCTCCATGATGGAGACATATGGACTGCCCTTGGGGAGGAACGAGCCGGCCACGACGCCCGCCGCGTGCAGCAGGCCGCCGGGATTGTTGCGGAGATCCAGGATGATCCCGCGGGGATTCGTCTCCTGCACCGCCGCGAGGGTTTCCCGGAATTTCTTGTCCGTCGTGTCCCAGAACTGGAGGATTTTCACGATCGCGATGTCCTGCTCCCGGCTCACCTCGACCTCGGGGATGAACACCTGCGCGCGCGTGATGGTGACGTCGAATTCGGTGCCGCCGCGCCGGATGCGGAAGACGCCCGTGGAGTTCTTGGGGCCGCGGACCTTGCTGACCGCCTCGTCGAGCGTCATGCCCTGCAGGCTGACGCCGTCGACGGAGAGAATCTGATCTTTGGGCTGGAGGCCGGCTTTTTCGGCGGGCGATCCCCGCAGCGGCGAGACGATCGTCAGGATCGCGCCGGTCATCTCGACCGTGGCGCCGATGCCTTCCACTTCGCCCTTCATCTGCATCTGGAAATCCTGATTCCTGGCCTTGGGCATGTACGTCGTGTACGGATCGCCGAGCGAATTCACGAGGCCCTCGATCGCCTTGTCGGCCGCCTTTTCGGACTCGATGCGGTCCTGATAGAGGTAGCCGCGCCGCAGCGTGTTCCAGACGTCGCGGAGGAGGTCGTTTTTCGGAAGCGATTCATCCGTCACCCTCTGGAGCTGCACGCGGATGATGGGCGACGACATCGTCTCGGTGCCCTGCGCAGGGGCGGCGAGCTGGAACGCGCGGGAGAGCAGGAGCTGGCCTTCCTTTCCGCGCAGCGGGCGCTTGAGCCCGAACACCGTCGTGCCTGCGGGCTTCATCCATTGCTTCTCGAGCGCGAGCGACACCCGCGCGCGGTCGGGACCGGTCACGGCGTCCGTGAAGGCTTTCGCTGCGGCATCGGAGGTTCCCGACGCATGCACCTGGAGAAGGAGAGCGAGGAATTCAATCGCCTCCCCGCGCTGGACGGTCTTGGAAAAATTCAGCGACCGCTCGCCACCAAACGCGGCAAGAGCCTTGCGGGTATGCGCGGCGCGCACATACGGCAGAAGCGCATCCGGCACCTTGTCGAACGGGACGGAGCCCGCCTGCGGGAGCGGCATGCCGGCGCCCTTCACCGCGGCGCGGATCAAATCCGCACGCGTCACGGACTGCGCCTCCCGTGCATTGAGCAATTGGGAAGCGGTCGCGGCGCCCGCGGCGGACGGAAGCATGAGCGACAGGACAAGGCTCAGGCTGAACAAACGGACGGCGCTGGTGCGGGCGCGCCGAAATCCCGGTGTGTGCGGATGGATCATGGGAGACACGGTAACAGGGGGTCGCGCGAGTGGCCAGATGAGGTTAAGGAAAAAGTCTGACGAATAATGAATGACGAATTACGAATATTTGTCTAGAACGCATTCGTAATTCGTCATTCGTGATTCGGCCGATGGTTCGCTCGCCATGACATCTCCCCTCATATCTTATTTCGCATCAATCCACCGACGCCATCACCTCCTGTTCTATCAGGTTCCCCCGCTCCTTCATGTTCTCCTTCCGCTGAAACAGGAACGTGAGGAGCGTGAATCCGCCGACGACGTACATCAGGGTCGGCAGGAGGAGAAGCGCCACGAAGTTGAGCGGCGAGCCGGGGGAGGAGTGGAGCAGGTCTCCGACGGTGCGGGGATTGCCGGGGAGCGCGTCGGGGAGCGAGACGAGGAAGTTGCTGAGCGCGTGGAGGAAGATCGCGAGGGTGTACCCCGTGAGGATCTTCATGCGGCGGAACAGATCGCGCTTGGGAATGCCCAGCACGTCGTGGCACCACTCGAGCACGCGGTAATGGACGCCGCGCGCCTGCTGCTCGCGCAGCACCGGTCCCGCGAAGAGGCCGACGCCCACGAAGTACCCCATGATGCCGGTGGAGACGATGTGCACCATGCTGGTGAGGATCGAGCGGCCCGCGACGTTGCCGAGGAATCCGGCCCAGTCGCGCTGGCCCGGCGTCATCAGGTACTCGCGGACGAAGCTGACGAAGTAGCCGGAGTGCGTGACGTTTTCGGCGAACGCGAAGCCGATGGCCACGAGCACGGCCATCTGCATGGTGTCGTCGATGCTGGCGGTGTACTGGCGGCCGCCCTTCCACAGGACCCAGAGCTTGCTCCCCTCTTCGATCACGCCGACGAGGACGAACGAGAGGAACATCGAGAGCAGAGACGACTGCAGCGGCGCGATGCCGGGCCAGGCACCCATCACGAACGAATGCGCGCTGGAGCTGAAGCTCTCGGGCTTCACGCTGAAGAGGAAGAAATGCAGCTCCGCGCGGCTGCGGACGAGCGCGTCGTAGAACAGGATCGGAATCGTCGAGAGCATTCCCGCGAAGACCATGCTGAGCACGACGCCGGGACGCTCCTGGTGGTACGGCAGGAAGAGGAAGCACCACACGATGGCGGGGATCGCGGCGGTGCCGATGGCGATCAGATGCGCCGTGCGCTGGGGCCCCATCTCGTTCGCCAGCATGTGGAAGAACACCCAGAAGACGAACGTGCCGAGCACCGTCGCTTTCGTCTTCGCCTCCCACGTGCCGAAGAGCAGCCGCCACACGATGACGATGAGAAACACCCCGAGCGCGATGGCCTCGCCCTGCCGGGGAACGGCCGGGCTCATCACCACCTGCGCGGCCTTGATCAACCCGAACGAGAGGATCGTCCCGATGACCACGCCCACCGCATACCGGGTCTTCTCGTGGCGCAGGCGCGCCGTCAGATCGAGGGCCATGAGCAGCGCGATTCCCGCCAGCACGACCATCGTGCGCGGCAGCGAGAAATCGAAGGGAAGGAGGCTCGGAGACATCTGGATAGTATAGCAGATTTTCGGCTTCCCGTTGAGGCATTTTCTCGGGTCTGGGGCTCATTCTTTACAAGCCAAACCTTGCTGCCTAGACTCGCGCGGATGAAAGGATGTGACAACAGTGACAGTGACGGTCTCGAGGCCCGAAGGGTTCTCAAAAGGACGAAACTGCCCGGCTTGGGAGTGGATGCACTCGAAGGAGATGATGCCGATGATATCGTCGACTTTTATAAAAATCTGAAGTTGCTGCAAAGCATGGTGAATCATACTGCCTTGGCTTTTCGCCAGGTGCGCAGAGGCGAGGTGTAAATAGACAGTCATCCTCGACACATTCTATGAATTCCCCCGAACCCTTCCGCAATCCGGAAAGCTCGGCAGACGAGGAACGATTTCCTCCGACGAAAAAAGTGCGTGATGTCCAAAAAATCGCGTTCATCGAGAGCGCTGACGATATTCTTCGTGAGGAATATGAAGAGGATGAGGAGCGGAAAAATGACGTCGATCCTGCTCAAGCTCTTGCGCAGCTGAAGGAGGATTTGCGGGATGATCCGGACGGCCAGGCGATGCTGGGGATCCTGGAAGCTGCCGACCAGGAAGATCTCGCAATGACACAGGCGGGTATGTCACGGGAGCAAATCAACGAGTTCAGAGTCAGGCGGTGCGAAATTGCAAAGAAACTGTCCGCCTTTGCCCGGTACGTCCAGACCCTGAGCGCTCCCGGCCACGGGGGCCTGGACGTTTGAGGATTCCCGACCCCGGATTTCCTGCTAGAGTTGGCTTATGCCAGCCCCCTCTCTCGACGTTCTCGTCTCCCTCTGCAAGCGCCGCGGATTCATTTTTCCCGGATCCGAAATTTACGGCGGGCTCAGCAACAGCTGGGACTACGGGCCGCTCGGCACCGAGATGAAGAACGCCATCCGCGACTGGTGGTGGGAGCGCTTCGTCCAGAAGCGCCAGGACATGGTGGGTCTCGACGCCGCGATCATGATGAACCCCAGGGTGTGGGAGGCGAGCGGGCACGTGGCGAACTTCAACGACGCGATGGTCGACTGCAAAAACTGCAAGGCCCGCCACCGCGCCGATCATCTGATTGAGAACGCCTACCCCGACGTGAAGGTGGAGGGCAAATCCCCCGCCGAACTCACCGCGATCATCAAGGAGAAGAAGATCGCCTGCCCCACCTGCGGCAAGGCCGACCAGCTCACGGACGCGCGCAAGTTCAACCTGCTCTTCGGCACGCACCTGGGCGCGGTGGAAAGCGACCGCAGCCAGACGGTCTACCTGCGCGGCGAGATCGCGCAGGCCATGTTCGTGAACTTCAAGAACGTGCTCGGAACCACCCGCAAGCGGCTTCCGTTCGGCATCGCGTCCATCGGAAAGGCCTTCAGAAACGAGATCACTCCCGGCAACTTCACGTTCCGCACGCTGGAATTCGACCTCATGGAATTCGAGTACTTCATCCGCGAAGAGGAATGGGAATCAACCTTCAACTACTGGATGGAGGAGCAGAAGAAGTGGGTGGCCGAGATGGGCTTTGCATCCGAGCGCATCCGCGTGCGCGAGCACTCGAAGGACGAGCTCTCGCACTACTCGCGCCGCACGGCCGACATCGAGTACCAGACGCCGTTCGGCTGGAAGGAGATGTTTGGCTGCGCCTACCGCACCGACTTCGATCTCAAGAACCACATGGAGAAGTCCGGCGAGGACCTGCAGTACACCGATCCCGACGACGCCACCAGGAAGTTCATCCCGCACGTGATCGAACCGACCTTCGGCCTCTCGCGCCTGATGCTGATGACGATGCTGGAGGCGTATGAGGAACAGAAGCTCGAGAACGACACGCGCACCGTGCTCCATCTGCACCCCCGCGTCGCGCCCGTGCAGGTCGCCATTCTTCCGCTCAGCAAGAAGGAAAACCTCGTCGAGAAGGCCCAAGAGTTGTACAAAAAAATTACTCACGAAACGAATCTCCGCGTCGACTTCGACGTCACGGGTTCCATCGGCAAGCGCTACCGCCGGCAGGACGAAATCGGCACGCCCAAGTGCATCACCGTCGACTTCGGCACCATCGGCGAGGATGCCGCGCAGGGCGAGAAGGACACCGTCACCATCCGGGACCGCGACAGCCTCAAGCAGGAACGCCTCTCTGTGGAGAAACTCCTGGCAGAACTGAGCAGGCGCTGAGCTCCTTCCGCAGTCGCAACAATAATTGTTGACAATCTTCGCGGAGAATACACAATTTCACCATGTCACGAAGCCCGGACAAGCTGCGGGGGAAAAACAAGACGACGCCCCGCGTGCCCGAACATGCTGCCGGCAGAAACACACCGGAGGCCGTCGCGCCGGCAACGAAAAAAGCGAGGTTCATCTTCTTCCTGATGCTCGCGGGCCTGACGTTCACCGGTATCGCGGCCCTCGTGGCGCGCAACGGCACGGACAACGGGAAAGGAAAGGGCGCACAGAAGGACGCGGACGACGGTATTTCCGCGATCTACCGGAAGATCGAAGGCGCCGTGGAGCCCAAAGGACCGCTCACGCACGCGCAGATGGAGGAAGTGTTCATGGAACTCGAGCGGATGGGTCTCGGAAAGGTCTACTGGAAGGAGCCCCTGGGAAAACGTGACGAGACCTTGCCCCCGTCCATGACCGTCGCACTTCTGCACGGCGACAGTTCCACCTGGCACCCGGATGTGATGCGTCGAAGCGTGCTTGCGGGCAAACATCTGCGGAGTGCGGGCTTCCCTGTCCTGGGCATGGAAGGAGAAGAAAAGGGAAAAACGCTGCCTCACCAGCAATTGGAGGTGAATGACAAACCGATGCCGTGGAATATTCTCGATAAAAAACTCGGCCTCAATCCCCCCGTCGCACGGCAGCTGGCGGGACAACGGCTGGACATCGCGGATATTTTGAACCACGCATCCCCCCCGGGGACCTGGGTGGGCATTGAGCCTCCGGCCATCCTGAACAAGTCCCGCGACCGCCTGCCGGAAAAGCAGAAGCTGGACTCGTACGTGCAACGGTTCATGAACCGCACGCGGACGGCGAAAAAGGGTGACAGCTTCAATATCGAATTCGTCAGGAACCGCAACGGCGGGACGGCGATTCTGATCGGCGGCGAAGAGTTCGATCCCGCGGAGCTGAAACGCTGGAACGACTGGCATCGCGACGATTACGACGGACCGGAGGCGCGACAGCGAAACGCGTCCTTCGCCACCGAGACGCAGCCGATATTCGTGGGCACCGGGCATCTGCACGCCGTGCAAAAAGAGGCCGCGGAAAAAGGCCGCAAGGCGGGGTTCTTCCTTCCGCACGGCGCGGCGATCCCCGCCGACGGCATCAATGGCGACATTCGGGTTGCGACCATCGATGCAGTGCTCACGGCATACGAAAAACAGGAAAAGGGCCAGCAGCAGCAGAGGAAATAACGAGCAGTAAAAAAGGGGCCGGCATCCTGCCGACCCCTCTGCTCATTTCTTGCCCTCCTTCTTTTCGTTGAGCCAGCGCACCAGCGCCGGCTCAGCCAGTTTCAGCCCTTCGGCGAACGTGATGATACGGTCGCCGTCAGGCGTGTCGGCGGGGAGGAACCCTGCCCGTTTCAGCGCCGCGACATCCGCGGCGGGGAACGGCCGGTAGCACTTCTCGGCCTTCATGGCCTCAAAGGCTGCCAGAAGCGCAGCCTGCAACTCGTCCTTAAGCTGCTTTCGCGGAAGCTTGGTGAGAGCTTCCGGAAGACTGCCGCTGGAATCGAGACTGATCAGGCAGCTCACGTGATGCCGCCTGTAATCTCCCAACGGAAGTGGCTGCGGATTGGCATCAAACTTACTGACGACTTCGTCAGCAAGTTCGCCGAACACTTTCTTCGGTCCCCAGGCCTTGGAGACCAGAAAGAAGAGGGAGTTCGGAAAGGCTTCCGTGCCTTTGAACTGTCCAGGCCCAGCATCCTGATACCAGTAG
Organism: uncultured Candidatus Peribacteria bacterium; assembly: GCA_964497975.1. GTDB lineage: Bacteria > Patescibacteriota > Gracilibacteria > Peribacterales > Peribacteraceae > JABFSS01. Next base: position 32,788 of record CAZCFO010000006.1, read on the forward strand.
GGACGCGGGAAGACCAATGCACAATGAACGCCACGAAGGGTGAAAAACTTTGCGTTGTACGATTCCATCGAGCGACGCACGAGTACAACGAGTTTTTGCCCTTCCTTAAGTTCGATTCGTCGTGGGTCCACGGTGGCTTCAGATTCCCAGAGCCTCTTGCCCTCGAAATTCTCCGTACGGTAGATCACCGGCTGCGGAAACCCGAGCCGATAATGCACCGTCTGGACAATATGGACGCCTGCCTTGAGCTGAAGGAGAAGACTGGGCTTCCCCTTTTCGCTGTTGCCACTGAACTGGATGTTCACGGCATCCTTGCCCTGGTTGACCCGGACGAGTACGGGAAACAACTGCCCGTCCTCGAGTGCGACGACGTCGCACATTTTTTCTTGAGCGGCCAACGGGGAAGGCCCCGCCGCCACGAAAGCCAGGGCGCACAGCAGCGCCAAGTCGACCCGAAGCATGGAAACTCTCCAAAAAAAGGTGGGTGATGGAAATGAGCAGCAATGACTGCGGGCGATGGATTCATCGCTGCTCCACAATCTATATATTAATAACATATTTCTTTATTTTTGTCCATTTGCGTCTGTATTGTACTTCTGCGCAGTTCTCCTGTATAAAACCCGCACTTCCGACTGATCGTTGCGGTCCTGGTCCCTCCGGGGACATCCTCCGCACAAGACGAGACGACGTCGGTCCCTGAACCGCCTGGAAATGCTGCGGTCAGGATCTCCAAGGATTTTCATCACCGGACCGCCCTGCATTCTTTTTCTTCACTCTTATTTCTCTTCACCCGTACGTCATGATCCCCTCCGAGAAAGAACTCCTCGCCGCCGCCTGCCACTTCGGCCACCGCAAAGAAAAGTGGAACCCGAAAATGGCGCCCTACCTCTACGGCGTGCGCCGCGGCATCCACGTCTTCGACCTGACGATGACCCGCAAGGGCCTCGAGAAGGTCTGCGACCACATGAAGAAAATGCACACGGAGGGCAAGACGATCCTCTTCGTCTCCACCAAGCAGCACTCGATCCCGATGCTCGAGAGCATGGCCCGCAAGCTCGGCCAGCCGATGGTCACCAAAAAGTGGATCCCGGGCCTGCTCACCAACTGGATGACGATCAAGCGCCGCCTCAAGTACTACCTGGACCTCCAGGCGTCCTTCAAGACGGGCGAGGTGGAGAAGTACACCAAGAAGGAGCAGACCAGCCTCCGCAAGAAGCTGGCCAAGCTCGACATCGCTCTCGCCGGTGTCTCGAAAATGACCGGTCTTCCCGACGCCGTCTTCATCGTCGACGCCATCCGCGACCGCGTGGCCGTGCTCGAGGCCGCCAAGCTCAAGATCCCCCTCTTCGGCATCTGCGACTCCAACGCCGATCCGGATCTCTTCACCGCGTTCGTCCCGGGCAACGACGACGCCGTCAAATCCCTCTCGCTCATCCTCTCGACCGTCGAGAACGAGCTGCAGGAAGCCTCGCCCAAGAAAGCCGCTGATGCGGACGACGATGAGATCGTCGCGAACGTCCCCAGCACCAAGACCGGCGGCATGCGCTAAGCCGTCCGCAGTTCTTATTTCCCTTCTCCCTCCGATTATGACCACCATCTCCGCAGCCGACGTCCAGAAACTCCGCGCCCGCACGGGCGTGGGCATCGTCGCCGTCAAGCAGGCGCTCGAGGAAGCCCAGGGCGACGAGGAAAAGGCGATTGAAATCCTCCGCAAGCGCGGACTCGCGCAGGCGGTCAAGAAGGCCGACCGCGACCAGACCGAAGGAGGCATCTTCATCGCCGAGACGCCCGGCAAGGCCGCCATCATCGTGCTCAAGTGTGAAACCGACTTCGTGGGCCGCAGCGACGCGTTCGTCTCGCTGGGTCAGGAGCTTGCCGCCAGCCTCGTGAAGGACGGCGCGGCCAAAGCCAAGGCCTTCGCGGACAGCAAGCTGCCGGAGGCGGTGCAGAAGCTCGGCGAGAACATCTCGGTCGGCGAGACGCTGGAGGTGAGCGCCCCCGTCGTGGGCACGTACGTCCACAGCAACCGCAAGATCGGCGTGATCATCGGCCTCTCATCCGGCGACGCGTCCAAAGCGCGCGACGTCGCCATGCACGCCGCGGCCATGAACCCCCTCTACGTGCACCCGGAGGACACGCCCCCCGAAGCGATCGCGAAGGAGAAGGAAATCTGGAAGGAGCAGATGAAGAACGAAAAGAAGCCTCCGGAAATCCTCGAGAAGATCATGCTCGGCAAGGAGCGCAAGTTCCGGGACGAGAACGCGTTGCTCAAGCAGCCGTTCGTGAAGGACAGCGCCGTGACGGTCGAGACCTACCTCGGCGGCGCCAAAGTGGAGTCGTATCAGCGGATCGCGATCTAAAGGAACTCGAGGAACACAAGGAACACGAAGAGCGCCATGAAGAATGGACTCCTTGTGTTCTTTGCGTTCCTGGTGTTCCTTCCGCCTCACCACTTATGCCACGGCATCTCGATCTGATCGAGCGGGATGTCGTCGATGGAGCGCGCGATGCGCTTGCCGAAGATGCGGCGCAGTCGGTTGCGCAGGACGAAGCCCGTGATGCAGGCGGCAAGGGCGAGGACGCCCAGCGCGATGGGAAGAAGCGGGCTGGAGTCCTTCTGCGGGGCGATCACGATACGCGGTGCGGGGGCCGCGGGACGGACGGGCCGCGGGGACGGGCGCGCCACGGACGGCTCGGGCCGGACGACGGACGAGCGGCTGGAGGACTGGATGGTGGGCAGAATCGCGGGCTGGGGCGCGACGGCCATCGCCATTTTGCAGTCGGGGGTGCAGCCGGGGGTGCTGTCGCACTGCTCGCCGGTATCCGCGACATGATCGCCGCAGCGGGGCAGATGGCATGCCGAGCGGCAGGCGTTGGGGTCGACATCGGAATTGCGCGAACCCCAGTCGCATTCCTCTCCGGTCTGCACGGCGCCGTCGCCGCAGGTCGCCCTCTTGCAGGCGTTGGTGCACTGGTCCGTGTCGGAATCGTTGGCGTCGTCGCACTGCTCGTTCGAGTCGATGACGCCGTCCCCGCAGAAGGCCAACACGCAGTCCATCCGGCATGCGTCGCGGTCGCTGTCGGAATTCGCCCGTCCCGCGTCGCATTCCTCATCGCTGTCCGCGGTGCCGTCGCCGCAGCGATGCGTGGTGCAGTTCGTGCGGCAGGCGTCGCCTTCTGTATCCGAGTTTTTGCCGGCGTCATCGCACTGCTCGGTCCGCTGGATCACGCCGTCGCCGCAGCGGGGAAGCCTGCAGTCGTTGGTGCAGCTGTCGGCGGCGTCCGTATTGCCGTCATCGCATTCCTCCTCCTTGTGCACGATGCCGTCCCCGCAGCGGGGAGGCCTGCAGTCGTTGCCGCATTCATCGAGCGGATTGCGGTTGCCGTCGTCGCATTCCTCGCCGGTTTCCACGGCGCCGTTGCCGCACGAGGGGACCGCTGCCGCGGAGGACGCTCCGGATGCGGACGCGGTGGATGTTGAAGCGGTGGAATCAGAAGCGATGGACGAGGACGCGTCGGACGAAGCGGTAGCGGCGGCGGACGACGGGAGGGTGGACCCGCTTGCGGAGCATTCGCCGATGTACTTCTGGCGGCAGCCTCCGGTGCAGACGCCGCTGTCGTTGCAGACGGGCGCCTGGCAGTACCATCCGCATTCGGCGTTGCCGGTGAACTGGATTTCGGTCGTCAGGTTGCCGTTCTGGTCCTGGACGTACACCTCCTCGGTCTGAGGTTCGCATTCCTCGCCGATGTCGCGGCTGACGATGCTGTCGCCGCAAAAGAGCCGCTTGCAATCCATGCTGCAGTCGGTCTTGCCGTTGAACCGGCCCTTGTCGCATTCCTCCTGGTTCTCGAGAATCGCGTTCCCGCAGAAGGAGCCGTCGGTGGGGGCGACCGTCGACGAAGACGAAGTCTCGCGGATCGGACATCCCGGATAGCCGTACGGTTTGCCGACGCAGTCGACGGCCGCGACGATGGTGATCTTAAACAGCAGCGCCGCACCCAGGAAGAGCGTCAGAGCGATCACGGCCAGCAACGAAGTCCGGTGTGCGGGTTTGTTCATGAAATCTTCATAGTATAGCAGAAATGGCCCGTCGACGGAACTGCCTTCTTCCGGGAGGCGAGGGCATGCCGATGTCCCCGCAAATGGCTGCTGGACGGCCAGAAGGCATATGTACATTCATTTTAAAATAGTATATAATGTGTTTTATGGACAAACCCAACATCCTCATCGGTGAAGATGACCCCGTCCTGCGGAACCTCTACGAGAAGAAGTTTTCGATTGAGGGATTCACCGTCCGGTGCGCTTCCGACGGGGAGGAGATTCTGCGAATGCTCAACGAGCAGGCCCCCGGGCTTCTTCTGCTCGACATCCACATGCCGAAGGTCGACGGGTTCCAGGTGCTCAGCCAGTTCCCCAAGGAGAAGCGTCCGTTCCGCGTGATCATGCTCACCAACTTCGACCAGGCCGAGTTCAAGCTGCGCGCCCTCGAGCTGGGCGCCGACGATTACTTCGTGAAGAAGGACATGACGATGCGGACGCTGGTGGAGATGGTGAAGAGGCTTCTAAAAATCTAACTCCCAACCCACAGTTTCCAACTCACAAGCTTGTGAGTTGTTTTTTGTGAATTGTGAGTTACAGCTTCAGCCACGTCAGCCACCGCCACAGCCACCGGAACCGCGGGGGGCGCGAGAGCGGGGTGCTGATGAGAATGTCGTCGCGCAGGGACTCGCGCAGCTTGCGGATGGCGCCGTACGAGCGGCCGTCGAGGAGCACGTTCACCTCCCCCATCTCGTCCAGGGAGGACGTCATCAGGTTGGCGGAGCCGATGAAGGCGCGCTCGCGGTCCACGAGGAGGATTTTCGCGTGCATCACGCGGGGGTACATGAAGACCGAAATCCGCTTGGCGATCCCTTTCGTGAGAAGTTCCGAAATGGACTGCATGTTGGCGTAATGATGAAAATCCTTCTGTTTGGAGAGGATGATCACGAGACGGACGCCCTCCCGGCTGCGGCGGATCAGGAGCTCCAGAATGGCGGGATCCGAGAAGTAGCAATGCTCGACGACAATCGACCGGCGCGCCGACTCCAGCAGGGCGGTGACGGCCGGACGGATGTCCTTGTGATGCCCGGTGTTCATGACAAGACGGGCTTCCGCCGTCTCGCCCGGAAGCTCCCCGTCGGACAGGTAGTGCTCGACGAACGGGCGGCCGTGGAGCTCCACCAGATAGTCGTGCCACTGGTCGTGGTATTCCTGCGCGATGTTCATGCCCGTGAGCAGGAAAATCCGGTCATCGATGATGTACACCTTGGCATGGTCGTTGTGCGTCTCGTAGTGCACGCGGATGTTGGGGTGGCTCCAGAACCGCTTCCACACGGGATCGTCCTCGCGTTTCGTGCCGATGAAATCCTTGTGCAGTTCGAACACGTCCCCCACCGCCTCTTTGCTCACCACCACGCTGACGCCGCGGTCGGCCACCTCGGTGATCACCTCCGCCATCTCGCGGCCCAGCGCGTCATCCTTCCAGATGAACATCTGGATCACCACCGTGTGGCGCGCGCGCCGGATGAGTTTTTTAATGCGCGGAAACGCCTCGCGGTCGATCCACAGCCGCGCAGCGGGAAGCGCGCCTAGGCCCGCGATGGAGGGAATGCTCCGCAGCATCACCTCGACACGCAGCCGGTAGAACAGCCGCCAGCCGTGTACCCGACGCTGCCCGCGTTTCCCGAAGACGTACTGCATGCCTCCCCGGAACGTGGACCGCAGCGCGCGGCGATTGAGGAAAGCGCGGATGTTCACGTAGGGATACAGCAGAAAGCAGGTGAGCACGCAAAACGCCGCAACGAGCAACAGCAACACATCCCATCCCAGCCCCGCAAGGGGTCCCGCCATGTGTAGAGAAAGGACGCTGAACATGCTATAATGCTAGGATACTCTGGCATCCGGACGCCAACCCATCTTATGCTCCCGTTTCTCCAGGCCGTCGGCATACTCGCGCTCCTCGCCGGAGCCGTCTTTGCCGCGCTGGCCGCGCTCCGGTACCGGGAGGACCGCAGACGCGAACGCGACCTGGTGTTCCTCCAGATTCTGATGCCGAAGAAGGAAAGCAAGGAGGACAAGGAAACCGAGTCCGAACAGTTTTCGTCGGGAAAGGATTTCCGCGAGGTGCTCGGCATCATGGATCACCTCTTCCAGTCGCTGCACGCCATCTACAACCCGAAGGCCGACCGTCTGATCAGGGGGCAGCCTTTCCTGTCGGTGGAATACGCCGCGCTTGCGGGCGAAATCCTCTTTTTCGTCGTCTGCCCCCGTTCCATCGCGCACCTGCTGGAGAAGCAGATCACGTCGTTCTATCCCGACGCCATCATCGATGAGGTTGAGGATTACGACATCTTCACCGAGAAATCCGTGACGGCGGCGACCCTGCTCGTCCCCTCCCACCACTGGACCTCCTCGTTCAAAACCTACCAGCAGCTCAAGAGCGATCCGCTCAACACGATCACGAACGCCTTTTCGAAGCTCAAAAACGACGAGGGCGCGGCCGTCCAGTTCGTGCTGCGGCCGGTCAAACAGGGCTGGCAGCGCAAAATGCAGGAAGCCTCCAAGCGGCTCATCAATCCCAAAAAGAGCCGCGGCCGCGCGTGGTGGAACCCGCTCACGTGGATCAGCGCGGTCTTCGACATGTTCACGGGTTCCGATACCCCGCTGGATCTCAAGGAGGAGCAGGCGTCCGGCGAGCGCGTCTCGCAGATGACCGAGGAGTACAGCAAGTCCCTCGACGAGAAGGCGGCGAATCCCGGCTTCACGTGCACGCTGCGCCTGGTGACGTCCGCGCAGAACCCGACGCAGGCGCATCACCTGCTCGACGGCATCGTCGCCGCGTTCAGCCAGTTCGGCAGCATCCAGGGCAACTCGTTCCACCGCCCGCATCTGATCAATCAGCAGGGTATCGTCGCGTCCTTCATCCGCCGGTCCCCGTACCGGTCGGCGATGCAGGCGATGCGGTTCCACAAGATTCTCCTGGGCACGGCCGAGCTCACGAGTTTCTTCCACTTCCCGAGCATCAAGTACAACAAGATGGAGACGATCAAGTGGCAGAACTTCAAAGTCGCACCCGCCCCCAAAAACATTCCGGACGACGGCCTCTATCTGGGCAACAACGTGTTCCGCGGCGAGAAGAAGAAAGTCTATATCAAGAACGACGACCGTTTCCGGCACTTCTACATCATCGGACAGACGGGTACCGGTAAATCGTCCTTCATCGTCAACATGGCGCGCCAGGACTTCCACGCCGGGCGCGGCCTCGCGATCATCGACCCGCACGGCTCGCTGATCGAGGACGTGCTGCCGTACATCCCCCGCTCCCGCGCCGACGACGTCATCTACTTCAACCCCGCCGATACCGAGCGCCCGATGGGCCTCAACCTGCTCGAAGGCAAGACACCCGAGGAGCGCGACCTCATCGCGCTCGACGCCATGAACATGATGGTGAAAATGTTCGGCGAGGAGATCTTCGGCCCCCGCATCCAGGACTACTTCCGCAACGGTTGCCTCACGCTCATGGAAGACGAGGAGGAGGGCGGCGCGATCACCGATCTCGTGCGTCTCTTCACGGATGACGAATGGGGCAAGTACAAGGTGTCGAAGGTGAAGAACCCCATCGTCCGCTCCTTCTGGGAGAAGCAGATGGCGAGCACGGGCCAGCGCGAGAAGCAGGAAATGATCCCCTACTTCGCCGCGAAGTTCGGCCAGTTCACCACCAACACGCTCATCCGCAACATCGTCGGCCAGACCAAGAGCGCCTTCGACATGTCGCAGGTGATGAACACCGGGAAGATCCTGCTGATGAACCTCTCCAAGGGTCTCATCGGCGACATCAACTCGACCCTGCTGGGCTTGATGGTCGTGAACAAGATCCAGGTCGCCGCCATGCGCCGGCAGCGCGAATCGAAGGAGGCGCGCCGCGACTTCTTCCTGTACATCGACGAATTCCAGAACTTCGTGACGCCTTCCATCGAATCCATCCTGTCCGAGGCCCGCAAATACCGGCTCGGCCTCATCCTCGCCCACCAGTACATCGACCAGCTGGAGAAGGACAGCAAGCTGAGCGGCGCCGTGAGCCTGAAGGGCGCCATTTTCGGCAACGTCGGTTCGATGATGTTCTACAAGATCGGCCCCCAGGACGCCGAAGTCGCCGCCAAGGAAATGGCGCCGGTCTTCAGCGAGCAGGACCTTGTGAACATGGACGCCTTCAAGGGCGGCATGAAGCTCTGCATCGACGGACAGCCGTCGCGCCCGTTCTCGATCGAAGTGCCCCGCCACTGGCTCGACAAATCCTACGTGCCCGACAAGCAGGCCGGCGAGGCCTTCAAGCAGCTAAGCCGTCTGAAGTACGGACGCGCGAAGGAATTTGTCGACAGGGAGATCATCCGGCGCATTGGGGCGTAATTCCTACCCTACGAACTGCCAATCCGTCCCGAAGCGTTTTGACCAGTCTTTGCGCAGGCGTCGCACCTGCTGCATTCCTGCGATGAGGACTGTTTTGAATCCGGGGTGGACAGCCGCGCCGTTTCCTCGCACCAGATTCTCCCGGAGATCGTGGCAGTCCTGCAAATCCTTGCCGCATATTTCCGGCACGCAATCGATGATGATGGCTGCGCCAGGACGGAAACGGAACTGCAACCGGCGCACGGACTCGTAGAAATCGTACTTATTCATCTTCTGCAAAGGACCGCACGAATCATATATGACGTCCTTTTCATCGACCGTCGAATCCTTCGTGAAAGGACCGATGGTCTGACGGTCCACGAGGGGATTTTCCGTTTCCTGAAAAAAGACAGGCTGCGGGAGCCGCGCATCGACGTCCATCAGCAACGAGGGCGGATAGACTTCCCGGACGTTCGCAAGCTCGTCCGCCAGGGCGTCGTCGTCGGAAGACCGCCGCCATGATCGATCGCGGGCCAGCATATCTGCCTGCGCTTTCAATTCGTGATACGGCAGCAACGGAGAATGGAACGGATCAATGGGAGAAAAAGCGCGCGTTTCGATATGGACATCCGGGAGGATGTTCCTGGCCTGCGCGCATTCCAAGCCGCAGCCGGCGCCGAGGAAGAGCATTCGAGTCCGGTGCCGGGATTCCAGGAACAGCTCCTGCAGGACATGCTGCGCCTGATCACTGAGTTCCCGGCTGTTCGTCTGCGCGATGCCGCCGCAAAAGGACTCGGGCGTATCGATGTGGCAATACGCATCCTGCTGCGATCCGAGGGTTCTGCGCAGGTCTTCCCGCAGGTAGGTGATTAAGGGGATCCCCTCCTCGTCGGTTGTGCGTTCGGCACGACGGACGGAACGGATGTAGGACGACTGGGATTCATGGGCGAGGCGGCGCATGATCAGATCAGGGAATTTTTTTTCATGAACTCCGCGGCGAACGTATCCGCTGCACGTTCCATGCGCGTGTTCTTGTACGCGCGCTCCTGCAACTCCAGTACCTTTTCCTTTTCCCCTGCGTCGATGAGCCTCTGCACATCGGGAGGAATGTTCAGGCCACGCACAAGATCGGGCAGGGGAACAAAGCCGGCGTACATCCGGAGCTCTCCCGGCAAGAGATTGGGAATGGGCAATTGTCGCATTTCTTCAGACCCTTCCCATTCCCATTCGTTTGTCGCTTCAAAAGGATCACGAAGGCTGCCATCGGGTGCTTGCAAATACCGGAGGACGAAATCGTCCGCATGCCCGCATTCGTGGAGGAAGATGAACAAGCGCAGATGATTGGGTGTAAGAGATTCATAGGGAATCTCCAGAAGCTCAGCCACAAGGCGCGCAGAGACCTCACGCGTACGCTTGAGATTGGAAAAATATTCGTCGTTGCCGGTGCCGTACGTCACCTGAGCGCGGTCACGTTTGCCTTTTTCCGGACGATTGAAGTTGCCCGGAGAAAATACCGAGGCCTCGTTGCGGGGGATGCGGACAAGATCCACGATGGAAAGATGCGGGTGCTGACCGAGAACATCCATCCACAGCTTCGTCATCTGACGATCCTGTTCCTCACTGGCAGCTTCGGCGTGAACGACATCCTCCGTCGACCGGTCCGTGCGCCACGCTGCCGAAAGAGGCCCCGGTTTCTCCGGAGCACCATCCGATGAGGGAAGCTCGGGGGGACGCATGAGATGATTAACGGAACGCCACCGTCTCCACCGGGACAGCCCGGACGATGAGACGCTGCTTCGTCGAGTTCGGCGGCCAGCACGTGTAGAGGATGAGCTCTTCGCCTTCGCCGCGGAACGGGCTGGCGTCGTTGGGGGCGATGGTCTCCTGGCCCGTGACGGAGTAGGCATACAGCTGGCCGTTGTACGTGACGTACACGCGGTCGCCGGTCTTGAGCTTGTTCACCTGGCGGAAGATCTTCGTGAACTTGGAGACGTCCCACGAGTAGCCGCTGCTATGGCCGTAGATCATCACCTTGCCGCCGCGGCCGGGATAACTGAACAGATGACCGACGCCCTGGCTGAGCGGCGCGAGGAGCCCCTGGCTGCTCATGGAGTCCTCGGGGTGTGTCACGAGCAGGTTCTGGATGCCGAGCGACGGGATGCTGACGGCGAAGTTGGCATTGGAGGCGAACTGCTGGATCTCGTCGGGATTGCTGGTCGGGCGGGCGACAATCACGGGAGCGGTGTCCTGCGTGGCGGGCTCGTAGACCTGCTGCTGGGCGACCGCACCGCCGGCGGAAACGGCGGAACCCGGCTCCGGAGCGGGAGCCTCCGCGACCGGCTGGGGGTTCGGGAAGGAGGCAAGATTGTCGCGGGTGACGATCGCCGCGCGGTAGAGCATGTCGTAGAACTGGCCGCGGGTGACGGGCTCGCCGACAGCCATCGCATGCGGGCGGGCGATGACGTTGAGGCGGATGGCGGCGCGGATCAGCGGAGCAAACCACTCGCGGTCCTGCGCGGCGGGCTCGCCGGGCTTGCGGTACGCGCGCATCACCATGACCACGGCTTCTTCGGCGGGAACGGTGCCCTGCGGGCGCAGCGTGCGGTCGGGAAAGCCCGTGGAAATCGCGCCCTCAAACGCCGCCTCGGCGTACGGCGACAGCCAGTTGGTCCGGGGAACGTCGGTATAGAGCGGCAGCGAGGAGCGGTGATCGCGGTACCACGTGACGCGCTTCCACGTGCGCTCCTGCGAATCGAGGAGCACGCGGAGCGCTTCGGCGCGGGTGATCATGTCGTTGGCGTCGGTCGGTTCCGCGGACGGGATCAGTCCGCCGGTAGCCAGATACCGGTACGCGTCGGCATACACGGCAGGCGGCTGGGACTCCTGCGCATGAACCGCCTGGATCGGAAAAACCGTGCAGAGAAGCGAAAGGAGCAGGCCGGCGCTGAAGAGTCGGGTCCGCATGAAGGGTTGGTATTTTAAGAATAAAATGCATTTTTGTCAATATCATTCCTCTAGGCTCATTCTAGCCAAATACGCCCCGTTGGAGCCTCAGAAATGCCATATCCAGGCACCCCTCCCACCCTCTATGATAGGCCGCGTATGGCACTCAAAATCGGCATCGTCGGACTCCCGAACGTCGGCAAATCCACCCTGTTTAACGCACTGACGCGCAGTAAAGGCGCCCAGGCGGCCAATTATCCCTTCTGCACGATCGACCCCAACGTCGGCATCGTCGAAGTGCCCGATGCCCGCCTGGCCGTCCTCGCGGATCTCATCAAGCCGAAGAAGGTCATCCCCGCCGCGGTCGAATTCGTCGACATCGCCGGCCTCGTGAAGGGCGCGAGCGCTGGCGAAGGCCTGGGCAACAAATTCCTGAGCCACATCCGCGAAGTCGACGCCATCTGCCACGTGGTGCGGATCTTCCCGGGCGACGTGATCCACGTGGAGGGCTCCGTGGATCCCAAGCGCGACCGCGAGACGATCGATACCGAGCTGGCGCTGGCCGACCTGGAGACGATCAAGAAGCGCATCGAGCGCGTGCAGGGCGGCGCCCGGACGGGCAACAAGGACGCGAAAGTGGAACTCGCCGTCGCGGAGAAGATCAAAGCGGTGCTCGAGCAGGGCAAGCCCGCGTCCTCCATCGACTTTGATAAAGACGAACGCCCCCTTGCGGACCAGATGCAGCTGATGACCCTCAAGCCCGTGATCTTCGCGGTGAACGCATCGGAAGAGCAGATGACGTCGCTGACGGTGGAGGAGGCGCGCAAGCAGCTGCTGCTCGATGCCGACGCGGAACTCGTCATCATTTCGGCGAAGATCGAAGAGGATCTCCAGGATCTGACCCCGGACGAGGCGAAGACCTTCCTGAAGGACCTCGGCGTGGAGTCGTCCGGATTGGACCGCCTCATCCGCGCCGCGTACCACCGCCTGGGATACAGCACGTACTTCACCGCGGGCGTGGAAGAAGTGCGCGCCTGGACCATCCACACGGGCTGGACGGCGCCGCAGGCCGCGGGCGTCATCCACACCGACTTCGAGAAGGGCTTCATCTGCGCCGAGACAATCGCGTACAACGATTTTGTTCAGTATGGATCCGAAGCCAAAGCCAAAGAGGCGGGGAAGATGCGGCAAGAAGGAAAGACGTACGTGGTGAAGGACGGCGACGTGATGCACTTCCGGTTCAACGTATGAAAAGGCAAACGACGCAAACGAGGAAAACGAGGATCCTCGATTGCGTCGTTTGCTTTGTTTCCCTCGTTTACCCATGACCTTCATCGCCCGCGAAGAGGCCTTCACCTGCGGCCATTGCCAGGCGTCCGTAAAACCCCTGGAGGGCGGCACGTACCGCAATCACTGCCCGCTGTGCCTGTGGAGCCGCCATGTGGATGACGAAGGTCCTGGCGACCGCGCGTCGCTGTGCCAAGGATTGATGACACCCGTGCGACTTGATCAGAGCGGCAAGAAGGGCTGGATGGTTATTCATGAGTGTGAGCGATGCGGGAAAACCATCCCCAATAAATTGGCCCCCGACGATCAGTGGGAGACAGTGATGAATCAATGAAACGAATCATGAATTACGAATTACGAATTCCGTCTAGAAAGTATTCATAATTCATAATTCGTAATTCGCCGAGGTTTCCCTTCCCAACGCCCTCAACGTCAATTACGATCCGTGCAACGCATGCTTTCGGCATGCAGCTCCTCTTTCCGTATCCCATGCGCCGCCTTCTGCTCCTCTCTCTCGGCTTGACACTCCTCACCGCCTGCGGAGGTCCGAACCCGTTTGAAATCCGTAACAGCAACAACAAGGTGATCGGCAGCGTGAAGATGGAGGGCACCACCGCGATCATCCTCAATTCGCGCGACGAAGTGCGGGGCAAAGTCCGCGGCACCGTCATCCGCGACGAATCGGGCAAGAACGTGGGCAACATCGTCAAAGAGAACGGCAACGTGGTGATCAGCGACGATGCCGACAACGCGCTCGGAAGCCTGGGTCCCAACGGCGAATGCTACGGCAAAGGAAAAGAAATCCTGGGAACCGTGAGCGCCGATGTCGATACGTCCGCCGCGGCTGCGGCTTGTTTGTTGTTCTTCCTGCAGTAATACCATGGTTCGAGGCCCGGTTTCGAACCCCGGGCACCTCACCATGACACGGTAAGCGTGTTTTGGTGTCATGGTGAGGTGGGCCGCAGCGCCTCGAACCATGCATCCTACAATTCATCCCTTCCGCTGCCTGCTCTTTTGGGATAGCGCCTGCAGCGCCGTGCCGGGTGATGCGCTCTGCAGGAACGTCGCCACGTAGCGATCGCTGAAGGCAGGCTTGAGCGGAATCTTCTCCTGCACGTTGCCCTCCGGCACCGCCACCAGCTGATCGTCGTGCGTGGCGGGGTGGCTCGAGACCGCGAGCATGAATCTGCCCTGTTCCAGAGCCTTTTTGGCGTCGGGCGAGAGATGCGCCGCGTCCATCACGGCCTCGATCCCCTGCTCCCGGACGTCCTTCTCGCACGCGGACCTGAGCTGTTCGCGGAGCCTCTCGTCGGTCTGCAGCTCGAAGCTCAGCTCGGCCAGCTGCTCGCCGCGCTTGAGCTCTTTCTCCAGATCCTCCGGGCCTTTGACCTTGTCACGAAGACGCTCGTAGGCCTCGGGGCTCATCATCTTCTTCAGCTTCCGCCGTTCATTCGTGGGAATGTTGTCGAGCCAGGAGCCTTCCATAGCGCGAGTATAGGCAAACGAAGCAAACGACGGAAACGAAGAAAACGAGGATCGTCGATTGCCTCGTTTACTTCGTTTGCCTCGTTTTCCTTCCGGAGTTCAGGAACACCCGCTCGTCGCCCCACAGTCCAAACACACTTCACAGCTCCCATTCCGCTTGAGCTTGAAACTCCCGCAACCGCCGCACATGGATCCCGTGTAGCCCTGCAGCTTGGCGTTGCTGATCTTGTCGGATCCGGATTCGACGGCCGTGACCGCCTGATCGATCTCGCGGTGCGTCTTCTCTTCGACCGCGCTGGAGAGATCCATCGGAACAGGCGATCCCTCGTCCACCACGGGAAGGCGCATGGCGAATGCCTCCTTGCTCTTGCTGCCGACGGAGTACGCCTTGTCGACCAGCTCGCCGTTGTGGAACTTCTTGGCCCTGTCCTTGGTGAGGAACTTGAGCGCCAGCCAGCGTCCGAGGTAGTCCATCACGGAACGGACGATGGGGATCTCCTTGTTGGCCGTCATGCCCATGGGCTCGAACCGGGCGCCCACGAGCTTCTCGCAGAGGCTCTCGAGCGGCACGCCGTACTGGAAGTTCATGGAGAGGCTGATGGCCAGCGTGTCCATGACGCCGGAGAGCGTGGACCCTTCCTTGCTCATCTTGATGAAGATCTCGCCGGGGGCGCCGTCCTCGTACATGCCCACGTGGATGTAGCCCTCGTGGCCGGCGATGCTGAACTTGTGGGCGATCGCCAGGCGCTCGTCGGGGAGCTTGCGGCGGCGCGGCACCTCCTTGAGGACGATCTTCTCGACGATTTTGACCTCGGGCTCGGCGGTCTTTGCCGCGTCCTTGGTCTTCTTGGCGTCGGACTTGTTGCTGAGCGCCTGGCTGAGCTTGGAACCGTCGCGGTACAGCGCGTTTGCCTTGATCCCGAGCTTCCAGCTGAGCAGGTAGGCGTTCTTGCAGTCCTCGATGGTCGCTTCGTTGGGCAGGTTGATGGTCTTGCTGATCGCGCCGCTGATGAAGGACTGCGAGCCCGCCATCATGCGGATATGGCCCTCGGCGGAGATGAACCGCTTGCCGGTCTTCCCGCACTTGTTGGCGCAGTCGAAGCCGGCCAGGTGCTCGTCCTTGATGTGCGGAGCGCCCTCCACGGTCATGTGGCCGCAGATGACGACGTTGGCCTCCTCGATCTGCTCCGGCGTGAACCCGAGCGCCTTGAGGACGCTGAAGTTGAAGTCGGACGTCTGTTCGCTGGTGAAGCCCAGCCGCTCCATGGTCTTGTCGCCGAGCACCCACTTGTTGAACGCGAAGCCGATCTCGAACACGGAGGGCAGCGTCTTCTCGACGTTCGCGATGTCCTCGTCGGTGAAGCCCTTCTGGCGGAGGCTGGCGCGGTTGATGTGCGGCGCGCCTTCCAGGCTGAGCGTGCCGATGACGTACTTCATCATGTCCTGCACCTCGCTCTCGGTGTACTTGAGCGCGCGAAGAGCCGGAGCAATGGATTGGTTGGCGATCTTCATATAGCCGCCGCCGGCGAGCTTCTTGAATTTGACGAGCGCGAAGTCGGGCTCGACGCCGGTGGTGTCGCAGTCCATGAGCAGGCCGATCGTGCCCGTGGGCGCGATGACGGTGGTCTGGGCGTTGCGGTAGCCGTGCTTCTCGCCGCGGGCGAGCGCGCGGTCCCAGGTTTCCTTGGCGGCGTGGAGGAGCTCGGGGGGGCACTGGTCGGGATCGATGCCCACCGGCAGCACGTGGAGATTCTCGTACTCGCGCGCCGGGGCGTTGTAGGCCGCGCGGCGGTGGTTGCGGATGACGCGGAGCATGTGCTCGCGGTTTTTCTCGAAGCCGGGGAACGGATCGAGAAACGAGGCCATTTCGGCGGACGTCGCGTAGCTTTCGCCGGTCATGACGGCCGTGATGGCGCCGCAGATCGCGCGCCCCTTGGGGGAGTCGTACGGAATGCCCATCTGCATCAGCATCGCGCCCAGGTTGGCGAAGCCGAGGCCGAGCGTGCGGAACGTGTAGCTGAGTTCCGCGATTTCCCTGCTGGGGAACTGCGCCATGAGCACCGAGATTTCGAGGACGACGGTCCACAGGCGAGCGGCGTGCTTGAAGCGCTCGATCTCGAACGTGCCGTGTTCGGCGTCGTAGAACTTGAGCAGGTTGATGGAGGCGAGGTTGCAGGCCGTGTTATCGAGGAACATGTACTCGCTGCAGGGGTTGCTGGCGTTGATGCGGCCGTCCGCGGGGCAGGTGTGCCAGTCGTTGATGGTGGTGTCGTACTGGACGCCCGGATCGGCGCAGGACCACGCGGCGTAGCTGATCTGGTCCCAGAGCGCGCGGGCCTTGATCGTCTTCCTGGCGACGGGCGCGCGGCCCTCGGCGGCGGCCTTCTTGAGCTCGGTGCGCCAGATGAGGTTCCAGTCGCTGTCCTTTTCGAGAGCCTCGAAGAACGCGTGCGGGATGCGGATGGAGTTGTTGGAGTTCTGTCCGGAGACGGTGAGGTACGCCTCGCCGTTGAAGTCGGTGTCGTAGCCGGCGGCGGCGAGCGCGGCGACCTTCTTCTCCTCGTTGACCTTCCAGTTGATGAACTCCTCGATGTCCGGATGATCGAGGTCGAGACAGACCATCTTGGCCGCGCGGCGCGTGGTGCCGCCGGACTTGATGGCGCCCGCGGCGCGGTCGCCGATCTTCAGGAAGCTCATCAGGCCCGAGCTCTTGCCGCCGCCGGACAGGGGCTCCCCTGCGCCACGGAGGCGCGAGAAGTTGGTGCCCGTGCCGGAACCGAATTTGAAGAGGCGCGCCTCGCGGACCCACAGGTCCATGATGCCTCCCTCGTTCACCATGTCGTCGTCCACGGACTGGATGAAGCAGGCATGGGGCTGGGGGTGCGTGTAGGCGTCTTCGCTGCGCTTCACCTCGCCGGTCTTCGGGTCGCAGTAATAGTGGCCCTGCGCGGGGCCGGTGATGCCGTAGGCATGGTTGAGACCGGTGTTGAACCACTGGGGGCTGTTGGGGGCCGCCATCTGGTGCACGAGCATGTAACTGAGCTCGTCCTCGAAGGCCTGGGCGTCCTGCCTGGTCTCAAAGTAGCCGTGCGTCTCGCCCCAGAAGCGCCAGCAGCCGGCCAGCCGCCGAACCACCTGGCGGACGCTGCGCTCGGGACCGGTGATCACGTTGCCTTTGTCGTCGCGGAGGACCTCCCCCTTCTCGTTGGTCTGGGGGACCCCCGCCTTGCGGAAGTACTTGCTGACGACGATATCCGTGGCGACCTGGCTCCAGCTCGCGGGGACTTCGGCGCCCTGCATCTCGAAGACCACCGAGCCGTCGGTGTTGGCGATGCGGCTCGTGCGCTTTTCGTAGGTGACATGTTCCAGCGGATCGCTGCCGGCCATCGTGAAGACGCGCGGGATGGTCAGCGCGCCGCGGTCCTTTTTGCGGAGGGACTCCCCCATTTCCTTCTTGCTCATCCGCGGGATGACGCCTCCGTCTCCCAGACCCTTCTGTGACGATTTGGACGCAGCGGAAGACGAGGAAGAAGGGTTCATAGAACTGGGGGGAACGGTGAATGGGGATCCCCGGGCCAAACACAATATGTAGGGCTCGGGGGGGGACAACGACACAAGGTATCGAGTGCAGCACTTCTTGGGAAGCAACCTGACTCGACACCCCCTGTGAAAGTTTTCCGCATGACACTCGCCGGAAATACCCCCCGAACGGGACATGAAAACACGCTCAAAAACCGTCCTCGATTCTGGCCGCAAAAAAGATGGTATGCTCGGCACATGAAGATCCTGGTACTCGTCGCCGGCACCAACGAGCCGAGCAACGCCAAGCTCCTCGCCGACCGCTTCCTGGAAGGAATCAAGCGGGTGGAAGGGATGGATGCCGAACTGATCCGTCTCAAGGATCTCCACATCGACCATTTCCACCTCGGCCATTACGAACCCGGGATGGACCAGGGGGAGGATTTCCGGCGGATTCAGGACGCGGTGCAGGGGGCGGCCGGCGTGGTCCTCGCGAGCCCCATCTGGAACTTCTCCGTTCCGGCGCATCTCAAGAACCTGATCGACCGGATGGGCAGTTTTGGGCTGGATGCGCAGGCCCGGTCGCTGGGAACCTTCAAAGGCAAACCGTTCTTCCTCCTCTATACGGGAGGAACGCCCAAGACCGCCTGGCCGCTCATGCGCCGCACCACGAGCCACGTTCCGGTCTCCATCCGGTACTTCGGCGGCAGCATCCTGGGCACCCATTACGAGCCGCGCTGCACCCTGGGACGCGGCAAATTCGGCGTGGTGGTCGATCAACGCCCGGACAGCTGCGAAGAGGTGCGGAAGAAGGGAGAAGCCTTCGCGCGCGTCGCCAAGCGCTTCGCCGAGACCGGCAAGCTGCCTCTGAAGGAAGTGATCCTCAACGTCCTTGCCCGGTGGGGCCAGCAGATAAAGAAGAAGATGGGTATTTAAGAGCCGAGCAGCGTGACCTCCTGATCAATCGCGCGGGCGTCCCGGAAAAATTTCCAGGTCCGGGCGCCTCCTTCTACAAGAATGGACGTCAGACCGTGGAAGCCCTCACGCGGAGTGACCAGGGTCTCCCACAACGCAGGCCAGTGGAAACCCTGCCCCGAAAGAGGAACAGGAAAGAGAAGCGCTCCCCTCTCCCGAAGTTGTTCACTTTTTTTACTCATAGAGCGTAACGCCAAATCCTCGACAATGATGATTGTTCGGTCTGCCGCACCATCCGATACGACCTTCGCGCTCTCGGGAGTGCGCATTGCTGGATCAAGGATTATTCTATGGGGCTGAAAGGAATTTTTTGTATTTTTAGAATCTTCATTGAGCCCTAATGCAAGAGAAATTTTATTTGTTTGATCAAATCGAATACTCAAAGATGGATTGTCACTGATAATCGTACCGACGCCGACGAGAATGGCATCATGACGTGCGCGAAGGAAGGTGTGAGACCAGGCATCCTGTTCTGGGGACGTAATCTTCAGTGGAGACCCATCGTGCTTGCATGTGCGACCATCAGACGTCAGGGCTCGCTTGAGGGTGATAGAGGGGCGGGATGTACGACGAACTTGAATAAATCCTGTATTCAATTTTTCGCATACAGCCCTTTCTGTAGATAATATGCAATTCACTGCTTGCTGCTGGAGAAGAGCGATCCCCTTCCCTGCCACTCTCGCATCCGGATCCCGCATGCCATAGACGACGGTCTTCACGCCGCGTTGAAGAAGAATGTCGGTGCAGGGAGGTGTCTTTCCTTGGTGACAGCACGGCTCCAGATTGACGTACAGAACGTCCTCAGGAGCGACTTCCCCGCTAAAGGCCTCCAGGAGTGCCCTCTCCGCATGGGGCGCGCCGTAGGCGGCATGGAAGCCCTCTGCGATGATGCGGCTATTGCGGACCAGGACCGCCCCCACCAGTGCGCCATTGCCGACCTTCCCGCGCCCCAGCGAGGCGAGATCGAGACAGCGGTGCATGAATGAGGCGTTCTCCATCGGCGAAATGGTAGATGATGAAACAAAAAAGGGATGTACTAGTGTAGTACTACGATAATATTTACATCTTATATTTGGCTAATATAAGACATTTAATATTTGATGGCCCTCAAAATCGATGGAGGAACACGCCGGCATGATGAGGCTGGAGCAACGACGCGGTAATTTTTGGTCCGCAAGCGCGTCTTCAGATGCGTATGGAAAACACCCTTCTCCCATCTGCCCGCGTGTGGCAGCGTCGCGTACGTCCCCATGGGACGTTCAAGCGGAATAGCCCCGCAGTAAAGCCGGCTATTTGGCTCTATCAGAGACTGAAGCTTCCGTCGGTGGCCATCAGAATTCGTGAACAGCGAATGAAGCGCTTTGTCGTTTCGGAAGTTCTATAATCCTGATCTCATTTTTTGTTCAGATATTTCTGCAGCACCGACTGCGTTAGCGCATTCTTTGCCGCAGTAACTTCTTCCGCAGAGCTTTCCCGTTCCGACTTCGTCAGCAGGCGATGATGTCGATGGACATTCAGCACTTTGCGATAGCCGCCCGGTCCATTCTCAATGAATTTTGCCACGCGGGTGACTGTGGTGGTGCTGGCGCCCGTCAAGCGAGCAACTTCGCGGTAGCTGAGACCTTTACTGAGCTGCCGAGCGACTTCGAGCCTCTCGCCCCATGCCTGCAACTCGCTGAGCGTGCCCACATCGCGGAGAAGGTTGCCGATATCGTCCTCCGTTTTGCAGAAGAGAAGGGCCTGACATAGCGCACGGAACCACGGCTCCTTACGATAGCTGTCCTCGGTGAAGCGCTTGCGGGTGGGCATGACTAGGAGGGAAAGTCCTGCTAGTGTAGCAAGCCGGGGTAGGGGACGGGAACCGTATCAGGAATTGCGCTTCTCAAGGAATTCTCTGCAGAAGCTTGCATATTGTTCATAGGCTGCCATCAATTTCGCGCGCACATCAGGGGCAAACGATTTCTTGCTGCTTCCTGCATAGGCCTCACTCAAGGGAATACCGGCGATATCACACAGGACTGCGAGCAGATCGGGCTTAAGGCGGCCATCCATGCTCTTTTCCAGCTCATCAAAGCTTCGTGTGGTTACGTCTTCGATACTCCAATCCCCCTGAGTTGAGTTGTAGACGGGCACCTTTTCTCCCGCACGGGTAATCAGCTGTACACGCTGAACCGGGGAGGAATCTTGTTGCTGACACTCTTCAAATCTCTGGAGGAGCTCCGTGTGACCTTCAGACGTCAACTCGCCTGTCTGAGACTGGATGCGATCGCGCAAATATGCGATGCCCTGAGGAATGGAAACATTCTGGCGAAGGGTTTCGCGCACCCGCCAGAAATCTTTTTCGGCCTTTCCCCCCATCATGACTACTGCTCGCGGTCTTGCCTCTGAGGACTGCAGAATGGCCTCGGAAGGACCGGCAACGTCGTCGGCGGAATAGAGAGCGTGTGATGCCGCGTACCGCAACGCATTCTCTTCAGTACTTCCATTACGCTGACCCATGCCTTTCACTTTTTCCACGGCCTGTTCGGCGCCAAGGCTATTTGCCTTCCGCAAGGCATCGGCATAGATGTCGAGAAGGACATCGATCCGCTCGCCGGGCTTGACCGGCCGGTCTTCGTCAAAATGGAACTGTGCGGCGAGTTCGGGGGCAAAACGGAGCATATAGGCCTTCAGGAAGGCAAAGTTCTCTTCGGCAGCCTTCTGGCGGACCTCTCCATCATCGGTATTCACGGCCGCAACAAAGTTCGCGGCAGAATAGGGCACAACGCGCGGAAGGGCCTCTGGAGGGGCATCAGGGAGGGCACCACGAAGGTCTGTAAGCGTTTTCTTGGCAGGAAGAAGATACGACGGCACCCGGGCATTCGGCAGCGTCGTAGGCCCGGCGCCGAAACCGATACGGATCTCAATGTCTTTAAGGGATTCGGGTTCCAGTGCGGATTCCACAGAAAGTTTCAGCATATCGACAAGACCCCGACGGTCGACGTGCGAAACCACATCTTTCGTTTGCAAAAACGCGCTCATGATCTGCTGGGCGCGCGCTAATGCCTCGCGGACCTTCTGGGAATCTTTTCCCCGCAGCAGAGGCAAAACCGCATTCATCATTTCCAAGCGAAGGCCGGCAAAGTCTGAGCCCAGTTTTGCGTCTTCCCCCATGGTGAGAAGAACTCCCTGCCAGGATTTCTCAAGACTGCGGATAGCTTCGCCCACCCATTTTTCGACGTCTTTAGGCGACAGTTCTACTCCTCGGGTTACGATGACATCAGGGGTGATATTCATGGAAATTGGGGAAATGCGACGAAAAAAAGCCTCAATGCTGCCGGAAAGGATCCGGTCAGCAGAGCTGCAGTGATGAATCAGGGATGACGATGATTGACTGCGAACGAGGTGTTCACAGGCCCAGTCTAATCAGGCAGATGCAGATGTCAATGTGTTATCACAGTAACACAAAAGAACGCCATCTTTCCGGTCCTTTTGACGATTCATGAAATGAGCCGGGAGACGAACTGTATTTGACAAATATACATAAGAATCTACAGTGGCGAACCATGAATTCTACGGACTATTCGGCCTTTCCTGACGTTCCACGAGGCATAGGCCTCACGGTGATTGCACAGGCGAATGAGCAGATCGTCATGCGGTTCACCGCGGAAACCGCGGCGGAGCAACAGCGGTGCCAAGAGGTTCTCACATCCGTGTGGATGCAGATCAACGCCGTACGGAAGCGGGCCAGTGATCTTGGGGTTTCCATCGACTTTCCAACACTTTCCATTCCCCTCCCTCCGCCTGCACGGTTGCCCGGGAAGGTTCTCACGGCGATGGAGGAAGGCACGGCTTTGCATCATCATGCATTGGATAACGGCAAAGGATCGACGTTGCATGCGGCCCTCCGGAATGATTTTTCCTTCGGAGAGGGGGAATCGGTGTATCGCAACGTCCTGCTGACGCGTGGAATTCCCGCGGACGTCGACGCATTCCGCGAGATTGCGGACCGCACGGACCGGATCCCTGCGGATGTGGACGAGCCCGATACCCTGATCGCCAGAGCGTCAGAGTGGCTCAAAGAACGCTACCTCGCGCTCCGTGGACTGCCCATCGCCTCGCAGACGCGGCTTACCGCCCGAATGCAGATCCGGGAGTGCCTCGAAGAGGCGGAAAAGCTCTTCCAGACGCTGGCAACGCGACCCGCTCCCGTCGAATTGTTCGCGCAAAAAAAGCACTGGATGCGTCTGGCACGAGAGCTGAATGGCATCATCGTCGAACTGAGGGAATTTGACGCATTTCTCAACGATCCGCTGAAGAAGAAAAGAGAGACGGTGCATCACGAACAAAGAACCCTGGAAGAATCTCTGGAAAAACTTGATGCCCGCGGGCAAAGGCTTGAGGAAAGAATCCGAGACCTCGAAAAGCAGAATGGCGATGCCGCGAGTAAAGGCTATGCCAAGGGACAGAGGATCTCGCGGCATGCGGGCACCCGGCAGGAAGCCGAACGGGCAAAGCATGTCGCGGAGGCACGGAAAGAACTCCTTGCGCTGATTGCGCGCCGTCAGAAGCTCCGACAGGAGCTGCAAGGCTGGCACGACCAACTGGATACTCTGGATCCCGCCCAGGAGATCGCTGAGGCGGCCGAGACACTGCTCGCAAGGCTTGAAGCCATTCAGGACGGACTGGAACTCCGCGCGCAGTGGCGCGAAGAGGATGGCAGGGAATTCCAGGATATCTGCAAGCCTGTCTTGGACGCACGGCTGCGTGAGACCGCCACGGCACAGTCACAGCACGTGCTGCAACGCCTGCCGGAATGGGTCCGGGAATCACTGGAGTACATCCTGGATGACGGCATCCGGGCGATCGAAGTCACGAAGAATGGAGATCCGTCGGAGATCCAGAAGGAATTGCGCAGGGGCGAAGAGGCACGGATACAAAAAACGGACGATCTGCTGGATAGGTGTGCCGAAAAACTGGCTCACTATCTCGCGCGCCATCCCAAGGCTGTCCGCGAGGCTATGCTGGAGTATCTGCGAAAGACGTTGCCCATGACTCCTTTTGATCCCCCGCCAGAGCGGATAGTCGGTAACACCCGACGGCTCCGTCCCCCTCAATCGCCCCAGGAATGCCGCAGCATCGGCATGAGCCTCCTCGAAAAGGCCGCAGAACTGATCGATGGCGACGACAGCCAGAGTGAAGCAGCGGAAGATTCCGCCGCGCTGGGTATGGCCCAACGCGTCTGATGTGGCCTACTTCCCGCCGGTCCGAGCCGCGATGACCTCGTCTGCCTTGTTCTTGGGCAGTTTGGCGTAGTGGCTGGGCTCCATGGAGTAGCTGGCGCGGCCCTGGGTCATCGAACGCATGTCCGTGGCGTAGCCGAACATTTCGGCAAGCGGGACCGTGGCGGAGACGACTTTGGCCATGCCGCGATCGGAGGTGGAGAGCACGAGTCCGCGGCGGGAATTGATGTCGCCCATGATGTCGCCGAAGAACTGCTCCGGGGTGACGACTTCGACCTTCATGACCGGCTCGAGAATGACCGGATCGGCCTTCTTGGCGGCCGCCTGGAATCCGATGGAGGCGCACATCTTGAAGGCGAATTCGTTGGAGTCGACGTCGTGGTACGAACCATCGGTGAGGATCACTTTGACGTCCACGACCGGGTACCCGGCGAGGATGCCGCGGCTCATGCCTTCCTGGAAGCCCTGGTCGCAGGGCTTGATGAATTCGCGCGGGATGCGGCCGGAGACGATTTCGTCCACGAATTCGTAGCCCTTGCCCGGCTCCTGGGGCTCCAGCGTGAAGACGACGTGACCGTACTGGCCGCGGCCTCCGGACTGCTTGATGTACTTCTCCTCGTGGTCGATTTTCTTCTGGATCGTCTCGCGGTACGCGACCTGCGGCTTGCCCACGTTGGTCTCGACCTTGAATTCGCGCTTCATGCGGTCAACGATGATATCCAGGTGCAGTTCGCCCATGCCGGAGAGGATCGTCTGGCCGGTTTCCTCGTCGCTGCGGACGCGGAGGGTCGGGTCCTCCTCGGTGAGCTTCTGGAGCGCGACGCCCATTTTCTCCTGGTCAGCCTTGGTCTTGGGCTCCACGGCGAGCGAGATGACCGGCTCGGCGAAGGTGATGGATTCGAGCTTGATGGGCTTGGCTTCGTCGCAGATGGTGTCGCCCGTGCGGGTGTCCTTGAGACCGATGACCGCGCCGATGTCGCCGGCTTCGATCTTGTCGATCTCCTGCCGGTGGTTGGCGTGGAGACGGACGATGCGCCCGATGCGCTCCCCTTTTCCGGTGCGGGAGTTGAGGACGGCCGTGCCGGACTTGAGCACGCCAGAGTAGACGCGGATGAAGGTGAGGCGGCCGACGAAGGGGTCGGTGGCGATCTTGAACGCGATGGCGGCCATGGGCTCGTCGTTGCTGGCCTTGCGCTCGTCATCGGCCTCCGTCTTGGGGTTCTTGCCTTTCACGGGCGGAATATCGAGCGGGCACGGCAGGTAGGCCACGACGGCGTCGAGGACCAGCTGCACGCCCATGTTCTGCAGCGAGGAGCCGCAGACGACCGGGTAGATCTTGTTGGCGACGGTCGCGATGCGGATGCCCATGCGGAGCTCGTCGTCGGTGAGGGCGCCGTTCTCCAGGAACTTGTCCATGAGGTCGTTGGTGCTGTTCTCGGCGACCTTCTCCATGAGGACCGCGCGGTACTCGCTCACCTGGTTCTGCATGTCCTCGGGGATGGGGATCTCCTTGCGGATTTCGCCGTTCTTGCCCTCGAACGTGTAGGCCTTCTTGCCCACGAGATCGATGATGCCGGAGAAGTCGCTCTCCGCGCCGATGGGCAGCTGGATGGCGACGCCGTTCTTGCTGAGACGGTCATGGATGCTGGCCAGCGACATGTAAAAGTCGCCGCCGGTCTTGTCCATCTTGTTGATGAACGCGAGGCGGGGAACGCCGTACTTGTCGGCCTGGCGCCAGACGGTCTCGGATTGCGGCTCGACGCCCTGGGAACCGTCGAAGACGACGACTCCCCCGTCCAGAACGCGCAGGGAGCGTTCCACTTCGGCCGTGAAGTCCACGTGTCCGGGAGTGTCGATGAGGTTAAGGGTCGCGGTGACTTCCTTGCCGTCGGGCATGAACGCCTTCCACTGGCACTGCGTGGCGGCGGCGGTGATGGTGATGCCGCGCTCCTGCTCCTGCTCCATCCAGTCCATGGTGGCCTCGCCTTCGTGCACTTCGCCGATTTTGTGCGTGCGTCCCGTGTAGAACAGGATGCGCTCGGACGTCGTCGTTTTGCCGGCGTCGATGTGGGCGATGATTCCGAAGTTGCGTACGTTCTGGAGGTCCATGGCGGGGAGGGTAAAATCGTAGAGGAAATTCCCGGGAAAACTGCATTCCATTGAGGAATGCAAGCATCCTCGAAAGTGCGGAGACTATACGGAAACGGCCTCCAATGCGCAATCCGAATTCCCCGGGAGCTCCATGCGCGGGAAGAACGATCTCATGGCCTTGCGAAGCCACGAAAAAGGACTGGAGACCCTCCGTTTTCGCTGCGGTGAAGCGGCCGCACCCTGCACAGGGCCGAGGTTGGAGCGGATGAGGCGGCGCACTTCCCCCTGCACGATGATGCGGCTCTCCCGGGTGCCCAAATCGATGGATGGCTCGGCGCAGATCTTGCGCAGAACGGCATCGAACGCGGCGGGAATCACGCGGTCATGCAGGGCCTTGCGGCGCTCGGCCGTCATGTCGATCCCCTTTTTGCGGGCCTCCTCCAGGACGGTGATCTCGAATTGCATCTCCAAGAGCTGCCGAATGGGTCCGGATTCCCAGAAATCCAGTGTGTAATCGAGGTCGTTCTGCAGGAAGGGAGTGTGTGTAGTCATAAGATGTGTGAATGTGTGTGAAACAGGGTGCAATATTATACTCGTTTTCAAGATTTATTCAAGGGTCTAAGCCCCGTGATTTCTGCGGAGCACGGCGAAAATACGCGGACGGGGTTTCATCCATCGTTGACGGCTTATTTCACGGGGAAATTGTCCGGGCGCGGGCGTCCCAGCAGGGTTTTTGTGGTATCTTTGACAAAAGCGGCCAGGAGTTCCAGGGAATCTCTGACGCTTTTTACGACGTTAAAATCATCGCGCTGATCAGGTCCGCCGAGGATTTCGGATGGGCGGGCAACCATGGGGTCTTACGCGGATTTGGCGAGGTGGGCAAACGCCTTGTTTGCCTGGGCCATCTTGAGCACGTCCTGCTTCTTTTTGACGGCGGAACCCTGGTCGGCGGAAGCGTCCAGGAGCTCCAAAGCCAGCTTGTGGGCCATGGGAACGCCTTTGCGGGAGCGGGCGGCATCGAGGATCCAGCGGATGCTCAGGGCCATCTGGCGCTTGGGGCTCACTTCGACCGGAACCTGGTACACGGAACCGGCGACGCGCTTGGGGCGGACTTCGACGAGAGGCGTGACGTTGAGGAGGGCCTTGGAGAAGACTTCGGCCGGCGGGTCCTTGGTGCGGGTTTTGATGATCTCGAAGGCATCGCCGACGATGCGGCGGGCGATCGACTTCTTCCCCTGCTTCATGACGCAGTTGATGAACTTCTCCATGAGCGGATCGGAGCCGACGGGGATGTACTGCTTAACGGGCTTGGACATGGGAGGGCGGGGAGCTTGTAGCTTATTAGCTTTTTAGCTTCGGAAGTAAAGAGAGAAGAGGCAGTAGAGGGGAAAGCTAACAAGCTAAGAAGCTGATTAGCGAAGAAGCTATTTTTTGGGCTTCTTGGCGCCGTAGATGGAACGGCCCTGCTTGCGGTCGCGGACGCCTTCGGTGTCGAGGATGCCGCGGACGATGTGGTACCGGACGCCCGGAAGGTCTTTGACGCGGCCTCCGCGCACGAGCACGACGGAGTGTTCCTGCAGGTTGTGGCCCTCGCCGGGGATGTACGTCTTGACCTCGTAACCGTTCGTGAGGCGCACGCGGGCGATTTTGCGGAGAGCGGAGTTGGGCTTTTTGGGGGTCATGGTGGTCACTTTGACGCAGACGCCGCGCTTGAAGGGCGAGCCCTTGGGCAGCTTCACGTCGCGCATCTTGAGGGCATTCCAGGCCGTCTGAAGGGCCGGGGCCTTGGACTTGCGGCGCTTCTGGCGGCGCGGGCGGCGGATGAGCTGGTTGATCGTAGGCATGAATGCACGATGGAAAGAGGCTTGCCCTGAGCGGGTCCGCCGGCGGCGGACGAATCGAAGGGCGACGAATTCTAGAAGGAGCAAAAGAGGAAGTAAAGAGCCAATAACGGCTCTTTTTGGTCCCGCGAAGCCGCAATGTACCCGTGGGGAGACAAAAAAATCCCCGCCGGAGCGGGGATTGCGGGGGATCTGGCGATGTATCAGTAGCTGTAGAGGGTCGACTGTACGCCCGACGGCACATGATCGAGATGCCACTGTTCCGTGCCGGTTTCGCCGTCTCCATCGATCCAGCGGATATGGCTCTGATCCGAGCCAATGGCGGCGGCCGAGGGATTCGTGAAGTCCGTGAACTGGACCTGCAGGAACGACGAGCGGCTGGCGTCGGCCTTCGGATCAAGGATGTCGGCCTGGAGGACGACGCTCAGACTCCCTCCCGGGTCTACGACGCTTGAGAGGTAGTCGGGGAGATCCTCGCAGGCGACGTGCATGGTGTCGGTTCCGCTGCCGTCGACGACGTAACACGGGGCATGGATGGTGTCATTATTCTTGTTGTAGAGAGAGAACCGTTCGTCGTTCACCCGCACGTTGCCGGCATGGACCGTGAAGATCAGGTCGGTGATCGTGGCGGGAAGCGCGCGCTTCTCCGACGCCGTAAAGCGGAATCCCCCGATCGGATAGATGCCGGTGGGAACGGAACTGCCGTCGGCATCGGGGTTGATATTGTCCACGGCTATCGCGCCCATGGAGCTCGAAGACGAAGATGTACCGGGAAACACGGGGACGCCGGCGGGATTGAACACGCAGGAACTGTTCTCCTCCGCGCCCGCGAGACGCAGCTCTCCTGTCTGCAGATTGTGTACGTAGACGTTCTGCTGCGGGGCAATGACGGACTTGAGTCCCCCGACGGTGAAGCGCGCCATGGTGAACACCTCGAAGTTTCCGGAAACGCGGCGGGCGCCCGCCAGGTAGAAGTTCTGCTGCGGCAGACCCGCGGGATGCTCGGCGGAGGGCTCCAGCCCGACGGTCACGAGCGGCATCACTTCGGCATTGAAGAGCTTGGTCACGTCGCTCCAGCCCGTATCGGCGTAGGCCTGCGGTGCCGGCGCGGGGGACGGCTCGCCGTATTCCCCCGTTTCGGGCAGATACACCCGCATCATGCCGCCGCTGATGAACGTGACCGACGCGGCATTGGCGACGATGCCCTGGCGTCCGTAGGCGGGGTCCGCGCCGCCGATGGCGGCCGACTCGCCCGTCTCCAGGTTGAGGACGCGCACGACGATGGGTTCGCCGCCGTTCTCCCCGCCGCTGACGTCGGTGTAGGTGAGGAACTTGCCGGCGATGTAGGCGTAGCCGACCTTCCCCTGGATCCCCACGGGCTGGGAGACGCCGGAATCCATATTGATGATTTCGATCGTGTCATCGTCCCGGCGGACCACGAGGCGGGGGCCGTTGTATTCCATGTCCAGGACTTCCTTGCCGACGCGGCGGGGGCCCGGGGTGCCGAGCTTGTGCCAGTAGCCGTTGGAGAAGATATCGGCGGTATCGCCGTTTTCGGTGCGGTAGCTGCTGGAGGAGGTGAACGTGTACGCGACGTTGGTGCCGTCGGCGCTCACGAAGGGGGCGTCATGACGGATCAGCGCGTTCTCCCCGCCGGTCGTGCAGGCGAGCAGCGACGCCTCGGCGGCCGGCTGCGCCGGAAGCTGGCAGCCCTTGCACATGCCCGTCTGGCCGTTGGCCGCGCACGTTCCCGCTTCGGCGACGGGTCCGATGAAGCAGGAGAACGGAGCATTGAACGGAACGCACTGGAATCCCTCGTCGCATTCGCCGGCAGAGGGTGCCGCAGGGTGCACGCCGAAGCCGGTGCCGCAGGCGAATTCCTGGGCGTCATGCAGGCGGAAGAAGTAGAACGTGCCGGGAGTGATCCGCGTGAACTGCGGGTATCCCGCGAGCGCGGGATCCTCCTGAATGTAGGAGCGGGAGAAATAATGGAGGCCCCTCCATCCCCGGGTGACTTCGTCCATCGTGTACTCGTATCCCCAGCCGAAGCCGCGGATGTCCCCCACCGGGAAGGCGCTGCCGCCTTCGCACCACAGGATGACGTCGGTATCCGCGGGAACGACGATGCCCGCGCGGGTCTGGTCGGCGTTGAAATACGTGATGCCGCCGCCAGCCTGTCCGCGGAAAATGGAACTGTTCTCCACGGTGCGGATGAGCCCCAGAAGAACCAGCGCACCGGCCGCAGACCAGAGAGCGATCGCCAGAAGTGACTGTTGTCGGGCGGTTTTCGTCGGCATAGAGGGATGTGGGTATTACCAAGAAGTATAGCAGAAAACGGCTTTTTGGGCCATAAGAATCCACAAGAACGCAAAAGGCCGCTCCGGGATCCGGGACGGCCTTTCGTCGCCTGTTTCCGATTAAAGGGCGGGAGGAAGCGGAAAATTGCATTCCGCTCCGTCCTGGGGGTTCAGGACGGTCCACGATGCGCCGGGGCCGCGGACGAAGATATTCTGCCACTCACGCTGATTCCCGGTGTGCTGCGGCTTTTTCTGGGAAACGATGACAGCAACAGTCTCTCCGTCTCCGCTGATATTGGCGGCATCCGGGATGTAGGTCATCTGCGTGCCGGCAAGCTCTTCGGAATACTTGTGGTACAGCGGAGTGTAGGCCGGGGGACTGACGGAAAGATTCGTGAGTTTGTAACTCATCTGGAAGGAACCTTCGATCTGCCGTAGACCGTTGAGGCTGCGCCTGAGTAAGGAAAATTCCGTCGAATTCACCGGAGTGCTGACACCGGTCGCCGCGTCGAAGCGGTAGTATTTGTCGTTGACAGAGCTGGTCGACTCCAGGCCGCCGGTCGTGGTGATCCGTTTGACGATGTAGAAAACAGAGCCATCCGCGCGGTTCATGGTGAACATGCCAACATCCTCGGTTTCTCGGGAGCAGCGGATCTCGGTGCGGACTCCCGTCTGCACATCCAGAAGATCGATGCAGAACTCTTCGCCTTTCGGCTGGCGCAGAAGCAATACCTTGCTGCCATCCGCGCTGATCGCATGGGCAGTGAAGGGAAGAAGCGTCGCGCTCCGGGAATCGACATCGTAGAGCGTATCGACGTAGGAGCCGGTACGGAGTATCAGCCGCTTGCCGTCGCCGGTCATGTCGATGACGGTGCGCTCCTGGAACGCGCGGACGGTGCCTGCCGCACGATCCACGTAATAGGTGGTGGGCGGCGAATAGGTTTTGGTTCCGAACAATCGCGACGGGTATGCCACGATGTTGCCGTCGGTGCTCAGGAACACGTCATTGATGCTCTTCCCCTCACCGCCGCCGATGGTGCAGGCGTGCGGGGAATCCATGCCGACCAGCGAGGAAAGGACTTCTTCCGGAGCATCCGCCGGCTCGCCCGCCACGGGATGCGGCTGGGGCTGGGGCTGGGGGCCCGGCTGCGGCTGCGGTCCGGGTTGCGGCTGATATTCCGGCTGCACGTCGGGTTGGTGCGGAAATAGGCCATAGCCGCACTTAAACCGGTGCGGGACTCCAAGAAGGAAGTAATACCAGTTGCCCGGAAGAATGTGCGAAAACTGCTGGTGGTGCTGTGCTGAGGGATTCTGCGCGAGAAAGTCGGGCGAAAAGGCGTATTCGCCGGCACTCCATTCCATGTTATCGGCGACGTAGTGGTATCCCCAGCTCACCCCGCTCATCTGGCCCAGACGGAATTCATTCCCGCCTTCCCCGCAGGCGAGAATCGTGTGCCGGCCGGCGGGGATCGTAACACCATCCCTCGCCTGCTGGTCCGTGACATAGAAGACGTCGCCGCCCGCGCTCTGCGCGCGGAAGCCGGCGATATCGGCACCAATGAGGACGACGATGAACGCGGCGCCGACGGATGCGGCGGCGACCAGAAGAATCAGGGACACGTTTCGCGTCGAGAGTGTGGACATACGGAGAAGGTGGGTATGTATCGGGAAATTATAGCAGAAAAGCCGATTTTGGCCTAGAGCGTGTTTTCTGCATACGCAACGTAGGGGCGTTGCTTGCAACGCCCCTACGGTTGGATTCTCCTGATGAATGTCTATTTCTCTTCGTTCTCCTCCGCGACGGGCTTGCCGCCGGACACGTACCGCTTGCGGTAAACCTCTCCGGTCGGGATGAGGCGGCCGATGATCACGTTTTCCTTGAGCCCCTGCAACATGTCGATGCGACGGGTGGTCGCTGCTTCCACGAGGACGCGGATCGTCTCCTGGAAGGAGGCGCCGGCGAGCCAGGAATCGGTGGCGAGCGCGACGCGTGTGATGCCCAGGAGCAGCTGCTCGTAGGTGGCCTCGCGGTTGTCCTTCTTGTGCTTGTGGACCCGGTCGTTCTCGTACTGGACTTCGCCGAGGTCGGACGTCTCGCCGGGCAGGAACTTGGTGTCGCCGGCGTCGACGATGCGCACCTTGCTGAACATCTTCTTGACGATGATTTCGAGATGCTTGTCATTGATCGTCTGGCCCTGGCTGGCGTAGATGTGCTGGACCTCCTGGACGATGTACTTCTGGACGGCGTAGGCGCCCTTCTTCTCGAGGAGTTCCTGGAGATTGTAGTGACCGGCGTTGAGCGCCTCACCCGCCTCGACCAGCGAGCCGGTTTTGACGAGCAGGGACTCGCGCGGCCCGAATTCGTAGCTGCGCTCCTGGATCTTCTCGTGGCGGACGCGGAGAATGCCGCGCTCAATGTGACTCACTTCGCCGGCGATGACGACCTTGATGGTGCTCTTGTCGGACTTGGATTTGGCGAGAACGGCGCGCTCGGCGACGGCCTGCCCCTTTTTGACGGTGACTTCGAATCCGGAGGGAACGTAGTACGTGTCCTCCCCCGGCTCCTCGGCGATCACGCTGATCGTCGTCTTGCCGCCCTGGTGGCTCACTTTCACGCGGCCCGTGATGTCGGAAAGTGTGGCTGGCGTACGCGGGTTGCGGGCTTCGAACAGTTCTTCCACGCGGGTGAGACCCTGCGTGATATCGGCACCTTCGGCGACTCCTCCCATGTGGAAGGTACGCATGGTGAGCTGGGTGCCCGGTTCACCGATGGACTGGGCGGCGATGATGCCGACCGGCGTGCCGATCTGGACGGTCTTGTTGTTGCTCAGGTCGCGGCCGTAGCATTTGACGCAGATGCCGCCGCGCGTGCGGCACGTCATGATGGAACGGACGGAAATGTCGTCCATCTTGTTCTGGATGATGATCTCGAGAAGCGCGCTGTCGATTTCCTGGTCGCGCTCGCCGATCACCTTGCCGTTGAGCGTGAGCTGTTCGGCGAGGCTGCGTCCGAAGAGGCGGGTCTCGAACTTCTCGCCGATCTGTTCGGAATCGAGGCGGGTGACGCGGTGGCCGCGCTCGGCCCCGCAATCCTCTTCGCGGATGATCACGTCCTGCACGGCGTCGACAAGGCGGCGCGTGAGGTAGCCGGCTTCGGCGGTCTTGAGAGCGGTGTCGGACTTTCCCTTGCGTCCTCCGTGCGTGGCGATGAAGTACTCAAGAACGGAGAAGCCCTCCTTCAGGTTGCTCTGGACGGGCAGTTCGATGGTGCGTCCGGACGGGTTGGCGACGAGACCCTTCATACCGGCAAGCTGCGTGATCTGGCCCCAGTTTCCGCGAGCGCCGGAGTCGATGACGTAGGTGATGCCGTTCTCCTCCTCCCGGAGGAAGCCCTTGATCATCGCGGTGGTGATTTCGTTCTTGGTCGCGGACCAGATGCGGATGGCATGGCTGTAGCGCTCATCGCCGGTCACGAGGCCCTTCCAGTAGAAGTTGTTGATCTTGCGGATCTTCTCGTTGGCTTCCTCCAGCAGCTTCTCGCGCTCCGGCGGGACGGTGATGTCGGTGGCGGAGATGGAGATGCCGGAGGTGGTGACGTAGTAGAAGCCGATGTCCTTGATGCGGTCGGCGAAGGCCACGGTTTCCTCGCGGCCGAGTTCCTCGAGCGAGCGGGAGATGAGATCGGAGAGGGTCTTCTTCTTCATCGCGTCGTTGATGAATCCGAGGCCCGGAGGGACGATTTCGTTGAACTTGAGTCGTCCGACGGAGGTCTCGATCATCTTGCGCGACTCCCCTTCCCCGATGCGGACGGAGATGCGGGCCTGCAGGTCGACGACCCCGTGCTCGAAGGCCGTGAGCGCTTCGGCCGGGCCGCTGAACGTCATGCCGTGGCCGGGACGGTTGTCGTGAATGCGCGTGAGGAAGTAGCAGCCGAGCACCATGTCCTGGATCGGGTTGATGATCGGTTCGCCGGCGGATGGCTTGAGGACGTTGTTCACCGACGCCATGAGCGTGCGGGCTTCATCCTGGGCCTTGACCGAGAGCGGCACGTGGACGGCCATCTGGTCGCCATCGAAGTCGGCGTTGAACGCGGCGCAGACGAGCGGGTGGAGCTGGATCGCGAGACCTTCCACGAGCTGCGGCTTGAACGCCTGGATGCCGAGGCGGTGCAGCGTGGGCGCGCGGTTGAGGAGCACGTACTTGTCCTTGATGACGTCTTCGAGGATGTCCCAGACCTCTTTGCCGGAATCCTGGACGAGGCGCTCGGCGGCTTTCACGTTGTGCGCGAGCTCATCGCGGATGATGCGCCCGATGACGAACGGCTTGAAGAGCTTCATGGCCATTTCCTTCGGCAGACCGCACTGGTCGAGGCGCAGGTGCGGGCCGACGACGATGACGGAGCGGCCGGAGTAGTCGACGCGTTTGCCGAGCAGGTTCTGACGGAAGCGGCCCTGTTTGCCCTTCAACATGTCGGAGAGCGAGCGGAGCTTGCGGCGGTCGCCGGCGGTGAAGAGCGTCTTGCCGGCGCGGGCGCTGTTGTTGAGGAGCGTGTCGACGGCTTCCTGGAGCATGCGCTTCTCGTTGCGGCAGATGACCTCCGGCGCGCCGATGCTCATGAGTTTCTTGAGACGGTTGTTGCGGTTGATGACGCGGCGGTAGAGATCGTTGAGGTCGGATGCCGCGAAGCGTCCGCCGTCGAGCTGGACCATCGGGCGCAGATCGGGCGGGATGACGGGGAGACGGGTGAGGATGGTCCACTCCGGCTTGATGCTGGACTGCTGGAGGGAGCTCGCGAGCTTCATGCGCTTCATGACCTTCTTGAGCTTCTGGCCGCTGCTCTGCTCGCGCTCCTTCTGGAGAGCGGTGAGCATGGGCGCGATCTCCACGCTGCCGATGATCTCGCGGATCGACTCGGCTCCGGTGCCGGCGCGGAACACGTGTCCGAATTTCATGTTCATTTCGCGGAATTTGAGCTCGCTGAGGACCGCTCCGGTGTGGAGGTTCTTGAGGTCGTCGAGCGCGTCCTTGTGGTTCTGCTTGAGGCCGTCAAGCTTCTGTGCCGCCTCGGCGTCCAGGGCTTCCAGCTGCGCCTTGGTGGCGCCGCTCTCCTGCATGCGCTTGCGCTCGTCCTCGTACTCGCGCTTGAGCTGGTTCTTGCGCGCGTCCATGGACGACGTGATCTCCTTCTCGGCTTCGGCCTTCGACGCGTCATCGACGCTGATGACGATGTACGCCGCAAAGTAGACGATCTGCTCGAGCGTCTTGATGGGCAGGTCGAGCAGCAGTCCGATGCGGGAGGGCGACGAGCGGAGGAACCAGATATGCGTGACGGGGACGGCCAAATTGATGTGACCCATGCGCTCGCGGCGGACGATGCTGCGCGTCACTTCCACACCGCACTTCTCGCAGACGACGCCGGCGTACCGGACGCCCTTGTACTTGCCGCAGAAACACTGGAAGTTCTTGGTGGGTCCGAAGATGCGCTCACAGAAGAGGCCGTCGGGCTCCGCGCGCTGCGTGCGGTAGTTGACCGTCTCGGCCTTGGTGACTTCGCCGCGCGACCAGCCGAGCATGTCCTCGGGGCTGGCGATGGAGAGCGCGACCGCGTCGAACGAATCGGTAGCGGCGGATTTCTGCTGATGAGGAAACGCCATGGCGATTGGGGAAGAAAAACGAATGTGGTGAGAGGTGCCTCGTTACGCTCATTGCTCCGCAATGAGCTACTCGGCATGACATTGTTGTCATTCCGAGTAGTTCGTGGCGGAGCCACGAACGTACCGAGGAATGCACATACGAAACTCGGCCGTTTTTCCGGGCTGGGCGTCTGAACCAGAGGAAAAACACCGATAGATGTGGGCAAAGTGTACGGATGGGGCGGATAGGAGGCAAGACAAACCTTGAAGAAACAGAGGCGGCAGAGGGTACAGACGGCACAGAGGATTCTTCTGGATCTTCTGCCGCATCTGCGGCCTCTGTCTCCTTTCAACATGAACAAAATATGTATTCAATTATTTCGTCATCCCTTTCTCCAAAAGCTCCTTACCCTCCTTTATATACTCCATCCCCTTCTGCACCTGGTCCGCGCGCTTCTGCACCTCCTCTATGGTCTCTTTCCCCTTCTGCACGCCCATCTTCCCCAGCTCGATCGTCGCCGACGCCTGACGTCCTGCCTCGAGCAGAAAGCCCGTGGCCGTGTGGACGGCGTCGCGCAGGGAACCTGAGCCCGTCAGAGGAAGCTCTCCCGAAAGAGAGCAGCCGGCGAGGAGAAGAGCGGCAAGAATCACTCGAAGTTTCATGGGAGGAAGAATAGCACGTACGACGAATAACGAATTACGAATCATGGATACGTATAAAAGAAGATTCACGATTCAGAATTCATGATTCCCGCCGCGGTCAGGCAATCCTCGTATCCGTCACCGGGCCCTGGCTGGAGCTTGCGCCCAGCTTCTGGAAGATCTTCTCGAAGGAGCCGCCGTTCTTCTCGAGCGCGGCGCGAAGCGAAGCGAGCTCGTCATCTTTGAGCTGCAGGCTGGACGAGGCGTTGACGAGCTGGCTGCCTTCGACTGTGGACGTCATCATCTTCTGCGTTCCCTGGAGGGAGGCATGCAGGACGATGTACGCATCGCAGGTGTCGCACTTGAGCTGCAGCAGCAGGAAATCGTCCGCAGCCATGCGGACGGAGGGGAAATCGACGGGCACGCGCTTGCCGCACTGGGGGCAACGCATCTGCTGTTCGATGCGGCGGATGATCTGCTGGAACGTGTGGGGGTCCATTTCCATCACCGTCATTCTACCACGAAAGCACCCGAATGAGAATATTTTCCCGGGAAAATGGACGCCGCCTTCCCACGGAAATCGGGAACTCACCATTCACCGCTTCCAACTCGCAAATATCGCTTGTGCGTTGCGGGTTGAGAGTTGTGAGTTCGTTTCGATGTAGGATAGCATCAAGGTCATGAATCCGAGTCAAGGCAGACCGCTCTTCGGGATCACCTTCGTGTCCGCCGTGACCCTCTCGGTGGTCGTGCTGCTCAGCGCCCGGACGAGCGCCCTGCGGGCGGATCTGGAGGCGAAGAGACTGGCCCGGACGGCGGAGATCGCGGTGGAGCACGCCGATCCGCTGACCCTGGCGATCCACCTGAGCAGCGGAACCCGCGAAGGCATCGTGGAACTGCGGACGGACGGCGCCGAGACCGCGCGCGTCAGCGTTCCGTCGGCATGGGAACTCCGTGAGGTGCGGGGAGGGGCTCTTTCCAGCGTCACGCATGATCCCGAAACCATGGGATTCCTGCGGTGGAACCTTCCGGGGAACGTCACGGCCTCCTTCCGGGTGACCGATACCGCTTCGTTCTCCATCCGCAACCCCTCGGAGTCTCCCCTCCTCGTCCTCGCCAAGCGCGTGAACGTGCGCACGGGGGCCGTGGAGGAGGAAAGCGTGATGGTGACGGAGGGGACGGTGAGGTTGTGGGCGGACAACGAATGACCGAATAACGAATTACGAATAGCGAATGACGAATTTTACGAACATTCGTAATTCGTAATTCGTAATTCCTATTTCCGACGTTTCTTGCGCATCCACGCCCAGCCCGCGGCGGCTCCCACGGCCATGGCGCCGATCGCTCCCGGGCCCGTGCGGCCGGCCGGAGCGTGGCTCTGGGCGATGGCGCTCGCGTTGAGCGGCGAGAGCGGGAGATCGATGGCCACCGTCTTCACCTCGATGCGGCACTGGCGGTCGCACCCGTCGCCGCTGACGCCGTTGCCGTCGTCGCACTGCTCATTGCGGTCCGCGATCGCGTCGCCGCAGCGGGGGTTGCGGCAGTCGGTGCGGCAGCGGTCCGCGACGACGTCGCTGTTGTCGGGCCCCTGGTCGCACTCCTCTCCGGCATCGAGCTTGCGGTTGCCGCAGAGATCAAGACACGTCCCGTCATTGCACTTGCGGCTGGCGCACTGGTCGTCGGCGGTGCACGGCTGGCAGACGTTGCCGAAGCAGCGGTTGCTCTCGCAGTTGCGGTCCTCCTGGCATTCCCTGCCGTTCTCGCGGCGGCAGCGGCTGCTGCAGCCGTCGCCGTTGACCAGGTTGCCGTCATCGCAGGCTTCCTTCAGCTCGACGATGCCGTTGCCGCATGCCGGCGGCGGCGTGCACTTGCGGGCGATGCAGAGCCTCTCGTCGCCGCAGTCGCCGTCATGGTTGCACGCGACGCAGATGTTGTTGATGCAGAGGCCGCTCTGGCACTGCCGGTCTTCCGTGCAGCCGCCGCCGTTGGGCGTGGCCCCGTCGGGCAGGGCGCAGTTGCAGCAACGTCCCGTGCAGCTGTTCTCGCCGCAGGTCTCACCGCAGGTGAGGACGGTGCCCTCCGGACAGCCGATGTTGATATTGCGGCAGATCTGCTGGGGGGGCAGAACGTCCATCACGACGCACAGCCTGTCCTCGCCGCACAGAGGCACGCCCGCCGAGGTGCAGCTGTCGGGGAATTCCCTGCAGAAATCGGCGTAGGGGTTGGGGGGCAGACGCCTCTCCAGGGGGATGACGGCGCAGTTGCAGCACCTGCCGCCGGTGCAGCTGTTGTCGCTGCACGATTCGCCGCAGAGAAGCTCTGTTCCGTCGGGACACAGGATGCCGATGTTGCGGCACAGGTTTTCGCCCGGCCTGACGTCCATGTTGATGCAGAGGCTGTCGGGGCCGCAAAGCGCGGGCGGGGGCTCGGCCAGGACGCGGTCGGCGTCGAACACGCAGTTGCAGCACTGGCCGGTGCAGGAATTCTCGCCGCAGGCCTCGCCGCACTGGAGCGTGGAGCCGGAGGGGCAGTCGAGGCCGATCTCGCGGCACGAGTTGAGGTCCGTGCGGACGTCGAGGCGCATGCAGATGCTGTCGGGTCCGCAGGAGGAGATAACGGGTTCGGGTTCGGGTTCGGGCTCGGGCAGCGGCGCATCGGGAGCGCGGCTTTCGTCGAACACGCAGTTGCAGCACTGGCCCGTGCAGCTGTCGGCGCCGCAGGTTTCGCCGCACTGGAGCGTGGCGCCCGCGGGACACTCGATGCCGACGTCGCGGCACATATTGAGGCCGGGACGGACGTCGAGGCGGACGCACAGGCTGTCGGGACCGCAGGTGGCGTCCTCGATGACGGGAGGCGGCGGGACGGATGCTGCCGACGACGAGACACTGCTGGAGGCGACGGCGTTCGGATCCAGCACGCAGTTGCAGCAGCGGCCGGTGCAGCTGTCGGCACCGCAGGACTCGCCGCACTGGAGGCTGGTGCCCGCGGGACAGCGCAGGATGATGTCGCGGCACATGTTCTGGGAGGTGCGGACATCCAGGCGCATGCACAGGGTGTTGGGCGCGCATTGCGGAGCGGAGGACGACGTGACCGTCGAGATGATGGACGACGCGGAACCGCACTGTTCTGGGAACTGGAGACAGAAGGCCGAGAGGCTGCTATCAGCCGAACTGAATCCGGCCGAGGTGCCGCTCACGCTCGTGCGGCTTGCACTGAGGCTTGTCGACGTGCTGGAGATTCCCGACGTGCGCGTGCTGCTGGTGGCACTCGTCCCGGACGTTCCGGAGGTCGACGTGGAGCTGGTCCGGGAGGAGGTGCCGGATGTCGAAACGCCGCTGGTCACGCTGCTTCCCCCGCTGGTCCGGACGGAGCTCGCGGAGCTGCATAGCGACGGGAATTGCTCGCAGGTCGCCCGCGGCAGGCACCGGACGCACTCGCCGCTGCAGGAGGTGTTGCCGCAGGTGTCCTGGGCATACTGCGGAACCGCGCCCTCCGGGCATTCGACCGTCACGTCCTTGCAGACATTCGACCGCGGATCGAGGAACTTCGTGCAGATGGAGTTGTTCGGGCAGGCCGCGAAGAACACAGAGGAGGACGTGCCGCTTCCGGGACTCGTGCGGCTTGCGCTGAGGCTTGTCGACATGCTGGAGCTCGAGGAGCGGCAGGCGGCCGGGAATTCCAGGCAGAACGGCGAGATGCTGCTGCTCGTGGAGGAGCGGATCGAACTCGTCAGGCTGGTCCTGGAGGATGCTCCGGACGTCGAGGCCAGACTGGTGCTCGTGGAACTGGTCCTGGATGCGCCGGAGGTCGACGTGCCGCCCGTGCTGGTGCGGCTCGTGGACGTGCTGG
Organism: uncultured Candidatus Peribacteria bacterium; assembly: GCA_964497975.1. GTDB lineage: Bacteria > Patescibacteriota > Gracilibacteria > Peribacterales > Peribacteraceae > JABFSS01. Next base: position 72,997 of record CAZCFO010000006.1, read on the forward strand.
AACTGACGGACTGGCATGCGGAGGGGAACTCGAGACAGAAGGGCGAGATGCTGCTGCTCGTGGAGGAGCGGATCGAGCTCGTGAGGCTGGTCCTCGAGGACGTGCCGGAAATCGACGTGGACGTCGTGCTCGTACGGCTTGTGCTGAAACTTGTCGACGTGCTGGACGTTCCGGAAGTCGAGGTACTGCTGGACGTGCCCGAAGTGAGCGCGCTGCTCGTCACGCTGGTCCTGGACGAAGTTCCGGATGTGGAGGTCGAGCTGGTGCGCGAGGACGTACCGGATGTGGAGGTCGAACTGGTCCTGGA
>CAZCFO010000007.1:0-41722 GCA_964497975.1 uncultured Candidatus Peribacteria bacterium
GTGGGTCGGTACCGAAGTGGTCAAACGGGGCAGACTGTAAATCTGCTGGCTTTACGCCTTCGCTGGTTCGAGCCCAGCCCGGCCCACCAGAATTCAATAACAACAGGGACGATCGCCGAGTCCATAACTTCTCGGGCTGGGCGAGAAGTTTATCCCGAGCGAGGAGCGCAGCGACGAGTCGAGGGAAGCCCAGCCCGGCCCACCAGAATTCAATAACAACAGGGACGATCACCAATGCAATAACCCTCACGGGGGCAAGCATTTTCTTCTATCCTCTCACCTGAACGCCTAGCGGAGTTCAGGGTATTTAATCCAGGAGGCAATTCTCACTTCGCAGGCAGAACTCCGGATAGGGTTCTGGATGCGGCTACAAAGAGAGGGGTCTTTGAGTGTAAATGATGCAGAGTACCAACAAACTTCATGCAGTTCCTGATTGGAAACGATCTGGTCGCAAGGATTGCGCTGTCGGAGTGTTTTTGCCTCTCCATACAGACCTGCACCATAGAAGCACAATTCACGAATGGACTGGTCTGTGATCTTCTCACAGGAAGAATAGGGGAAAGAAGCGTTCGCCTCTTTGTCCTGATGGTCCTTGTGTGGATTAAAAGGAATGTCGATGTAGCAGCTTAGATGTTCCGGATCGACAGTGCAGGGTGCGGACCAAAGAGGGCTTGCGGTGTTGGACCAGACGACATTACTGATACAGTCTTCTCCATACTTACTTGGCATGATCAACTCACATGCTGCTGGATCACGGGCTATCTGAGCGAAGTGGTATACGCAACGAGCACGAATGCTGGCCATCGGCGGATAGGTCGGTAGGAAACTGATGATATTCCAGCACTCGTTCACATCCTTTCTCTCCTGAACAAGTTGCTCCGCTATATTCTTAGCGTCCACCACGCCCGAACCAAAATGGTATTTCCCAAGAATATGAAAAGCGATCAGTATCGTCGCAAGGCCTACTGCGACGGCAATGAAAAAACGGGGAGTGATGAAGATGCGAGGCTTCTTGGACGATTGCATGGAATGACCGGGGGCAACAAGTACACCCTAACGAATCTCAAGAATTAAGGCAAAATCGTGCTTAGTATCTTGCAATACCAAGTACTGTGTACTATTCTCAACTCATGACGCCCGATTTCCAGATCGAAAACGCGAAGGCTCAGATGCGTAAAGGCATCTTGGAGTTCTGCACTCTGCTGATCGTTGCGAAGGGCGAAGTGTATGCCTCCGATATCCTCGATCAGCTCAAGGATGCGGACCTCATCGTCGTCGAAGGCACGCTCTATCCCCTCCTCAGCCGGATGAAGAACTCGGAACTCCTCAGCTACCGCTGGCAGGAATCCAAGAGCGGGCCCCCGCGCAAGTACTACACGCTCACCAAAAAAGGCAAAGCCGCCTTGGGCGACCTGACCGAATCCTGGACCTCCCTCAGCGATTCCATCCGTTCCCTCCTTTCCCATGCGTAAGACCGTGAACATTTCCATCGGCAGCTCGCTCTTCGTCATCGACGAGCAGGCCTACGCGCGGCTCGACGAGTATCTCGCGAGCATCCGCCTGCACTTCGCCGCGACGCCCGATTCGGCCGAGATCGTTTCGGACATCGAGGACCGCATCGCGGAGGAACTCTCCGAAGCGCTCTCCGCGCGGAAGAAAGTGATCGTGATGGAGGACGTGGAAGACGTGATCCGCCGGATGGGCACCGTGGCGGACTTTGAAAAGTTCGACGCGGAGACGTCCGCTCAGGCCGACGACGGCGCGCCCAAGACGTTCGCCCGCATCCGCCTGTACCGCGACGGGGACGACAAAATCCTCGGAGGCGTCGCCTCGGGCATCGCGCGCTACTTCGGCATCGATCCCGTCATCACGCGGCTCGCCTTCGGCCTGTCGCTGCTGATGGGCGGATTCGGGTTCGTCCTGTACATCCTGCTGTGGATCATTCTTCCGGAAGCCAAGACCGCCGCGCAGAAGGTGGAGATGACCGGCGGGCGCGTGACGCTCTCGGCGATCCAGTCGAAGATCGAGAAGGCGATGCCGTCGGACAAGCGCCGTGGCGCCATCCGCAAGGTGCTCGCTTTTCCCGTCATGGTCCTCGGGGAAATCCTCCGGGTGCTTAAGCGGGTACTCCTGTTCGTCCTGCCGCTTCTCGGCCGCCTCATTGGAGTGATCATCATGCTCGGAGCGGCGTTTGCCATCGCCATGGTGACGTTCGTTCTGCTGGCGTTGCTGCTGAACCCCGGCTCTCCGTACGTCGGTTTTCCGCTGCGCGAAGTGGTGAGCGCGGTCCCGTATCTGTCCCTGATGTTCTCCGCGTACTTCCTGGCACTGATTCCCCTGCTGTTCGTGCTGCTCACGGGACTGTGCCTGGTCCTCCTCCGTTCCGTGTTCTCGCTGCCCGCGACGCTCGGTCTCGCGGGCCTGTGGTTCGTGGCCCTCGTCTCGCTGGGCGTCACCGGCTTCATCGTGGCGCCGCAAGTGGAAGCCGTGGCCGAACGGTTTCACGAGGAGCACTTCGCGCTCGTGGAGAAGAAACTGGACCTGAACGGCTTCGACCGGGTGATCCTGAAAGACCACGTTTCCGTGAAGATCATGCGCGGGGACGTCACCTCCGTGACCGTGCGCGCGCCCAAGAGTTCTCTGGTGTCCATCCAGTCCTCCGTGGAGGGCGGAGCGCTCTCGCTCATGCGCGCCCGTCCTCAAAACGACCGCTGCATGTTCTTCTGCCCGCGGGTCCGTCCCGTGGTGGAGATCGTGATGCCGGGATTGGCCGCACTGGAACTGGAAGGACATGCGCACGCGTCCGTCAGCGGATTCACCGACGACATCCGGTACGTCGCGACGGATCACTCGGCCATCGACGCGGATGTGCACGCAAAGAATGCCGTGATCGACGTGCGCAGCCACTCGTTCGTGGACCTGAGCGGATCCGGCACGGCGCTGACGCTCAACCTGAAGGATCACAGCGTCGTCGAGGCCGTGGACTTTGCCGTCACGGATCTCACGCTCGACCTCCGCGGGCACACGCACGCGACGGTGGATGCGCGCGGCGCGCTCTCGGGCACCGTCACCGACCACAGCTCTCTGGTGCACCAGGGCGCTCCCGCGACGGTCAACGTTGATGTCTCCGATCGCAGCAGCATCCAGCAGGGCGAAGACCGGGAGAACGAGCGATGGTAAGCCTCACCAACCCACCTTTTTCTTCATCATCTGTTTCCACGCCTCCCATTTCGTCTGCACTTTTTTCGGAAGCAAAAAATGCAACCCGAGGAGCTCGACGCCCACCAGGATCAGCCAGGCGCCGGGCGTGAGCGGAGTCACGAGCGCCACCAGCCCCAGGCCGAGGCAAAGGACTCCGAGGACGTGTCGAGTGACAAACCACATACATGGAGCGTACAGAACCCGGGCCGCTCACGCACGGATGTCGGCATGATTTCGTGGACACGGAGGAATATACTGCAGGCCATGTCCGTCATGCTGTTTCTGGATTGTGAAGAGAAAGACCGGACCCTGGTCCTGCAGCGGTTCCCGGATGCCGTGTTCGCGCCCGGATCTCTGAACGGCGCCGCACTGCTCAAAGCCTGCAAGGGCGCCGAGGTGATTTCGACGTTCATCACCACGGCCTTCCCGCGCGCGGTGATCGAAGAACTGCCCTCGCTGAAGCTGCTCTGCACGCGCTCCGTGGGCATCGACCATATCGACATGGCCGCCTGCGCGGAGCGCGGCATCACCGTGTGCAACGTCCCCGATTACGGATCGCACGTCATCGCCGAGCACGTCTTCGCTCTGCTGCTCTCCACCCTCCGTCACGTGCACGCGGGACATGAGCGCGTGGTGCATGGGACGTTCGATTATCACGGCCTGCGGGGCATGGCCATGAAGGGCAAGACCATCGGCATCGTGGGAACGGGCAAGATCGGCCGCGCTGTCGCGCGCATTGCACACGGCTTCGGGATGCGGATTCTGGCCGTCGACCAGTGCCGCACTGCGGAACTGGAACGGGGTTTGGGCGTCCGGTACGTCACTCTCGACGAGATGCTGCCCGTCTGCGATATCGTCACGCTCCACGTTCCGGCGACCAAAGACACGGAGCATTTGATGAACGAGAAGAATCTCGCGCTCATGAAGCGCGGCGCAGTCCTGGTGAACACGGCACGCGGATCCCTGATCGACTCCGCCGCTCTCCTTCGGGCACTGCAGTCCGGGATGCTGGCCTACGCCCTGCTGGACGTGCTCGAGCATGAGCAGAATTTTGCGGAAAACCGGGAGCTCGTGTCGCACCCGAAGGTGATCACCACCCCGCACATCGCGTTCTACGCCGACGATTCCATGCGCAACATGTACCTCGACTGCTTTCAGAGCATCGACGCCTGGCTCAACGGCAGAACGCCCGACCATGTGGCGAAGCCCCCGGCGGTGGTATGCGATCTGCCCCCGATCCGGCGATGACGGTTATCCGTGGAACGTGCAGATCTCGTTCAATGGCTTTCGCTGCCGGCCGTTGCTCGCCGCTTCCTCGCCGGGCAGGTAATGGCCGATCATGATGCCGCCGACGACCTGCTGATCGATCGCGAGACCGAGAAGTTCATGAACGGCTCCGTGATGCAGCGATACCCAGCAGCTGCCCAGGCCCTTCGCCGTTGCGCCAAGGAGGACGTGCTCCATCGCGGACATGCACGAATACTCCAGTTCCCGCGGATTCCAGACAGGTTCGGCGACTTTCCGCTGCAGCGACATGTCGCAGGTGACGATGATGAATGCCCCGGCCCCCTCCACGAAATTCCCGTAACAGCTCGCCTCGAGCAGCTTCGTGCGCATCTTCTTGTCGAGGATGACGTGAAAATGCCACGGCTGGGTGTTCTCCACGCTCGGAGCCTGCCGTGCCAGTTCCAACAGCGAAAGTATGTCGTCGCGTGAAATCGGCTGTTTGCCGAAGTACCGGATACTCCGGCGCTCGTGGCAGAGCTTGCTGAAATCCTCGTACGTCATGATGGAAGAGGGAAAGATCCTCCTCAGTATACAGCACCCCGGACAATGCCATGAACACGCGCTATCCGGCCAGGCTCAACAGCACGGCGACGCTGCAGGCCGCCATGATGGCGGTTATGACGATCCCGAGCACGTTCGCGCGCAGGGAGTTGACCCGCGTACCCATGACGTTGCGGTTGTTGGCAATCAGCAGGATCAGGACCATCAGCGGCGGCGCGATGACGCCGTTGAGAACGGCGGTGTAGTAGAGCATCGTGAACGGCGGGACGCCGGTGTAGTTGACGAGCAGGCCGACGAGCGTGGCAAGGGTGATGACGCCGTAGAATCCGTGGGCTTTTTCGAATTTCAGATACAACCCTTCGCGCCATTTAAATGCCTCCGAAACCGCGTACGATGCTGATCCGGCGAGAACCGGCACTGCCAACAGTCCCGTGCCGACGATGCCGATCGCGAAGAGAACGGCCGTGAAGCTTCCTGCCAGCGGCCGCAGCGCCTGCGCGGCATCGGCGGCGGTCTGGATCCGGACGATGCCGTTGGCGTGCAGTGTCGACGCCGTGGTCGTGATGATGAAGAACGTCACGAGATTGCTGAAGAGCATCCCGATGCCCGTATCAGTCTGCATGATGCGGATATCGCCGTCCGTGATGCGGGGGACGCCCACGCCCATGGCGCGCAGCTTTCCCTGCGCCACTTCCTCCTCCACCTCCTCGCTCGCCTGCCAGAAGAACAGGTACGGGCTGATGGTGGTCCCCAGCATGGCGACGACGTTGAAGAGATAGTCGCCGGTAAGCGACACGTGCGGGACGAGCGTCGCAAGCGCGATGGCCCCCCAGTCCTGCGTGACCGTGAACGCGACCAGGAAATACGCGAAGAGGGAGAGCGTCAGGTACTTCAGATAGCGCGAATAGGTCTTGTAGCAGACAAAGACCTCCAGAAAGAGCGTGATGACCGTCATCCCCAGCAGCAACGGGGTAAAGGGCACGGGCACCAGCAGCTGCGCCGATGACGCCATCGCGCCGAGATCCGCTCCGATATTCACCGCGTTCGCGAGCAGCAGCAAAAAGACGGCGGGGTACAGGACGGCCCTGGAATAGTGCTTGCGGATGACGCCCGAGAGTCCCTTGCCCGTCACCAGGCCGATGCGCCCGCACATCTCCTGGACCGCGATCATGAACGGCAGCGTCCAGAGCGCGAGCCACAGCTGCGCGTATCCGAACTGCGCGCCCGTCTGCGAATAAGTCCCGATGCCGCTCGGGTCGTCGTCGGATGCGCCGGTGATGAATCCAGGGCCCAGCTTTTGCAGAAAATTGCCCCTCTTTTTGGAACGAGCTTCCATAATGGAAGATTGTACTCTCATTGTCATGTCGAGTAGCCGGCAGCGGAGCCGCCGGCGTCTCGAGACACCGGACCGAGTCGCTGGAAAAAGTTCTTCTGCCGCTCCTTCGGATGAGTCCTCTGCACGGATGGGAAGTGTAACGCACATCCGTCGTTCGCACGAATGAAGCGGGTTCGGACACCCTGCCGTCGGCTCTTGTCAAAAATATTTTTTTGCATGGATGTCACTTCGACGGGTATCAGTGGCGATCCGCGGCGCGCTCTGCCTCAGGCTGGCCGGGCTATGGTCAATCACTCGCCCGCCGCCGCCGTACCCGTCATCTATCGCACGCCGGAACAGAATCCGGAAGAGCCGAAAAAACGGCACGGGCTGTCATACTGGGAGAAGCGCAAGGCGATGGAATTGATCCTGAGCACCGGCACGAAAGATCGCGTGCAGGCCATCTACAGCGAGCGCCGCCCGCAGGGGTGATTCCGTCCCTTACTCGTCCGACATCAGCAATTCGCGGATCGTGCGCCCTGCGCTGTCGGGCAGTCCGGATGATGCCGAAAGCCGCTGCACGCCCTCAATGCTGAGCCAGTCGTTCACATAGCAGGTATTCACGATGGCGCAGAAGACATCGGTGCCAAACGGCTTCCCGGTGAATCGGGGCAGGAGCGATTCCAGGCAGGCGCACACGTCTGCCTTCTTTTTTTCTGCCGGCAGGCGGAGCAGAGCCGCTTCGCAGTCGGTCACGAGTGCCATCACCTCCGCCGACGGTACAGCGCGTATCGATTGTTTGAGATATCGCCGAATGAAGGGGAGCAGCGGCGTCGGCAGCGTGGCACGGAGCGGAACGAAAACATCTGCAAGGCGCTCGGCGCGTCTTGCCTGCAGGCTCCGGACGAATTCCGCGTCGACTCCATTCTCCTCGGGCACGGGAGGCGCTTTCCGCTCCGTCTCCGCCGCGGCGCTGGATGCCGGGGACGACTCCAGGGCACTCAGTGTGATCCCGGAATTCTTGTGAAACAGCGCGCCCGCGCGCTCGCGGACAGCTGGATCAGCATGACTGCAGACCAGCTTGCCCAGGATTTCAGCAGCTGCTTCTTTTTTCCCCAGCAAACGCAACTCTTCCGCCCGGAACAACAGATCGTCGACTTCAGACATCAGAAAGAAGTAATAATCAGAAATTCATTCTACGGTGTTGTCAATTACAGGGCAACTGCAGCTTATTCGTACCGCAGCGCCTCCATCGGGCTCAGATTCGCCGCGCGTCGGGCGGGATAGATGCCGAAGATGAGGCCCGTGCCCACCGCCATCAGCACCGCGAGGCCGATGGACGAGAACGAGACGACGAAGGAAAAGTTCCCCAGAAACTTGTCGGCGATCGCCGCGAGCAGCCAGCCCGTGAGCGTGCCGAGCACGATGCCCACGGCGCCGCCGCTCATGGTCAGCGTCACGGCTTCGAGCAGGAACTGCAGGAGGATGTCGCGCCGCTTGGCTCCGACCGCTTTGCGCAGGCCGATCTCGCGCGTCCGCTCGGTGACGGACACGAGCATGATGTTCATGATGCCGATGCCGCCCACGAGGAGGCTGATGCCCGCCACGAGCGAGAGGAACACCGTGAGACCGAGCGTGACCGACGTGACGATCGCCGTCACCTGCTCGGCGCTGCGGGCGATGAAGTCGTCCTTGTCCGGATCGTTCTCCGGATTCTTGATGTCGTGCCGGTCGCGGAGGAGCGCAGTGATATCGTCCTTTGCGACCTCCGCGGAGCCCTTCGTCTTCAGCGTGATGAAGCTCAGGTGGCGCTGTCCCGTCACGGACCGCGCGGTGCTGAACGGCACGAGCACGATGGAGTCCATCTGCTGCAGGAGCGCGGAGCCCTTGGAACCGAGCACGCCGACGACCGTGAACGGCGTGTCGCCCACGCTGAATTTCTTGCCGAGGGGATTCACGTCGCCGAACAGATCTTCGGCCGTCTGGGAGCCGATGACCGCCACCGCCTTCGCGCCGTCCTCGTCGTTCTGGTCGAGCAGGCGCCCCTGGTCGATCTGCAGGCCGTAGTTGAGGCTGAATTCCCGGTACGCTCCGATGACCATCGGAGAGACCTCCTCCTTGCCGTAGGTGACGGGCTTGCCGATGATCGTCACGGGAGTGGCGCGATCCACGGTGGGGAGCGCGCGGATCGCCGTGAAGTCGTCATACGTGAGGCTTTCCAGGTTGCCGCCGAACTTCTGGAAGCCCGTGGGGATGATGTCGAGCGTGTCGGTGCCGATGGTGGCGATCTGCTCCAGGATGTAGTTCTGGAAGCTGCGCCCCATGCTGACCATCAGGACCACCGACGCGACGCCGATGATGATGCCGAGCATCGTCAGGGACGTCCGGGTCTTGTTGACCGTGATGCCGCGGGCCGATGTGGAGAGGAGATCGCGTATCAACATGAGAGGAGATGTGAAAACGAGGCAGGCGCGGAAGACAAGGATGTAGGGGCGCTGCATGCAGCGCCCGTACCGCGATGAAGGAGATCATTCATATCGCAAAGCTTCAATCGGATGTAAAGCAGCCGCCTTCCGCGCCGGCGAAATGCCGAAAATCAATCCCGTGAACGCCGCCATCATGAAGGCGACCGTGACGGACGGTACCGAGACCGCGAAGGCATACGTGGAGAGCATGCCCTTCACGAGCAGCGAGATGAGGAACGCGAGCCCGAGGCCCCCGGTCATGCCGATGATCCCGCCGATGACGGTGAGCAGGACGGATTCCGTGAGGAACTGCAGCAGGATGTCGCGGGCCGTTGCGCCCACGGCCTTGCGCAGGCCGATTTCGCGCGTCCGCTCGGTGACGGACACGAGCATGATGTTCATGATCCCGATGCCGCCCACGAGGAGGCTGATGGCGGCGATGGTCGTGATGAACATGGTGAGGCCCAGCGAGACGCCCGCGAGGATGGCACCCGCTTCCTCGGAGGTATGCACGATGAAGTCGTCTTTTTTGGGATCATCGTCGGGGTTGTCGATATCGTGACGCTGCCTCAGGAGAAACGTGATGTCGGAGATGGCCAGATCGAATCCGTCCGTGGCGTTCATCGTGATCTGGTTGAGGTACTTCTGCCCGCTGATCTGCCGTGCCGTGGAAAACGGCACGTAGATGCGGTCGTCCGCGTTCTGGAAGAACTGCGTCCCCAGCGCCTTGGTCACGCCCACCACGGTGAAGTGGTTGTTGCCGATCTTCACGCGCTTGCCTATGGGGTCGTTCTGCCCGAAGAGCTTCTCGCGCGCGTCGGGCGCCAAAACGGCCACGGCCGCGGCTCCTTCGATGTCCGCCTGATCGATCAGCCGGCCGGTCTCGGCCTCGGTCACCTGCGTGATGAAGTGCTCGGGCGTGACCCCCAGCACCTGGGGAGACCCCTCGTTGCGGCCGTAACTCGCGGTGCCCTGCACGAAGATGATCGGCGCGACGGTATCAATGGAGTCGAGCTTCTTCAGCGCGTCCAGGTCGTCGAACGTCAGGCTGTCGAACCCCGCCATCACCTGCCCGCCGCCGCCTTCCTCTTTTCCGGGAAAGATGACCATGCTCTTGGCTCCCAGACTGCTGATCTGGCTCAGGATCACGCCCTTCATGCTCGCGCCGATGGCGCTCATGAGCACGACGGACCCGACCCCGATGATGATGCCGAGCATCGTGAGGAGTGAACGCGAGATGTTGCTCGTGACGCCCTTGAATGCCGAGTGGAACATGTCGTCGAGGCGCATGTTCATTTCAGGGAGGAAATTTCCTTTGCGATGACCCGCTTGAAATCCTTCGAATCCGAGTCGATCCTCCCGTCCTTGATGTGAATGATCCTCTCCGCATGCTTCGCGGTTTCGTGCTCGTGCGTGACCAGGATGATCGTGTGCCCCTCATCGTGCAGCTGCTGGAGCGCCTGCATGACGGCGACGCCGGAGGTCGAATCCAGGTTGCCCGTGGGCTCGTCGGCGAAGATCACGTCCGGCTGGGTGACGAGCGCGCGGGCGATGGCGACGCGCTGCTTCTGACCGCCGGAGAGCTGGCTGGAGAGGAAATCCTTGCGCGGCGTGAGACCGACGGTCTCGATCGCCTTGAGGGCGAGTTTTTCGCGCTGCGACGCGCGGATCGTGGGGTGGTAGATGAGCGGCAGCAGCACGTTCTCGAAGACGGTCGTCCGGGGCAGCAGGTTGAACGCCTGGAACACGAAGCTGACGCGGGTGGCGCGGATGCGGGCCAGTTCGTCGTCCGTCATCGTCCCGGTCTCCTGGCCCTGGAAGAGGTAGCGGCCCGAGGAATGCATGTCGAGGAACCCCAGAATGTGCATGAGCGTCGACTTGCCGGAACCCGAAGGGCCCATGATCGCGACGAACTCGCCCTTGTGGATCTTCAGGTTGATGTCGAACAGCACCGGCGTCTCCACCCCGTCGTTGACGTAGGCCTTGTTGAGCGCGCGGGTTTCGATGAGCGGGGTCGGGGAGGAAATCATTGATGAAGGGAAGAGAAATTATGTATTACGTATTACGTATGAGGTATTAGGCAAAGATGTGATTATTTCTCCATAATTCATAATACGTAATACAACATACTCAGATCATTTCTTTTCCAGTACAACAACCACCTCGCCTTCCTGAACACCACTCACCTCAATGTCCCCGGATTCCCCCTCCATGCCCGTGGTGACGGACCGCTCTTCGACGCTGCCGTCGTCCTTGAGGACGCGGACGATGTCCTTGCCGTCCTCATCCTCGATCACGGAGCGGAGCGGAACGTGGACCACTGCCGGGCGCATGCCGGTGGTGATTTCGGCGTCGCCGGTCATGCCGATTTTGAGGGTGTCGTGGCGGTAGACGAAGTCGAGGCGCACGCGGTACTTGGGCACGCCGTCCTTGTCGGTCGCGGCGGGGTCGATGTCGCCCACGCGGAGTTTGAAGTTGGTGCCGCGGAAGGCGTCGAGCTCGATGCTGCCGCTCTGCGTGAGCTGCACCTTGGGAATGTCGATCTCGGAAACGAACATCTCCACGCGGTACGGCGATTCGCCCAGCAGCGTGACGGCAGCCCCCGCGGGGAGCGATTCGCCGATGCGGATATTGACGCTCGTGACGGTGCCGTTGACCGGCGCCGTGAGCACGGTGTCGCCGAAATCGGCCTGGGTGCGGGCGAGGTTCGCCTGCGCCTGGCGCACGCGTGCGCGCGCCGAGTCGATATCGGTCTGGCGCGAGCCTGCCTGCTTCAGCCGGAGCGCGGCCTCGGCGGAGCGGACGCCGCTTTCGTAGGTGAGGATATCGGTCTTGGCCTTGTCGCGCGTGCCCTGGAGGCTGACGATGGTGGACTGCTGCGCGGCGATCTTCGTATCGTATGAGGCCGCGGCGTTCTGCAGCGACGAGAGACCCGAGCTGATGTTGCCCGCGGCATCCTGGATCGCGCTGCGGTCCGTGGCGATGGAGGCCTTGAGCGTCTCGCGCGCGGACGCGGTGAAGTACTGCGTCTCCTGCAGCGACGAGATGAGCGAGAAGAGCGCGTTGATCGCGGCCGATCCGCCGTTCGCCGCATCCCGGGCCGAGCCCAGCGCACCGAGCGCAGCCTGGTAATCGGTGCCCGCGCGGGCCGTCAGGCTTCTGGCGGCGGCGATGGCGTCCAGCGCCGCGTTTTTCTGCGCGTTGATTTCGCCGGGAGCCTGCGGGCGGCTCTTGGTCACCGCATCGTTGACGTCGGTCCTGCTCAGCACGTCATCGATGGTGGAGAGCGAATTTTCGACGGTCGTCAGCTGCTCGTTGACCGTGCTGAGGGAGGTGGTGACCTGCCCCGCGAGGTTCACGTTGGCTTCGGACCGGATGGTCTCCAGCTGCTGCTGCGACTGCGTGATGTTCTGCTCTGCGGATGCCAGCGTCTGCTGCGCCGCAAGGAGCGAGGATTTCTTGTTGTCGAGATCCGCCTGCGCGATGGCGATGTCCTCGGGACGGGTGCCCTCTTCCATGGCGCGGAGGTCGGCCATGGCGGAGGCGAGCGCCGCCTGCTGCGACGCGATGCTCGCGGCGAGGCCGGTGGCCTTCAGCTGGGCGAGGCGCTGGCCCGCTTGGACCTTGTCGCCCTCGCGGACGAACACGTTGGACACGATGCCGGACGCGCCGAAGCGCAACTCCAGTTCGCGCTCGGAGACGACGGTTCCCACGGCCTCGACCGTCTGGCGGAGATCGCTCTTTTCGGCGACGGCGGTCACATACTCGGGCTGCGCCGGGCGCAAGGCGCGGCTGATGCCGAAGCCCAGGAGGATCAGGAGGATGATGCCGGCAATGGTCTTCTTCTTATGGGTGCGGAAGACCTGCGGGATGGGGAGGCGGAAAGCCATAGGAAGAAGGGAAGCTAGCGCATGCCTTCGGCGTGCGCGATTGAACTGGAAAGCGATTCGCTCATTTTTTCGTGGAGACGGGAGAGGACCATCTGCTCCTCCGGCGAGAGGAGGCCGAAAATATTGCGCAGCACGTCGCGGCGCCGGTCGTTCTTTTCGCGGAAGATGCGCTTGCCGAGCGGCGTCAGCCACAGGCGCACGAGCTTGCGGTTCTTGTCGTCGTGCATACGGCCGACCCACTGCATGTTGACGAGGCGGTTGACCAGCGACGTGGCGGAGGGCGAGGACACGTGGAGGAGCTTCGCCAGCTCCTTCATCGTCAGGCCTTCCTGTTCGCTGATGAGGAACAGCGCGTGAAGATGGAGCGGATTCGCGCCGCCCTTCAGCTTCATCCCGCCGAGCATCTGCTGGCGCATGATGCGGCCGAATTCGTAGGTGCTTTCGATCAGCCGGTCGAGGGAATCCTTTTTCTCTCTCATCATATGATGATGAAATAGTTAGAGTATCTAATTATAATCTCCGCGAAACGGATTTGCAAGAGTTTCCGCGCGGATTTCCACAGCCTTGACTTGCCCGGAGAGGAAGCTTCAATACCCCTGTTTCCCCCTTGTTTCATGCGTCTTGGATTGCGGCCTCTGGACCCTGCACACGGCAACAACGTCCTTTCCGCCATTCAGCAACAATTGCACTCGCTGAATGTGCAAAGAACGGACATTCAGTGCCGGCCATCCCTTGCCCACGGCAATGAGGTGACCATCCACGTGGCCGAGGAACAACGCGCGCTGGTGATGGAGGCGCTTACCGCGACATTCCGCGTCACGCAGCTCGATCACGCCTGAGCAGACCCAGCGCCTCGCGGACGGCTTCCTCCACCGGGCGGACGGCGATCCCCTCCTTCTTCAGCTTCGCCGTGGAGAGGACGCAGTTGCTGCGGCCCGCGCGAACCACGTCTCCCAGATGGTCGAGCGTGAGACGCTCGAAGGAGTGCGCGGGGTCGACGATCTCGCGGTAGAGTTCCATGATCCGGAATGGCGAAATCGCGCCGTCGTTGACGATGTTGAACGTGCCGGTTTTTCGCTTGTCGATGAGCTTTCCGGCGGCATCCAGGAAGTCCGGGAGATACGTGAGCGAATTCTCGGTGTCGAGGACCCTGGAATACTTCGCGAGCTTCATCAGCAGGCTCCGGTCCGACCGCGAACCGTCGAACGGCATGCGCAGACGGAGGTTGAGCACGGGGAAGTCCTTCATGATCTGGTCGCTCCAGGCTTTCGTGCGCGAATAGAAACTGCCGCCGAAATTGGGCGGATCCTCCTCGGTGAACCCGGCGCCTCCTTTATCCCCCGCATAGATGCAGCCTGAACTCATGTGGGCGAGGTAGATGCCGCGAGCAAGGCATTCCTCCAGAAGATTCACCGCACCCGTGACGTTGCCATGCAGCGTCTCCTCCTTGTGCGTCTCGCACCAGTCGACGTTCGGGCGTCCGGTCTTGCCGGCGCAGTTGATGACGACGTCGGGCCTCGTTTCCTCCAGCGCCTTCACGACGGCCGCACGGTCCCCGATGTCGAAGCGGGGGGTTTTTGCCTCCGGATAGAGCTTGAGGAACTGCTGGCCGAGGTAGCCGGTGGATCCGAGGAGGAGAATTTTCACAACTACATAATAGGGAAACGAGGCAAACGAAGGAAACGAAGAAAACGAGGATCAGAGAAAGGCCGACCTGAGCCTATTGAGCAGATAACTCACCCGATTGATGCGGTCATCGGTTTGAACAAAATCTTCCAGGCTAATGTACTGCAAGTCAAAAGCCAGTCGTGTCTGACAATGAAGTTCTTCCAAAGAGCACAGGGAAATTTCAAAAAAATGCCTCTTCTCTTTCCGGCTCGACTTGCGGTTCCCCTCCGCAAGGTTCATGGGAATGCTGTAGGCGGCACGCCGGATTTGATTCATCAGCGCGAAGCGCTCTTCGGAGGGGAACTTCTTGCTGATGATGTAGACCCAATGACACAGCTTGTATGCCTCCTGCCAAACCACGAGCTTTTCATGAGGACGTTCATGCATGCAGTAAGAGTATTGGTCCTGATGTGCCATGATAGATCCTCCGATCTGGTGTTTTTGTTTCAGCAACGGATTTGATCTAACAGATGCAGTAATCGGCTGTTCCATGGGGAAGTGGAACGCCCCTCGTCGTTTGCTTCGTTTGCCTCGTTTCCGTCGTTTGCCTATGACCCCCAAACAACAATGACATTCCCGTTCCTGAGCGCTACAATCGCAACCGATGCCCCGAGCCAGGAAAAAAGCAAAACGGCGACTCAAGACGAAGGAGATAGGACTCGAATTGGAGCCCGGCACCCGCAGCGCCATCAGCGGAATCGTGCAGGTGACCGCGGGCGTGTTGCTCGTGCTGGTACTGCAGGACAGGGCGGGAATGGCGGGGACCGGCCTCAGCAGTTTCCTGTCGTTCTTCTTCGGCCGGTACGGAATGATCTTCCCGGTATTTTTGATTCTCTCCGGCGTCTTCCACTGGGTGATGCCGCTCAAGCGGATGGAACTCAAGCGGTCGTTCGGCCTCGTCCTGTGCGTTCTCTCCTTCCTCGGCATGATGCACATCGGTGCGCCGCTGGAGGAGCTGGGGCCGCGACGCGCGGAACTGGCGGGAGCGGTGGGTTTCATGATGAGCGTGCCTTTCCTCCTCTTCTTCAGCCGGGCGGTGGGATACGTGGTGCTCGCCGGGACATTCTTGATCGGCGCCCTCATCAGCTTCGAACCTCTGGTGCACGCCGCATGGCAGCGCATGAAGGAATCGGTCGAGCAGGACGTGAAAAAGAAGCCCCGCGCCGTCTCATCGCGCAATGACGATGAGGAGGAAGAGGAAGAGATCGAGGAAGAGGAGGACGTGGTCATGGAGGATGAGCTGGACGGCGAGGATCTGGTGGAGCGCGACGAAATCGCCCCCGAACTCAACATCGTGCGCCCCTCCTTCGCGCAGAGCATGGTGAAGTCCAAGAGCGGCGACGCCGTGAAAGCCGCGCTCAAGAAGAAAGGCGACGTTCTGGAGATGAAGGACACCCGCTACGAGGAATGGACCTTCCCCTCCTACGACCTCCTGGAGCAGAGCCAGAGCCAGTTGCAGGTGGATGACGAGGAACTCAAGCGGCAGGCGAAACTCATCGAGGAGAAGCTCCGGGAATTCGAGATCGAAGTGATGGTCAAAGACGCGCGTCCGGGCCCCACCGTCACGCAGTTCACGCTCCAGCCGTCCGAAGGCGTCAAACTCAGCAAAATCGGCTCACTCAAGGACGATCTGGCTCTGGCGCTTGCGGCGCCCAGCCTGCGCATCGAGGCGCCCATCCCGGGCAAGTCGCTCGTGGGCATCGAGATGCCCAACGCCAAGCGCACCATCGTGCACATGCGCGAGATTCTCGAGAGCCCGCAGTTCGTGCAGAGCGAATCGTCGCTCACGCTGCCGCTTGGCCGCGACGTCTCGGGCGAAGCGGTCACCGCCGAACTCGACGCCATGCCCCACCTGCTGCTGGCCGGCGCCACCGGCTCCGGCAAGTCGGTGTGCATGAACACGTTCCTCTCGTCGCTCCTGTTCCAGAACGCCCCGCACGAACTCAAGCTGATCCTCATCGACCCCAAGCGCGTGGAACTGATGCCCTACGACGGCATCCCGCACCTGCTCACGCCCGTCATCACCGAGGCCGAGAAGGCCCTGCAGGCCCTGCGCTGGGCCGTGGCCGAAATGGGACGCCGCCTCCACCGTTTCTCCGAGCAGGGCGCGCGCAACCTGGACGAGTACAACGCGAAACAGAAGGAGGAGGTCACCAAGCTCCCCCGCATCGTCATCGTCGTGGACGAGCTCGCCGACCTCATGATGCGCCAGTACCGCAAGGACACCGAAATGATGATCGCCCGCATCGCCCAGATGGCCCGCGCCGTGGGCATGCATCTGATCATCGCCACCCAGCGTCCGAGCGTCGACGTGATCACCGGCCTCATCAAGGCCAACATCCCCACGCGCATCGCCTTCCGCGTCGTGTCGGCGGTCGACTCGCGCACCATCATCGACGGCATCGGCGCCGAGGACCTGCTGGGCATGGGCGACATGCTCTACATGAACGCCTCCACGCCCAAGCCGCTGCGCATCCAGGGCATCTACACGTCCACGAAGGAAGTCGAACGCGTCATCAACGCGGTGAAGATCGCCGGCGGCGGCAAACTGACGGAGCAGATCGGCCTCAGCGAGGAGGGTGAGGAAGGAAGCGAGGAGGACAACAGCGCGACGGCGGCCATCCGGCACATCGACCTGGATGCCGACGACAACGGCGGCGACGACCTCTTCTTCGAGGCCGTCCGGGTCGTGCAGGAGACCGGCAAGGCCTCGGCATCCCTCCTGCAGCGGCAGCTCAAAGTCGGCTACGCCCGCGCGGCCCGCCTGCTCGACATCATGGAGGAGAAGGGCCTGATTGGGCCGGTGGATGGTGCGAAGCCGCGGAAGGTCTACACGGAGAGGATTGCGGCATAACCGGATCAGCGTACGATAGTTCGCCTCCAGCCACTGTGGTTGGGGGATGTGATCTTTGGCCTTCTGGGGAAATCCGATGAACGAATTAGTCATTGGTGCCGTAGCTATTGCGTTTCTTATTGCAAACCATGCGGGTGCCGCAGCGTTGTTCCATGGAGTGGCACGAAGAAAGCCCGTTGGTATCGGCACAATCGCGCTGGTCTGTGTGAGCATCTACGTATTCGCTACAGTTTTGACGGCACTCGAATTGGGTGTCGAGAAAACCGTACCCGTCGCCCTCGTCGGGTGTCCCATCATGCTCGTGGGAGGAGCGTCGTATTACTACACGATGCTCTACTTTACGAAAAATGACGGCCAAGGATGACCGTCTGGCTTCGCCCAGGCAAATCAAGGCCTCCACGAGGAGGCCTTTGATGATGCTAGAATTGCCGCCCATGAAGCTCCTCCTCGCCACCACCAATAAAGGAAAAGTTACCGAAATGCGCGAAGCCCTGGACAGCCTCGGGCTCCATCTGCTGAGCGTGGATGACGTCATCACCGTTGGTGCTCCGGAGGAAAACGGAAAGACGTACGCCGAGAACGCCGCGATCAAAGCGTATCACTATTTTGCCGAAACCGGATTTCCCACGGTCGCCGATGACTCCGGCATCCACGTGGAAGCGCTGGAGGGCGAGCTGGGCATCCACACCCGCCGCTGGGGCGCCGGCCCGCGGGCGAGTGATGAGGAGTGGATTGCCTTCTTCCTGGAACGGATGAAGAAGGAGAAGAACAAGCGGGCGCGCTTCGTCTGCACCATCGCGCATGTGGATAGCGAGCGCCGCCTGCACCTCTTCGAGGGCACCTGCGAAGGCGTCATCACCGACACATTGGAAGCGGATTACCTTCCGGGCTTGCCGATTTCCGCCTGCTTCCGGCCTGACGGGGAGGATCTTGTCTTCTCCGCACTTTCGCTTGAACAGAAGAACAAAACGAGCCATCGCGGCCGGGCGCTGCAGCAATTTCGGGCCTTCCTGGAGCGGAAAACCCTTTGAAGCGCGCGGATCGCTATACAGGGCGATTCCGGACGGCAATCCTGTCCCGCTATGGATGTCCTGAACTCCGATTTTGAGGCGCTTCCCACCGCGACATTGCTGAGCATGCGCGAACAGCTGGAAGCGCAGTGGCAGACGCTCCACCGGAAGGCCGACATCGCCGCAATGCAGATGATGCTGCGGTGCAGTCTGACGGAAGCACTGATCGATTCCGCGTCTGCGGGATGGTCTTGGCTTCGCAAAAAACTCGGTCTCGCTGCGAGCCATGAGCGGTCTCCGCTGTACGGCCCCGTGGACAGGGCGGTGGAATCGGCGACCGATACATTAAGAGAACTGGGAAAGATCGAAAATATTCTTCGCGCGCGCGGGGCGATCAAGTAAGCTGCGGTCCATGCGCAAATTGATTCCCGTGATTCTTGGAGTGATGTGGTTTGCCGGCACGTGCGCCGCCGCATCGTCTTCGTCCTCATCCGCGTCCAATCTCCTGCCGTACACGATCCTTCCCTCGAACATCGCGTATTTCGCCGTGACCAGGTTCGATGCGGCCACGGCCAGGAAGATCCGCCCGACGATGGAGGCCATCGCGAAAGTGAAGCCCCGCGGGCTGATCCTGGACCTGCGCAACAACCAGGGCGGCGAGTTCGAGACGGCACGCGCGCTCATTGAATCGCTGCTGAACAACCGCACGCCGTTCATCCGCAACGTGAACGTTAGTTTCCGCGGCAAAGAAGTCACCTCGCAGAAGCCCGTCTTCCGCGCCAGCATCCCCGTCGTGGCCATCCGCAACCAGTACACCGTCAATGAGCCCGACATCGTCATCTACGTCCTCAAGAAGATCCGCAAAGGCGGCATGGTCGAATTCTCCCCCGGCCGGGCCGCCCTCCAGCGCGCGTTCAAGCAGAATGACCGCATGAAGCAGTATCTGCCCATCAAAGAGGCATCCTTCTTCGTGTCGCCCGACAACCGCGTGATCGGCAATGAGGGGGGCTCCGAAAGCGACATGATCGGCACGGCCGAAAAGCTCATCCGCGAAATGAGTCCCTGGGAAAAATGAAGCACCTGACGATCCGCACCAAAGGCCAGACGGATTATCACAACATCACCAGCGAGGTGGAGGAGGCGGTCCGCGCATCGAAGGTGAAGAACGGCATCGCGACGGTGTTCGTGCAGCACACGACGGCGTCTGTTCTCGTCACCGAGGACGAGGAGGGCTTCAAAGAAGATTTAAAGGAAGCGCTCGAGCGTCTGGTGCCCTCCGATAAGAATTACAAGCACAACTCCCCGGGTGACATGAATGCGCATGCGCATATCCGTGCGGCGATGATCGGTTCCGGCGCGACGATTCCCGTCGTGGACGGCGCACTGGCGCTCGGCACCTGGCAGAACGTGTTCCTGATGGATTTTGACGATCGTCCGCGCGAGCGGACCGTGGTCATCACCGTCATCGCCTCCTGATCAGGCGGCGTCGCCCAGATAGTCTTTGCGTATTTCCGCAAAAACTTCGGGAATGCCTTCCTCTGCATCATCGGGGTCCTCCTTGGCATCGTTCGCAATAATCTTCTCTGTCTCGATTCTGGCGAGTGCGCGGGCAAATATGAATGAATGCTCCCGGGAGAATTCCCTGTTCTTCTGCCGAGCCTTCGAAAGAAGGTGCCAGACCTTCGCATACGCAAGAGTCAACGCACACGCAACGAGACCGGAACGGACGGGATAGGCCGCTTCTCCTTCGGGAGTCGTCTGATAATCCACGGCAAACGCCACCCCCACAGCAGTCACCGCTGCCGCGAGAAGACCCTTCCATTTCTTCTGCAACGACCGGATGCGGTATTCGGTTTCAATGGGATTCTTCATCCTGCTCAGACGCCGCTCATCAGGCGACTTCGTTTCCACGAGCGTCGATTTTGAAGACACGGAGTCCGCGGACATGGGGGGAGCGTGGACGAAAATCCGGGAGATTTCAACGGTCCCCTCTTCAAGTTGTTCACTTTATGTGATCAGTTTTTTGCTCTCCATTTAGTCACAATCTCGTGAAATCAAGCGAAGATATCTTCGCCCAGACCTCTTTGATCATGGCACGGAGGCTGTCGCGCTCCGCGCTGCTCACGATGAAGCTTCGTTCCACGGGATCTTCGCCGCGCTCGCCCAGGTAATCGAGAACGAATCGCTCAGGTGTCAACAACGGATCGGCCTGTTCCAGTAGCACGGCATAGAAGGCCAACTGCCGGAAGTGACTGCCATCCTCGGTGCGCGAGACCGTTCCCTCCTCAGCGCCCCGGATGTCCGACTCCGATTTCCCCTTTCCCGCTTTGTAGTCGATCACGATCGCCTGCCCGGACGTGGGGGAGACGAGATCGATGCGATCGATTTTTCCCTTGAGAGGAATATCTCCCAGCCGCGTTCGATATTCCCGTTCGACGGCATGCAATACCGGGTGGGCTCCCGCAAGGCGGCTCTCGAAGTAGGAGGCGAGAGAATGTTTGCCCAGCGCAAGGAGATCGTTGCGCTGCCCGGCGGTGAGAATCGTCCGCTCATCCAGATACCACTGAAAAGCCTCCAGGAATTGGGTCACGCCGAATTCCTTCCCCTCTTTGCGCGCCACTGCCCATTGGCGGAGAGCCCAATGCGCGGCGCTTCCGTAGCCGAGCCGGCGGATGGACCCCTCATCGAAGTGCTCCGGCTGATGGAGGAGGTCCACGCGCAGGAATTCTTCCGGATCGCGCAAAAACCGGTTGAGCGAGGTGGGAGAGAGTGCGAACGTCTTGAGCCGCTCCTCCAGATACCCCTTCATGCTCTCATCCATGACAGGAGCCTTGGGAAGCAGAAGCAATGATGCCGCTTCAGGGTTCTTGAGGGTTCCTTCGTCTTCCGCAAGGGTCCCCATCTCCGCAAAAAAGCCGGACGGGGAGATTGTTTTTGATTTCTCACCCACAGTGACTTCGCGCGGGCATGTCATGATCAATTCCAGTTTAGCCCTTGTCATAGCAACGAATGCGATGCGTCGCTCATCCTGATTCTGTTCGAAGCTCTTTTGATCCTTCCCCCAGCCAAAGAGCAGATCTTCCGGTATCGAGACTCCCACGGGCCGCCGACGCTTGTCCCAATGACCGTCGCGGAAATTGGTCAGAATGACAGTCTCAAATTCGAGCCCCTTGCTCTGGTGCGCCGTCAGCAGGCGAACGCCCGAAACGGACAGATGGGGCAGTTCGAAGACCAGACGGACCTGCGAGAGTTCGGGGTCGCTGTAGAACCGGAGATCGGCCAGAAGCTCGCGAAGCGTGCAGGCTCTTCTCTCCAGACAGTGGCTTTTCACATGGCTGAAGAAGGCTTCCAAGGCGGCGAGATCGCGGGGATCGGTCTCGGGGGACGGCTTGGGTGCAAGCGCGCGGAGGACGTTCTCTACGGTCTCCAGGGCAGTGCGAGCATCTGTCTTGTGATGGAGTTCAAAGAGGATATCGCGTGCGGCAAAGAGCCCGTCGGGATTCACGAGCAGCGCCGTGAGATCCGCGGGCGGATTCAACAGCACATCCGGGAAGTGCTTCTTGGCTTCCCGCGCGTAGGCATGGAGCCGGGAAAGATCTGCAGCGTGTGTGGTAAAACATGAACACGCCAGAGCTGAAGAGAGTTTTGCATCGCTGCGAGGCTGTTCGATTGCCTGGAGGACAGCCATGGCTTCCATCACCAGAGGGTGCGCGAGCAGGTCATCCTTTCCCCGGAGCTGCACCGGAATGTTGCGGGCGCGGAGAACCTCATAGAGAGGAAAGAGTTCCTTATTCTGCTGTGCGAGTACCGCGATTTCCTCAGGGGGCGTGCCGGCGGCGATGCGCTCCTCCACGATATCGGCGATCAGCCACGGTTCTGCCGTATCGCTGGCCGCCCGCAGGAGTACCGGGGCCTTCCCCTGCTCTCCCGAGGCAGCCGTGAGAATTTTCTGGAGGCCTGGGATTTTGCCCACAAGACGCTCTTCATTCCGTTCAATGAGGGCCCGCGCAGCGTCCAGAATCGACTGGGTAGACCGGTAACTGACCGTCAGCGGAATAACCGGCGCCTTGGGGAAGCGCTGGTGGAACGAGAGCATGTTCTGGAGGTTCGCCCCCTGGAAGCGGTAGATGGCCTGGTCATCGTCGCCGACGATGAAGATATTGGGGTCATTCGGCAGGTCTTTGTAGGTCGTCAGAAGCTCAATGAACCGGTACTGGGAACCATTCGTATCCTGAAATTCGTCGACCAGCACGTATTGATATCTTTCCTGGAGCCCTGCCAGAAGCCAATCTTCCTCCTCCAAAGCACGGATCACATGCAGGATCATGTCGTCATAGTCATAGCGGCCGGTCTTCTCGAGCATGCTCTGGTACGCCTGGAAGAGCGCAATAAAGTCGCGAAACTTCCTGGCAGCCTGCAGGTTTTTGAGATGCACTTTTGTTCCCGGCTTGCTCTTGGAGGCCATGGCGGCGTCGTACGCATCCGCAGCGGCTTCCAGATCCTTCAGAGACTTGCCTTCGCGCTTCACCTGACTGATCCGTGAAAGAATATCAGGAACTTTTGAATAGGGATCTTTCGGATTTATCAGTTCATATTGGGAAGAAATCTGATCAACTATCGTATTCATCGATCGCACTTTTTCGAGATCGGAAATCTGCTGACGCGCGGACCATTCGTCAAAGAGGATGGCATTTTCCTCGATGATCGACTGTGCGAAAGCATGAATCGTGGAGACCTTCACGCCGTAGGCATCCGCGCCGATCAGAAGCCGCAGGCGTTCCCGCATGGCCGTGGCACCGCTCACCGAGAAGGTCAGACAGAGAATGTTTCCCGGACGCATGTGGGTCTTGCGCAGGATATTGGCCACACGCATTCCGAGAACCTGTGTTTTTCCGGTTCCAGGTCCTGCTACGACCATCACCGGTCCTTCGATCGTATCGACGGCCTTCTTTTGGTCGGGATTCAGCTTTGCGTATTGATTCTCAAAAACGGAGAGTGTTTTGCTCTGGAGAGGCCCCTGCTTTTTCACCGTTGATGAACGCGAGGGGGACATGAAGTGATGGTAGCACGCTGTTCCATTCAGGGAAGGAACGTCCTGCGGGGCTTTCGACAGCCAAATATAAGAGCATCAACATTAAAGTTTTCAGGCGCACTCTGTCTAGAGTCCTCAGAGGATTCACACTGCTTGCATGGAACATGAATATTTTGTGTATATCCTCGAATGCGCCGATGGGAAATACTATACCGGTATCACCAATGATGTGACGCGACGTTTGCATGAGCATCAAGAGGGCATCAATGAGTTTTGTTGGACCTATAAACGCAGGCCTGTGGATCTGGTCTACTCAGCATATTTTGGTGATGTGGACGAAGCCATTCGCTGGGAGAAGGTGGTAAAGAGATGGAGAAGGGCAAAGAAACAGGCATTGATATGCGGAGATTATGAAAAGCTGCCGGAGTTGGCGCATACAGCAGTTAATTGGATGCTATATCCACTGATTAGGCAAAGCCGCTGCAATGTCATGCTGAGCCTGTCGAAGCACGACATTGCAGCGTAGGACGCGGTGTCGCCCTTCGACAGGCTCAGGGTGACACCGCTGACGATTGACGAGTATTACAAATCTTTCTATGGTCATACCACTGGTTCTTCGGAACCGGTTAGAGGCGCCCCTCGTGGGGGCATTGAGGGCAACCTCAATGTGAGGGATCGATTCCCTCCGTTCGTCTCAAGGCATGCCGGAACATGCATTGAGACACCCGGTCTTCTCTGAAGACCGGGTACTTTCAACGGAACTCCTTTGCGCAGTGGTCACACTTCTCGATGGGCTCTCCGTCTTTGACGAGCTCCACCAGGTGACCCATGTGACACTGCGGGCAGACCTTGCCCTGGAACGCGACCGGGGAGAACCCGATGCGCTTTGGGGAGCCGCCGTGCTCGCGGATGGTGAGCGACCGGGGATGGTCGCGCATCTTCTGCAGGACTTTGGCCTCGATCTGGCGGATGCGTTCGCGGGTGACGCCGAATTCCTTTCCCACTTCCTCGAGCGTGTGGCCGATGCCGTCGCGCAGGCCGAAACGCATTTCGATGATCTTGCGCTCGCGGGGCGTGAGGAACTCGAGCATCGCGTGGACGTTCTCCTTGCGCAGCTGCCGGTTGGTGGCTTCGAACGGGTTCACGGCCTCCTCGTCCTCGATGAAGTCGCCAAGCTTGCTGTCCTCCTCGGAACCGACCGGGGATTCGAGCGAAATGATGTCCTGGCTGATCTTCTGGATGTGGGCGACCTTCTTGATGTCCATCTCCATTTCGACGGCGAGTTCCTCAAGCGTCGGCTCGCGGCCGAGTTCCTGCACCAGGCGGCGCTGGGTGTGCGTGAGCTTGTTGATCGTCTCGACCATGTGCACCGGGATGCGGATGGTACGGGCCTGGTCGGCGATGGCGCGCGTGATGGCCTGGCGGATCCACCAGGTGGCGTAGGTGCTGAACTTGAAGCCGCGCTCCGGATCGAACTTCTCCACGGCGCGGAAGAGGCCGATGTTGCCCTCCTGGATGAGATCGAGGAACGACAGACCGCGGCCGATGTACTTTTTGGCGATACTGACGACGAGGCGCAGGTTGGCTTCGGCCAGCTGCTGCTTGGCTCCGGCATCGCCCTTGCGGATGCGGCGGGCCAGCTCGACCTCCTTGCGGCCGTCGATGAGCGGGACGCGTCCGATTTCGGAGAGGTACATGCGCACGGAGTCGTTGCTGATCTCGAGCAGGTCGATCTCGCGCTCCTTGCGCTTCTTTTTACGCTCCTCCTCGCTCAGGTCCTTGTCGCTGTCCACGGCGATACCCGCCATGGCGATCATCCGGACGGCGGCATCGTCGACGTCATCGCCGACCACTTCCACCTTCTCGTCGGATTCGCCTTCCTCCTTCTCCTCGTCCTCGCCGTCACCTTCATCCGTCGCGCCGGCCGCGGCCACTTCGGTGAGGTCCTCCGTCGGCTCGGGCATTTCGAGGCTCGTCGAACGGCTCTTCTTGTCCCAGATAAGCGCGTCCTTCACGTCGATCACCTGGATGCCAAGATCGACGAACAGCGTGTAGATTTCGTCGAGCATGTCGACGTTCTCCTCGGCGTTGGGCACCGCGGCGATGATTTCCTGATGGGTGACGTAGCGCTGCTCCCGGCCTTTCTTGATGAGGTGCTTTACTTTTTCCGGAAATTTTTTCAGATCGTCGTCCGTGGGCTGCGCGATGAACTTACGGGGGTGGGAGGCCATAGTCGAATGACAGGATAGTGAAGCAGAGAGGGGGAAGGAAGGGCAAGCGTGTCTGAGGCAAACGAAGCAAACGATGAAACCGAAGAAAACGACGATCCTCATTTGCATCGTTTGCTTCGTTTCCCTCGTTACGAAGCCATCTTCATCAGCCGCAGCACCTGCTGATACTGGTTCTGGAGCTGCACTTCGTCGGAGGCTTTGCCCAGCCGCTGGGCCTCCACGAGCTTCTGGGTGATCTGCTGCTGCTTGGCATGGAGCAGATCGCGGTTGGCGCGCTTGCAGTGCTTGCGGATCTCGCGGGCGGCCAGGACATCGGACCATTCGTTGAATCCGTGCGATTCGCAGTAGAGCGCCAGAACCGACGCGCGCTCGCGGTGCTCCTGGGGGATATCCAGCGTCTCCGGACGCAGCTCCTGCTCCGCCGGCAGATCCCGGATCGCTTTGTAGAGGATGGCCGGGGTCCCCTCCTCGGGCTCGATGAGCTCCCGCAGCAGCTGCCGCAGCTGGGGATAACAGAGGAAGAGCCCCAGCGCGATTTCGAGACTGGAGAAGAGATCGCGCTCATCGGCCGTTTGGGCGACCGGAGCCGGCACCGCGTGCCGCGGCAAGACCTCCCTACCCGCGGAGACGAGATCGGCCTGCAGCGCCGCTTCGGTTGTCTGGAAGAGAGCCGCGGCTTTGGACAGATAATCCTGCTTCTCGACGGTGGAGGAAAGTCCGTTGACCAGCTGGAGCACCCGGCGCAGCGCATTGCGGCGGGGAAGCGCGGCGCTCAGGTCCTCGCGCCGCAGCTGCTGGAGCACGCTGTCGACGTACGGGACGGCGCCTCCTTCGAGCATGTTTCGCAGGAGGGCGGGATCGGACTGGAGGGTGTCGGCGGGGTCTTTTTCGGGGAGGAGCACGGCCTCCACGTGGATTCCCTCCCCGCTCAGGAGCAGGAACGCCCGCTCCATCGCGTCCTGGCCCGCGCGGTCGCTGTCGAGGCAGAGCGTGACGGTCTCGGCGTAACGCTTGAGCATCTTCACGTGCTGGTCGGTGAGCGCCGTGCCGCAGGTGGCCACCGCGTGCGTCGCGCCGACCCGGTGGCAGGCGAGAACGTCAAAGTAGCCTTCGACGAGCATGGCTTTGCCCTTCTCGCGGATGCCGTCCTTGGCGTGGTGCATGGCGTAGAGGACCGAGCTCTTATGGAACAGGATGCCGTCGCTCGAGTTGATGTACTTGGCGTCGTCATCGCCCAGCGTCCGTCCGCCGAAGCCGACCAGGTTGCCCTGCACGTCGTGGATCGGGAACATCAGGCGGTTGCGGAAGCGGTCGTAGATCCGCTCCTCCTGCAGCTCGCGCTGGATGCCCAGCCCGGCGGCGAGGATCTCCTTGCGGCTGAAACCCTCCTTAAGGAGGTGCTCGTAGGTCGCGGAAAAGGAATCGGGCGCCGCGCCGATCTGGAACTTGTCGATCTCGTCGATGATGATACCCCGCTTGAGCAGGTACGCCTGCGCGGGCTTGGATTCGCGGAGATGATCCTGGTACAGCTTGAGCGCGGCATGGAGGCATTCCCGCGCGCGCATCTTCTCGTCCTTCTTCGGGCCCGCACCCGCGGAGGGGTGCGTCTCAATCTTCACGCCGGTCTTCTCCGCGAGCTCGCGGATGGCCTGGGGGAAGTCGCATCCCTCGATCTTCTGATAGAAGCTGAAGATGTCGCCTCCGCTGCGGCACGCGAAGCAGTATCCGATGCCCTTGTCGGGCGACACGAGGAAACTGGGCTTGGTATCATTATGGAACGGACAGAGACAGACGAAGTTCCGTCCTTTCTTGGTCAACTGGCAGTACTGGGCGACCAGCTGCTCAATGGGAAGCCGCATCTTGATCTCGGCGACGGAGTCCATAGGAGAGGAAGTATAGCTGTGACATCAGAGCAAACGAAGCAAACGACGGAAACGAAGAAAACGACGATCCTCGTTTGCTTCGTTTGCTTCGTTTCCGTCGTTTACCTAACTCTTCGCCACGACCCACCTCGGCAGACGGTTCTTCAGAATGCCGTGCTGCGCCAGGCTCGTTCCGATGATGAGGTCGCCGCATTTAAGGATGGGATCGCCCCGCATGTCCGCGGGACACGCCACGTCCTTGCCGTCGAGCAGCGTGTCGACGTCCGCCTCGGAGAGCTCCAGCACGTTCCTGGTGGCCTCCGCGCCCCGCAATGTGACGAGCTCGTGGCTCAGCCGGATGCGCCCGCCCTCGAGCTTGCGCGCGAAGGGCATCCCCAGCGCGTAGTCCTGGACCGGCAGCCGGAAGTCCCCCACCCCGTCGTTGCCCAGGATCAGCTGGTCGGCCCGGAGGAACAGGCGGTCGCCGTCGTGCAGAAAGGACGCGCCGTACATTTCCTCGCAGAGCTTCGCGATGTCCTTCTGCCGCGCGTGGGGCAGCGGTTCCTCCTGGAAGCGCACGAACGGGAGTTTTTCGACCTGCCGCGTGGGAGCGGTCTTGCGCAGGACGGCGCAAAAGAAACCTTCGGTGTCGAACGCATGGGGCCAGAGTCGGAGCAATGGAAAGTTGAAAGTGGACAGTGGAAAGTGCTTTTGCTGGACGATGATGGAATCGGCAATTGCCTTCTCAAAGAATTCACTTTCCAGTTTCCACTTTCCACTTTCCACTCTCGGATCGACCGCTTCCACCTGCCCGTCGAATTTCTTCAGGATGGACATCACGACGTCCTCGTTCTCCTCCGGCGTGAGCGTGCACGTGGAGTAGACGATGCGGCCGCCGACCTTCGCCGCATGAACCGCCGCCTCCAGGAGTTCGCGCTGCAGGCGCGCCATCTTGCCGATGTTCTCCGGCGAGCAGTAGACGAGCGCATCGGAGTCCTTGCGCGATGTCCCCTGGGCGGTGCACGGCGCGTCGCACAGAACGCGGTCAAACCGCGCGGTCATGTTCTTCATGAACCACTGCCCGACCTTCTTCGTCACGATGTTGTTGATGACGCCGCACCGGTGCAGCGAGCTCTTGAGCGTCCAAAGGCGCTTCTCCTGCACGTCATTGGCGATGATCACGCCGGAGTTGTTCATCCGCGCCGCCATGAAGGTCGTCTTGCTGCCCGGCGCTGCGCTCATGTCCAGGATCGTCTCGCCCGGCTGCGGGTCCAGCAGCGCGGCCGGCAGCATGCTCGCGGCCTCCTGCATGTAGACATGGCCGAGAAGATGGAGAAGATCTTTTCCAAGCGCAACCGACCGGTCTTCACGATCGATGTAGAACGCCTCGGGCGCCCAGGGCACCGGCGAGAGCTGCCAGCCTTTCCTGCGCGCCCACGCTTCGAACCGCGCCACGGACGTCTTGAGCGTGTTCACGCGCATGGATTTGCGCAACGGCTTTTGACTCGCGGCTTTGAGTGCTGCCAGATCGGTAAAACCGGCGTACCGGTCGAAGGGGTGAATGTGGCTTGGCATAGCAATGCCCCGCAAGGGTAGACCAAAAAGACGGACCCTGCCTGACAATCTGGTACCATGCAGCCATGGGAAAGGAAGGAGTGAATCCGCCGGCGTCCCTGCAGGAACTGACGGAGCGGGCCGATTGGCTGCAAAACCAGTGGAGGGATCTCAATGGCAACCCCCTCCCTCTCGACCAACACCCGGCAATGCAGGAAATTCTGGACGAACTGGGCCGGTTGCTGAACCCGGAAACAAACGCCGACAAAACAGCCTGAGGCGTATTTTCGGCTTTCTTATGCGGTGGGAGAAGATGCCAACAACAATTATTTGCATGCGGCGAAAAACCCACCATGCTATGCTTCATGTCCCCGGCCACAGCGACGGAAACGCTGCGGTTCGACCTTGCTCGAACCCGGCAGGAATCTCATCTGACCCCTCAGCTGGACGACACGCCAGAGGATCTGCTGAGCGAGCTGTCCCACTTTGGAAGGGCGCGGCTTGTGCGGTGCCTCTGGCAGGAGGAGCACGGCCACCAGGACACGCCGCTCCATGTGCAAAAGATGAGCGAATACGCGCGCATCATGGCCAAGCACGCGTCCATGCCCGATCCCCAGTGGATCAAAATCACTGCGGCGCTCCACGACACTGGCAAACGGGACAGGATCGCCCGCTTGATTTCCAAGCCGGCAAAGCTCACCGATGAGGAGCGGCTGGTTGTCCAGGAGCATACGACGATCGGGGCGGAGATTCTCCGGGGGCACGCTTCCATGCTCACCCATGACGCCCTTGGACGGCATCTTCTGAATGACGCGGCAACGGTCGCGGAAAGCCACCACGAAAAGTACGACGGTACGGGATACCCCCATAAATTGCGGGGCAACCAGATTCCGTTCGCGGCCCAGGTCACCGCGCTCGCGGATGCCATCGACGCGATGCAGTCGAAGCGCGTCTACAAAAAAGGAATGACATGGGAGCAGGTTGATGAAATTGTGCAGAAGGACGAGGGCACGCACTTCTCCCCACGGGCCGTGGAAGCGTACTTCCGGGGCCGGGAGGAAATCGTGGCGTTCGCAGCGCAGCAGCGGAAGGCTCTTTCGCTGCAAACGAGCTATCGAATGGAAAATCTGGTGTACGCGTAGAAATTGACAGAAAATTGTTCTAGTCTGTCGCCTTTTATGAATCCCTCAGATTCTCTGACCCTCTTCGTCGGCGGCACGGGATACCATCCGGATGATTTCGCGGCGCTCGGCAAAATTCTGGAAGGAGATTCCATCGTTCATGACACCCCCCTCTACAGGGGAATGCTGCCAAAAGGCGAGAACTTTCGGAAGAAGTCTCTCACCGAGCGTCAACAGCGAATCGCGGAACTGGAAGGACAGGAAGCCCAACGGCTAGCAGAAGTTTTGCACAAGAATGCAGAACGCATGGTCCGTATTATCGCCCAGTCGCGGGGAAACTGGCTGACCATCCTGGCGATGAAAAAACTCCAGGAATCTCATCCGGAGACATTTGCCGGTAACAACATCCGCACAGTGCTCCTGGCCATCGCCGCCGCAGACACGGCATCTCTGCCACTTCCGGACAAAACGTTCACTGCGCACAACATGGACCCTGAGTATCACGCCTACCGGGGCGCGATGGCCGATATCGACTACATCGCCATGATGGAGAGGCAGCAGTCAGCGTTCATCGGTGCCATGAAAATCCTGAATCCTCGGGAACACCCTGTCAGTATCGAAACGGCAAATGCCACGCTGAGCGCTGTCCCGGAAACCGTGCCTCTTCTGACGATTTCCGGAGGAGCAGATCCCTATCATCATGAGGCGAATTTGAGCGGCATCATCGGCACCAGAAAAAATGTTTGCAGAAGAGTACTCGACACACGCGGACACTGGCTGCACGTCGAATGTCCGCAAGAGGTCAGCGCGGAGATCAACGCCTGGATGCAGGAGTGAGCAATTGCTTACTTGTTCTCGTCGTCTTCGAGAACGGCAGGATCTTTTACCAGATCTTTGAGCGGCAACGCTGCAGATCTTGTGAGCTCATCATGAAGAGCTCTCAACGAATCGTTGATGCCGGAGCTATCGCGGACCATAGTTCGTGCAATAATCTGACCGTGATACAGATCGACCGGATGAGGGGTGTTGGGGGTAGCCATGAGGATATTTTGCGCTACTCTTGACAGTAGTCAATATCCGCAAAATGCCTCAGATAACCAAACTCACGAGCTTGCCCTTCACATAGATCTCCTTCTTCGGCTTCTTCCCCTCCAGAAACTTCTGCACGTGCGGCTCTGCTTTTGCGGCCGCAAGCACGTCCTTTTCCTTCGCATTGGCGGCGATCTCGATCTGCCCGCGGACTTTGCCATTCACCTGCACGACGATGGTCATCGTGTCCGAAACCAGGAGTTTCGGGTCAAAGACCGGCCACGGCTGATCGATGACGAACCCTTTTGAGCCTCCGAGCGTCTCCCACAATTCCTCGCTCAGATGCGGCGCCAGCGGTGCGAGGAGTCTTGTGAAGGTCAGCGCGGTGTTCTTCGACCAGGATTTTCCCTCGATCGCATTCAGGAACTCCATGAGCGCGCTGATCGCGGTGTTGAAGTGCAGCTTGTCCATGCTCTCGGTGACCTTCTTGATTGTCTGGTGCAGAGCAAGAATCACCTCTTTCCCTTCTGTCCCCTGTGTGCCTTTTGCCCCCTCTCCAAACGTCCTCCAGACGCGCTGCACGAACCGGTCGATGCCCTTGATGCCCGTGTCGCTCCAGTCGCCGCCGTCCGTGAACGGACCCATGAACATCAGGTACATACGGAACACGTCGGAGCCGTGATACTCGACAAAACTGTCGGGGCTCACGACATTGCCCTTGCTCTTGCTCATCTTGGCGCCCTTGTTGGTGATGAGTCCCTGATGAACTAATTTTTGGAACGGTTCTTCATTGGATACGAAGCCAAAATCCTTCAGTGCCATCATCACGAAACGTGCGTAAATGAGATGCATGCACGCATGTTCCGGTCCGCCGATGTACATGTCGACGGGCAGCCAGCGCTTCTCGAGCGTGGGATCGACGAACTCCTTGGGATTGGCCTCCATCAGGTAGCGCAGGTAGTAGAAGCTCGAACAGACGAACGTATCCATCGTGTCGAACTCCGGCGTCCAGCCTTTGCCGAAAATCTTCTCCGTGCGCGCGATGAATTCCTTGGACTCCGTGAGCGGCGATTTTCCCGTGGGCTTGAACTCGACGTCGGTCGGCAGCAGCCACGGGAGATGCTTCTCGGGGACGGGGTGCGGCTTACCGGATGGATCGTAGACGACGGGGATCGGCGCGCCCCAGTAGCGCTGGCGGGAGACGAGCCAGTCGCGGAGGCGGTAATTGATCACCCCCCTGCCGGCTTCTTCGTCTTCGAGCCAGGCGATCATGCGCTTTTTGGCGTCCTGCACCGAGAGGCCGTCGAGAAATCCCGAATTGACCAGGGCACCCTCGCCGGTGAACGGCGCCTCCGCGACAGTGCCGCCCGCGACGACTTCGGTGATCGGCAGATCGTGCTTTTTGGCGAATTCCCAGTCACGCTCGTCATGGCCCGGCACCGCCATCACCGCGCCCGTGCCGTAGTTCATCAGCACATAATCGGCGATCCAGATGGGAATCTCCTCTTCGGTGACGGGATTGATCGCGTACGCGCCCGTGGGCTCGCCCGATTTCACTTTGTTGAGGTCCGTGCGCTGGAGTTCGGTCTTCTTGCGCGTCTGTTCCCGGTAGACGTTGATGGCCCCCATGCGGGCCTTTGGCGTGATCGCATCCACGAGCGGATGCTCGGGGGAAAGGACCATGTACGTGACGCCGAAGAGCGTGTCGGGGCGCGTGGTGAAGACCGTGATCGTTTCGGTGCTGCCTTTGACGGCGAAGCGGACCTCGGCACCCTGGCTCCTGCCGATCCAGTTGCGCTGCATCAGTTTGGTTTTCTCGGGCCAGTCGAGATCGTCGAGGTTATCCAGCAGCTTCTGGGCGTACTGCGTCGTCTTCCAGTACCACTGCGACAGCGGCTTCTGGATGACTTCGGTGCCGCAGCGCTCGCATTTGCCGTCCCACACCTGCTCGTTGGCCAGCACCGTCTGACAGCTCGGGCAGAAGTTCACGTTGCCCTGCTTCTTGTACGCCAGACCGTGCCTGAACATCTGCAGGAAAAGCCATTGCGTCCACTTGTAATACTCCGGCTGCGAGGTATCGACCATCTTGTCCCAGTCGTACATGCAGCCGACTTTCTTGAGCTGCGCGGTCATCGTGCGGACGTTCTCCGCGATGGAGGTCGCCGGCGGCACGCCCGTCTTGATCGCGTAGTTTTCGGCGGGCAGCCCGAAGGCGTCGTATCCCATGGGCGCGAAGACGTCGTGGCCGTGCATGCGCATGTACCGCGACCAGGTGTCCGCGGGGGCGTAGTTGTACCAGTGGCCCACGTGGAGCTTGTCCCCGCTGGGATACGGAAACATGACCATGGAGTAATACGGCTTTTTGGCCTTCCTGAGGTCGATGCGGTACGTCCCGGCCTCCTCCCAGCGCTTCTGCCACTTGGGCTCGACGGACGATGGTTCGTAATCCCTGGGCATGCGAAAACTATACCGGATCGCCGAGGGAAGACAAAGAACGGAGAGGCCTGCCGGGAAGGGTTTGCGCGGGAGGACACGCCTGATTAGGATGCTCAACCTCATGACGAACACCGCCAAACTCCTGCCGGCCTGGACGGACTACGCGGGCCATAACCTGCACCAGGTCCACCAGATGCTGCCTGTGAACGCGGGCATCTTCGTCGATCAGGAACGCACGAATTTTCTGGAACAGTTCGACAGGATCTTCGCGAACATCGACCCCAAAGACGTCCTCTTCGCGCCGCTGCGCGATTCCGCGAAAAGCCTCCTCGACCAGCTGCCGGTCCGCGGCAACACATTTGAGGATCATAAGAAAATAATCAGGATTTTCTATGCCATCGGCCGCAAGGCGGAGGAGGTGCAAATGCTGCTCAGACGCACGGCCATCGCGGACACCTCCGAGTCTTTCATCAATCTTCAGGCCCGTGACAGGGTTTCGGCGGACGCGGGCGACGGCGCGGCGCCCGGCCCGATGGCCGCCGTGCTCCGGGAATTCTCCCAGGCTGTTTTGGGGACACAAGACCAGATAAACATGCACAAGGCGACGCGCCGCCTGAAGATGGGGCGGGGGCGCGTGTTCACGCAGGAGGCGGACAAGAAGGAGATCCATCGCGCCTTTTACACGATGGAAACCCAGGATCCCGGCAAAAAACCGGATGCGATTGAGCAGGTACAGATCGGCAACCTCGTCGTGAGGCTCAACAAGCACGCGCTCGGCATCCGGGAACAGGTTGTCCAGCTTGCCGGGTGGGGGCCCAACGTCATCCGCAGCGGCCCCGTGGCCATCGCGAAGGAGGTTCTCCGGAATCCGGATCCGGTGATTCTCCCCGTGGATTACAAAAAGAACATTCCGTACGTCTGACGGAGGAGTATCCTGTACGACTATGTTGCCCCCGTGGCTCGGACCCCGGCTGCAGGAACTCGGCGCGGCGGAAGACAAAGCCGCCAAAGCGAAGGAGGAACTGCGGGCGGCGGCCCCGGGAATCTGCCTCGACATCATCAATGCGACGCTCAAGAAGGCCGACGCGGCCGGCATCGGTATGGAAAAATACTGGAAAACGCATGAACAGCTGAACACGCCCGGGATGGAGGCATTCGAAAAAATGCTCTGCGAGCAGGCGTGCGCGGAGCGGACCGCGCTGCAAAAGCTGCTCCGGGCCATGGCCAAAAACGTCAACTCGCTTCTGCAGAAGGAGCTCCCGCCATCCGTGTTTCCTGAACAACGGAGGCGCATGCTCGAAACGATGTTCTCGGAATACCGGATCATCCATATCCCGCGGGATATGCGCGAAGTCCGGATCGAACTCGTCATGATCCTCTACAGCATGCGCGAGCACCTGGAGGCGATCCTTTCCACCGATGAGTCCCTGATGTCGCCGGACCTACCGCCGACGTTGATGCCCGGTGCGGTCCATTACCGTCTGGACGCGTATCTGCGGGCGCAAGAGGGGAAAAAGAAAGACACGAACGAATTCTGATTTTCACGGACAAAAGGCGGATTCGTGCTAGACTGGCGGCCTTCGACTCATCCTCGCAGAGCCCGTCCCGAGCGCCGCCCGAGAGCTCGGATTCGCTCAGGCCAGGCTCAGTTGATTTCCATCATGAGTAAGCTCCCTCTTGTCGCAATCATCGGCCGGCCCAATACGGGCAAGTCGACGCTCTTCAACCGGCTCATCGGCCGGCGGGTCGCGATCGAAAGCCCGGTGGCCGGGACCACGCGCGACCACATCGCCCGCAGGGTCCGGGGCGAGATCCCCTACCTGCTCGTCGACACGGGAGGCATGGGCGGCGGAACGTCGGACAAGGATTTCGAGGATGACGTCCACGCGCAGTCGGCGCTCGCGCTCGCCGCGGCGGACGTGATCGTCTTCACGGTCGACGGCCGGTCGGAACTGACGAAGAGCGACCACCAGATCGCGGAAATGCTCCGCAAGAAGCGCCGCCGCCACGTTCCCGTGATCCTCGCCATCACCAAATGCGACACGCCGACGGTTGCGGAGGAGGCGGCCAACGCGTTCCACAAGCTGGGCATCGCCGAGGACATCCTCACGGTGAGCGCGGCGCACAACCGCGGGACCGACGCGCTGCAGGATCTCATCGTCCGGCACCTGGAGGAACTGCACTTCGAAAAGCCCGCCTCTATGGCTCCGGGCCCGGACACGGATGATGACGATGACGAGGAAGAAGACTCCGAGACCGAGCCGGGACCCGATCCCGAATCGGACCGCCCCCCGCGCATCGCCATCATCGGCCGCCCCAACGTCGGCAAGAGCTCCCTCGTCAACGCCTTCATGAGCGAGACGCAGCGCAAAATCTCGCCCAAGCTCGTCTCCGACATTCCGGGAACGACCCGCGACGCGACCGACACGCTCATCCGCCACAACGAGCAGGAATTCGTGCTGGTCGATACCGCCGGTCTGCGGCGCAAGGCGAGAATCGAGGAAGATCTGGAAGGCCTCTCGGTGCTCCGCACGCTGCAGGCGATCGACGACTGCGACGTCGCGGTGCTGCTCATCGACGCGCAGGAGCCCGTGAGCAACCAGGACAAGAAGATCGCGGGAACGGTGATCGACGCCGGGAAGGGGCTGATCATCCTCGTGAACAAGATCGACCTGATGAAGGGCGAGGAGCGCACCGAGAAAATGCTGGAGGCAAAGGGCGCGTTCCCCTTCTGCAAGTACGCCCCCATGGTGCCGGTCTCTGCGCAGACGCGCGAAAACATCACGAAGCTGTTCGATCTGGCGATGATGGTCCATCGCAACATGCGCCGACGCATTACCCCCCGCGAGCTCAACTCGTTCCTGCGGGACGTCGTCGCCGGGCATCCCATGACGTCGCTCAAGACCTGCAAGCACATCACGCAGGCCAAGGACACGCCGCCGACCTTCGTGCTCTTCGTCCGCAACCCCAAGACCATCCAGCTCAGCCAGCTGCGCTATCTCGAAAACCGCCTGCGCGAGCGTGTGGGCCTGGAAGGAGTGCCGGTGAAGTGGATCACCAAAGGACCGCGGGATCGGTAGCGTTGTCACCCTGAGCTCGTCGAAGGGCGACAACGCGTGCATGGTTCGACGGGCTCACCATGACACGCTCATCCCCTTCCCTTCTTCAAATCCTTCACCCTCCCGTCCTCGCGGACCGGCAGGGGGAATGCCTTGACCACGACCTCCAGCTTGTCCAGAAGGCGGGCCGGATCGTCATCCATCACCAGGTTGGGCGGCATTTCGCGCTGGCAGAGTTCGACGACGATGTGCTCGATGGAATTGCTGATGCCGCCGGTGTTGGTGAGGATGCCCGTCGGGCGGCCCTCGTCGTACGCGATGGTGAACTCGTTGAGCGATCCGATGCCTCCGCCCACGATGACCACGGCGTCGGACGAGCGGATGTTGATGATGTCGCGTTCCATGAAGCCCATGCCCGTGTAGATGATCATGTCGTGCGCGTGCGGCGACATGTACTCGTTGACGTGCTCGTACTCCGAAAACGCCGGCGAAACCCCCAACGTGAACGCATGGCACTCCTTGGCGCCCATCAGCGCGTCGTTGGGCAGGCCCGGACACGCGCCGTTGATGAAGATGTATCCGCGCTTGCCGATCTCCCGGCCGAGTTCGCGGGCCGTTTCGCGGGCATGCTGGTCTTCGGTCTGCGGGCCGGAAGCGGAACCCATGACGCCGATCTTGAGACGGTGTGTGTGAGCCATGCGGCGGATTCTAGTATGTGATCCCCGAAATGAGGTTCGACATATCAAAAGATTGTAGCATATTTCGCTTCCGGAAGCCATATCGGCAAGCATGGGGAAACTACTTCTCCGAAAAGTAAAGAGGTACAAAATGGCTTCAAGACGACACGTGCAGCCGCTGATGCTGTGGAACGGAACTCTGGCGTCCGTGAGGCGCTCAAAAGCGGACCGGCCGACCTGTTCAAGCAGGCAGTCATCGCGGCGATTGTGGAAGCAGTGAAGGCGGGAGTTGTCGTTTTGTTATGAGTTCCTCGTACGCTCGTGCCCCGCACGAGCTACTCGGAATGACATGCGCTTTTATCAAAGGCGCCTCGATACGTTCAGCGCGGCGCGCTGAACTACTCGGCGTCGAGTGATCGCGCGAAGCGCGATTGTATCGAGACGCCGGAATATGCATTGATCTGTCATTCCGAGTAGTCCGCGGCGGCGCCGCGGACGTACGAGGAATCACTGAAGATAGAGCGCTCGATTTTTATTGTGCTCGTCATTGGTTTCCGCATACCGGATAACGCCGTCGTTGCCATGCAGGTAGTACCAGTACGGACTGTCCTTGGGCTGCAGCGTGGCGACGATGCTCGAGATGCCCGGATTCGCGATGGGTCCCGGAGGCAGGCCACGGAACTTCCGGAGGTTATAGGGCGAGTCGACGTCGAGATCCGCGACGGTGATCGCCGCGGTGGGCTTGTCGAGCACGTAGCGCACCGCGGCATCCACGCCCAATCCCTGCCCCGCGTCGAAGCGCTTCCAGAGAATGCCGGCGACCACGGGCCGCTCGTCCCTGGTGCGCGTCTCCTCCTCCACGAGCGACGCCATGGCGATGACATCGTTGAGTGTCCGCTTGGATGCGCCGATCTCCGCCCCCAGCCCGTCGATCACGCGCTTGCGGAACGTCTCCAGCAACCGGCTGAGGAATGCCTGTGCCGTGAATCCGTCGCGGACGACGAAGTACGTATCCGGAAACAGATATCCCTCCACTTTTCCGCCACGCTTGGCCAATGCGACGCCGGCGGGCAGAAATC
Source organism: uncultured Candidatus Peribacteria bacterium (assembly GCA_964497975.1). GTDB lineage: Bacteria > Patescibacteriota > Gracilibacteria > Peribacterales > Peribacteraceae > JABFSS01. Next base: position 38,272 of record CAZCFO010000007.1, read on the forward strand.
CGAATCCGGTCAGATCGCATTCCTGCGCGCAGGCCAGGAACTCCCCCGGCCTGAGCAGTTCCTTCTCGGCAAGCAGCGCATCGATGTCTTTGACGGTGTATCCCTCCGGAATCGTAAGCGAAATCTCCTCCGAAAATCCCGTCCGCAGCGTTTCGATCACCTCGGGCACGGACTGGGACGGCTGCAGCACGAAGTCCCCTGCCTGCAGCGACCCCTGGCTGCCGTGCAGCCGGACATACAAGGTGAAGGCCCGCGCCGATCGGATGATCCCCTTCTCTTGCAGGATTCCGGCGATGGACGCCACGGAACTGCCCGCGGGGATGTTCACGTTGCGGCGGACGTCATCGGCCGCGTCGACGGGACGGAGGGAGAGGAAATACCAGATGACGGTGCCGGCAATGAAGATCGCTAGAATCCAGAGGATCTTTTTCACGCAAGGATGGTAAATGAAAAGTGAATAGTGAAAAGTGAAAAATTTCTTCAAAAAACATTTTTCACTATTCACTTTTCATTTTTCACTGGGCCCCTCCCAGCCCCATCTCGCCCATGATGACCTGCATCTTCTCCGATGAGATGATCTGCGCTTTCTTCATCGCGCGGTTGAGCGCGTCGATGAGGCGCGGGCCGATCTGGTCGCGCGGGACCTCCGGCGCGATGTCGATGGACACGATTTCCTGATCGGCGGCGACGATCACTTTGACGCCCGACGCTTCCGCCTCCACGTGGATGTTGCTCAGCTCTTTTTTCACGCGCTTCGCCTCCCGCTGCATGCGGAACATGTCTTTGGCTTGCTTGAAGGAAACCATGATCACAGCCTACCAGCAGCGGGCGGGCCGGATCTAGTGCTTTGACCCGAAGCTGTTCATCCGCACCATTCCGCGCAATCGGTCGTTCACTCGTTCAGTCATCCCGTGGATCTGCTCGACCTGCTGCAGATACACCAGAATGCGTTCCTGGGCCGCTTTGGCCCGCAACGCACTGATGGAGGGACCTCCGCCATTCAGACTCTGCACATACTCCAAAACGAGGGACTTTTCGTCCTGAATCTTGCTGAGCATGGCCTGCCGGTACATCCGGAGCGAGTCCTTCAGCGCCGCCGCCTTGAGCCGGGCGACATCGTCGTCCGGAGAGAGAAACGCATCCGCGAACTGTGCTTCAAAATTCTTGTCGTTCATGGGATCCCAAAACGGGTTCACATTGTGCGAAGGGCCCGACGAATGTCAATGGTTGTCATCGTCATCAACGGCTTCAAGAATGTCGTCGAGCAGTTCGAGCGTTTTCTTCTTAGTCCGGAACTTCGACCGCAAGACGCGCCGTTGGCTCATCAACTCCATCAGCTCTTTTCTGTTCTCGGAGAATTGCTGTTTATCTTCCGCGGTGCGGCCGCTGTGAGGGGTCTGTTGCATGTCCCGTTCCACAACGGTGATTTCCTCAGATAAACGATCATCCGCCTGCTTCATTGCCGCAAGCTCCCTGAGTAATGCGCGCGGCGTGATCAAATACTCTTCCAGCGATGCGGGCATCCCTGACACGAGTTGCGGTGTTTCCGACTGCCGCGGATGCGTGGGCATGCCCTCCTGCAGATCGGGTCCGGGCCATTTATGAAGGAGGCGTTGTCCATGAAAAGCACCGTATTGTGGGAAAAACGCACGAGAAATCAACCGAAAACTCAGGGTTTCTGCGGCGGCGGTTCCTTCCCGTTTATCACCCGCAGAACGGAGTAATAGCTCTTCTGCATCGTCCGCAGAATCATGACGGACGTCAGGAGGTTTTCGCATTCCTGACGCAGTTCCTCGCGCCGGTCGACAGAACCGTTCTTCGCTTCGGCAAGCTCCGTTCTCGCCTGCTGCAGCCGGACAGTCAATGCCCCCTCCTGCAGCTTGAATTTTTGGATTGCCGCATGCAGCTCCTCCACCTCGGACAGCGTACTATCCTCTTCGTCCTCATGAAGCTTGCTCAGGAGGTCTTGCACGAGGGCGCGGGCATCCAAACGCCTGCGCAGCTGCTGGATATGCGAGGCGAGCTCCGCGCACTGCGCCTCCAGGGTCTCTTTGCATCTGCGGGCTTCCCCGTCTTCCGTCGCGCGGGCCCATTGATGCTCGGTTTTGTACATCTCCCGGCGCAGGCGGCGGATGCGCTCCTGCATCAAGGCGATCTGCTCGGTCATCGAATCCCCGTTGATCAGATGACGCTTCAGGGAGTCCGGCAGGACGGGGCTGACGGCACGCTGCAGCTGGGGCGCTTCGCCCTCCTGGTGATCGAGCCATTTGCGAAGAAACCTGTGCTCCATGCGGAAGAGCGCCGAGTGTGACGGCAAGGTTCTGCAGCGTCAATCGACCGGGATCGTCGGCATGGCTTTCCCTTTAGGGAAGCCTAAATCTCAGGCTGCACCGGGCATGCCCAGTCCCGGATCGACCGGGGGCGGCGTGCCTCCGGCGGCGGGGGGCGGATTGCGGACGATGCCGATGCGGTCCTCGATTTCCTGGTCGACGAACACGCGCTTGCGGCCGTACTTCATGCGGCTGTATTCCTTGATGAGCGCCGCGAGCTTGTCGTTGCGGTTGGACTCGTCGTAGATCGTCGCCATGCTGAAAGGACGGGAAGTCGTGTTGTTGATGTTGAGCTTGCAGTAGCAGTGGAAGTTGGGGATGCCGATGACGTCCTGCTCGCTGAGCACGGGCGCCATTTCCTTGGCCATGTATTCGGCATCCTCGGCGCCGATCTTGAAGCTCATGATGGTGCCGACGTTGCCGAAGACCGCGTCGCGCATTTTGGTGGACGCCTGGTCGTAGGCCGCGGTCTTGCCGACGAGCTGGCCGATGTACTGGTGGGCCATGATGAGCGCGAGCTCGTACTTGCGGGCCTCGGAGAGGATGGTGGCGAACGCGTCGGTGATGAAGTTCTGGAACTCGTCGACGTACAGGTAGAAGCGGCGGCGGTCCTTCTGCGGCGTGTCGGCGCGGGAGAGCGCGGCCATGTTCACCTTGTTGACGAAGATGAGACCGAGCAGCTGCGCGTTCACGTCGCCGATTTTTCCCTTGCTCAGGTTCACGAGCAGCACCTTGCCGCTGTCCATGATCTCGCGGACGTTGAAGGCGCTCTTCGGCTGTCCGATGATGTTGCGCATGGTCGCGTTCGTCACGAACGGACCGAATTTCGCGGAGAAGTACGGGATCATTTCCTCTTTCTCGCGCGCGCCGGTCTTGGCGATTTCGTGCTCCCAGAAGCTGCGCACCACGAGGTTCTTGCACTTGCTCACCTTGTAACGCTGGAATTCGTCGTCGACGTACAGGCGGGGGACGTCGATGAGCGTCGCGCCTTCCTCTTCGTCGTCCATGAGCGTGAGGCAGCCGTTGCGGAAGTAGTGCTGGATGCGGGGGCCGAAGATCTCGTTGCCGAAGAGCTTGATGAAGATTTCCATCGCGTCGAGCGACGCGCGGTCCTTCTCCTC
>CAZCFO010000008.1:0-39717 GCA_964497975.1 uncultured Candidatus Peribacteria bacterium
TTGGCACCTCGATGTCGGCTCATCGCATCCTGGGGCTGGAGAAGGTCCCAAGGGTTGGGCTGTTCGCCCATTAAAGCGGTACGCGAGCTGGGTTCAGAACGTCGTGAGACAGTTTGGCCTCTATCCTCCGCGGTCACTTAGAAACGTGAAGGAAGCTGCTCCTAGTACGAGAGGACCGGAGTGGACGAACCTCTGGTGTACCTGTTGTCGCGTCAGCGGCATTGCAGGGTAGCTATGTTCGGACGGGATAACCGCTGAAAGCATCTAAGTGGGAAGCCCCTCCTGAGATAGCGTTTCTCCATCAGCCCGCCGGAAGACTACCGGCTAGATCGGTCGCAGGTGTGCGCGCAGCAATGCGTTTAGCCGAGCGATACGAACGGGCAATTGAACATTTTTCACTTCCTCCTCACCATCTTGGTCGTGGAGGCGGGTTGAGATTGCTTTAACGAGCGGTCTTACGCCTGCCCACGTGGCCAGGATGGTGAGGAGAGGGGTACTGTTCGTGTGCTACGAGGTGAGTATCACCCCCCGCACCAGACGCTTCGCGTCGGTGCAGGGCAAGCACCGTAGCATTACGATAGTTTCAATAGTTTTTGATTCTTCCAGTTCCGAGTAGTCCGTCCGCCTCAGGCGGACGAGCGTACGAGGAATCCATCAATGAACGTACAGTCCTGGTGTCTCTAGCGACAGGGTCACACCCGATCCCATACCGAACTCGGCAGTTAAGCCTGTCAGCGCCGATGGTAGCTCCCGGCACAGGGCGTAAGAGTAGGTCGATGCCAGGACTGTGCGTTCATCCTTCAATCAATGACTCCCGAAAGGGGGTTTTTGCGTGCGTGGCTTCCTCATCTTGACCTTCGCGCACGACGCTTTATAGTGCTGCCTTCTTTTTCTCTATGGATTCTCCTCAGCGATTCATCGAGCCGGTGCAGACGCTCTCCTCCAAGGCAGAGGGCTTGCCGGAAGACATCCGCACAGAGATGTTGGATTTTTTGGCAGCGGCACGGGCCAGTGGTCTCGTCATCACGCACGAGCAACAAGATGAGTTCGTTGTGGCGCTTCGGGCGCTCCATCTCCAGCGGGTGAGCTCAGAAGCTCCCGTACGCACATTGCGGGGAACGTTTTTTCAGGAATTCGACAGGCTGCTTCGTCGAGCGGATGGTGCGCGCCAACAGAGGGAGGCTGATGCCGAGGCACAGGCGGGCTGAGAAATCACCGGATCATGCACCTGCTGTTAAGGCACTGCACGCGCTGCAGCACGCAGCCCGCGCAGAGCGTCGCTTCGCCGGACTGTTCGCGGCAGGCGGTGTACGCATCCGCGGCTGTCTGGACGCGGCTTTCGGCGCGGACGTTGATGGGCGCTCCGCAGGTTACGTAGGGGCAGCTGGCGTTAAAGAGCATGCAATCGGCGTCGGTGGTGCAGGTCTGATTGCTCTGGACGGTCGCGTTGAATTCGGCCATCAGGGAGTCACAGGTGGCGGATCCCGTCCGGGACGTGGACGATGAGCGGGAGATCGGCGAGCGGCTCGACGAGGACCTGCTGGTGGAGCTCGAGACCGAGGATCCGCGGCCCAGGCAGGGGTCGGCGAAGTAGTTGATCACATGGCCATCTTCGGAGCACGAAGGATGGCGGGTGCCGTCGGCGCAGACGTAGGGTTTGCACTGGTTGCTGCGACAGACGCCGGCGCAGGCCTGGATGCACACCTGGGCGCCCGGCTCGCAGGCGGACTGGCAGTCGCCGTCCTCGGTCGTGCAGTACTGGTCGACCGGACACTGCTCGGACGAGAGACACCGTTGTCCTGTTGATATCGAGGAACTCGAAGAGAACGAGGAACGCGAGGAACTCAAGGATCGTCGGGAGGAACTGGAACTGACGCAGGCCTTTTTCGTGCAGGCCATTCCGCCCGCGGTACATGTGCAGGTGTTGCAGCCGTCGGGTCCCATAAAGCTCTCGCCGGGTTTCTTGTTGTCGCAGATCGTGCCTTCCAGACGGCAGCGGCTGGAGCATCCGTCCCCGTTCATCCTGTTTCCGTCATCGCACGCCTCGCGTCTTTCCACTCTCCCGTTGCCGCACCAGTGCGTGCGGAAGAGCCCCACCGTCAGCGTTCCCTGCGGCGTGCGCTCCGGAGCGATGATCGAAAAGCCGAATCCCGTGCTGACGGCCGCCGCCATCGTGGTTCCGGCGGCGACAAAGGAGATTCCGGCGATCGCAATCATGGGAATGAGGAATTTGCGCTGGCTGGTGCTGAGCATACAAAATGGGGAGAACATCAGTGTAGACGCAGAATACCCGCTTCCATTACGTGGCGCAGGAACCATGCCATACCGACTTCTCCGCTTCGTCCAGTCGTCCTTCTCCTCTCCGGGGTACTTTCAGTGTGTTTTGGAAGAAGAGGGGTAGGATGTCAGATTAAGAATGTCCGAATTTTTTCATTCAACGGGCGATGGATCCTCCAACGGCCCTCAGCAACCGTCGGTGCTGGTGCAGCAACAACAACTTCAAAAAGAGGGTTGCGCGGTCCTCCCTCCTCCGGAGATGCCGGTTACCTCGCCTGTACCGGTCATGCAGGCCGCCAAGTTCAGCAGGGAAGAACTCCGGCAGGCATTGAATTTCGGTCCGGGTGCGGTGGAATGGCTGGATGTCTGAGTCATCGTCTTGTGTTCTCCGGACACGACTCCTAGTGTTCTGGCTCCTTTTTCCATACAACATGTCGAAAAATCCTCCCGTCGCCCTTCAGGCCGCCGCCGGCATCCTCTTTACGATTGTTTGGCGCCTGGTGCCGTTTCGTCCGCCCAACGTGGAGCCCGTGCTCGCGACGATGATGCCGATGGGCAAACGTCATGGATGGGTCACGGGACTGCTCTTCGGTGTCGCCAGCATGGCGCTCTATGACCTGATCACGGCCGGGGTCACGCAATGGACCGTCGTTACCGCTGCGACGTACGGTGTCATCGGGGCCGCTGCGGGACCGCTCCTGAGGAACCGGAAGGGGATCGTGGCCTACGCCCTCTTCGCTGTCGCCGCGACGATCGTTTTCGATTTCATCACCGGCGTGGCCGCCGGCGCGGTTCTCTTCGGCATGTCGTGGAGACAGGGGTTTATCGGACAGATTCCCTTCACCATCAACCACCTCATCGGGAACGTTCTTCTTGCATGCACCCTCAGTCCCGCCGTGGAGTGGATGCTGGGAAAAACACAGCCCCGGACGGCGGGGGAGGCCGTACCTGCATGAATGAAAGGACGAACTCCGGTCCGGACAGCCGGTAGAATGTACGGCATGCCCCACGAAATTCCTGTTGTCCGGGAGGCGCCGCCCGTTCCGCGCGACTTGGGCGACTGCCGGCGTCTTCTCAAAAACCAGACACAGGCTGTCCGGAGCCATGCATTCGCCCTGCTGCGCATCCGCGACGACAAGCCGCTTCGCGGCGAAATCAGCCGCATCTTCGCCGAATTCGTCCTGCGGCAAAAGGGGGGTATCGATGACCGGCTGTTCCACGACCGGGAAACAGGTCAGCCCCGGCCGGATGCCTATTTTCTCGCGCGGTTCTGCCGCGACATCGCCAACGCCGTGCAGGCGGCGCTGAATGACGTGCGAGCGCCCCGGGACGCGCCCGGCGGTCCTCTGCCGGAAAGGCGGCCTCCGACCGCCGCGGAGACCCACGGGAAACTCAACCCCGGCCTCCGCCGCCGCCTCCGCGATGCGCATCAGGCCAATGTCCCGCATGAACTCGACAGGGAATGACCGGATCCCGCAAAAAGACGGGTTCATCTCCGGGCGATCGCCGGTAGGATGGGCGCATGCTCGAGCGATTGCAGAAGATCCTTTCGGCCAGAGGTATCGCCTCACGGCGCAAGGCGGAGGAGTACATCACCCAGGGGCTGGTGAAAGTGAACGGCGTCGTCGCGACGCTGGGGCAGAAGGCGGATCCGGAGAAAGACGAGATCACCGTAGACGGAAAGGTGATGCAGGCGCGGCAGGAGATGCTGTACTACCTGATGAACAAGCCGCGGGGGGTGGAGACGATCAACCTCGAAGCAGGGCACAGAGGGCATAGAGGGGACACAGGGGGCAAAGGTACATCTGTTTCTTCTGTGCCCTTTGTCCCCTCTGTCCGTGATCTTCTTCCGGCCGCTCTTCGCGGCAAGATCTACCCCGTCGGCCGCCTCGACAAGGATTCCGACGGTCTGCTGCTCCTCACCAACGACGGCGTGCTCGCCTACCGTCTCACGCATCCGAAGTTCGATCACGAAAAAGAATACGAAGTCACCGTGACGCACGTGATCAAAGACGGACAGCTGAAAAAAATGGAGGAGGGGATGACGATCTCCGGCGAGAAGACCAAGCCCGCGCGCATCCGCCGGTTGGGAGAGTCGCGTTTCCGCATTGCCATTACGGAGGGCAAAAACCGGCAGATCCGTCGCATGTGCCAGAAGGTCGGCGCCCCCGTGGAGACGCTCACCCGCGTGCGGATTATGACGCTCGAAGATTCCTCCCTGAAACCTGGGAAGATCCGGCCGCTGACCAACCAGGAACGCGACGCCCTGCTGCGGTCGGTGGGGACGGAGCCGGTGGCCGCACAGGCAGGCGGAAAGGGCAGATGAATGCACGTCACATTTATTTCGCGTCCAGTGCAATTCATCGCCGCAGCCCCCGCATGCATTATTCTTCATTTCCATGAAGCGTAAGAAGCCCTCCCCCGTACATCATCATCTGGGTAAACCCGCGGTGCTGGCTCTGCTGGTCGCGGTCATTCTCCAGACCGGCGCCTTCACGTACTTCGGCACGCCCATGCAGGCCGACCTCGCCGGATTTTTCGATTTCATGGCCCGATTCAACAGGGGGGAGCAGATGGATATCGATTCTCTGGATGCCGGGAGTGCCAAGTCCGCCCGGCAGCAGCCCCGTCCGCCCGTGCGACCCTGCGCGGACGGCCAGTTCTGCATGACGGGCGGCCAGCAATTCGCCTGTCCCAACGGCGGCGTGCTCGAGCCGGCGTACGCATCCTGCACCAACCAGGCTGGCCGCACCGGCGAGTGTTATGCCTGTGCCGATCCGCAGCCGTCGGGCTCCATGGAGTGCGGCGATGTCCAAAACGCCAACATGTGCGCCGAGGGCCTGTGCCCCGGCACCGACGTCTGCCGGTCCGTTCCGGAGTCCGTCTACGGCGGCCCTGCATGCCGGTGCTTCCATGCGCTTCCCGACGAACCGCCTCCGTTCGGCGACCTCGTCATCTGCGAGCAGATGAATCCTCCCGCCACGTGCTTCGATCCCCAGGTGCCGCTCGCCTGTCCGCAGGGGATGCATCTGGTCACTGATGGCCAGTCCAGCTGCCTCTTCCAGGGCGGGACGCCCGGGCGCTGCGGGTACTGCCAGGCGGATGATGCCGCGCCTCCGCAGGAGGCGTGTCCCGACGGATTCACCTGCCGGTCGGCAGGCAACAACTATTGCCCCGATACCTGGCAGCTCGCGGAAGAGGCCGGCTCCTGCGAAGGCGGCCGCGGCATCTGCTACCGCTGCCCGTCCGCGGACACCCCGCGCCCTCCGTTCCGGGCAGAGGAAAACGACATGTCCGAAGCGATGTACCCGGCGGCCGGTTGCGCTCCCAGTTTCGATTCCGTGTTCGCGAGCATGGGAAGCGATGAGCGGGCGGCGCTTGAGAATCCCGCAGGATCGTCGATCGGCGTGCTGCTGAAGGCCATCAGCCAGTTCCCGGACACTCTGACGCTCGAGCAGGTCCGCGGGAACATGCAGGCGTGCGGGTATTGACCACCGGCGCGGCAGTGAGCATTCGGCGGGAGCGGCGGTTTGCTGTACAATGGAGGAAATTCCCCGTTGCGCTTATCCCTCCGCGATGAGCTACTCGGAATGACATCATTCTATGAAATTTATATCCCATGGCGCGGCTCAGGAGGTGACCGGCACGTGCCACGAACTCCAGGTCGAATATTCGCCCGGCAAGTGGAGCCGTGTTCTTCTCGATTGCGGGTTGTTCCAGGGGCGCCGGCAGGAGGCAGCGGAGAAGAACTCCGGCTTCAGCTTTAAGGTCACGGATATCGACGCTGTCATCCTCAGCCACGCGCATATGGACCACGTCGGCCGGATTCCGCTTCTCCACAAAAAAGGCTACCGAGGCCCTGTCCATTGCACGTACGCCACCAAGGATCTCGCCGCGGTGATGCTCCGGGACGGGGGATTCATCCAGGAGCAGGATGAGCAGTTCTTCTGCAAGCACCTCAGGGATTCCATGATTCCGTGCGAGGGGCCGCTCTACACGCAGGAGGATGCCGTCGCCTGCATGCGGCTCTTCAAAGGTCACAACTACGGCGATTGGCTCGACGTCTGCCCCGGCATCCGGGTGCAGTTTTTCGACGCCGGGCACATCATCGGCTCGGCCCAGATGCTTCTGGAAATCACCGAAAACGGGAAGCGCCGCCAGATCGGTTTCAGTGCCGACCTGGGCCGCAGCGATCTGCCCATCATCCGCGATCCGCTGCCCATGCCTCCGGTCGAGCTCCTCATCTGCGAAAGCACGTATGGCAACCGCCGGCACGAGGATATCGGCACGGCCAAGGATCATCTTCGTGACGTCATCATCCGCACGGCGGAGCGCGGGGGAAAAGTGATCATCCCCGCGTTCTCGCTGGAGCGGACGCAGGAAATCGTCTTCGATCTGCACGTCCTGTGGGATGAGCGGAAAATCCCCCCGATCCCCATCATCATCGATTCGCCGCTGGCGAGCTCGGTCACCGACGTCTTCATGAGGCATCCCGAATGCTACGACCAGGAGATGTTCAACCGCTTTCTCGGCAAGCAGCACAACCCGTTCCAGTTCTCGCTCGTCAAATACACCGATACCGTCGAGCAGAGCAAAGAGCTCAACGGCACGCCCGGTCCCATGATCATCATGGCGGCGTCGGGCATGTGCGAGGCGGGGCGCATCCGGCATCATCTCAAGAACGAGATCGAGAATCCCAAGAACACCGTTCTCGCCGTCGGGTACATGGCGGAGAACACGCTCGGCCGGCGCGTGGTGGATCCCGCGGTCGGTTCTATCCGCATCTTCGATCAGACGTACGAGAAGAAAGCAGAAATCGTTTCCATCGATGCCTATTCCGGGCATGCCGACATGCTTGATCTCGACAAATACGTGTCGGCCGTCCAGGGGCTCAAAAAGATCGTCCTGGTGCACGGAGAACTCGAACAGATGGAGCCCTTTGGCAAGCGTCTCCAGAAAAACCTGGGGATCGAGTACGTGATGCCGAAAAAAGAAGAGGAATTTGCCCTGTAGGAAGCCATACAGCCGTATTCCACCGGATCTTGTTTCGAAGGCCTTCCGGGGGTACAAACACTCCATGTTCAAGAATCGCCCGCTTCTCTTCGATCCGATTGCCGAAAGGCAGGAAAAACGAGCGGGCAAAGCGCCCCGGAAGACAATGAGTACCGCTTGTTTGGCTTTGATTGAGGATCTGGAAAACGGGAGACTCGCGTCCCCCGTGGCGGTCGGCAACCACCAAGATGTCGTCCATGACACGATCGAAACGGTCATCGGAGGAGATACCCTGCTGGACGGTCAGGTTTCCGAGTCAGAGGCCTAAATCGGACGCAACCGCCTTCATGGCATCCAGGGTCAGCTGGATCATCTCATCAAGCGGTATATTCAGCAGCTCTTCGCAGCTCTTGATTTGCGCCCGGTCGACCTGCGCGGCGAAGCCTTTGTCCTTCAGTTTCTTCTTCACGCTCGAGACCTCCACGTCGCCGATCTTTTTGGAGGGCCTCACCAGCGTCACGGCGATGATGAATCCCGTGAGCTCGTCGACGCAGTAGAGGCACTTGCGGAGCATCGAGTTCAGCGGGTAATCCGCACCGTACTTGGCGGCGTAATGGGACCGGATATCGTGCAAAAGCTCAGTCGGGGAGCCAATCTCCGAGAGCATCTGTTCCAACGTTTTACCACAGTGCTCCTCTGCATCCTTCTCCAGATGATCCCAGTCGAGGTCATGCAGCATGCCTGCGACGCGCCAGGTGTCGGGGTCTCCACCGAACTTCTTGGCGAGGGCCTCCATGGCGGCCCCGGTGGCGATCAGATGTGCCTTGGTCTTATCGGCGTGCTTGTCGATCAGGCCATGGGCGGCGGGGAGGAGGTAGCCGTACGCGATACTCTGTAAGGGCATAGAGGGCACAGAAGGCACAGAGGAGTTCCCTGTAGGCCTTGCCTTTGCATTAAGATCAATTTTTTGGCTTTTATTAGGGCTCTTTGCGTTTTTCGATCCATCAGATCCTTCGGTATGGAGGGGCTTCATTAAGGGGAAAAGCACCACGTCGCGTAAATTCGTCTGCTGGGTGAGCAACGCCACGATGCGGTCCACGCCCATGCCCCAGCCGGATGTCGGCGGGCAGCCGTATTCCAGTGCCGTGACGAACTCATCATCCTTCCGGTGGGCGTCCGCATCACCTCCTGCATGTGCTTTTGCCTGCTGCTCAAAGCGTTCGGCCTGATCGACCGGGTCAATCAATTCCGAGTATGCGTTCACAATCTCCCAGCCGCCCACGACCAGCTGGAAACGGTCCGTGATGGCGGGATTCTCGTCATTCCTGCGCGCGAGAGGGGAAAGCTCGATCGGGTGTTCGGTAATGAAGGTGGGCGCGATAAGATGCGGCCGGCAGACTTTCTTATACAGCTGGTCGATGAGGTTCCCCAGCCCCAGCTTTTCCACCGGAACATCCAGACGGATGGATTTCGACTTCATGGCTTCCAGCAGGGCTCTTTGCGAATCCATCTTCCCAATGTCAATACCGCAGCGATCCAAAATAGCCTGCCGGATGCTCACGCGGGGCCACGGAGCTTTGAAGTCAACATCGATCAGCTTCCCATCGCGGTCCGGAATCTGGATTTTCGTCGTTCCCAGCATGTCTTTGAGGACGGTACTGAGCATCTGCTCCGTGAATTCCATGTTCTTCCGGTAGTCCCAGTACGCGGCGTAATGCTCGATCATCGTAAAGTCCTGCAGGTGGCTGGGATCGAGGCCTTCGTTGCGGAAGATGCGGCCAACCTCAAATACCCTGTCGAATCCGCCCACGATGCATTCCTTCAGAAATGTTTCGGTCGCAATCCGCAGGAACACATCCATATCGTAGGCTTCGTGATGCGTCCTGAAGGGCGTCGCAAGCGCGCCGGAAGCGGCGTTCACGAGCACGGGGGTCTCCATCTCCACGAAGTCGTGCTTCCAGTAGAACTCGCGAAGCTTCTTCACGAAATCGCTGCGGAAGCGGAATCGTTCAAAACTCGCGCGGTTGCTGATCGTATCCAGGTACCGCTGACGCCAGGCGGTCTCCTGATCGGCGATGCCATGCCACTTTTCGGGCGGCTGACGTAGCGCTTTGCTGAGCATCACCCACGTTTTCACGCCCACCGTCGGTTCGCCTTTCTGGGTGGTGAAGCGCTCGCCCTGGATGCCGATAAAGTCGCCCAGATCAATCAATGACAGCATTTCCTTGTAGGCGTCCTTGCCCAGATCCTCCTCCTTCGCGGCCAGCTGGAGGCGCCCCGTGTGGTCCTGCAGGGTCAAAAACGTCATCTTTCCCATGTCGCGCAGCAGCACGATCCGGCCGGCTACAGCCACTTTTTTGCCATCCGGCAGCGCCTTTGCGTCGGCAAGCATATGGCTCCGGTCAAAGGATGAGGCATAGGGAAACGCCCCCTTCTTGCGGATTGCCTGTGCTTTCTGGTGACGAAACTGATCCATCGGTCGGAAGAATAGCGAAGAACGGGTCGGTTCCACAGGGCTTTCAGGGCGTATTTGCTAAAAATTAATTTTTTATGTATAATATCCGAGAACATTCACTCCACTTCCCGTCCCGTTCCCATCTTTTTATGCCGAAAGGAACACAAAAAGACGATAACACGTTTTATCTCGCGGAGGACGAATTGCCCCTCCTCAATCAGGCCCTCCGGAAAGGCCTCGGGAAGCGCGTGAAGAAAGAGGCGCTCACGGCCTATGAGACCGCTGAGCAGATCGGTGCACGCATGCAGGCCGCCAGCTACCAGAAGTTCCCGGCCGTACAAAAGAAAATCGATCACTACAAGGCCGAGATCAAGGCGGGCAAGAAGGTGGACCTGTCGTTTGAGGACTTCCCAGAAGAGGCGATCGACACCTTCCTCTTCAGTATCGGTGCCTCAGGCATCACGTTCTACATGGCTGCATTCATGCAGAGCCCATCGTTTGCCGAGAACAAAGAACTGGTGGAGGCCGTCGCCGCTCTCTCCCGCGCACGCCACGACATTCTCGCCAAGAATCAAAAAGTCTTCGCTTAATTTCTCCACCCTGTCCCCCTCACATCCATGTCGTACGCTCACATGACCCACAATCCGGAACGCCCTCCCGAGGGAGAGGAGCATGCTCCTCAGGTTGCGCCTACGCAGCAACGTGCGCCGAAGGCCCCCGAAAGTTACTGGAAACTTCCGTGGTACAAAAAGATCATTTTTGGTCCTCAGGCGTTGGTCACGACCATCACGGGTAATAATGGCTTGATTGGCCGCACAGCCAGCTTTGCGACCCACCCCGGCACCCTAGCGGCTGTTACAGGAGGTGTACTTCTCGGTGCGGGAGCGAACAATGGATGGTTCGAAAACACGACAATCGCAGACAGCATTCCGGTCATCGGAGGAACGAATCCTCTGTTGGCAGCAGGAAACGGCATTAATACCGGTCTTTCGGCCGTCGCTCCGGCAGCCAACTGGGTTGGCAGTGGCATCGCAGCGGGTGCGGAATACGCTGGAACGGTTATTCCGCAAGGAGCCCGCGGTTTTGCCCAGTGGTATCAGGGTTCGAATGTCACTCCGGAGGCGTAAGATTATTATTGAATTTTCTTCTTTCACTCTTTTCCTTTCCTTCCCATGGCGACACAAAACGATGACACCTTCTACATTGTGGACGAAGAGCTCGCGCTCCTGACCCCTGCCGCCAAAAAGGCATGGGAGAACCGTCTCAAGAAGGAGACCCTCACCGCGTACGAAACCCCCGCGCAGATCGACGCCCGCATGAAGGCGGTCAACTACGCGCAGTACCCCGAACTCCAGAAGCAGATCGACGGCTACGTCTCTGCCATCAAGGCCGGAAAGGCCCCCAAGCTCGAATTCAACAACTTCCCCGAGGAGGCCGTCGGCTCCTTCCTCTTCAGCATCGGCGCTTCGGGCATGTCCTTCTATATCCACCTCTACCTGCAGGACAAAAAGACGCAGGAGAACGCCGAGGTGATGGAGGCTGTCGCCGCCCTCTCGCGCGCACGCCACACCATGCTCCAGAAGAATGAAGCCGTTTTTGCCACCAAGTAATCCGTCGATTTTCCTTCTCTCTTCCCACCCCTCCCCATGTCACCCGCCCCCCGCAACGAAAGAATGCCGAGCCGCATCGAGCTTCCCCGCAATGACCAGACGCTGCTCAGCACGTTGATTTTCAATCCCGCCCGATGGCTCACACGACAGGTAGGAAACGTCGGCGAAGGGGTTGTCAGTGCCGCAGAGTGGGTGACCAACAAGATCTGGCGTTTCGTCACTCATCCCCTGGTTCTCCTTCCTGCTCTCACTGCCGGTGGCATCGTCCTCGGACGCAACCGCGGCTGGTGGGGCACCGATCCGAATAACATTCTCAACAGGGCCGCAGGCGGTGTGGACACTGCTGCAGGATTCGTCGGCGAACAGGCTGCCCGCGTTCCGGGTCTTGTCGGCCAGGGTGTCGATCTTGCCGGCCAGGGCCTCAACAACGGCTACAACTGGATCAGCGAGCAGGCCAGCCCGCTCACCGGCCCAGTGTCCGAGGGCGCCAGCAATTTCTGGAGCTACATCAGGAACTACGTCAGCGGCGCCGATGTGCCTGCGAATCAGCGCCCGTAATTTTCGCTTCCTCCACACAAAAACCCAATGGCCCTCTACCTCACTCCCGCCGAGCAGAAACTCTTCCAAAAGCTCCCCGCCGAGCTGCGCAAAGGCTGGAAGGTGACCGAGGAAACGGGCACCGCGTGGGAAACGGACGAGCAGATGGCCGAGCGCGTCCGTTACGTCCGTAAGGAACTGGAAACCAAGACGCAGCTCAATCTCCAGCAGATGTTCATCAAATTCCAAACGAAGGGATTCGAGGCGCTGGGCAGCGATGACTTCCCGCCGGAAGCCCTGCCGTACGTCCTCTATCTCATCGGCGCCGTGGGACTCACCAAACTCATCCACGACATCATCCAGCATGCCGAGAGCCAGGACGACTGGTCGGCTCTCGAGCTCTGCTGCTCCGCGCGGCATCGCCTCCTCCATTCCAACGAAGTCGTTTCCTCCCTCGCGTTATGAGTCACGAACATATCGAGCTGCCGGAAGAAGTCGTCCGCGATGCCGTGGAGAATCATCACGATCCTCGCGCCATCCATCGACTCGGGATCGCGGCGGCCCGAGAAGGCAATAATGTGGAGAACACTGGTATTGTCAGCCGTTTCTTCCGTAATCAATGGACCAAGGGCGCTTTGGCTCTGGGTGCGGGCGCGGCCCTGGCAGGGGGCGCTACGTATGCGGCGATGGGCGGTCAAATGCCGGATATTTCCGGCACTGCGGGTGACGCATTCTCCTCAATTGGCAATGGTTTGGGGCAGGTACCGGAAGCATGGAATGCCATAACTTCCGATGGTTATAAGGCCGCTGCAGTACTTGGGGTAGGTGCTCTCGGCGTGGGGGCCCTATGGTCGGGAGGTCGACAACTTCTGGAAGGAGGGCAGGAAACGCGCAATAAGTACCGTGCAGCTCAGGACAGTCTTACGCGGCAGGAACGCATGCTCGAGGGCGGGTCCGGCGTTATGCTGAATCACGCGGGTGCAGCCTGAGGGTTTGGAGGGGTGCAAAGTCACGTTGACGTGGCAGAGTCGCATCTTTAGACTCTGTCGGCTTTCGTCGTGAAAGCATCTTGTGTTCGAGCCTGCCTTCCCTTGGGAACAAGCGGGCTAGAGGAACCGACAAGATGAGGAAGCTTTGTTTCAGCCCTCACCCCTCCGCCCCTCTCCCGCTTCGCAGGAGAGGGGAACCGCTCTCCTTGCTACCAAGCTATGACTGGATTGATTGCCAAGAAAGTCGGCATGTCGCGCGCCTTCCTCCCCAACGGGGAAATGGTTCCCGTGACGTACCTCCAGGTTGAACCCAACCTGATTGTCCGCACGAAGACCAAAGAAAAGGACGGCTATAACGCCGTCGTTTTGGGCGTTGGCGCCAAACCGTGGAAGAGCCGCAAGGGAAAGGAGAACGTCCGCTACGCCGCCCAGAAGGAATGGAAAGTCGAGTCGCTGGACGGGATGGAGCCTGGCAAAAAAATCACGGCTGACATCTTCACGACTGAAAATCTGGTCGCCATCGAAAGCGTCTCCAAAGGAAAGGGGTTCCAGGGCGTCATGAAGCGCTGGCACTTCGGCGGAGGTCCCGCGAGCCATGGATCGCACTTCAAGCGCGAGCCGGGTTCCGTGGGCATGCGTGCATCACCGGGACGCATCCTGCCGGGCCACCACATGGCCGGCCACATGGGCAACGAGACCGTGACCATCCACCGCCGCCCGCTCATCACCGTCGACGCCGAAAAGGGGATCGTGGCCGTCAAAGGCCCCGTTCCGGGACCCAACGGCGGACGTGTGTTCATCACCAAAGAGCCCTCCTCCGGCAAGTAACCCCCGCCATCAGCCAGCTTTCTTTTTCCCCTCACCCCTCCGCCCCTCTCCCGCTTCGTAGGAGAGGGGAACTGCCTCCCTCCACTAGATTTCCCTCCCCATGACCATCGACGTCTACTCCGCTACCGGCACGAAGAAAGGAACCCGCGAGCTTCCCGCGGCGCTCTTCGGCGCCCGCGTGAACATGGACCTGATGCACCAGGCCGTGGTCATGCAGCAGAGCAACCGCCGCAACCCCGTCGCCCACGCCAAGAACCGCGGCGAGGTCCTCGGCTCCACCAAGAAGCTGTACGCCCAGAAGCACACCGGCCGCGCCCGCCGCGGTCCCGGACGGTCGCCGCTCCTCCGCGGAGGCGGCAAGGCCTTCGGCCCCCGCAAGGACGCCAACTTCACCAAGAACATGCCAAAAGTCATGCGGCATGAGGCGCTCATCAGCTGCCTCTCGCACCAGGCCAAGGCCGGCGCGATCCTGGGGCTCGAGAGCTACCCGGACACGATCAAGACGAAGACCTTCTTCGATCTGCTCAAGAAGCTTCCGGTCGATATCGGCCGCCGCCTGCTGTTCGTCGTCCCCGAGAAGCACCACGCACTCTGGATGTCGTCCCGCAACGTGTACCGCGTGAAGATCGTCCAGGCCAACTACCTGAACCCCGAAGACGTCCTGCTCGCGCGTTCCATCATCTTCGTCGGCGACGCCGTCGAGAAGGCCGAGGCCATCTTCGGCAAGGGTCCGATCGGCTCCCGCGTGAAGGAAGAGGTCGTCGAGGCGAAGAAGGAGAAGGCCCCCCGGACGGTCAAGAAGACGAAGCAGGTGAAGGAAGCCGCCAATCCCAAGAAAAAGAAGCCTGCCGCGAAGAAAGCTCCCGCCAAAAAGGCGTAGTTTCATCCCCTCACCCCTCCGCCCCTCTCCCGCTTCGCAGGGGAGGGGAACTGCCTCTCCCCACTATCAGCCTCATCCGAATCATGGATCTCTCCCGCATCATCATCGGCCCCGTCGTCACCGAGAAAGCCGAGCGCCTGAAGGCCGGCGATGTGCACACCTACACGCTGCACGTTGCGCCGCATGCGACGAAGATCGACGTCAAAAACGCCCTCAAGACGTTCTACGACATCGACGTGGCCGCGGTCCGCATCATCAAGACGCAGCCGAAGGTCCGCGATCTGGGCGCGGGACGGACGATGGAGAAGAGGCACGCATTCAAGAAGGCCCTTGTGACGCTCGCGAAGAAGAGCAAGGCGCTCGATATTTCCGCTTTCCAGGTCATCCCCGCATAACCCATGCCCCTCAAGAAGCCCAAACCAACGACTCCGGGACGGCGCCAGATGACGATCGCCGACTTCTCCGGACTGACGAAGAAGCGCCCTGAAAAGTCGCTCGTGGTCGGCAAGCGCCGGACCAACGGACGCGACAACAAGGGCCAGGTGTCCATCCGCCACCGCGGCGGCGGCCACAAGCGCCTGCTGCGCACCGTCGACTTCAAGCAGACGGGCAAGGCGGGCATCCCCGCGCACGTCACGGCGCTCGAGTACGACCCCAACCGCTCGGCGCGCATCGCCCTGCTCCAGTACGTGGACGGCGAGAAGCGCTACGTGCTCGCGCCCGAAGGCCTCAAAGTCGGCGACCAGGTGGTCTCCGGCGAGCGCACCAAGGTGAAGCTCGGCAACCGCATGCAGCTCCAGCACATCCCCGTCGGCTACCGCATCTTCAACGTCGAGATGCAGATCGGACAGGGCGGACAGATCGTCCGCTCGGCCGGCACCGCCGCCACCCTCGTGGGCATCGACGGCGACCACGCGATCATCCAGCTGCCCAGCGGCGAGATCCGCAAGGTCCGGAAGGAATGCTTCGCGACCATCGGCACCGTCAGCAACCCCGAACACAACCTGATCAACATCGGCAAGGCGGGCCGCATGCGCTGGATGGGCCGCAAGCCGCAGGTGCTCGGCAAGTCCATGAACGCCGTCGATCACCCGCATGGAGGAGGCGAAGGTCACGCGTCCGTCGGTCTCGTCGCCCCCAAGACCCCGTGGGGCAAAAAGGCCCTCGGCGTCAAAACCCGCCGCATGAGCAAGAACTCCGACCTCATCGTCCGCCGCCGCGTCCACAAGAAGAAGCGCAGGTAATCTATCCCCTCACCCCTCCGCCCCTCTCCCGCTTCGCAGGAGAGGGGAACCGCCCCTCCCGATTATCACTCTCCTCTATGTCCCGCTCCCTCAAAAAAGGCCCCCACGTTGATCAGGTTCTCCTGAAGAAGGTGATGAAGATGGTGGAAGCGCAGGAGAAAAAGATCATCAAGACCTGGGCGCGCGATTGCGACATCCCGCCCGAGTTCGTGGGCTTCACGTTCGCCGTCCACAATGGCAAGGACTTCGTCCCCGTGTACATCACCGAGCAGATGGTCGGCCACAAGCTCGGGGAATTCGCCTGGACGACGAAGTTCAAGGGCCATGGAGGCAAGGCCGCGACCACGGTCGCACCCGCCCCGACGGCCGCTCCCGCTCCCGGCAAGTAACACCTATCTCCGCTAGTTTTCCTTCCTTCCCTCACCCCTCCGCCTCTCTCCCGCTTCGCAGGAGAGGGGAACCGCACTCCCTCCTACGATCATCTCTCCAATCATGAAAGCTTACGCACAATCACTGCGCATCGCCCCGAAGAAAGCCAACCTCATCGCTCAGATGGTGCGCGGACTGCCGGTGCCCGAGGCCATGGAATCGCTTCGCCGCACGAACAAGAAGGGCGCGCGCATGGTCGAACTCCTGCTGCGCTCCGCGATCGCCAACGCCTCGCACAACGACAAGCAGGACGCCCAGATGATGGTCGTCAAAACGCTGATCGTGAACCAGGGTCAGGCCTACCGCCGCGGCATGCCGATGGCGCGCGGCCGCACACGCCCCTTCCGCAAATTCCTCTCGCATATCACGCTCGAGCTCGGATTCCCGGAGGAAAAAAAGAGGGCGCAGAGGGCACAAACGGTACAGAAGGGACAGAAGAAAGGCGGTGAAGACGCTTCCAAGAAGCCGGAAACTCCTGTAAAAGCTTCCGCGAAGAAGCCTTCCCCAAAGAAGGCTTCCTGATTTTTTTCTGCCCTCACCCCTAGTCCCTCTCCCGCTTCGCAGGAGAGGGGGACGCTCCTCCCCTCATTTCCTCTCAGAATCCTCCACTCTTATGGGTCAAAAAGTGAACCCCAACGGCTTCCGGATCGGCATCACTCACACGTGGCCGAGCACCTGGTTCGCGAAAGGAAAGAAGTTCCGCGACCTCCTGCTGCAGGACGTCCAGATCAAGCGGTACCTCCGCGCGCGCACGAAGGAGTCGGGCATCAGCTCCATCGAGATCGATCGCGGAAAGAAAGTCACCGTCACCATCCAGACGAGCAAGCCCGGCATCCTCATCGGCAAGCAGGGCGCAGCCATCGAGGATCTCAAGAAAGAGCTGGAGCAGAAGTTTGGCGGCAGCTTCCTCGTCGAAGTCCAGGAGCTCCGCAACCCCGATGCCGATGCCGAGATCATCGCCGAGACCATCCAGGGCCAGATCGAGCGCCGCATGCCCTACCGCCGCGCCGTGAAGATGGCGATCGAAAAGGCGGAACAGGCCGGCGCGCAGGGAATCAAGGTCACCATCTCCGGCCGCCTCAACGGCGCCGAGATCGCCCGCGACGAGCTCTTCAAGAGCGGCAACATTCCTCTGCAGACCCTCCGCGCGAACATCCAGCACGCCAAGCGTCACTCCATCACGAAATTCGGCACGATCGGCGTGCAGGTGTGGATCTACAAAGGAATGGTGTTCAAGAAGATCCAGCAGGTGCAGTCCGCTTCGCTCCAGAATTCCCCCCAAGCCGCTTAATCCCCTCATTCCTCCGCCCCTCTCCCGCTTCGCAGGAGAGGGGGACTGACTCTCCCCACTACAATGCTCGAACCCAAGAAGCTCAAGCACCGGAAGCACCACCGCCGTCGCGGTGCGTTCTACGGCAAGGCCCAGAAAGGAGCGCAGCTGGCCTTCGGCAGCATCGGGCTCAAGGCCCAGGGCGGCGGCGAGCTGACCGCGCGTCAGATCGAAGCGGCGCGCCGCGCGCTCACGCACCAGGCGCAGCGCGGCGGGAAAATCTGGATCCGCGTCTTCCCCCACACGCCCGTCACCAAGAAGGCCGCCGAAGTGCCCATGGGCGCCGGCAAGGGCTCCGTCGAGTACTACGCTCTCGTGGTGAAGCCGGGTCGCATGCTGTTTGAGATCGACGGCCTCCCCGAAGAGACCGCGCGCGAAGCGCTCCGCCTCGCCGCGCACAAGCTGCCCTTCAAGACCAAGATCGTCGTCCGCCTCCGCGACGCCGCCTGACCCTCATCCGGTCCGCCCGAGGCGGACCGCCTTCTCCCCCTTCGGCGGGAGAAGGAACCAATCCCTTCCATTAGCCTCTATACCTCTCATGTCCACCCTCGCCACCATCACCGAGCTTCGGGCCATGCAGGCCGCCGACCTCCGCAAGGAGATCCGCGCGCAGCAGTCGAATGTCCGCAAAATGCGCCTCCAGATCACGATGAACACCGAGAAGGACACGGGACGCTACCGCCGCGAGAAGCGCCAGCTGGCCAGAATGATGATGGCGCTGGGCGAGAAAGTGGGTACGGAGCCCGTAAAGGCCAAAAAGACCGAAAAGCAGACATTGAAGAAGACCCCCGCAAAAGCTACAGTCTCCGTCTCCAAAACATCCAAGAAATCCTAGCCCTCACCCCTCCGACCCCTCCCTCTTCTCAGTCTCATGCATACGAAAGTTGGAACCATCACCGCCGCCAAGATGATCGGCACCGTCACGGTGACCATCCATCGCTCGGTCTTCCACCCGCTCTACCGCAAGCGGTACCGCGTCAGCAAAAAGTTCCTGGCCGACAGCAAGGGCGTCGAGGATCTGGGAGTAGGGGACACGGTCGAGATCACGGAGTGCCGCCCTCTCAGCAAAAGGAAGCGCTTCAAGGTCAGCAACGTTCTCAAGCGCGCCCCGCGCGTGAGCGACATGGCCGAGGAGAGCGCGATCGAGGGAGTGATGAAGAAGCGCAAGACCGATGAGAAAGACGAAGTTTCTTCCGACGCCAAATCATGATCCAGCAGCAATCCATGCTCACCGTGGCGGATAATACAGGCGGCAAGATCGCCATGTGCATCCGCATACTCGGCAACAGCAATAACCGCTACGCCCGCATCGGGGACGTGATCATCGTTGTCATCAAAGAGGCTGCCCCGCGCGGCACGGTCCGCAAGAAGACCATCGAAACCGCGGTCGTCGTGCGCACGCGTCAGATGACGCGCCGCAAGGACGGCAGCGGCATCCGCTTCGACGACAACGCCTGCGTCATCATCCAGAAAGACGGCATGCCCAAGGGCACGCGCGTGTTCGGACCCGTGGCGCGCGAGCTTCGCGCGAAGGGTTACCAGAAAATTATTTCCCAGGCTCCTGACGTTCTGTAGGTTTATCCCCTCACCCTTCCGTCCCTCTCCCGCTTCGCAGGAGAGGGAAACTGCTCCACTCTCTACTACGCCTCCATGAAAATTCACGCAGGGGACACGGTCCTCATCATCACCGGCAAGGACAAGGGCAAGTCCGGCACAGTCCTCCGCGTTCTCGAGGAGGAGAACCGCGTGGTCGTGGGCGGCGTCAACATCCGCACGAAGCACATCAAGAAGACCTACCAGGAGGCCGGCAAGATCATCAAGTTCGAAGGATCGATCTCCGCGTCCAACGTCATGATCCTCGACCCCAAGACCGGCAAGCCGTCGCGCATCGGCTACAAGCTCGACGACAAGGGCCGCAAGATCCGCATCAGCAAGATCAGCGGCGAGACCGTGAAGGCCGTGAAGCCCAAGGTGGAGAAGAAAACGAAGCAAACGACGGAAACGAAGAAAACGACGAAGCCGGCCAAAGAAGACGCATCATCCCAGACGGACGCTTCTGTCCCCGGAAAGAAGTCCCCCTTCTGGAAGCGCATGGGCTTCGGCGCAACGGCCGGCCAGCAGGGCGAAGTGAAGGAAGGCTCGCGCATGACCCAGGATCATTCGGTTCCCGAACAGCAGTCCCAGGTGCATCGTTCCGGCGGACGCGGTTCCTAATTTCCACCCATGACTAAATACGATTCTCTCCATGACAGGCTCCGCGGTCCCATCGCCCAGGCTCTCCAGAAAGAGCTCGGGATCAAGAACATCCACGCTCTCCCGCGCCTGAAGAAGGTGATCGTGAACGTGGGCATCAACAAGACGAAGATGGACAGCAAAGAGCTCCACGAGTACATCGCGGACATGCTCAAGCGCATCACGGGCCAGAAGCCGGTGTTCACCGTCGCGCGCATCGCCATCTCCAACTTCAAGACCCGCGAAGGCGGCATCGTCGGCGCCATGGTCACCCTGCGCGGCAAGCGCATGGAGGAGTTCCTCGACCGCCTCATCAGCTACGTCCTGCCCCGCATCCGTGACTTCCGCGGACTCCCCGGCAAGCTGGACGGCCGCGGCAACTATGCCATCGGGCTTCGCGACCAGTCGATCTTCCCCGAGGTGCCCTCCACCGACGGCGTGAAGTCGTTCGGCATGCAGATCCAGATCACGACGACCGCCGGCCGCGACGATTACGGGCGCGCCCTGCTCAAGCACATGCACATGCCCTTCGCCCCCGATCGGAAATCCACCGCCAAATCCGCCGCAAATGCGGGTAAGGATGTTGATTCCGAAGCCAAAAGCCCGGATACTCTATAGCCCTTCCCTTTGGGCGGCCCGCCGGGCCGTCCCCCAACCACTCGTTTCTCTCTTATGGCCCGTCTCTCCCTCGTCCTCAGCCAAAAGCGCAAGCTCGCCGAATATCTCGACGCGAAGCGCGCAGGCAAGAAGCCGAAGTTCCCCACGCGCGTCTACAACCGCTGCTCGCTGTGCGGGCGCCGGCACGGGTACATGCGCTTCTTCGGGATCTGCCGCATCTGCTTCCGGGAGCTGGCGTGCAACGGCGAGATTCCCGGCATCACCAAGTCTTCCTGGTAATCCCTATCCCCCGCGCCCACGGAGGGGCGCACCTATCACCCCCTTATGGTTATCGTTTCTGACCCCATCGGCGATCTCGTCACCCGCATGCGCAACGCCCAGCATGCACGCCGCGGCACCTGCCGCGCCCCGTGGTCGAAGATCAAGCAGCAGCTGCTCGAGCTCATGAAGAGCGAAGGCTGGATCGCGGATGTGGCCGTCGTCGGCGAGGCTCCCAAGCAGGATCTCGAAGTCACCTTCCATCCCGACAAGCCCGCTCTCGAGCTCAAGCGTATCAGCAAGCCGGGCCGCCGCGCCTACGCCGCGTCCTCCGAGATCAAGCCGGTGCTCCAGGGCTTCGGCATGGCGGTGATCACGACCAGCGAAGGCCTCCTCTCCGACAAAGAAGCCCGCAAGCGCAAGATCGGCGGCGAAATCCTCTGTACCATTTCCTAAGCTTTCCACTCTCATGTCCAGAATCGGAGCTAAACCAGTGGCAATCCCGTCCGGCGTCACCGTCGAGGTGAAGTCGGGCGTCGTGCACGTGAAGGGTCCCAAGGGCGAGCTCACGTATCGGCTGCTGCCCGAAGTGGCCGTGGCAGTCGAAGGCAATGAAGTGAAGGTCACCCGCAACGAAGACTCGGCGAACGGACGCGCGCGCCACGGTCTCACCCGCGTGCTCATCCTCAATATGACCATCGGTGTCAGCCAGGGATACGAGAAGAAGCTCGAGATCATCGGCGTCGGTTACAAGGCCCAGATCAAGGGCAAGACGCTGCTCCTCAACCTCGGCCATTCGCACCCCATCACCTTCAACGTTCCGGCGGGGATCGAAACGGCCCAGGACGAAAAGAACAAGAACATCGTCATCCTCCGCGGCATCGACAAGCAGCTCGTCGGCCAGGTCGCATCCGACCTCCGCGCCCTCCGTCCGCCCGAGCCGTACAAGGGCAAGGGTGTCCGCTACTTCGGCGAGAATATCCGCCGCAAGGCAGGCAAGGCCGCTACCGCAAAAGCCGCGTAATCCAGACCCTCATCCGGTCCGCCCGAGGCGGACCGCCTTCTCCCACTGCGGCGGGAGAAGGAACCAACCCCCTCTACAATCCTCCACCTCATGTCCCGCCCCACCAAGTCCTCCCTCCGGCAATCGCGCACCCGCCGCGTCCGCGCCCGCATCCGCGGCACCGCGGAGCGCCCCCGCATGTCGGTCCACCGCTCGCTCAAGAACATCCGCGTGCAGATCATCGATGACGGCGTCGGCAAGACGCTGGCATCCGCCTCGTCCGGCGAGATCAAGGTTTCCCTCAACAAGGAAGGCGCCAGGAAAGTGGGCGAACTCATCGCCGACAAAGCCAAGAAAGCCAAAGTCACCGCTGTTGTTTTCGACCGCGGACCGTACAAGTACCACGGCCGCATCAAGGAACTCGCCGACGCCGCGCGCAAAGGCGGTCTCCAATTCTAACCCTCCCACATGCCCGCTCCCACCAGTCCGAATTCGAAATCACCGTCCTCCCGCCCGGGCGGCCGCTCCGGTGGCCCCGGCGGCCGCGATGGCCGTCGTGACAACCGCCGCGGCGGCGGTCGCCAGCGCGAGCCGAGCGAATACTCCGAGATCACCCTCTCCGTCGACCGCGTCACGCGCGTCGTCAAGGGGGGCCGCCGCATGCGCTTCCGCGCGATCGTGGTGACCGGCAACAAGAAGGGCAAAGTCGGACTCGGCACCGGCAAGGCGACGGAAGTCCAGGTGGCCGTCAAAAAGGCCGCGTCGGCCGCCAAGCGCGCGATGATCCGCATCCCCATCGTCAAGGACACCATCCCGCACTCCGTCGAGCTGAAGTTCAAGGCCGCACGCATCCGTCTGATGCCCGCCCTGCCCGGCACCGGCATCATCGCCGGCGGCGCCCTGCGCGTGATCCTCGATCAGGCCGGCGTGAAGAACGTCCTCAGCAAGCGCTTCGGCACCCGCAACAAGCTCGTCAACGCCCAGGCGGCGATCATGGCTCTCGAAAAGCTCCGTTCGTTCGGCAACCCGAGCAAGCCGGAGGCCCCGGCCCCCGCGTCCATCGGTCCCGACGGCGAAGTGGAGGAGGTCCGCTCCGGCGGTCTGCAGCTTACCGAGCTGACCAAAGAGCAGGTGCAGGCCCAGCGCGACATCCACCGGAAGGGGAAGATCGAGTAAGCGGGGTGGAGAACTCGGGACTCGGAAGGGAAATTTTTCAATTCCTCTTTCTTTGCAGAGCGGTCTCTCCATAGAATGAACGCCATGTCGCGCTCCGCCCTTCTCGTCATCGCCAAAAAAGGATTCCAGGATGTGGAACTCGACGGCACCCGCGATGAACTCGCCGCCGCCGGCTTCGACGTGACGCTGGCGAGCACCGACGAAGGGGAGTGCACCGGCAAGTTCGGCGCGACGGAGATTGCCGAGGTGGCGCTCGAAGACGTTGATGTCGACGATTACGACCGCGTCGCCTTCATCGGCGGGCCGGGGGCGTCCAATCTGTGGCAGAACGTCGAAGCCAAGCGGATCGCGCAGGACGCCGTCCATGCGGGCAAGCCGCTCGGGGCCATCTGCATCGCGCCCAAGATCCTCGCGGCGGCGGAAGTCCTGGCCGGCAAAAAGGCGACCGTCTGGAACGAGGACGGGGATCAGGAGGGGTTTCTGGCGCTGCATGACGTCGAATACACCGGCGAGCCCGTGACCGTCGACGGCCTCATCGTCACGGCGAACGGGCCCGAGGCGTCGAAGCAGTTCGGGAAGACGCTGGCGGCAATGCATTGACCGATCAGGTCCGTCGTTTGAGTACTGCAGGCTTTTTCTCATGCCCTCACCCGGTCCGCCCGAGGCGGACCACCCTCTCCCACTGCGGTGGGCGAGGGGACCAATTGCTTCTGTCATGCTTCGCACCCCGCTTGCCCGGCGGAGCTCACCGCAGTGAGCGAAGACGGGTGGAGCGCGCGGCCACGCCGTATGTTGTTTTGTTCCAAGCCCGAACCCCAGCCCGAACCCGAGCCCGTTATTTTTGCTTCCCTCCAAAGTGCTGCACCCAGACGCCGGCCTCCAGGCCGATGCCCGTGTCGGTGAAGTCGGGGTTCATGATGGTTTCGCGGTGGCTGGGGGAGGCGAGCCAGTCGCTGACGACCTCCTTTGCGGTTTTCTGACCGCGCGCGAGGTTTTCGCCCATGATGTAGCGCGCGATGCAGAGGCAGGAGGACTGGAAGAACGGACGATAGTATCCCGAGCGTTCCATGCGGTCCTTGAGGGTTTCGCCGAGCGGGCTGAGGTGTCCGAAGAATCCCTGCTGCGCCATCAGGCGGGCGTATGCCTGCGCAGACGTTTCCAGCATGGCGCTGTGCTTGAGCGGGGCAAGTCCCGCCGCGGCGCGGGCGCCGTTGACGATCTTCAGGACTTCCTGGCGGAGGCGGGGCGTCTGCAGGGGGTCGGCCGCGCTCGTCGTGCGCGTGTACGCGGCGATGTGCGGCTGCGTGGCCGTATTGGCGGCCGGTCCCCGAGGTTTCACGATGGCGACGCGGTTGGTCTCGGTGGAAATCGTTTCATAGAGCGGCGCGGCCGGCGTCGTCTTTCCCTTTTTCGACGACGCGTCGACGAGGATCTGCACCGCCTTGGCGACTTCGTTGTGGATCATGAATTCGTCGGGCTTGAGGGTGTTCTGGTCGGGGTCTGCCGGGAACAGGCGCATTTTCTGCGCCATGCCCGCGAGAGACGCGAACCAGGCTTCCGGCGCCACATCGCGGTACGATGAGTCGTACAGATCGGCGTTGATGCCGAACGTGCGCGCCGCCATCGACAGGAATTCCGCGCGCGTGACGGGATCTTCGGGGCGGATGCGCTTGGTGACCGGATTCGCCTGGACGATGCCGAGGCGCTCCGCCACCACGATGTACCGCTCGTACCAGATGTTATGGCGCACGTCCGGGAACTCGCCGTTGCTGACGAGCGCGGGGATGTTGGCGACGCGGGCCTGCAGCAGCAGCATCACGGCCTCCGCCCGTGTGACGTACGGCGTCTGGAACGACGGTATCTGTGCTGCGGCGACCGGCGCGCCTGCCACGAAGAACGCGCACAAAGCTCCAAGAATTTGGCTGCGGAAGCGGAAAGGGGTGTTTGTCATCTTTCTGTAATTATAGCATTTTATCACCGTTTTAACCATCACTGTTTCACGTGAATCCCCCCGAAAATCTGCACCCAAACCGCCCCGGCATTCCCGACGCCCATTTCCAGGAAATCCGCCTTGAGGATGTTCGTGCGGTGGACTTTTGAATTCATCCAGTCCGTCATCACGGCGGAACCGTCTTTCTGCCCCGATGCGATATTTTCGCCGTACACGAAACGCACCGCGCAATTGCACGGCGGGGTAAAGTAGCCCGCCGCGCGGAGGCGGGTTTCGGGCGTGTGCCCCTCCGGCGAGCGGTGCGAGAAAAAGTTCCGCTTCACCATGTCCTTGGCGTACGCCTGCGCCGTGGCATCGAGCAGCGTGTTTTGCTTCACGGTTTTCAGGTTTTTCTTGCGACGCTCCTGATTGACCAGATCCAGGATGGTTTTGCGCGATTTCTGGAGTGCGGCATCGGCGCTCGTGACGGACGATGACCGTGCCGAAGACGGCCTGCCGGAAGCGCTGCTGCGCGCCGCGGGAACGGGACGGGGAAGAGGGACGAGGTAGGGGGCCGACCGCACGGAGGAGGCGGGAAGAGAGGCGGCCAGGGTCAGGGTCAGCGTCGGAAGCAGCAGGAGCATGTCCGCGATTGTACAGGCAAAAAGGGCATAAAGGGCATATTGGAGACAGATCAACAAGAGAAAACACGCCGCCTCTGTGCTCTTTACCCCTTTCGTTCCCTCCCCTACAATGCCGCTCCCAGAGGGCAAAGTCCCCCTACCCACTCTTACCATGCTCCACACGCTCAAGCCCAATGCCCGTTCCCGCAGGCGCCCCAAGCGCGTCGCGCGCGGCAACAGCGCCGGGGGCGGCACCACCGGAGGACGCGGCACCAAAGGCCAGCAGTCCCGCACCGGCAAAGGCCGGAAGTTCGGCTTTGAAGGAGGCCAGGTTCCGCTCATCCGCCGCCAGCCGAAACTGGGAGGGTTCACGAAGCCCCGCCGCGTGGATTTCGAGCCGCTCAACCTCGATGTTCTTGAGGCCCGTCTCGATGCAGGGACCTACGGTCCCGCGGAACTCCGCGCCAAGCGCATCCTGCGCACGGGCGGCCCCGTCAAGCTCCTCTCCCGCGGAACGGTGACCAAGAAGTTCTCGCTCTCCGTCCATGCCGCGTCGGCCAAGGCAAAGGAAGCCGTCGAGAAGGCGGGAGGAACGGTCACCCTCCTCAAGGACTAACCCCTCGATACGTCCGCTCCCGGCGGACGACTCGGGGCGACACATTTCTATGTTCACCTACCTCCGACAACTCTGGCGCTCCGAGGATCTGCGCAGGCGCATCCTCGTCACGGCATTTCTCCTGCTCCTGTACCGCGTCGCGGCCCACATCGCCGTTCCCGGCGCCGATCCCTTCGCTCTCAAGCAGTTCCTCGACACCCAGAACGCCGGAGGTGCGCTCGGCGTCTTCGCGGCGCTCACCGGCGGCGGCTTGGACAACTTCTCCGTCGTTCTTCTCGGCCTGAGCCCGTACATCAACGCCTCCATCATCGTTCAGCTGTGCACGGTCATCTTCCCCAAGCTGGAGGCGCTGAGCAAAGAGGGCGCGCAGGGCCAGCAGGAGCTCAACCGCTACACGCGCTGGCTGACGCTGCCGCTCGGCTTCATCCAGAGTTACGGCTTCCTCGTCCTGCTCGGACGCGGCGGCGTGAACATCGTCGACATCAGCTTCCCGGCGGTGCTCTTCCCCATGCTCTTCGTGACCGCGGGCTCCCTCTTCCTGATGTGGCTCGGCGAGATCATCACGGAGAAGGGCATCGGCAATGGCGTCTCCATGATCATCTTCGTCGGCATCGTCTCGAGCATCCCCACGCGCTTCGCATCCATCCTCCTCGCCGGCGACGGCAAGGTGGGTGCGTTCTACTTCTTCCTGCTCGTCTCGTTCGCCACGCTCGTCGCCGTCGTGCTCTTCACCGACGCGCACCGCCAGATCCCCATCACGTACGCCAACCAGGGCGCGGGCAGGGGAGTGCAGGGCAACATCCCCATCCGTCTCAACCAGGCCGGCATGATCCCGATCATCTTCGCGATCTCGCTCATCACCTTCCCCGCGATCCTCGCGCAGTTCCTCCAGACGGCTCCGCGCTTCGCGCCGGTCGTGGGCTTCATCACCACGTATCTCAATTCCCAGAGCCCGAGCATCGTCTACATGGCGGGCTACTTCCTCCTCGTCATCGCCTTCACATTCTTCTACGTCTCCGTCACCTTCAAGCCGACCGAAGTCGCCGAGACCATCCAGAAGCGCGGCGGGTTCATCCCCGGCGTGCGCCCCGGACCCCAGACGGCCAAGCTTCTCGCACAGACCAGCCTGCGCCTCAACCTGTGGGGCGGCATCTTCCTGGGTATCGTCGCCGTCATCCCCCTGCTCTTCACGCGCTATTCGAGCCTCGGTTCCACCGATCTCCTGATCTCCGGCTCCGGCCTCATCATCATCGTCGGCGTCGTCATGGAACTGATCCGCGCGATCAATGCGCAGATGCTCGCGCATGACTACGAGAAGCTGGTGTAAGATCTTCCGCATGAAAGAATCCCCGTATCCGACCGAAGCCGAGCTTGATTTGCTGTCTGCGGCCATCAAACAGAAGTTCATCGATCAGCATGGATCACATGCTGAACATGCCATGGCTCTACCGGTCATGCATGACGGTCAGGAAGCATTCTCGGTGAATGACGATATTGCGAAAATGCGAGAACAGACAGCCGAAGGGCTGCGGACCTATCTCGCGTGGAAGAAGGTTCTCAGTCTCTGATCTCTCCGCTAGCATCGGGGCATGGATCTCCTTCTCTTCGGAATTCAGGGCAGCGGCAAGGGCACGCAGGCCAAGCGCCTCGCGGCCGAGTTCGGTTACGACATGTTCGAGGCGGGCGGAGAGCTCCGCAAGATCGCGGCATCCGGTTCCGAGCTGGGCAATACGGTCAAATCCTTCATCGATCAGGGCAACCTGGTCCCGCATCCCATCATCATGAAAGTCGTGGAAGAGGCGATCCGCCAGCGGCCGGCGTCGCAGAAGATCCTCTTCGACGGCATTCCCAGGGATGAGGCGCAGATGCGCGACTTCAATGACATCATGCGCAGCGTGGGACGCGACTTCCGCTGCATCCATCTGCTCCTCAGTCCCGAGGAGGGCGTGCGGCGCATCCTCGGCCGCGCGAAGGCGGAGGGCCGCGCCGATGATGCCGATACCGCGATCATCCGGAAGCGCATGAACACGTTCACCGAAAAGACGATGCCCGTGATCCGGGCGTACGTGGGGGAGGGGAAGGTCATCGAAATTGATGGAATGAAGGATGTGGAGAGCGTGTATGAGCAAATGACAAAAGCCGTAAGGCAGTAAATACTAAGCACTAAATCCTAAATCCTAAACAATGTTTAGAATTTAGAATTTAGTGCTTTACACTACTTCCGTGTCATCCTTCCAACTCTTTTCGGCTGCCGAAATCGAAAGCCTGCGCACCGGCGGGAAGATCCTCCGTCAGTGTCTGATCGAGACGGCCGCGCGGGTGAAGCCCGGCATCACCACGGGGACCCTCGACGCGTTCGCGGAGGGGTTCATCCGCTCGCACAACGGGGCGACTCCGGCATTCAAGGGATATCACGGATTCCCCGCGACGATCTGCGCGTCGGTGAACGATCAGTGCGTGCACGGCATTCCGGGACCGCGGCAGCTGAATGAAGGCGACATCATCGCCATCGATTGCGGCGTCATTTACGGCAAGCTCTACACCGATGCCTGTGTGAGCGTCGCGGTCGGTTCCGTTCCCGAAGACGTTCAGGATTTCCTTCGCGCTTCCGAGGAGGCACTCGAGGAAGCCTGCCGCATCGTTGCGCCGGGACGCCGCGTCGGCGACATTTCCTCCACGATCCAGAAGTCCGTCGAGTCGCACGGCTATTCCTGCGTGAACGGCCTCACCGGACACGGGCTGGGCACCACGCTGCATCAGTTCCCGGATGTGCCGAATACCGGAAAGGCGGGCACCGGCCCTACGCTCCCGGTGCATACGATCATCGCCATCGAGCCCATCACCTCCATGGGAAAGCCCAATATCCGCGAAGAAGGGGACGGCTGGACGATTTCGACGGCTGACGGCTCACTCTCCGCCCATTTTGAACATACGATTCTGGTCACCGAAGCGGGCCACGAGATCATTGCCTGATTAAAGGTTATTACAACATAAATTCACATTTCTTCAACATAAATTTGATCATCCCGGGGTTTTCCCCATCCCTCTGCCTTGTCGGAGTTTCTTTCCATCCGTAAGATCTGTCGGCTTTCCGCTCAGCAACTTTCTTGTGTCCAAAGACGTTATAGAACTCATCGGCATTGTGGAGGAATGCTTCCCCAATGCCACGTTCCGCGTCCGGGTCACGAGTGAGCAGGCGGAAGGACATACGCTGCTCTGTCATCTGGCAGGCCGCATGCGGGTCAACCGCGTGCGCATTCTGCCCGGCGACAGGGTCAAGCTGGAGATGACCCCCTACGATCTGAACAAGGGGCGCATCGTCTATCGCTTCTCGCCGACGTCCCCCGGACCCGGCATTCCGGGCCGCCCCGGATCCGCGCCGCCTCCGGCAGCCGCTCCCGCCCCCTCCGCACCTTCCTCTCCTCCCGCCCCGACACCCCCCTCCGCATGAAAGTCCCGCCTTCGCGCTTCGCGCTTCGGTGGGCAAGTCGCCCCTCCCCTCACCCATGAAAGTCCGCCCCTCCTGCAAAGCCATCTGCAAAAACTGCCGCCTCGTCATCCGACGCAACGGCAAAGGCAAGCGCATCCGCCGCATCGTCTGCACGAATCCCAAGCATAAGCAGCGTCAGGGTGGCTGACCCTTCTCTCCCTTCGATTCTCTCCCTCTCCCATGCTCCGTATCTCTGGCGTCGTCCTCCCCGGCAACAAGCGAATTGAGATCTCCCTCACGGCGATCAAAGGCATCGGACGGTCCCTCAGCCGCCGCATCCTCAAGGAAACCGGCATCAGCTTCGAGGCCAAGACGGACACCCTCAATGAAGCCGACCAGGCGAGGCTCCGCTCCCGCGTCGAAAAAGAGCTCACGGAAGGCGAGCTGACCCGCAAGATCTCCCTCGACATCAAGCGTCTGCAGGACATCGGCACGTGGCGCGGCTACAGGCACCGCCGCAAGCTCCCCGCCCGCGGACAGACATCCCGGCGCAACGCGCGCACCAAGCGCGGCAAGAAGAAGACGGGTCTCTCGGGCCGCACGGTGCTCACCAAGACCTAATCCCCGTACGGGCGTAGCAGTGCTACGCCCCTACCCTCTCTCCCTTTCGATCCTCTTTCTATCCTTATGGCTGACGACTCCAAGACCCCACCGGCCGGCGACAAGCCCAAGATCTCCGTTCTCGATCTCATCGAGGGAGGGGAGGCGCCCAAGACCGACGCCGCCGCCGGGCCCGTGAAGAAAAAGAAGATCAAGCGCGCGATGCCCAAGGCCCGCGTGTGCATCCACGCCGGAGAGAACAACACAATCGTCACCTTCACCGATCTCCAGGGCAACGTGCTCGGCTGGAGCAGCAGCGGCGCGTCCGGCTTCAAGGGCACCCGCAAGTCGACTCCGTACGCCGCAAAAGTCGCCGCCGAGACGGCCGCCGGAAAAGTGAAGCCCTACGGCATCGAGACGGTCACGGTGGAAGTGAAGGGCCTCGGGCCGGGACGCGAGCAGTCCATCCGCGGGCTTCAGGCCGCGGGCCTCAATATCGACGCGATCATGGATGTCACGCCCATCGCGCACGGCGGCTGCCGCGCGCCGGGACGGCGACGCGTGTAGTTTTCTGCCCTCACCCGGCGCTGCGGCGCCACCCTCTCCCGCTTCGCAGGAGAGGGGGACCGCTCCACTCTCCATCAACCTCTTCCTCTCTATGAAATATAACGGTCCCAAAGCAAAGAAGTGCCGCCGACAGGGAATGAACCTGTACGGAAGCGAGAAGTACGACAAGATCCTGCAGCGCAAGCCGCACGGTCCCGGAAAGTCGCCCCGCGGCCAGCAGAGCCGCCTCTCCGAGTACGGAAAGCAGCTCATGGAGAAGCAGAAGGCCCGCGACATGTACGGCATCACCGAGCGCCAGTTCCGCCTGATGTACCTGAGCGCAACGAAAGTGTCCGGTCAGACCGGCGACGCTCTCAAACAGATGCTCGAGCGCCGTCTCGACAACGTCATCTACCGCGCGGGCCTCTCCACGACGCGCCTCCAGTCCCGCCAGTTCGTCGGCCACGGGCTCTTCCTGGTCGACGGCGTCCGCGTCACGGTTCCGTCGTTCCAGGTGAAGCCGGGACAGGTCATCACCGTCCGCAACCAGGCCAAGTCCTCCCCGATCTTCCCGCCCATCCTCACCGCGCACGAGAAGTACGTTCCGCCCTCCTGGCTCAAGGTTGATGCCAAGGCGATGCGCGTGGAGGTCGGTGCCCTGCCCCCTCCCGATGCCGCCGAACAGGCGCTCGATATGCGGCAGATCATCGAGTTCTACTCACGGAATTAATTGCTCTTTCCGCGGCCGATCCGGCCGCCCTTCCGCAGGTCGACCACCTGCGTCCCCCCTCCCTTCTCCTCCTTCCTATGCACATCATTCAGGAAGACATCGGACTCCCGACCTTCACGATGAACCCCGTGAAGAAAGGGGATTCGAACCATGTGATCTTCATGATTGGGCCGTTGCCTCCGGGCTACGGCATGACGCTGGGCAACGGCATCCGCCGCGTCCTGCTCTCGAGTCTCCCCGGCGCCGCGGTCACTTCCATGCGCGTGTCCGGAGTGCAGCACGAGTACTCCACGATCAAGGGCGTCCGCGAGTCGATGCTCGACGTGGGCCTCAACCTCAAGCTCCTGCGCCTGCGCAAGCACAGCAAGGATCCCGAGACCATCACGCTCGAAGCCAAGGGCCCGATGACGGTCACGGCCAAGGACCTCAAGGTCAGCTCCGACATCGAAGTCCTCAACCCCGATCTCGAACTCCTCACGCTCGAGAAAGGCGCGTCCATCGAGATGCAGCTCACGGTCGAGAAGGGCGTCGGCTACGTTTCCGCCCAGGAGCGTAACAAGAAGCAGAATGAGCCGGGCCTCATGTACATCGATGCCATCTACACGCCGGTCGTCCGCGTGAAGTTCGACGTGGAGTCCGCCCGCGTCGGCCAGCGCACCGACCTCGAGAAGCTCGCCCTGGACGTCGAGACGAACGGATCGCTCTCCGCCGAGGAGGCCGTCATCTTCGCCTCGCAGCTCCTCCAGAGCTACTTCGGATACTTCGCGTCCGACAAGAAGGTCGTCGAGCCCGAGTTCGTCGCCGACTTCTCGCGCGTCGCCGCCAGCCACGTGGACGATGCCGCCCACACGCCGGTGAAGGAGAGCTACACGCCCATCGAAATCCTCAACTTCTCGCCACGCACCCTCAACGCCCTCATCAACGCGGGCGTCGGGTCCATCGAGCAGCTCACCAAGTGCACCGAGGCCACCCTGCAGAATTTCCGCGGCTTCGGCGCCAAAGCTCTCGAGGAGGTCAAAAAGACCCTCGGAGACCGCGGTTTGAAGCTTGCGGATGACACCGTTGAAGTGTAATTTCCTTTTCCCGAAGCCCTTTTCCCATGCGTCATCGCCATTCCCGTCCGCCTAAGGCGGACTCCGTCACTTCCCACCAATGAGACATCGCCACTCCCGCCTCCGGCTCCGTCACAAACCCGCGCACAGCAGGTCCATGCAGCGCAACCTTGTGACGTCCGTGCTTCTGTACGAGTCCATCCGCACGACCAAGAAGCGCGCCGACGTGGTGCAGCCGCTCGTCGAGAAGATCATCACGACGGCTAAGACGAAGGACGCCCGCAACGCCATCCGTTCCATCAACCAGATCGTCACCCACGTGAACGCCTGCAAGAAGGTCATGGAGCTCCTCAAGGACCGCTACAAGACCCGCTCCTCCGGCTTCACGCGCATCATCCCGCTCGGCGCACGCCACGGTGACGGCGCCAAGCTCGTCACGCTCGAGCTCGTGGATTCGCATGTCGACGCCCCCGCCGCCGAGGCGCCGGCCGAAAAGCCCAAGAAGACCGCCAAGACGAAGCCTGCTTCCGCCAAGAACTCATGAAGACCACGACCGTTCCCGTATCGGCCCCCGCCTGGCACATCGTTGATGCCGAAGGACAGACGATCGGATTCGTCTCCTCCAAGGTCGCGCACGTCCTGCGCGGCAAGCACCGTCCGTCGTTCTCGCCGCACCAGCTGTGCGGAGACCATGTGATCGTCATCAATGCCGCCAAGCTCGCCGTGACGCCCGAGAAGGGCCGCCGGAAGAGCTATTTCCACCACACGGGCTACCTGGGCCACACCCACGTCACGAGCCTGACCAAGATGATGGAAAAGAGCCCCGAGACCGTCATCGAGAAGGCCGTCTACGGCATGCTCCCCAAGAACCGGCTCCGCCCCCAGATGCTCAAGCGCATGCACGTCTACGCCGGCGCCGAGCACAAGTACGCCGCGCAGAAGCCGCAGCCTCTCGATTTGAAGACAGTCTAATTTTCTGCCCTCACCCCCGCCCTCTCCCGCTTCGCAGGAGAGGGAGCCTGCTCCACTTTCTACCAGCTATGACTACCACCCGCTCCTACCTCGCCGGCCTTGGAAAGCGCAAGACCGCCCGCGCGCGCGTGAAGCTGTATCAGGACGGTTCGGGCGAGGCGACCGTGAATGGCTTCAAGATCAAGGAGTACTTCCACGGCTACGCGATCGAGAACGCCCTGGCCCCTCTCGCGATCGCCGGCCTCAGCAAGACGGTCGACGTCGATGTGATGGTCAGCGGCGGCGGCAAGGAAGGCCAGTCCGACGCCATGCGCCATGGCATCAGCCGCGCGCTCCTGCTCCTCAACCCCGATTTCCGCCCCGACCTGAAGCGCGCCGGATTCCTCCGCCGCGACGCCCGCATCAAGGAACGCAAGAAGCCGGGTCTCAAGCGTGCTCGCCGCGCACCGCAGTTCTCCAAGCGTTAATTTCCCGACGCCATGGATATTCCTTCCGAGCAGCCTGAGGGCGATGATCTTGAGGACGTTCTTTCAGGTGCGCAGATATTCGATAACACGGGGTTTATCCAGCGCTTCAGTCAGCTCAAACTCCTGGGATTCGACGCCGCGACCGTCGGACGTTTGTCGTATCTGCTGAAGATCCAGTCAGACGAGAAGCGGGGCATCGGCACAATGCCGGAGCATCTTGTGCAGGAATTGAATGAACTCCGTCAGCGCGTTCGGGCAAAGCTGGAGCAGCAATAATGCATTTCCCTCTCTTTTGTATGAAAACCAGTCCCGACCGCGAGCAACAGATTGACACGGACATCCTCTGGATCGAGCAGACGCTCGCGGGGAATCCGGAGTATGTGGGGCGTGCAGTGGCCGTCTACAAGGGCCAAATTCTGTCCGTGGGGTCCGATGTCGTCGGTGCGTTCTATCAGGCGAAAGACCATCCGGATGCGCCTGCCGATGACCGGGATATCGTCGTGCAGTATGTGCAGAGGAAGTACGACTGAGTGGGCCAGGCGCCCCCCGCAGCTCCCGAAACGGTGACACGCCCGCATCGCCGCGGAGGTATCGGTTGTTTTTTGGCGGACCAATAGGAACACAAAGAACACAAGGAACACGAGGAGTATCCATCGTTGTGCTCTTTGTGTTCCTTGCTCTCCTTGCGTTCCTCCTTTCATAGTATCCTCAACTCTCTTTCAGTTTCTTTCTCCATTCCCCATGGACGACGCGAAAGTGCAGCAGCTGTGCAACGAATTCCTCAAAAGCCTGGGGGTCCCGGGTTTCGTTATTTTCGGGCGCCAGGAAGCCGGAGAGCAGTGGAAAGTCACCTACTCTCTTCACCAGATGCCGGTGAAAACGGCCGTCCGGGGCATCCTTAGCACGGTCGATCAGATTGTGCAGCAGAACCTGCCGTAGGCAAACAAGGCAAACGATGGAAACGAAGAAATCGAGGATCCTCGATTCCCTCGTTTGCGTCGTTTGCTTCGTTTTCTTAGGCGAGGGTGAGCTCCAGCTTCACGTAGTACAGGCTCTTGCCGTCATCCGTTCCTCGATACGCTCGTGTCTCCGCCACGAGCTACTCGGAATGACAGAGCGTTTTTAGGCGAGGGTCAGTTCCAATTTCACATAATACAAACTTTTACCGTCATCCGTATCCAGGATGAACTTCGCGTCGAGCTGGCTCAGGTTCATGATCGTCTGGCACATCTTGAGGAGCATGCCCGGCGGCAGCGAAATGCCGGATTCGATGCAGGTGGCACACAGCCCGGCGGCGTCCTTGGAGCGCAGGTACGGCTCGCCGCGGTTCTGGATCACGTTGCGCAGGGATTCCTGGATCGTGAGCACGAAACGCTCCACGTACGTCTCGAGATCCTCCACGGGGACGTACTCCACTTCCGGAAGGGCCTCGATGATATCGAGGTCACTGTGGATCGCGTGGGCAATGCAGGCGTCGAGCGTCATAAAATGTTGGGTGTTTGTGTGAGTGCAGAAATCCAACCAGTATAGCGGAAAATTCTCTCTAAGTACAGACATCTCCTGCGGGGAGGACGGAATATCTTCATCACTCTGAGCGCTGTCCCATGAGGAACCGGTAGCCTTGGTCGAAGATCTCCGGGTGGATTTGCGCGTCATTGATTCGCCTGTGGCTGGTATTGGGCACCTGGAGCTGCCGGTCCGCTGAGCGGGTCTCCAGGGGCGCATCTCCCATGGCTTCCAGGTTTTCATTCCGCTGCCAGACGTGGAAATGGCTTCCGGACCCCGCCGGGCGCGTACGCAATGACCGGGGAGGGATGCTCTGGAATTCCACGCCATCCACAAACATCGTCCTGTCGAGAGGGGGGACCGTTTCCCCCTGCTTTCGTCTTGCTTCCAGCTGCTCGCACAGCTGCGTCAGCGCTCCCGCGCCGTAACTGTGGCCGTACATGTTGATGCTTCGGTAGGCTCTTCCGGCAAACATGCCAACGCCTGCCAGCGCGTCACTGACGATATTCTGAAGATGGATGAATGCGACGCTGTTGTGCTGTGCGGGCACCGTCGTCAGCGCGTTGCCGATGCGAAACTGAAGGACATCGACGTTGTTGGCATTGTCGGAGACAAAGCGGTTGAAGAGATTCATTTGTCCGCGCTGTGATCTGAACTGATCCCGCGCCTGCGTGATGGGTTCGTTGTTGCCACCCGACATGATGGTGAGCGTCTTCGGCTGGTCACTGGGCGGGCTGAGGTGCGCGGTAAAGAAATGCTCGCTGGTTTCGGGGCCTCCGTCAGGGCATTTGATCCGCTGATGATACGCTGCCGGAGCAAGCCCGAAGCGCTCATGGGCGTTGGCTGTCGCCTGCTTGAGTCCTTTGATGAGCCCCAGTGCGTTCGATCCGTCCATGACTTCGCCGATGAGCCGCCGCGTGTTATTGTTCGCAAATTCAATGGCAGGCTGGACAGTTTTCTCGTTTTGTTCACCTGCTTTTTTGATCAGTTCCTGCCCGGCCCCGATTGTTTTCCGGGCATTTTCCATTTGTTGCTTTATGGCGCTTCCGGCAACTCCTTTAGCGGCAGGCTCCAGAGCCCGTGCTTTTTTCAGCAACTCAGCGGCCTGGTTCGCTTTCTTGCGTGCGCCGTCCGTCTGCCGCGCCAGCCAGCCCTTTCTGTTGCCTTCCGGCGACGGCGAGCCTTCGGGCGGTACAGTGACCGGTCCGTCTTCGTGAAAATGCATCAACCGATGCTCGCCCGTGGAATGTTTTTTATATGTGAGCAATCTTGCTATTATAGCGGAAATTCTGCATTTGTTCAAAATATGATTCCTCAGCGTATGCGTTCCGCCGGCATGCTTATCGCGGGCTTTTTCGCGCTGTCTTTCCTCGTCTACGGCACGGCCGTCCGGCAGAGCGAATTTGTGCGCTGGGACGACGGCATGCTCGTGTACGAGAACCCCGCGATCCGGGCCATGTCCCCCGCGACCATCAAATATGTCTTCTCCACCTACGATCCCGAGCTCTACATCCCCCTCACATTCCTCAGCTATCAGCTCGATTACCAGATCGGCGGCATTCATCCGTTCCAATACCACCTGACGAGCTTCCTGTTCCACACGCTCAACGGAATCTTAGTGGCGTGGTTCGCGACGCTGTTTTTTCGCGGGTCGAAGACCCGCGCTGAAGACGAAAAATGGAATTGGTCCGTGCCTGCAGGAATTTTCTGCGGCGCGCTTTTCCTGCTGCATCCCCTGCATACCGAGGCGGTCATGTGGGTGAGCGGACGCAAGGACCTCCTCTCCACGTTCTTCTTCCTGCTGACGATCATCACGTGGATGTATTGGCGCGAGGAGAGGGTTCGGCGTCTGCTGGTGGCTGCCAGCGGCTTCTTCGCGCTTGCGCTGCTCTCCAAGGTGATGGCGATCACGCTGCCGGTGATCCTCGTGCTTCTCGACTGGCGTGACGGGCGCATTGCATGGCCGTTTGGAGGGCGTCGTGAAGGGCGCAGCGAAGGGCGCAGCATTGCTGCGCCCCTACAATGGGTTCGCACGGTATTCGAGGGAAAAATCCCGTTCCTGGTTCTTTCCGTCATCTTCGGCCTCATCGGCATCGGGGGGAAAACGAGCGTGGTGGCGTCCTCCTCCACGTGGGAGAAGATCATCATGGCCGGAAAGTCGTCCCTCTTCTACGTCCGCAAAATCGTGTGGCCCGACTTCTTCTCGCTGCTCTATCCCTACCACGGGGACGTCACCGTCTCCTCACCCGACTTTTTCGTGCCGATCATCGTCTGGGGGGTGATCGTGTTGCTCATCGCCGCCGCCTGTATCGCGGCCGCGGAGGGCCGCGCTATGCACCATGCTCGAGGCGTCATATTCGGGCTGGGATTCTTCTTCATCACCCTCGCGCCGACCTTCCTCAACTTCACCAAGGGGGGGGATCTGGACGTGTATTTCGCGTCCGACCGGTACGCCTACGTGCCGTCGATCGGGGTGTTCATCGCGCTCATCGCCTTCGTTCTTGTTTTGGCCGAAATTGTTGCGGGCAAGAAGGGCGGGGCAATGACCCGCCCCTACATATCGCGATATGGATGGGCATGTGTTGCGGGGATGGTCATCATGTTTTTGGCATGGCGTGCCCATGCTCAATCGTTGATCTGGCAGAACACGTTCACGCTGCTGACCAACGTCCTGCAGCACTATCCCGAGACGCACGTCGCCCACAACAACCTCGGCAACGTGTACCGCTTTGACGAAGAGTACGACAAAGCAATCATCGAATACGAGAAGGCGCTGGCGATCCGCGAGCATCCCAAAACCCTCAGCAACCTGGGGGCGGCGTATCGAAAGCTGGGTCAGTACGACAAGGCGATTGCCACCTATCAACGGGCGCTCGCCATCAATCCCGACAGCAAGGACGCGCACCTGGGGCTCGGCATCATCTACGCCGAACTGAAGAAGCTTCCCCAGGCCGAAGCCGAGTATCGCCGCGCCGCGGAACTCGATCCGACGTACGAGGAGGCCTTCACGAACCTGGGCGTCGCCCTGTTCGGGCAGGGGAAGACCCAGGAGGCCGTTCAGGCCTATCGCCGCGCGCTCGGGGTGAATCCGTTCTTCACCAACGCCCATTACAACCTGGCCATCGCCCTCACGCAAATGGGCGACCTCGACGGCGCCATCGCCGAATACGCGGAGGCCGTCAACGAAGCGCCGGCATCCGTCGCCGCGCGCATCAACCTCGCGCTGCTGCTCTACAAAACAGGCGACACGGACGGCGCCCGCGGGCAGTTCGAAATCATCCTCCGCATCGATCCCTCCAATGTCGCGGCGAAGAGTGCGCTTCGGCAGATGGGGGCACAGTGAGCAAAAAGCCCTCTCCTGCCTCTGCGGAGGCATCCTCTCCCGCTGCGGTGGGAGAGGAATGCATTCTTGGAAAGCTTCACTTCGCGAAAGCGATCATCGCCGTGCCCGCCAGAATCAGGCCCGCCGCGCACAGCCGGATCCATTTGTGCTTCTCCTTCAGCAGGTGCCCGCCGAGCAGGACGCCCACGACGATGCTCACCTGCCGCAGTGACGTGATGTAGCTAACGCGCTCGAACGTCAGCGCCTTCAGGATCAGCGA
The DNA here is from genome assembly GCA_964497975.1 of uncultured Candidatus Peribacteria bacterium. Lineage (GTDB taxonomy): Bacteria > Patescibacteriota > Gracilibacteria > Peribacterales > Peribacteraceae > JABFSS01. The sequence goes on from CAZCFO010000008.1 coordinate 38,933, forward strand.
ATAGCTGAGGGCAGCGATGACGGCATTGATGACGATATCCCGCGGGCTGCGCTTCCACTCGCGCACGATGGCCGCAGCGGACTTGGTCTTCAGAATAAACGGCGTCCAGATGAGCGTCGGGAACAGGATGAGCAGATAGTTATAGAGGAACGGGTCGATCCGCTGCACGACGAGCTTGTCCTGGATCGAATACGCGGTGACGGCCAGCGCCGTGAGGATGGCAAACCGCGTGTGGCGCTCCTTCAGCGCCTTCAGCGGCTCCAGCAGCCCCTTGGGCGTCAGGCGCTTCATGTTGATGGTGTAGATGCCGGCGAGGATCGTCACGACGCCGAGCACCGCGAGCGCCGAGACCTGTTCGCCCAGGAAGACCACCGAGAGCACGAAGATCAGCGCCGGCGACGACCGCATGATGGGATACACCTGCGAGAGGTCACCCGCTTCGTATGCCCGCGACATGAAGTACCAGTACAGCGAATGAATCACCGACGCGCCCAGCGCGATGAGCAGGGCGGTCCCCGTCACGCGCCCCTCCACGCCTTCGTACAGCAGGATCGGAAAGAGGATGATCACCGCCACCACGCAGAACAGCCACACGAAGATCTGCTTGTCGTGGGCCTTTTTGGTGATCATCTCGCGCCAGGCATGGATCACTGCCGAGACAAGGACGAGGCCTACGGCCAACGGATGCATAGTCGGATCCTATCATGTGGATGTGAAGGGTGGAGCCGCCGACCGGGATTGAACCGGTGACCCACGGTTTACGATACCGTTGCTCTACCGCTGAG
>CAZCFO010000009.1:0-21854 GCA_964497975.1 uncultured Candidatus Peribacteria bacterium
AAGAACGTCTGGAGCGAGCCGGTGGAGGTGCGGAAGTAGTTGGCGTCGAAGAAAGACTTGAGCGACCCCGTGGATGTCCGCAGGTACAAGCCGTTAAAGAAGGTCTGGAGCGAGCCGGTGCTGGACGACACGTAGCGGTTATCGAAGAGGGTGCGCAGGGCGCCGGTGGAGGTCGCCAGGAATCCGCCCGCGCAGGAGAGCGCTCCGTTGCTGGATGTCTGGATCGTCTGACAGGACACGAGGGACTTGAGCGTTGCGGATCCGTCGAGAACAAAGGAGCCGGAAGCGAGAAGATTGCGGGTGGCAAAGACCGTGGATCCCGAAACCGTGCCGAGCACCTCAAGTTTGGTCTTGGCGGCATTGCTCGTGCCGAGGGCGAGATTGCCGAGGAGGTAGTTGGCCGCGGAGCCCTGTCCCATGATCTGGAGGGTTGCGCCGGAGAGGATTCCGCGGACGGCGGCGGATCCGCGGAGCGTCGTCGCGCCGGCAACCTGGAGGGTGCCCGAGGAGGTGAGATTATCCTGCGCATGGAGCACGCGGCCCGACATCACGCCGCCGATTTCGAGCAGGATGCCCGCGTCGGCGGAGCCGAGGTTGGTGTGGCCGCCGCTGACGATGAGCAGGCCGCCGGTCATCGTGTCGCCGCCCTGCTCCACGTACCGTTCGTCCCCCGCTTCCTGCGAAAGTCCGGTTCCCGTCGCGTTATCGACGCCGCAGATGAGGTTTCCGTTGGCGTCGGTGTCGATGGAATCGCAGTTGGCGAGGCCGCTGACGATGAGCGACGAGCCGCTGATCGTTCCGCCCACGTCGAGAAGCGCGGTCGGGTTCGTTTTGCCGATGCCGAGGTTGCCGAGAATGTAGTTGGATGCGGACTGTCCCATGATGCGGAGCACCGCGCCGGAAATGGTTCCGTTGACGGTAAGGCTTCCCGACATCGTGTCGCCGGACGCGTTGACGTAGATGGGATCGGCGGCGTCCTGGTCGAAGCCGGTCGTCGTGTTGGTGACATTGGTCACATTCGTGATGTTGTTGACCGTCGTGCCGCCTCCTCCCCCGCCGCCGCTGCCGCCGTTCCCTCCGCCGCCGCTGCGGCGCGGCGCGCCCCCGGTATCGCCGCCGCCCGAGTTGGGCGCGGTGCCGTGGTCACCCGTGGGGTCGCCGGGCCTGCGGCCGGTGCTCCGCGCGGGGCCTCCGTTGCGGACAACGTCGGACGGGAGGTCGCTCCAGACGGCTTTGCCGTTGCGGAAGATGACGAATTTTCCTTCGCCGGGCTCACCCCACACATTGAACGACGAGGCCATGAGCGTCCGGTGCTCGATGATCGTGCGGGATTCCGACCCTGCCGGGGCCGCCGCGCGGACGGCCTCCTGCTGTGCCAATGCCTCCGCCCTCTGCGCCCGGCGCAATGCGACGCGCTTGCCGGTGACCGTCTCAGGCCGGGCAAACCAGTCGGGAGCGGCTGAGCCGGACGGGGGAGCGGCGACCGCGACGTGAAACTCGACCGACGAAACGGACGAAGACGATGCCTGCTCCGCGACGGGAATCACGGACGCGGTGAACCGCTCGTTGCCCCGGAGGACTCCCAGCATGAGAACCGAGAGGACCGCGAGCGCGGCGCCGGGCTTCACCGGGAATGCAAACCGCTTCGGCGCGGCGGCGTGCGCGACCGTCTCCGCGACCGGAGTGACTGTCGCCGCCGCGGGGAGAATTTCCTTCGCGGAGTACGCCGCGATGTGGCGCTGGACCTGCGCGCGGGAATACCCCGTGACGACCTGCAGGTACTGCCGCACGAGACCCCGGTCTTCTCGGGAAAGATGTTCGTAACCGACATGCTCCAGGGCGGCGCGGACCCACACCTGTTTTTCGGACCGCGAAACACCCGTCATCGGGACTCCGTCCGAGGCGTTATCCAGGTAGTCCCGGATGCCGTCGATCAGCCGGTGGGGAGGGGTGGTCGGGAACACGGTGTGGATGTGGGTGTCTGTGGTTGAATTTTTTCCAGATGAGCCCGGGCTCGTTTGCTCCGCAAATCACATAATTATAGCAGAAATGACGTTTCTCGACAACGTCAGAATCACGGCCGGATGGCAAATCTGCTCCCCGGAATTAAGCGTTTAAATAGCGTTTAAGCGCGGAATTCCACGACCTCATCACGGAACCTGTTTTCCGGCAGGTTTCCGGCCCAGCAGCACCTCGACTCCGGCGGTGAGCTGCGGATCGATTTTCCAGTCCCACGGGGCGCCCACGTCCGGGGGGGTATCCGTCGGTTTCCGGGGTGCGATGTCGACGTCCGGATGCACGCCTTCCTTGCCGAGATTTTTCCCCTTCGGCGTCAGCCACCGCGCGACCGTCACGCGGAGGCTCGCGCCGCCCGGAAGATCGAGCACTTCCTGCACGGTCCCCTTCCCGAAACTCTTCTCCCCCACCACCGTCGCGCGGCCGTAATCCTGGAGCGCCCCGGCGACGATCTCGGACGCGCTCGCGGTCGCCTCGTTCTGCAGCACGACGAGCGGTGTGTCGGGGAAGAGCACGCGGCCGTTCACCTGCTGCGTGTCGGGGCTGCCCTGGCGGTGCTCCACCGTGACCACGGTTCCCTGGGACAGGAAGAGCGACGCCAATTCCACGGCGCCGTCCAGATAGCCGCCGCCGTTGTTGCGCAGGTCGAGAATGAGGCCGTCGACGCCGCGGGACTTGAATGACTCGAGCTCCTTGCGCATTTCGGTGATGGAGCTTTCGCCGAACTGGTTGAGCGCGGCGTAGCCGAACGTTTTGCCTTCCGTTTCGATGAGATGCGATTCGACGCTGGGAATGTGGATCGCCTCGCGGATGATGGTGAATTCCAGCGGGCCGCCCGTCAGCGCGGACGCCTCCCGGCCGATGCGCAGTTTGACCGGCGTGCCCTTGGGGCCGCGGATATGGCTCACGACGTTGCCCAGGCTCCAGCCTTCGACGGACTGGCCGTCCACTTCGAGGATCGCGTCCTTGGGCTGCAGGCCGGCGCGTTCGGCCGGCGAGCCCTTGATGGGCGTCACGATCATCACGAGGCCGTCGCGGAGCGCCAATTCGGCGCCGATGCCCTCCAGATTGCCGGCCAGGCCTTCGCGGAAACTCTCGTTTTCCTTGGGGGTCATGAACACCGTGTAGGGGTCGCCGAGCCCGCGGACGAGGCCCTCGGCGGCGCCGTACACAAGAGGCGTCACCTGCACCTTTTGCGGATCGATGTAATGGGAATTGAGTTCCTCCCACACCTCCCAGACGAGGGACATGTCCACCTGCCGCTGCGGATCCTGCACCGTCACGCCGCTGGCCGAGGCTCCCGGCGAAACGAGCCCGGGCTCGCCGCCGATGCGAACGCGCGGCTGCGAGCGCTCATGGAGTGCGCCGAGCTGGAATCCCGCAAGGAGGATCAGCAGCGCCATCGCCGTCCGGAATGTCGCCTGTCGCGCGGTCATGCGGGAATGATCGATGATCGGCTGCCGGGCATCAAGGAACTTTGGCATATTTCCGGGGGGAAATGCGTTGAACATTCGCGGAAGATGATTGATGATTCTTCCGCATGGCAGTGCGCAAATCCCCGCAGGCAGGCATCCGGCGCCAGATGCCCATTCTGGAAATTGTCACGCTGATTCCGGAAGCCAAAAGCGTGCTCGCGGAATACGGTCTGCACTGTTTCTCGTGCGCGGGAAGCGAGTTCGAAACGCTCGCCGAAGGATGCGCGGGTCACGGATTTTCGGAGGAGCAGATCGACGAGCTTGTGGATGATCTCAATCAGATGCTGGACCAGATGCCCGCACGCCCGGAAATGCTCACCGTGACTGCGGCGGCTGCCGTCGCCATCGGGAAGATTGCAAAAGACGAGCAGCGCGAGGGGGAGGGGTTGGCGGTGATCGCAGATGCTGCCGGAGGATTTTGCATGGAATTCCGTCCCGAGCCGGACGCCGCAGACCGCACGTTCGCTGCGCCGGAGGAGCCCGCCGTCCGGGTCTTCGCGTCGCCGCTGACCCTCAAGCGCATCGGCGGGGCGACGATCGACTTCCGGGACGGGCGCTTCAAACTGGACCTGCCCGAAGATGCCCTCGGAAAGGGGTGCGGATGCGCAGGGGGTGCCTGCGGATGTGCGCAAGGAACGTGCGCCTGTGACGATAAATCAGCTCCTGCGGCCAAATGAGCCTGAGGCGAAGCGGATGAGCCCGGGCTCATCGGCGGAAAGTTTGACAATACCGACGAGTCTGACATTTTATCGGCTCTCCATGGAAACCCTCTCTACAGAATCCGATGAAATGCCCCTCTTGCAGGAGCCCACGCTGCTGCAACGGGAGCTGAGCGCGATCCTGCACGCCCAGAATGCAAGCCTGTCCATACCCGATGGCATTGAACCCGTCGTTGGCAGAAAAAAATTCTGGGGCTCCGTCCGGAATGCTTTCAATTGCGACCCCGACTTTCTGGAGGCGGAGAAAAACAACAATACGGAAAAACAGCGCAGGTTATTCCGCGGGAAAATAACGGAAATCGTCGGCCAATATCTGCTGACGCACGCGATGGACCAATCGGCGATGCACAAGGAAGCAGCCGCCATAGAGGAGCGGCAGGGCGAAATCCTGCCGATGGGCCGCGGATATTGGCGCTTCCTGCGACCGCAGAATATTGAAATCTATTCCCGGGAGTCAGATGCCCGGCGCAGGCACAAGCCCAAAGCGGAGCTGGATATGATCGTCGTGAACGAGGACGGAACCGAGATGTGCCTGGTCGATTTTTGCTCTTCGATCCGCACGATTCGCGCCAAGGCGAAAAAAGAAGCTGCCAATCTGCCGACAGTGCGGCTGCTCTGCGAAGAGCATAGCCTCCTCGTGAAAAAGCTGCATGTGACATTTTGCGACGGCACGGCAGACGCCGAGCCCCGCCAATTATCGTGGAAAGGACAGCCGATCGAAGACTGCCATCTCGTCAAAGTGGTGGGAAAGGACATCGTCCGTCATGTGCATGCGGCTGCAATTGCCTCATGGGAAAGCGACAAAAGCTTCAGAAGCTTTCACGAAGCATTCATAAGGTAGAATGAGCGGGTGCTTCGACTCCCCGCCTCCCTCGAACGCCGACTGCAGGAAATGTTTCCGAAGGCGCGCGACCGGGAGCGTTTCGTGGTGGATGTGCTTGAGGAGGCATTGATCAACGGGCCCGCCTCCGGCGCGCAGGACACCCTGCTGCCGGAAGCCATCGGCGGGACGCTGCACCTCTTCACCGACGGCGGCTCGCGGGGGAATCCCGGCCAGTCGGCCATCGGCTGCGTGCTGGTGGATCCCGCGCAGGGCATCACGCTCAAGGAGCACGCCGAGCGCATCGGCATCGAGACCAACAACGTCGCCGAATACCGGGCGCTCATCGAAGGGCTCAAACTCGCGCTTGCGTACCAGCCCAACCGGCTCGTCTGCTACCTGGATTCGGAACTGATCGTGAAGCAGCTCAACGGCGAATACCGCGTGAAAATGCCCACGCTGCAGCCCCTGGTGGAGGAGATCCGGGAGCTCGCCCTGCAGTTCTCCGACGTCGTGTTCACGCACATCCCGCGGGAGGACAACTGGCGCGCGGACGCGCTGGTGAACAAGGCGCTGGACGAAATGCCGGCCCCGGCGTTCAAGCGGCCGGTTTGAGGAAGAGAACATCGCGACTTTCTTGATGATTGCGGGGGGATCGTTGATCATGCCTTCGTGCTCCGACTCCTCTGCCGCCTCTGTTCCGTCTGTGCCCTCTGCACTTTTTGCTTTTCACTGTTCACTCCGGCGGTATCGGCCGCCGGTCCCCTCACCTACCGACACCAGCATTTCCTCTTCACGATCAATCCGGCCGATCACCCGGAATGGAGGGCGCCGTCGGAATCCTGGTTCTGGAACGGAAAGGAATTCGATCCGCCCGCCGCGTGGAGAGTGGACGGCGACGCCGTTCCCCCGCTCCCCGCGGGCGTGGAAAGGAAGGAAATCGCCGGCTGGAACCGCGCGGCCATCCGCGCGACGATCGATGCAGTCATCGGCAAACCGTTCTATCGGCCGACAGGCTCGGTCGTCATCCGCAAGACGGCGACGGGAACGGTTCTTTTTGACGGCGTGGGCCTGCCCGGGCGCGCGGTGGACCTGCAGCGCGCGACGGACCTGACCGTGGCGGCGCTGGAACAGAATGCCGCGGAGATCGCCTTGCCCATCATCGAAACGCAGCCGGCAATCCGCGTCGACGATCCTGAGCTGCAGGCGATGGGCATCCGCGAAGTGGTGACCGTCGGCGAATCCGACTTCAGCCGGTCGCCCGTGAACCGCCGGTTCAACATCGCCGTGGGGCTGGCGAAATTCAACGGGCACATCATCCCCGCCAACTCCGTTTTCTCGTTCAATACCGTTCTCGGAAAAGTCGACGGCTCCACGGGCTACCGGCGGGAACTGGTGATCAAGGGCGACCGCACCGAGCCCGATTACGGCGGCGGCCTCTGCCAGGTCAGCTCCACCGCGTACCGCGGCGTCTGGGAGTACGGTTTCCCCATCATGAAGCGCAAAAACCACAGCTACACCGTCAGCCATTATTCCCCGCCCGGCACCGACGCAACGGTCTATCCCGGCGTCGTCGACATGGTCTTCAGGAATGATCTCCCCCATGCGCTGCTCATCCAGACCCACGCGAAAGGCGATCTCGCGTACTTCATTTACTACGGCACGCGCGACAAGCGGAAGACGGACCTGCTGGGACCGTTCATTTACGACCGGTCGGTTCCGCCCCCGGACCGGACGGAGCTGACGACGGATTTGGCCCCGGGAGAAAAGAAGAAACTGAACGAGCGCGTGCCCGGTCTCAAGGCGCTCTGGTACCGCTTCATCCAACCGGAAAAAGGCGAGCCGATCGTGGAAACGGTCTTCTCCTCGTACGAGGCCCGGCCGCTCTTCACCGCGATCGGCGTGGAATCGTTGCCCGAAGGATACGGCGAGGAGCCGACATTCGAGCCCGAGTTTGCCGAAGACATTGATATCACCCTGCCCGCGAAATCGTCGTCCTCCGAGTGGACCAACACCCCGCCCGCCCGCTCCACGACTCCCCCGCCGTCGACGAGGGGAAATCCGCGGCAGTGAAGCGTCCCTGGTACGCTCGCTGCTCTGCAGCGAGCTACTCGGGATGACAGGGGTTTTAGTGTTCATAACGCCTCGATACGTTCAGCGCGGCGCGCTGAACTACTCGGCGAACGGGGCGTCGAGTAGCCCCGAGCCGCGCCGAGGGGCGTATCGAGACGCCTTTGTCTAAAAAACTCCCTGTCATCCCGAGTAGAAATTTGCGGAGCAAATTTCGTACGAGGGACCTTTACCTCATCGCTTCCGCCACTCTCTCCGCCTTGAGCGGCGCCTGCAGCTGACTGTTGAGGAGGAAGGACCGCACCGTCGAGAGCCGCCCCAGATCACACCCCGGCTCCGGAGCACCGATGCGCCCGTGCCGGCAGAGGTTGATGTAGGCGTATTCCTCCGGCGCCAGCGCGTTCACCTCTTCCATCTCCGCCTCTCCCGGCAGGAGGCCCAGCAAATGCAGCAGCGAAAAGGTGTAGCCCATCACCGCCTGCGATTCGCCGCGCGCGCACGCGGAAAAGAACGCGCGCGTCGCGTCGAAAATCTCCGGGAGTTCGCCTTCGTGCGGGACCAGGCGCATGAGGAGTTCAATGCCCTCCTCCAGCTGGGTGAACTGCGACAGCGTGCGTATGGATTCTTCGTTTTCGTGATGCGCCACGCCGCAGATGACCCAGCTCGCGCCGCTTTCTTTGAGCTCCACGGTCACCTGCCGGAACGGCATCAGCGCTCCCCCCAGGCGGCTTTTGGGTCGCCGCGCGCCCGAAGCCCGTGCGCCGATCCTCCCCTTCTCGCGCGTGAAGAAGATGCAGTACCGGTCCGCCTCACCCACGTCGTAGGTCTTGAGGACGAGGGCGTCGAAGGTCTGGGAATGAGGCATGCAGTGGATTGTAGAACAAAACGTTCCTCGTACGCTCGTTCCTTCGGACGAGCTACTCGGAATGACAATGAATGAGAAAACGAAGCGCCTCGATACGCTCCCAGCTCCGCCGGGAGCTACTCGGCGTGGATGCGTCGAGTGATCGCGCGGAGCGCGATTGTATCGAGACGCTCTACTTCGTCTCCATCTTGTCATTCCGAGTAGTTCGTCGCGGAGCGGCGAACGTACGAGGAACTTACACCCCCGCCAACGTCATCCTCCCGCCCCTCGTCCCCAGGAACGCCCCCGCAAATCCGACCAGGGGGATCAGCACGAATTGCATGGCGATCAGTCCCGGTCCGTACCGGAAGAGGAGGGCGGACACGTGCGTGCGCAGCAGCGCGAAGGCCCCCCCGTCCGCGAGCGCGGGCACGAGCAGCGGCAGCGCGAAGAGGAAGAAGACGAGAAAGACGAGACCCAGCCCCAGCGCGATAGCCAGCAGCAGCCCCGCTTCGGTGGCAAACGGCAGCACGACCGACGCCTCCTGAGCGCCGCTCATCCGTTCGACAAAAACCTCCTCGCGGCGGAGGAAGGCGCGGCGGCGCACGAGTTCGACGACGATGAAGAGGAGAATGCCGCCCGTCAGCGAGAGGAAGATGCCCGCCACCGTGCGGCCGGCATCGGTCAGGCGCAGCATCTGGCGCAGCTGCAATTCCTGGTCCGTGGCCTGGGAGAGGAAGGCGTGGTCCACGACGCTCCTCCATTCGGGCTGCTGCACGAACGCCGAGAACGCCTCGTAATCCGAGAGATCCCGGAGCGTCACGGCCACCGTATCCGGGAAGGGATTCTGGATGTTGAACTGTTCCAGGAAGCGCAGGAGATCGGGATTGAGGGTCCGCTCGCGCTCCAGCGCCTGCTCGCGGGTGATGAAGGCGACATCGGTCACGATGGGCAGCGCCTGGGCCGCCGCGATGAACTCCTGCGTCTGGCGGTCGGTTGCGGCGTCCTGCACCTGCAGGCGGAGATCCGTCTGGGTGCGCAGCAGCGTCTCGACGCCCGCGACGCCGAGCCAGACAACGAGGAACAGCTGGGCGAGGATCACGACCCCGGTGAGCGCCCACAGGCTCGTCCACCATCCCCGCTCCCGCAGGAGCGTGACGACCCCGCGGCGGATGCCGCGCTGAAGGAGGAGCATGGTGGTGGGATCCAGACGGAAGCGCACGGGGAAAAGTATATGACCCGGATGCGCAGGAGTCAGTTGTCGAAGAGGAAATATGCAGTATGTATTACGTATGATGTATTGAGCGTCCGCATAATACGTAATACCTCATACGCACTACTGGGCCTGCCCCACTGTCTTCGCCACCCGTTCGACTGCTTCCAGACACTCTTTCGCGCGGACGTTCCCCGGCTCCAGCTCCAGCGCGCGGCGCAGGAGGATCCTGCTTTTGGTGAAGTTCTGCACCTCGAGATACGCGACGCCCAGGTCGCAGAGCGTGAGCGGCGAATCGACATCGAGATTGAGCGCGCGCTCCAGCGTGACGATGCCCTGCGCTCGCTGTCCCGTGTGGAAGAGCGCCCATCCCAGGCAGCGGAGAATTTCGGCGTTGTTGGACTTGAGCTGGTTCGCCTGCCGCAGATGCGTCACGGCCTGCGGCCATTCCTCGCCGCGGGAGCGGAGGAAGCCGAGGATGTAGTGCCCGGTGTAGCTGGCGGCATCGAGCGTGATCGCCTGGCGCGCGGCGGTTTCGGCACGGTGGTACTCGCCCAGGCTGAGTTCGTTGTCGGCGACTTCCTCGAGCGCGGAGACGTTTTCGGGATCCTCCAAAAGCAGCTCTTCAAGAATGGCGAGGGCATCGCGGTACCTGCCCTCGAGCTTCAGCTGCTCGGCGCGTTCCAAACGCTCCAGCGTTTCCGGCGATGGATCGTCATGTGCCATAGGAGCGAGAACTTTACTGCCGTCCAGGGCCGCGCGCCACTATTCTCCCCGGATTTGCCCTTCTGGTTCAGGATCCTTCGTAGAGGAAGAAAAGGACCGTGCGGACGACGGCGTAGGCGCTGAGGGTGATGACGAGCCCCACGAGGGAGCTGATCATCAGTTTTTTCCCGTTATCCACCTTTGTCTGGTCGCCGCGCGAGACCGTGAGCAGGGCGGCACCGATGAGGAAGAGAAGCGTGCAGACGCTGACGGAACTCACGGCCAGGAACCCCGTGAGGTTCGACATGACCTGGACGAAGGGAATGCGCACGCCGGTCGTGATGACGATGAACCGGTCTTCCAGGGCGAATGCCGTGGCGGGAGCCGTGAGGAGGCGGAGAAGGGACATCGGGATATTGTAGCACAAAATGAAGGCGCAGAGGAACCAGACGACGCAAAGGCGGCAGAAGAGCTGTTTTGTCCTCCTCTGATTCCTCTGTGCCCTTTGTGCCCTCTGCCGCCTTTCAGTAGACTTCTGCTCTCATGAATAGCGGTTTTCACATTCGCACCCTCGACGGCGACCGGCGACCGTCGCGCGCGCCCTCCCGGAAGACGCGGGAAAGGCTTCGTGCCGTGTGGACCGCCCCCCATGCATGGGGGCTCTGGCTGATCCGGCAGGGACGGTCGCGCGGATGGAAAACGTCGCTCCTCTTTGTGATCGGCGGCGTGGGCGGCCTCGGCATCCTGTACGTCGCATTTCTCTGGCTGACGCTCCCCTCCATCGATGAACAGTCGATTCTCGCGGCGTCGCAGAGCACGGTCATCACGGACCGCAACGGCGTCGAGCTGTACCGCGTGTTCGGGGAGGAGGACCGGACGATCATTCCGGGCACCGACATTCCCGAGACCACGAAACAGGCGATTATCGCGATCGAAGACCGCCGCTATTTTGACCGCGGATGCATCGACGTGCGGGCGCTCGCGCGCGCGGTGTTCAGCCTGGGGAAGTCCGGCGGCGCATCGACGCTCACCCGCCAGCTCGCCCGCAACGCGCTCGATCTGCAGCGGGAGAACATCGTCAGCCGGAAGCTGAAGGAGCTGATCCTCGGCTGCCAGCTGGAGTCGAATTACAGCAAGGAGGATCTGCTGTCCCTGTACCTCAACTGGATCCCCTTCGGCCAGAACGCCTACGGCGTGCAGCAGGCCAGCAGCCGCTATTTCGGCAAGGACGCGAAGAGCCTCACGCTCGCGGAATCCGCGGTGCTCGCGAGTCTTCCGCAGCTCCCCTCCTACTACAGCCCGTACGGCCGCCACGTGCGCACCTCCGTGAGCGACGAGGTGCGGAAGGGAATCATCGAAGGCCGGATCCGGTCGACGGAGGACATCGACGACAAGGACGTGACCATCGGGCTGCTGGGCACGGTGATCGGCAGCGGCGCCGTGGTGACCGCGAGCGGCACGACGCTGGGTCCGAACGCGCTCTACGTGGGCGGACGCGCCGACCAGGTGCTGCGGAGCATGCAGGACCAGGGCTACATCGATGATGCCGCGCGGAAAAAGGCGGTGGCGGAACTGATGACGCTGGAGTTCAGGCAGGTGCGCGAGGATATCCGCGCGCCCCACTTCGTGCTCTGGGTGAAGGACCGCATCGAAACCATGTTCGCCGATTCGCCGGACAAAGGACTCCTGGAGCAGGGCGGTCTCACCATCACCACCACGCTCGACTGGAACCTGCAGCAGATCGCCGAAGAGGTGATCGCCGCGCACCGCGAAGACATCGAAAAGCGCTTCATGGGGCACAATATCGCTCTGGTGGCGGTGCATCCCGAAACCCGCGAGATCCTGGCGTACGTGGGGAACACCGATTACGCGGATGCGACGAAGGAGGGAAAAATCGACATGGCGCAGGTGCCGCGGCAGCCGGGTTCGAGCTTCAAGGCGTTCGTGTACGCGGCCGCCTTCCAGAACGGCTACGGACCCGCGACGGTCCTCTATGACGTGCCGACGAAATTCGGAGAATACCAGCCGCAGAACTTCGAGGGGTCGTTCTGGGGGCTGACGAGCGCGCGGCGCGCGCTGGGGGGATCCCGCAACATCCCTGCGGTGAAGGCCTACTTCCTGGGCGGCGAAGAGGACGAGATTCTGAATCTCGTGGAGCGGATGGGCGTGGTGTCGGCGAAAGCGAACAAGCCGACGCTGGGGTACGGCGCAGCCCTCGCGATCGGCGCAGCGGAAGTGCCGCTCACCGAGATGGTCGAGGGATACGCGACGCTCGGCGCTCTGGGCATGCACAAGCCGCTCAATGGACTCCTGAAAGTGACCGACCGCCGCGGCGCGCTCCTCTTCTCGCCCGACGAGGCGGAAACGCTGTCGCAGGGCGAACAGGTCATGGACCCGCGCGTCGCCTACGAAGTGACGTCGATCCTCAGCGATCCCGGCGCCCGCCCCACGGAGTACTGGCGGTCGATGCTCACGGTCCCGGGAACGGAGGCCGCGGCGAAGACGGGCACGAGCAACAAGTGCCTGGAGTGGGACGAGAAGAAGGTGAACTGCCTCAAGCGGAAACCCGACAACGTCTGGACGCTGGGATACTCCCCCGCCCTCGCGGCCGGCGTGTGGGTGGGCAACGCGACAAGCGAGCCGTTGAGCGACAAGGCCGACGGCCTCACCGTCGCCGCGCCGATCTGGAAGGATTTCATGGCGAAGGCCCACAAGGTCCTCAAGCCGGCCGTGACATCGTTCCCCGTGCCTGACGGGATCGTGGAAGCGCAGGTCTCGCTGCTGTCCGGCGAGCTGCCGACCGAATGCACTCCGGTGGCCCTGCGCCGCAGCGACGTCTTCCTCGCGGAAAATGCGCCGGTGAAGGACGACCCGGCCTGTCTGCAGCTGGAAGTCGACCGCGTGACGGGCCTGCTCGCGTCGGACAGCTGCCCGCCCGAGGCGCGCGAAGTGCGGAGCTTCCTCGCCCCCTACAACGCCGCCGGCCGGCTCTTCCCGCAATGGGATACCGACGTGCAGAAGTGGGCCGCGCCGCAGGCGATGGAAAATCCGCGCGCGGGAAGCGGATTGACGCTGTTCCTGGCGGGGTCAGGAGGCGTGCTGCCCCTGCCGATCGCGCCGACGCAGAAATGCGATATTTCCCTCACGCCCGGGCGCTCCGTGAAGCCCTCCGTCAGCATCGTGTCCCCCGCTCCCGGCGACACGGCGGGCTACCCGTCCTTCCGGCCCCAGGTGCGGTTTTCCGTCGGCTCGTCCATCCGGCAGGTGGAGTACGCGGTCGATGGCAAGCCGGTCGCCCTGGTGATCTCGGCGCCGTTCGATCCCCCGCTCCGCATCCCCCGCAGCATCGACTCCGCGGGCACGCACACCCTCACGGTGACGGTCACGGACCAGTACTACAACGTGGCGACGGCGCAGACGACCTTCGCCTTCTCCACCGACCGCAGCGGTCCCGACATCCGCATGACCTCCCCCGCGAACGGTGCGGAGATTCCCGCGGGTACGCCGCTGCTCATCCGCGCGGAATCGGATGACCCGGACGGCAACGTGAAGTACGTGGAGCTGTACGTGGACTCGCAGCTGATCGTCCGCAAGCCGCTGGCCCCCTACGAGATCACCTGGCCGGGGGAACTCCCCCCGGGCGAGCATACCGTCCGCGCCATCGCGACGGACCTCTCGGGAGGCAGCGCGGAGGACGAGGTGAGGATCACTGTAAAGTGATTGCGGTCCTCCTCCATTTCTTTGCTCCCTGTATCTCCAAAGAAAACAACACACAGCATACGGCGTGGCAGCGCGCTCCACGGGGGGTGAAGGGGAACTTCTAGAAACTTCCTCCTGGTGCGGAGGACTGTTCCTTTGGCAACGTTTGGAGAGTGGGTTGGAGCGCGCCGCGTTTCTTTTTCGCCATTTTCTTTGCGCGAACAAAGAAAATGGCGGGTCGCCCTGACAAAGAAATGGTGTCCCCGAGGGGCGCGTGAGCAAAGAAAAGGGCGAAGAGAAATCGATTACCTCATCATCTCATCGATCCCCTGCCGGAAGGCCGAGAACGGCAATGCGCCCGAAAACATCCGGGCCTCCTTCGTCACCGTATTGATGACGAACGTGGTGGGCGTCCCGATCACTCCGGCATTTCTGCCGTCCTGCATGTGATCACGCACGCGCTGCATGCCCTTTTCTTGCGCGATGCAGGCGGCGAATGCGCGCTCGTTGAGGCCGATGCTGCGGGCAAGAGGCGCCAGCTGATCGAGTGAGAGACCCCGTCCTCCGCTCTTCGTGCGGCGGAAAAGAAGATCATGGTACTTCCAGAACGCCATCTCCCCGCCGGTGATTGCGGCGCATTCCGCGGCCGCCGCCTCCCTCTCCGCATGGGCATGGAAGCTGAGGGGGAAATGCCGGAAGACGATGGCGAGCGAGGAACCGTACGTCGTCTGCATCTGCCGCAGCGCCGAAATGTGCCGCTTGCAGAAGGGACACTCGAAATCCGCGTACTCGATGACGAGAATCTTCGCGTCGCGCTTCCCCAGAATGTGATCCGTCGCCGTGAGCTGCTGGACGGAATTCTCCGTGTCTTTGACCGGCAGGCGCCTGGCCGGGAGCGTCGTGCAGGAGTTCCGTGCGGATCCCGGCGCATCGATGCAGGAGACCGGCTGGAGAGCCAGGACAGCGCCCGGGGAAAGACCTCCCGCCGCAAAAACGGCGCACGCCGACAGGAATAGGAGGAATGACTTCATACAGCAGACTATATCAGCTTTTGTGCTGTCGGCTGAAGTCCCGGTGCCGCAATGAGCGCGGATCCTACTCCTTCAATGGCTTGTTATTCCTGAGAATCCGCCGCGCATATTCATGAATGTCTCTCATTGCTTCATTGTTATCGGTGGCATCGGTGTTTTTCGAATCACTGAGACGCTGAATGTCCTCCGCCAGGGCGTTATTGATGCCACTGCGGACTATTTCGGTGATCTCCGCCTCCCGATGCCCCCGCTCCCGGCCGCTTTCATAGCCGATATCATGCACGGCTGCGAGTGTCGCTATACCGCCAAGCAGCAATCCTCCGGCCTTAAAAACATTGGATACCATACCGTGCACTTTCTCCTGCGCGGCTGGTTTCGTCAATCAACCGAGGTCAAGCGGCCTCAGCCGCCGAATCCGCGCCGGTGCAGCGTGATCACCGCCTCCTGCAAAGCCTGAATGAGCGGATCAGTGCTTAAGGTGTCATCCAGTTGATCCGGAAACTGCCGCGCTGCCTCCCTCGCAAGGCGCTGGTAGCGTCGGGTATTGTCGTTGGTACTGGTGGCCGAACTTTCCTCGATTTGCTGGAACGTCGCGAGCCAATCCCGCAGAGGCTGATTCGCATCACCGTGGATTTCTTCTCCATGCAGATCCGGCAATGGCGCAAGTTCCCACGGACGCCTTCCATTGAGCTTTCGCGCCTGCACTTGATCATCGCGCGGCTCTTCGCCGCCGCTTTCGTGATTGAGTCTGACGACCATGATGTCCGGGGGAAAGTGAGAAGAGTACACGCCTTTTTGTCCTTTGTTTCCATGAACTCGAACGCGACACACGAAACATGGCTTGCGCATGCAGAAATAAAGCCATTAAAGAATCCGGGTGTTGTATGTCACGGTGACAGCCTCAGGCGGGGTGCTCCGCATTCGTGTTCACGTCGCTGACACCTGCCCGCCGTAGTCCGCCCGCGGCGGACGGAGGAGGGTCGTCATCCGTTTCTTACTGTGCATTGGTATGAACGCCTGATACATCATCGTCCTCTTCAATGATCTCGATGAATTTCTGCAGCTTCTCCGCCGTCGCCGCGTCGGCAACGGCCGTCTTCTGCTTCGGGATGTAGGACAGTCCCGCGGAGAGGATCTCGAACCCCTTCTGTTTGAGAAAATCCCGTGTTTTGGTCCAGTCGTTCACGGATGTCACCACATGAATCACTCCGTCTTCGACGGAAACGTCCTCGGCTCCGAAATCGATCAACTCGAGCTCGAGATCCTCTAATTTTCCACTTTCCATTTTCCACTTTTCACTCGTCGCCGCAGCGACAACGCCTTTTCTTTCAAACATCCACGCGACGCTTCCCGTCTCCGCGAAGTTCCCGCCGTGCTTGCTGATGGTCAGCTTGAGGTTCGCTGTGGTGCGGTTGCGGTTGTCGGTGATGCATTCGATCAGGCACGCGACGCCGCCCGGGCCGTACGCGGCGTACATTGTTTCCTGCATGGCCTCGCCCTTGAGCGCCCCCGTCCCCTTTTTGATCGCACGCTCGATGTTGTCGTTGGGCACGCTCTCCTCTTTGGCATTGTCGATCGCCGTGCGCAGGCTCGCGTTCGTTTTGGGATCGGGACCGCCCGCGCGCGCCGCCATTTCGATCAATCGCGCATGGCGCGTGAAGATCTTGCCGCGCCTGGCGTCCTGCGCGCCTTTTCGGACCCTGATGTTGGCCCATTTACTGTGACCAGACATACATTGTTTAGGAATGATGCTTGCCATGCACCGGAGCCCTCGATCCCCCGCAGGGCAAGGACGGCGACGGGTGCATGAACACGTGATAAGTGTACTACAGGAGCGGAAATCGGGAGGACTCCATGGGAAAAGCGAAATGGGAAAAAGATGATATAATCATGTTTGTGAGCGAGGTATTTTTTCAGCGGGATGCCCCCGAATCGGCGCCGCCGGCCCCCAAAGAAAAGACCGGACTTCTGCGGGCGGCGGTGCGGGCGCTTTTGCAGATGCTCTGCGAGAAAAAAATCACCGCCGGGCCGGATTGGGTGATAGAGACCAGCATCTCCTCAAAGAACGGAACGACGATTCCGATGAAAGAGTACGACATCCGCCAGACCCGGCTCGGGCACGCGCTCATTGCGCTGTGGCGGCAGCACGGGAAGATGGAAGGACCGGAATGCTGGGAGGCGCTCCGGAAGGCGGCGGAGGAATGGGGCGGGGCGTCGGAACACGAAATCGCCCAGGCATTGAGGCACTGGGGATTCCCCGTGCAGCACTCATCGGACAAGCCGATGGTTCTCGTGGAAAACCGCGATCCGGTTTTTGATCCGCTGACGGACACGCGTGTCCGCGTGGGCGAATACCACGTAGGACGGAAAACGCAGACTGAAGCCGAAAACACGCCCCAAGGACGCCTCGTGAGGACGCTGGAGGCGGAGATCTTCCGCTTCCGGACCCAGGAGGATGCCCGGGATGCGCAGGGCGATCCGCACGCGAAAATATTCGAGAGGGGCGATCGGCTGCGGGCGCTCGTGGAAAAAATGCGCCGGCTCGCGCTCAGTCCGAAGATCCAGACACCGCGCTTCTCCATTCTGCAGGCCTGGGTCATCATGCACGATGTCCTGGAGCGGCATGGATTCGCCGTGGAGCATGACCAGTGCATGCGGGTTGTTTCCCTGCGCGACAAGAACGCCCGGCAACATCATTCCTATACTCCGCTGGCGGACGACGCGCCCGATCCGGATGAGGGACTGCCGGGAAAACGGTGCTAGGGGATGCGGAGCACGATGACCGCCAACAAAAATAGTTGCCACTGATAATCTTTCGTGGGTTACTGGGCCACATGAACGAAGCGGGAAATTTGGCCCGAAGTGTGGAAACGCAGCCTTGTTCTGTCGCGACGTTTCTTCATCTTCGCCTGCGGGAGAGAGGACCGGATCCGGCAAACCACGCGGCGGTGGAGGAGGCCTGCCGGTTCGATCTGGGGCTCTACTGGAATTTTGACTCGACCGATGAGGACGTGCAGGAAGCCGTCGAAAGGTACTGCCGCGAACATGCGCACGAAGCGAAAGGAAGCGATGATGATGAAGTGAAGCTGGGAGTGTACGGGGAAAAGCCTGCGAACCCGCAGATGATCGCCGATCGCGCAAAGCAGAAAATCATGGGGGCGATTCTCCGGGCTATAGCAGAGCATCCGCCCACGGAATCCGATCTCTTCTCGATGACCGGCAAGGCATATGAGCAAAGGCTTGATGAAGCCGGTTCGGCGGCCCTGATGACGTACTTGAATGCACGATATCAGCGGGAGACAGCCGAAAAAATACGCGTGGCGCAGGCGCTTTCCCATGAGGTTCAATGCCAAGTCGATCGTGCCTTGTCCCAGCTCCGGACACCGCACAGCGCCGTGAACCCGCGGGTGACGATGATGAGCATGCGGGGCATGGGCGTCGCGGCCAACGAGATCCGCAACAGCGACTACGACGCCATCGTCATGAACGCCCTGCGCGAGGCGATGTTCGCGACGGGCTACCAGCACCCCGTTGAGGATCAAGTGTCGATCGGCCAACACGGGGATGCCGGTTCCGATTCCGCCGCCGAAACGATCGACGGCATGTCGGAGAAGACGCCGGATCCGGCAGGGTTGCCGGTGATCATGGATGTCGCGCCTTCCGCCACTCTGCTTCTGGAAGCGATACGCAGGGCAAAAAAAGCGTTCACGGAGGCGGGATTGGACTGGATGATGTGGTTGCGGAACAACCAGGGCCGCATGGACGTGCTCTTCAGCCGGATTGTCCAGGAAGCGGGAGCGCCGGAATGGCCGGTGGAATCACCCGAGCCCACGCGGATCGTGAATGCAGGTGAGGCGGTGCGATATTGACGCGAAAAAGCCGGCCAGGCGGTCCCTGTCCTGCCCGGAGGTATCGACGGCGAATTACTTTCGGTATGCGAGGAACGCCATAAACCGGGCGCGCTCGATCGCCGTGCGGAGCATCTTCTGATGCTTGAGGCAGACGCCCGTGTAGTACCGCTTCATGATGTTGCCGAAGTAATCCACGAACGGCTTGATGGTCGGGTAGTCCTTGTAGTCGATGTACTTCGCGCCGCCGCCGCCGGTGCAGAAGGGGCACTTCTTGAGGCGGGGATCGGTGCGGCGCTGTGAGGATTTCTGGTGCTGAGCCATGGGGTTGATAGCGCAGGTCTGCGACCTGCGTGGGGGAAATTACAGGGTGTCGAGATCGTCGGTAAGGAGCTTGTCGATCTGCTGGGTCATCTGCTCGCCCGTCGCCTTGGTCTTCTCCACGGGCTTCTTCTCGGTCGTCTTCAGCTGGGCCTTGCGGCGGGCCTTGGCGGCCACGGCCTCCTGCAGCTTCTCCTGCTTCTCGCGCGTGCGCTTCTGGTCGACGCTCTCGCGCTCCTTGAGCCACTGCTCGTAGGCGTCGGAGTACTTCACGATCTGGTAGTTCTTCGGGGGCTTCACGAACAGATGGCGGAGAACGCCCTTGCTGATCTTCAGGCTCTGGTCGACTTCCTTCACCTTGAGCGGATCCATCTCCCAGTAATAGATGGTGACGTTCGCCTCCTTGGCGCCTTTGACGGGATACGCCAGACCGCGGCGGCCCCAAGCGTCCTTGGCGACAAGCTTGGCGCCGACTTCCTCAAAGTACCCTTCGATCTCCTTCACGAGAGCCGCCTCCTCCTTCTGGGGGAGGGCGTAGGGGTAGAGCACCGCGCATTCGTAGATGCGCACGTCGTCCGATGATGCAACGAGGGTTGCCATAGTGAAGCTTGTGGACGGCCCCAACCAGAACGGTACAGGGCTCGCCCTGTACCCGAGCGCCGTAGCGCGAGTGGTGCAGGGAAGCGGTAACGGACGCGAACTGTAGCGCCCGCACCGCAAGAGGGTCAAGGGCATTACGAGCGTGACACGCCGATCCAGGAATCCGCGACCTCCTTCATGACGTCTTTCGGAAGGCCAGGCTGCTTGAGGAACTCTTCACGTGCCGCAGGGAAATCACCCTTAAAATGCGCAATGTAGCCATCAAAAGAATTCCGGACGGTCTGGATCGTCTGGCGCTGTTTCTCCTCCGCGGAACGGGGGTCCGGCTCGCCGCACTGGACAATGCCTCCCATGGCTTTGAGTTGTTCATCCCGGATAGTGAGCTCGGCCGGCGGGGCAATATCGTCATTGCGCTGGTATTCGGTCATGGAAAAGGGGTGAAAAAGAGGCGCATTGTAATCCAAACAATCGTCGCTGCAAGAATGTCCCGGTTAATGATTCCCAGGGTGTTCGTGCATATCGGACACGAATTCCATGAGCTCATGCGTCGGCTCATCCTTCGTCGCCTCCCCTATCAATAGCCGGAGCTGCTCCGATGTACGGTACTTCTGCGAAAACACCTCCCGCGAAAACGGCACGAGATCGCCGGGAACATGCTGCAGATACACGGCATATTCTGCATTTCCTTCGTCGTCCGGAACGGGAAGAGCATCCGTCATAAGGACGGGATTCAATCAAACACAGGTTTGCGGCGCAAGAGATTCTCAGACCCCCTGCGGAGCGACGCGGCCGCGTTCGGTCTGCGTCTGGACCTGTTCCCGCACTTCGGTTTCCGTCGGCACCGCGTCGGCGTTCCGCGTGCGCAGCCAGTTGATCAGGTTGATGGTGCCGCCGATGCCCAGTGAGATGAGGATCGCGGGGATCGCGGCGGGAGCGAGGACCGCGGCTCCGGCCGCAAGGCTGCCGTACGCGAGTGTTTTGACGACAGCGCGGGTCTTCGGTTCCTGAATTTGATTGGCGAGCCCTTCGATGGCCAGGGGCGCGCCGACCGCGCCCAGCACCGTTCCGCCGATCATGCCCGCGGTGGTGTAGCCGAGCGTCGTGCCCAGCGTGGTTCCGATCGCTCCGCCCGCGACCGCGCCGCCCACTCCTCCGCCGGCGACCTTCGCCGTTCCCTGCACCGCGTTGAGCGTGGGACCGGGATCATTGCGGCGCATCTGTACGAGACCTGCGGCGCCCTGCTGCAGTTCGACCGCGAGCTTCCGCAGCCACAACGGATCGTCGCGACGGAGATTCTGCGCGAGCTCTTCGGCCTCCTTCTGGACGCGCTCACCATCCTCTTCGGTCCAGTTGCGGGCCTCTACCTTCGCGCTCTCCACAAGCTCGTGAAGGTTATTGAGCATTTTATTGGTCTCCAGAATCTGCCGGTCGCGCAATTCCGGAGGCGTGAGCTGCTCCTGTCGGCGCAGCGTGGCCACCTGCTCCTTTAAGTCACCCAGTAGTCCGACCATGCGGTCGCTCGCGCTGCGGCGCTCGGAAGAAGCGCCTGATTCCGGAGGATTGGCCTGCATAATTTCGGGGGAGGACATTGTTCTTATTCTACGCTTTTTCGCTCCAATACGCAATTTGGGGCAGAATTTGCGATTTGCACGCATGAGCACTCGCTCTCTTCTCCGCTTCTCTTTTCTCCCGACCGCACCCTGAACACAAAAGATCCTCAGTTTCCTGCCAAATCGTCCTTGACCCGCAAACGGACCGGGGTAAGATTCCCGGGCTCTGCGTCCTCCGAATGAAGGACACAGACTCTATCAAGCTCCTTTGCAGCCACAGGCTCTCTAGGAAACTTGAGGGCTGGCTTTGAAGCTTGTCATTCCGAGTAGCTCGTTGCGGAGCAGCGAGCGTACCGAGGAACGGTTCATTCACATCATCGTGTAGTAGAGAAGCTAGTGTGAAACTGTCTGCGATCTCACGATCGCATGCACAGTAAATCGGTCTCCTTCGCTTCGGCGGAGGGACCACCCAATTCCTTTGGAATTACAATCGCTGATCACGCGATTCAAAATAATCTGATCACGAGCGCCGAGATGTCTTTTGCGACATCGAGGCAATCATCTCTTTTTGAAGAGTTTGATCCTAGCTCAGAGTGAACGCTGGCGGTGCGCCTAACACATGCAAGTCGAACGGGTTTAGACCCGTGGCAGACGGCTGCGTAACACGTTGGTACTTACCCCGAACTCAGGGATATCCCTCCGAAAGGAGGAGTAATACCGGATGCCCTCGCAAGAGGAAAGATTTTTCGGTTCGGGAGAGGCCTGCGGCCTATCAGATTGTTGGCGGGGTAACGGCCCACCAAGTCGATGACGGGTAGCTGATTTGAGAGAATGATCAGCCAGAATGGAACTGAGACACGGTCCATACTCCTACGGGAGGCAGCAGTGAGGAATCTTCCGCAATGGGCGAAAGCCTGACGGAGCGACACCGCGTGAAGGATGA
>CAZCFO010000010.1:0-12561 GCA_964497975.1 uncultured Candidatus Peribacteria bacterium
TCGTCATCTCCAAGTTCGAGCAGGGCGCGAAGGAGATCGAATTCGACGGCGTCGCGCAGGACGGCAGGCTCCTCCTCTACGCCATCTCCGAGCACGTCGAGAACGCAGGCGTGCATTCCGGCGACGCGACCATCGTGCTCCCGCCCCAGCGCGTGAACATGGCGACGCTCCGGCAGCTGAAGGTGATCGCCAAGCGGATCGTGGAGGCCCTCAGGATCAGCGGGCCCTTCAACATCCAGATCCTCGCGCGGAGCAACCATCTGAAGGTGATCGAGTGCAACCTGCGGGCGAGCCGCAGCTTCCCGTTCGCAAGCAAGGTCACCGGCCAGAACTTCGCCGTGCTCGGCACCCAGGCGCTCCTCGGCAAGGCCCCGACCGACAGGCGGTACCAGACGCTCGATCTCGACCACGTCGCCGTGAAGGCCGCGCAGTTCAGCTTCAGCCGCCTCAAGGGAGCTGATCCCCGGCTGGGCGTGGAGATGGCCAGCACCGGAGAGGTCGCGTGCTTCGGGTGGAACGCGGAGCAGGCGCTGCTCCTTGCTCTGCTCGCCGTCGGCTTCCGGATTCCGCAGAAGAGCATCCTCGTCACCATCGGCCGGCTGGAGGACAAGATCGACCTGCTTCCCTCCATCCAGCAGCTGCACGCCAAGGGCTTCGCGTTCTTCGCGACCGAGCGGACGCACGAGTTCCTCACGTCGCGCGACATCCCCTCGGCGCTCCTCCACAAAGTGTCCGAGCCCCGCAGCCCCAACATCCGCGAGTATCTGGAGCAGCGACGCATCGACCTGGTCATCAACATCCCCACCACGAGCGGCGGCCCCGACATGACCGACGGGTACCACATCCGCCGCATCGCCACCGACCACGGCATCCCGCTCATCACCAACGTCCAGCTGGCCAAGCGCCTCGTGGAGGCCATGGCCGCCGAAGAGGTGCCCCAGCTGCCCATGATGAGCTGGCCGGGGGTATTGGAGAACCGGTAGGACGACGGGGAATCAACGAAATCAAGGATTTCAAAGAAATCAACGATCGTTGATTCCCTTGTTTTCGTTGATTTCTTTGATTTCCTCTCCGGTTCTGGCCTTTGCAACCGCAAAGATCCTCTCTACAATGCCCTGCGTTCTCCCCTCTCCCATGGCCGATCAAGACGATATCCTCCTTACCGACGACGACCAGCCCTCCGGGGGCGGTCAGCCGTACGGCGACGATGACCAGACGCTCGTGACCAAAGAGGGTCTCAAGAAGCTCAAAGACGAGCTCGAGCATCTCAAAACCACCCGCCGCGCCGAAGTCGCCCAGCGCCTCCGCGAAGCGATCTCCTACGGAGACCTTTCCGAGAACTCGGAATACGAAGAAGCGAAGAATGAGCAGGCCTTCGTCGAAGGACGGATCCTGGAGCTCGAGCAGAAGATCAAGAACGCGAAGATCATCTCGGACAAGCGGGAGTCGAAGACCAAGGAAGTCGAAATCGGCTGCACGGTGGTTCTCGCCAACATCACGGACGGCGACCAGCCCGAGCGCTACACGATCGTCGGTTCCACCGAAGCCGATCCGCTCGACCACAAGATCAGCAACGAATCCCCCATCGGCAAGGCCGTCCTGGGCAAGTCGAAGGGCGACCGGGTCGAGATCCACTCCCCGTCCGGCATCATCAAGTACGAGGTGGTGCAGGTGGCGTAATCAGGCTAACCGTCATGGTTCGAGGCTCGTCCGACTGAGGCGGACTCGCGCCTCACCATGACATCCAGCCGTTTGGTAGATTGCATGTGTCATGGTGAGGAGCGGAGAGTTCGCAACCCGGCCTCGAAGCATGTTTCCAATACTCCCATACTCTAATATTCTATCCGCATGGCCGACCCCACACCGACTCCCCCCGCTCCCGCGACGCCGCCCCCCTCGGGCCAGCCGCCCGCCGCAGGCGGTCTGCAGATTCCCGCCGAAGTGCAGCAGAAATTCGGCGATTTGATAGCGCTCATCAAGCAGTCCGAAAGCATGAACGACGAGGAGCGGCAGTACTGGATCAACATCCTGCCGATCATGACGGCGGATCAGATCAAGAACCTGCGCGACATCCTGGAAAACGAGCGCAAGCAGCTGGCCGCGATCGACGCGAAGTACCAGACCGAAATCGAGAAGATGGGCGGCGCCGAGTCCGTGAAGCAGACCGAAGAGGAGCGCCGCGCGCGCCGTCTCCAGCGCTCGGGAACCGAAGCGTCGCACAAAGAACAGGAGGACAAGGCCGCCGAGGACATCCTCAAACAGATCGAGGGTGCCGGTCCGCCAGCCGGCAGCACCGCACGATGAGATCATCCACGAGCGAGAGCAGTTCCTGCGGGGCCTCCGAGGTGGCGCGGTAGCCGCCGGTTTTCAGGTCCCTGTCCGCCCGCACGGCCCAGGCGATGAGCGGCCGCAACGCCCGCGGCGGAATATCCTGCGCGAGCGGCAGGAGCATCCGCGCCGTGGGAAACGGCACCCCCGCAATGGAGGCGATCTTGGCGGGATTCCGCTCGCCTTCGGCGGCGCACAGACTCACGGCGCCCAGGCAGCGCAAGAGCCACAACAGGATGTTCCAGAGCGAAAACGCATCCTCGCCGGACCGCAGGAGCAGCTGCACGTACGCAAGCGCGCCGGGGAGGTCGGCTTTGGCGATCAGCGTCGTCAGCTGCCACACCTCCTGTCCGCCCGACGGCACCGCGAGCATGCGGACGTCCGCGAGGGTGGCGGGCCTGCCGAGGAGCGCGAGCTTGGCGATTTCCTGCGCGAGCATGTCCTGCTCCTCCCCGACGATCTCCAGCAGCAGCGTCGCGGCGGACGGTTCCAAAACGCCGCCCTGCTGCCGGGCGTACGAGAGGACCCAGTCGCGCAGTTGCGCCCCCCGCAGGGCAGGGAAGTCCTTCACGGTCGCCGCCGCAGCGAGCTCCTTATATCCCCCCAGACGCTTGTCGGGCGCGGGATCGCAAAAAAGAACGACCGAAGACGGATGCACGGCGTCCAAAAAGAGCCTCATCTCCTCCTTGGTCCATCGGGGCAGCCCCCGGACGACCACCAGGCGCTTCTCGGCAATGAACGCACCCACGCTCACTTCATCCAAAATATTTCGCAACGATATTGCATTTCCGTCAACCTGAAGCAGGTTTTCCGCACCGTGCTTCGCGGCGAACTCCCCGGTCCACCGGACCTTCTCCTGCCGCAGGGCGAACGCATTCTCGCCGGTGAAGAAGTAGACCGGTGCCATACGGAGAATCTAGCAGATGCCGAGGCATATATTTCGACAACTTCTTGGAAGCAGGTCAAATTCCACCCGATTGAGGAACCCACACGTTTCGGCTATACTGATGGGATTTATGAAAACCTCCTGGTACCGCCGCCTTCCGGCAAACACGCTGCGCACGATCGCACTCGGCACGATGTGCGCGGTGGGAGCGTTCACGGTCGGCATGGAAACAGCCGGCGACGTGCATCCGTTTTCGCGCAGCCAGGCCGCGCTGGAGGAAGCGTTTGTCAGCGGCAACGGACTGCGGGGCGACGTGAATGGCAACGGCGTTCTGGATACCGAGGACGTTTCGCGCATCCTGGAAGTCGCCGAGGGATTCGAGACCGCCTCTCCCGATGAAATCCGCCGGGGAGACACCGACGGGGATTTCCGCCTGACCACGAAAGACGCGCTGCGCGTTCTCCATGCCCTCTCCCGCTGACACCATGATGACGCATCCCATCCCCGCCCGGCGGATCTGCCTGCTGCTGCTCTCCGCTTCCCTCTGGCTGATGCCGGCGGCCGCCGCGTCGCAGACCATCGCGCCCACGCTCTTCCTCCGCCCGCATTGCGAGGATACCGACCAGACTGCGTGTCCGCTGTTCGCCGTGCGCGACCCGTCCACGCTCGTGACGCCCGCCCTTGCGGCCGGTGACGCGCTCGATATCGACATCATCCTCAGCAATCCGGCGCAGGATCCCGTCACCAATCTCCGGATGTGGCTCTCGTACGACACGTCGCTTCTGGAAGGAACGGCCATCGCGCTCTCGTCCGCATTCCCCACGCCCGTCGAGGGCGAGACCGAATTCGACGCGGTCACCGGATACGTGAAAATCGCCGCGTCCGCCGTGCCCGGCCAGGAACCCGCGGACATGCTTCTCCCCGTCGCGCGCATCACCTTCACGATGAAGCCGGGAGTGTCGCCGACGCCGGGCGCCATCAACTTCTACGATCAGCGCAACGGCACCGACGGCCACACGTTCGTGGCGACGCTCAATGCCCCCGGCCAGAACCTCGTCACGAATCCGCTGGGATCGCTGCTCGTGCAGTCCGCGGCCGCGCAGTCATCGGCATCGTCCGCCCCGGCGCAGGAGCTGCCGCCCGTGGTGCTCAACGGTCCGGATTCCGT
The DNA here is from genome assembly GCA_964497975.1 of uncultured Candidatus Peribacteria bacterium. Classification (GTDB taxonomy): domain Bacteria; phylum Patescibacteriota; class Gracilibacteria; order Peribacterales; family Peribacteraceae; genus JABFSS01. The sequence continues at coordinate 4,383 of CAZCFO010000010.1, forward strand.
TCCGGGACCGACGCTGGACACCTACGCCGCCTCTTCCTCGTTCTCGGGCTCCGGAGCATCCGCGAGCGTCACCTCGACCGGCTATGCCTCCCTGGCATCGTCCGCCAGCGGCGGAGTGATTATCGTGACCAATGCCTCCGCCGGCAGCATGCCGCTGCCCGGCTCCTCGGTGTCGTCGGAATCCCCGTCGTCCTCGAGTTCGTCCCTCTCGTCGAGTTCTTCGGTCATCAGCTCCGTCTCCTCGTCCGTCGGCCTCCCCGGGGGCCCGCAGGCGTCGTTCGGGCTCCTGCAGGTGAAGAATATCCGCATCAGCACGAAGGACTCCGCGCTGTACGTCACGTGGGACGCGCTGATCCATCCCAAACTCCAGGGCTACAACATCTACTACGGCACGATGCAGGGCCGGTACCTCCAGCGCCGCAGCGCATCGGTCGCCGCACGCGGCACCGTGATCCGCGACCTGGACATCGGAAAGACCTATTACGTCGCCGTCCGAGCCGTCGATGACCTCAACCAGGAAACGGCCTTCAGCGCCGAGGTCTCGGTGGAAGTCGGCAACCCCGGCACGGCCTCCTCGCCGATCGACGGCAGTCTCGAGAGCATCGACGACCCCGTGGCCGGCGAAACCGTCGCCCCGCACAACCCCGTCGAGAACACCGAGCATCCGCTGAAGAACGGCGTCCCCGGCAAGTCGGGCGCGCCCTCCGCCGTCATGCTGCTGCTCTTCGGCGCAGCCGCGATCGGCACGCTGTTCGCCTGCCGCCGGCAGTACACCGCTTCCATCGCCTACCGACCGTGAGCTCCATCCATCCTCACTGGCAGACAGCGGATGATGACGCGTCCGCCCGCCCCGCAAGCGCCCCGCGCGCCGAAGGACCCGTGCGCGTCGCCGTCGTTCCCGCGTCCCGCATGCCCGCCGCCGTCGTGGGCATCGTCGCGTTCGCCGTGCTCGGCTTCTCGCTCGCTGGAGGATGGCAGGCGATGACCGCCCAGGTCACCCCCGCGCCGGAAGGGGGCGCTCCGGCCGCATCGTCCGCCGCGTCAAGCGTCGGCGTCCTCAAGATCCGCATCACCACGAACGGCTTCCAGCCGGCCAACGCGACAGGGCGCCCGGGGCAGAAGATCACCTGGACGAACGAGCAGTCGATCCCCCACATCCTCACGTCGCAGACCCTGCGCGATAACAGCGGAGCATATCTCAACACGCCCGCGATTTTCCCGGGAGGCAATGCAAGCTTCATCATCGGCGAGACGGAGCCCGACCGCGAGCACACCATCACTTCCACCACGGATGAGCTGCTGATCGGCACCGTGACGGTGAGCGCCGCAGTTGCGACCAGCTCCAAGTCATCGAAGCAGCCGCTGGGCAGCCTCGACGGAGTCAATCTGCCGTCGGGACAGGGCAGCTCCACATCCCGGAGCGTCGGCCGCCCCACGGCGGTGAAGAAGAAATCGTCCTCGTCAGCAAAAAGCATCGCCGCGCTTGGCGGTTCGTCCGCCTCGGCGCAGTCCGGGCAGTCGTCGGCCGCCGTCGCGATGCATTCGGCCGCGTCATCCCAGCCCGTGTCGTCCGCGCAGTCGTCATTCGCGTCCACGGACAGCGGATACGGCGCCGGCGCGGGGACGCCGCTCGATGCGTACGCGCCTGCGCCCTCTCAGCCGCCCGTCTATCAGCCGGCGGCGCCGGTGACCGTGCCTGCTCCCGTTCCGGTCGCGCAGGACCCGTACCCGCAGCCCCTCATCGGATCGGTCATCGAGGACAATTACGCTCCCCCGTCGCCCCAGCCGCTCGAAGGCCCGCACACGGGTCCGGGCCTGTGGGTCGTCTCCGCCATGAGCATCGCGCTGCTGTGGTACGGCACCAAGAAATACTTCATGCGCGCCGAGGACGTGCGCGCGTAAATTTCAAAAGGATGTTTCTGTTTGTGTGACCCCTCAGCACCGGACTTTTGCCGTGACCGTGCACCCGAGCGCCTGGAGGAGCATCTGGCATCGCCGCGGCACCTGGCCGCTCAGCTGGCTTCGCAGCGTCACGTGAACGGACGACGCCGCAGGGTGTTCGCGCACCCAGTCGACGAGGCGTTCCATAGTGGACGCTTCCGCCGGCGAAGAATCGAAATCGGAGCAGTCGATGACAATATGGGCCCGGGACGGCAGCCGGGTGTGGAGGAGTGATGTGTGCATGGCGTGAGTGTACGCTCGTACACCCATGGGTCAAGAGACTTCTATCGACAGCGTTTGCAAAACATCGTGGAGAGTTTTTTGAACGCGGTAGAGTGGCGTCATGACGCAACGACGACGATCGATGCTGGCGGGAAGCGTTCTGGCGACCCTCGCGGCAACCGCATTCATCCTGATTCTCGGCGCGCGCTCCGGCGGCAGCGCGATCGCGCAGACGGCCCCCCGCCCCGCGGGCGACCGGATCTTCCTCAAACTCGAGGGCATCGACGGCGAAGTGATGGAGACCGACCACCTCGGAGAACTCTCGCTCCAGTCTTTCAGCTGGGGCATTTCCGGGTCCTCCGCTCCGGGCATGAAGGACCTGCACGTGGTGATGAAGGCCGACAAGGCGTTCCCCGCAGTCATGCGCAAAGCGGCGACCGGGGAACGCATCGCCCGCGCATGGCTCTCGATGCGCAATCCCATCGGCCAGGACTACCTCAAGTGGTCGTTCGGCGACCTGGTCGTGACGTCGTTTCAGATGGATGGCGCCGCGGGACAGGGCAAGCCCCTGGTGTCGTTCGACCTGAAATTCTCGAAGGCGGACGTCGAATACCGGGCGCAGCTCAACAACGGCGGACTGGGTCCGGCGGCGAAGACGTCTGTGGAAAACAAATGACACGCGTTGCGCGCTTCTTTTGGGCATTCTAAACTGCCGTCACTATGACTCACCTCCTGCGTTCATCATGCCTCGCGGCATCCTCGGTCCTTTTCCTCGCCCCCTTTCTGGCGTCCGCGCACGAGCACCGGACGTTCACGATCGGCGGCAAGCACTACGAAGTGACCATCGGCTCCATCAATGAGCCCGTCTACGTGGATGACAAATCCGGCGTGGAGCTCATGGTCGAAGAGACTGCATCGGCACCCGCTCACGAGGAGGAGCATCATGAGGATGGCCATGATGATCACGAGGCAGGCACGCCCGTCACCGGGTGGGAGAAGGCCCTGAAGGTGGAAGTGAGCGCGGGCGACAAGAAACAGGTATTCGACCTTCGGCCCGCCTACGGCGAGCCGGGAACCTACAACGCCGTCTTCTTCCCGACTGTAGAGACGGTCTACACGTACCGGCTCTTCGGCACGGTCGACGGCGTCGCGTTCGACGTGTCCTTCCCCTGCGCATCCGCGGAGGGCGGCACCGCCGAGGACGATCACGAGAGCGTGAAGATCTCGGAGGGAGTGACGCAGACGTCGAAAAGCGGCGCCTTCGGCTGCCCCCGGGCGCGGACGCAGAGTGAATTTCCCGAGCAGAGCGATTCCCGGACAAACCTGACGCAGCAGGTCCGCATCCTCCAGGGCAGCAGCGACGGCATCCGCGGAACGGTGGGACTTGCGGCGGGAATCCTCGCCCTGTGCACCGCGATCGCCGCATGGGTGAAAGCCGGCAGGCGCGGATCCTGATGGCGGGGAAAGTTCTCCATCCGAGACGGCTCCGCTGGTATGCTTCGGCTGCCGATGCGTGCATTCCGGATTTCCGCCGCCGTGCTTTTGCTGCTCTTCGCGGGGCAGGCGCTGGCATGCGTGGGCGGACAGCAGTGGATCAAGGACACCGGCGAGTACACGATTGACGTGACCGATGACACGCCCACCATCCAGCCGGGCCAGCCGGTGCACTTCGACTATGGGCTCTTCACGAAGGAGCTCGACGAATACGGCGCGGCAAAGCCTGCGGATTTCACCGACGTGCAGGTGGCGCTGGTGCAGGGTACGACCACCACGATGCAAACGACGATAAAGGCACAGGCCGACCGGGAACTGACGGGGTTCGACTACACGTTCCCCGACGTGCATGCGGATTACGTGATGCACGTGAACTACCGGAAAGGCGAGGCGGTCATCGCTTCCATAGACATCCCGCTGACCGCCGGGGGAGGCGGAGGGTATTCGGCAGCCTACAGCATCGTCGGGCTGCTGGCCCTGACCGTGGCGATCACCGGGGGGATCGCGCTGGCGCGCGGAAAGACTCTTCGCCGTCTATGACAATCCTCCGCCGTTCATTGCTTCCGGCTGCCGTCTTCCTCTCGATGACGATGGGCATTCCGGAAGTGTTGGGGCATGCAGCGCCCGTCCGCTATGAACCCGCTTCCGCGTCGGTACTGCCCGCGTTTCCGCCGGAGGCATCCATCCGCTTCAGCGAGCGCGTGGATATCGCCGGGAGCCGGATGCGCATCCTGGGTCCCGACGGAAGCGAGGTGACAGACGGAATGCCCTTCGTCGACAGGGAAGACCCCCGCCTCTTCCGCGCGGGCCTGCGGCCGTCCGGATCCGGAACCTACACGGTCTCGTGGCAGGTGCTCTCCGCCGACGACGGGCACTTCACGAAGGGCGCGTACGTGTTCTCCGTGGGCAACGGAAGCGGCGCGGGTGCGCAGGACGCCGGGCAGTTCCAGATCCAGCACCGCTCCGGCTGGCCGGAGGCCCTCCTGATTTTCCTCGAGCTCTTCGGACAGGGACTGCTGCTGGGCATTTTCGCGCTCACCCTGACGGCGGGACGGTCGATGACGCGGGAGGGACTCTCTCCGGCAGCCCGTGCGCTCCTGATCCGGCGGCTCCGCATGCTGCTCGGATGCGCGGCGGGATTGCTCCTCGCGGGCACTCTGGGATACATGGCGCTCAAGAGCACGGCCCTGGGCAGCGACCGCGGCGTTCCTGTACCTGAGGCGATGGGATCGTTCCTCGCGAGTGTGGCGGGACGGTCCGCGATCTGCCGGATGATCCTGGGGCTGGCCGTGACCGGACTGCTGTGTAAGGGCATGCCCGTGCTGCTGATCGGATCGAGAAAACGGCTTCAGGAAGCGATCCTCGTAGCACTGATCGCCGGCACGGCCCTTCTCCGCGCGCGGGTGAGCCATGCCGCCGCGTCGGAATTTCTTCCGGCGCTGTCGATCCTGCTCAACGCCGCCCATCTGCTGTTCAAAGATCTGTGGATTGGGGGGCTCGCCGCATTCCTGTTCGCTTTTCTCCCGGCAGTGCGGAAGAGCGGGGATGCACGACAGACAGTCCTTCCACTTCTGACATTCTCGAATCTTCTGATGCTCGCGCTGGCGGTCGGAGGAACGACGGGCGCCTACATCGTCTGGCTGCATCTCCAGAGTCCGGCGAATCTTCTCTCGACGCACTGGGGCGGATACCTGCTTGCGCTGGGGGCCTTCGGCGTCACCCTCTTCATCCTGCGGGTGTGGTCCCAGCGGCTCATCCACCCGTCGCTCGTCGCGATAGCCGAGGGAAAGGCAAATGCGCAGGACCGGGAACATGCCCGAGTGTTTAGACCGCTCTTGATCACCGAATTTCTGGCGGGACTCGCTGCACTTCTTTTCTCGAGCATCCTCATCATCACCACGCCGCCGCTTCCGCAGCCGGAGCGGTTTGAGCGGACTACCGTGACGCCGCAGGCGGCCATCACCCTGGAAGCGCACCCGTGGGAACAAGACCAGCTGCTCGTCACCGTGGAACGCCCGCAGAGCGCCGGAACGGGCGGAGTGCTGACCGTGACCGTCGAAAATCCGGGCCAAAGCCTCGGGCCGATCGATCTCCCGGCGCAGAAGCGCTTCCCCGGAGGGTTTGTGTTCCCGACGAGCGCGCTCGCGGCGGCCGGTACATGGACTGTGCGGGTGAGTGAGCAGTCCCCTCCCCTGTACGACGCCGTGGCGACGTTCACCGTCCATGCGCCGGACGATCTGGCCGTGACGGAATCCGGGCGGACGCTCGACGGCTTCGCGCTGACGTTTGTGATCATCGGCATCGCGGTGACCGGCGCCGCGTGGATGCTCGCGCGGCAGAACGGGACGCTCCGTGCGCGTCTCGCCCGGGGAGGAGACGCCCGCATCACACTCCCGGAATTCCGGCATGCGTGGCTTGCCTGGCCGGTGGGACTGCTCATCGTCGTCACCATCGGGCTCGCTATGGGAACCCACGGAAGGCACGGAAATACTGGGTTCGCGAAGCTCTGCCGGTTATACGGCGGCTACTGGCACGAAAACGTGCCCATGCGCGACGGCGTCCCCACGTCCGACATCTCAGTCCTTGGCTGCATGATCGGCATGGGCCGCGGCACCTTCCACTTCGCGGACCCGCGCGAGTTTTCCTGGTTCGTCCGGCGTGAAAGCCCGCACGCCGCTCTGACCACGGAGCCGGCGACGCTCGTCCCCGGCGTTCCCGCTCTGCTCACGTTCCGGATCACCGATGACGCAGGCAAACCGGTCACGGATCTCACCTTCGAGCACGACCGCATCCTGCACGCGGTGATCGTCAGCCAGGATCTACAGACCTTCGCCCACGCGCACGTGGAGGACACCGGTCCGGTGACGCCGGGGATGCTCACGGCCGCCACCTTCCCCGTCCGCTACACGTTTCCCGGGCCGGGACGGTATCTGATCGCCCTCGACTACACCGTGCGGTCGCAGACGTTGGCGCAGCAGTTCTTCGTGACCGTCGGCACTCCCCCGCCCGCCGACATCCCGGAGGAAACGGGGCTCGTGCAGACCGGGGACGGCATGACGGTGGAATTGACTCCTCCGCGACGACTCGCATCCGGAACCGTCCAGAAGCTGGTCTACCGGTTCACGAACGCCGACGGAACCCCCGTCACCGATCTGCAGCCGTATCTCGCCGCACCGATGCACATGTCGGTTGTGAAGACGGACCTGCAGGCGTTCCTGCACGTGCACGCGGAGCTCCCGCAGAACCTGTGGGATTCGATCTTTACGCCCCGGGATCCCAACGCGAAACACATACACCAGTTCCTGCCGGATCAGTTCGGGCCGGAACTCGCCGCGTACGTGCTCTTCCCCACGCCCGGCCAGTACGAAATCTTCGGCGAGGTCCGACGAAACGGAAAGACCGTGCTGACGAGGTTCAGGCTGTCGGTGGAGTGACACCAAGGTCCATGTCGTTCAACATCACCCACTCCTTCTTGTCAGCGGAAAACGTTCCGGTATCCGTCCACTGCCGGACCATCCCTGCGACGGGTCGGGTGATGTCGGACGGCTCGAAGGCGCGCGTCTGCACCCAGTCTTTGCGACCCTCGAACCCCTTCATGCGGCGCCCCAGCGATTTCGCGTGGGCGAGCGCCTGCTTCACGTCGGTGAACGGGCTGTTGAAGGATCCGGGATACAGCACCGACACGTCCACTCCCGCCGCCTCGAGCTCCGGCCGCCGCGCCCGCAGGAGTGCAGCCTGTTCCGTCTTCATCTGGCCGTATTGGAGCCCCTGTCCCGCCTCCACGATCTGCCGCAGCAGCCGCTGGAAGTCCTCGTTCTCCGTGTTCTCGCCGTACTTCGCGGTAATCGAGCAGACCGCGACAAGAAGCCGCCGCCGCGTGTCCCTGGTCGCATGCGCGAGCATGCCCCGGATCAGATTCTCCAGTGTCCTGTTCTGCGACAGCCGGGATTCCGTACGGGCCTCTCCGGACTCCAGGTCGTCCACGTTCACCGCGGCGTTCCATACGATGACGTCGTCGTCGGTATACGGGAGAACGCTCTCGGGATGGAAAATATTGTCGAGATGCAGCTTGGTCGCTCCGGTCTGCTCTGCTATCGCCTTCAATTGCAGCTCTTTGACCGGGAGATCCGCGAGTTCCAGGACGAGGTCCGGGCATTCGGCGTGAAGGGACAGCGCGAACGAGCTGCCGAGCGCGCCGGCGGCTCCGGTGATGAGGGCGGATTTTTGGGGCATAAAAAAGGGAGCAATTCTGAGGGTCCACCGAAGCGGCGTCAAGCAAAGGAAGCGATGCCCAGCGCCCCACGAAGGCTTTGAGAGCGATTGAACGCCACCGGGCTTTCCCATACACTTCCCGGGCGTTCTTTTCTATACAGTTGTCCCGCACCACTCGCTCCGCTCGTGTGCGGGACACAGGATCTTCGGCCTCTGGCGTCGTGCTTCGCACTCGCCATCGGCTCGAATTCAACTGTGGGTCGGTACCGAAGTGGTCAAACGGGGCAGACTGTAAATCTGCTGGCTTTAC
>CAZCFO010000011.1:0-9879 GCA_964497975.1 uncultured Candidatus Peribacteria bacterium
ATCCCCCTTCCGGGGTGCTTTTCACCTTTCCCTCACGGTACTATCCGCTATTGATCTCTGCATCTGCTTTAGCCTTGGATGGTGGTCCACCCAGATTCAGGCCGGATTTCACGTGTCCGACCCTACTCAGGATTCCTCTAGCGCTCGTGTTCATTTCGCGTACGGGGCTCTCACCCTCTATGGCCGCCCGTTCCAGGGACGTTCTTCTATGAACACAAAGTCGCATATTGAGGTCCTACAACCCCAGGCACAAGTGCCTGGTTTGGGCTGATCCCTTTTCGCTCGCCACTACTAGGGGAATCTCGTAATTGATTTCTCTTCCTCTGGTACGTGAGATGTTTCAGTTCCCAGAGTGACCTCCCGACCTCGCTCCTGTCGTCGCTCGGTGCGGAATGAAAAATGGAGAATGAATAATGAAAAATTAATTTTTCATTATTCACTTTTAATTTTTCACTTCGTTCCCTTGGAACAACAGAAGTGAGGTCGGGTCATGGAACATAACTTCCATGGGGTTTCCCCATTCGGAGATCTTCGGCTGGTAACGCTTGCCTAGCAGCTCACCGAAGCGTTTCGTCGCTGGCCACGTCCTTCATCGGAATGCAGAGTCGAGGCATCCATGTGTTGCGATGAGTAACATTTTCCATGTTTCGCGGACGCTTGCGCATCCAACGAAACGATACTGTTCATGTGCTACAAGCTGGGTACTACTCCAGTCATGCAGACATGATCCGCGCGCCGCACCGACGATACTCGTCGATGCTGCGCTGCCCTGTACCGGAGCGCAAAACGCGACTGGTACAGGGTGATAATTTCAATAATTATCTGATTCTAAATTTCCATTGTGATACGTCATGTAAAGAAGTTCATGACGCATCGGCCGATGCTGACAAGAAGCAACGGCGGCATAAACGCACCCGCGCCCTGCGATCGCACATCCGCGGACAGCGGATGCTCGGCGTAGGGGGACCATTTTCGTATCCGTAATTACGGGATAAAAAAACGGCGGGTGGCTCACGCACACCCGCAGAATTAGTAGTCTCGAAGGACACTATTCCCGCGGGTGATCGCGAAATTGCATAGAAGCGAAGGGATTTTACTGAAGAGCAAAGGAGGGTCAAGAAGAAAACAGCTTTTTGACGCATTCCGGTGAACGACCGGCGGTTGGGCGGAGCGGCATCGTAAACCCCGTAGGAACTCCTGCTACGATGCCCTCCATGCGCCTCCTTCGGGACCCCTCTCTCTCCATCATCCTCGCCGTCCTGGTTCTGGTGCCCCTCCTCCTTTATATCCCGTCACTGGGGAACGGTTTCGTGAACTGGGACGATGCGGCGCTGATTACGGACAATCCGTGGATCCGGGGCTTCACGTGGCCGAATATACGGCATGCATTCACCTCGTACGACCCCGAGCTCTACGTGCCGCTGACGCTCGTCAGCTACCAGCTCACCTGGCTGATCGGCGGCGTCACTCCCCTCTTCTATCATGCCGGGAATCTGCTGCTGCACATCGCGAACGGGATACTCGTCTTTGGCATCGCCCTGCAGCTGACAAAGCGCCGCGATGTGGCGGCCGCAACCGCGCTGCTGTTTGCCGTGCATCCCCTGCATACCGAAGCCGTCGCATGGGCATCGGCGAGGAAGGATGTGCTCTCGACGCTCTTTTTGTTCATGGCGCTCTGGAGCTTTCTCCGATTCCGCGCAACGGAACTCCGGAAGTGGCACGCACTCAGCGTGATCGCCTTCGCGCTGGGACTGCTCTCCAAGGTGAGCATTCTGACGGCACCGTTCGTACTGATCGCGATCGACTGGCTGCAGGGGCGGGTCCCTTTCCGCAAGGCGGTGACGGATGCCGCGCCTTTTTTTGCCCTGAGCGTGATCTTCGGCGTGATTTCCATTTTCGGAAAAATGTCCCAGAGCGCGCTCGTGCAGGCCAAAATCCTCATCGGCATCCGGGCCCTGGGATTCCTGCTCCAGAAGCTGCTGCTGCCCTGGGGACTGACGGCCCTGTATCCCTACACGCAGCCGATTTCGCTCTTCACGCCGGATATCTTCTTTTCCGCGATCGTCGTCATCGCCATCACCGCACTCTGCATATGGCTGGCGTGCCGTGCACCGGAGTCCCGCAGGACGACTGGTGCATGGCCGCTCTTCGCCTGGATCGTCTTCGTGTTCCTGATCCTGCCGAGCTTCACCAACCTGACGAAGGGGAAGAATTATCTGCTCGATGTGTACGTGACGAGCGACCGCTACGCGTACGCCGCGTCTTTGGGGCCCCTGCTGCTTGCGGGATTGTTGTTCGCCTATGCACATGAACGTCTGTCGAATGCGGCTCATAAGGGCGCAGCATACTGCGCCCCTACAATCCTGACGGGCGTGACAATCATCTTCTGCATTCTCGCGTACCGGCAGTCGCTGACGTGGAAAGATTCCGAGACGTTCTTCCGGCACATGCTGACGGTCTCGCCGAATTCCTACATCGCGCACCAGAATCTGGGAACGATCCTCGGCCGGCGGGGCGACTTTGACGGCGCGCTGGAGGAATACAAAGCGGTCCTGCACATCCGGCCCGACGGCGAGACGTACTACGACATCGGGCAGATTCTGGAACACGACGGTAACATCCCCGTCGCGATTGAGGCCTACAAGGAGGCTGTGAAGGTGAGCGGGGACAAAGATGCCGCGGCGCGGCTGAAGGCGCTCACTGGAAGTGAAGAATGATTTCGCGCCGGTTACGAGTTACGAGTTTCGGGAAGTTCCCGTCTCTCGTAACCCGTAACCCGCAACGAGCCGTCACGCGACCGCGGCTTCCTCCTGCTCCGCCGCAGGCTCCGCTTCGACCTGCTTGTCCTTGGGGCCGAGGAACACGACGTTATCGAGCACGATCTCGGTCTTGTAATGCTTGGTGCCGTCTTTTTCCCAGCTGCCCGTCTTCAGGTGGCCCTGGACGAACATGGGACGGCCTTTTTTGACGAACTCGCCGCAGGCGTCGCCGAGCTTGCCCCAGGCGGTGAGGTTATGGAATTCGGCAAGACTTTGGGTCTGGCCGCTTTTGTCCTTCCAGGTGCGGTTGGTCGCGAGGCCGAAGTGGCAGACGGACTGGCCGCCGGAAAGAGTCTTGAGCTCGGGATCGTTCGTGACGTGCCCGAGCAGGGTAACGGAATTCACCGATTTCATAAGAAATGGGGGAATGAAATAGAGTGCAGGCGTACCTGCCTGCGAGGAGAAAGAACGGAGGGGCATCGTAAAAAGACTGCCGGGCGGGCGGCAGGAGGGGGATGAGCTGTGAGAAATCCTGACGATGAACTTTCCTCTGCTCGGAGCCAAAATCAGACGTTCCATTCAGACGTGGAACGTGCCGGAGGGCAGAAGGGCAGCGGGGCAGAAGGCAGATATGCGTACCTGCTGCCCTGCTGCCTTCTCTGCCCTTCTGCCTTCTCCCGGTAGCGACACACCATTGTGAACGTTTGAATAGTGGAAAATAGCCTTGTCTCTTTAGAATGATGGGCAAATCTCCGATCCCCCCGTCCCCATGCCCCGCAAGTCTCCCCAGCCGCAGCGAACAGGTCTGCTGCTCACTATGTCACTTGCCGCTGCGCTCGCAATTATGACGGGAGCATCGACCCTGCAGGGAGCAGCGGACATGCAGGGCCTGTGCGCCTTCATGCCCTGGCTGCCGGGTTGCCGGACCGGCCTGGATTCGGGCACAGCAATCAACGAAGGGGTATGGAACAGCGAGGCATCCTCTTCTGCGGGAGCGGAGCCCTGCGTTCTCGTGACCAATATCATGGGGGCAGTGGGCGACACGGCGACCATCGTCCTTCCTCCGGAGGGTTTGGAAGCGACGTTGCGGGGCGCATGCGGCGATGCCTATCTGGGAAACAATGTCCTCACCGATTTCCCCGTGTTCGTCGATGAATTTGCCGGCTCGCGGTACGACTCCCGAGTGCAGGTGATGCCTGCTTTAGGCGTCGCCACCGGCAATCCGGTGACGCTCTCCGTCCTGGATCTGGCTTCCGGCAACCGGTACGTGACCATCACGCTCTTCCCCGCATACACAGAATCCGCGATGGAATCATCGGCGGCAGCGGCATCCGAACCCTTCTCCTCCGCGAAGATGTGGGAATCCTTCTCCTCCGCGGCCACGTGGTCTTCCGCCGCGCCGTCGGACGGAGCCTTCGCCTTATGGTCGCAGACACTCGCGGAAAGCTCCGTCTACGATGAAGAATCCGCCCGCGCCGCGCTGACCCGGATGTGCTCGGACTTCGAGACCCTGTATCCGCAGGGACAAGGCCGGGACCTGCCCACGCTCTCGCCCGACGCTCCCGGGACGGAAACCTGCCCGGAATGCGAACTGCATGCGTCGCCCGATGCCCCCATCGCTCCGGCAGGAAACTCCAAGACCGGGGACGGCCTGGAATTCACAGGGGCTGTGGAGGGCACATGCAGCCGCGGCAATGCAGCTCCGTTACCGGAGGGCTGCGAAGTCTATCGAGGCACAATGGAAAGGGCTCAATGGCTCCTGTGCTTCCGCGAAAACGGCTTGTCGCTTGATGTTCCCGTTTGGCTGCGGCCGGCATGCGCCTCCGGCGTCGCAGGACGCTGTCCCATGTCAGATGCATCAATTACGGAAATCGCCGACCGTTGCGGGGCGCTGGAATCCAGCGTCGGACGCATGAATTGCATCTTCGATGCCATGCGCCTTGATATCAACAGCCGCGAAGACCGGGAGCGCTACCTGTGCCGCAATTTCGCGCGCTGCTTCAAGCGGATCTACGAGGAAATGGGGTATTCGCAGACGTACATCATCCGCCTGCTCTCGACCTTCGGCGGGCACGCCTGGAACGAAGTGGCGACCGTCGGCAATGAGTACTCCCCCGCCGGGAAGTACCAGATTGACGTCTACAACAACATCCTGCTGTGGTGCCCCACACGGTAGGGCTTCAAAAGGCACAGAAGGGACACACGACACAGAGGAGCACTCGTCTGTGCCCTCTGTGCCTTTTGTAGCCTGTGTTTCCTCTACGCGGCCTCCGCGGCGTCCTCGCTGACGGCGTCCTGCATCTCCTGCTTGGCTCCCTCGCCGGATGCCTCGACCTCGGCGCCTTCCTCGATGCCGGCGACGACTTCGGCTGCGGGCTCGACCGCGGTGTCCTCGAGCTCGGCGATCTTGTCACCCTCGGGAACGGCCTCGGCCACGGCCTCTTCGACGTCAATGCGGGGCGGGAGCTCGACGGCTTCCACTTCGCCCTCGGCGACCGTCACGCGCTCCTCGGGAGCGACCTCCTCCTTGAACTTGAGGAGTTCGACCTTGAGACCGAGCGCCTGGAGTTCTTTGACGAGAACGTTGAACGACTCGGGGATGGACGGGCGGCGGATGGGCTCGCCCTTCACGATGGCCTCGTAGGCCTTGCTGCGTCCGATGACGTCATCGGACTTGATCGTGAGCATTTCCTGCAGCGTGTACGCGGCTCCGTAGGCTTCGAGCGCCCAGACTTCCATTTCTCCGAAGCGCTGTCCTCCGTGCTGCGCCTTGCCTCCGAGAGGCTGCTGCGTGACGAGCGAGTACGGACCGACCGAGCGGGCGTGGATCTTGTCTTCGACGAGGTGGAGCAGCTTGAGCATGTACACCTGGCCGACGGTGGTCTCGTGCTTGAACTTCTCGCCGGTGCGGCCGTCGAATAGCTGGATCTTGCCGCTCGTGGGCAGGTTCGCCTGCTTGAGGAATTCGTGGATCTGCTCGGGCGAGATGCCGTTGAGCGCGGGGGTGGCGATCTTGATGCCGAGTTCCTTGGCGGCCCAGCCAAGGTGGGTCTCGAGGATCTGTCCGATGTTCATGCGGGACGTGACGCCGAGCGGGTTGAGGATGATGTCGACGTGCGTGCCGTCCGCGAGGAACGGCATGTCCTCGCGCGGGACGATGCGGGAGACCACGCCTTTGTTGCCGTGGCGGCCGGCCATCTTGTCACCCACCTGGATCTTGCGGGTCTGCGCGACGAACACCTTGATCTGCTTGATGACGCCCGTGGGGAGCTCGTCGCCCTCGGCGCGGTCGAAGATATGGACGTCGACCACCTTGCCTCCTGCGCCGCCGGGGAGGCGGAGCGAGCTGTCCTTCACGTCCTTGGCTTTGTCGCCGAAGATGGCCTGCAGAAGACGTTCCTCGGGGGTCAGCTCGGTCTCGCCCTTGGGCGTGATCTTGCCGACGAGAATGTCGCCTTCGTGGACGGTGGCGCCGATGCGCACCACGCCGTCGCTGCCGAGGTCCTTGAGCTTGGCTTCGCCGACGTTCGGGATGTCGCGGGTGACGATTTCGGGTCCGAGCTTGGTGTCGCGCACGTCGGTGATGTACGACTCGATGTGGACGGAATCAAACCATCCCTCCTCCACGACGCGGTCGCTGATGATGACGGCGTCCTCGAAGTTGTAGCCTTCCCAGGACATGTACGCGACGAGCAGGTTCTGCCCGAGCGCGAGCTCGCCTCCCTGGACGGACGCGCCGTCGGCGAGAGGATCGCCGCGGCGGACCTTCTGGCCGCGGATGACCTGCGGGCGCATGTGGAAGCAGGTGCCCTGGTTGCTGCGGACGAACGTGTGGAGCTTGTAGGTGCGCTTCTTGCCCGATCCGTAGACGATGGAGACTTCGCGGGCGTCGGCGGCGGTCACTTCGCCGTCCTCTTCGGCGAGGATGGCATGACCGGACGCGCGGGCCGCGAGACCTTCGATACCGGTGCCGACGAGGGGCGAGTGGGGCTTGATGAGGGGGACGGCCTGGCGTTGCATGTTCGTTCCCATGGACGCGCGGGTGTTGTCGTCATGCTCCAGGAACGGGATGAGCGATGTGGAAATCGAGAGGATCTGGCGGGGCGACACGTCGACGTGCGTGATGTCGCGGACGTGGGCCAGGACCGGCTCGCCGGCCTTGCGGGACGAGACGCGCGTGGTGGTGAACTCCTCGAATGACGTGACGTTCGTTTCGGCCTGCGCGATCGTGAGGTGGCGCTCCTGCTCGGCGTCGACGTAGATCGTCTTGTTGGTGATGTACGCGCGGACGGGGATCTCCTTTTGGCCTTCCTTCTTGAGTTCGGCGACGACCTTGCGGGCGACGTCCTTGGAATCGACGACTTCGCCTTCCTTGGCGATCACCTTGCGGCTCTCCTTGACGGTCACGTCGAGGATGCGGCCGAGGAGCTTATCGGCATCAAGCGGGACCGTGTGCTTCACTTCGCGGTACGGCGTCTCGAGGAATCCGTACTCGTTGACGCGGGCGAACCCGGCGAGGTGGACGACGAGACCGATGTTCGGACCTTCGGGAGTCGCGATCGGACAGATGCGACCGTAATGGGACGTGTGCACGTCGCGGACGTCGAAGCTCGCGCGCTCGCGGCTAAGGCCGCCGGGACCCATCGCGGAGAGGCGTCGCTTGTGGGCGAGCTCCGCGAGCGGGTTGGTCTGGTCCATGAACTGGGAGAGCTGCGACGATGCGAAGAATTCGCGCATCGCGGCCGTGATCGGACGGCAGTTGATGAGCTGGGTGGGCGTCACGGTTTCAAGGTCCATGACGGTCATGCGGTCCTTGACGATGCGCTCGGTGCGGACGAGACCCACGCGGTACTTGTTCTGCACGAGCTCGCCGACGGAGCGGACGCGGCGGTTGCTGAGGTGGTCGATGTCATCGGCCACGCCCACGCCGTTGTTGAGGCGGACGAGTTCCTTGAGGATTTCGATGAAGTCCGCGACCTGGAAGACGCGGTGCTGCTCGTCACTGGGGGTCTTGAGGTTGAACCGGCGGTTCAGTTTGTACCGGGCGATACTGCCCATGTCGTACTTCTTGAAGTCGAAGAAGAGCGAGTCGATGAGCTGCTTGGCGTTCTCGGGCGTCGCGAGATCGCCGGGGCGGATCTTGCGGTAGACGCTCTGGTACGCCTCCTCGACGGTGCGGACGGGGTCCTTCTCGAGCGTCGTGAGGATGTAATCGTGCTCGGCGCTGGTGACGTCCTTGAAGAGGTCGATGATCTGGCCGTCGGACTGGTAGCCGAAGACGCGGAGGAGCTGGGTGATGGGGATCTTGCGCTTGCGGTCGATCTTGCAGCTGATGATGCCGCGGCGGTCCGTTTCGATTTCGAGCCACACGCCGCGCTTGGGGATGATCTTGGCCGCGTGGTAGCGCGGATGATCGGGCATTTTGCTGAAGAACACTCCCGGCGAGCGGACGAGCTGGTGGACGACCACGCGCTCGATGCCGTCGACGATGAACGTGCCGGAATCGGTCATGAGCGGGATGGAGCCGAGGAACACGTCCTGCTCCTTGATTTCACCGGTCTCGCGGTTGATGAGCTGGACGTAGCCCTTCATGGCGGCCTCGTAGCTCAGGTTGCGGCGCTTGCAGGTGTCGGGGTCGTACTTGGCGGGGTCGAACGTGTGGCCGAGAATCCGGAGTTCGAGCTTCTTGCCCGAGAAGTCGGTGATCGGCGTGATTTCCTCGAGCAGTTCCTTGAGGCCTTCGGTGAGGAACCACTTGTAGCTGAGGATCTGCATTTCGATGAGCGAGGGCACGTGCGAGTTGTCTTCGTCCTCGACGAGCGTGATGCGCTTCATTTCGATCTTCTTGGGCTGCAGCGTTTCGGGCAGGCGCTCGAAGACCGCGGGGGTGCGTCCCGGGGTGGGGATCACGTGCGGGTGCACCTGCGGCAGGACCTCCTGCTCCACGTGCATCTGGTACGGCTTCTTGGGGACGTTGATCTTCTTGAGCGGCTTGAGGATGTCCTCCTGCACCGGCATCTTCATGCCTCCCCTCTTCTGGTCGAACTTCTTCACCTCCGGCTTCTTGAGCATCGGCTTGGCAGCCGGCTTTTTCGCCGAAGCGGGCTTCGCGGGCTTCTTGATTTTCTTCTCGGGCTTCTTTGCCATAAGAAAGGAGGGAGAAAGTGAGTGCTCGCGGCTGCAGTGCTTGGACGTCATGCACGCGCATGAACGAACGAAGAGCATCGACGAACGAACGTTTCCCCAGCACTCACAACACAATCGGAAGCCACTGCGGGATGGGAGGATTGTAAAGGGATCCAGACGGGGGTCAAATGATTTTATACGCTCTGTACGCTCTCTTCCTGTGCCAAATTGATGTAATACTCGAGGAATTTTCTTACCTTTTCGGCGATCATCATGATCGCCTCATAATCGCCCTCCAGGAGGATCTGGAAACGAGTATTCTCTGCGACCCCCATCTGCATCACCGTGATCATGCTTCTGGCATTTCCTTGACGGCCGCTTTCGGTGACGATGCGGGTCGCGACAGCATCGTCCACAATCTCTGCCATTCCACGCGCAAGGACAGCCGCATTCCGCATGTGGAGACCATTGGGGGGAGGCCCCTTGCATACAAAGGCGATACTGAATCCGTGAGCAACTTCACACGCAGTCATAATAAGGAGGCATTTTCCCACGCCAACCCCTCCAGTGTGGAAAGAGTCGGCGTGGGAATCAAGAACAGAATGAGAGCATGACTGGTTAAGGGGCCTGCCTGTTCACAAAGTTCACGTCGGCGCAGGTGGATCCGGGGTAGACCATCACGTCGCCGTTCTGCGGCGAGACGGACTGCTGGATCCAGCCCGCTTTGGCGAACTCGTTGATCTGGTGCATGCCGGGGGCGGCGATGTTCTGGAAGACCACGGAGCCGTTGCCGTTGATGCTCTGGGTGATGCCCTGGTTGCCGTCGAGCCAGAAACTGAACTGCTCGTTGGAGCTCATGGGCGCGCCCGCGCTGTTGAGCACCTGCTTGTTGACGCGGATGCAGCCGGTGTTGGCATTCGCGACGGAGCTGCTGGAGGAGGAGCTGCTGACGGGCAGCGTCTGCTGGTTCTTGAAGACCACGCCGGCGCACTGG